>CAVWJU010000003.1:0-353030 GCA_963755275.1 uncultured Solirubrobacteraceae bacterium | reverse complement strand
CCGGCGCACGTCGACGCTGTCGATCTTCTGCTCCGACAGGTCGATGATCTGCCCGACGTTGTCGGCCATTCTCGACATCCGCGACCCCTTGACGGCCACGGTGGTCGTCGTGCCTTTCGAGCTTCCGGACATGCGGTTCAACATCGCGCCCATCATGCCCTCGAAGACGACCGACGACTTTTCGGTGGTCTTGACATCGGCGCGCAGCGCGGGTGTGACGAGCGCGGCCGTGACGAGCACGGCGCAGCAGGACAGGACGCGTTTCATGGTGGCCTCCAGGACAGTCGGACCTTGCCATTCTAATACTTTCTCTGCATGCGCCGGGAGCTTCGCGCGATGGTGTCGCTCGCGTGGCCCGTCATCCTCGCCGAGATCGGCTGGATGCTCATGGGCATCGTCGACACCATCATCGTCGGCCCGCTCGGCCCGGCGGCGATCGGCGCCGTCGGCACCGGATCGACGCTGTTCTTCGCGGTCATGGTGCTCGGCTGCGGCCTGCTCTTCGCGCTCGACACGTTCGTCGTCGCAGAGCTTCGGCGCCGGCCGCATCGACGAGTGTCATCGCTGGCTGTTCGCCGGCGCTCCAGCTCGCCGTGGTGCTGTCGGTGGTGTTCGTCGCCGTCGGTTATCTCGGCGTGATCCTTCTGCCGTACTCGGGCATCCATCCCGAGGTGCTCGTCGCTGCTGCAGCCGTACCTCGCGGCGCTGCTCTGGTCGGCGCCGCCGCTGCTCGTCTTCACGGTGTTCCGCCGGTACCTCCAGGCCATGAACGTCGTGCGGCCGATCCTCGCCGGCGTCGTCGTCACGAACATCGTCAATGCCTTTGGCAACTGGGTGTTGGTGTACGGCCACCTCGGTGTGCCCGCGCTGGGTGTCCTCGGGTCGGCGTACGCGACGGTTGCCGCGCGCGTCGCCCTCGCGGTGTTCCTCTCGATCGCGATCGTGCTGGGCCGAACGGCGCCGGCCGTCGGGACTTCACGATGTCGCCGTGACGATCGACACGGCGCGCATGCTGGCAGCTCGTCCGGCTCGGCACGCCGGCGGCGTTGCAGTTCGCGCTCGAGGTCGGCGTGTTCGCCGCCGCCGCGGCGCTGGCCGGACGCATCTCGCCCGTCGGCGCTCGCCGCGAACCAGATCGTGCTGAACATCGCCGCGTTCTTCTTCATGATGCCGTTCGGACTCAGTTCTGCCGCGGCTGTGCGCGTCGGCCAGGCCGTGGGCCGCCAGGATGCCGACGGCATGCGGCGCGCGGGCTGGGCGGCGCTCGGACTGGCCACGGCGGCCGCGGCCGTCATTGCCCTCCTCTTCGTGTCGATCCCGCAGGCGTTCCTCCGATTGTTCACGACGACCCGACCGTGCTGGCGGTTGGCACGAGCGTCATGCTGGTGTGCGCGTTGTTCCAGCCGTTCGACGGCGTTCCAGGCGGTGGCGACGGGCGCGCTTCGCGGGCTGGGCGACACCCGCACGCCGATGCTGTTGAACCTCGTCGGGCACTGGGTCGTCGGTCTGCCGCTGGGCTATGCGCTATGTTTCTGGTTCGGGTGGGGCGTCGTGGGGCTCTGGGCGGGCCTCGCGCTGAGCCTCATCGCTCATTGGCGCGGCGCTGCTCGTCGTCTGGCACGCGCGCAGCCGCTCGATGTCGCGCTGGCGCCCCTGGCCATTGCGAAGAACGGACGTTCACATGATCAGACCGAACGTATGGCTGGCGATCGCCGTCTCGGCGGTCGTCGTCTCCGGCTGTGGATCGCGCGGCCCGACGGCGGCGGACGCGGCGGCGTTTCTGTCGACCGAGCCAACGACGACGATGCTTCGTCTCTCCGTGGCGTCGCAGCAGGCGGGGTGGGTGTACTCGACGTACATCACCCCCGACACGGAAGCGCTCAACGCCCGTGCGTCGCAGGCCTACATCGACGCGGCCGCGCGGTTCGCGAAGGAGGCCGCGCGCTTCGACGGCGTGGCGCTTCCGGCTGATCAGCGCCGCGCAGCTCGATCTGCTGAAGATCGCGCTCGAGCTACGTGACGCCGTCGGACCCGAAGCTCGCCGAAGAAGTGACCAGTCTCGCGTCTTCAATCGAAGGCGACGTACGGCCGGGGCAAGTGGTGCACTGAACGGGCGAAGCCCGAGTCGTGTCTCGACATCGAGCAGATCACCGAGATCATGGCGACGTCGCGCGACCCGCGAGCGTCTCCGGCAGGTGTGGGAAGGCTGGCACACCATCTCCGTGCCGATGCGCAAGGACTACCAGCGGTTCGTCGAGCTCGCGAACATCGGCGCCCGCGAGCTGGGGTTTGCCGACACCGGCGCGATGTGGCGCCTGAAGTACGACATGCCGGCCGACGGACTTCACGAAGGAAGTCGATCGACTCTGGGATCAGGTGCGGCCGCTGTACGTGTCGCTGCACGCCTACGTCCGGATGAAGCTGCACGAGCGGTACGGCGACGCCGTGCCGGCCGACGGGCCGATGCCGGCGCACCTTCTCGGCAATATCTGGGCGCAGGACTGGTCGAACGTCGGCGACCTCGTCTCGGCCGGATCGACGAGGACTGGTTTTTCGTTGACCGACATCCTGAAGCGCCGGCGGGTGAGTCCGACCGAGATGGTGCGCATCGGCGAGCGCTTCTACACGTCGCTCGGCTTCGCGCCGATGCCGGACACGTTCTGGGAGCGGTCGCTGTTCACCAAACCGGCCGACCGCGACGTGGTCTGCCACGCGAGCGCGTGGGACATCGATACGCTCGAGGACCTGCGCATCAAGATGTGCATCGATCCGACCGAAGAGGACTTCGCGACGATCCATCACGAGCTCGGGCACAACATCTACCAGCGGGCCTACAAGGCGCAGCCGTTCATCTTCCGCGACTCGGCGAACCAGGCGTTCCACGAGGCCATTGGCGACACGATCGCGCTGTCGGTCACGCCGGAGTACCTCGTGCGAGATCGGTCTGATCGACCAGGTGCCCGACGCGTCGCGCGACACCGGGCTGCTGCTCGCGCGGGCGCTCGAGAAGGTGGCGTTCCTGCCGTTCGGCCTGCTGATCGACCAGTGGCGCTGGCACGTCTATTCGCGGCGAGATCGCGCCGGCCGGCTACAACAAGGCCTGGTGGGACCTGCGGCTGAAGTACCAGGGTGTCGCGCCACCGTCGCCGCGTGGCGAAGAGCTCTTCGATCCCGGCGCGAAGTACCACGTGCCGGCGAACTACTCGTACACGCGCTACTTTCTCGCGCACATCCTCCAGTTCCAGTTTCACCGCGAGCTCTCGAAGATGGCGGGCTGCACGGCGCCGCTCCATCGCTGCTCGATCTACGAGAGCAAGGCCGTGGGATCGCGCCTCGACGCGATGCTGAAGATGGGGCAGTCGCGCGCCGTGGCCCGACGCGCTCGAGGCGCTCGACCGGCACGCGCCAGATGGACGCGACGGCGATCGTCGACTACTTCGCGCCGCTCAAGACCTGGCTCGACGAGCAGACGAAAGGCAAGCCGACGGGGTGGTGAGGTCCGAGGGTCCGAGGGTGTCCCTCTACTTCGTGGCGTCCTTTGCGGCGTCCGTTGTCTTGTCGATCGCCTTATCGATCTTCTCTCCGGCTTTCTCAGCGGGGCCCTTTTCCGGACACGCACTGGTCGCGAGGGCGACCGCCGATAGAGCAGCGACGATGATGATGGTGCGGATGATCTTCATGCCTCTCATTATGCTGGACCTCACCACGGAACGCCTGTTTGATTGAGCAGCCAAAATCGTCGGCCCTTCCAACGGGTATTCAGTCGCGAAGCAACACACTCAGGAGAGAGTTGTTTATCTTCAGGGTATGAAGACTCGCGGCGTGCGGCGATCGCTTGACTCAACGCGCGCGCGGCTTACGCTCCGATAGTCGTCTGCGACGCTGTCCTCAAGTCGCCTCGCTGAGTGCGACCAGGTCCCTTTCGGCGAATGATTCAGGGGCGGGCTGAGTCCCCTGGCGCATCGCGTACGCGCGAGTGAACTCGGCCCCGAGCAACAGGATTTGGCAGGAGTAGTAGACCCACAACAAGAGAATCATCACCGATCCGGTGGCGCCGTAGCTGGAGGCCACGCTGCTCTGACCGAGATAGAGTCCGATTAACTGTTGACCGATCGTGAAGAGCACGGCGGTCACAAATGCGCCCGTCGTCACATCGCGCCAGCGCAGATGCACGTCGGGCAGGACGCGATAGAGAAGGGCGAACAGCGCCGTGGTCACGATGAGCGACACCAGCACAGTGACCCCGCTCCACACCAGCGGGATGCTCGGGGCGCGCGCAGAGAGCCATCCGCTTAGCGCAGCAAGAGCGGCCGTCACCGCGAGTGAGACCATCAGCAGAAAACCGATTGCCACCACCAGGCCGAACGAGCGTAGACGATCGAGCACGAATGCCTTGAGATTCATACCCGGGTTCGGCTTCACGCGCCAGATCGTATTCAGCGCCGCCTGGAGTTCGAGGAATGCTCCGGTGGCAGCGACGACGAAGGCGATGCTGCCGACAACGGTGGCGATTATCCCACCTCGTCGTTGACTCGCTCCCTCGAGAAGACTCTGCACCGCCCGCGCGCCTTCGCGTCCCACGAGCTGATCGAGCTGGCCGACAATTTCCCCGCGGACGGCATCGGCGCCGAAGACCATTCCCGCGATCGCGGTAGCGACGAGCAGTACTGGCGCGATCGCAAACAGCGTGTAGTAGGCAAGGGACGCGCCGAGGCGCGGTGCATCGTCATCCCACCAGGCCCTGAGTGCGGTCCCGAATATTGGCAGGATCACCGGTGCGCGCATGACATCAGACCTCCGGGTCCTTCGGACCCGCCCCTCGAGTGGCCGCAAGTGTGCGCCACTTGGCCACACCCACGCTGTTCAAGTGTGCACAGACCCAGATGGGCTTGCGCAATACAGTACAAGCGTGGGACTCCATGGATGACACGTCACACACCTTGAAACCGTGGGTGATATTCGCCGGTTGTGTACTGGTCATTGTCGTCCTCTATTGGGCGCAGGCCGTCCTCGTGCCGATCGCACTCGCCGTGCTGCTCACGTTCGTCCTGACGCCTCCTGTCAGCTGGCTTGAGCGTTGGCTCGGCCGCGTCCCGGCTGTCCTCGCGGCGGTCACGCTCGTGTTCATCGTTCTCGGCCTCGCCGGTTGGGGTCTCGCGCGACAGATGGATCATCTGGCCGACGACCTCCCCACCTATCGCGTCAATATCCTGGCGAAGATCGCGGATGTCCGCGGCGCAGGGAAGGGAGGATCGGTCGAGAAGCTTCAAGAGACGATCGAAGGGATCAAGACTGATCTGGGACAATCGAGCGCGCCGACCGGAACGTCCTCGCGGCCCATCGTGGTCACCTCGGAGCTGGTGACGGGTTTCCCGGGCTTCTCGTGGCTTGGTCCGATCGTCGGCCCCGTGGGGACCGCCGGGCTCGTGCTGGCGATGGTGATCTTCATGCTGCTCGAACGCCGGGATCTGCGCGATCGGTTGATTGGGCTGTTCGGCCTCGGCCACTTGACAGTCACGACGAAGGCGTTCGATGAGGCCGGTACGCGGGTCAGTCGCCAGTTGCTGATGCAGTCCCTGGTCAATCTGGTCTATGGCATCGCCGCCGGAATCGGACTCTACGTCCTCGGCGTCCCGTACCCGATGGTCTGGGCGGCGCTCGGTGCGGCACTCCGGTTCATCCCGTACATCGGACCGGTGATTGGCGCCGGTGCGCCGATCCTCGTCAGCCTTGCCGCCCTCCCGGGCTGGGCCGGTCCGCTCTGGGTGGTGGCCCTGTTCGTCGTGCTCGAGCTGTTCACGAATCTCGTGCTCGAAACCGTCCTGTATGCGGGTGCGGCGGGAGTCTCCCAGGTGGCGCTGCTCGTGTCCCTGGCCTTCTGGACGTGGTTGTGGGGACCGCTCGGCCTGCTCATGGCGACACCGCTGACGGTGTGCCTCGTCGTGCTTGGCAAGCATGTACCCGGTCTCGAATTCGTCGGGATGCTGATGGCCGACACGCCCGCGCTCGCCCCCGAGTTTGGCTACTATCAGCGCTTGCTGGCCCGAGATCAGGGCGAGGCGGCCGACCTCATTGAGCAGCACATCAAGACCGAGGCGCCGCGCACAGTCTACGACGCCTTGCTGCTGCCGGCGCTCAACTATGCGGAGCGCGACCGCCTCGAGCAACGGCTATCGCTGGACGAAGAAACGGCGGTCATCGATGCGACGCGAGAACTGCTGTCCGACGCGGCGGAGTTGATCCGACGCCTCCAGCCGGAGCCACCACCGCCTGATGATCCGGCACTTCCCGGACTACGGGAACCGCTGCGCGTGCTGGGATTGGCGACCAACGGCGTAGCTGACGAGCTTGCACTGGAGATGCTCGGGCACTTGCTGGACGATCTGCCAATCGTCGTGGAGGTCGCCAAGGGGCGCATGCTCGCCTCGGAACTGGTGTCGCTGGTACAAGCGCAAGGGGTCTCGGTTGTCTGCCTCGCTGATCTACCGCCCAGCCCTCCGTCCAAGACACGCTATCTCGTCAAGAGGCTCCACGCGGCGTTGCCGGAGGTGCGAATCCTGGTCGGACGCTGGAGCCCGCGGGCGCTGGCGGACGACAGCACACAGCTGCTGCGGGATGCAGGCGCGACTCTCGTGGCCTCAACGCTGACTGAGACCCGGACTTACCTGAGCGGGCTGGTCGAAATTCCGCGTATCCCGCTTCCGGCAGGCGGCGTCCAGGCGGCCTGACGACGCCGAACGGTGGGGAGCACACCGCGCGGGCGCTGTATCGATCGTGGCTCGGCCTCAGACCGGGCCGCGTGCCGTACCTGGTTCGTCGAGCTCGCGCACATCGATATAGTGCATCGAGGTTGGCTTCCGACTGCCGACGAACAGTGCGCGCCCAACGCCCTCTATGCTTGTTGACGCGCGCCAGCATAGCTCGCGCCGATACCGGCGAACGCCACACCGCAGCCGCCAATCAAGAACCGCCGTCGTTGCATACCTCAGGGCTTCGCGGCAGGCGTCCGAGGCGCGGATAGTTCCGAGAGCACGACATTTGCCACTTCAAGCGGTCGCAGCATCGCCCGCTTCTTGGTCTGGTGCGCCTGCATCCGGCGGAGAATGTCATCGAGGGTTTCCACCGCCTCCCGAATGAACGGCCCCTTGTTCAGCATCACACATTCGGCGCGTTCGGACATCGCGGCGTCAGTGACCTCCGCGCGCGACGGCATCCCGGTCTTCGCCAGAGACTCGAGCACCTGGGTCGCCCAGATCACTGGCGTGTGAGCCGCCTCGCAGATCCACAGGATCTCTTCCTGCACCTCGGCCATCCGCTCGAATCCACACTCGACCGCGAGGTCCCCACGCGCGATCATCACGCCGAATCGCTCGCCGCGCATACAGGCGAGCAGCAGCTTCGGCAGCTCGTTGAACGCCTGCTGGGTTTCGATCTTCAACACGATCCCGACCTTCTCCGCGTGCAGCGCGGCTAGCCGGCGCTGCAACTCGTAGATGTCTTCGGCGTGTCGAACGAACGAATAACCCACGAGATCGGCATGGCCGGCGATGAACGCGAGATCTTCGCCGTCCTTCTCGGTCAGGGGGGCGAGCCGCAATGTGGTATCCGGAAGGTTGATGCCCTTCTCGCCGAGCAGTTTGCCGCCGCCAATTCGAGCCTGCGTGATCTCCACAGTGATTTGTTGCGGATCCACCGCTCGCACGAGCCCCCCAATCTTTCCGTCGTCGAACCAAATCGCCTCGCCCGGCCGGACATCCCTGAAGACCTCCGCGAGCGTGACGCCAATGCGTGCCGGCGTCAGCACGCGGTCGTGCTCATCGAGCACCGCCACTTGCCCCACGCACGAGTCGGGCGTGAGCAACAACGTATCGCCCTTCTTGAGGATCAGGGTCTGCTGAATCGAGGGCATATCCACGACGCGTCGCGTCACCGCGTCCGCGGACTCGCCGATCCTCAGAAGTGTTCCGCTTGTCACGTAGGCCGTCCGGTCGAGCTCGGCCACGATACAGGCCCCGTGGCGGGCGCGCACGACCAAACGTCGCGATCGCCCACGTGCGTCATCGAAGTCGATCGCGCTGCCGCTCGTCAGCCCGCCCGGAAGATCGCCATCGAGGGGCAGAACCGCATCCACCGGGACGCCGACGGACCGTGCCTGCGCAGCCGGTACGAGGGCGACCACTGCCGGTTTCGTGACGCGACCGAGGGCATCGCGCCGCGGCCTGATCTTGAGAACCGCCGGCCCAGGCTCCATGGGACCGGTCCGCAGTTTGGGTCCGGCGATATCCATGCAGATCTGGCAGTCTCGCTTCAGTTCGCGCTTCGCCTTCTCGAGGTGACTGAGTATGCGATCCCACGTCGCAGGGCCGTCGTGGGCGCAATTGATCCTCATGCAGTCCATTCCGGCCGCCAGGAGATCCCTCACGAGCCCGTAGTCGCTTTCAGCTTCAGCCGGCATCGTGACCATGATCCGGACCGTGCGCTCCCGGGGAGGTGGACCGAGCAAGGTGTCCGTGTGGGCAGTCAGCAGCGCTTCACCGGCCTCGAGTGTGAGCCAGTCGCGGTTGAGCGCAGGCTCCCGCTCAATACCGTCGAGGACGTGCAACACGTCGAGCACGGTCTCCAGGCTTTCTTGCACATGCGCTTCCGTCCGGCCAAGCGAGGAGAGCCCGCTCGAGGCGAGCACCAGTTGCGCCGGCCGAAGGTCGTGGCGGCGCAGCGCCATGTAATGCACCAGATTGAGCGCACTGGCCCGCTGTGCCTCGGGAATCGACTGAAGATTCAGTGCACATGCCTCGTCCGCCCGCAGAATGCTTTCGCGGACCGATCCAAGTTCACGAATGAGTGCGGCATGCTGTGACGCCATGTCCATTCATACCGGATCGGCGCATCGACCAAGTAAAGTCTCTGTAACGTCGTACTCATCGTGCCAGACTAGGTCACATGGCGTTGGGGCAATGAGCGAGACAGGGTGGCTTCGCTATGTCGTCAGCTGCGGCCTGGTCACGCTGCCCATTCTCGGGTGGAATGTCATCTTCGCCCGTTTCTTGCCGCCGCCGCTGGCATCGCCCGAGTTCGAGCGCGATATTCCACTGTTCGTAGCCTATGGCGAAAACGCGCTTCGGATCGTCGTGATGGTCCTGCCGTTTCTGATGCCTCTGGAGCTGGCGACGGTCGGTCAGCGCCGCGCTGACGAACTCTGTTCCGTACTGCACCGTGGATCGACGCGAACAGTAAGCTGAACCCCCTCCCATCCTTCATTTCTGAACTAGTTCCCGCACCCTCGTGTATTGACAAATGTAATAGAATGTCAATACACTCGATCATGCCCAGTAGCATTGAGCGGAAGCGGGTCGTGCGCCGCGAGGAGAGGGTATCCCGCACCTTCCGCTTGCCCTTGTCGAAGTTGAAGGCGGCCCAGCGAGCGCTCGGCGCGGCCACGGCGACCGAGGCCATCGAGCGGGCGCTCGACCTCGCTGTGTTTCAGCGTGAGCTCGTCGACGGTACAAAGGCCATGCTCGGTGTCGAGATCACCTCTTCAGATATCGAGCCGTGACCCGGGCGACCCGCAAGTACGTACTCGACACGCAGCTCTTTATCGACGCGTTTCGCGACCCGATCGCCAACGAGGTTCTGCAGCGATTCCATCGAGCGTTCGCGCCGTTCGAGTATCTCAGCGTCGTCGTGGCTCAAGAGCTGCGAGCCGGAGTGAGGCGGGAGCGGGACCGGAAGGCGCTCGAGCGCAACGTCCTCAGCGTGTTCGAGCGATCCGGGCGGACATTTGCGCCCTCTGCCAGTGCCTGGCATCGTTCGGGCGATCTGCTCTCCGACATGGCACGAAAAGAGGGGCTCGAGATCGGCCGCGTGTCGAAGTCGTTCGCGAACGATGTCCTGCTGGCGCTGTCGTGTCGCGAGGCGGGGTGCGTGCTCGTGACCGAGAACGAGCAGGATTTTCACCGCATCCATCGGCACGTGCCGTTCGACTACGTCAAGCCCTGGCCCGGCGGACTGCCGCAGTAAACGCAACCTGATCGTTCTGCGTGAAAATGGGTTGGGGAGCACTTTATACATAAATGTCTGCGTTCATCCCATGGCCCGACACTAGTGGCATTTTTTCTAGGATTTTCCTTGCCTTTGCGATGGTTGGAATCCATTCTATTCAAATGACTTAAACCGCTACACTCGCCCCAGACGCACTCGGCGCGACTCTTGCTGACACAATGTTCACACAATGTACACACACGAACTCCAGACCCTCGTTGAAGGTCTGCACGCGAAGTACCGCGGATTGAACGAAGGCGAGGTTGCCACCTATATCCCCGAGTTGAGCAGGGCCGATCCCAATCACTTCGGTATCTGCCTCAGCACGGCCGACGGTCGAATCTTCGCGGCCGGCGATTGCGATTGCCCTTTCACCATTCAGTCGGTCTCCAAGCCGTTCACCTACGGGATGGCGATCGAAGAGTTGGGCCACGAAAAGGTATTCCAGCACGTCGGCATCGAGCCAAGCGGCGATGCGTTCAACGCCATCGAGCTCCAGAGCGGTACCAATCGGCCCTTCAATCCGATGATCAACGCTGGCGCGATCACGGTCACAGCGCTGCTGCACTCTCTTTACGGTGACGCCGCTCTCGACCGCCTGCTCGAGCGCTTCAGTGCGGCCGCCGGGCGGGAGCTGACCGTCGATCAGGCCGTCTACGAATCGGAGCGCCGCACAGGACACCGCAATCGGGCCATCGCTCACTTGCTGCTGAATTTCGGATTGGTCAACGACCAGGCCGAGGCGGCCCTCGACATATACTTCCGTCAGTGCGCCATCCTCGTGACCTGCCGCGACCTGGCGATGATGGCGGCCACCCTGGGCAATCTGGGCACAAATCCTCTGACGGGTCGTTCCGTATTCGACGTTCCGACCATCAAAGACATTCTGGCGATCATGTTCACCTGCGGGATGTACGACTACTCCGGGCAGTGGGCGTACCGCGTTGGCGTCCCGGCAAAGAGCGGGGTATCTGGAGGAGTGATGGTCGTCGTCAATCGTCAAATGGGCATCGCGACATATTCACCACGCCTCGACCGGCACGGCAACAGCAGGCGAGGCATCGAGACCTGTGTTGAACTGGCCTCAGAGTTGGGACTGCATGCGTTCGACTGTCTGAACGTCGGGTCCAGCTTCCTCAACGCGGTTCTGTGAGCCGTGCGCATCCTCCGACAAGATCTGAAACCTCATTTAAGGAAATCATGACAAAAAGCGGCAGGGGTGTGTTGTGTCTTGCGTTGATGTTGCTGGTGTCCCGGGCCGCCCACGCCCAGGGAGCCTTGCCTTTCTCTGGAAGCTACTCGATTACCGGTAATTACGTGGTGGGAAGCGTCGATCTTGCACCGCAGCATGCATCGAATGGCCTCGTAACCGGCACGGTTTCCATGAGCGGCGTGCCCGCCAACGCCGACATCCTCGCCGCGTTCCTCTACTGGGAAACGATCTGGACCGATGAGGCGCAACTGAGCGGCGCAAAGTTCCGCGGTCAGGAGATCACGCTGGTGAGGGCATCCGGGCTGGCGCTGGCTCCGAGCTACGCAGCCTGTCACAGTTCGGGCGGCGGATCAGGTGCGGCGTACAAGATGACGATGTTCCGCGCCGATGTACGCGGCTTATTGCCTCGGCAGCTCGACGCTGACGGTAACCCGACGGGAAAGCGTCTCGTCAACGACGCGGATCTGGTGAATAACGCTGAGCTGCTGCATACCGTCTCGCTGCCTGACGCCGGCAACGGGAATCAGGTTCCACAAACCGCCGGCGCGACGCTCGTGGTGATCTATCGGCATCCGGATCCAACCGAACCGCTGCGGAAGATCGTGCTGTATGACGGCATTTACGTCCAACCCCAGGGCGCGACGACGATCCAGGCGATTCGGGGATTCTTCCAGTCGAGTGATAGTGGCGCGAAGATGACCCACATCGTCGGCAGCGGCGCGAAGAATTCGACGGAACGAGTCTGGTTCGACAACAACCGGGGTCAACGCACACTTATCGAGACGAATCCCTTTTCGGCAGGCAATAGCGCTGGCTCGGATCGAGGGTGGTCAGCCAGAACCTTCACGTTGACCTCGATGCCCGGAAAAGACTTTCTCGAAGGCTTTGGCGAAGAAGTCAGCACAACCGTCGACCATGGCAGCTCGACGCCATATGAATGCCTCTCGTGGGCCGCGATCATCTTCAGTACGAAGGTGAAAGACACCGACAGCGACGGACTACCGGACAAATTGGAGGACGTGAGCGGGCTGAAGGAGCCGAACGGCGAGGTTCTGCCGGACCTGTGGGCCATGGGCGCCAGCTCGACTCAGAAGGACCTCTTTGTCGAAATCGGAGCGATGACAACGCCTGGCTACACAGGCGGCCAGGGCGTCGTGTCAGCTCACAATCACATGCCCACGCCGGGGGTTTTGGCAAAGGTAGGTGACGCGTTCCTCGCGAACGGGATCAAGCTGCACTTCGATGTGGGACCCTACTACCACGCCCTGGGTGGCGCTTATGCATCCGCCGACGCCGATCAGTACCTTGTCCAGGCCGGCTTGGCGCGTGGCGGGGAGTTAATCACCGAAGCAGCGTGCGTTGACGGCATACCAGGAGAGGTGTGCCAGTTCCCGGCGTATCCGGGGACGGTGGGCTGGAAGACCGGCTTCCAGCACTATCGCGATGCGTCCGTCAGCGACACAGGCGAAGAGCTGAACGCAGCGGCCGTCGCAGAGTGCACGGCGCAAGCCAGCGGTCCCGGCAACCCATGCCGGAGACGATTCGATCGCGTGCGGAAGGATCTCTTCCACTATGCACTGTATGCCCATGCGCTCGGCGTTCCCCAGTCACTCTGGGCATGCCTCGATTCCTCGGGTGAACCGACGGCGCCCGGGAGTGGCGGCGATTGCCTGGAGGATGACACGCCGAACGGCGACTTCCACGTGCCGAGAAGCACTTCGGGGACAGCCGACTTCGGAGGCGGTGACCTCCTCATCACACTGGGTCTTTGGGACTACTTCCTCGGGTCCGAGTTCGTTCAAGGGTCGACGACGATGCACGAGCTCGGACATAACCTTGGGCTGGCGCATGGTGGAGCGGCACCACTATTCAGCAAAGTCAGCAGCGAAGTCAGCAGCGCCCCGGCGGCCCGAACTCATATCGTTCGAACCTAATTGCAAACCGAATTACCTGAGCGTGATGAGTTACCTGTTCCAGATCCGCGGGCTGCTCGACAACGCCGGAGAGCCCCACCTGGATTACTCCGGTGCGCAGGTCCTCGGTGACATCGACGAGACCAATCTGGTCGGTCTCACGCCGCTCCCACTGCCGTACCGCAGTGCCTGGTTCGCACCTCGCGCCGCAGGCACGCTCACCTCAGCCGCAAAGCGATACTGCAACGGCGCCAGCTTTCCCGATCCCAAGCCGGCGGGTTGGGTTGACTTTGTTCGCGTATCGCAGCCAAGCACGATGACCCCAATCGACTGGAACATGGGCGGGCCGGCTTCAACGAGCCAGGACGTCAACCTCGACGGCGTCTTCAACGGCCCCACGATCCCGCACCCGCCAGAGCGGCTCCACGGGTTCGACGACTGGACCCACATTCGCCTCAATCAGATCGGCAGCCGGCAAAATATGGCGGCGTTGTCGCTCGGTGGCGGCAACTACGATGGCGGCGGCAATTACGACGGCGGTGGTAACTATGACGGCGGCGGCAATTACGACGGCGGTGGTAACTACGACGGTGGAGGCAATTACGACGGCGGTGGCAATTACGACGGCGGCGGCAATTACGACGGCGGCGGCAACTACGACGGCGGGGGCAACTACGACGGCGGAGGCAACTACGACGGCAGCAGCAACACCGACGGCGGCCAAGAGATGACCCGCGAGAGCGCGTTGGCGATAGGGAACAGTCCGCCGTACAGATTCAGGGCCACGGTGGCCGGCATTGATAATTCCTGTTCAGGGCTCACGCCGGCCCAGTGTCATCGGATTCGTCTGAGCTGGAATCCGCCTCACGCTGGCGCTCAAGACGTCTCTCGTTACCTCGTCTATCGTGAGAGAGGTACGACGACTGTGCCAGGCCCACCGCCTCCGGCCGGTTCGCGGGTGTTGGTCGGCTCGGTGGCTGGGGGAGTGTATTCGCTTGTCGACGCACAAGAGCTCCCGAACGGCGTGACCTTTACCTACTATGTGTTCGCGGAGTTTGTCACCACTGGCCCGGGGGCGGTGACGACAGTGAGCGATCCGTCCGATCCCGAAACCATCAGCGCCGTGAACGTTCCGCCGCTCCCTGGCGTCCACCTCATCGCCGACACCTACACCACGAAGCAGGGAACGACGCTTGTCGTCCCGAGCGCCGCCCTTCCCGGTGTCGTCGGGGTTCTCGGCAACGATGCGGCGGGAGGGGACAGCGCCGCCACTCCTGTGTCGTCGAAGCTCAGAGCAGTGCCGATCATCTCCGGGACGACTTCGGCAGGCGGGAAAGTCGATTTGGCGGCCGACGGTTCGTTCACCTACACACCCGTCAGCGCCACGTTCACCGGAACAGATACATTCACCTACCGGGCGAACAACGGGCCCTGGAGCGATGATGCGACAGTGGCGCTGAGTGTGAATTCGGCCCCGGTGACCGTCACGATTAACGTCACCCCCGTCGCGGTCAACTACGTCTTCTTCAACGTCCAGAATGCGCCTCCGCCGGCAGGCAAGTCTTTCAAGGCTGGCAGTACGATACCAATGAAGTGGCAGTACAAGGCGGGCTCAACTGTCGTGGATAGTTCCGGCGCGACCTTCGCGGTCACCGTGAAAGGACCTTATCCTCAAACCGGCGTTGTCGATGTCATTACCAACACCGACTCGGGGGGCAGTTCGTTCCGCTACGATGTTCCCAGCAAGACGTGGTCTTTCAACCTGCAGACGAAGAAGGACAACGGGGCAAACTATTCTGCTGGAGTCTACGAGGTGAAGGTCACGGCTGCCCCGGCGAATTTTCTGCCGAGCCCGACCTTCACGATCAATTTGGCGAAGTAGCGAGAACGCGGCGGCGGACCTCCGGGAGAAGGGGGTCCTCCTTCGACTGGCCGCGGAGGGTCAGGTAAGCGCGGTAGGACTCGGCAAAGCCCTCGGTCTTGAGCCCTTCCCGGACACGGCCCTGGTAGTAATACACAGGTGCCAGATAGGCGTAGGTGGGTTCATCGTCGAGTAACAATTGCATTGTTTCGCCGCGGCGTTTGATGCAGCGGTCAAACTGGGAATCCGCTTGTGTCAGGCCACCCGCCTCCAGATAGGCCTTACCGAAAGCGAAGTGACCTATCCAGGTGTCGAGTAGAGTGTTCGCCTCGGTCAGAACTTTGATCGCCTGTCGAGGGTCACCATTTTTCAACGCGAGTTCGCCTTCGATGATCTTTGCGTAGGCTTGAGGCTCGGACCGCAACTCCGAAGCAAGGGCGTCGATGAGGGGGCGGGCTTTCGCGGCTTCGCCCGCTTCGACGAAGACTCGGCCCGCCAGGAACTGGATCCGCATGCCGTTGCTGCTTGCCAGCGCCTTTTCGATGGCGGCAATGGCTTCACGTCTCCGTCCACGCAAGAGCTCGACATGGGCGAGGGCCGCAAGCTTCGCGGCGCCGCGGTCGGCATTTTTGGACATCAGGTCGCGGGCCGCGCCCTGTTCAAGAATTCGCGCAGCGTCCGAGAATCGGCCCTCGAGCCGGGCCAAATCTCCGAGACCGGACGCGGCGATGGAAGCTCCGAGCGCGTCGATCGTCCCAAGCTGCTGGTAGGTTGCCATCGCCTGAGCCAACTGACCTTGTCCCAATTGGGCGAAGGCCAGCGCAAGCAGCGCCTTGACGTCGGGCTCTTGTATCGTGCGTGCCTCGCGTTCGCCGGCTTGAAACTCCGTCGCGTAGTTGGAGTAGAGCGCCAGGTTCACCCGATACAGCGCCCGTTTGGGCAGGATGGCCACCACGCGCCGCATTTCTTCGAGGGCTTTGGGGAAATTCCGCAGGTTGACCCAGCACAACGCCAGATTGTTATGCGCGGCCACATCGGCTGGGTACGACGCGATCAGGTCGCCGAACTCCTTCACGCACTGCGGATAGTCGCCGGTCATCAGGTAGAACCCGGCGCGAGTCGTGTAACGTTCGTGCTCGGTCATTCCGTCAAGGTGACGCAGCGCTTCCTTGATGTACTTCTCCGCATCCTGCTGATTCCCGAGATTCAACGACACGCCAGCCATGCCCTGGTAGCCGATGCCGAACTTCGGATCCAGTGCCACGGCCTTGGAATAGTTCTGGAGCGCCTCCTCGTACTTGTTGTTGGACCCGGCATCCCTTGCAGCGGCGTAATACCGGACGACGTCCAGAGAAGTCGCTGACAGGTTGGCCATGGCAAACATCTGTGCGGAGTCCGAGGTCTCGTCACCGAGCGCCGTGCGGACAGAGGTGACCAGCCTTGTCGTTGCGGCCAATACCTGCTCCTTGCCGGCGGCCGATCCCGTCGCGGCGGTGATCACTTTGCCAGTCACCGCCTCGGAAGCCTTGATCGAAACCCGGTAGCCGCTTCCTTGCTTGTCGATCGACCCAGAAACGACGACGCCCACACCTTGCTTTACGGCGATCTCGCGGGCAACGACTTCATCCATTCTCTCAGGCGGGCGCACGCCCAGCCGCGCCCCGACTTGACTCCTGTCGTACGCGCTGATGAAGCTGGCGTCCTCCAACGCGCGCCTGAGCATGGGCTCGACGGTGCGGTCGAAGCTGGGATCGCCTGTCAGGTTCTGAAGGTCGGCTATGACCACCGACACCGGATCGTGCACCGGGGGTGGGATGAACTGGCGCTGGTAGTACCAGACGCCGGTTCCGAGCGAGACCAGCAGGACGACGACCGCGGCCATGAGAGGCATCCCGACCACGCGCCGCACCGGGAGCGGCTCTCCATTCTCATCCAGCCGATCCAGCGCCGCGACAAGGTCGCCGGTAGTTTGGAATCGCTTCTCGCGATCGGGGTCGAGGCAGCGCGAGACGATGGCGTCGACAGCAGCAGGGATCTCGGGTGCGATGGATTTGAGCAACGCCGGCGCCTGTTTTATGCGCTCTTCGAGCTCGGCGACGGCGCTGCCGGCTGTCTTCGCTCTGCGCCGCCCAAGGAGCATGTCATAGAGGATGAGTCCCATCGCGTAGATGTCGGCGCGCTGATCCACCTCCTCGCCTCGAGCCTGCTCCGGCGCCATGTAGTGAACGGTGCCAAGCACAGAGCCAGCCATCGTGGCTCCCGCGTACCTGTCTGCTGCACGCCGCAATTCGTTGTGGTGGGTTGCCTGCTGGACAGCCGGTCCGATGTCGGGCTTGCCGATGGCTCGGGCAATCCCGAAATCCATGATCAGCACATCGCCCTTCTTCCCGACCATGATATTGGCCGGCTTCAGATCTCGGTGCACGACCCCGGCCGTGTGAGCGGCCACGAGGCCTGGGATGACCGAGCGCAGGATGGCCAGCGCCTTCGCGACAGGCAGCTTTCCGTCGCGCTTCAAAATGGTCGCGAGGTCGACGCCGTCGATGTACGACATCGTGATGTACTTGATACCGGCGATCTCGCCAATGTCGTGGATGCGCACGACGTTCTTGTGCGTGACCTCCCGGGCCAGCAGCAGTTCGCGCTTGAATCGCCCTTCAATCTCGCGCGCGGCGATCGGGTCCTGCAACACTTCGGGCCGAATCACCTTGATGGCGACAGCGACGCCGAGTTCCTCGTCCCAGGCCTGGTACACCGCGCCCATCCCACCTTGACCGAGGAGGCGTATGACGTGATAGCGAGAACCGAAAGGCTTGCCCGGTTTGAGCGGACCCGAATCCTCCGGGTCGGACGGTATTGAACGCGGCGGCGACGCCTCACCTGCCGGTGGCATGGAAACGACGGTGGGGGCGTCGGTGGGCGCCGAGCCGACTGTAACGCCGACGGTGAGCCCGATCGTAGAACAGTGAGGACAGTGCGGCGAGGAGGCCGGAACTTCAAGGCCGCAGACCTGGCACGTCACATGCGAATTATACCTGATGGGAAGTCCGGCTAAAGCCGGACACTACGTACTTAGTGAGTCACCGGGCGGGGATGGCGAGCGACAGGATGTTCCGTTTCTGCGCCGTTCGCTCGTAGGTCATGCGCGTGACGATTTTCCTCAGCAGGACCAGGCCAAGGCCTCCCACCCGCGCTTCATCGAGCGACGAAGGAAGCGCACGGGCCGGCCCCTCGCCGGGATCGAACGCGACGCCGTCGTCTTCGAACGTCAAGACAATCTCATCGGCGTCGAAACGAACGGCCGTCTCGATGTCGCCGGTCGGATGTCCATGCCGGACGATGTTCGCGGCAACTTCCTCGAACACCAGTTCCAGGTTGTAGCGGGCATCGTCGTTCACGTCTCGACCGATCAGCGCGCGCAGCCACGCCGCGGCAGTGTCGAGTCCAGCGAGCGTTGGAGGAAACCTGAGAACCTCCTGCCGAGTGGACATTGGAGCGCCCGGTTCCTTCATTCCGCCGGAGCCACTGTGGCGAGGGCTTCCGCCTCGGTGGGGCAGATTGGTACGATCTGCTGAAGGGACACCGCTTCCAAGACCTGAAGCACCCGGGGCTGCGCGCCGTAAAGCGCCAGCTTCGCTTGGCGTGTGCGCAGGGTCTTCGCGGCCGAGACCAGCATCCTGATTCCCATCGACGCGACAAAGTCCACGCCAGACAAGTCGACGATGGCATTGTCCGCGGCGAGGTGCGCGATGAACTGCGTCTCCACGCGGCCGACGCTCTGCGTGTCGAGGCGCCCGACGAGCGTGACTTTGACGACGCGGTCTCCAAGGCTGACGACAGTCATTTCCACGTTCGTTGCTCCACTCTAGGGAAAGGTGAGAACCATCAGCGATGCGTCGTCTTCGAGCGGTCCCGGGCAAGCCGTGCGCCGCACCGCTTGGTACAACCGTTCGCTCTCCGATGTGCCAGGCAGGGCAGGCTCGGTGAGCAACGGCACGAAGTCCGAGAGCGTCCAACGATTTGTGTCCGCCGTGACGATCTCGAAGACGCCATCGCTGAAGAGGTACACGGAGCTGCCACTCGCTACGGTTGCGTGTTGAACCTGGTAGTCGATCTCTGGCAGCCCACCAATCATGAGCGCCGGCGCGCCCAGCGGTTGGGCCGCGCCTTTGTCACGAGGCACAAGAAAAGCCTGATGGTGGCCGGCGGAACTATAGGTCAGCGTCCGATTCCCGGTGCGGTACACGCCGTACCACATCGTGAAGAACATCCCGCTGTAGTTGTCCATCTGGAACCGGTTGTTGAGGCTCGAGAGTACGGCCGCGGGGTCCGCGAAATCGACACCGGGCAGCGCGCGCTGCCGCAGCACGTTGAGCACCGCTACCGAGTGCATGGCCGCTCCGACGCCGTGGCCGGAGACATCGAGGAGGTAAAACACGAACGTATCCGGCTCCAGCCAGTAATAGCCGAAGGCATCGCCCCCGAGCTCGGTCGACGGAACGAAGCGCCATTCGGCGAGCACCGGTCCGGCGTCGAGAGGCGCCGGCAGCAGCGACAGCACATAACCACGAGCGACGCCAAGATCCTGATCGAGTTCCCGCGCCTTCTCGACGTCGCGGCGGCTCCGCCGCTCATACTTGAGAAAATGGCTGCCCAGGCGGAGCACGCTGCCCTCGGTTGGTTTGACCGGCACGGTCACGCGTTGTCCGTCGAGAAATGTGCCGTTGGTGGACCCGAGGTCTTCGATCAACACCTCTTCGTTGACGAGCGACACGCGCGCGTGGAGCCGCGAGACCTCAGTATCGGGGAGCGCGAGCGATTGCCGGGCGTCGCGGCCGATGGTGAGCGGCTGTGCGCCAACCTCCACACGTGTATCCGCTTGTCCGTCTTTGCTGACGACGAAGTAGTGCCCGATGGCGTCGGGTGGCGTGCCGCCGGCCCGTCCGGTTTTGGGACCGGCGATGAGCGTGCTCTCGAAATCCTCGTCTGACATTCTGGTTTGTTGGCTCCTCCGAGCCAAGGCGACGATGAGCATACGCGACTTTCGGGAGCGCTCACAATAATGAAAGATCGACGCGCTCGGACGATTTCGTCAGGCGGGCTCGGCAAACGGCGCGGACAGCCGCGCGAGGGTTTCGCGGCCGTATTTCGATGCCAGGCGCAACAAGCGGAGAAAGACCTGCGCGGTGATGAAGGCGTCGCCGCTCGCCGTATGGCGGCCGTGCGGAATGAGACCGAACCTCTCGCAGAGAGCGTCCAGCGTAAAGTGCCGGATCGGCGGGCGGCCGGAAAACGCGCCGTCCTTCTCGAGATGCAGCGTGAGGTCCATCGTGTCGAGGTTGCGATTCGCCATGTGGAAGCCCCAGTGGCGCTCGAAGGCCGCATCGAAGGTGCCGACGTCGTGGCCGATGTGATGTCCGACGATCACACCGTCGCGAAGGTAGTCCAGAAAAGCCTGCAGCGCGTCCTGTTCGTCCATGCCCCGCGCGCTCTCATCGCGGGTCACGCCGTGCACGGTGACGGCGCTGGTGTTGTGTGCGACTTTCAACAGCGCCTCGAAGGAATCTTCGAGCACGATTTCGCCCTGCTGCACGGCGACAGCGCCAATGGTGATCAGGCGATCGGTCCGTGGGTCGAGCCCGGTGGTCTCGACATCGAGCACGACGAACCGCACGCGATCGATCGGCGTATCGTCGGTCCACGTCGTGTCGAAACACGTGCGATAGCGTTCGAGAAACGGCGGGGCTGTCACAGTGTGTCGAGCCATTTCCAATCGGCGGTGAATTCGACCAGACGCAGAATCGAGCGGAATCCGCTTTTGAGCACCTGGCGATCGTAGCGGCTGAGGAGCGCGGGCGGCAGTTCGGAACCGTCAGTGCCCTGGCTGATGCCAATCCGTCCCTGCTGCCACAGCACCACGCGAAGTGTGTCGGACGCCTCGCGAAAGATCGACTCGTGATCGGGCAGAAGCGTGCGTGCCATGGTGAAGCGCTCGAGGGTCGAGCTGCCGAGCGCCTTGCCCGCGGCCACTCCAAAGACGCGACCGACGTCGACAAGCGGGCCGAGGGCAGTTCGCTGAAGCTGAAACACGGCCGTCTGCTCGCCACTTTCCTCGACGACGGCGTCCTGGAAGAAGGTGAGCGGCGGAAGGTTGTCGAGACAGTCGTTGGCCAACATTTTCAGAAAGTCACGGTTGGCCGCGCTCTCGACCGTTTGCGCGATAGCGTGCCAGAGGTGCCGGCGTCCGCCGATCGGACGGAGGTCCAGCATCGCGCGGGCGCGATAGAACTGGTTCATCACGGGATCGCCGATCCAGCCGGAATACCGCTGCGTCCACTCGCTGATGCCGGCCGAGTAGAACGACGAGTCGAACGGCAAGTGGCGCCTGGGCAAATAGTCGCAGTCGGTCAATGCGTCCGACACCCGTTGATACGCACTCCGCGCGTCGGCATCAGCGCCGTCATCGTGAATCAAGCATATGAACGGCGCGAGCCGGGTGATCGATTCTTCGCGCCCCGACGACCCGCAGAGGCACCAGCAGCCTGACGCCGGATTGTCACCAGTCAGGGCGATCAGGCGCTGCACGATGCCGACGTCGGCCAGGTGGACGAAGCGGGCGACCCACTGGAGCGACGGCGCGCCGGTCAGATACTGGAGTGCGAAGGCACGCACGCGCTGATTGAGCGCACGAAGTTCCCGCGTGCTCGCCGCGTGCCGGATCTCGCCGAGCATCCAGACCGGCTGATCGCCGAATACCGATGAGAAATCGCGCGGGGACAGCAAGGCGTGAAGCTGGCCGCTGGAGGTGCCGTCCGAGGTGATCGCCAGCGAGTGTCCGGTGGCCGCTGCCATTGTCAGCATCCCATCCGCCACGGACGCCACTGGCTCGATCGCGGGAGGCGGTTCTGTTAGGAGCGTCGCGACGGACTGATCGCCATCGCCGGAACCGGTGGCGATCCATGCGATCAGGGCGTCGGCGGTCAGCACTCCGGCAGGCCTCTCGTCGGCGTCCAGCACAGCGAGTGCGTCCACCCCTGACACGTGTAATTTCAGCGCGGCCTCGCGGATGCTCGAGTCGGTGCGACAGGTGTGCAACGTCTTATGTCCCGCCAGTTCGTGCAGGAACATCGTCTGGGGTTCGCGACGCTCGTCGAGGACGTGGTAGTCGGCGCTGACCGTGTCGTAGGCCGAGACGTATTGGCGGGCGTAGGGGTACTTCAGTACCAGCGCCTCGAAGTCGAAGGCCGAAAATGCGTAGATGAGCACATCGGTCGAGGCGCGGGCGGAGCAGGTGATGGTGTCGGCGCCGGCGAACTGCTCCAGGCCGATCATGTCGCCGGTGCCGCGGACATCGCGCAGTTCGGCGCGCTCGCTCCGCTCGTCCCAGAGCGACACCGTGCCCTGCTGAATGACGAACACCTTGAACTGGTTCGGCTGGCCCTGCCAGAGGACGTAGTCATTGGCCTCGTGAAAGCGGACGCGGCCGCGCGACGCGAACTCGAGCAGGTCGGGCTCGTCCATGGCGTTGAAGGGTGGATGGGCCTTCAGGAAGTCGGCGACACGATAGATGATGGCGGAGGTGTCCATGCGGATTTTGCTTTCCGTCTGAGGGGAAGCGTGGATCTCACGCTTACCGCCCACATCATACGCTGCAGGTTCCCATGCAGTCTGTTGGAGCGGTCGTTGACGAGGTGCGCCGCCGTGGCGCAGGTCTTGACCGTCGACGAGCCGTTCTTGTGCGTCGCACCATGCAGGAACTATTCTGTTAGGAGCGCCGCGCCGATGGGCCCGCAATGACAGACTCGCGCCAAGGACCGAAGGCGACGGACCGTCGCAAATGATGACAACCTCAATGACATCGAACCAACGAACAATGCTCGCGCATTCACGGCGGAGATCAAGAAGGGAACATCGGGCACCTGCCTTGCTCCGAGGACTCGCATGCTCTTCCACGTAGAAAGCTACCTGGAGTACGCGGCGAAGTTCCCTTCGACGCTGATTCTGAACATTCACGCCCAGCGGAGCGCCTTGCAGGACGTCCTCGAGGAGCAGTTGTCCGTCGAGCCGCGGGTCAAAATCGCGGAGTTCACCGCGGAGGGGACGGGCAACCGCTTCGTGCGACTCGAAACGGGGCGACACAAGAAACTCGTCGTGAGCTACTCCGCGTCCGTCGAGTGCGACTTCCAGACCTATCGGGCGGGTGCGGTCGAGGCGACGCCGGTCGCGGACTTGAGCGCTTCGAGCATTCCGTATCTGTTTCCCAGCCGCTACTGTCAGTCCGATCGGCTGAGTCGCCTGGCCTGGGATTTGTTCGGTGCGATCGAGAATCCCCATGAGAAAGTGGTCGCCATCAGCGACTGGATTCACGACAACGTCGAGTACCTGCGCGGGTCGACCACCTCGGTGACGTCCGCGTTCGACACGGTGACGCAGCGCACCGGGGTCTGTCGGGATTTCGCACATCTGGGCATCGCCCTCTGTCGCGCCTTGAACATCCCGGCGCGCTACTTCTCGGGCTACGCTTACCAGCTGGATCCCCCGGACTTCCACGCCTGCTTCGAGTGCCTGATCGGGGGGAACTGGACGGTGTTCGACGCCACGCACCTTGCGCACCTCAACGGCCTGGTTCGTATCGGCACCGGCCGCGACGCTGCTGATGCCGCGGTCGCCAGCATTTTCGGCAGCGTGACATGCACGAAGATCGAGGTCAGCTGCGAGCTCGGCAAGGGGCAGACGTTCCAGCCGATCGATCGCAAGCACCTGAATCGCGGTGGCGTCGCGCTTGAACCGCCGGTGTGATCGCGGGCGACAACCATGCGCTTGCGAATCGAGCACGTCACCAGTTACGCCTATCGACGGCCAGTCTCGTTCCATCGTCATCGCCTCGTGCTGCGTCCACGCGAGGGTCACGACTTGCGCGTGGAGCGGATGCACTTGGAACTGGCACCAGCACACCGCCTGCAGTGGGTGCGCGACGTCTTCGGCAATTCCATCGCGCTGGTGGACTGGCTCGAACCCGCTGATACGCTGCGCATCGTCAGCGACGTCGTGATCGAACGACTGTCGCCGTTCCCGGCACGTCACCTGGGCGAGCCGTGGCAGGTGGCGTTTCCGCCGAGCTACGATGCGCTCGAGGCAGCGATTGTCGCGGTCTACTCCGGGCCGACCTACGCAGAGGACGTCGCGACCGTGCAGGAATGGCTGCGTGCGTCGCCAGAGGGCGACCCGCGTGACGCGGAAGGAACGATGCTCGCGTTGTGTCAGCGGGTCTTCACCACTGTGCGGTACCTTCGCCGGATGGAGAAGGGCGTCCAGACGCCAAGGCAGACACTCGCCATTGGAAGTGGTTCGTGCCGTGACATGGCGACGCTGCTGATGGAGGCGGCGCGGCTCTCCGGCGTCGCCGCCCGCTTCGCGAGCGGATATCTCCACGGGCCGGCGTCCCTGGCGGGTCGCGCCTCAACGCATGCGTGGGTCGAACTGTACCTGCCGACGCTCGGCTGGCGCGGCTTCGATCCGACGACCGGCGGCACGGCGTCAGCCAGCCACATCCTTGCCGGCGTGAGCACGCATCCCAGGGGCGTGATGCCGGTGTCCGGATCTTTCACTGGCCGCCCTGCCGAGTGCGTCGGCCTGGGCGTGACCGTCACCACGACCGTGCTCGGTGAGGCCAGCGGGTCTGTATGATGCGAGGATCACTCTCCGCTATTGCCGTGCCGTGGCGACGCGAAAGCGCTCTTCCGGCGAGATCAGGGCTGCTGAACTCGTTGCCGGTCGGCCCGTAGTCTGGGGATACCGGCGAACCGCCTTCCTTGCCGTCCACGAAGAGCGTGATGTCGCCGCCTGTCCCGTTACCACCACCGTCGTAGTTGAATTCCATCCGCACCTGACGATGGCCGGCAGCGATCGGCTGCGTCGACTCGACGACCGCGATGCCTGAAAAGACGAAGGTGTTCAATTCCGATTTTCGAAACGAGGGGACGAGCTTCGACCTCCTACGACGGGAAGACCAGGAAACTGCGCATGCCAATCGCGGCGTCAAGACATCTTTAACGGCACACTATCGAGTGCCCGCTGGTTGCCATGTCGTCGCTCGATCCTCGCTCCTGAACACGCCCGCATAGGTGCCGGCGTAGATCCTGCTCGAATCGGTCGGATCGATAGCGATCGAGATCACTGGCACTGCCGTAAGCCCAGCGCTAGCCGACGACCAACTACTTCCACCGTCTGTGGTCTTGTAAATGCCGAAGCTTCCGCCGGAAAATCCGGAACCCGCTCCAACGTACATCGTCGACGGGACGTTCCGATCGATCGCGATTCGGCCCCGATGATATACCTGAATACAACAACGTCCACGACGCGCCTGAGTTAGCGCTCTTGAAGAGACCACTGAAACCCGTCGCGAAAATCGTCGTCGGCGTTCCTGGATCGATGGCGACCGAACCGCCCGCGATGGTGGAACTGGAGAGTGTCCAACTCGAGCCTCCGTTTATGGTCTGGAAGAGTCCGCCACTCGTATTCGCATACATGTTCTTCGGATTGAACGGATCAATTGCGAGACTGAGCACAGTCACACTCCCCAAGCCTGCATTTAACGGAGTCCAGTGAAAGCCATTGTCCGTGCTCTTATAGACTCCATTCCCCGCGATGCCTGCATACACCGTAAACCGGCTCACCGGATCGAACGTTAGACAAAATGGCGTTTGCCCTGGAAGGCCAGACGAAAAGGTAGTGGCCCAATTGAGACCATTGTCCGTACTCACATAAACGCCAACACCCACTCCAGAGCTACTTCCGCCAGCCGCTAGCGTGAAAGGAAGTTGCGGATCAAGAGCGAGGCTCTCGACGTAAGGATCCGTGAGGCGGCTACTACTGAGAATCCAGCTCCGAGCGCGGTCAAAACTCTTGAACACGCCGCCACCACGAGTTGCCGCGTAGACCGTGCCGAAGATCGGATCAATCACGACATTTGTGACGGGCATGGCTGCAAGGCCAGCATTGATCTTATTCCAGACGCTCGCGCCAATCGTCAGTTTGAACATTCCAGTGTCATCGGCACCCGCGTAAAGTGTTGTTGGATCCGTTGGATCCACGGCAATGGCATGGACTGTCGTCAATGACGCGTGTGTCAGGCCTGTATCGAGTTTGATCCACGACGCACCACCGTCGTCACTCTTGAAGAGTCCGCCAACGAAGGCTCCAGCATAGATTGTGGAGGGATTGGCGCTAGCATCCAGCGTCAGAGTCTGAACATTTCCCGGATATATCGCTGACATTTGGTGAAACCAGTGAGCGCCGGCGTCTACAGTCTTGAACAGGCCACCATCCGTACCGGCATAGACGATCCCTGCGTCACGTCGGTCGACTGCTATAGATCGAACGTTTAGGTTGGTAATACCCGAATTGATGGGGGCCCAAGTCAGGCCGAAGTCGGTGCTTTTAAAGACCCCACCGAATACGGTGCCAGCATACACCGTCGCGTGGTTCGTTGGGTCTATCGCCAGCGTCCATACTAATCCCGTTAGCGTCGCGACCTTGATCCAGCTTGTACCGCCGTCAATTGTCTTAAATATCGAGCCGCTCTTCGTTCCGGCGTAGATGATGTTGCGCTGTTGAGGATCGATCGCGATCGGCACAAAGGAGTCATCCGTAACCCCGTTGGTGAGCGCGGTCCAACTTAAGCCGCCATTAGAACTCCTGAAAACCCCACCGATGGCGGTGGCAAAAACCGTACTCGGATTGACAGGATCTATCGCAAGCGACTGAAGGTAGGTGCTGGTAAGCCCCGCGTTTATCGCCGTCCAGCCAATGCCGCCGGTCGTGCTTTTGAAGACGCCGCCTCCTAGGGTGGCAACATAGATCGTATTGGGCTGCGTGGGATCGATCGCGATATCGGCCACTTGCCCGCCGAGTGGTCCTCCGCCTTGCACAGTTCCCGTTGTCGTTCCCGCATACACGACTGGTATAAATGAGATTGGCGCGAACTTTGGATTGACGAACTGGACAGCGATGCTGACGGATTGGGAGGCAGTCAGCGCCGTATTGGGAACGAGAAGATATGGGTTGGTTCCGATCAAGCCTGCCTGATTCACTAACCTTACACCGGATGGAAGGCCTGTCAGCGCTATAAGAAATGGACCGTTCAGTGTTGTCCCGCTGACGTTCTTGAGCGTTACATTGCCGACAAACGTGTGGCTCACACGGCTGTAGACTAAGCCTGACGTTGTTGTACTCACCTGAGTGGGATCGAGCGCTATCGGAGTAGAGTTCGCGCCAACCTGACCTTTGACAGATGCCGGGAGCGTCGTCGCGATTAGAAAGCCCAGGATCGAGGTGGTCACGGTGCGCAATAACCAAGGTCGACCCCGTGATCGACCTTGAAAAGCGAAAGATCCTGCGCCTATTTGATGGAGTATGCACATGGAGTGATCCTCACGTGACGACGAGATGTAGATTCAAGGTTGAAGATTAAGTTAGCGACGGGCGCGCTTCGAAAATGACCTATTCCTTAAAGCCAGCCAAATCCCCAGACCGTTGGCGACCAAAGCAAACGCACCAGGTTCGGGCACAGGCGACGGCGTACCGATGGAGTCAACGTTGCAACTGGAGCACCGCTAATGTCTCTGAAGACAGTTGGCGTTACCGTGCCATCAAGGTTGAGTTCGATGATGAAGACAAAGCCATTCTGATCGGCTGTCTGTGCGGGAATCGTGCCCGCTGGATCGGAAAACATGCTGAATGCAAACGTCGAACCGGACGTCGCCGAGCCGTCAGGAGCACTGAGGGCCGGACCCGAGAGCAATAGCTCGAACGTCAACACCGTCCCGTATGTGAAACTTTGAAAGTAATCATTGAAGGCGCCTCCATTATCGAATGTCAGCAATCCCGGCAAAGTGCCTACGACATTGCCGACAACGAAGGGCGAGTCGACGATGGATCCGCCAGCGAAACTCGCGACCGCAGCTTGAGCATTCTGAGTGACTAGGAGTCCAGGGTTAAACTGAAAGTCTATGGAGCCAGTGACACCAGTGATCGAGGACGTATCCGCTGTAACGGTATAGCTGATGGGCGAACCCGAAGCCAACCCGGGAAGAACTATGAAGGCAATAAATGCGCCGAATGCGACGAGACCTTTCATGACAGTCTCCTATTGCTCGCTGGTGTTCCGCGGGTGACGTGCGATTGCGGGACAGGCACTCGAACATCGCGTAGTGGACCGTCGTGTCTCGTTTCCCGTGAAATAGACGATCTCATCATTACGCGCCTTTGGCCTGCGATGTGTGCCGAACAAATTATTGGCTCGGTCACCCCGGGTGGCTGCCGTTTTCGTGAGAATTCGATCTATCCAATTACCCCAAGTCCGCCTTTACACCACACGATCGTATCGTCGTCGAGATTGCTCCAAACTATTGTGTCGTCATCCAGATTTCGCCACGGTCGTGTCGCCCCATAGAATTTCATCGCCCCACAGGATCTCGTCCCCCCAGAGAATTTCGTCCCCCCAGAGGATCTCGTCGCCCCAAAGAATTTCGTCGCCCCAGAGGATCTCATCTCCCCAGAGGATCTCGTTGGAGCAGATAACTTGTCGGCTGGACCTGCGGCACGTTTGGATGCTCACGACACCAGACGATTCGAGGAGTTCCCCTTCAATCGTTGTCGTCTGACGGCTGGGCCCGTGTTTCGCCGCGCCGACGGCCGCCGCCGCATTGAGGCTGCCCGCTCCCGCGCCTAACAGGCCGGCAGTCGGCATGAAGCTCGCCGACGACTGCAGCGCCAGCTTCACCTGCATCGGCGACAGCCCGCGGTTCGCCTCGAGCATCAGCGCCACAGCGCCGCTCACCACCCCCGTCGCCATGCTCGTCCCGCTCATCGACGCGTAGGCATCCTCACCGGATCCCGTCGCGTGCAGGTGCGGATACTGCGTCACCAGCGACGCGCCCAGCGCCTCGGCCGACACGATCTTGTTCCCCGGCGCCGCGATGTCGGGCTTGATGTGCCCGTCGAACAGCGTCGGGCCCTTCGAGCTATACGTCGCCAGCTCGTCGTCCGACCGCCGGCCGGTGCCTTTGGTGTTCAGCGCCGCCACCGTAATCACGTACGGGTCGTTGCCGGGCGACTCGACAAGGCCATACACGCTGCGCCCCTGGTCGTCTTTCCCCCTGTTGCCCGCCGCCGCGACGACGACGATGCCCGCGTGGATGGCGCGCTCGACGGCTTCGCACATGGGGTCGTCCAGGTAAGACGACTCGACGGGGCCGCCAAGAGAAAGGTTGATGACGCGGATGTTGAAGCGCCGGCGGTTCTGGATGGCCCAGAGAATCGCCTCGCGCACGTCGCTCGCCTTGCCGGTGCCGTCGGCGCCGATGACGCGCAGGCTGATGAGGCTGGCGCCCGGAGCGACGCCGCGGAATGGCATCTGAAACGATGCGTCCTGCGGATACGGGGAGCTGCCGGCGATGGTCGCGCCGATATGCGTCCCGTGACCGTATACGTCTTCGTTTAATCCGGGGGCCCCTGCCCCCCGGCGCATGCCCTTGTCGTCGCCGACGAAGTCTTTCGCGAACACCACGCGGCCGGCGAGCGAGCGATGGCCGGTCCACACACCCGAATCGATCAGCGCGATGCCGATCCCCGCGCCGGTGAACGGTCCCATCCCCGCGAGCCCGGCCTGCACCTGGTCGGCGCCGATCGCCGCGTTGCTGATCGACATGAACGACCGCACCTCGACGTCGCGCGCGACGCGGGGCGTCTCGTTGCTGATCGCTTCGATTTGCGCGCCGTTGGCCTGCAGCACGGCGCCTTCGGTGAGCCGCTTCTTGATGCGCACTCCATGGCGCGCGGCAATGGCGCTGACCTCATCGTCCGTGCCCCGGACGATGACGTCGAGCTGCGTGGCCGATCTCGAGGCGGCGTGTTTGCGGAGGGTTTCCGGAAGGCGCGTGCGTTCCTGCGCCCAGAGCGGGGTGGTGGAAACGGTTATCAGCGCAAGTGCTGTGAGAACTCTCGATGCCCACACAATCTTGTGCCGTATCGCCATACGGATCCTCCCTAACGTGCGTCTCGGGTCAGGAATTCCCTCCGCCGTTCGCCTTGGCCGGCAGCCCTGCAGGCCTGCGCTGGGGCGCGTGCTCGGGGTCGAGGTTCGACCACGGCTTCCGGCTCTCGTCGAGGGAGGCGATCAGCACGCGCTGCGATCCGCCGATGGTGCGGATCGTTTGGAGCTTGCCTTCGCGGATTCGGTTGTAGATCGTTCGGCGCGACACGTGAAGCAGTGTCGCAGCCTGATCGATGGTGACGCTTCGCCCAAGGTGCTGTTCGAACATTCCGTGAACCTTCCTGTCGCCATGGTCGCGATGTGGTCGTCGAGCTGGGGGGACCGGCTGACGGCTTTTTCCCTTGGCGAACCGTGTGCCAGATCTCCCAGCGCGCGGCGCGATTCGGCTAACTCATTGCGGTATCTAAAGTTGGTGCGGTACGATGCCTGTGGCAGGCCGGCCCGCGCCGGGTGAATAGCAGCTAATGGATTGACCGGCCGGTAAAAAAACCCACGACCGGTCGTGAGTAAGCAGCGCGGCAAGAGGGAAAAGCGCATGTGCATTTGCGTGCAGATTTCAGCGGCCAGTGGATTGGCCGGTCCGGCGGAAATTGGCTGCCCCTGAATCGCCGCGGCCGTCACGGCGGGTGCTTGTCGCATTTGCGATCGCCGGCATCGTCGGCCTCGCGGCGTTCCTCATCTGGTGGCTCACCATGCCGGGGATCCGTCAGGCTCCGGAATCGGCCTCGAGCGGCACGCGTCCGGTAGAAGCAGGGCAGCCGCCGAGCCCCGAGGCGCGCATCGAAGTGACGCTGCCGCGCGGCGGATCGCTCACGGGGTCCACCGATATGCCCTCGCTTGCGGCCGAACGGCTGACCGGCGCCACGCTGGTTCGCCTGAATCGCGCCACCGACGAAATCGAGCCGGGGCTCGCGGAATCGTGGACGGCATCGCCAGACCACCTGGTCTTCGTGCTGAAGATCCGCGCCGGGCTCAAGTGGCCGGATGGCCGCCCGTTCACCGCGCACGACGTCATCACTTCGCAGCGCCCGATTCACGTCTTCGACACACCGGTGGCCATCCGCGCGCTCGACGCCGAGACCCTCGAAGCGACGTTTCCGCAGCCCTTCGCCCCGGGCCTGCGGCTATTCGCATTCCACCCGATTCAGGGCATGGGCCCGTTCGTGCCGGCCGGGAAAAACGCCTTCGCGAGAAATCCGCATTACTGGCGCACGGCGGGCGACAAACAGCCGCTGCCCTATCTCGATGAGATCGTCCTTGTCGAAGGACGCCCCGGCGAACACGACTTCGCCGACGCGGCGCGTTCGCGCCGAAGATTTCGAAGCAATCAAGCAGCTCGAAGCAGCGGGCAAGGCGCGTCTCTTCAATCTCGGACCGGGCCTCGACGCCGACGCGATGTGGATCCGCCCCGGCGAGGACCCCCGGGAAGAGAATGACCGGCCGTGGCTCACCAATGAAAAGTTCCGCCTCGCCATTTCGACAGCCGTCGATCGCGGCGAATACTGCAAGCAAGTGTTCTATGGTGCGTGCGCGCCCGCCGGCGGCCCGGTCTCGCCGGCGAACTTTGCGTGGTTCAACCCCGATCTGCCGATCGGCCGCGGCGATCCGGCGCTCGCCCGCGCCATGCTCGAAGAGCTCGGGCTCCGCGATCGCACAGGCGACGGCATCCTCAACGACGCGGCGCGGAGGCCGGTGCGCATCTCGCTGGCGATCCGCAACGACGTACCGTCGGCCGCACGTGCGGCGGAGTTCATCGCCGCTTCGTTGAAATCGGTCGGCGTGCAGGTGGACGTCACGCCGCTCACCGCCGCGGCGCTCGCGGCGCGCAGGCAGAAGGGGAACTACGACGCCATCTACGATCGCATCGAGATGCGCGACACCGATCCGGCGATGAACCTCGACTTCTGGCTCAGCTCCGGCGCCGCGCATCCCTGGGCGGCAGGCGCCCGCACGTCGCCGCCGGCCGACTGGGAGCGGCAAATCGATCAATTAATGCTGAAACACGCCGCCTCGTTCGATCGCATCGAACGTCTGCAGAGCTTCGTAGACGCGCAGAAGCTCTACCAGCAGCACATGCCGGCCATCTTCTTCGGCGTCCCGCACGTGCGGGTCGTCACCAGCATGCGCACGCTCAACGCCACCCCGTCGCTGCTGCGGCCTCACCTGTTGTGGAACGCCGAGGCGCTGGCAGTGCTGAAATAGGCCTGATTTTGAGGTATTGGGTCCGGCGCAGCATGGTACGTGCGTTGCACGACGGGCGTATCATCGCGCGTGCTGTCCTCTAATGCTGACGGTGACTAGCCGGTAGCCGAGACAAATGATGAGCCGAACTTTCTTCGCAGTTATCGCTGTCGCGCTGCTTGCTGCCTGCGCTACCAATCCCGTCACGGGAAAGCGCGAGATCTCATTGATGAGTGAGGAGCAGGAAATCAGCGTCGGCCGAGAGATGGACGCACAGATACGGCAGGAGATGGGGCTCTACGAAGACGAAGAGCTCCAGCACTACGTGAGGGAGCTCGGCATGGGGCTGGCGAGGCGATCGCAGCGGCCGAACCTTCCGTGGAGCTTCGCGATCGTCGATTCGCCGGCCGTCAACGCCTTCGCGCTGCCGGGCGGGTTCATTTACATCACGCGCGGCATCCTGCCCTATCTCGACAACGAAGCGCAGCTCGTCGGCGTCCTCGGCCACGAGATCGGCCACGTCACCGCGCGCCACTCGGCGGCGCAGTACACGCGCGGCATGGGCGCGTCGCTGGGCGTGCTCGCCGCCAGCATCTTCGTTCCGGCGGTCCGGCCGTTCAGCGATCTGGCGCAGGGCGGGATCGGCGTGCTGTTCCTCAAGTTCGGCAGAGACGACGAGATTCAGGCGGATGCGCTGGGGGCCGAATATGCGGCGGGCGGCGGATGGGATCCCAACGAAGTCCCCGCATTCCTCACCACGCTGGCGCGCATATCGGAAGCGGCGGACCGCAACGGCGTGCCCAACTGGATGGCCACACATCCCCAGCCGGAAAATCGCGCGGTAAAAGTCGGCGACGTGGTGAAGAAGGTGCTCGCGGCTACTGACCAAAACCTTACCGTCGATCGCGATCCGTACCTCTCGCGTATCGACGGCGTCGTCTTCGGCGACAATCCCGAAGACGGCATCGTCCGGGGCAATCTCTTCCTGCATCCGCCGCTGCGGTTCGCGATCGAATTTCCCGACGGCTGGGAAATCACCAACAGCGACGAGCAGGTGGTCGCGCAGGAACCGGGGAACAAGGTCTTCATGGTGCTGCGGACGATCGAGCCGCGCCCGGGGCGCAGCCTCGATCAGATTGCGCAGCAGCACATGCGCGACTCGGGATACAAGACCGCCGACATCACGTCAATCTCGATTTCGGGGCTGCAGGCGGTCATCGGCACATACCAGGGGAACGCGTCGGGGATCGGCCAGGTGGTCTCGCGCGGAGCGCACGTCCCCATCGGCCGGACTACCTACTTCATCGGCGGCATCGCCGCGCCCGACATGTACCCCCGCGTCGTCGCGGGGTTCGACAAGGCGATTCAATCGTTCAGGCAGTTGAGCCAGAACGAGGCGGACGCGATCGAGCCGAACGTCGTTGATTTGTATGTCGCGCGGCAGGGGGACACCTGGCAGTCGATCGCGCAGCGCGCCGGCGGCGGGCTCGTGAACGCCAGGACGCTGGCGATCATGAACGATCACGCCATGGACCAGCAGCCCGAACCGGGAACACGGCTGAAGATCGTTGTTCCCGGATCTTAACCACAGAGATTGACCACAGAGAACACAGAGGGCACGGAGAAGAAATTCCTTCTTCTCGGTGTTCTCTGCATGTACGTAGGGTCCACCTTCAGGCGGACCTCGTGAAGTCCGGCTAAAGCCGGACACTGACGTACTACGCGCAAACCAAAACGGCTCTAGCGCAGCACTGCGCCGATCATCGCCACCAGCATCGCAACCTGAATGCCCACGAGCCAATCGTCAGCACCCTCACACATCGCGCAAGCGTAAATTCTGATACCGCCGGATCCTGACCACAGAGAACACAGAGCTCACAGAGAAATATTTGTTTCTTCTCAGTGTTCTCTGTGATCTCTGTGGTTGGATGCCATCTCAGAATCGCACTCCGATCAACACGGTGAAGGCGTTCGCGTAGACGTTCACGGGGTCGGGGTTGACCGCGATGTTCTGCATGCCTCTCGTGAGTCGTGCGTCGGCCAGCCATCGTTTGTGCTGGACGCCGGCGCCGACGATGAACGAGAGGTTGGTGCCCTTGACCATGTCTTCGATGTCCACGAACTTTTCCGCGTCGCCCACCTGACGGATGACGGCATTGCGCAGTAATCCGATTGACGGCCCGCCAATCAGGTACAGCGACGTGTCTTCGCCGGTCTGTTTCGACAGACGCACGAGCAGCGGAAAATCCAGATACCGGATGAGGACGACGCGGTCGGCCACGGGTGGCTTCAGCTCGCCGTCGGGCGCCGTGGTGGGTGGCGCGTCTTTGTCGTGCACCCGCTGCCCCTTGGCGGCGAAGATGATTTCGGGCTGGAACGACCACGGGCCGGCGAGATGGATCCAGAAGAAGCCGCCGTAGTTCAGGGTGGGCTCGAACGCCGATCCGACCAGCTCCGGATCGAATGGCTCGACGCTCGTCAGCGTGGCGAACGACGGTCCGAAGCGCACTCCATATTCAAAGCGGCGTTCAGCTGGCGCCGTGGCAGTGGCTGGGGCAGGTGCGGGTTGAGGCGCCTGGGCGAAAACGGGACGTGCGGAGATCAGAACAAATACGGCGCATAGACCAGTCTGCAACCAGGGCGTCGACATGCGAATCGTGATTGTACTCTCTTCCAAAGAACACTCCGCTGCATACGGGCGCTATAATTCGACACCATGCGGCACGTAGCGATTGGCTTGCTCGCGCTTCTGTGTGTCGTCGCGCCCACCGCGCAGCAGCGCTCGATCGACGACTTCTTTCGCGAGTTCAGCGATGCCTGGGTGCGGATGAACCCGAACATCGCGGTGAGCACGCGCTACTTCTCGGGCGAAGAACAGGATCGCCTCGAGCAGCAGCTGAGCTCTTATACCGAAGCGGCACGCGCCCCGCGGCTCGCGCACCTCGAACGCGGGCTGACGGAGCTCGCGCGGTTCGATCGATCGCAGCTCACCGACACGCAGCGTGTGTCCGCGGATCTGCTCCGCTACCAGCTGCAGAGCTGGCTCGACTCGGAGAAGTACGACCACTACGAGTTTCCGCTCGATCAGCACAACGGCGCGAACATCGGGCTCGTTACCGTGCTGAGCGTTCAGCATCCGCTGCGCACGCCGAGAGACGCGTCGAATTACGTCGCGCGGCTGGCGCTGGTCGGCACGAGGATGGCCGAAACGGTCGAAGACGCGAAGCAGCGGGCGGCGAAAGATCTCATTCCGCCGCGCTTCATCCTCAACCGCACGATTGAGCAGATGCGGCGGTTCTCCGCCACGCCGGCAGCGCAGAATCCGCTCGTCACGGCATTCGACGAACGCGCATCACAAATAAAAGACCTGCCCGCCGCCGATCGCGCCGCGCTCGTGGCGAAAGCCGAGCGCGTCGTCTCGGAGTCGGTGTATCCCGAATGGAAAGCGGCAATCGGATATCTCGAGTCCCTGCTGCCGCGCTCGTCGGACAATGCGGGCCTCTGGCGGTTCGAGGGGGGCGCGGAGGCCTACGCGTTTTTTCTCAAGCAATACACCACGACAAACCTGACGGCGGACCAGATTCATGAGATCGGGCTGCGGCAGGTGGCCCGCCTCGAGCGCGAGATGGACGCGCTGATGCGCAAGCTCGGGCGATCCAGCGGCACGGTGAAAGATCGTGTCGCGCAGCTGAAGAAAGATCTCAGCTATCCGCTCACCGAAGACGGCCGCAAGCAGATCATGGCCGACATCGACGTGATGATTCAGGAAGCGCAACGCCGGTCTGTTCTTCAATTCGACATGCGCCCGAAAGGGCCGGTGATCGCGCAGCCCTACCCGCGCTTCCGCGAAGCGAACGCCGCCGCATCCTACACGCCTCCGCCCCTCGACGGCTCGCGTCCCGCGGTGTTTCAAATGCCGCTGCGGCCCGAGCGCATGACGAAGTTCGAGCTGCGGACGCTCGTCCACCACGAAACCGTTCCCGGCCATCACTTCCAGATTGGCCTGATGGTCGAAAATGCGGCGCTTCCGGCGTTCCGCCAGGCGCGGTTGTTCGGCGGCATTTCCGCCATCACCGAAGGGTGGGCGCTCTACGCGGAGCGCCTCGCGGCAGAGTCGGGCTGGTACGACGACGATCCGGAAGGGCTGCTCGGGCAGATGCAGGCCGAGCTGTTCCGCGCGCGGCGCCTTGTCGTCGACACCGGACTGCACGCGAAGCGCTGGACGCGCCAGCAGGCAATCGACTACGGCATCGAAGCGAGCGAGATCGAGCGATATGTCGCCACTCCGGGACAGGCGTGTTCGTACATGCTCGGGCAATTGAAGATTCTCGAGCTGCGCGATCGCGCGAAGGCCGAGATGAAAGATCGATTCTCCGAGCGCGCGTTCCACAACGTGGTGCTCGCAGCCGGATCGGTGCCGCTGGAGATCCTCGAAGGGGAAGTTGACGGATATATACGAAGTAAGAAGTAAAAAGTAAGAAGTAAAAAGTAAAAAGTGAAGAGTTGAAAGTTCGTATTGCAGTCCATTAATTATCCGGCTACGCGCACCGTCGAGCAGACGGACACCTACCACGGCACGATCGGTTTCCGATCCCTACAGATGGCTCGAAGACGACATGTCGCCGGAGACGGCGGCGTGGGTCGAGGCGCAGAATCGCGTCACGTTTGCCTACCTCGACCGCATTCCCGGCCGTGCCGCGTTGAAAGAGCGGCTTCGGCAGCTGTTCGACTACCCCAAATATCAGGAGCCCTCGACCAAACGCGACCTGGTGTTCTTCTACAAGAACGACGGGCTGCAGAATCAGAACGTTCTCTACATGCAGAAGGGGCTCGACGGCACGCCGGAGGTGCTGATCGATCCGAACACGTGGTCGGATGACGGGACCGTCAAGCTGGCCAGCTTTACGCCCTCTGCCGATGCGAGATATGCGGTGTACGGCATCTCGAGGAGCGGTTCCGACTGGCTGGAATACAACGTGCTCGATCTCACGACGCGGGCGCGGCTGCCCGACAAGATCGAGTGGGTGAAGGTGTCGAACGTCGCGTGGCGCGGCGACGGGTTCTACTACAGCCGATATCCCGCGCCGGCGAGCGGCGACAGCGAGCTCTCATCCTCGAATGCCCATCACCGCGTTTTTTATCATCGTCTCGGGACATCGCAGGACGCCGACGAGCTCGTGTTCGAGGATCCACCGAACCCGCAGCGATTCCACATCCTTCATACGACCGAAGACGAACGGTTCGAGATCTTGTGGGTGGGTGATTTCGGAGCGGGGAAGAAAGGGAATGCGCTGTTCGTGCGCGAGTCCCGTAGCGGCGGCCCGTTCCTGGCTCTGGTTCCTGACATCACGGACGACTCGTTTTCGGTGCTCGATAGCGACGGCGGCAGGCTGATTGTCTCGACGAACAAGAGCGCTCCGAACGGCCGGATCGTCGCCATCGATCCGCGCGATCCCGCTGAGAGCCGCTGGGCGACGGTGGTGCCTGAAAGAGCTGAGTCGCTGGAAAGTGCGGCAATGGCGGGTGGCCGGCTGTTCGCGACCTACATCAAAGACGTTACGTCGCGTGTGCACGTGCACACCCTGGACGGAGCGCTCGAAACCGAGATGAGCCTGCCCGGTCCCGGCACGGCCACCGTTTCCAGCTCCGATCGCGACTCCCGGCACGTCTTCTACACGTTCACGTCGTTCACCGAGCCGCTGACGATTTACCGCTACGACATCGCCAGCCGCGCCAGCACCGTGTTTCGCGGATCGGATCTTCCGGGTTTCGATCGGTCGTGCTACAAGACGAAGCAGGTCTTCGTCACGAGCAAGGACGGAACGCGGGTGCCGATGTTTCTGGTGCACCGTGCGGGCCTCGAGCTCGATGGGCGCAACCCGACGCTCATGTACGGCTATGGCGGGTTCAATGTCGCCGTCGGGCCATTGTTTAATCCGCTGCGCCTGGCATTGCTCGAACAGGGTTTCGTCTACGCCAGCGTGAACCTGCGGGGTGGCAGCGAATACGGCGAAACGTGGCACGACGCTGGAACGAAAACGCGAAAGCAGAACGTGTTCGACGACTTCATCGCCGCCGCCGAGTGGCTCATCGAAGAAAAATACACCTCGCCGGACCGGCTCGCGATCACCGGAGGGTCGAACGGCGGTCTGCTGGTTGGAGCCGTTATCAATCAGCGCCCCGAACTGTTCCGCGCGGCGGTTCCGCAGGTGGGCGTGATGGACATGCTGCGGTTCCATAAGTTCACGATCGGATGGAACTGGATCGCGGACTACGGATCGAGCGACAACGAGACGGAGTTCAAGGCGTTGTATGCGTATTCACCGCTGCACAACATCCGCGCGGGCGGCCGATACCCGGCGACGTTGATCACCACGGCGGATCACGACGACCGCGTCGTGCCGGCGCACTCCTTCAAATACGCCGCGGCCATGCAGGCTGTGGCGAGTCGCGAAAATCCCGTGCTGATCCGCATAGAAACGAAGTCAGGGCACGGTGCCGTCAACACGGCCAAGCTCATCGACAACACAGCGGATGTGTATGCGTTTATTGCGCATCAACTAGCCGGTAGCAGTAGGCAGTAGCCAATAGCCAGTAGCCAGTAGCCGGTAGTCCGGTGGCTGGTAGCCGAAAGTCACTAGCTGGTAGCCCAGTACGTAGTGTCCGGCTTTAGCCGGACCCGTCGCTATGTTATAGTCCGCTTCCGTTCACCCCATTTCGCCCAGGAACAACCCAGCGTCGCACCTGTCGTCCGGCAAACTCCAAGGAGGCTGTATGCGTGCCTGCGTGTTTCTACTCGCCGCCGTTCTGTCCGCTTCGACCGCTCTCGCACAATCTGCCGATCTGGAAGTGCTCAAGGCCGAAGAGGGCGCCGTCGCCGCCCGCCGTACCGCCGATGCCGCCGCGTTGACGGCGCTGATCGCGGACGATTTCGCGCTCGTGGCGAGCAACGGGCAGATGCAGGACAAGAAATACGCGACCACTCGCCCCGCCTCGCCGAAGTACGGAACGCGCGAGTCGAACGTGCAGGTGTTCGGAGACGTTGCCGTCGTCACGGGGCTCATCTCGGGGCTCGGGGCGGCAGACGTCCGGCAGACCCGCGTGTGGCAGAAGCAAGGAGGCCAATGGAAGATGGTGTTCGCGCATAACACCGGCGTGGCGGCTCCTCCTGCAGCCGGTCAAGCGCCGGCCGCGGCGCCGCCTGGGGCATCGGCGCCTGACGCTACCAACTGGCCGGCATCGGGAACATCAGATGAGCGGGAAGTGCTGAAGGTGCAGCGCGGCTTGAACGAAGCTTTCGCCAATAAGGATGCGGCGACATACGCGACGATGACAGCCGATACGTTCGTGCGGATCGGGCCAAACGGTGGCATCACGGCGCGTCCGCAGTTCATGACAGGTGTTGCGGCAACACCCGACGTGAAGCGCGTCGTATCGAATAACTCGGAATTCCGCGTCCGCATCTACGGCCCGGTTGCGGTATCGACCTACGTTGACCGCGCAGGCGGCGGGCCCCCCGCGGGCGTACGAATGACACGTGTCTACGTGAAGCAGAACGGCGCGTGGAAACAACTCGTCGGCCAGAGCACGACGATTGCGCAGCAGTAGTCTCGGGCCCAGCGCGCGATGTTCTTGCCGCCCTTGCATCGACTCGCCGGTGCCGGTAGCCGATAGCCGGTAGTCCAGTGGCGGTAGTCTATCGCCGCTGGTTGGTAGCCCAGTGCGTAGTGTCCGGCTTCAGCCGGATGCCCACGACCTATTTGTCGCCCGGTGGAATATCGTCGGATCCAGGGTCTACGATCAGGTTCTTGGATCCGCCAGAATTGGCGTCCTCATCACCCGGTGCAACACCGGGTGATGACGACGGTTTGGTATTCTGTACTCGCCTGACGCTACGGCCGTGTCCAGTAATCGGTTGCCCTTGGGCCCCAGTCTTCGAGTCGTGAGGACCAATTGCAAGGGCGTCTTTCCCGCCCTGAAACGCGATCGTGATCGTTTGGTCCGTCTCGGACGGATAGAACGTGACGTTCTTGGTCGTGAAGACCGTCGCCGGTCCTCGCACCGTGTCTTTCTCGAGACCACGATGTTCTTGTGCGACCATCACTGCTCCCTTCGTGTCGTCTTTCGTGCGCGCGTTCGCCGCAGCTTCCTCGAGCCGTCCGTCTTTCCGCAGTTCGGCGAGCGCAGGAGACCGTTCGACCTCGGAACACTGATATCCCGCCGCCAGTGCCCGTCCGAGCCACTGGAGCGCCTGCTCGCGCTCCTTGAACCAGAGCTCGTGCACGACACCCGCCTGGAACATCAACCCGGCATCGCCGCGGGTCGAGGTCCATGGCTCTTTCCATCAAGAGACGCGCGCGATCGTGATGACCGAGCGCGGCCTGGTATTCGGCCAGCGACATCGCCGTCTCTGCGTCGCGCGGGTTTATCTCGAGCGCCTTCTCGGCGAGCTCAGCTGCTTTGGTGAACGCCGACCGCGATTCGGAGGTATTGTCCTGCCCAGAGCCGCGCGGAGGCGAGGTTCCCCCACACGACGTATTCATTCGGCTGAAACGAGACTGCCTGTTGAAACGCCTGAGCGGCCCGAGCGTAATCGGCCAGCTCGAAAAAGTAAAGCGTGCCGAGATTCGACGCCGCCTGGTAGTTGGCGCGGATCGACAGCGACTTCTCGAAAGCGGCGATGGCTTCTTTTGGACGCTCCTGCCGGTAGACGAGCGCTCCAAGATTGCTGTAGCCGCGCCAGCTGTCGGGGTGAAGGGTGACGACCTGCCGGAACATCCCTTCGGCGTCGGTGTATCGACTTTGCGCGTAGTAGAACGCACCGAGTCGGCTGTATCCGCTCCAATATCGCGGGCGGATGTCGATGGCCTTGAGGTAGGTCTCTTCGGCTCGCTGCTTCAATCCAAGCTTGTCGTAAGCCGACGCGAGGCCGATATGCACCATCTCGTTTTCAGGCTCGCGCGCCAGCGCGTGCTGGAACTCTTCGACGGCCTTTTCATATTCGCCGATGCCACTGTTGATGGTTCCGAGACACTGGTGTGGCGAAGCTTGCTGTTCGTCGAGGCCGAGCGCGCGCTCGCAGGTCTGCCGGGCCTTTTCGACCCACTGCGCGTCTTTGGTCGCGAGGTATTTCTTCCAGTACGCCTCACCCAGACCCGCATGCGCCGGCGCATGTCTGGGGTCGAGCTCGAGGGCGTGATGCAAAACGACGAGGGCCGTATCCACGTTTTCCGGCTTGCTGTCGTCCTGAAGGTATCCCAGCCCCTGGAGATAAAAGTCGTGCGCCCCCGCCGCAGCGGGATGCGCGCCCATCTGATTGCGCTCCGCGGCCGTGAGCGTGACGTCGATCATCGACAGCAACGTGTCGACGATCCGATTCTGCAGCGCGGCGCGCTCGTGCTCGGCAACCGTGATGGTGCTTCGCCGTATCGTCGCGCCGCTCGCCGCATCTACCAGCTCGAGATCCGCGCGCGTGCCTGGTACCTGTCTCTCGCCGATTTCCCGCGTATGACATGAGTTGCGCCGAGCTCCACGCGCGCGTCCGCTGGTGTGCGCACCCGTCTCGCCGTGACATCCGTGGCAGGCACCACGTAAACGTTCCGTCCTGCCGGCAGGGCGGCGAGCCTCGTCGTGACAGCCTGCGTCAGTCCCGCCCAGTACGCCTGTTCTGCCGGATCGCCGCTGTCCGTTTCGATCGGCAGCAACGAGAGAGTTGTGATTGGCTCGGCCGAACGCGGAGTTGCAGAATCGCGGACGAGATTACGCATTGTGAACGTAATGGCCGCGCCGGCTGCCACAATCGCCACGGCGGCTATCCCCACGCGCAGGCTGGTTGACCATCCAGCCAGGCGTCGCCTTGGTGGTGTGATGCCTCTGGCGATCGACCTGATGTCGGCCGCCAGATCCTGCATCGAGTCATATCTGTCTTCGGGACGTTTGGCCAGGCAACGGCCGACCAGCCGGCCGAGCGACGCCGGAGTTTTCGGCGCGACGATGCTCAGCGGCGCTGGCTGCTCGTCGATGATTGCCGTCATCGTCTGGATGACGGTGTCGCGCTGGAACGCGCGTTTTCCCGACAGCATTTCGTAGACGAGAGCGCCGAAGACGAACTGGTCCGAGCGCGCGTCAATAGTGCTTCCCGTCACCTGCTCCGGCGACATGTAGCCGATCGTCCCGACCAGCTGACCAACTTCGGAAAGGCCGCTGGCCGTCGCCGACTCGGCTGATTCGATGCCTGTCTTGACGAATTTCCCGAGGCCGAAATCGAGGATCTTCACGAGGCCGGCCGCCGTGAACATGATGTTCCGCGGCTTGAGGTCGCGATGGATGACGCCGGCATCGTGCGCATGCGCCAGTCCATCGGCAATCTGCGCCGCCGCATCGAGCACCTCATCCACCGGCATCGTCCTGGCGGACAGCCGCTGCTGCAGGGTCTGGCCGTCGATCAGCTCGAAGGCGATGTAGAGCTTTCCCGCGGATTCGCCGAAATCAAAGACGGTGACGATGTTGGGGTGGCTGAGCGCGGCGACGGCGCGCGCCTCGCGTTCGAACCGCGCGCGCAGGCGGGGGTCGTCGCTGATTTCGCCCGGCAGGACCTTGACCGCGACGAAGCGCTTGAGCCTTGTATCGAACGCGCGGTAGACCTCGCCCATGCCGCCAGCCCCGAGAGCGGACTTGATGACGTAAGGTCCGAGTTGCGACCCGGTGTCGAGCGGCATTGCAGGATTACTGAACCAGACAGATTCTGCCACGGATGGCCGCGGCAGAATCCGTCGTCCGGGACGAGTCAGGCGGGCTAATTCGTCGCGCGCTGGGGCATGCCGAAGCTGAGCTCGGGGACAAACCGCAGCACCGTCTGGGTCACGCCGGAGATCAGCGCGTTGCGGCGGGCGTTCAGCTTTTGCGCCGCGTCCGGTGAAAGGCCGCCACGCTGCAGCAGTTCGGCAGAGTCGAGCTCGGCGTATTTGCTTCGATCGGCCTGACGATCGTCACCTGGCCCATTGGCGCGCCGAAGGCTGCTGTAAAGACCCACAGGTCCCGAACGCCGGCCTTGCGGTAGACCGGCAGGAACTCCGACTGCCACAACTGCGTCATTTCCGCGCCTGTGGTGGGCAGCAGCTGGAACGTCTGCACGACCGCCATCACCGGGGGCGTCTTCGCGCCACTTTCAATGCTTTGCTGCGTTTGGAATGTGTCGATCCACGCGCGATTCGATGCGATTGTGGGCTGCAGTTTTGCGTTGTATTTGGCGGCGGCGTCGGCGCCAAGCGCGCGAGTGATCGAGTTCGGGGAATCGAACTGCGCGAAGTTCTCGACCGGCGTGATGGTGTAGAAGGTCGAACTACTGCCAAAGGGGCCGCCGTCGATCCAGGTATGGCGCCACGGCGTTCCACCTTTTTTCTGGGCAGGAATGGCTTCGTTCTGGATCAGCGTGCGCCACTGCTGCACCATGTCGGGCTTCACCTCCGTCATTTGCACGCGCACCCGGATCGGCGTTGGCTGGGCCGTCTGCGCGTCGAGCACCCGTTCCGGAGCCAGGCCTGCGATCAATACCAAGATCCCGACGACGGCGGCGACGACGACGGATCTCGAGCGCGTCATGCTGACCTCCTCGAAACGGTTGCCGGATACGTCCGCGGTTGTCTATTGTTGGGGAGATTCGAAGGGAACCGGGCCGATGCTAACAAGAATGCTGTCGGCGGGTCAACGCGCGGGCGCTAAATTCGCCCGTTCTCACCATCACGAATCCGGCTGGCCACAGCGCGCTGCGAATCGATGCGTGCGCTATCATTTCGCGATGGAGCATAGCGCCGCGTTGCCCGGTCGCGACTTGATTGAGAAAGGGCTTGCCGACCGGCGGCGTGGCATTGCATCGCTCGAGGGCCTGCTCGTCTCGATCGGCGCACCGCGTCTAGCGCAACTTGGGGTCGATGTGCCGCACCCGATTCCCGACGCGGAACGCCGGCTCTACGAGCGGCTGCATGCCGAAGATCCCGACTCGGCACACGGCCGTTACAACGCCTTCATTCGGCGCCTCGTCAGCTTCGAGCGCGCAGCGGCATGCGCGAAATAGCCGATCTCGACCGGATTCGCCGGTTCATGCAAGCGTTCGGGGCCGCTGCTGATGTTGCGACGCGCGTCTATTTCACGGGCGGGGCGACCGCCGTTCTGTCGGGCTGGCGTGCTAGCACCATCGATGTGGACATCAAGGTCGAACCGGACAGTGACGCGCTGTTCCGGGCCATCCCGCGGATCAAGGAATCCCTGCAATTGAACGTGGAGCTGGCGTCGCCCATCGACTTCATTCCCGTTCGACCAGGCTGGCAGGATCGCAGTCCGTTCATCGCGCAAGAGGGGCGCGCGAGCTTTCATCATTTCGATCCGTACGCCCAGGCACTGGCGAAAGTGGAGCGCGGCCATCGACAGGACGTGGACGACGTCCAGGAGATGGTGTCGCGCCGGATCATCGATGCGTCAGTCGCATGGGAGTATTACGTCAGCATCGAGCCAGAATTGTTCAGGTACCCCGCCGTCGATCCGCGATCGTTTCGCGCGGCTGTCGAAGCCGCATTCGGTCCGCCGCCTGACGCCTGATATCAGCGCTGAAGAGGGAGTCCCGGCGTCACCTTCATCGCGTTCTCGGAGTACAGTTTTTTCAGCACTCCATCCGGAAGATCCATTCCATACAGCTTCCAGAACGCATGGTAGTCGCGGTAGTAATCGAAGTACTCATCCGCGGTCTCGAACACGCGCCAGTAGTACGGAAACTCGGAAGGGGCATAGGTGTCCTTGCCGAACAGCACACGATCCTGGTACTTCGTAAAAAACGCCGCAGCGGCGCGCGGCTGGCGGCCGAACTCGTACAGGACGGCCGCGACCTCGAGATACACATTCGGCAGTTTGTCGAGCAACGCGCCGGCGCGCTCGAGATCGTGGCCGTGATAGGCGAAGTGTGCGGCGATGAACCGCGTCTTCGGATGCTTCGCGAACATCCGATCCCGTTCGGCGATCAGCTGCGCGAACTTCACCTGCGACGGATCGTAGTTGCGGCGGCTCGGAAACAGCGCGAGCTCCAGCCAGCGCTCGTTCGTGTAATCGGGCGGATCGAAGAACGTGGGGGGCTCCGCTGTGTGTATCAAGACCGGCACGTTGAGCCGTCCAGCCGCGGCCCAGACCGGGTCGAGCTCGGGATCGTCAATGGCGATCCGCGAGCCGTCGGCCTTGCGCGCGGTCATTCCCAGGTCCTTGAAAATCTTCAATCCGATAGCGCCGTTCCTGACGTCCTGTTCGAGCTGTGCAGCCGCCCTGGTGCCCCAACCCGCCGCGAATCGGCCGAAGTCGAGGTTCGCAAATACCGTAAAGCGGTCGCGATACGGGCTCCGGCGAATGGCGTCGACGTTCTGCTTGAGCCGGTCGCCGCTGCCGCCGCTGAGATTGTTGAGCACGCGCAGGTTCAGGGCGTCCATTTCGCGGACCAGGCGCGTCATGTTCTCGGCGGTCGCAGACTGATGGCTATGGATGTCGACGACCGGAAACTTTGCCTTCGGCACTGGATGCTCGGCAACGACCAGCGTCGATTTCGGGCGGTAGTCGACGATGCTGGGCGGCGGCGTTTCCGGCGCCTGACAGCGCCCCTCGCGCACCTCGGTCTGACCGGGCGGGCAGTCGCCGGCGCGCGATACCGGAGCGGGCCGCTGCTGAGCTGGCGCCGTCGGTGTCGCCTGTCCGCCCGCCAACAGGAAGGCGGACGCTGTGAACGCCAGAGCACCGATCAGACTCGCAATCCGTGGACCCATGATGAAATTGTAGCCTCTACGGCCCCGACCGTTACCTTGGAGGGTTCTTGTTGGGACCAAGAAGCTGCCGAAGAGCTTCGGCGTGTGTCGCGAGGAACAGCCGATCCTTTTCACGTCCCGCCGCGGCTTTCGATTCGACGATGTGCGCCAGACGCGCGACTGGAATCTCCACCCCATCGACAACGAAGATCCGGCGATCATCCCAGACAGTCTCGAATTCGAAGCCGCCCATCACGAGCGTGAGGTCCACCTCCAGCTCACCTCGCGTGGCGCGCGTGAGTGCGCGACGCGCGACAACGGCGTCGGCGATGACTCGATCATGCGGGACATCGAGCGGCTCCGCGCCCGACCACAGGACAGACCGGCGGCATCGCACGCGTCCCATGCACGCATCAGATTGCCGGGATCTGGAGGAAGAAAGAGATCGCGATCCTGGGTGGTGAAAACGGCTCCGGCGGCAGGTGCGAAATAGTTTGCGCCAGCGACACCGATGAGAACACTTCGAACATCGCGTGTCCTGAGTTCGCGAACGAGTTGCAGGAATTCGTCGTGCACCAGCTACGGCCGCTGAGCGCGGCGGTAATGATTGCGGAATTCTGCCTCAGCCCTGTGTCGCGACGTCTTGTCCGCGCCCGGCTGATTCTGCGGAAGTGCTTCGACCCTCGCGATGTGGTCGAGATACTCCTGTGACAGCGTCACCGGGCCCACCTCGCGGGGCGCCTTCGCAAACTCGTCGAGAATCTTCAGCGCACGCTCGTCCGCGTCCATGAACCTAATCTTAGCGTCAAACCGCTCGCCCTTTTGCCTGCTCGGGACTCATTGCGCGACATTCCCTGCTCGGAGCGAGCCGTCTCGGACAGAATATCCCTGGGAGGCAATATGACCATGACTTCGATGATCGCCGGCGCCCTTGTCTGTGTGGCATTCAGCGCCGCGCCGGCTGCGGCACAATCTTCGACGGGCGCCAATTCAATTTCCGAGGGTGTGAGATCGGCGTGGAATGGCGCCAAGCGGAACCTCACACGCTCGGCCGAATTGATGCCGGAGGCCGACTATGGCTTCCGTCCCGTGAGCACGGTCCGCACGTTCGGCGAGATTCTCGCGCACGTTGCCGGGGCGAACTACGTATTCTGCTCGGCCGCCAAGGGCGAGAAATCACCGCACGCCGAGGCGGCGTTCGAGAAGACCGCGACAACCCGCGCGCAAATCATCAAAGTCCTGGACGACTCGATCGCGTACTGCGACACGGCATACGCGGCGCTAAACGACGCGCGCGCCGGCGAGAGCGTGGAGCTGCCGTTCGGGATGGGGAAGGGCGCGCGCTCGCTGCCGTTGATCCTCAACACCGGCCACCTTCAGGAGCACTACGGGAACCTGGTTACGTACTTCCGCGTGAAGGGGATGGTGCCACCTTCGTCACAACAGCAATGATCAGAGGGCGGCGTGCGCCGAACGCAGCTCGGCAACGACAGCAGAGGTGTCGAGGTATTCGTGGAGCGCAACGACCTTTCCGTTCCTGAGTGTGAAGGCGTGCGCCCAATCGATGTCGATCACTTTGCCTGTTGCCCTCACTTGGGCCGTTTCATCACCGAGGACGACCACACGATCGCCTTGTACGATGAACTCTCTCGGCTCGAACCGCTGGATCTCGAACACTTCGTTCACCGTCGTAAAGAACTCCGCAACAGCCTCGCGTCCGGTGCGGCGGCCGCTGGTGGCGAGCTCCGGCGGTCCAGGGGACACCCAGGTGATCGTGTCATCCAACAACTCGAGCAATGCCTTGATGTCTCCACGTCCGAACGCGTCGTACCCCCGCCGAACCACATCGAGATTTGTGTCGCTCATGTTGTCTCTCTTTCCGCGAGGAAGCTCTGGTAAGTTAGCCTCAGAGCCAGTTTCTGCGGCCGAAGGTCAACCTCAGCTCGCCCATGTGCGCCAATACCCCCGACGGCAGGACATCCGCGCCTTCTCCAGCCGGGATCTCATGGACTGAGTCGAGAGAATCCGCAATGAAAAGCCGCTGGCGGCTGTCGACGCGTTTCACCCGCCGTTCGTCCAGGCTCCAGCCTTTGGAGCGGCGGCCGCAATGCCGGCATTCCAGAAAGACGCTGCCCGGCCCCCGGCGCATTTCATAGTCGTGGTGGCCAAAAAGACGGCACTTGAACGGATTCCGCATAGGCCCTTGTGACGATCCGAACAACTTGAGGTGGCACAGCCTACACCCAGGATTGCGGCGAGGCAAGCTCTCGTATAATTCGACGCGAATGTGACCGACCCGGTTTTGGCCTCCCATCCCCGCCTGCAGGTTGACGACGCGCTCGGCCGCCGCGTGGTCGTCATCGACAAGCCGCTGTTTCGCATCGGCAGGAGAAGCGAAAGCGATCTGTGCCTGGCCGGCGCCGACGTGTCGCGCGAGCACGCCGAAATCGTCCGCCTGGATGACGGAAGTTTCGTGTTGCGAGATCGCGGATCGCGCCGTGGAACCTTCGTGGACGGCGAACAGGTGACCGAGAGGCCGCTGAGGCATCGAGACAGAATCCGGCTGGGGCACCACGGCGGCGTCGAGATGGTGTTTCTCGCGCACGATGAGCCCGACTCGCGTCCCAGCCATGCCTCGAATGTGATCGACTTCCGGCCTCTGACGGCGCTGCTCGATCGGCTGCGCGGCCTCGGGTCGGCGCGCGTGCTCGACGAAGTGCTGATGCTCGTGATGGACTCGGCGATCGAAGCGACAGGCGCCGAACGCGGGTTCATCATGCTTGCTGGCCCGAAAGGGGATCTCGAGTTCAAGATCGCGAGGGCGCGCGGCAAGGTAACCTTGTCGGGCAAGGCCTTCGCGACGAGCCAGAAGATTCCTCAGGAAGTCTTCGCGACCGGCCGCGAGCGATTTGTCGCCGATCTGATGGACAGCGACGTCGCGGTGCAACATCTGGGTACCGTTGCCCTCGGTATTCGCCACGTCCTGTGCACGCCGCTGCGGGTCGTCCGGTATGTCGAAGATGCCGCCGGCCAGGGCGAGGAGCAGCCCATCGGGGTGTTGTATCTCGACAGCCGCGAGCGCGGGCAACTGATGTCTGGAGCGGCGCGAGGCGCGCTCGAACAGGTTGCCGGCGAAGCCGCGTCGGCCATCGAAAGCGCGAGGCTGTATCGCGAAGCCACCGAGAAGGCGCGCCTCGATCGCGAGCTGCATCTCGCCGCCGAGATTCAGCGCGCGCTGCTCCCCGAAGCGCTGCATTCCGGGGTGCATTTCGACGTCGCCGCGTCGTCGATCCCCTGCCGGTCAATCGGCGGCGATTTCTTCGACTACTTCAACCTCACGGACGATCGCTTCGCGTTCACCCTCGGCGACGTCGCGGGGAAAGGTCCTCCGGCAGCGCTCTTGACCGCGATGATTCAAGGTGCGTTCGCCGCGCAGGTCGCGTCAACCGATTCGCCGGCGGCATTGATGACCCACATCAACCGCACTCTCATCCGCCGCGCGATCCAGTCGCGGTTCGTGACGGTGATGTACGGCGTGCTCGGCGCCGACGGCCGGCTCACCTACAGCAACGCCGGACACAATCCTCCGATCGTGATCGGCTCTCGTGGAGTACGCCGTCTCGAGACGGGAGGGCTCATCCTCGGGCTGTTTCCTCACGCGACGTATGAAGAGGAAACAGTGCAGCTCGAAGATGGAGACGCTCTGGTGGTGTTCAGTGACGGTGTGACGGACACGCTCAACGCGGCGGGCGACGATTTTGGAGAAGAGCGTTTGCTGGCCTGCGTGCAGACAAACCGCACGAGCACACCCGAGGCGCTGCTGGATTGCATCCTGTCGAACGTCAGGGTGTTCGCCGCCGGCGCCGCCCAGAGCGATGACGTAACGGCGCTCGTCCTGCGATACAAATCGCGCAGCACTGCCAAATCGCCCAGTACGTAGTGTCCGGCTTGCCGGACCGTTCGTGCGAAGCGCTTCGGCGAGACTCGCCGTAGCCTTGTACGTAGTGTCCGGCTTCAGCCGGACCCGTTGCATCGCCTCAGCTGAACGTGCCGAGCGCGTCCTTTTCGGAATCGTAGGTGTCGAACACGGTCAACAGTTTGGTGATGCTCAGCAAGTCGTGGAGGCGCTTCGTCAGGTTCACCAGCTTCATGCTGCCGCCCGCTTTCGCGACCGTAGTGTAGGCGCCGACCAGCTCGCCGAGGCCGGCGCTGTCCATGTGAGTGACGTTGGCGAGGTTGACCAGAATGTTCTTGTGGCCCTGGTGAACGAGGCTGTTCACCTTGTCCTTCAGCAGCTGATCGTCGCCTTTCACCAGGGTGATCTGACCGGAAAGATCGAGAATCTTCACGTTGCCAACCAAGCGCTCGGCTATCTGCATGGGACGCTCCTGTCCTGTGTGTTGAACGGAGCCGGATACTAGTCGAAGGGCAGCTAGGGTGCAACCATCGGCACGAACCGCACGGGGATCGTGCGTTTCCGCGTCACGCCCGCGGCCGTCTTTGAAATGATGACGATCTCCTGCTCGCTGGTGCCGACCGGCACCACCATGACACCGCCGATGGCGAGCTGATCGACGAGCGCCTGCGGAATGTCCGGCGGTGCCGCGGTGACGATGATGCGATCGAAGGGAGCGAGCTCCGGCCATCCACGGTACCCGTCGCCAGTGCGCACGGTTACGTTCGCGTAACCGGCCTTCGCCAGCGCGGCCCGCGCTTCCCGCGCCAGACCGGGAACCAGTTCGATGCTGTGAACGTGTTTGGCGATTTCAGCCAGCACCGCCGCCTGGTACCCCGAGCCCGTTCCGATCTCGAGCACCTTGTGCCCGGGCTCGAGCTGCAGCATCTCCGTCATGTAGGCGACGATGTAAGGCTGCGAAATCGTCTGGCCGTGACCGATCGGCAGCGGACGGTCGTCGTAGGCGTGCGCCTGCACGTCGGCCGGCACGAACAGATGCCGCGGCACGCGCGCCATCGCATTGAGCACGGACTCGCTGCGTATCTCCCGCGCGCGGAGCTGCGTCTCGACCATCTGCGCGCGCAGCGCGGGCCATTTGTCGTTCTGTGCAACGGCGTTCACCATGCTAAACAGCAGCATTGCGAAGACTATAATCATGACATGCGACGGGTCGGCCGCGCCGTTGCGGCCATCGCAGTGGTCGGGTTCGGTTACATCGCGTTTCTGTACCTGACGCTGCCCGACGTGCGCGTGCTGCGCACGGACAATCCCCGGTCGACGGCGTTCATGGATCTGCGCGCGCGCGAAGCCCGCGCGGAAGGCCGCGAGCTGAGGCGCCTGCATCAGCCGGTTCCCTACAGCCGCATTTCGCCGCACTTGAAGCGTGCGGTGCTCGTCGCAGAGGACGCCGGCTTCTGGGGCCATGAAGGGATCGATCTCGAGGAGATCAAGAAATCGCTCGAGGCCGACTGGGAGCGCGGCAGCCTCACCCGCGGCGCGAGCACCATCACGCAGCAGCTCGCGAAGAATCTCTACCTCTCGCCCACGCGCAATCCGTTCCGGAAGCTGGCCGAGCTGTTCATCACGCGCCGGCTCGAGCACGAGCTCAGCAAGACGCGCATTTTCGAGCTCTACCTGAACAACATCGAATGGGGCGACGGCATCTGGGGGGCCGAGTCGGCGGCGCGCCATTATTTCCGCATTCCCGCGTCCGCGATCGGGCCCGACCAGGCGGCGCTGATGGCGGGCGCGATCATCAATCCGCGCACGCTCGACGTCGCGCACCCGAACGGCCGCCTGCGCGCGCGCCAGCGGATCATCCGCGCGCGCATGGGCAGAATCACGCCGCCGCCGGTGGTGGCGATTCCACCGCCCGCGGCGCCGGCCGAGCCGGAACCCGTGCAGCCGGACGCACAGGTCGAACCGTCCTCCGAACTGGAACCTGGGTCAGAGCTGGAGCCGGAAGCAGAGCAGGTGCACGAAGCTGACGCACCTGACGCACCCAACGCACCTGCGCACCCATCGCACCTAGCGAGGCCCGTTGATGTACTCCTGCAGGTGCTGGATGATTTCCCCCTGCACGGTAATGACCGAACGCACCAGGTCGCCAATCGAGACGATGCCGACGATCGCAGACCCTTCGACGACCGGCAGATGGCGGATGCGGTTGTCGGTCATCAGCCGCATGCACTCTTCGACGGTGTTCGCGGGGCTGACGGTGACGACCGGGCAGGTCATGATGTCGACGACCCGCGTGTCTTTCGACGATCGAGACTGGAGGACGACTTTTCGGGCGTAATCGCGCTCCGAGAGGATTCCCGCGAGCGTTCCGTCGGAAACAACCAGCAGGGCCCCGACCGAATTTTCAGCCATCAGCGCGATGGCTTCGTATACGGATGCGTCGGGAGCGATCGACAGGACCTGTCGAGCTTTCCGGCGGAGAACGGAACTGACGGTGTCCGGCAACATGTGCGCACCTCCGTCTGGGATTTGAGAGTCGCAAATTATAGCAGGACTGGGGTTTGTTGAGGAGTCCTTGGGAGTCAGGCAGAATCCTCGGGGTCGGCTCGTGCCGGCCACCTTATAATCCGCGTCGAGTTCCATACAATCGATGTCTCTCGCGCCAGGCCTGCGTCTCGGCGTTTCCGCGTTGACCGTGCTCGTGTTCACGGCGTCTTCGCTTCCGGCTTCCGCCTACGGCCAGACATCGCCGCACCGGGTGTTCGTCGACGCCACGGCGGCCACCGGCAACGCCGTGTTCGATCTCAAACCAGAGGAGTTCGAGCTTCTCGAGGGAGGCGAGCGGCGCGAGATAACCAAGGTTGAACTGACCCGCCGCCCCGCGCGCGTGATTCTCATCGTCGACAACACCGAATACCTGCGCCAGCAGATCGGACAGGTGCGGACCGCGCTCACCGATTTCGTCGACGCGCTCGATCCCGAACACGAGATCATGCTGCTGACGGTCGCGGGCACCATGCAGATACGGGTGCGGCCGACGCTCGATCGCAAGGCCGTGCGCGACGCGCTGGGCAACATGTTTGGTCTCTCAGGCGCCAACCGCATGCACAAACACATCGACGACGCCTTCCACCGGTTCGCGCAGACGACGGATCATCGTCCGATCTTCGTCGTGATTACGGCAGAGGGCTTCGAATCGACCGGCGAGATCAATCCGCAGGAAGTGAAGCACATCGTCGATCATTTCGCCTCGCGCGGCGGCGTGCAGCACGCGATCAGGCTCAATGTGCCGCTCACCGGCCAGGCTTTCAAGCAGGGCAATCTCACCGAGCTTCCGGTGAGCCTCCTGATAGCGCGCGACACGGGGGGCGCGCACGCTTTCAACTCGACGAGCGGTCTTCGCGAAGCCCTGCAGCGGCTGGCGGGGATCATCGACGAAGTGCAGGCGGAATCGGCGATGAGCTATCGGATCGAGTATGCAAGCGCGCCGATCAAGGGGACCGGGGGGAAGGGGCCCCCGGATCAAAAAAAGAGGTCGTCGGCGCCGGACGTGCGCGTCACGCGCCAGAACATCACGGTCAACGTCATCTTCGCACCACCAGAAACGGGAGATAAAAAATGACCCGATCGATTTGGAGCCGAGCCGCAGTCCTGGCGGCGGCGCTCGTGTGCGCGTCGAGTGGAATCACGCTGCGGGGACAAAGCAGTGCCAGCAACCCGGCGGGGGAGTGGCGCGCGTATGGCGGCGATCCGGGGCATACGCGGTACTCGCCGCTCGATCAGATCAACGGCGAAAACTTCGGCAAGTTGACGGTTGCGTGGCGATTCAAGACCGATCACCTCGGCCCGCGCCCCGAGTTCATGTTCGAATCGACGCCGGTCATGGCCAACGGCGTGCTGTTCACGACGGCCGGCAGCCGCCGCGCCGTCGCGGCGCTGGATCCGGAGACCGGAGAGCAGCTGTGGATGCACAGCGAGCGCGAAGGCCCGAGAGGGGCCGCGGGGCCGCGGCAGTTGTCGGGCCGGGGTCTCTCGTATTGGACCGACGGCAAAGAAGAACGGATCTTCTACGTGACGCCTGGCTACCGGCTCATCGCGCTCGACGCCAAGACCGGCAGGCGCGTGCCAGGCTTCGGCGATGACGGCATCGTCGATCTGAAGCAGAACAACGATCAGGTGATCGATCCGATGTCGACCGAGATCGGGTTGCACGCCACTCCGATGGTCGCCGGCAACGTCGTGGTGGTCGGCGCCGCCCATCGCTCGGGAGGTGTGCCGACGGGCAAGACCAACGTGAAGGGGTACATCCGCGGGTTCGACGTGCGCACCGGCAAGCGGTTGTGGATCTTCCACACCATTCCGTCGCCCGGCGAGTTCGGGAACGACACGTGGCTCAAAGACTCGTGGTCGTATACGGGAAACACCGGCGCGTGGGGTCAGATCAGCATCGATCCCGAGCTGGGCATCGCCTACCTGCCGGTCGAGAGCGCCACCGGAGATTATTTCGGCGCCGATCGCCCGGGGAACAATCTCTTCGCTGAAAGCCTCGTGGCTGTCGATCTGCAGACCGGCAAGCGGAAGTGGCACTACCAGCTCGTGCATCATGGCATCTGGGACCACGACATCCCGTGCGCGCCCATCCTCGTGGACATTCGCCGCGACGGCAAGATCATCAAAGCTGTCGCGCAGCCGACGAAGCAGGCGTTCATGTATGTGTTCGATCGCGTCACGGGTCAGCCGCTGTGGCCGATCGAAGAGCGGCCGGTGCCAAAGGGGGACGTGCCGGGAGAATGGTATGCGGCGACGCAGCCGTTTCCGTTGAACGGACGCGGCCAGCCGTTCAACTACGACTCCCAGGGGTTCGTCGAGAACGATCTCATCGACTTCACGCCCGAGCTGCGTGCCGAAGGCCGCAAGATCATTTCGCGCTACAAAATACGGTCCCATCTTCACACCGCCGGTCGTCAGCAAGGCGGAAGGTCCGCTGGCGACGCTGACGCTCGCAGCCGCGGGCGGCGGCACCAACTGGCCGGGCGGTTCCTACGACCCGGAGACCAGCATTCTCTACGTCAACTCGCAGAAGTCGGTGAGCCAGCTCGGCCTCGTTCCGCCTCGCGATCCGTCGCGCAACGATCTCGCGTACGTGGTGGGCAACGCACTGACAGGCGCACGGACGACTGGCGGCACGGGATCGGCGGCAGGTGGAGACAGAGCCGTCGCGCCTGGCACTCCGGCGGCGGCAGCAGCGGCAGCGCCGGCGGGTGAGGGGGGCGGCGGTGCGCCGGGCCTCAACGTGCAGGGGCTGCCAATCATGAAACCGCCATACGGGCAGATCACCGCGATCGATCTCGCGAAGGGAGAAATCCTGTGGCAGGTGGCTCACGGTGAAACGCCGGACGCGATTAAGAATCACGCCGCGCTCAAAGGGCTCAACATCCCGCGCACGGGACGTCCCGGCGTTGTCGGCTCCCTGACGACGAAGACGCTGGTGATTTCGGGAGAAGCCGGCTTCGGACCGACGCCGACCGGTGCGCGCGGCTCGATGTTGCGAGCGTACAACAAGGCGACCGGAGCGGAAGTGGGCGCCGTCTACATGCCCGCGCCGCAAACGGGATCGCCGATGACCTACATTGTCAACGGACGGCAATATCTCGTCGTGGCGATCAGCGGCGCCGGGCACAGCGGAGAGCTGATCGCCTTTCGCCTTCCGTAATCTGACTACCAGCTACCGGCTACTGGCTACTGGCTACCGGCTAGTTAGCCAGTAGTTTGCGCTTGTTTTTGCCCCACGTTAGGGCGTATCGTGCCCTCTCTTTTTCCTCACAATCGTTGGCTCGGCGCTAAAAGGAGCACAGACATGACTGTCGTCCTGCGGCTCGTCGGCGTCTTCGTATGTTTTTTCCTGGCCTCTGCGGTCCCGGCCCGTGCTGACGTCGTTACCGACTGGAATCTGATTACGAACGACACCATCCTTGCCGCAGGTCCGGCGGCTCCGGCGCGCGTCATTGATTTCGCGATGGTGCACATCGCGATGCACGACGCGGTTCAGGCTATTCAGCATCGGTACGAAACCTATGCGAGTGGAATAGCGCGGACGTCGGGCTCCGAAATCGGCGCGGCCGCGAAGGCCGCGCGCGACGTGCTGGTCAATCGTTTTCCACCTCAGACGGCGGCGCTCGACGCCCGCTATCAGGCATATCTCACGGCGCATCAGATCGCCGGCAACGATCCCGGCATCGCCGCCGGCGCGCAGGCTGCGGCGGCGATCATCGAGATTTGCCGGAACGACGGCAGCTACCCGGTGCCCGCGCCCGTGTTCATGGGAGGGATGGGCGTAGGCGAGTGGCGGCCCACGTCGTTCACGACGACGACGCCGCCGGAGCCGATCTCCATGACGACGCCATGGATGGGAACCATGCGAACGTTTGCGGTGCGCCACCAGTCGCATATGTTCGCATCGCAGCCGCCGCGCATAACGAGCAGCCGGTACACCGCCGACTACAACGAGGTAAAAGAGCTCGGCCGGAACACCAGTTCCACACGCACGCCGGAGCAGACGGCCATTGCGGTGTTCTATTCCGACAACGCTGTGCTCTATTGGAACCGCACGCTGCGAGGAATCACGGACAGAAACCTTCGCGACATCGGCGACAGCGCGCGGATGTTTGCCCTCGTCAATATGGCCATGGCCGACGCGGTGATGACGTCCTGGCTGGCGAAGACGCAATACAATTTGTGGCGGCCGATTACCGCGATTCAGCTTGGTAACAGCGACGGCAACGGCGAGACCGAGGGCGACCCGTCCTGGCAGCCCTTCATCGCGACACCCAACTACCCTGACTACACGTCAGGCGCGAACAGCCTCTCCGGCGCCGCCACCGAAATGTTGAGGATGTTCTTCGGAACCGACCGGGTGCCGTTTTCGATGATCGGCGCGGGGACGGGTAACGTTCGCGACTATCTCGCTTTCTCAGAGGCGGCCGACGACGTCGTGGATGCGCGCGTCTACGAGGGGATCCATTTCCGGTTTGCAGACGAAGCCGGGCGGGAATGCGGCATGCGCGTCGCGAGATGGGTATTCAAATATTTCCTGCGCTCGGACACTGGCGAAGGTCCGATACTGCTCGCCGGCGAATACGAAGACGACGATTTCACCGCGCCCGAAGCTGTGGGGCAGGACGACGACGACGCCGAGCGATAGAGACAGTAGCTAGCGGCTACTGGCTCTCGGCTACCAGCAGCTACCGGCTACTGGCTACCGGCTACCGACTAGGTGGGTGGAGCGCGGTGGACGGCGGAACGACCCCCTGCATGCGCAGATAGGTGGTGATGGTTCCGTAGTCTTCCGCGCTGTGGACCGTGCCGTAAATAAAGCTGTGCGCGCGTATGCCGGTGACGAGGCCGCTCGATGAGCCGCCGAGGCCAGGCGCGGTTTCCATCAGCCACGATTCCGTCGCCGCGGCGAGGACGCGATCGCAATAGGCGATCGATTCTTTCAACGCGGCGATAATCGCCGGCTTTGCCGTGACCGTCCTCAGATTCGGCGCCGCCTGCTTCTGCACTCCGGGAGGCAGCCCTGCCTGATTACAGAACGAATAGTGCGCGCCGGCGGCGTGATTGATCTGCTCGCCGAACGTGCGCACGTCGGGCGTCGGGCGGAAGCCGTAGCTCGCCTCCGGCATCATCTCCGCGGCCATCACCAGATAATTCGCGAACACGTTGAACGACCGCTGAATCACGCCGCCGAGCGGGCGATTGGCGAACGTTTCCAGCCGGGCTTTTTCTCTGGCCGCGGACTCGTCGAACTTCGGCGCGAGCGATTCGCTTGCCTTGATCTGTTCGGCGGTCATCGCCGGCGCGACCGGATCCTTGACCTGCGCGACTGCGGGCAAGGCGGCGAGTGTGGCGAGCGTGATGGTGAGGCTGAACATGCGCATGATGACGCGCATGGTACTCGAAAACTAATCCCCGGATTTCTTCAGCTCCCTGCGCAGCCACAGTTTCGCCATCGTCCAGTCGCGTTTTACCGTGCGCACTGAAACGCCGAGTGCCTCGGCCGTTTCCTCGATGCTCAATCCTCCGAAATAACGCATTTCCACGACCTGCTCTTTGCGCGGATCGATCGCTGCCAGGGCTTCGAGCGCGTCATCGAGGGCGAGCACGTCAGCGGCGGGTTCCGCACTGCCCACACGTCCTTCGTCGAGCGTGACCTTCTGCGCCCCGGCTCCACGCTTCTGGTAACCGCGCGCGCGTGCGCAGTCCACCAGGACTCGCCGCATCACGCGCGAGGACATGGCGAAGAAGTGCGCGCGGTCCTGCCAGCCTGCACCTGCCGGATATCGATGAGCTTGAGGTAGGCCTCGTTGACGAGCGCAGTGGGCTGCAGCGTATGTCCGACGCGCTCGTGGCCCATCTGCCGCCGGGCGATACGGCGCAGCTCCGCGTGGACCAGCGGGACGAGCTGCTCGAAAGCTACTTCGTCGCCGTTGCCCCACGCGAGGAGCAGGTTGGTCACCTGAGCACGTTGACGGAACAGCGCATCGGAAACCGCAGTCCGGCAGGCATTTTACGCCCCGTGGCCCTTTCCGATCGGTTTTCCCGCCTCCATAGCCCGAGGAGGAAGGGCGATGACGAAGACAGGACGAAAGGCGACCGTGGTTCTGATGGGGGTTCTCGCCATGTTGGTGGCGGGGCGGGCAACGCGCCCAGACCGGGCAAGTCGCCGCGACTGACCAGCGTGAAGCGACGATCGTGCTGCACGTCGTCAACTACGCGGCCGTGTCGCGCGACGTCCTGGACGAAGCCATGGCTCGCGTCGCGAGGATCTACGACGGTCATCGGCGTCCGCATCGTATGGGTCGATAGCGCAGGGCAGCCGTCGAGAACGCATCAGGACGGCCGGCTCCATCTCACGGTGCTGCTGCTCTCGCGCGAGATGACCGAGAAGAAAATCTCAGCAGAGGGCATCGCGGACAACGTGCTCGGCCAGGCGCACCTCCCCAGCGGGCGCGCGCTACATCTTCTGCGACCGCATCGCGGCGATGCCCGGCGCCCCCAGATCTTCGCGATCCCGCTCGGTGACGGTCATCGCGCACGAAGTCGGCCATCTCGTGCTGCGGACGAATAGCCATTCCCGCAGCGGCATCATGCGCGCTGCAACGTGGACGTGCACGCCATGCAGCTCTCGAGCTTTGACAAGACGCAGGCCCGCAGCATCCGTACGATGTTGATGGAACCGACGGCGCTCGTCGCCAGCGGTAAGGAGAATCGGTGCTCATGGTGAGTTACTTCTTCAACGCCGCGTCCCAGTTGAGGACGACCGTGATGGGTGTCGCGGTCGCCGCCTCGACGGTCACGTTCATCAGAAAGCGGCCGTCGCGGGCAACTGCGTACTGCGCCTTCGACCCTGTCACCGCCGGAGTTGATGTTCGCGCCGGTGGCGAGTTGCGTCCGAAAGAGCGCCACCGCCGTGCCGGTCTCCAGCTGTCGGTCCGCTCCAACCGCGATCGGCACTGCCATCAAGCGGCCGTCGAGCCCGACATAGAACAATTCCTTCCCGTCGGGCCGCCATCGCGGCTGGCTCCCGCCCGCCGTCGTCACCTGCCTCGGGCCGCCGGGCCCCGGAAACGGTCGGATGTAAATCTGCACTGGCCTGGATTCGTTCGACTGATACGCCACCCACCGCCCGTCGGGGGAGAATTGCCCCGCCGTCTCGTCGAAGGGCGTCTGCACGACCGGGACCGGCTTGCGGTCGCCGGCCATCGGCGCGGCCCAGAGGTCCAACCCTGTCTTCGGATGGCGAGTATTGTAGAGCAGCCACTGCCCGTCACGCGACCAGTCCAGCGCCGTCTTGGGTTCCTCCGACGTCAGCAGGGGTCGCTCGTCGCCAGCGCCACTTGCCGCTTTCTCGAACAGGTCTGACGGCCGTTGCGCGCGTGAACTGAAACACGACGCGGGTCCCATCCGAAGACCACAGAGGAAGCGCCGTCGAGGCCCGGGTCGAACGTAAAGCGGCTTGACACGTCACGGCCAGTGTCGATCAGCCACACGTCCGTATTCCCTCGCACGGTGCGCATCACCGCAACGCGCTGGCCATCGGGCGCCAATTCAGGACCGCTGAGCCCGGTCTCATCGGGCGGCCCGACGGTGCCCCGCGCGACGCCTGCGCGATCGACCCAGGTGAGTTGACGCCGTTCTCCCACGCCGGTCCGATGCGCGAGCACGCCGGTCGCCGACACCGCAAACGCGCCCGCGGTACACGGCCTCGTCCAATCCGACGTCCTGGACCACGGGGATCGGCTCGCCGCTGACCACCGCGCGCGCCGGGTCGAAGCGCTGCGCGACGAGCACCCCCTCCTCCACCCACAGCAGCGAGGCGGGCGGCGCATACACGGCTACCGATCGTGCTGCGCGTAGGCGTTTCGACTCGCCGCCGTCGAGCGACCCAACGTACATGTCCTGCCCTGCTCCGCTGTCCGGTCCCACCCAAAAAGAGGAAATGGCGCCCATCCGGGAGAAACTGCGGGAAGCGATGGCTCCCGACGCCGGCACGGAAGCTGCGTCACGGGCACCGGCGTCCCTCCCGTGGCCATCACGCGCAGCAGGACCCCGAAGCCCGCTGGGGCGAACACGATGACGCCGTCGTGGTTCCACGTGCCACCGCGGCCAGCCGGCGCGTCCGCCACCACGTGCGATTCGACGCTTCCCAAATCGATCGTCTTCAGCTTGCCGTCGGCAAAAAACCCAATCGCGCGGCCATCCGGCTTCCAGAACGGATAGCGGGCTCCCTCGGTGCCCGCGAGCGGCCGCGCCGTCACCTGGTCGAGCGGCCGCACCCAGAGCCGCGGCGTGCCCTCGGCCGTTGCGACGAACGCCAACTGGCGGCCGTCGGCCGACAGCGCGAACGATACCGGGTCGCTCGTCGGCGGCGTGGCAATCTCGAAGCGCGTAAGGACTGGCTCGGGAACCACGCGACGGAAGTACAGCGTGGCGGGGACTGACAGCGCCGCAGCGATCGCGAGCGACAGCGTCGCGACGATCCATGCGAAGCGCGCACTGTCGCTGTACGCGCGGCTGCGTGGCGACGGCCGTGGCGGTTTCCTCCGGTCGCGCCGCCGATCAGCTCGTCGATCTGAACGCGCGCGTCTCCGATCGCCTGGAGCCGCGCCTTCGGATCCTTCCTCGCGCATCGGTGCAACAGCTCACGGAGGCGGGGAGGCGTCGAGGCTGGAAGCGCCGACCAATCCGGCTCGCGCTCGATCACTTTCGCGATCACGTCTGAAATCGTGTCACCCTCGAAGGCGGCGCGGCCGGTCAGCATCTCGTAGAGCACGATCCCGAACGCCCACACGTCCGCACGCTTGTCAGCCGGCCGGCCCCTCGCCTGTTCGGGGCTCATGTACGACGCCGTGCCGAGGATGACCCTTCCCGCGTGCCGCCGACCGTTATCGTCGGGGACTGCGTCAAGTCGGTCGTGCCAACGTCGCCGGTCGCCGACTCTCGCTAAGCCAAAGTCGAGCACTTTGACGACGCCGTCGGACGTGATCTTGATATTCGCCGGTTTCAGGTCGCGGTGGACGATCCCCTTCTCGTGAGCGGCTTCGAGCGCATCCGCTATCTGCCGCGCAATGGTGCAGAGTTTCATTCAGACGTATGGGACCACGCGCGATGCGGTCAGCCAGGGTCTCACCGCTCGACCAGCTCGAGCACCAGCGCTCGTAATCCATCAGCGTCTTCCAACCCGTAGATGGCGCCGATGTGGGGATGATTGAGGGACGCGAGGACGCGGGCTTCGCGTTCGAACCGCGCCAGCCGATCGGGATCGCTGCTGACGGCGCTCGGAAGAATCTTGATTGCGACGTCGCGGCCCAACTTCGTGTCGCGCGCGCGGTAGACCTCGCCCATACCGCCGACGCCGATGCGCGCGTGAACCTCGTAGCCGCCAAGGCGCCGGCCGGTGAGTGATCGATGCGCCAGTCTCGCCGGCCAGCAGCGCTCCGGCCACCAGCGGATCCTCCAGAAATCCCGTCGCCGAGGCCTGTTGTGCCAGCAGCGACTCGACCTCGCCTCTCAGCGCCTCGTCGCCTGCACACTTCTGAGCGAGAAAGGCCGGTCGCTCGCTCTCGCCGCGCGAAAGCGCTGCGTGAACGATTTCCTCGACCTGCCGCCATCGCTCAGGTGTCATCTTTCGACGGTACGTGATCGGCTGGATTATACGCACCACGCGGCCGCCAACCCGCACGCTTTCGCTGGCAGGTTTATCGAGGCCTGGTATCTGTGTGGGGCTAGCTGGCAGGAGAGGCGGGCTTGATTCTGCGCGCGCCGACGTAGCGCGAGCCCCAATAGGAGGATCCCAGCGTTTCGATGCGGACGACGCCCGTCGAATTGGGCGCGTGGACGAAGGTCGTCTCGTCGATGGCGATGGCGACGTGCGACACGCCGTCGCCGCGCTTCTTCGTATTGAAGAAGATCAGGTCGCCCGGCTTGATGTCGGACGGCTTCACCTTGTTGCCGGCTTCGTACTGCTGCTCGACCACGCGCGGAACGAAGACGCCGTACTGCGCGAACACATACTGGACGAGACCGCTGCAATCGAAACCCGCCGGATCGGCGCCCCCCAGACGGTAGGGCACCCCGCGGAATCCCATCGCGAACTGAACGATCGCTTCGCCGCCGAAGTGACGCCAGGTGCGTTGAGGTGCGCCAGGTGCGACAGGCTGCGCCAGGTGCGTCGGGTGCGACGGTGTCGCGCCGTAGCTCTGCGCCTCGGAGCGGAGGCGTGCGTTTGCCACCGTGGCGCCCGGAAACGGCCGCGGGACGGCGCCAGACGAGGCGCAGGCGGCAGAGGACACGGCCAGCGCGAGCGTCATTATTAATAGCGCGTCCCATCTGAAGCATTATCGGCACCTTGAGGCGGCGAAGTACAGTCCTTACAGTAACTTGACAGGCGCAAACCTTCACGCGAAAATCTTTGCACGTCCGGTATGGAACAGACATTACTCCTCAACGCGACGTATGAGCCTCTGAAGGTCGTCAACTGGCAAAAGGCCATCACGCTGCTTTGCCAGGGGAAGGTAGAGGTGATCTCGGTCTACGACCGGGAAATCAGGGCAGTGTCCTTCAGCATCAAGCTGCCCTCCGTCATCCGCCTCCTTCGCTACATCAAAATCAAACGCCGGTTCGATTACGTTCCGTTTTCCCGGGCGAACATCTACGCGCGCGACAACCACTCGTGCCAGTACTGCGGCGACGCTGTATCCCACGAGCGAGTTGACGTTCGACCACGTCGTGCCCGTCGCGCAAGGCGGCCGGAAGGACTGGGAGAACATCGTCACCTGCTGCGTCTCGTGCAACCGCCGGAAAGGGGGGCGCACGCCGGTCGAAGCCGGCATGCACCTGGTCAAATATCCGAAACGGCCGGAGTCGGTGCCCGCCATCCGTATTACGATCGGATTGCGCAACGCGCCGGATAGCTGGCGCGACTTCCTGTACTGGAACGCTGAACTGGACGAGTCCTGACGCGGCTGACATCAATACAACCCCATTGGGCGGTGGAAGGTGGCCGCGTCACCATCCACGGCTCCGGTTTCCCCATCGATCGTCCGCACCTGCCAGACGTCACGTTCGGCGAAACGCCGGCGCGCGCCGTTTTCGCGTCACCCTCGACGATTTCCGTCCTCGTCCCCCAGGGCCTCGACGGAGGGCAGACGGCCGTCCGTGTGGAAGGCGTGCCGGGCGAAACCGCGCTGCTCGAGGTGGGCACGGGAGCTTGCGACCGGGCTGCATCAGGTGGACAACCCGGTGTTCGATCGCGAGGGCAATCTATACGTCACCTATAGCGGAACGCGCGGGCAGGAGGTGCCTGTCTCGATCTTCCGCGTCAGCCCGACCGGCCGCCGCGAGTCGTACGTCTCGGGAATCGTCAACCCGACGTCGATGACGTTCGACGCGTCGGGGCAGCTCTACGTGTCGAGCCGGTTCGAGGGCTCGGTCTACAAGGTGTTCCCCGACGGGACGCACGAGACCTACGCAAGCGATCTCGGCATCGCGTGCGGCCTTGTGTTCGACTCGCGACGGAGTCCTCTACGTCGGCGATCGCTCTGGGACGATCTTCACGGTGCAGCCGGATCGGACGGTCACCACCATTGCGACGCTGCCGCCGAGCATCGCCGCGTTTCATCTTGCGGTCGGGCCCGAGGGTTCAATTTACGTGTCGGCGCCGACGCTCGGTCCCTACGATCACGTCTACAAACTGAATCCCGACTCCGGCGAGCTCGATCGCGTGTATTCGGGTTTCGGCCGTCCGCAGGGAATCGCGTTCGATTCCCAGGGTGCGCTGTATGTCATCGAAGCCCTGGCAGGCTCGAACGGCCTGTATCGCGTGCGAGCCGACGGCTCGACAGAGCTGGTCGTCGCGGGGCAATCACTGGTCGGCGTCGCTATCGATCCGAATGGCGGGCTGGTCGTCGTCGTCGAACGACACCGCCTACAGGCTCGCGGTACCTATTCGCCCGTTGGGATAGCTCGCTGAATTAGCAGATTGAGCCCATCTCTCAATTCTGGCTTAGCAGTATTCCCGAGTACTGCATTTCTTCCCAGGTCTGGTCGCCCCACTTGACGTCGACTTTCGGATCGGGATTGTTCTTGTTGGCCGCGGAATTGTCGTACCACGCGGTTGAGACGATCGTCGGCGCCTTTCGGCACCTGCAGCGGCTCCTTGAACATGTAATACGTCTGCCAGTTGAAGTCGTAGCGAGGCACCGCGAGAATCGGCTTCTGCTCGCCGCCGGGCATCACCAGCTTATAGTCCCAGCGCTTCCCGCGAACGTGCGTGTGCGGGAAGATGCCGAAGACGACGGCATCCTCGAGGAATTCGACGTCGGTTCCGACGGAGACGTCGGCACTGCCGGCCGGCAGCGTAAACACTGCATTGAAAAAATCGCCCGCGCGCAATTCACGGGGCGATGGTTCATCGGAAAACACGAACCCCACGCTCGTGCGGTCGGTCGTCGCCTGGCCGTTCGTGGTGTAGTGCATCTGAATTTCGAGCACGCTGCCGGGCTCGAGCCGGAACGCTGTTCCCGCCGGCGCAACCTGGGGGTTGGTGCCGGGCGCATACGTGGCAATCAGCGAACGCGCCATTCCGGGGGCCGGCGCGCGCCGCGGGCGCTCACCGACTCCCTCGCGCTGCGTCACCACCGCATTTTTCGGGTTGGCGCGAATCAGCCGCGAGGCGTTGGGTGTGGCCTGCTCCGTGCGGAGGAGGACATGATGGACGACGGCGCGGTTTCCCGGACGCACTTCGATCGCCTTCACCCACTTCGTCTCGGTCAGGTTCGTCGGAACGTAGAAGTGTTCGTACTCGATGGTGCCGCGGGCGGGAATCGCCCGCTCTTCCAGCATCTGCAGCACGAGATCGGGTTTGCCAATGGTCCAGCCGTCAACGAAGGTTGGCGCCGGCGGTAGATCGTGGTCGCCTTTTGGCGCTCCGGCTCTTGACCAATCGACAAGTGTCTGCCGCTCCGACTCGGTGAGCTGCCGCTCGTTATGGAACGTGCCGGCGGGAGCGTCTGCGTGCCACGGAGGCATCGTGCGGTTCACCACCGCGTTGGCGATCGCCTTCGCATAGGGCCGCGCCTGTTCGTAGGTCAGCAGGGACATCGGCGCGGCTTCGCCCGGCCGATGACACGTGACGCAGTTCTTGAAAAGAACCGGCGCGACGTCTTTATTGAATGTCGGCGCGTCGGCAGCGGCCTGCTGGGCTCTTGTCGGGATCGCCGACACGAACGCGGCAACGATTGCGACGAGACCGGTGACGAAGAATGATTCTGGTGCGCATCGGGCCTCCAGGAAAACGGCCGGCGCCGAGGGCCGTGATGAAAGACGCGCAATCTTACGTGGAATTACTCGTATCTCAAAGCAATCATCGGATCGACGCGAGTGGCCCGGCGAGCGGGTAGATATCCGGCGGTCGCGGCGACCGCGAACATCACGGCCATTGCCCCGGCGATCGTCGCCACGTCGGTCGGCTGCACGCCGAAAAGCTGAGATGCGACGTAATGGCCCGTGCCGGCCGCGACCGCCAGCCCGATGAGGACGCCGGCGATGACGAGGACCACCGACTCACGGGCGACGAGGCGGAGAACTTCTTTCCGTTGGGCGCCCATCGCCATGCGAATACCGATCTCGCGCGTGCGGCGCGAGACGTTGTACGACATCAGCCCGAACAGGCCGATGGCTGCGACGAACACCGCGACGGCTCCGAAGAGCAGATACGCCTGCGCGAGAACCTTTTCCTGGGCGAACCGCCGCTCGATCTGCGACATCTGCGTTTCCACGGTGACGATTGGAATCTCCGGGTTGATGTCGCTGACCGCCTGTCGGATTCCGGCCATGACGGCCTCCGGTTCGCCGGCCGTCCTCACGCTGAAGACCAGGCCGTCCGGCCCGCGCTGCTGATACGGAACGTACAGCGTCGGGGGCGGCGGCTCGCGCAGGCTGTTGTACCGCGCGTCGCGCAGCACGCCGACGACCTCGATGTCGCCCGAGGTTTCAGGCGACGTGTCCGAACCGCTGCCCGATCGGGTTTTCGTTCGGGAAGAACTTGCGCATCGCCGCCTGGTTGATGATCGCCACCTTCGGCGCCTTGCGCGTGGTCGCTGTCTGAGAACTGGCGGCCGGCAACGAGCGGAATGCCCATCACGTCGAAGAAGTTCGGCGCGACGACGACGCGGTGGATGCCGATCAGGCTGCCGAAATTGCGGTCGCTGCGCGACGGCGGAACGCGGCCCTGGACGAACATGCCGGTCGTAGTTCGTGCCGCCCGACAGCAGCGTCGGAACGACAGGGTCGCCGCACGCACCCCGGGAACGGTGCGCAGACGTTCCACCCCCTGCTCGAAGAACCGGGTCCGGTACTCCGCATCGTATTCCGTCGACGGGAACGTCCGGACGAACACCAGGTTGTTGGGGTCGTACCCCAAATCGACATGGCGCAGGTTGTCGAGCGTGCGCAAAAAGAGGCCGGCGCCGACGAGAAGCACCAGAGAGATCGCCACCTGGGCGACCAGAAGTCCGCGGCTGAGCATCGTGCTGCCATGCGCGACGCTGCGGCTGCTTCTCCTTCAGAGAGGTGCCCGCGTCGATGCGTGTCGCGCGAATGGCTGGTGCGATGCCGAAGATCCGCCGACGATCGCGGTGATACCAATCATGACGCCGAGCACCGGGAGGTCGAGCGAGCGTCACGGGACCTATGGGGGCGGGCAACAGGGTCTGCGCCCAATAGGCGATCAGGATTCCGGCGGCGCCGCCAAGGCCGGCGAGCAGCAGGCTTTCGGTGAGCAGCTGGCGGACAAGGCGGCCGCGGGTGGCGCCCATCGACAGGCGTACCGACAGCTCCCGCTGCCTGACGGTGGCGCGCGAGAGCAGCAGGTTCGCGACGTTCGCGCACACCAGCAACAGGACGAGTCCGACGACGACGCCGATGAGCTGAAGGGCTCGTGCATCGTTCGTGTTGGCGTCGTACACGCCCTGGCTCCCGCTGTCGACGACGAGCCGCGGAACGTCCGTGCGGCTGACGTTTTCCGCTGTTTGCCGATCCTGTTCGTCAGTCCCGACAGGTACGCGTCCATGCCGGCTTTGGCCTGTTGCCGGAACACGCCTTCGAGATTGCCCTGCGCCTGAGCGGCGGTGAAGCCCGGCTTGAGCCGGCCCATGACCTGGACGAACCAGTTGGTCGGTCTGTCGAGCCGCGTCTCGCCCCGCACCCTGGTATCGAGCGCAATCGGCAGGGTGATGCGCGGGGCTCCGCGAGCGGGCGATTCACCCCCGAAAATTCCGCGGGTGTGACGCCGATAATCGTTGCCGGAATGCCGGCAACGGTGACGACCCGGCCGAGGACTGAAGGGTCCGCAGAGAAGCGGGTCCTCCAATAACGCTCGCCGAGCATCGCGACTGGGGGCGCCGAGGGATTGTCGTCTTGCGGAGTGATCGCGCGGCCGATGCGCGGCTCGACACCAAGCAGCGAGTGGAAATTGCCGCTCACCAGGACGCCGGTGGCGGTTTCAGCGCGTCCGTCCACGAGGACGGTGAGCCGTCCGAACGGCACCGACGCGATCACGTCCACCATGGTCTGGTTGGCGACCCGGAAGTGCTGATACATCGGATACGAAAACGTCGTGCGCATCCGGCCGTAGGGGCTGTCGGCGGAGAAGCCGTAGTCGCTCGAGTCGGTCACCATGTCGTTGTCGCCGGCGTATCTCAAGCGCACGAGCGAGTCGGGATCGTGCACCGCGAGCTTGCGCATCAACATGCCGTGCGCGGCGGAGAAGATCACGGCGTTGGCGCCGATGCCGACCGCGAGCGACAACACCACGACGGCCGTCCAGGCTTTCGCCTGCATCAGCACGCGCAGTCCGTGGCGAAGATCTCTCAGCATGGAAGCCTGCTTATCAAACCGCGTGCCCGCGAACCGAGTCGCAAGAGTAACTGATGTCCGGCTTTAGCCGCACCTCCAGGGCGCCCGCGCGTCCGTTTGTGGGACGTGGCATCCCGCCGGTGTGCGTCAGGCTTCGGCGAGGATGCTGAGATGCCGCCGCGTGGCGCCGATGACGGCCTTCAACGGGATCGAGTCGTCCAGTGTCACCAACGTTCCGCCGCGCCTCTTCGCCAGGCCGAGCAGATAAACGTCGGTGATCTGCCGGTGGCCGCCGATGTGGGCAAGATTGAAGAGCGCCGTGTCCGTGAGGGAAACCGACTCGGTCCAGAAGACGTGGTGGGGCGAGGAGCAGAAGTGGCGGAGGTGATCGAGGACCTCGACGGCACGATACGGTTCCAGGTGCGAGGCCGGATTCGTCGCCAGACGGATCAGCCCATTTTCGGTAATGGCGCAGGTCGCCCAAGCGCCCGGTCTGCGCGATCGAAAAACCAGTCGTGCGCCACGTCGTGATGAATGTGACGCGGATTGAAGAGCGCCAACAATACATTTACGTCGAGCAGTGCGGCTCCGCTCTCTTTCATTCGTCGTCGCGAAGCTCGTTGACCAGCTTCATCGTCATCACCGGCGATCCCGGACGTGGGTGAAGCAGCGGTACGCCGTTTCGGACCTTCAGCGTTGGCACATCTGGGGGCGCGAGTCCCTTGCGCGCGAGCTCGGACAGTACCTTTCCCGCGGTCGTCTTTCTGAGCGCCGCCAGCTCCTTCGCCGCTTGCAGAATGTCATCGTCGAGATCGAGCGTGGTTCGCATGCGGGTCATCATGCATCACGCATCAGATGCTGTCAACCCGCAACCGGTCCGACTCCACCTTTATGAGCAGTTTGTTCTCAATACTTGACATCCACACAGTGGTTAGTACTAACTCGTTAGTAGACATGCCCAAGCGATTGCCAGTCTTGACGGAGCAAGAGCTCGAAATCATGAAAGTGGTCTGGGACCGCGACAGCGCTACCGTTCGGGACGTGTACGAATGCTTCGCGCCCGACCGCCAGATTGGCGGGCAACATGATGGTCATGACGATGCGGTATCCCTTGAACGGAAGGGGCACCTGAACGTGAGCCGCGCCGATTCAGCTGTACGTTAGCCGGCGTGCGTGCGCCAACTGGGCGCCGGCGAGACGGCGTGCGAGTTCGCTGATTTCCGCGTTCGGCGGCGCCGCCGAGCCGTCCAGCATTCGGTCCGCCATCAACATCTCACGGAGGACGACCTGCGCGAGATTGCCGGGCATCTGACGTCGCGCAGTGCGGCGGTAACGATGAGTGCTGAGCGTCTCGCGGCAAACATCGCGGCCCACTGGATTCAAGCGGGCCTGGCTCGCTGCTGGTGGACTCGGCGCCCTGCGGCTCGCCTGTGCCGTCCATCCACGGTTCAGGCTGGGGAGCCCTCCAGCTTTCGCTGCTCGTCATATTGCTTTTGCCGGTCCAGCCATGGCGCCCTGAGGAGCTTCAATCGTGGCGACAGACCGGACTCGCAGCTCCCGTCGCTCGTTACGGCGCTGGAGGAGCTTGGCTTGAGATTGGAATCGCATACTGCACCGGTGGAGTTCATCATCGTCGATTCAATAGGTCGACTCACACCCGACTGACGCCATAACAAACTGCTGACGGGCGTTCCAAAAACACGAGGTAACGGTTTCCGTGAGAGGAGAGGCAGTTTCAAAACGTCACCCGAGCGGGTGGCGCCGGTCGGGGCGGCCCCGCCCGTCGCGCAGGCGCCACCCCACGTACACGTGGCGTTGGCGCCGAGGACGGGTGGGGCAGACCGGCGACAGGACCCGCGATCGGAGTTTTGAAATTGGTTCTGGCTGCATGCGTGGGATTAGCTTTTGCGTTCGCTTGCGGGACGGTTCGGCCGACCAGGGTGTCTCCGGACATTCCTCCAGAAGTGCTGGCGGCGCGGCTGGCTGAAGCCGATCGCCTGGCCTCCCGGGGTTGCTATCTCTGCCTCAAAGAGGCCGCCTCTGCGTATGCGGCGCTCGTCGGCGAGTCGGGCGATGCGGCGGTGGCGGCGAGAGCGCTCGAGAACGATCTGATGATCGTGTTTCGCGAGCGCGAGCTGCGCATGCCCGATTCCGGTGCGCTCGAGTCGGCCGTGCAGCGGCAGGCGCAGGTTGCGAAAAGCTACGCGGCGTATTTCGCGCATGCGGATGGGTTGAACAACATCCCGCCTCGAGACGAGCGGCTGAAAATTATTGCCGAGCTGGAGAAAGAGGCGCATGCCAGTGCGCTGACCGCGTACGTCTACCTCTCGCTCGTCTTGCAGACCCTGCAATACAAAGACATTCAGCCGCAGGTAGCCGCGGTTGTCGCTGCCCACCCCGCAGATCTCTCGGTGAAGTACCGCATGCTGACGTTTCAGCCGACCTTCTCGTCCGACACGGCGCGAGAGCTCATCGGCATGGAAACAGGATTTGGCGAGGTGCACCTGCTGCTCGGTCAGCGGGCGTTGATGGGAGGGAATATCGCCGGAGCGTTTCGCGAGCTCACGCGGGCTCGCCAGCTCCTGCCCGACAGCGCGGCAATCACGTTCGCGCTGGCCAACGTGACCTTTTCCTATGCCCGTTATGCGGACGCTCTCGCGTTGTATGACTCGGTTATCAACATCGCCGGGTTCGAAAATCAGGCGCGCCTCGGCCGCGCGAAGTCGCTGAGCTACCTCAAACGGCACGACGAGGCCATCGCGCTGCTCGACGATCTGCTGCTGAACGATGCTGCCAACAACCCGGGAGAGAAATATTACTGGCGCGCGTGGAACCGGCTGCACACCGGAGCGTCGCAGCTTGCGTTCGACGATGCCACCACCGGGTTGAACGCGATGAGAAACGACGCCATCTACAGATTGGCCGGGATGGCGGCCTTCAACCTCAATCGCCTGGCGGAGTCGCGGACGTTTTTCGAGGGCGCGCTGCAGATGAACCGCTCCGATTGCGACGCCGAGCGGTATCTCGGCCTGCTCGACTCGGCCGAGCGGAACTGGAAGCCGGCATCTGGCCGCTTCTCCACCGCGGCGCGATGTTACGAGGACGTGATCGGTCGAATGAAGGTCGAGCTTGCGGAGTACGAAAAAGACATCACAGGCTTGTCCAACAGCCTCATCGCCGGGAAGCGCGCCGAAATTCAGGAAGCCGAGGCGCTGAAGGCGCAGTCCGCGCACAATGCCGCCGCCGCGCTGAAAAACGCAAAATAACTAGTGCTACAATTACTAGTTCGGGTTTCCCAAAGAAAGCACACAGATGGGTCAGGGCTGGATATCCGTACGCGGCGCCCGCGTGCACGACCTTCGCGACATCGACGTCGACATCCCGCGGGACAAGCTGACGGTCATCACCGGGCTGTCGGGCTCGGGCAAGTCGTCGCTCGCCTTCGACACGATCTATGCCGAGGGGCAGCGGAGGTACGTCGAATCGCTGTCGGCCTACGCCCGCCAGTTTCTCGAGCAGATGGAGAAGCCCGACGTCGATCTGATCGACGGGCTGTCTCCGGCCATCTCCATCGAGCAGAAAACGACCGCCTCCAACCCGCGGTCCACGGTCGGGACCGTTACCGAGATTTACGACTACCTGCGCCTGCTGTTCGCCAACATCGGGATCCCCCATTGCCATCAATGCGGCCAGGAGATCTCCGCGCAGTCGCTCGACCGCATCATGGACATGGTGATGCTGTATCCGCAGGATGCGCGCATCAACGTGCTGGCGCCGGTGGTGCGCGGCCGCAAGGGAGAGTTCAAGAAGGAGCTCGCCGAGCTCAAGAAGAAGGGGTTCTCCAAGGCCCGCATCGACGGCGCGTTCCGCTCGCTCGACGAAGACATCAAGCTCGATCGCCGTCGCAACCACTCGATCGACATCGTCGTCGATCGCCTCATCGTCAAGTCGGGCATCGAGCGGCGGCTGGCAGAGTCGATTGAGATTGCGCTGAACCTCGCCGAGGATATCGTCGTCATCAACACGCTCGACGGCGGAGATCGCCTATTTTCGCGGCGTCTCGCCTGCATCGAGTGCGGCATCAGCATGCCGGAGATGACGCCTCGCGCGTTTTCGTTCAACTCGCCCCACGGCGCGTGCCCCGAATGCCAGGGGCTCGGCGCGATGTACGACTTCGACCCCAACCGCATCGTCCCCGATCAGACGAAGTCGCTCGTCGACGGCGCGATTGTGCCGTGGACCAAAGGCGACAGGAAGCTCGTCCGCGAGGCCATTTCCGGGCCTCGGGAAAAACCTCGGATTCGATCCGGCAACGCCGTTCGCGAGCCTCCCGAAGAAGGTGCGCGATCAGATCCTCTACGGCGGCAACGGCAAAGGATTCGAAGGGATCATCCCGAACCTCCGGCGCCGCTTCGAAGCAGCGTCGTGGACCGAGCAGGAAGATCTCGAGACGGTCCCGGTCTCTCCGTTCGTGCCCCGCCTGCCACGGCGAGCGGTTGAAGCCGCAGAGCCTGTCGGTGAAGGTCAAGGGGCGGACTGTCTCGGAGGACGTCAACCTGCCGATCAGCGAGGCCTATCAGGTTTTCCATTCGCTCGATCTGAGCGAGCGTGAAAGCCTCATCGCGAGCCGCGTGCTCAAGGAGATTCAGGACAGGCTGCGGTTCCTCTACGACGTCGGCGTGGGCTATCTCACGCTCGGCCGCGGCGCGACGACGTTGTCCGGAGGGGAAGGGCAGCGCATACGTCTGGCGACGCAGATTGGCGCCAACCTCACCGGTGTCCTGTACGTGCTCGACGAACCGTCCATCGGATTGCATCAGCGCGACAATCGCGCGCTTCTCGGCACGCTGCATCATCTGCGCGATCTCGGCAACACGATCATCGTCGTCGAACACGACGAGGAGACGATTCGGGTCGCCGACTACCTGGTCGACCTGGGCCCGGGCGCCGGCGAACACGGCGGCAGGGTGATCTTTCAAGGGACGCCCGCTGAGTTGCTGAGCAGGGGTAAGGGGTGAGGGGCAAGGGGTAAACGGTCACGAGTCGCTGACCGGACAATATCTGCGCGGCGAAAAGGTGATCAGCCCGCACGACGAGGGGCGGCCGCCGCGTCAGGCGAAAGGCGAGCTGGTCATCCGCGGCGCGCGCGAGAACAATCTGAAGAACATCGACGTGCGCATTCCGCTCGGAACCCTCGTCGCGGTCACCGGCGTCAGCGGCTCGGGCAAGTCCACGCTCGTCAACGACATTCTCTACAAGTCGCTCGCGCGCGGGCTGTATCGCGCCGGCGACGAACCGGGCGCGCACGATCGCATCGAGGGCATCCAGCACGTCGACAAGGTCATCGAGATCGATCAGTCGCCGATCGGACGCACGCCGCGTTCGAATCCTGCAACCTACACCGGGCTGTTCACCTTCATTCGCGAGCTGTTCGCGATGCTCCCCGAGGCGAAGGCCCGCGGGTTCAGGCCGGGGCGGTTTTCGTTCAACGTCAAGGGGGGGCGTTGCGAGGGCTGCCAGGGAGACGGCGTGATTGCGATCGAGATGCATTTCCTGCCCGACGTGTACGTGACGTGCGAGCAGTGCAAGGGACGGCGGTACAACCGCGAGACGCTCGAGATCCAGTACCGGGGCAAGTCGATTGCCGACGTGCTCGAGCTGACTGTCGATCAGAGTCTGCCGCTGCTCGAGAACTTTCCCGGCGATTGGCAACAAGCTCAGAACACTACAGAGTGTCGGCCTCGGCTACATCGAGCTGGGACAGTCGGCGACGACGCTGAGCGGGGGAGAGGCCCAGCGGGTGAAGCTCTCGAAGGAGCTGTCGCGCCGTGGCACGGGACGAACGTTGTACATCTTAGACGAACCGACGACAGGCTTGCACTTCGACGATACCCACAAGCTGCTCGACGTACTGAACAAGCTCGTCGATCAGGGCAATACGGTGGTGGTGATCGAGCACAACCTGGACATCGTCAAGTCGGCGGATCACATCATCGATCTGGGTCCCGAAGGGGGTGCGGGCGGCGGCCGCATCATCGCGGAGGGTACGCCGGCCCAGGTCGCAAATGTGACCGAGTCGGCGACCGGAGAGTTCCTCAAGCCGCTTCTGAAGGCGTCATTTTCATGACGCCTGTGGTAGGATTGCAACAGCGGTTCGGTGGACTTGTGTGGTCCGCGTACCACAAGACCCGATCAGCCCCCCAGCTGAGCAAAAGTCAGGTTTTACAGTAAGTACCTGCCGATGTAACAACTTACTGCCGATACGACGCTTGCCCTGTCGCCGGGCACCGGAATTGCTCTAGAACCCGCGGCCAAGCCGTTCTAACAGCCTGACCCACAACGACTAATGGACAGCCAACGCACTCTCAAGCGAGCGGTATCCTGCGCAGGAATCGGACTGCATTCAGGTAAGAAGGTGACGTTGTCCCTGCAAGCCTGCCCCCGCCGACCACGGAATACGTTTCCGTCGATCGGACCTGGGAGGGCTCGAGATTCCAGCGACAGTTTCGCATCTGGGCGGCAACCGTTACGCTACCGGACTCCTGCTCAAGGACGGGTCCGTCGAAACCGTCGAGCACCTGCTTGCGGCGCTCGTCAGTCTGGGTGTGGACAACGTGGTTGTCGAGTTGAGCCATCCCGAAGTGCCGATCATGGATGGCAGCGCGGCGCCCTTTATCTATCTGATCCACGAAGCGGGGCTCAAGCGGCTCGCCGCTCCGAAACGATTCCTCAAAATCGTGCGGCCGATCTCGTTGTCGCGCGGCGACAAGCGCATCGCGCTGTATCCGTCCGATCATTTCAAAGTGACCTACAGCATCAGCTTCGACCATCCGATGCTGCGGCATCAGACGCGGACGATGCAGATCACCGAGGAGTCGTTCATCGAGGAGATTGCGCCGGCACGCACGTTCGGCTTCCTCAAGGAAGTCGAGATGTTGCGGCAGAACGGGCTCGCCCTGGGCGGCTCGCTCGAAAACGCGATCGTGCTCGGCGAAACCGGCGCGCTCAACGCGCTGCGGTTCGAGGACGAGTTCGTCCGCCACAAGATTCTCGACGTCATCGGCGACATGGCGCTCGTCGGCTACCCGATTGTCGGCCATCTCGTCGCGCACCGCGGCGGCCATGCGCTGCACACGGCGTTTGCTTCCAAGCTCCTCGAAGAGACCGACGCCTGGCGTCTGGTCGAAGGGGAATTCGATCCGTCGCGCGCCGGCGCGTCGGTGACGATCGCGGTCAAGAGCGCCCCCCGCCTGGCGAATTAGCGATCGTCCAGGTCATCGGGTCGGCGTTGAACACAACGGCATTATGTCCCGGCCGTAGCCGGTACCAGACGAATGACACGGCCTGGCGTTGACGCGGAGAGGGGCAATCCCGTACCCGAGCCGGTAGGATTCTGCAGCGCGAGGTACAAGTAACCGTCTGGGCCCTGAACCACGTCGCGCACGCGGCCGAACTGGCCGAAGATCACTTCTTCGGCGGTGATCGTGTTGTCGGCAATCTGGAGCCGGCGCAGTTGGTGCCCTGCCATCCCTGCCACCAACAGGCTGTTGTTCTTCCATCCCGGGAAACGGTTGCCGGTATAGAACGCGACCTGTGACGGCCCAATCGACGGCGTGTAGTAGGTCAGCGGTTCTTCCATACCCGATTGAGACCTCCTGGTGATGCCGTTCGCCAACCCTTTCGAGACGACGCCCCATCCGTAGTTTTTTCCGCGCTCGATGATGTTGATCTCGTCGCCGCCGCTCGGACCGTGCTCCGACGACCACAACCGGCCGGTGACGGGATCCCACGCGAGGCCTTGAGGATTGCGGTGCCCGTAGCTCCAGATCGTCGGCAGCGCGCCCGGCGTGTTCACGAACGGATTGTCCCTGGGCACCGAGCCGTCTTCATCGATGCGATGGATCTTCCCGAGCGGGTTCGAGAGATCTTGAGAGTTCTGCGGGACGCCGCGCTCGCCGATGGAGTAAAAGAGGTGCCCTTCGCGATCGAACAGGAACCGCAGCCCGAAGTGCGTTCCATTTGCAGTGTAGACGTCCGGCGGCGCGCGGAAGATCAGCTGCTCGTCGCGCCACTGGTTGTTCTTGTCGAGCTTCCCGCGGACGATCACCGTCATCGATGGTATCTCCGGCCCGCGTCCGCGCCCGGGCTGCACGGCAGGCGTCGGCGGCGCCGCCGATGGCGGCGGTGGGGTGAAGCCGGGACGAACTTCCGAGTAGGCGAGATAAATCCAGCCGTTCCTCGAGTAGTTCGGATGCAGCTCGATGTCCATCATGCCGCCGTCCTGCTGGACATGCACTTTGGGCGTGCCCTTCACGGGTTCCGAGAGCTGCCCCTTCTCGATAATCCGAAGATTGCCGGTGCGCTCGGTGACCAGCAGACGTCCATCAGGCAGAAATGCCAACGCCCACGGTGTTTCGAGACCGTCGGCGATGAGCTCCGCCTTCACGGTGTGCTTCTCGGTCTTCAGAATGTGTCCCGCGGGATTTGCGACGAATGCGGGTTTGGGTGCGAGATTGCCGGTCTCAGCGCGAATGTGATGAATCAGCTGGCCGACCTGTTCTTCGGTCAGGTCATTGAACGCCGGCATTCCCGCAGCGGGGAGTCCGGCTCTGATGATGCGCGCAAGGCGTTCGTCGTCGAGGCGCGCGAGCACTTTCTGATCGAACAGGCTGGCGGCACGCCCACCTGACACGTCCGTGCCGTGACAACCGGCGCACTTCTCGACGAAGAGAGCCGCAGCCACCGCGCCAGGGCCACCGCCCCGGCCTCCCGCGCCGCCGCCTTGGGCGGGAGGCGGGGTTTGAGGCACCTGTGCGCTCAGCGCTGCCGCGACACCGGTGACGATGAGAGATGCACACACACGAAGATTGGGTTTCATAAGGTCTGAGTCGGGGCGGCGATGTTTGCGAACGCCGCGTCTCCCACGAGTTGCGGGTCCGGGATGTCGTGACGCGAACGGCCGTGGCACGCGAGATTACCGCGAATCCCTCGCGCGAGAACCCGTCGCCGCGGCGTGTCACAACTTGTCCCAACTCGCCGGGAATGCGCCGCTAGAATGCCCACAAACAATCAATAATCGATTATCCGGGGGGCGCACATGCGAACGCTTTTGACCACCCTGATCCTGTGTCTCGTGGCCGCGCCGGGCGCGATGAACTTCCGCCGCCAAAGGAGTTCTGATCAGCTTCGTGCGATGCCTAAAGGAGCACAGTTATGAACATCGATCGCAGAACCTTCACGAAGTCGCTTGTGGGAGCGGCAGGATCGCTTGTCGCCGGTTCATGGGTCCTGCGGAACAGGCCGGCTTGGAGTCGTATGCCAGTCGCGCTCGCACAGGCTGCCAGCCGCCTGTCGCCGACAAGGGTCACGAAGATCCGTGTCTTCTTCCCGCCCAACTGGGACCGTAACGGTGCGCAGGCGTTCCCGCAGAGCAACATGGTCGTGCTGGTCGACACCGAAGCCGGCATCACCGGCGTCGGACAGGGCGGGTCGCCGGACACCGTCCGCAACGTGTCGCGGAGCGTCATCGGGAAAAACGCCTTCGACACCGAGATGATCTGGCAGGCGCGTTCATGGACGCGCACTATTCGCCGGGCGATGAAAGGCTGCATGCGCTCGGCGCCATCGATCTGGCGTTGTGGGACATCAAGGGCAAGGCGCTCCAGGTGCCGCTCTACCAGCTCTTCGGCGGCAAGGCGCGTGAGCACATCGAGCTCTACGCGACGAGCGGTCTCCCGCACGGGGTCGTAGCGCCCGACGAGGCGCAGCGGATGGGCCTGAAGGAGCGCGCCGCGGCGACGATGGCAGCCGGCTGGCGCGTGTACCGCGTCGACAGCGGCATCCTGCCGAGCACGGGTGGCGCTCGAACCGGTGGACCGGGCGCGGGCCCTGGAGCGGGTCCTGGCGCTGCGGGCGGTCGAGCCGGCGGCCCGGGCGGCGGGCGGGGCGGATCCCTGTTCAATACGCGTGCGCGCATTCCACAAATGATCAAAGCGCTGGAGCAGATCCGCGAGGGCGTTGGACCCGACGGCGACTTCATGATCGACCTGCATCAGAAGTTCGACCTTCATGAGGCCATCGAGGCGTGCCGGCTCACGGAGCCGCTTCGGCCCTACGCGGTCGAGGACCCCTTGCGCGAAGAGCAGTTCCGCACACAGCTTCCGAAGTTGCGGCTGCTCACGACCGTGCCGATCTCGGCCGGCGAGGAGTGGGGCATGCGCGCCGACTTCAGCCCGCTCGTCGAGCAGCGCGACCTCGACTTTGTACGCGTCTCGTTGCCCAACGTCGGCGGGATCACCGAGATGCTGAAGGTCATGGCGATGTGCGACACGCACAAGGTCGGCCTGATGCCGCACTTCACGGCCCCGATCGGAACGGCGGGCCACATGCACACGCTGATGGCGTTCCCCGGTCAGGTGCTCATGGAGTACAACCGGGGGACCCAGCCGCTACCGTACCTGCCTGAACTCCTTGAATTGAGGAACGGCAAGGTGTGGCCGAACGACCGGCCAGGCCTCGGCGTGACCGTCGATGAGAAGGCGCTCACCTTCGTCGAAGAAATGACGGAAGGCTTCCCGGGCGTGACCCATCGGCGTCCCGACGGGTCGCTCACGCACTGGTAATCGTCGTCGCTCGATTCCTCCGAGCTCAAGGTTGCGGTCGATGTGGCGGGTCTCGCGGTTAAGCGAGACCCGCCTGCATACACGTACTCAGAACGTGAGGCGAAACGCGAGCTGTATCAATCGCGGCTGGTTCGACTGGGTGGTTATGCGACCCAGATTGGACTGCGCGGCCGTGGTGACCTGCGTGTTGGGCATTCCGAACTGGGTTCGGTTGAACAAGTTGAACGCCTCGGCGCGGAGCGTCAGATTGACGCGGCCCTGGATTGGCGTCGTCTTGGTCACGGCGAAGTTCCAGTTGTGCATGTAGTGTCCCCGCAGATCGGGGTCCACACGCGGCGCGTTGCCCAGCTGCCATCGCGCCTGTGGATTCGTGGACACTGCGGCATTCGGCACGCTGAAGCACGCGGTGTTGAACCATCGGTCGAGCCGGTCTGAGCGCAGACCCGTCGACACTCTTATCGCAGTTCGGATCTACATTCGGCCGCAAGCCATAGCCCGACCCAATCAGGTTCGGCGTGGCGGTGAAGGAGAGCGGAAATCCGCTCTGGATCGTCGTCACGCCATTCAGGCTCCACCCGCTGATCAGCTTGCCAGCGATCCCCGTCGCGCCGGCACCGAACCTGCGTCCCTCGCCGAACGGGAGATCGACAACGAAGTTGACGACCACGCGGTGCCGAACATCGAAGCTGCTCAGCGCCCACTCTTCCTCGAGGTTGTTGGTCTGGTAGCCGGCGACCGGCGCACTCGACCCACCCTCGAGCCAATCCGTCAGCGTCTCCACGTCGGTCATGTTCTTCGAGTACGTGTAATGGCCGCTCACGACGCCGCCGGCACCGATGCGCTTCTCGGCCCGGAACGCCAGCGCGTGGTAGCGGCTCGAGCCCGAGTAACCCGGGTGGGATGCGGACACATAGTGGGGGAACGGCGCGAGCAGCAGCTGTCGCTGAACGGTCGGCGTGGACAACGCGCCTTCACGGATCACCCCGACAAACGGATTCGCCACCTGCTGCCGCAGATACGCGCCGTAGCAGGTGTCCCGCTGGGCAGACACGAAGCCCGGCTGATCCTGCGGGATGACTTGGTTGTTCGTCAGACTGCAGATGGTCGGATCGCCCGCGGCCCGGTCGATATGCTCTCTCCCCAACTGGTTGACGGTGATCGAGTTCGGTAGATGGTTCCCGTCCAGACCGGTATACGTGAGTTCCACCGACAGGTTGTTTCGGAACTGATGCTGCAGCGCGACGTTCCACTGGTGGGAGTAACCCGGGTATCCCTCTTCATCCCTATAGAACTGCCGAGCCGTGCCGCCCAGAAGCACCCGCTGGAAGTTCGGGTCGCGGCCGGGGAAATTTTCGACGCCCGTCGGGAACGGGTTGCTCATATCGGTGAAGAACGTGCGGTTGTTGTCGACGCTGGTCACGATGGTATTCGTGCGCTGGATGACGGGCCCGTTGACGCCGTCCTGGAATCTCACGGTTGACGGGGTAATGAACGTGCCGGCGCCGCCGCGCACCACCGTGCTGTCGGTGATTTGATAAGCGAAGCCAACTCGCGGGACGACGCGGTTGAACACCTCTTTCCTGACGCCGCGCTCCGGCTGCTCGTCGCTGTTGACCAGCTCGAACGCGCCACGATACGGCTGCCCGGTGACGGGGTTCGTGCGCCCGGCCAGGACCGGATTGACCACGTCCGCGTTGAAGGTCACGATGCGATCGTCCTTTTCACTGAAGACCCCCGGAATCTCCCACCGGACGCCGAGATTCAACGTCAGCTTCGGATTGACCTGCCAGGAATCGTCGAGGAAGTACGCCTGATAGCTGGTGCGGGCGTACGTCCACCCCGACGACTGGTAAGTGCCGCCGGTCGGGATTCCGAGGAGGAACGATGCGAACGGATCACCGGTGGCCCCCGGGTTGGTTCCGTCGAGCGCCGTCGGCGCATTGCTGAAGTCGAAGGTGCCTCCGGTCGCGTTGTTCTGGAAGTAATCTTCCGTGGCCCACAAGATGTTGGCGCCGAGCTTGAGCGTGTGATCGCCGGCAATCTTCGTCAGCGTCGGCGTCACCGAGTACAGACCTGTTGTCGGCGTAAATCAGACCAGTGCTCATGAAGCTGTTCGAACCGGCGGCGATCGTCGGGATCGTTTCCATGCCAGGAATGCCGCTGCGCTCTGAAATTTCGCCGTACGGCGTCTGTCGGCAGCCCGAACGATTGCACGAGGTTGATGCCGAGGTTCCCGGGTGTACGGTCGTAATCCCAATGCAGGTAGCCGAAACGCATGTCGAGAACCGTGCTCGAGTTGATGGTGTAAGTATTAGCGGCCATCACCTGCGTCGTGACGAAGTGCTCCGGCAGCGCCAGTCCGCTGGCCGTTGCCGAAGAGGTCGAGCGGCAGGTTGTTGGACTCGAATCGTGTGTAGCGTCCGATGAGACGCTGTTTCTGGCTCAGGTTGTAGTCGCCGCGGAAGCTGATCTGATCGTTGTCGCCGCCGACCGAGGCATTTTTTTCCCAGTTCTCGGTCCGCCACCGGCCCGGCACGGTCGGCTCGGCGTAGACCGGGAAGTCGAGATATCTTCGCGCGATGGGGCTGATCCGATTGGCTGGAATGATGTTGCCGGGGAACTGCAGACGATTCGGCACCGTGCCGCAGTCGCCATTGTAACGGCCAGTACCCGGATTGGTGATGCCGCACTGCGTCCACGGGTCGTAGATAGGCACCACGGCGCCAGTGGTCAGGTTGCGGTAGTCGGAGAAATCTCCTGCTTTCATGGCCGCGGTCGGCACCGTGCGGCGGAACAGCACGCCTTCGCGATTGCGGTAGCCTTCGTAGCTCGAGAAGAAGAACAGCTTGTTTCTCAGCACCGGACCGCCCAGCACGCCGCCGAAGTTGTTCTGCACAAACGGCGGCTTGTCCAGGCCGGCGCGCTTGCCGAAGAACGTGTTCGAGTTCAGCGCCTTGTTGCGGTGATATTCGAACACGGTGCCGCGGAAGCTGTTGCTCCCGGACCGCGACACCATGTTGACCACGCCGCCGGTGAAGCGGCCGAACTCGGCGCTGCTGTTGTTGGTCTGCACGCGAAACTCTTCGACCGCCTCGGGGCTCGGCGTCAGCGCCACGATGTTGCCGTACGACATGTCCTGCAGAGGGACGCCGTCATAAAACGACGCGCTCTGGTTGGCGACGCCGCCGCCGATCTGGTAGTTGCCGGCGGCAAACACGTTTTTGCCGGTCAAGCTGCCATCGCTGGAGCCCTGCGGAACGACCGTGGGGGCGACCGCGATCAGATTGAGCACGTTCCGTCCGTTGAGCGGCAGTTCCTGCACCGCTCGGGACGCCGACGACGGTGCCGACCGACGCGTTTTCGGTCTGCAGCAGCGGCGCTTCGCCGGTGACCGATACCGTTTCCTGCAGGCTGCCGAGCTGCAGCGTCGCTTCGACGCGCGGTGTCGACTGCACGTTCACTTCGATTTGATCGCGCACCTAGCGCTGAAATCCAGCCAGCTCCACCTCGAGACGGTACGTGCCCGGCACGAGGTTGACGAAGCGATACGTGCCGTCTTCGCCGCTCACGCCTTCACGGCGGTCGTTCGTCGCGGTGTTGGTGAGCACCACGGTCGCGCCGGGAATCACGACCGCCCTGCGCGTCCTGCGTGACGCTGATGAGCGATCCGTAAAAGCTCTGCGTCGCGGCCGGCGCGGAGATCAGTACGACAATGACCGGAACCAAGGCAGTGAGACGCCATGCCGTCAACATGGAAACCTCCTAACGCTGAAGCATCGTGGCTTCGCGCATTGCGGGTTGTGAAACTAGATGGATAATCGATTCGCGTTCACGGGCACAAATCCTTTTCCATGCCGCGCTCTTCAGCGGCGCGGCGAAGCGAATGAGAGCGACGTGCTGAAGAACGGCATGACGTGATCCTGGAAGCGGAAGGCCACATGGCTCGTGTGAGTGCCCGGGTAGATTTCGAACGCGTGCATCACTTTGTAGGTATCCAGAATCTCGTGCAGCCTGTTCGTGTCGGTCTTCAAGTTGTCTTTGTCGCCCACATCGATCGCAAGGGCCCGGTATCGACGCAGGTTCTCGATGTACTGATCGATGAAGGCGAGCGGCGCGTTTGCGGCCCACTTTGCCAGGACTGCCTGCTGGTTCGGACCGACCGGCAGATCGAAGTAGAGCGGCGGATTATTCGGATTCGGCGACCAGGCTGCCGCCACCGCCAGTTGTGTGCGCAGGCCAAACGGCAGTTTCGCCGAGTCGCCCGGCGTCTTGACCGCGGCCAGCGCCTCCTCGCTGGCCGGGTTCGACGGCCCGGCGCCGCGTGGTGACATGCAGCACGGGCTCATGATGTAGAGACTGCCAAACACGTCCGGGTGCTTCATGCCGATCCGGCTCGCGCCGTACCCGCCCATCGAATGGCCGACGAGACCCCGGTTGTTGCGATCCGGTATCGTCCGGTAGCGTTCGTCGATGTAGTTCACGACATCGCGCCAGATGTAGTCCTCGAAATGACCGGTCGTGATCGAATTCGAGTACATCGACCCGTTGTGCACGGTCTTCGAATCGGGAAAGACGACGATCATCGGCCGTGCGCCCTTCGCGAAGGCGCCTTCGATGGTCTGCGGTACGTGAAGCTCGCGAATCCATTGTTCAGCGCCGATCGAATAGCCGTGCAGCGCATACACGACAGGGTAGCGGCGCGTTCGTTCGGCCTGGTAGCCGGGCGGCAGCACGACGATGGCCTCGCGATCGACCACGTTGCCTTCGAGATTTCCTTCGAGGGCCTTGCCGTGGATCTTGATCCGTTCCACGGTCACCGGGCGTGCGCCAGGCACGACCTCCGGCGCGTTCGTGCTCACCTGGCCGATGACCGGACGCCACAGCGCGATCACGCCGGCCAACGCCCAGTGCGATGGCTCGCAGAGCTCGCATCTCGCTACGCCCTCATCGGCACGCCGTGTTTGACGAGCCAGTCGTGTGCGGTCTGCGCGGCCTCGCGCGGCGTGTACGGCATCTGCCCGCCGCTGTCCAGCTCGACCATGATCATGCCCTCGAGCTTGCGTCCTTCCATCAGATCGAGGACGCCGACGAGATCGACCTTGCCGAGACCAAGAGCGCAGTAGCCGGCCATGGACGGTCCGCCGACCCAATCCTTGAAGTGCATGTGTTGGACGACCGGGAGGAAGTGCTTGACGACTGCGACCGGATCGACGCCGCCCTTCTGAAGCTGGCCGATGTCGGGACCGAACTTCACATAGCGCGTGTCGACGGCCTCCATCGTCGCGTACGTTTCGTCGCGCGTCTCGACAGCCGTCCCGGTGTGCTGATGCAGCGCGGCGATGAGACCGATGTCGGTGATGGCCTTGCCGAGCTCGTTCAGTGTCGTGACGATGTTCTGTTTGTGCTCGCTGAAGTTGTAGCTGGGGCCACCGACACGACCGCTCGGACCGATGACAATCGTCTTGCCGCCGTACTTCTTCATGATCTTCCCGATGTTGACCGCGGCCGCGATCGTCTCAGTGCGCCGGGCGGGATCGGTCAGCTGGATGCTCGTATAGCTCGAGATGAGCGGCAGCTTGTACCTCTCGACGAATCTGGCCGAGCAGACCCTGGCTCTCGAGTCCGGCGATCTGCCAGTCGAACAGCTCGAGTCCTGCAAAGCCAAGCTCGGAGACGTCCTTGAAGATCGTCTCGTTCATCGCCGGATCGGGCGGCGGCGGAGGACCTCCGCTGCGCCGGCCTTCTGCAGGCGGCGGTGCAGCCTGCTGTCCGCTGGTTGCGGCCGGAGGAGCCGCAGGCGCACCTGCGCCGCCGGCAGGCGGTCCGTCCGCGGCGGCATTGGACCGCCGCCGCGCCGTCCAGTGAACGGGCGAGCCGGCCACGTTATTCCCGTGTGGCCAATGACGACGTTGCGTTTCTTGGCCGGTCCCTGCGCCCACGCAGGCAGCGACGGAAGCGCATACGCCCCGAGCGCCATCGCGGCGGTCTGCGCGAACGTGCGACGAGTAATTTCACTCTGTGACATAGATACCTACCTTCTGAGAGCGTCGGCGATGGCCGCGCTCGCGACGGGTGTCATGAGCGTGTAGCCCTGTGCGTTGGGGTTGACATACGGCTTGCCGGGAAAGGCTTCGTCGAGGCGCTCGGCGAGCAGGGTCGCCGTGTTCAGCAGACAGCAGTTCGCCGAACGCGGCAACGAGTACGTGTCGGCAAGCTGTGCGTGCGTCACGCGCATGCCGAGCAAGACGACCACACCGACGATCAGGGCTTCATCTTCATTTCGCGCGAACACCCTTCTTCGCCGATCCCCAGAAAATGAACGTCCCCCGGTTCGTCGCAGTGAGGATCTCGACCGCGCCGTCCTTGTTCAAGTCGCCGGTTTGCACCATCGAGCCGACACCGGATCGATTGTGGACCAACTGCGGGACGAACGTCGCGCCCCCCAGGCGCGCGTGTGTCCCGGACAGTGCGGAACACGTAGAGCGCCGCCTCACCGTGCGGATCCGGATCCGTGTAGCTGTCGAGATGCGAGAACAGCCGTTTGCCGGCAATGACGTCCGGAACCCCGTCGCCGTCGACATCCGCAGTCGTGATCGCGTGTATTTCTGAGACGGCCACGCCGCCCGCATTCTTCGAGGCCAGGTCGTCGATGATCATGTGCTGCACCCAGGAGGTCTCGCCCGCCGCCGACCGTTTTTGCTCGAACCACGCGAGGCCCCAGCCATGCGCTTCAAGACTGGCGGCGACGTCACTCAATCCGTCGCCGTTGAAATCGGCCACGCGCAGCTCGCCGCCGCCCGGGCTCGCACCCGCGCGAGGCCAGCGGCCGAATGCCACCGGATGATATGGCCACGCACCGCCGAAACCACTGGCCGGATGCTCCCACCATCCATACGGAGTCACGACGTCGACACGGCGATCGCCGTTGATGTCGCCGGCGCCGAGTCCGTGCTGCGCGGCGACCGTGTACCCGGGACCTGACACGGGATGAACAGTCCACGGCGATGTCGGAGCGGCCGTATTCACGGTCGCGACCGACACCATGCCGCTGTTGAGCACGACCACGTCTGGTGCACCGTCGCCTGTGACGTCGCTGAATGCCACGACCTCGGCGGTGTTGGCGAACGCGGGATAACGATCCCACCGCCGCAGTTCTTTGCCGGGATTCACGTACATCACGAAGCTGCGACCTTCGGATACGACGACGTCGGGAAATCCGTCGCCGGTGTAGTCGTGTGCGATGTTCATTGCGGCAGCGGCGTACTCGGCGCCCGGGTTGTAGATCCGGCTCACGTAGATCTCGTCGCGAGACGCGATAGTCGGGACCGAGGAAATAGTGCGGGCCGGCGACAACATCGAGCACGCCGTCGCGGTTCACGTCGGCGGCGGTCGCCGACCACGCGTAGTAGAAGTCGTTCAGGCGCTGCAGCCGGAACGCGGCGCCGACTTGCTCGTCCGAACGGACACGGCGCGCGAGATCCTTCGTTTCAATCGAGCGGTATCGCACTTCCGTCGTTCCGCCGACGTACAGTCCCACGCGGCCGTACCGTGCAATCTGGTCGTCGACGCGTCCACTCGCCACGCCGGCTTCCGGTCCATCGTTGAGCCACGAGCGAAGAATGTTCGTGTCGAGAATGGATTCCAGCGTGTTCCATTCGCCCGGCCGGAATACATAGTCGGGTCGCGTGTACGGCGATCGCTCAGGCGCGCCGCCGCGTCCGGCACCGCCGGCGCCACGTCCAGGACCACCGCGCCCGGGACCGCCCGCGCGCGCCGCGTCGGGGCGCCTCCTGGGGCTGTGGAGGTGCGAGCGCGCGGACCGTGCCGCCGCCACGCTCGAGCGGCTCCTTCGTCCGGACGCGCCCTTGCGCGTCGAGCGTCACCGCGAACGCGCCGGGCGTTTCGGAGATCGACACGAACACGCCCTTGAATCCATCCGCGGTCTTCTCGAACCGCAGCAACACACCGGCCTGACAGCCGGCGGCACACTGGAAGGACGTTGCCATCTGCACGTCCTGCACGGGGATTCGTGAACAGCAGCCAGCCACCATCCGGTGACGACGGCGTTCCGATCACCTCGCCGTTCTGCGCGGTCCACTTGGCGGCACCGAGCTCGTCGGCATCGGCGAGCGACGACCCCGTGAACGTCCAGTCAGGAATGAAATTCTTGTTCGCGTGCGACACGCTTTCCATCGCCGCGACGCAAAGGATGATGAGGATCGATCGAGACATGGCGAGTATCCTTAATCGGCTCGATTATCGATTATTTGGACGGACGGTGGAGTATAGGAACCCCGATGCGAGTCGATTGTGACAATTTGAGACAGCCGCAGTTTGTGACGAGGGTGGTGCGATGATGGCGCGCATGCGGCGGTGCCGTCGGGCGCGACCGCGAGCACCGGCGCGTTGGCCGTGTGGGAGCCGTCGGAGATCGTGCGGCGGGTGCCGTCGATGATCGCCCGCACGCGCCGCCGCGGCTGGTGCCGGCGCACGGTGAGGACGACCGCGTTGCCCTCGGCGTCGAGCCCGCCGGCCCAGACCTGCTCGAACGGGTCGGCGGTGGTGATCGGCGACGGGGCGCCGAGGCGCTTGGACAGGGCGGCGGTCGGCTTCAGCCAGCCCGTCAGGACGCTGCCGCCGAACGCGGCCTGGGCGCGCGGGTTGGCCTCGTCGGCGTTGGACAACGTGGTGGGCGGCGTCCACGCCGCCGAAGCGGGCGACGCCACCAAGATCGCGATCAGAATCGCGGCACAGAGCAATCTGGACATTGCCTCCAGCCTGGGTCGCGCGCGGGAAGCTTCGGCTCCACCAAGGGTGGAGCCGACCTCCACCTCGTAGGTGGCCCGGCCCGCCGTTCGGCGCTACTCCCGCGGGTCGCGCAGCACGAGCTCCATGTTGCGGTCCAGCGTGCGGCCGAGCGCGTCGGGCCGGGCGCGCTGCGGGTCGTTGAACGCCAGCACGCGCGCCGAGGCTCCCGAGCTGGGCGTCGGTCAGCGACGCGGCCGCCGTGCCGGGCGCGGGCGCGGCGATCGGGGCGGCCTGGTCGAGCACCGTCGCGAACAGCGACAGCGTGCCGTCGTCGTTGTCCATCAGCTCGATCAGCCGGCTCTGCTGCGGCCAGTCGACGTGCGAGGCGGTGTTGATCTGCCAGAAGCCCGAGCTGCCCTTGCGGTAGAGGTCGATGCGGTTCTCGTGCGTGTGGCCGGCGACGTAGGCGATCACGTTCGGGTAGCGCAGGAACAGGTCGCGCACGGTCTTCTTGCCCTTCAGGCCGCGGTGGAGCGGCGTCGAGCTTGCGCGGGTCGGCGTCGCAGCCCGGCTTCGGCGGCGTGCAGGCGCCGGCCTGCTCGTCCGTGCGGGTGTTGTCGAGCGTGCCGAGCGTGTGGTGGCCGTAGGCGATCACGAGCCGGTCCGCGCGCTCGGCCTGCTTGAGCTTGCCCTCGAGCCAGCGGTACTGCGGGTCGTCGAGGTTGCCGTTCGAGCCGCCGCCCTCGGCGACGGTGTCGAGCGAGATCAGCTCGAGGCCGGGGCGCGGGCGGAACGCGTAGTAGGTGGCGACGTCGTCGGAGGCGCGCCGCTCGGCGGCCTCGACGTGGCGGTAGGCGCGGCCGAGCTCGCGCTTGTACTCGACCGTGGAGAGGATCCGGCGGTCCGGATCGGGCGGCACGTTGCGCCCGCCGGCCAGCAGCGTCGAGATGTAGGACGGGTCGCCGATGCGGCGGAAGACCTCGCTCTCGTCGGCGTTCGCGAACTGCGCCGGGTCGAGCGCGGCCGACGGGAAGACCTTCAGGCAGCCCGTGGCGATCGCGCGGAAGAGGTCCGTGCTGGCGGGCGCGTTGCCCTGGATCGAGCCCGTCGTGGTTGCCGCGGGCGATGTACCAGCGCACCTTCAGGCCCTCGGCGCTGAACGGCTGCTGCGCGCGCTCGAGCAGCCCCGGGATAGCGCGGGAAGGCGGCGTACGGGCCGCCCGGCGGCGCCGCGTCCGGGTCCCAGAAGCCGCCGTAGCGGTCGGTCGGCACGCCGGGGTAGTCGTCGTAGTCGGCGACGCCGGTGTAGCGGCGCGCGGCGACCGCGGCGTTCAGCGCCGTTGACCGTCTCCGGCGTCGCGCCCGGGCACGGGTTCGACGCGCTGACCGGCTTGCCGGAGAACGGGTCGACCGTCCCGCCGTCGAGCACGCGCTCGAACCAGCGCGTCTCGTTGAGCTGCTGGTTGTCGGCCAGGTCGCCGGTCGTGATCGCGAAGCCGAGCTTCGCCCGCTTGCCGCCACGCCCGCGCAGCTCGCTCGTCCGGTTGGCGTTCATGTTGCGGACGGTCTGGTCGAAGACCTGCAGCTCGAGCGCCTCCTGCGGCCGCCACGAGGAGCAGACTCGCGTTGCCCGCCGGGTCGACGAAGTCGACCCGCGCCGGCGACATCTCGTCGGCGATCTGCGGGTCGGTGAGCTGGCCGAAGAACGCCAGCGAGCGCCGCTCGGACGCGCGGTCCGACGACGGCCGCGCCGACGGGTGGCGGCGGATCCCGTGGTCCTCGCCCGCCCGCGTGCGCAGCGTCGGGAAGCCGCCGCTGCCGGTGCGGCCGGATCGTCTCGCTCGGTCGTCGATCTCCCGGCGGGATCGGCGAGCGCGACGGGAGCGGTGAGCGCGAGCAGGGCCAGGGCCCCGAGGACGGCGGAGCGGGCGGACATGGCGCGCGATGCTGATGCCAAGTACGGTACGGCGGCGCCGGTGAACCGCCGCCCGCGTCTCGAGCTCCACGGCAGCAGCGCCGCGCCCGAGGAGGCGGCGGCGGTGATCGCCGCGATCGAGCAGTTCCTGCGCGACACGGCGCCGCCCGTCGCGCCCGGGCCCGACGCCGAGCCCGTGGGTCAGGACCGCGTTGGCGGAAGGCGTCGATCGCGAGCCCGAGCGCTGGGGCTGGGGGTAACCGGCCGGCACGACGGCCCCATTGGCCGGCCGGCCGGTTCCCACTTGCGCCGCTCGACAAAGGCCCCAGGATGCGAGCGGCGTTACGGGCTCAAACGCCGCCCTGCGGAGAACTTGCGGTTATCGTCCCTGACAATGTGACGCCGTCGGCGTCCAGGCGTAGGCCTCCAGGCGAGGCCGCGCGCCGCTTGGACGATCGTGACGCTGGCGTTCGCCGGGCCCGGCGACGCGGCGCGGGTCGGCGCCGGTGACGTGCGAGAGCGCCGCGCGCACGACGCCTCCGTGACACACGACGACCCATGGTCCGCCGGCGGCGAGCAGCTCGTCGACCGCGCCGCCGACGCGCGCCTGCAGGTCGGCCCAGCGACTCGCCGTCGGGCGCGTGCAGCTGACCGCCGCGCCAGGCCGTCTCGGACTCGTCCGGGAAGTCCGACAGCGGCCGGCCGGCCCACGAGCCGACGTCGATCTCGCGGAAGCGCGCGTCGCGCCGCGCGTCCGGGAAGCCGATGATGGCCGCGGTCTCGCTCGCGCGCCGCAGGTCGCTGGTGATCACCCGCTCGGGCGCGAAGCCGTCGAAGAGCGAGCGCAGCAGCTGCGCCTCGGCGCGGCCGGTCTCCGAGAGCTGCGGGTCGGACTGACCCTGCAGACGGGCCTGGGCGTTGTAGGTGGACTGGCCGTGGCGGACCAGGATGAGGCGTGCGGATAGCATGGCGCGCCCCTCATGTTTACAAGGGTCCTGGTCGCCAACCGCGGCGAGATCGCGGTCCGTGTCATTCGAGCGCTCGACGAGCTCGGGATCGAGTCGGTCGCCGTGTACTCCGAGGCCGACCGTGACGCGCAGCATGTCAAGCGCGCCACCGAGGCCTATCTGCTCGGTCCGGGCCCGGCCGCCGAGTCCTACCTCAACGTCGACAAGCTGCTCGAGGTGATCGAGCGCTCCGGCGCCGAGGCCGTGCACCCCGGCTACGGCTTCCTGGCCGAGAACGCCGCCTTCGCGCGGCGGCTGGAGGAGGCCGGCGTGACGTTCATCGGGCCGCCGGCGTCGGCGATCGACGCGATGGGCTCGAAGACCAAGGCGCGCGAGCTGATGCAGGACGCGGGCGTGCCGATCGTGCCGGGCACGACCGAGCCGGTGGAGTCGCTCGAGGACGCCGAGCGGATCGCCGAGGAGATCGGCTACCCGGTCGCGGTCAAGGCCGCGGGCGGCGGCGGCGGCAAGGGCTTCCGCGTCGCGCTGGAGCCGGACAAGCTCAAGGACGCCTTCGAGGGCGCGGCGCGCGAGGGCGAGAAGTTCTTCTCCGACGCGACGGTCTACCTGGAGCGCTACCTGCCCGACCCGCGCCACGTCGAGGTCCAGGTGCTGGCCGACGGCGCACGGCAACGTCGTGCACCTGGGCGAGCGCGACTGCTCGATCCAGCGCCGCCATCAGAAGCTGATCGAGGAGTCGCCGGCGCCGCTGGTCGACGCCGAGCTGCGCGAGCGGATCGGCAAGATCGCCGTCGACGCCGCGCGCGCCGTCGACTACCGCGGCGCGGGCACGATCGAGGGCCTGCTGAGCGAGGACGGCGAGTACTTCTTCCTGGAGATGAACACGCGCGTGCAGGTCGAGCACTGCGTGACCGAGGCGGTCACCGGCGTCGACATCGTGCGCGAGCAGGTCCTGATCGCCGCGGGCGAGCCGATCTGCCTTCGGCCAGGACGACATCCGCTGGCACGGGCACGCGATCGAGTGCCGGATCAACGCCGAGGACGCGTCGAAGAACTTCGCCCCCGCGCCGGGCACGGTCGCGCACTACCGCGAGCCGTCGGGGCCCGGGCGTGCGGGTGGACTCGGGCGTGCTCGGCGGGCTCGGAGATCACGCCGCTGTATGACCCGATGGTGGCCAAGCTGATCGTCTGGGACGCCGACCGCGAGACGCGCGACGCGGCGGATGGCGCGCGCGCTGAAGGAGTTCGAGATCGAGGGCGTCAAGACCCTGATCCCGTTCCACAAGGCGATCATGGCCTCCGAGCAGTGGGCCAAGGGCGAGACCTGCCGCGACCTGATCGAGGACAAGCGAGTGGCTGAAGGCGCTTGCGTTCCCGAAGGCCGCAGCCGGCCGACGAGGACGAGTCCGAGATCGTCGCCCGCGACTACGTCGTCGAGGTCTCCGGCAAGCGCTTCAGCGTCACCGTGCACGGCGAGGCCGGCGCGCCGTCGTCCGAACGGCGTCGCGCCCGCCGAAGGCCGCGCCCAAGCGCGACCGCAAGGCCGGCGGCGGCGGAGCCGGCGGCGGCGACGACGCTCGCCTCGCCGATGCAGGGCAACGTCTTCAAGGTGCTCGTCGAGAAGGGCGCCGACCGTCGAAGAGGGCGCGCTCGTCTGCATCATCGAGGCGATGAAGATGGAGAACGAGATCACCGCCCACAAGGCGGGCAAGATCGCCGAGCTGCCGATCTCCGAAGGCGACGCCGTCACCGCCGGCGACACGCTGGCGGTGATCAAGCGGCTGAGCTGAGCCTGCTTCGACGAGGCGATCGACTGGCTGCGGATCCCGTCGATCTCGGCCGGCGAGCGCGACGAGGCCGCGCTGCGCGCACGCCGCCGAGTGGGCGGCCGTGCGCGTGCGGGCCGCCGGCGGGACGTGCGAGCTCGTGGACACGCCCGGCGGCGCGCCGCTGGTCGTCGGCGAGCTGCGCTCGGCCCGTGACGACGCGCCGCGTGGTGATGATCTACGGCCACTACGACGTGCAGGACCCGGGCGACCTCGGCGGACTGGACGTCGCCGCCGTTCGAGCCCACGGTCCGCGACGGCCGCGCTCTACGCCCGCGGCGCGACCGACGACAAGGGCAACTTCCTCCCGCTGCTGCACGTCGCCTGCGCGCTGGCCGCGGCGGGCGAGCTGCCGGTGCACGTGCGCGTGCTGATCGAGGGCGCCGAGGAGACGGGCTCCGACGACGTCGGCGAGTGGGTGCTGCCAGGACGCGCGCGGCGCGGACGCGGTGATCGTCTTCGACAGCGGCATGATCGACGCCGAGACGCCCGCGCTGACGCTCGCCACGCGCGGGATGGTGTTCGCGCACGTCGAGGTCCGCACGGGCACGCAGCCCGCGCACTCCGGCATGTACGGCGGCGCCGCGCTGAACGCCTTCCACGCGCTGCACCGCGCGCTGGCCGCGGTCCTGCCCGGGCCCGACGGGCGCCTGCCCGAGCCGCTGCGCGCCGGCGTCGAGCCGCCGTCCGAGCTCGAGATCGCGGGCTGGGCGACGCTGCCCGAGCGGCGAGTCCGAGCTCGCGCAGGTCGGCGCGCGGCCCGTCCGACCCCGCGGCCGCGACCGAGTTCTACGTGCGCACGACGGCCGAGCCGTCGCTGGACGTCCACCGCGTCGAGGGCGGCCAGGCGCGCACGATCGTCGTGCCGGTGGCCTCGCGCCGACCTGTCGGTGCGGATCGTCGGCGGCCAGCGCTCGGACGAGATCGCCCGCAACCTCGAGGCGCTGCTGCGCGACGCGCTGCCCGACGGCGCCGAGCTGATCTTCAGCGCCGACCGCGCCGAGCCGTCGGCCTTCGACCCCGAGACGCCCGCGCTGCAGGCCGCGCGGCGCGCGCTGGAGCGCGCCACCGGCCGCGCGCCGTCGCTGGTGCGGCACCGGCGGCACGCTGCCGATCCTGGCCGCGTTCGCCGAGCGCGGCATCCCGGCGATCGTCTCCGGCTTCTCGCTCCCCGACGACGCGCTGCACGCCCCGAACGAGTCCTACCGGCTGGTCGCGCTCGAGCAGGGCGAGCGCGCCGCGCGGGCGCTCTACGAGGAGCTGGCCGGGTTGCGGTGACCGAGCTCGAGGAGGCGCTCGAAGCCCTGCGGGCGCTCCCCCGGAAGCGAGCGGCGGGCGGCGGCGCTGCGCGAGAACGAGCGCTTCGAGCGCGCCGTCGAGCTGGCGTCGGAGCTCGACGACGCGGCGCTGCTGGCGCTCGCCGGCGCGCAGGACGCGATCGCCGGCGCGGTCGCGCTCGAGGCGCTCGCGCGGCGGCCGCGACTCGGACGAGCTGGCGCGCGCGCTGCTCGACGCTGATCGGCGTCGGTCCGCGGCCAGCGCGACGGTGTTCCTGCTGCGCGCGCTCGACCGGCACGTCGAGCGACGGGCTGATCACCGCAGGTGCTCGCCCGCGGCCGAGCCGGGCGGCTGGCACGAAGGCGGCGCTCGAGGACCTGCGGGCGGTCGCGCGCCGGCGCGACGAGCCGGTCGACGTCGGACGCCATCGCCGACGTCCAGCTCGACGACGCGCTCGCCCTCGCGCGTCGCGCTGGGCGACGCGATCCCGGCCTCCGTGCTGGCGCGCGCTGGAGCGGATGGCCGCCAACCGCGACGTCGCCGAGAACCTGCGGGCGATCGGCCGCGTGCGGCGCGCGCGCGAGGCGGCCGAAGCGCGGCGCCGGACGCTGACCGACGACGCGTTGGAGCGCGACATCGCCGCGCTGGTCGCCGCCGTGCGCGCGGGCAAGCCGCTGCTCGTCGTCGGCGAGCGCGGCAGCGGGCGGCTGAGCCGGCTGCGCGCGGCCGCGGGCGAGCTCGCCCGCGACGGCTGGATGACGTTCGAGGCCGGCGCGGCCGAGGTCAACGCGGGGATGACCTACGTCGGCGAGCTCGAGGGCCGGATGCGCCACCTCGTCGCGCACGCTGGCGGGCAGCGAGGCGCTCTGGATCGTCCCGGCGCTCGAGCAGATGCTCTACGCCGGCACGTACCGCCAGAACCCGCGCGGCGCGCTCGACCTGCTGCTGGCCGGGCTGGCCGACGCGCGCGTCCACGTCGTCGGGATCGTCGACCCGGGCGCCTACGAGCGGCTCGTGCGCGCGCGGCCGGCAGGTGCGCGACGCGTTCGACGTCGTGCGCGTGGCGCCGATGGACGAGCCGCGCACGCTCGCGCTCGCCGCGCGGCTCGCGCCGGCGACGCTCGCGCGAGGTGCTGCGCGAGGCGCTCGCGCTCGGCCGCCACTTCCTCGGCGACGCCGCGCTGCCGGGCTCGCTGCTGTCGCTGCTGGAGACGATGCGGCGGCGCCGGCCGGGCGACGACGCGCTGACGATGGAGGACGTGCTGGCCACGATCACCGAGCGCTCCGGCCTGCCGGCCTCGCTGCTCGACGAGCGCGAGCGGCTCGACGTCGACGCGCTGCGGGTCTTCTTCGGCTCGCGCGTGATCGGCCAGCCGGAGGCCGTCGAGTGCATGGTCGAGCGCGTCGCGCTGCTGAAGGCCGGGCTCACCGATCCGACGCGGCCGCAGGCCGTGCTGCTGTTCGTCGGGCCGACCGGCACGGGCAAGACCGAGATCGCCAAGGCGCTGGCCGAGCACCTGTTCGGCTCCGGCGACCGCATGATCCGGATCGACATGAGCGAGTACCAGAACCCGGGCTCGGCGCGGCGGATGCTCGGCGACGGCGAGCCCGACGACGCCTCGCTGGTGGCGCGGATCCGGCGCCAGCCGTTCTCGGTCGTGCTGCTGGACGAGTTCGAGAAGGCCGACCCGAGCGTCTGGGACCTGTTCCTGCAGGTCTTCGACGACGGCCGGCTGAGCGACCCGCGCGGCGAGCCCGCCGACTTCCGCCACGCCGTGATCATCATGACCTCGAACCTCGGCGCCCGGATCGCGGGCGGGATCGGGTTCTCGCCCGCGTCCGGGTTCGCGGCGGGCAGCGTCGAGCAGGCGGTGGCGCGCGCGTTCCGGCCCGAGTTCCTCAACCGGATCGACCGCACGGTCGTCTTCCGGCCGCTGTCGCGGCCGATGATGCGCGAGATCCTGGCTCGGCGAGCTCGAGTCGGTGCTGGCGCGGCGCGGGCTGCGCGGGCGCCAGTGGGCGGTCGAGTTCGACGACTCCGCGCTCGAGTTCCTGCTCGCCGAGGGCTTCACGCCGGACCTCGGCGCGCGGCCGTTGAAGCGCGCGGTCGAGCGGCACTTCCTGACGCCGCTGGCGCTGGCGATCGCCGGCCACTCGGTGCCGGGCGGCGACCAGTTCCTGTTCGTGCGCGCCGGCGGCAGCGGGCCTGAAGGTCACGTTCGTGGACCCGGACGCCGACGCCCGAGCCTGCCGGCGAGCGCCGCGCCGGTGTCGCTGCGGACGCTCGCGCGCGAGGGCAACGGCTCGCTCGCGCTGCTCGAGGAGGCGTTCGCCGAGGTCGCGGCGCGCGATTTCCGATGAGGGTTGGCAAGCGGAGAAGGCCGTCGCTGCTGGCGCGCCTGGGCGAGCCCGGGCTTCTGGGAGGACGAGGGCCGCTTCGCGGTGCTCGGCGGGCATCGAGCTGCGCGACCGCATGGAGGCCGGCCTGCGCAGCGCGAGCTCGCTGATGGGCCGGATCCGCTCCGCCCGCCGCCAGCCCTCCGAGCTCGTGCGCCGCGCCGCCCAGCGCGTGCTGCTGCTCGGCGAGGCGCTCGACGCGCTCGAGGCGGGCGAGCCCGCCGACGCCGGCCTGCGCGTCGACGGCGACCCGGAGTTCGGCGCCGCGGATCGTGGCCATGTACCGCGCCTGGGCCCGCGAGCGCGGGATGCGCCTGGAGGACGTCGCCGAGCAGGCCGGCCGCCGCTACCGCTGGTCGGCGTCCGTCACCGGCTTCGCCGCGCTGCGCACGCTGCGCCCGGAGTCCGGCCTGCACGTGCTCGAGATCCCCGACGGCCGCGGCGGCTACGACCGCCGCCGCGTCCGCGTCACCGTCACGCCGGGCGAGGTTGAGCGCCCGACGATCGTCCGCCGCTACCGCGAGCGCCCGACCCCGCTCGTCCGCGACGCGGTGCGCGGGTGGCGCACCGGGCGTCTCGACCTCGTCCTGGCCGGCGGGTTCGACCTCGTCGAATGAGTCCTACGACGGGGACCGTCCGCTTCATGGACACGACGGTCAGGGCCAGGGCCGCGATCGTCAGCGCGACCGGGACCACGGCCAGGGCGGCGGTGAGCGAGGTGGCGTCGGCCAGCGTGCCGACGGTCAGCGGCGCGAGCAGGACGGCGAGCGACGCGGCCAGCATCGCCCGGCTCGAGGCGAGCTGGGCGCGGTCGGCGATCGAGGTCGACGGTGACCGCGAGCCCGAGCGGGAACAGGTTGCCGAGGCCGATGCCGACGACGAGCAGGCCGAGCACGGCCTGGAGCGGGCTCGCGGCGGGCCACAGGATCGCGAAGCCGGCGGCGGTGACGGCCAAGGCGAGCGCGAGCAGCCGGTGCGGGGCGTGGGCACGGGTCAGCCGGCTGCCGAGCACGCGGCCCGCGACGAACCCGGTGTAGAAGCCGACCATCAGCGCCACCGCGGTGTCGACCGAGACGTCGGCGGCGTCCTCGACGAAACTCGCGCCCCAGGCCGTGATGCACCACTCGGCGGCGGTCGTGCAGAACAGCATCGCGGTGGCGATCCAGAACACGGCCGGGCAGGCGGGCGGCGTCGACGGCCTCCGGCGGCGGCGCGTCGATCGGCCAGGCGGCGATTGCGCCAGAAGAGCGCCGCGGGCAGCGACGAGCGAGGCCAGCAGCGCGGCGCGCCAGCCGGCGCTCAGGGCCGCGGCGAGCGAGAGCACGCCGATCAGCACGACGTAGGAGACGGCGGCGGCGACGTTGGCCTCGGTCAGCGCGATCGCGCGGCGCTCGCCGTGATGGTCGGCGAGCGCGGCCTGGATCGTGATCAGCAGCAGCGCGCCGCCGACGCCCATCACGAACAGGGCGCCGATCGTCGCCACGGGCGCGCGCCCGAGCGTCAGCGCGACCGTCCCGAGCGCCATCAGCGCGGCCGAGAACCAGAACAGCCGCCTGCGACCGAGCCTGCGTTCGACGCGGCCGGCGACCAGCCCGGCGATCACGCTGCCGGCGGCGAAGGACGCGACGTGCAGCCCGCCGATCGAGTAGCTGAGGTCGAGCTCGTCGCGCAGGTGCGGGACGATCAGCCCGGGCGCCGCCTGCAGGAACGCGAACCACGCGAGCAGCCCGTACGCCACCCAGGTCAGTCGATCGCGACGGAACTCCACCCGTTACGTGTAACGATCAACTGGGCGGACTTCAAGGGTCGCGCCGGCTTCGCGTTCTCGTTCGGCGCGGCAACTCGCTGCCGATGCGTCCTGCCGGCGAACTGCGCCGGTAAGGGAGTGGTGGGTCATTCGTGCGGAGAGTCGCGAGACGGCGCCGCGAACAGGATCGCCTCATCCGAGCCGGTGATCGCGCACGATCGCCCAGTTCCGACCGCGCAACCAGGGGGGTGCGGCAATCTACCCTCGCTCAGCGCAGGTTGGTTGCCGCACCCCCTCCCGCGGATGATCGATTCACCCGGCGGGTCGACCATCTCCCCACCCGGCGCAGTTCGCTGGTTGCACGGGCGGCTTTGGCGGCTCGATCCCGCCGTCGGTCGACCACCTCCCCACCCGGCGCAGTTCGCTGGTTCCACGAGCGATCCGGCGTCCGGAGCGCGACGCGGCGTCAGCGCGGCCGGCGCCGGAACCGGCCGCAGCCCGGCCGGCGGTCGAGCGCGTACTCCGGCACGTCGATGCACGGCCCGTCGTCGAAGCGCACGCGCCAGCGCCGCTGGACCCAGCCGGCCTCGCCGACGACGGTGCCGAGCGTGCCGGGCTCGACGCCTTCGGGCAGGGCTTGGGTCGCGGCCACGCGCGCGCCGAGTTCGAGGCCGGTCGTCACCGGACTGCTCATGCACGCTTCAACGCAGCACGGGCGGGAACCTTGCGGTCGATTTCCTGACGATCAGCTCCCAGGGCTGCAGTTCGACGTCACCGCCGGCTCCGGCCGCCGCCAGCTCGGCGCAGCGCCGCCCCTGGTCGCGCAGCGACTGGCGGATCGTGGTCAGCGGCGGGTCGGCGCGGCGGGCCTCGACGGTGTCGTCCCAGCCGACCACCGACAGCTGCGCCGGGACGTCGATGCCGCGCGCCGCGGCGGCCTGCAGCGCGCCGATCGCCAGCTCGTCGCTCATGCACAGCAGCCCCGTCGGCGGCTCGGGACCGTCGAGCAGCGCGCCCGCGGCGGCCTCGCCGTGCTCGCGGTCGTTGTTGGCCACCTCGCGGCCCGCGGACACGCCGTAGCCCTCGAGCCGCCGGCGCGTGACCCGGTGCGCCGGCTCGCCCGCCAGCGGCCGGTCGCCGCGATCGGCGAGCGAGAACGGCAGGCTCAGCACGGCCAGTCGCGTGTGGCCCAGCGCGCGCAGGTGCTCGCGCCGCCGCGGCGGCCGCCGCGTGCTCGTCGATGGCGACGAACGGATGACCCTCGAGCCGTGGCCCGCTCTGCACGACGACGGGCAGCCGCCGCCGCAGGACGGCGTCGACGAGCGGGTGCCCGTCGGGCAGCGTGAAGAGCACGAACGCGTCGACGGCGGCGTCGAGCACCAGCCCCGCGTCGCCCGCACCGCCGCTCGCGGGGACGAGGTGCAGCGGGATGCCGGCGTCCCCGAGCCCGCGCAGGAACTCGATCGTCGCCGGGTCCTCGAAGGACTGCGCGAGCGCCTCGCCGAGCACGACCCCGAGCACGCCCGTGCGCCCGCGCCGCAGCGAGCGGGCGAGCGCGTTCGGTCCCGCGTAGCCGAGCTCGTCGGCCTTGGCCAAGATCCGCTCGCGCAGCTCCGGCGACAGCTTCTCGGGCCGGTTGTACGCGTTCGACACCGTCATGGTCGAGACGCCGAGCGCCTCGGCGACCGTGGCCAGCGTCACGCGGGGCACGCGCCGCATCGTAGGCTCGCGCGGGTCGGGACGCCGCGCGCGGTCGCGGATTCGCCCGTGATGGGCGGGACGATCGACGACAGGCGGTCAGCGATCGTCGCATCAGAGGGGGTGTGTTTCTCTGGTATCGCCAGGGGAAACCAGAGAAACACACCCCTCGGGTCCTTGACCGCTTCGGCGTCAGCCTGGTCGATTCACGGACAACGCAGCGCGGTGCCGACCATGACCAACCACGCGCCAGACGGACGCCGCGCGCGGACGGCTCCCTCCCCATCGGTGCCTGCAGTTCGTGGCACGCAGCGCGCCACGAACCGCAACCGGGCGCACCGCCGCAACGGACGACGCACGCGGCAACGCAGCCTCGCCGCGAAGTGCTCGACGGCGGCGTCGACCGCAACCGGGTGCACCGCTGCAACCGACGTCTCACGCGGCTCATCGCAGGCTCGCCGCGAAGTGCTCGACGGCGGCGTCGACGCAACCGGACGCACCGCCGCAACCGACCGTCTTACGCGGCTCCTCGCAGGCTCGCCGCGAAGTGCTCGACGGCGGCGTCGATCGCAACCGGGCGCACCGCCGCAACCGACGGTCTCACGCGGCTCCTCGCAGGCTCGCCGCGAAGTACTCGACGGCCGCGTCGATCGCAGCGCACCGCCGCAACCGACCGTCTCACGCGGCTCATCGCAAGCTCGCCGCGAGGTGCTCGACGGCGGCGTCGATCGCCGCCAGCGGAAGCCGGCCGTAGCCGAGCACGAGCGCGGGCTCGTCGTCACGCGGCGCCAGCCGATACCCCGCCAGCCCGCGGATCCGGATCCGCCGCTCGGCCAGCCGCGTCACCACCGCGGCCTCGTCGGTCCCCGGCGGCAGGCGGAGCAGGAGGTGCAGGCCCGCGGCGACGCCGGCCACCTCGCACCCGTCGAGGCGCGCGAGCGCGGCCACCAGCCGGTCGCGCCGCTCGCGGTACTCCCGGCGCGTGCGTCGCAGGTGCCGGTCGACCTCGCCCGTCGCGAGCAGCCGAGCGTAGGCGCGCGCGGCGATCGAGGGCCCGCCGGAGTCGACCGCCCAGCGCTCCTGCGCGACCGCGCGGGCGATGTCGGGCGGCGCGACGAGCCAGCCGAGCCGCAGCGCCGGCGCCAGCGTCTTGGACGCCGTGCCGAGGTAGACGACGCGGTCCGGGCGCGAGCCGCTGCAGCGTCCCGACCGGCGCGCGATCGTAGCGGTACTCGGAGTCGTAGTCGTCCTCGATCACCACGCCTCCCCAGGCCAGCAGCGCCCGCCGCCGTTCGGGGGCGAGCACGGCGCCGGTCGGGAACTGGTGCGCGGGCGTGACGAGAATCGCGTCGGCGTCGAGCGCGTCGGGCACGACGCCGTGCTCGTCGACGGGCAGGCCGACGACCTCGAGGCCCGCCGAGCGGATCGTCGCCCACGCGTCATCGAGCGACGGGTCCTCGACGGCGACCGTGCGCGCGCCGCGGGCGGCGAGCACCCGGCACGTCAGCCACAGCCCTTGCGTGTAACCGCTCGTGAGGACGAGATCGGTGGCGGCGAGTCCGCGGACGCGCACGAGGTAGGCCGCGAGCTCGGCACGCAGCTCGCCGTCGCCGGCCGGGTCGCCGTAGTCGAGCGCCGCATCGGGCATCTCCGCGAGCGTCCGCCGCAGCGCCGCCGACCACACGCGGCGCGGGAAGAGCGAGAGGTCGGGCGCGGTCGCGGTGAGGTCGAGGCGGGGCGCGGCGAGCTCGCCTGGCACGGCGCGGGCCGCCCGGAACGGAGCGGCCGCCCGCCGACGCGGGAACGCCCGGCAAGACGAGGCCGCCAGGCGCCACCGCGACGCCCGGGCCGGCCAGCCCGGCCGGAGCCGCAGCGAGGCCCGGGTCGGCGAGGCGGCCCGTCACGGCGAGGACACTCGTCGCTGGGGAGACGCCCGGCGCCGCGGTGAGACCCGGGACTGGCAGACCCGGCCGGGGCCGCGGGCACGCCCAGCGCGAGATGCGCGGCCGGCGCTGCCGGGACGGTGCGGACGACCGGTGCGGACCCGCGGCGGATCTCGATCCAGCCTTCGGCCTCGATCTGCGCGTAGGCCTCGCTGACCACGCCGCGCGAGACCTGCAGTGCCTCGGCGAGCACGCGCGAGGCGGGCAGCTTGGTGCCCGGCGGCGCGCCGCCGCCGGTGATCGCGGCGCAGATCGCGTCCTCGAGCTGGTTGCGCAGCGGGGTCGGCGAGCTGCGGTCCAGCGGGGCGAAGAGCTCCAAAGTGGCTCGGTTCATCGGCATCGAAGTGGCTCTGTCGGAAGTGCCACCGAGACGGTACCGTGCGACGCCATGAGCGAGCCTGGCCAGCGAATGCCGAAGGACCGACCGCGGGTTTCAGGCATCCCGGAGGTGGCCGATGAGCGAGATGCCCGAGCTGCGTGACGGTCCGCCGTGGGCCATGGAGGAGATGATCCAGGCCGAGCCGGGGCTGGTCGCGCCGATCTTCTCGAGCCCCGAGGCGCTCGAGGCCGCCGAGTGGATCCGTGAGACCGAGACCGTCGTCGTCACCGGCTGCGGCACCAGCGAGCACGCCGCGATGGCCGGTGCGGCACTGCTCAACGCCCGCGCGCGCGACGCCTTCGAGGCCTCGCTCGACCCACAAGACGAAGGCGTCCTGATCGCGATCTCGCACGAAGCCGGCACCGCGGCCACGCTCGCCGCGATCAAGGCGACCTCCGCGCGCACGATCCTGATCACCGCCAAGCCGGACGAACCGACCGGCGCCGAGCTGACGATCGCGACGCCGCTCGTCGACACGAGCTGGTGCCACACCGTCGGCTACGTCTCGCCGCTGCTCGCGCTGACCGCGATCGCCGGCGCCGCCGACGAGACGACCGCGACCCGCGTCATCGACGGCACGCTCGATCAGCGACACAGGTTCGCGGAAATGGCGCGCACGCTGCACGGCTGCGAGCGGCTGATCGTCAGCGGCAGCGGCGTCGACGAGATCACCGCGCGCGAGCTGGCGCTGAAGATCGAGGAAGGCGTCCACGTGCCGGTCACGCCGCTCGGGATCGAGAAGGTCCTGCACGGGCACCTGCCCGCGGCGGACGCGCGCACGGGCCTCGTCGATCATCCGGATCGACCCGCACGCGCAGGCCCAGCGCGACAAGCGCGCGGGCGACGTCCAAGCGGCGGCGCGAGAGCTCGACATGCCCACGGTGACGATCGACGACCTGCCGGCCGGCCACCCGCTGCTCGCCGGCGCGATCGCGCTGCAGCTGCTGACCTACGAGCTCGCGCTCGCCGCCGGCACGAACCCCGATCTGATCCGCCGCGAGCAGGACGCCTACCGCGCCGCCGCGGCGGCCGCCGACACGTGATCGCCGCGGCGCTGCTGGCGTCGCTGATGTGGGGCGTCGCGGACTTCCTCGGCGGTCGCGCCAGCCGCGTGCACCCGGCGGCGATGGTCGCGCTCGTCGGCCAGGCGGTCAGCCTCGTCGTGCTGGCCGCGATCCTGCTGATCCGCGGCGCCGACAGCGGCCGCAGTGCTGCCAGGCGTCTGTCGTCGGCGCTGCTCGGCGCGCTGGCCATCCTCTCCTTCTACCGCGCGCTCGCGCTCGGGACGATGAGCATCGTCGCCCCGATCGTGGCCACGAGCGCGATCGTCCCGGTGCTCGCCGGCGTCGCTGCTGGACGGCGAGCGGCCGGGCGCCCTGCAGTGGGTCGGGATCGTCGCCGCGCTGACCGGCGTCGCGCTGGCCTCGCGCGAGCACGGCGCCCACGACGCCATCGACTCGCGCAAAGCGCTGCAGCTGGCGATGTTCGCCGCGGTCGCGATCGGGCTGTCGCTGGTGTTCCTCGACGCCGCGGCCGAGCACGACGCGCTGACCGGCGTCGCCGTCGCGCGGGCCGTCGCCGTGCCGATCCTGGCGCTGCTCGCGCTCCGGGTCGCCACCCGCGTGCCGTGGCGCTCGCTGCCGGGCCTGGCCACGATCGGGGTGCTCGACACCGGCGCCAACCTCGCGTTCGCGGTCGCCACCACGAGCGGCCTGCTGAGCCTCGCCGCGGTGCTCGGCGGGCTCTTCCCCGTGGTCACCGTCGCGCTCGCGTACTTCGTGCTGCACGAGCGCCTCGCGGCCGAGCAGCGCGTGGGCGTGCTGCTCGCGCTCGCGGGCATCCCGCTGATCAGCACCTGAGTTCACAGCCATCTCTCAGGCCACCCGCAGCCGGCGTTCAGACGCTGGCGAGACCATGAACGCCATGAGATTGAGCCCACGCACAACACGCCACGCGATCGACGGCGGAGCGCCCGCCGCCGGCCGCTACCTCGCCGCCGGATCGAAGCTCGTGCCGATCATGGGCACGATCACCCGGCTCGGCCGCAGCCTCAACGCGGACGTCGAGATCGACGATCCGAGCGTCTCCCGCCGCCACGCGCTGATCGTGCGCCAGGACGGAAAGACCTTCCTGCTCGACGACGGCTCGCGCAACGGCACCTGGCACAACGGCCTGCGCGTCGACCGCGTCGCCCTGCGCGACGGCGACTCGTTCGCGCTCGGGGTCTCCGAGCTGCGCTACGTGGAGATCGTCGAAACGGCCACGGAGCCCGTCGAGCTCATCGCCGCGTGAGGTTCTGCTCGTGGATCGTGCGCTGGGCCTTCGTCCGGCGCGCGAGCGGCAGCGGAGCATCGTCGCCGCGCCGCAATGCGTCGACGTAGGCCCGGTCCTCACGCAGGATCGCCAACGCCCGCACCCCGTCGATCGGCCCGCCGTGCCCGGGCACGACGTGGTCGGCCTGCTCGACCAGCGGCTCGAGCCGGTCGAGCGTCGCGAGATACGCCGGCAGCGAGCCCCCGGGCGAGAGCATCGGGATCTCGACCGGCGAGAGGTAGTCGCCGGCGACCAGCACGCGCGCCCACGGCACCCACACCGCCATCCCGTCCGCGGTGTGCCCGTCGGCCGGGTGCAGCTCCAGCGACTCCGACCCGATGTCGACGAACCCCGGCACGTCGAGCGTCTGCGCGCCCGCTAACGACAGCGGCTTCGGCCGCGTCACGTAGAACTCGTCGTCGAACGAGCGCAGCTCCCGCTGCGCCGCCCCCGGCTCGTTGATCAGCCGCGCCGCCGTGCTCTCGGCCGCGCCCAAAGGCGCCGACCCAAACGCGAGGCCGCCCAGCAGGTGATCCCAGTCGGCATGGGTGGCGAGCACGCCGACGATGCCGAAGCCGGCCTGCTCGGCGATCGCGGGCAGGATCTCGAGCTCGTCCGGGAAGACCGGCGAGTCGATGCAGAACGCCTCGCCGCCGCTGCGCACCAGCACGCACCCCGTCGCATACGCGCGCGAGGTGACGGCGATGACGTCTTCATGGAGTCCTACCGCCCGCGATTAAGGTCGGATGATCGGGGTGGGGCGGAGGGGATGTCCGCCCCAATTCAAGCTGCGCCGAGAAGCTTCGCCGCTTCGAGCAGCGTCTTCACCTCGGCCGTCGGCTTCTTCTGCGAGGCGTCGAGCGTCTCCTTGTTGCGGTTGACCCAGATCACGGGGATCTTGGCCTTGATGCACGGCTCGACGTCGTAGTAGTAGCTCGACGCGACGTGGACCCAGCCCTTCCTGGTGCCGATGCGGCGCTCGGCCTCCTTGAAGTGCGCGAGGTCCGGCTTGTAGGAGCGGACCTGCTGGGCCGTGACGACGAGGTCGAAGTCAGCCTTGAAGTGGCGGCGCGTCTCCCCGAGCAGCTTGTCGTCGATGTTCGAGATCAGCCCGAGCTCGAACTTCTTGCCCAAGCGGTCGAGCTGCGTGTTGGTCTCCTTGAACGGCGGCCAGCGGACGATCGAGTTCGGGAGAAAGCCGGAGCGCGACGGCTCGAGCGGCCAGCCGAGCTGGCGCGAGATCTGGACGGCGGTGCGGCGCAGGACCTCGGCGTAGAGCTCGTAGGACCCGCCCTTGATCTCCTGCTGGGTCTCGAGGAAGAGCGGCACGAGCTCCTCCTTGGACAGCGTGTAGCCGTCCTTCTCGGCCTCTTTGGCGAAGGCCTGGTACGCGCCGGTCTCCCAGTCGATCAGGGTGCCGTACACGTCGAAGGTGACGAAGGTGACTTCTTTCGGGAGCGGCATTGCGGCCGTGCATGATGACATTTCCGCGCGCGCGGACCCGGAGTACCATCGGAGGCAGAGACAAACATGTTCGCGCTCGGCCTGCTGCTGGTGGTACTTGGGGCCGCATTGATGGCGGCCGAAGCGCACGTGCCGAGCTTCGGAGCGCTCGGCACCGGCGCGATCATTTCGTTCGCCGCCGGGGTCGCGCTGCTGCTGTCGGCCTCCGGCAGCGCCGCGCTGGTGGCCGTCTTCGGCGCGCTCGCCGCGGCGCTTGTGGGCGGCGTCTTCCTCTTCGTGCTCCTGCGCAAGGGCCTGGCGACGCGCCGCCTGAAAGCAACCAACACGCTGGTCGGCCGCGTCGGCATCGCGCGCGCGCCAGATTGCGTCTTCGTCGACGGGGCGCTGTGGCGCGCCCGTCTTTGGGACCTCGAGGACGAGGCCCCGCTCAGCCGCGGCGATCCCGTCGTGGTCGAGTACGTCAACGGGCTGACATTGACCGTCCGCCCCGCGGAGAAATGGGAGGTGGCGCCATGATCGAGGCCGTAGCCGTCGCGATCATCGTGATCCTGGCCGTGGGCTTCGCCCTGGCCGCCGCATCGGTCCGGGTGCTGCGCGAGTACGAGCGCGCGGTGGTCTTCCGGCTCGGCCGCATGATCGACACCAAGGGCCCGGGGCTCGTGCTGCTCGTGCCCGCGATCGACCGCATGGTCCGCGTCTCGCTGCGGACGGTGACGCTCAACGTGCCGCCGCAGGACGTGATCACCCGCGACAACGTCACGGCACGCGTCGACGCCGTCATCTACTTCCGCGTCGTCGATCCCAACTGCGCCGTCGTCCAGGTCGAGAGCTACCTCAAGGCGACCTCGCAGATCGCCCAGACGACGCTGCGCTCCGTGCTCGGCAAGGCGGACCTCGACACGCTGTTGGCCGAGCGCGAGGAGCTCAACGAGGAGCTGCAGAAGATCATCGACGAGCAGACCGAGCCCTGGGGCATCAAGGTCACGACGGTCGAGATCAAGGACGTCGGCATCCCGCAGACGATGCAGCACGCGATGGCCCGCCAGGCGCAGGCCGAGCGCGAGCGGCGGGCGAAGGTCATCAACGCCGAGGGCGAGTTCCAGGCCGCGGCGCGGCTGAGCCAGGCCGCCGACGTGATCTCGGAGAACCCGACGACGCTCCAGCTGCGCTACCTGCAGACGCTGAGCGAGATCGGCGTCAACCAGAACTCCACGATCGTGTTCCCGCTGGACCTCGTGAAGCCCCTGCTGGACGCGGCCACGGCCTCGTCGGCGACGCCGGCGCAGGCGGCGCTGCCGCAAGGGCAACGGGACGACGCCGCTGATCGGCACGCGAGAGGAATCGCGAGGCGAGCCGCAGCGATAAGCTCGGCCGCCTCGCAATGGATCTACTCGAATATCAGGGCAAGCAGCTGTTCGCCCGCCACGGGGTGCCGGTGCCCTCAGGCGCCCCCGCCACCACCGTCGAGGAGGCCGTCGCGGCGGCCGACGAGATCGGCTATCCCTGCGTCGTCAAGGCGCAGGTGCAGATCGGCGGCCGCGGAAAGGCCGGCGGGATCAAGGTCGCGAAGGACCGGACCGAGGCCGAGGAGCACGCCAAGAACATCCTCGGCATGGACATCCGCGGGCACACGGTCCACGAAGTGTGGGTCGAGGCGGCGTCGGACATCGCGGCCGAGTACTACGCGTCGATCGTCTTCGACCGCTCGGCCAAGCGGCCGCTGGTGATGCTCTCGCACCCAGGGCGGGATGGACATCGAGGAAGTGGCGGAAAAGGACCCGAACGCGATCGCGCGCCTGCACGTCGACCCGCTGCTCGGCTTCCAGGACTTCCACGCGCGCCGGCTGGCGTTCGAGGCCGGCGTCGACGCCGACGTCGTGCGCCCGATCGGCGCGCTGCTGAACAAGCTCTACGACGCGTTCGTGGCCGAGGAGGCCATGCTCGTCGAGGTCAACCCGCTGATCGTGACGTCAGACCGCGACGTCGCGGCGCTCGACGCCAAGGTCACGCTCGACGACAACAGCCTCTTCCGCCATCCCGACAACGCGGCGCTGCGCAACGTCGCCGCCGAGGACGAGCAGGAGCGGATGGCGCGCGAGCGCGGGCTGACGTTCGTCAAGCTCGACGGCAACGTCGGCATCCTCGGCAACGGCGCCGGGCTGGTGATGTCCACGCTCGACGTGGTCGCGCAGGCCGGCGGGCAGCCGGCGAACTTCCTCGACGCGGGCGGGGGAAGCCGCGCGGAGGCGATCACCCAGGCGGTCGAGGTGATCCTCTCCAACGAGAACGTGACCGCCGTGCTGTTCAACATCTTCGGCGGGATCACGCGCTGCGACGAGGTCGCGAAGGGCCTGATCGAGGCCTTCGACCAGATCAATCCGCAGGTGCCGTTCGTGGTCCGCCTCGACGGCACCAACGACAAGGAGGGCCGGCAGCTGCTGGCCGACGCGAACCTGCCCAATGTCCACGCCGAGTCCACGATGCTCGGCGCGGCCAAGAAAGTCGTGGAGCTCGCCGGCTGATGGCAATCCTGGTCGACAACGACACGCGCCTCTGCGTCTCCGGCATCACCGGCCGCGAGGGCACGTTCCACACGCTCAACAACAAGAACTACGGGACGAACGTGGTCTCCGGCGTCACGCCCGGCAAGGGCGGGCAGGACGTCGAGGGGATCCCGGTCTTCAACACGTTCCACGACGCGGTCGCCGAGACGGGCGCCAACACGGCGATGATCTTCGTCCCGCCGCGCTTCGCCGCCGACTCGATCCTCGAGGCCGAGGACGCCGGCATCCGGCTCGTCGTCTGCATCACCGAGGGCATCCCGGCCCACGACGAGCTGCGCGTCTACAACCACCTCGCGCGCAACGACGACGTGCGCCTGGTCGGCCCCAACTGCCCGGGCATCCTGTCGCCGGGCAAGGCCAACGTCGGCATCATCCCCGCGAGCTTCTTCAGCGAGGGCAACGTCGGCGTCGTGTCGCGCTCCGGCACGCTGACCTACCAGATCGGCAACGAGCTGGCCCAGCGCGGCTTCGGCAACTCGAGCATCGTCGGCATCGGCGGCGATCCCGGTCCCGGGCTCGAGCTTCATCGACATCATCGCCTCCTTCGAGGCCGACCCCGAGACCGAGCTGATCGTGATGGCGGGCGAGATCGGCGGCTCGGCCGAGGAGGAGGCCGCGGACTACATCGCCGAGCACGTCTCCAAGCCGGTCGTGGCCTACATCGCGGGCTTCACCGCCCCGCCCGGCAAGACGATGGGCCACGCCGGCGCGATCGTCTCCGGCACCGCCGGCACGGCGATCGCCAAGCAGGAGGCGCTCGAGGGCAAGGGCGTGCGCGTCGGGCGCACGCCGACCGAGGTCGCCGAGATCGCGGCCGAGATCGCCGGGGCCCTGCGCACCGCGTGAGCAGCGGCGGGAGCATGCCGGTCCGGCATGCTCCCGCACCGTTTGCCCCGGTCGCGGGTTGGAGTCATCCGATGACGCGCATGCTCGCCGCCGCCCTCGTCCTGCTGCTGGTCGCGCCCGTCGCCGCCCAGGCGCGGCCGGGCGACCCCGACCGCGGCTTCGGCCGCCGCGGCACGCTCTCGCTGAAGGCCAAGGGCACGGACGCCGTGGGCGGGGCGGTCAAGGTCATCGCGGGCAACCGCGTGCTCGCCGGCGGCAGCGCCGGCGGCCAGTTCGTCGTCGTGCGGCTGCGCCGGACCGGCGCGCTGGACCGCCAGTTCGGCACCGCCGGGCAGGTCATTCCCGCGCTGCCGGGCACGTCGCTCGACGGCGTGCGCGCGCTGGCGACGTTCCGCGACGGGCGGATCGTCGCCGCCGGGACGCTGCGGCTGACGGACGGCACGACGCGCTTCGCGGCCGTCCGGCTGTTCCCGACCGGCGAGATCGACCCGAGCTTCGGGGGCGGGCTCGGCTATGTCCTGGCCGGGCCGGCCAACGCCGTGCTCGGGGCGATGGTCATGGACCGGGCGGGCAACGTGATCCTCGGCGGCTCCCGGGGGCAAGCGCCGATCGTGCTGCGGCTGCTCGCGGACGGCAGCGTCGACACCAGCTTCGGCACCTTCGACGCCTCCGACCTCGGGCTGGCCGGCCGCGTCACGAGCCTGCTCGTGCGCCCCGAGGGCCCGATCCTGTTCAGCGTCGCGGGCGACGCGGCACCTTTTCGGTGGTACGGCTGGGAGCGACCGGCGCGCCCGACCTGACGTTCGCCGGCACCGGCGTGGCGAACATCGCGCTCGGCACGGGCGGCGCCGCCGGCGTCGGCGCGCAGGCCATCCGCAGCGGCCCGAGCGGCTCGACGCTCGTGGCCGGGACCGACCTGACGGCGGCCGGCACGCCGCGCGGCGCCGTGATCCGGATCCGGCCGGACGGGACCCTCGACACGCGCTTCGGCCGCTCCGGCGTGACGTGGATCTCGCGCGCCGGCGACGAGATCCGGATCACCGCGATGGTGCGCGACCGTAAGGGCCGGATCCTGCTCTCGGGCTCGGGCCGGCCGCCGAACGCGCTCGTCGTCCGCCTGCGCGCGAGCGGCGCGCGCGATTCCAGCTTCGGCAACGGCGGTCTGACGTTCCCGCGGCTCGGTCGCCCGCCGGGCGGGGAGCCGATCTACACCACGTTCGACGCGATCGACGCCGCCGGCTCGCGTGCGGTGATCGCGGGCTCGGCGGCGGGCCCGGGGACGTTGCGCCGCGAGCTCAACGGCACGTCCTACAGCGGCCGCTTCGCGCTCACCGTCTCGCGACTTCGCTGACGCGCTCGTGCAGCCACGGCACGTGCGGTTCGTGCTCGGGCTTCATCAGCACGCTGCGCAGCACGCGCACGCCGTCCGTGTCGAGCTCGACGTCCGGATGGGCGGCGGCGAACGCCGGGCCGTCGATCCGCAGCGTGCTCAGGTAGACCGGGTCCGCGTCGGTCATCGCGGCGTCGAGCACCCGCGCGCTCGCGGCGTCGATCTCCGACGCACGTGAGCCGCGCCGGGAAGTAGGTGACGATGTCGAGCTCGGGCTCGACGTGCAGGCGCAGCACGTCGGAGGAGCGCAGCAGCTCGGCCCAGGCGCGCGCGGCGCGCACGCCCGCGGCCAGGATCGGGGCGAGGTCGAGCGCGCGCAGCGTCAGCCACAGCGCGGCCGCGGCGGCGCCCGCGCGCGAGCACTCGAGCGAGATCTCGCCCAGGTGCAGGTCGCCCGACGTGAAGTACGTGTACGGCGAGTCGTGCTTGTAGAGGCGCCCGACCGTGGGGTCGCGGAACAGCACCGCGCCGCAGCCGTAGGGCTGCAGGCCGTGCTTGTGCGGGTCGACGACGACGCTGTCGCAGCCGGCGATCGCGCGGAAGGAGGCGACCGGGACGAGCGAATCGAGCAGCGTGAAGAACCCGCCGTAGGCGGCGTCGACGTGCACGCGGACCCCGTAGCGCTCGCGCAGCGCGACCGCGTGCTCGATGTCGTCGACGGTCCCGAGGCCGGTCGTGCCGGCCGTGACCACGATCGTCCCCACCTTGCCGCTGCGCGCCGCCGCCTCGAGGTCGTCGGTGGCGATGCCCTCGACGCCCAGCAGCGCGCACATGCGCGCGTGCGTGTAGTGCGCGTCGGCGTGAACGCGATCGCCTTGTCCGGGTGCAGCTCGCGCGCCACCCACAGCGCCTCGAGGTTGGCGATCGTGCCCGACGAGGTCAGGTGGCCCAGCGCATTCGGAGGGCAGCCGAACATCGCGGCCAGGTCCCGCATCGACCTCGACCTCGAGCTCGCTCGTCACCGGCCCGCCGTCGAGCGCGTGGTTGTTGGCGTTGACGTGCAGCGCCGCGGTGTAGGCGGCGATCGCCACCGGGTGCGGCGGCTTGAGCATCTGCCCGGCGTAGCGCGGGATGGTGGAACGGATAGCTGCCCGCCATCCGCTCGCCGAACTCCGTCCAGGCGGCCTCGAAGCGCGCCGGATCGGGCGCCAGCGCCGGGTGCGACGGCATCGGCCCGGCGGCGTCCCGCCAGCCCGCGACGAAGTCGAGTGCGCGCGAGACGTAATCCATCGGACGCGAAATAGCAGAAGGTCCGTCACACCGCGGCGGCAGCTCTCGTTCACCCCGGCATGAAGCGATTCCTCCCCATGATCCTCCTCACCACCACGCTCGCGACCACGGCCGTCGCCCCGGCGGTTGCCGCCGAGCCGACCGGCGTCCGCGAGGTCTGTGCCAAGTCGACCTACCTGACGCTGCAGCCGGGCAAGATCTTCAGCGGCACGCTGTTCAAGCACCAGACGATCCGCGTCACCCGCTACAGCCCGTCCGGCAAGTACGCCTACGGCTTCGCCCGTGGGCACGTCAACCGCACCGGCTGGGTGAAGGCAGCCGACCTGTGCAAGTGAGCCACGCGAACTAGGCTCGAAGCCCGTGCCTCCCGCCCACCTCAGACTGCGTTCGGACGAGCATCTCGTCGAGCTGTTCCGGGCCGGGCGGGAGGACGCCTTCGAGATCCTCCACGAGCGCCACCGCCGGCGCTTGCACGCGACCGCGGCGCGGGCGCTGCGCGGCCACGGCGGCGATGCCGAGGGGATCGTGCAGGAGGCGTTCCTGCGCGCGCACCGCTCGCTGCGCGACGACCACCGCCCGGTCGAGCTCAAACCGTGGCTGCACCGCGTCGTGCGCAACCTCTGCATCGACGAGCTGCGGCGCAACCGCGTTCCCACCACCGAGCTCGCCGACGGCGACCGCGCCGGCGCGGGCGAGGACATCTACTCGACGCTCAGCCGCCGCCACGAGCTGCGGCGGCTGATCGAGGACCTCGCCGACCTGCCCGAGCAGCAGCGCGCGGCGCTGCTGATGCGCGAGCTCGACGGGCTCAGCCACGATCGAGGTCGCGAGCGCGCTCGAGATCTCTCCCGCCGCCTCGCGCCAGCTCGTCAAGCGCGCCCGCAGCGGGCTCGTCGCCGCCGCGGAGGCGCGCGACGCCGACTGCGCGGCGATCCGCGAGGTCCTGCTGGTCGCCCACGACGAGCGCCGGCGGCCGTCCGAGCACGCGATCCGGCACCTGCGCACCTGCGGCGCCTGCAGCGACTTCCGCGACGGGCTGAAGGCCACCCGCGGGCGGCTGCGCGCGCTCGTCCCGCCGGTCGGGATGGGCCCGCTGGCCGGCGTCCTGCAGCTGCTGGGCGGCGGCGGCGCGGTTGCCGGCCTCGGCGCCAAGGCCGCGGTCACCGGCTGCTGCGTGCTGCTGGCCGGCGGGGCGGCGACGACGCTGATCGTGGCGCAGCGCTCGGGCAAGGTCGCGGGCTCCGAGCACGTCGAGCGCAAGCAGGCGCGCGGCACCGAGGCCGGCGGCAAGACCTTGATCGGCAAGCCGATCCGCGCCGGCACGAAGCTGCCGAAGAGCGCGGCGATCTCGACGGTGCAAGTGCGCCTGAACGCCGGCGAGCCGCGCCTGATCAAGCGGCTGGTGCGCGTGAGCTGCCCGGCCGGGATGCGCGGAGCGGGCCTGGCGGTGCCGCGCACGGCCGACGGCAAGGAGGAGCACGGCGCGCTGCGCGTGTACCAGTACGCCTATCGCGACATGGACCTGCTCGAGCGCGACACCGGCCGCCGCACGGTCACGATCCGCTATGCCGCCGCGCGCAACCTCCCAGCGCCGGTGCTGGTCAGGATCGGGACGCTCTGCAAGCGGCGCTAGGCTCACGAGCCATGGCCACGATCTCCTTCGCCCGCGGGGCGCCGTCGCTCGACATCGTCGACGTGGAGGGCCTGCGCGAGGCCGCGCAGCTCGCCTTCGACTCCGACCCGGCGGGGACGACCGCCTACGGCACGTCGGTCGGCTACGTGCCGCTGCGCGAGTGGATCGCCGAACAGCACGGCGTGGCCGTCGAGCAGGTGCTGGTGACCAACGGGTCGATGCAGGCCGACGCGTTCCTGTTCGAGCTGCTGGTGCAGGCCGGCGACGCCGTGATCGTCGAGTCGCCGACCTACGACCGCACGCTGCTGAACCTGCGCAACCGCGGCGCCGACGTGCGGATGGTCGAGCTCGAGACCGACGGGATCAGCATCGAGGGCCTGGAGACCGTGCTCTCCGAGGCCGTGCACCCGAAGCTCGCGCACATCATCCCCAACTTCCAGAACCCGGCCGGCTACACGCTCTCGGCGGCCAAGCGCAAGCGGCTGCTGGAGCTCGCCGTCGAGCACGACTTCACGATCTTCGAGGACGACCCGTACGTCTCGATCCGCTTCGAGGGCGAGCACATCGACTCGATGTTCTCGGCCGACGACGCGGGCCGCGTGGTCTACGCCTCCTCGTTCTCGAAGACCGTCTGCCCGGGCATCCGGGTCGGCTACCTGGTCGGCCCGCAGGCGCTGATCAAGCAGGTCCAGACGATCGCCACCAACACCTACATCTCGCCGAACATGGTGGCCCAGTCGATCGTCAACCAGTTCGCGCGCTCCGGGCGCATGGACGGGGCGATCGAGACGGTCAAGAACGCGCTGCGCGACCGCCGCGACGCCGTGGTGGGCGCGCTCGAGCGCGAGCTGCCCGAGGCCAAGTTCGCCGCGCCGCAGGGCGGCTACTTCATGTGGGTCGAGCTGCCCGAGGCGATCGACGTGGCCGAGCTCGAGAAGGCCGCCGCCCAGCGCGAGGTGCTGTTCGTCAAGGGCACGGACTTCCTGCTCGAGGGCGGCGAGAACACGCTGCGGCTCGCCTACTCCGGCGTGACGCCCGAGCAGATCGACGAGGGCATCACGAAGCTCGCCGAGGCCGTCAAGAGCCTGGGTGTCCCAGCGGCATAACTACGGCGACGACCCCTCGCAGTACGGCGTGCTGTACGGCGAGGGGCCGGTCGCGGTCGTCATCCACGGCGGCTTCTGGCGCGCGCGCTACGACCTCACGCTGATGGACGCGCTGTGCGCGGACCTCGTGCAACGCGGCTGGGCGGCGTGGAACATCGAGTACCGGCGGCTGGGCAACGGCGGCGGCGTGCCGGAGACGCTCGATGACGTCGTCGGCGGCGATCGACGCGCTGGCCGACCTCGACGTCGACCGCTCGCGCGTGGTGACGATCGGCCACTCGGCGGGCGGGCATCTCGCGGCCTGGGCGGCGACCCGCGAGAATCCGCGCGTGGCGGTCACCGGGGTGGTCTCGCAGGCGGGTGTGCTGGACCTGCAACGGGCGCGCGAGCTGCGGCTCTCGGACGGCGTCGTCGACCAGTTCCTCGGCGGCGCGGACACCGCGGTCGCCTCGCCGATCGAGCGCCTGCCGCTCGGCGTCCCGGCGCTGCTCACGCACGGCGGCCGCGACGACAACGTCCCGCTCGAGATCTCAGAGCGCTTCGCGGCGGCCTCCGGCGCGACGCTGCGTCGTCGAGCCCGACGAGGACCACTTCGGTCACCTCGACCCGGCCAACCCGCTGTGGAAGGCGGTCACCGCATGGCTCTGACCCGCGACGAAGCGGCGCAGCTGGACCGCGATGATCCGCTGGCGGAGTTCCGCGAGCGCTTCGTCATCACCGACGAGCACCGGCTCTACCTGGACGGCAACTCGCTGGGCCGCCTGCCGAAGGGCGTACGCGAGCGGCTGCACCGCGTGATCGACCAGTGGGGCGAGGAGCTCGTCGAGCGGCTGGCCGGACTGGATCGAGGCGCCGACGCGCACGGGCGACGCGCTCGCCCAGGTCCTCGGCGCGGATCCCGGACAGGTCCTGGTCACCGACAGCACCACGGTCAACCTCTTCAAGCTCGTCAACGCGCTGCTCGACGCCGACCCGTCGCTGCGCACGCTGGTCACCGACCGCGAGAACTTCCCGACCGACCGCTACGTGCTCGAGGGGATCGCCCGCGCGCGCGGGCTGCGGCTGCACATCTTCGACCCGGCCGATCCGCTGCACGGCCCGCAGGCCGACGAGATCCCGGAGGGCCTGGTCGTGCTCTCGCACGTCGCCTACCGCAGCGGCGCACTCGCCGACATGGAGGCGATCGACGCGCGCGGCACGGTCATCTGGGACCTCAGCCACTCGGCCGGAGCGGTGCCGGTCGAGCTCGCCGCGCGCGGCATCCGCTACGCCGTCGGCTGCACCTACAAGTACCTCAACGCCGGCCCGGGCGCGGCCGGCTACCTGTACGTGCGCGAGCCCGACGCGCTGCACACGCCGATCCAGGGCTGGTTCGGCCAGGACGACCAGTTCGCGATGGAGCGGCCGTACTCGCCCGCGCCGGGGATCGGCCGCTTCCTGGCCGGCACGCCGCCGATCCTCGTGCTCGCCGCGGTCGAGGAGGCGCGTGCGGGTCACGGCCGAGGCCGGGATCGCGGCGCTGCGCGAGAAGTCGATCGCCCAGACCGAGCTGCTGATCGCGCTCCACGACGAGTGGCTGGCGCCGCTCGGCTTCACGCTCGGGACGCCGCGCGATCCGGCGCGGCGCGGCTCGCACGTCTCGCTCAACCACCCCGAGGCGTGGCCGATCTGCCGCGCGCTGATCGAGCGCGCGGACGTCGTCCCCGACTTCCGCGGCCCGGACAGCGTGCGGCTCGGCGTCGCGCCGCTCTACACGCGCTTCGTCGACGTCTGGGACGCGCTCGACCGGCTGCGCGGCCTGGTCGAGCGCGGCGAGCAGCGCGAGGTCGACCAGGCCCGCGTCGCGCGTCACGTAGAGGCCATCGCCTCTTCGGTGCGCCGCTGCATCTCCTCCTCGGACATGTCCTCGGTGTGCGTGGCGAGCGCCCAGCGGTGGCCGTACGGGTCCTTGAGCGAGCCGGCGCGGTCGCCGTGGAACTGGTCGGCGGGGCGGTTGAGCTCGGTCGCGCCGGCCGCGATCGCGCGGTCGTAGAGCGCGTCGACGTCCTCGGTGTAGAGCAGCAGCGAGGCCGGCAGCGGCGCGTCCGGAACCGGCGCGCCGATCCCGAACTCCTCGAACGGGTCGTTGACGTTGAGCAGCGAGTCGCCGATGCGGATCTCCGAGTGCATCAGCTTGCCGCCCATGACGAGCTTGCGCACGACCTCGGCGCCGAACGCGCGCTCGTAGAACTCGAGTGCCTCGAGGCCGTTCTCGACGACGATGCAGGCGCGTGATGGTGCGGTAACCGTCAGGAATGGGCTTGACAGACATGACGCCAAGCTAGGCCTGCGAGCGCGGCCCGTATTGTAAGAACGCGACATGCACAGCCGCCGCGGCATCCTCAATCCGGCGGCCGCGGAACGGCACTTCCGCCTCACCCGCTACGCGCCCTCGGAGGACCTCGCCCACCTGATCGACCGCCACTGGGTGGTCGAGTGGGACCTCGACGAGCCCTACACCCAGGAGATCGTCACCCACCCGAGCGTCAACCTCGCCTTCTATCCGGAAGGCCGCATTCATGGCGTCTTCACCGGCCGCTTCCGCCAGACGCTGGTCGGGCGCGGGCATGTCGTCGCGACGAAGTTCCGGCCCGGCGGCTTCCATCCCTTCCATCCGGTGCCCGCGCACACGCTGACCGACCGCGTGATCCCGGCCACGGACGCGTTCGCTCCGTTCGCGCTGGCCGGCGACGAGCTCGAGCAGATCGCGGGCATCGAGGCCGGGTTGCGCGCGCACGGCTTCGAGGACGACGCCGCGGGTGCAGGAGATCGGCGCGCTGCACGCAGCGATGCTCGCGGACATCAGAAGCCTCGACGAGCTGGCCGCGCACGCCGGCTACTCCAAGCGCACGCTGCAGCGGCTGTTCCGCGAGTACGTGGGCGTGAGCCCGAAGTGGGTGCTGCAGCGCATCCGCCTGCACGAGGCGGCCGAGCGGATGGCCGAGGGCGAAGGCGACTGGCCGCGGCTGGCGCTCGAGCTCGGCTACTTCGACCAGGCGCACTTCATCAAGGCCTTCAAGGCCGTGATCGGCCGCTCGCCGGCCGACTACGCCGCGCTCACGTGAGCGCGTCGGCGACCGTGCCGGAGGTCGGCACCGCGCGGTCGAGGCCGGTGATCGAGAGCATGCGCGCGATCGGCGACTCGCGCGCGACGACGAGCCGGAGGTTGAGCTGCCGTGAGCGCAGCTCCTCGGCCAGCGCGAACAGCAGGTTGATGCCGGCGCTGTCGAGGTAGCGGGTCGGCGAGAGGTCGACCACGAGCCGCTCGGAGCGGTTGGTCACCAGCCCGCGCAACGCGCCCGCGATCCGCTCGACGTTCGAGGCGTCGACCTCGCCGTGGACCGCGGCCACCGGCGTGTCCTCGTGCCAGGCGACGCGCACGTCGGCCAGCGGCGTCATACCAGCGACCTGCGCAGCTCGACCGTCGTCCCGTCCTCGCTGTGCGCCACGTCGACCTCCTCCATCAGCGCCCGCATCATCATCAAGCCGCGACCTCGATTGGTCCCTCGGGGGTCGCGCCACTGACCGCGATCGCGGATCACGACCGTGATCAGACCGTCAGTGTGGCTGGCCTCGACCTCGAACGTCGCCTTGCCCGGCGCGTAGGCGTGCTCGACGGCGTTCGCCGAGGCCTCGGTGACGGCGACCGTGATGTCGTAGATCGCGTCCTCGTCCGCGCCCCAGTGGCGCAGCCAGCGGCGCAGCAGCGGACGCATCCGGGCCAGCGCGTCGGCGTGGGCGGGCCACGTCGTCCGCAGCCGCGCCGGCAGCAGCGCGACCTGCGCCGCGAGCACCGCCACGTCGTCCTGGGCCGGCTCGCCGCGCGCGTCGCCGCGGACGACCGCGTCGCAGACGGCGTCGGGCGCGTCGGTCGCGGCCACGAGCGCGCGCAGGCGCTCGAGCCCGTGCTCGATCCCTTCGCCGCGGACTTCGACCGCGCCGTCGGTGACCATCACGATCGTGGCGCCCGCGGCGAGCTCGAACTCGCGCTGGTGGTAGCGGCTGATCGGCGAGACGCCGAGCGGCGGGTCGCGATCGACGTCGAGCATGCGGGTCTCGCCGTCCGGCTCGCGCAGCAGCGGCGGCAGATGGCCCGCGCTGACCACGCGCGCCCGGCCGGCGTCGAGGTCCAGGTGGGCATAGGCCAGCGTCGTCATCTGGCGCACGCCGAGCGACAGCGCGAGCCGGTTCAGCCGCTCCACGACGCCGTCGGGCGGGTGGCCGTCGAGCGCGTAGGCGCGCAGCCCGGTGCGGATCTGCGCCATCAGCGCCGCGGCGCCGAGCCCGTGGCCCATCACGTCGCCGACGACCAGCGCGACCTCGCCGCGGGCGAGCGGGAAGACGTCGTACCAGTCGCCGCCGATCCCGCCGCGCACGGTCGCCGAGCGATAGCGCGCGGCGATCTGCAGGCCGGGGACGTCCGGGAGGCGCTCCGGGACGATCGTGCGCTGCAACGCGTCGACGACGCCGCGCTGATGGAAGAGCCGCGCGCGGTCGATCGCCATCGCCGCGCGGTCGCCCGCGAACTGCAGCAGCTCGGCGTCGGCCGGCGTGAACAGCCGCGGCGTGAGCGTCCCGACGTGCAGGACGCCGAGCACGCGTCCCTCGACCAGCAGCGGGACGCCCAGCAGCGAGCGGATGCCCTTCTCGCGCAGGATCGGGTTGAGGATGTCGGCGTGATCGACGTCCTCGATCACGACCGGGCGCCGCTCGGCCGCGATCCGGCCCGCGAAGCCCTTGCCGACGGGGATCTGGACGCCCTGCTCGACCTCCTCCTCGATGCCCTTGGCCGCGCGGGCGACGAGCATCTCGCCGGCGTCGTCGAGCAGCAGGAACGCGGCGGTGTCGGCGTCGAGGATGGCCGTCATCCGGTTCAGCAGCTCGGTCAGCAGGTCGTTGAGCGACAGGTAGGAGAGCGCGGCGTCGGTCACGGTCTGCACCGCGCGCTCCTTGGCCAGCAGGTCCGCGTGCTCGAGCGCGATCGCGGCCCGGTCGGCGGCGAGTTGCAAGAGCTCGACGTCGTCGTCGGAGAAGCTCCGCGGCGTCAGCGTGCCCACGTGCAGGACGCCGAGCACGCGGTCGCCGACGAGCAGCGGGACGCCGAGCAGCGAGCGCACGCCGCGCGCGCGCAGGACCGGGCTGTGGAGCTGAGCCGGATCGACGTCCTCGAGCACGACCGGCTGGCGCTCGACGGCGATCCGCCCGGCGAAGCCCTTGCCGACCGGGATCCGCACGCCCTGCTCGTCAAGCCCCAGCGCCGCGCGCACGACGAGCTGGTCGCCCTCGAGCAGCAGGAACGCGGCGATGTCGGCGTGCAGGACGTCGACGACCCGCACGAGCAGCTCGTCCAGCTGGAGCCGCCGAAGTGTGTCTGGAGACCACACGAGCGGCGATCTTAGGGGCTGAACACGAGCACGATGTACACCAGGAAGACCAGCAGGTGCACGGCGCCCTCGAGCACGGTCGTGCGCGGGCCGCTGAAGGTCACGACGCTCAGCAGCAGCGTCAGGGCGATCAGCACCATGCCGGTCGGGTCGACGCCGAGGATCACGGTCTCGCCGGTGATCAGCCCGATCGTGAGCACGGCCGGCAACGTGAGCCCGAGCGTCGACAGGCAGGCGCCGAGGCAGAGGTTGACCGTGCGCTGGAGCTGGTTGTGCGAGGCGGCCTTGAGCGCGCTGATCCCCTCGGGCGTGAAGACGATCATCGCGATCAGCACGCCGGTCAGCGCGCCGGGCGCGCCGAGCTTGTCGATCTCGGCGTCGACGACCTTGTCCAGGCTCTTGGACAGCAGCACGATCGGCAGCGCGCCGGCCACGAGCAGCGCGACCCAGCGGGCGATGTGGCGTGCCGTCGCGGCTTCGACCTCGTGCTCCTCGCTCGGCCCGTGCACGAACAGGTCGCGATGGCGGCCGGTCTGGATCACGATGAAGATCACGTAGAGCACGATCGTGGCCAGCGCGAAGACGACCGACTGCGTCGTGGAGAGCGTCGGCGCGTCGGTGGTCGTGGTCACGCTGGGCAGGATCAGCGCGATCGTGACCAGCGGGATGATCACGCTCAGGTAGGCGGTCGCGCCGGGGAGGCTGTAGTCCTGCGTGTGGTGGCGCAGGCCGCCGACCACCAGCGAGAGCCCGATCACGCCGTTGAGCACGATCATCATGACCGCGAACATCGTGTCCCGGCCGACCGTCGGCGCGCCGCCGCCGAGCATCACGGTGCTGATCAGCATCACCTCGATGGCGACGATGCTGAACGTGAGGATCAGCGTGCCGTAGGGCTCGCCGAGCATCTCGGCCAGGTGGTCGGCGGCGACGATCACGCCGAACGCGCACCACAGGATCACGACCAGCAGCCAGGCGAAGAAGCCGAGGCCGAGCGGGACGCTGTCGAGGTTGTCCTTGGAGAGCAGGTCGTCGCCGAAGAGCAGGAAGATGCCGACGGTCAGCCAGCCCGCGATCAGGTGCTTCACGCGAGCTCCAGGAAGTCCCAGGCGACGATGTCGGCGTCGAACGGGCGGGCCCTCGGGCTCTTGGGGGCGCGGCACGAAGGCCGTCTTGAGGCCGACGGCGGCGGCCGCGATCAGGTCGTCGCGGTGGGCGGCGACCATGCACACCTCGTGCGGCTCGAGGCCGAGCGCCTCGACGCTCTTCAGGTAGACGGCGGGGTCGGGCTTGTAGGCGCGCGCGATCTCGGCGCCGAGGATCGCGTCCCACGGGAGCTTCGCGTACTTCGCGAGGTTGACCGACTGGGCGATGTGGCCGTTCGAGCAGGGGGCGATGATGTGGTCTGGCCTTGAGCTTGGTGAGGCCCTCGACGACGTCGGGCCAGGGGTCGAGGCGGTGCCAGCCTTTCGTGAGCTCGTTCCTGTGGTCTTCACTGAGTGAGCAGGCCGCGCTGCTTGAGCACTCGGTCGAGGCCGATCCGGTGCAGGACGTCGAGGTTCACCCACGGGCGTCTCCCGCTGCGGACCGTCTCGAGCTGCGGCTGGTACTCGTCGCGCCAGGCGTCGGCGACGTCCTCGGGCAGCCCGAAGCGCGCGACCTCGCGGCGCATCGAGCCGCGCCAGTCCACGCAGGTGCCGAAGACGTCGAACAGCAGCGCTCGCATGTGGTTGCCCATACTGACGCCTCATGGAGGAACTCCTGCGCGAGCGGCTCGCGGCGTTGAGCCTGGAGCAGAAGGTGCGGCTGCTGACGGGCGCCGACTTCTGGGCGCTGCACGGCGAGCCCGCGGTGGGGCTGCGGCCGATCGTGACCTCGGACGGGCCGGCGGGCGTGCGCGGGCGGCTGTGGGACGAGCGGACGCCGTCGGCCAACGTGCCGGCGCCGATCGCGCTGGCCGCGACGTGGGACGAGCCGCGCGTCGAGCGGCTGGCGCGGCTGCTGGCGTTCGAGGCGCGGCGCAAGGGCGTCGACGTGCTGCTCGCGCCGACGGTCAACCTGCATCGCAACCCGCTGGGCGGGCGGGTCTTCGAGTGCTTCAGCGAGGATCCGTTGTTGACGGGGCGGATCGGCGCCGCGTACGTGCGCGGGCTGCAGGACGAGGGCGTCGCCGCGACGGTCAAGCACTTCGTGGCCAACGACTCGGAGACCGAGCGCTTCACGCTGGACGCGAGGGTCTCGGCGCGCGTGTTGCGCGAGCTCTACCTGGCGCCGTTCGAGCTGATCATGGCCGCGCGGCCGTGGGCGGTGATGGCGGCCTACAACGCGGTCAACGGCGTCACGATGACCGAGTCGCCGCTGCTGCGGGAGGTCTTGAAGGACGAGTGGGGCTGGGACGGGCTCGTCGTGTCCGACTGGGGCGCCGCCCGCGCGACCGTCGGCGCCGGCAACGCGGCGCTCGACCTCGCCATGCCCGGCCCGTCGGGCCCGTTCGGCGACGCGCTCGTGGCGGCCGTGCGCGAGGGGACCGTGACCGAGGCCGCGGTCGACGACAAGGTCCTGCGCCTCCTGCGCCTGGCCGCACGCGTCGGCGCGCTCGACGGCGCCCGCGGTCCGCGCCGTCGCGCCTCCCGCCCCCACAGAGCACCATGGAGCGACGACGAGATCGCCGCCGAGCTGCGCGCGTGCGCGGCCGCGAGCTTCGTCCTCGCCCGCAACCACGGGACGCTGCTGCCGCTCACCGGCCGCTCGCTCAGGCGCGTCGCCGTGCTCGGCCCGAACGCCGCCGTCGCGCGCACGCTCGGCGGCGGCTCGGCGACGGTCTTCCCGTACCACACGGTCTCGCCGCTCGAGGGCCTGCGCGCGGCGCTCGACGCCGAGGTCGGCTATGCGCGCGGCGTGCAGACGCACACGCGCCCGCCGGTGGCCGAGGTGTCCAGCGCCGACGTGCGCTTCCTCGCCGCCGACGGCACCGTGCTCGGCGCCGAGCACCGCGAGACCGGCGAGTACACGTGGATGGGAACGCTCGACCCGGCGGTGGCGGCGATCGAGGTGCACACGACGTTGCGGGCGACGGTCGCCGGCGAGCACCTGATCGGGTGCTCCGGGCCCGGCCGCTTCCGGCTCTCGCTCGGCGGCTCGCCGGTGTTCGACGTCGAGCTCGTGCTGCCCGAGAACGCGGACCCCGGCGAGGCGCTGTTCGCGCCGCCGCGGCACGCCGTCCCGGTCACGCTCGCGGAGGGCGAGGCGATCGACGTCGTCCTGCGGCGCGAGGTCGACGACCCGACCCTGGTCACGTTCCGGCTCGACCACGAGCCGCCGCTCGCCGACGCCGACGCCGAGCTCGAGCGGGCCGTGGAACTGGCCCGCGACGCCGACGTCGCCGTGGTCGTGGTGGGCACGACGCCCGAGGTCGAGAGCGAGGGCTTCGACCGCACGTCGCTGGCCCTGCCCGGCCGCCAGGACGAGCTGGTCCGCCGCGTCAACGCGGCCCAGCCGCGCACGATCGTCGTCGTCAACGCCGGCGCGCCGGTGCTGATGCCGTGGCTCGACGAGGTGCCCGCCGTGCTGCTGTGCTGGTTTCCGGGTCAGGAGGCCGGCCACGCGATCGCCGACGTCCTGCTCGGCGGCGCCGAGCCCGGCGGCCGGCTTCCGACCACCTGGCCGGCCTCGGAGGCCGGGCTGCCATCGGTGACGCCCCGCGACGGCGTCCTGCCCTACGACGAGGGCCTGGCGATCGGATATCGCGGTTCGGTCGAACCGCTGCTGCCGTTCGGGCACGGGCTCGGCTACACGAGCTGGGACTACCTCGCGATGGACGGCGCGACCGTGCGCCTGGTCAACTCCGGCACCCGCCGCGGGCGAGAGATCCTCCAGGTCTACGCCTCGCGCCCGGACAAGCGCCGTGGAGCGCCCGCCGCGCTGGCTCGCCGGCTTCGCCGTGATCGAGGCCGACGCCGGCGAGGAGGTCGTGATCGACATCCCGCTGGCGCCGCGCGCCTTCCAGCACTGGGACGACGGCTGGCAGACCGAGCCTGGGACGTTCGTGCTCGAGGCCGGACGCTCCGTCGCCGACCTGCGAGTCAGCTCGGAGGTCACGCCGGGATGAACCGAGCGGCGCACCACCGCGCCGTCCCGGCGCGCGTCTGATGGAGCTCCGGCAGCTCGAGTACTTCGCCGCGGTCGCGCGCCACAAGCACTTCACGCGCGCCGCCGAGGCGCTCTACGTCACCCAGCCGGCGCTCTCGCAGCAGATCCGGCGGCTGGAGGCCGAGCTCGGGCTCGCCCTGCTGCGCCGCACGTCGCGCGGCGTCGAGCTGACCGGCGGCCGGCGAGGACCTGCTCGTCCACGCCGAAGCCGTGCTGGCCGAAGTGGCGGCGGCGCGGGCCGACATGGATCGGCACACCGGCATCTCGCGCGGCGTCGTGCGCGTGGCCGCGACGGCCGCCGATGCGCCACGGCTGCCCGAGGCGCTGGCGGACTTCCACGGCGACCATCCGGGGATCCAGATCGGGTTGCGGCAGGGGTCGGCGGCCGAGCTCGTCGCGCTGGTCGCGGCGGGCGCGGTCGACGTCGCCGTCGCTCGCGCTGACCGAGGAGCCCGCGGGGGTGACCGTGCACCCGCTGACCGAGGAGCCGCTGCGCGTGGCGGTACCGGTCGACGACGAGCTCGCGGGCGCGCGCGTCGCGCTCGACGTGCTGCGCGGGCGGCCGTTCATCCTCGCCGAGCCGGGCACGGCGCTGCGCGAGACCGTGATGCGCGCCGCGCAGGCCGCCGGGTTCAGCCCGCTGCCGCTGTTCGAGGTCGGCGACCCCGCGACCGTGCGCTTCCTCGTGCGGGCCGGGCTGGGGATCAGCCTCGTGCCCGCGAGCTGGCTCGAGCGCCCGGGGCCGGTGGTGGGCGCGGCGGACCTGCGTGATCCGCCGCGTCACCGGCTGTCGCTGCTCACGCCCGCGGCGGGCAGCTCACCGGCCGGCCGGCTCCTGCGCGAGCGCCTGCTCGAGCTCTGACTCGAGGCGCTTGCGGGGCCGCGCGCCGACGATCGTCTGGACGGGCGCGCCGTTGCGGAAGAGCATGAAGGTCGGCATCGACATGACGCCGTAGCGGGCGGCGGTCTCCTTCTCGGTGTCGACGTCGACGCTCACGATCCGGAGGTCGTCGCGGCTCGCGTCGATCTCGTCGAGGATCGGGTGCATGACGCGGCAGGGCGGGCACCAGTCGGCGGTGAAGTCGACCAGCACCGGCTGCTCGGACTCGAGGACCTCGGCGGTGAAGGTGGAATCGGTGACGGCGTGCATGCCCTTCACTCTGGAAGGCGCCGGCCGGCCTCCCAAGTCGGATCCGTTATGGCTTCGGTTAGCGCCCGTAGCGCTCTTTGCCGAGCACGAGGATCTCGGGCAGCGCGATCCGCGGCGGCGGCGAGGGATCGGCCAGCACCGAGACGGTCTCGGCCACCGAGCGCGTGAGCGTCCCGGTGTCGTCGCCGAAGTCGACCGTGATGTGCTCGTCGCCGACCTCGCTCACGACGCCGTCGCGCGCGAGCTCGAACCCCTCGCGCTTGAACATGTGCAGCAGGTCCTCGGCCTCGTTCTCGAAGCGCAGCACCGTGACCTTCGCCCCCTCCTCGGTGTCGCCGAGCGGGACGCCCTCGATCCGCGTCCCGGGCTCGATCGGATGGCCGTGGGGACAGGTCTTGGCGTCGCCGATCGCCTCCAGCATGCGTGACTCGAGCACCGGGGACATCGCGTGCTCGAGCCGCTCGGCCTCCTCGTGCACGTCGTCCCACGGGATCTTCAGGACGTCGGTCAGGAAGCGCTCGATCAGGCGGTGGCGGCGGACGGCGGCCGTCGCGTGATCGAGCCCGTCGTCGGTGAACGAGATCGACTTGTCGGCGGCGCGGGTGATGTAGCCGTCGCGCTCGAGGCGCCCGACCATCTCGTGCACGGTCGGCGCCGACAGCTGCATGGCGCGCGCCACGTTCGCGCCCGTCATCGGCAGCCCGGCCTCGTGCAGCCAGAAGATCGTCTGGAGATACTCCTCTTCGGCAACGGTCGCGTCGGACATGACGTTGATCGTATCTGCCTCAGGCCAGCGAGCGTAGGCGCTTCTCCGCCAACTCGAGGAAGACGCGCGTGGCGGGTGAGAGGCGGGCGTTGCGGCGGGTGACGAAGGCGAACGTCTCGTGGAGCGGCGGGTCGAAGGCGGCGGTGCCGAGCTTGCTCGCGAAGCCGCGCGTGGTCAGGACGGAGCGCGCGCCGACCGTGTCCCCGAGCCCGCGCGCCGCCAGCTCGAGCGCGGCGGTCATGTACTCGACCTCGATCTGGGGCTCGAGCGTCACGCCCGCGCGCTGGGCGCGGTCGCGGAGCTGGCGGCGGGTCGGGTCCAGCGCGGCCCAGCGGGCGTCGTAGAGGATCAGCGGCGCGGCCGCGAGGCGCTCGATCGTCACGGGCCGCTCGAGCCGGCGCGGGGTCGGCGGAGAGGTAGAACAGCTCCTCCTGGCGGACCGGGCGGACGTCGAGCCCGCGGTCCTCGATCGGGAGCACGATGAGCGCCGCCTCGAGCACGCCGTCGCGGACCGCGTCGGCGACCTCGGCGGAGTTCTGGCCGATCGCGCGCACGCGGACCTCGGGATGACGCTTGCGGAAGTCCTCGACCACGCCGCCGAGCAGGTAGTGGTGGGCGCTGCCGAAGAAGCCGAAGCCGACGGTGCCGCCGGTCAGGTCGCGCACTTCGCGGACCGACTCGATCGCCTCCTGGGCCTCGCCCAGGGTCCGCTCGGCGTGGGGGCGCAACAGGCGGCCGGCCTCGGTCAGCTCGATCCCGCGGCCGGCGCGGGCGAACAGCGCGACGCCGAGCTCGGCCTCCAGCTTGCGGATCTGTTCCGACAGGCTCGGCTGGGCCATATGCAGGGCATTCGCGGCGCCCGAGAACGATCCGTGCTCGGCCGCCGCGAGGAAGTAGGTGAGCTGCTGCAACGTCAAGGTTTTACCTATCGACTCTAGAGTCAATCAAGCCTGAAACAATAGGGCTGCTCCGGCCGATACTTAGAGCATGATCGCTATCGCCTTCCTCATCGCACTGGGTGTCGGCGTCGCTTTCGCGGCCGAGGATCGTCCCGGCTTCGACGAGCGCTCCCCGCTCTCCTAGTGCCCTAATGTGGGCAGCGCCATGGCGCTGCCCCTCACGCCACCACTGCTCCCTCAGCTCGCCCGTCCGGCCAAGAAATTGCCGACGGGCGCGGGCTGGGTGTACGAGCCCAAATGGGACGGCTTCCGTGCGCTCGCGTTCGTCGACGGCACGGACGTCTACCTGCAATCGCGCAGCGGGAAGCCGCTGCGCCGCTACTTTCCCGAGCTGTCGTTCTTCGATGGCCGCTACGTGCTCGACGGCGAGATCGTCTTGTTCGACGCCGACGGCCGGCAGGACTTCGACGCGCTCGGCCAGCGCATCCACCCCGCCGTCTCGCGCATCAACATGCTCGCCGAGCAGACCCCGACGCGCTTCATCGCGTTCGACCTGCTGGCCTACGGCGACGAGTCGCTGCTCGAGCTGCCGCAGCACTCGCGGCGTGAGCGGCTGGAGGCGATGATCGCGCCGCCGGTCGACCTCACCCCCTGCACCGCAGACCCCGCGGGCGCCCAGCCGTGGCTCGAGGGCGCCGAGGGCGTGATCGCCAAGCGCGCCGGAGGCGCCCTATCGGCCCGGCGAGCGCGTCGGGATGTCGAAGATCAAGCGCGTGCGGACGATCGACGCCGTCGTCATGGGCTGGCGCCCGGGCAAGGAGGAGGGCACGGTCGGCTCGCTCATCCTCGGGCTGCACGACGACGCCGGCGAGCTGCGGGTCGTCGGCCACACCTCCGGCTTCAAGGCCGCCGAGAAGCGGTCGTTGCCGGCGAAGCTCGCGCCGTACGAGACCGGCGAGCGCGGCATGGGCGACCCCTCGCGCTGGAACAACGAGCGCGAGCTCGAGTGGATCGCCATGCGCCCCGAGCTGGTCGTCGAGGTCACGTTCGACCACACCTCCAACGACCGCATCCGCCACGGCACCAAGATCGTCCGCTGGCGCGAGGACAAGAAGCCCTCGGAGTGCCTGATGTCTCAGCTCCAGAGCTGAAACGACGCGGATCTACACCGGGCGCTGGTCGGAGAAACGGTCGCTTGATCACCTTTCGGGTGCTTCGAAGTACGACGTTCCGGGCACCCATGAAGGTGAAGGATGCGGTCTCGCCTACGGATCATGGCTCTCGTTGCAGCGGTTCTCGCTGCGTGCTTGCTACTCACGCCTGTCGCCGGCGCTCAAGTTCCGGCGGTCGGGGAGGCCGTTTCCGCGGCGGCGGCGAACCCGCCGGCGCCGGTGGCCAAAGCGGTGGAGACGGTGACGACCGCGGCCAAGACGGCCGCGGCCGCCGCGCCATCTCAGGCGCCGCCACAGCCGGCCGCGACCACGCCGCCGCCCGCCCCGGAAGCGCCGAAGCCCGCCGCGACCACGCCGCCGCCCGCCCCGGAGGCGCCGAAGCCCGCCGCGACCACGCCGCCGGCCGCCCCGAAACCGGCGCAGACGACACCCAAGCCTGCCGCGACTACGGCGCCGGTCGCAAAGGCGGCGGAGACCATTGCGGCGGCCACCAAGGCCGTGTCGACCGCGAAGCCCGCGGAGGCGGCGAAGCCGGCCGCGACCGAGTCGCCCGCGACTCCGGCGCCCGCCGCGAAGGCCGCGGACAAGTCCGCCGCGACGACGGCACCGGTCGCAAAGGCCGCCGAGTCGGTGACCACAGCGGTGAAGACGGCGACGGCCGCGGCGACCAAGCCGGCCGAGTCGTCCAAGCCCGTCACCGACACCGTCACGCCGGTCGTCGCCGCCGCCGCCAAGCCCGTCACCGACACCGTCACGCCGGTCGTCGCCGCCGCCGCCAAGCCCGTCACCGACACCGTCACGCCGGTCGTCGCCGCCGCCGCCAAGCCCGTCACCGACACCGTCACGCCGGTCGTCGCCGCCGCCGCCAAGCCCGTCACCGACACCGTCACGCCGGTCGTCGCCGCCGCCGCCAAGCCCGTCACCGACACCGTCACCCCGGTCGTCGCCGCCGCCGCCAAGCCCGTCACCGACACCGTCACGCCGATCGTCGCCGCCGCCGCCAAGCCCGTCACCGACACCGTCACGCCGGTCGTCGCCGCCGCCGCCAAGCCCGTCACCCGGACCGTCACGCCAGCCCTCACCACGACCGTGAAGCCGGTCGTCGAGACCGCGACGCCGATCGTCACCGAGGCCGTCAAGCCGGTCCTCGAACCGCTCACGCCCGTCCTCACCACGACGGTCGCTCCGGTCCTGCAGACCCTCACTCCGGTCGTCACCACGACCGTCACGCCGGTCCTGGAAACCGTGACGCCGGTCCTCGCCACGACCGTCGGGCCGGTTCTCCAACCCCTCACACCCGTCCTCACCACGACGGTCGCTCCGGTCCTGCACAACCTCACTCCGGTCGTCACCACGACCGTTACGCCGGTCCTGGAGACCGTGACGCCGGTCCTCGCCACGACGGTCAGGCCGGTTCTCGAACCCCTCACGCCCGTCCTCACCACGACGGTCGCTCCGGTCGTGCAGACCCTCGGTCGTCCCCCGATCGTCAAGCCGGTCCTCGAGACCCTCACGCCGACTGTTCGCCCCGTGCTCGAGCCGCTCGCGCCGGTCGTCACCACGACGGTGAAGCCGGTCCTGCAGACCCTCTCGCCCGCGCTCGCGCCGGCGGTCCGGCCGGTCGTCAATGCGCTGGCGCCGGCCCTGGCTGACGACCGCACGGGTTCTCGGCCCACCGCCGGCGTTGCGGCGCCCGCGACGGTGCGGCCGCGCGCGAGTGAGTCCGGCGCTTCGGTGGCGGCTGCCTCGGACGGTGCGGGTCCGGTCGCGGCCGATCGTGCACCGGAGAGCCCGGCGGCGACGGGGGCGCCCGTGGACGCGAAGCGCGCACCGCGGCCGCAACGCCCGTCGCCGGCAACTCGAGCCAGGCTTCGTCGGTGCGCACATCGGCCGCGCCGGCTCCGGCCGTCTCCCTCTCGGGCGACGACTTGGCATCAGGCGGCTCAGCTGCCGATCGCCGTCGCCGACCGGAACGCCACGGATCGCCGGCACGCCCCGGCGAGCGGGTCCGCGCGGCCCGAGTCCGCCCCCGGCCCCGCAGGCGCCCGCCGCCTCGGGTGGCGGCGTGGCCGCCGCAGCCGCTTCGGTGCCGCCGCCGGCGGCGGCCTCGTTCCTGCTGGCTGCGGTGCTGGCGGCCGCGGCGGCGTTCTTCTCTGTTCTCGTGATGCCTCCGGCCCACAAGCGGCCGGTCCCCTTCATCTCCCTGGCCGAGCGCCCGGGCTGAGCGACTCCGAAGTCGCCCAGGCCCCTGCGACCGCGCGCCCTGCGCCGGTCGCGTAATCGCTCGAACTTCGGAGATGAGATGTCCCACCATCGATACGCGCTGCCGGCAGGCGTTGCTGCTGGCCGCGCTGGCGGTACCGGCGCCCGCGCACGGCGCGCTGGACAGGTCCGCGGGCTGGCATGGCCGCGAGATCCGCGCGCCGTACGCCGGTTTCGCCGACCGGCCGACGCCGCAGTTCCCGCGCGGCTGGAGCGCAGGCGCGGTCGGGCGCGGCAGCGGTGATGCGCGTCGCGGCGGCTCCCAGCGCGTGCGCGAGCTGCAGCGCCGTCTGCTGCGGCGCGGGTACCGTCCGGGCCGTGCCGACGGCCGCTTCGGCGCGCGCACGCAGGCGGCGGTGACGTGGTTTCAGGTCAAGCACGGCCTGGCTCGCACGGGCCGCGGGGACGCGGCCACGATCGCGCGGCTGCGCGATCGCTCCCGGCCGGTGCGCCCGGCCGACGCCGCGGTCCCGGCGGCCGCGGCCGTGACCGCACCGCCGCCGGCCGTCGTTGCCAACGGCACTGACACGGTCGCGCTGGTCCTGCTGGCGTTGGTCATCCTCGCCGGGCTGGCGCTGATCGCCGCGTGGCTGTGGCACGCATTGCGCACCGCCCCGGATGCCCCGACCGTCCCGGACGAGAAGACCGCCGCGAGCGTCCCGCGCACCGCCACCATCCCGGACGAGAAGACCGTCCCGCCCGCCGCCACCGTCCCGGACGAGAAGACCACCGCGAGCGTCCCGCCCGTCTCCACCGTCCTGGAGGAGAAGACCGCGGCGAGCATCCCGCCCGCCCCGCCCGTCCCCCAGCCCAAGTCGCCGCGGTTGTCGCTGGTCCCCCGCCCGAACGCGCACGCGCCGGTGCTCGGCTACGTCTCGATCGCGCGTGAGGGCGACCTCGACATCTCGGCGCGCGCGATCGGCGCCTGGTGCGACGCTCACGGTTGGTCGCTGGCGAAGGTCGTGCACGACTCGCTGCCCGCCCGCGGGCGGCCCGGGCTCGAGCACGCGCTCGAAGAGATCCGCGCGCGGCGCGCGGCCGGGCTGGTGCTCAACCGGCTGCAGGACTTGACCGACTCGGTGCCCGCGCTCGGGCCGCTGCTCCAGTGGTTCGTGGACGCGGACGCGTTCGTGATCGCGCTCGACTACGAGCTGGACACGTCGAGCCGGTCGGGCGAGGTCGCCGCGCGCGCGCTGGTGGAGGTCAGCGATGAGCGCAGCGCAGCGGCGCGGTGCGGCGCGCGGCGCTGCGGTGGCCGACGACCCCGAGCTCGCCGCCCGGATCACGACCATGCGCGCCGGCGGGATGTCGCTGCAGGCGATCGCGGACGCGCTCAACGACGCGGGCGTGCCCACGTTGCGCGGCGGCTCGCGCTGGCGGCCGTCGAGCGTGCAGGCCGCGACCGGGTACAAGCGCCCGCCGGCCAAGTCACGCGGCATCGAGCTCCCGCGACTGAGCGGGGGCGAATAACGCGTCCCGGAGCCAGGCCTGCCACGATCCCGAAACGATGCCGATATCCGAGCGCCCGGTCCTCGTCGCCCCCGACTCGTTCAAAGGCACGTTCAACGCCGCCGAAGTCGCGGGAGCGATCGGGCGCGGCCTCGAGCGCGCCGGCCTGATGCCGCCCGACCTGTGCCCTGTCGCCGACGGCGGCGAGGGGACGCTCGACGCGCTGCTGCCCCAGCTCGGCGGCGAGCTGGTCGCCAAGGAGGTCAGAGGCCCGCTCGGCAAGCCCGTCCGCACCGGCTTCGGCCTGGTCGAGGACGGCGGGACGGCGATCGTCGAGATGGCGATGGCCAGCGGCCTCGGCCTCGTGGACGAAGACGAACGCGACGCCTGGAACGCGAGCACGTACGGCACCGGCGAGCTGATCGCGGCCGCCGCCCAGGCCGGCGCGCAGGTGATCCTGGTGGCCGTCGGCGGCTCGGCGACCAGCGACGGTGGCCAGGGCGCGCTCGACGCGATCGAGGCAGCGGGCGGCATCGGCAAGGCCAAGATCGTCGTGCTGTGCGACGTCCGCACGGTGTTCGAGGACGCCCCCAAGGTCTTCGGCCCCCAGAAAGGCGCCGACCAGGCGATGATCGAGCGGCTCGAGCAGCGACTGGACGAGATGGCCCAACGGCTGCCGAAGGACCCGCGCGGCGTCCCGATGACCGGCGGCGCGGGCGGGCTCTCGGGCGGTTTGTGGGCCGCCCTCGACGCCGCGCTCGAACCCGGCGCCCAGTTCGTCCTCGACGCGCTCGACTTCGACCAGCGCATGCGCGCCTCGCGCGCCGTCGTCACCGGCGAGGGCAAGCTCGACGAGCAGACGCTGCAGGGCAAGCTCGTGGGCGAGATCGGGACGCGCGCGCGTCAAGCCGGGGTGCCGCTGCACGCGATCGTCGGCACCGACGCGCTCGACGCCTTCGGCAAGCGCATGATCGACCTCCAGATGGTCCAGGCGGCGACCAACATCGAGGAGCTCGAGCAGGCCGGCGAGCGCCTCGGCACGGCGCTCGCCAGCGGCGAGGCCTAGGCCCTAGCCGGCCGCCTCGGCCCGCCGCAGCCCGCGCACGCCCCAGACCGTGAACGCGAGCAGCAGCGCGATCGCGATCGCGAACATCAGCCCGACGTCGAACGGCTGGCCGGAGAGCAGGTCGCGCCCGCCCTCGACCAGCGCCGTGAACGGGTTGACGTGCGCGACCGCCTCGACCCACCCGCTCAAGAGGTCGAGCGGCACGTAGACCGGCGCCAGGAACAGGATGATGAAGACCGGCATCTGCATGATCGGGCCGGCCTGGATCGTGCGCAGCCGCAGGGCCACGCCCGCGGCCCACATCGCCGCCGTGAGGTTGACGATCGCGGCCAGCACGACGAGCCCGAACAGGTCGACCCCGCCGCCACCGACCTGCATCCCGCTCAGCTCGGCCACCACGAACAGCATGACCGCGACCACCGCGGCGCGGGCGAGCGCGGACAGCGCGTAGCCCGCGAGGATCCCGAGCCGGTTCGGCGCCGCCAGCATCATCCGCCGCGCGAAGCCGTTCTCGAAGTCCGACGGCGATCCCGAAGCCGGTGAACACGCCGCCGAAGGCCGACGCCTGCAGCAACACGAACACGAACTGGAACGCCGTGTAGCCGTCGGGGAAGTCGAAGCCCGGCACGTCGCCGACCGACGACAACCCGCCCGCGAACGCGACGAAGAAGAACAGCGGGAAGATCAGCGACGGCAGCAGCAGCTGCGGGTTCGTCGCCACCTTCTTGATCGAGCGCCAGGCGACGCCGCGCGTCACGTCGAGGAAGCGCTTCATGTCCGCGCCAGCCGGTTGTGCAGCGAGTTCGCCGAGCCGAAGACGCCGATCAGCGCGATCGCCGCCGCGAAGCCGAAGCCGAGCGCCAGCTCCTGCGCCTGCCAGCCGAAGATGATCAGCGAGCGCAGCCCTTCGAACAGGTACGAGACCGGGTTGTAGGTGGCGATCGTCCGGAACCAGTCCTGCTCGATCAAGTCGCGCGGCAGCGACGACGACGAGAGGAACAGGAACACGAAGAACAGCGGGAACACGCCCTGGACCGCCTCGCCCGAGCCCGTCCGCAGCCCGATGAAGGAGCCGAGCGAGGCGAACGCCAGCGCGATCAGGAGCGCCAGCACGAGCAGCACGAGCACGCCGGGCACGCCCGTCTCGAAGTGCAGTCCCGCCGCGAACCCGACGGCCAGGTAGATCACCGCCGAGATCAGCGACACGACCATCACGCCGGAGAGGTTGCCGAGCAGCATCGCCGCCCGCTGCATCGGGGTCAGTGCCAGCCGGTTCAGGAAGCCGGTCTCGACGTCGCGGGCGACCGCGGTGCCGGCGTTGATCGACGCGAACAGCGATCCCTGGATGAACGGGAACGCGATCGCGAAGTCCAGGTAGGAATCGGTCGGGAAGCCCGGGAGGTTGCGTCGCCGCGTCGAGCCCGCCGACGTTGATCCCCATCAGGATCAGCGGGAAGAGCACGGGCGGGATGATCATCGCCGGCTGGCGCAGCGTCTGCAGGACCGAGCGCCGCGCCATCTCGTAGGACTGCTGCAGGATCAAGCCGTCACCTCTTCCGGCTCCTCGGACGCCTCGAGCTTGCGCCCGGTCTTGGCCAGGAAGACGTCGTCGAGCGACGGCTGGTGCAGCTGCAGGTCGGCGACGCGCAGGTCCGCCGCGTCCAGCGCCCGCACCACGGACACCAGGTCCTCGCCGCTCTCGAGCCGCACCGCCGCCGCGCCCGGCGGCGCCGGCACGACGGAGCCGAAGCGGCTCAGCACGTCCGCCACCGCGTCGCGGTCCGCGCGCTCGGACGGCACCGCCTCCACCGACGGGCGCCCGATCTCGGCCTTCAGCGCCTCCGGCGTGCCCTCGGCGACGATGTGCCCGTGGTCGATGATCCCGACGCGGTCGGCCAGCACGTCGGCCTCCTCGAGGTACTGCGTGGTGAGGAAGACGGTCACGCCGTCCTCGCGCGCCAGCCGCGCGACCTCGGCCCACAGGTCGGCCCGGCTCGAGGGATCGAGCCCCGTCGTCGGCTCGTCCAGGAACAGCACTCGCGGGCGGTGGACCAGCGCCAAGGCGAGGTCGAGCCGCCGCTTCATGCCGCCCGAGTAGCCGCCGACCTTGCGGTCGGCCGCCTCGGTCAGCCCCACGCGCTCGATCAGCTCGTCGCCGCGCGAGCGCCGCTCGGCCTTCGGCACGCCCTGCAGCGTCGTCTGCAGGCGCATGTGGTCGCGCCCGGTCAGCAGCGGGTCCAGCGCGGCCTCCTGCAGCGCGGCGCCGATCGCCGCGCGCACCGCCGGGCCCTCGCGCAGGATGTCGTGCCCGGCCACGCGCGCCGTGCCGGCGGTCGGCGGCAGCAGCGTGGTGAGCATCAGGACCGTCGTCGATTTGCCGGCGCCGTTCGGGCCCAGGAAGCCATAGATCTCGCCCGGCGCCACCTGCAGGTGGATCCCGTCGACGGCGCGCGGTCCGTTCTTGAATTCGCGGACGAGGCCCTCGACCTCGATCCCAGTTAGCGACATATCGCTAAACCCTACATAGAGACGACTCCGGGCTCTTGGAAATTCGGGCTGACGGCGGGCAGGTCGAGCACGAACTCGGCCCCGCCGCCCTCCGCGTTCTCCGCCCGCACGCTGCCGCCGTGCTGCTCGGCGACCTGGCGCACGATCGCCAGGCCGAGCCCCGAGCCGGGCCGCCCGCGCGACGACGCGCCGCGGTAGAAGCGGTCGAAGAGATGCGGGAGATCGGCGGGATCGACGCCGGCACCGAAGTCGCGCACGCGCACGCCACCGGTATCGGCTCTGCACCTCCACGACCCCGCCGGCGCTGCGAGTGCTTGGCGGCGTTGTCGAGCAGGTTGTTGACCGCGCGCGCGAGCCGCTCGCGCGTGCCCTCGACCACCGCCGGCTGCGACGCGACCTCGAAGCGCACCGACGGCGCGTGCCGGCGCGCCCGGACCACCGCCTCGCGCACCAGCTCGTCGAGCCGCACGTCCTCGCTCTCGCCCAGCGGCACGTCCCCGCGCGCGAGCTCGATCAGGTCCGCGACCAGCATCCCGAGCTCGGTCGTCTGCTCCTCGACGTCGGCCAGCAGCCGCGCCCGCTCGTCGGCCGGCAGCGCCTCCGCCTCGGCCAGCACCTCGATGTTCGTGCGCAGGCTCGTGATCGGCGTGCGCAGCTCGTGCGAGGCGTCGGCGACGAGCTGGCGCTGGGCCGCGATCGAGTGCTCGAGCGTGTCGAGCATCGCGTTGAACTGCGCGGCCAGCTCGCCGACCTCGTCGTGGGTCGCGACCTCGATCCGCCGCCCGAGGTCCTCGGTGGCGGCGATGTGGCGCGCGGCCTCGGAGACGGCGGCGATCGGCGCCACGACGTTGCGCGAGGCGAGCCGGCCGAGCACGACCGCAAGCGCCACGCCGCCCAGGCAGACCAGCGCCAGGATCACCCGCAGCCGCGCGAGCACCGCGTCGGCGGACTCGAGCGAGCGGCCGAGCTGGACGGCGACCCCGCGCCCGACCGGGACGGTCAGCACGCGCACGTCGGTCCCGCGCACGTCGGCGTCGGCGAAGTAGCTCGGCGAGACGCCGGCGGCGACCTCGCGCGCGCGCTCGGAAACCGGCAGCGGCTCGAGCTCGCTGCCGTACGCGGACGACGCCGTCGCCGGCGTCGATCGCCTGGATGTACGGCGTCGGCCCGCCCTGGCGCGCCGGCAGCGGGAGGTAGCGCGGGCCGCGCGCCGACGCCGGTCGCGGCGCTGCGGGCCGCCGCCGCGCAGCTCGAGCTGATCCTCGAGCGCGCGATCGACCTCGCCGCGCAACTCGGTCCGCACGACGACGTAGGCGACCGCGCGCCACCAGCGTCACCGCCACCGCGACCGCCACCGCGACCGCGATGGTCATGCGGCGGCGCAGCGGCAGCGCGGTCAGTCCTCGCGCAGCACGTAGCCGACGCCGCGCACGGTGTGCAGGAGCCGCGGCTCTCCGCCCTCCTCCGTCTTGCGGCGCAGGTAGCCCATGTAGACGCCGAGCGAGTTCGAGCTCGAGCCGAAGTCGTAGCCCCACACGCGCTCGAAGATCTGCGAGCGCGTCAGCACCTGGCTGCGGGTGCTCGAGGAACAGCCCCAGCAGCTGGAACTCGGTGCGCGAGAGCTCGAGCTTGCGCGCGCCCCGGAAGGCCTCCCAGGCGCCGCGGTCGAGCGACAGGTCGGCGAAGCGCAGCACGCTGCCGTCGTCGGCCGCCGGTCGCCTCCGCGCGCCGCAGCAGCGCCCGCAGGCGGGCCTTGAGCTCCTTCAGCGCGAACGGCTTGACCAGGTAGTCGTCGGCGCCGGCGTCGAGCCCGGCGACCCGGTCGTCGATCGCGTCGCGGGCGGTCAGCATCAGCACCGGCGTGCGATCGCCCGCGGCGCGCAGGCGGCGGCAGACCTGCAGCCCGTCGACGCCGGGCATCGAGACGTCGAGCACGACGCGTCGTGGTGCGAAGTCGGCCAGGCGGTCGAGCGCCTCGCGGCCGTCGGCCGCGAGCGCGACGTCGTAGCCGTCCAGGCGCAGCGCGCGATCGAGCGCCGCCCGCACCGCGGGCTCGTCGTCGACGATCAGCACGCGCGTCATCTCAGCTCGTCCTCAGCATCATCGGGAAAGCTAAGAATCCCAGAAGAGGAGGCCATTCTTTAGCCTGTCCATCCGGATTCACGCTCTCATGTGAGGGCTATGCGTTCTCTGGTCCCTTCCTTCGGCGGCGCGGTCTCGTGTCGCGCTCGTGGTCGGCGTGCTCGCCGTCGGGGTGTGATCGACGACGACCGGCGCCCGGCACCGCATCTGCCCCGCCCTCTCCGCCCGCCGCCTCGACCCAGGCAGCGCAGCCCGGCGCGCGCTCCGGGCGGGGAGTCGATCTCCGACATCTACAAGCGCGTCTCCAAGGGCGTCGTGTTCGTCCAGTCCGGCACCAGCGGCACCGGCTCGGGCTTCGTCTCGACGACGAGGGCCTACATCGTCACCAACGAGCACGTGATCGAGAACGCCAACTCCTTCCAGGTCCGCATCGGCGTCGACACCAAGCCGATCCCGGCCCGGCTGATGGGCAAGGACCCGTCCTCGGACCTGGCCGTGCTCAAGGTCGATCCGGGCGACGTCAAGGGCGGCCTGAAGCCGCTCGCAGCTGGGTGACTCGCACCGCGCTCGAGCCGGGCGACCAGACGATCGCGATCGGCTCGCCGTTCGGCCTCGAGGGCACCGTCACGACCGGCATCGTCTCCTCGCTCGGGCGCACGATCACGGCGCCCGAACAACTTCCCGATCGCCGACGCGATCCAGACCGACGCGGCGATCAACCCCGGCAACTCGGGCGGCCCGCTGCTCGACGGCAACGGCCGCGTGATCGGCGTCAACTCGCAGATCAAGTCCGGCAGCGGCTCGAACTCCGGCGTCGGCTTCGCCGTCCCGGTGGCGACGGTCAAGTTCGTCGTGCCGCAGATCGAGAACGGCGGCAAGGTCGAGCGCGCCTACCTCGGCGTCGAGAACCGCGACACGCAGGATCTCTCGGGCGCGGTCGATCGGCGCGCGTCGTGCCCAACGGCCCGGCCGCGCAGGCCGGCCTGCAGGCGGGCGACAAGATCACCGAGATCGACGGGCGGGCGATCAAGGGCTCGGAGGACGTCTCTTCCGCGGTGGCCGCGCGCAAGCCGGGAGAAAAGGCCAAAGTGACCGTGGTGCGCGGCGGCGACCGGCGTACTCTGACTGTTGACCTCGGCACGCGTCCGGAGACGCCCGGCGGCGGATGAGCTACTCGATCAATGACCCCAGGAGACATGACGTGACCCCAGAGGACCGGCGGCTCCACGCGCTCGACAAGATGCCGGAGCCGAACCCGTCGCGGGCGGCGCACGACGACCTGGAGAACGCGCTGTTCGAGATCAAGCGCGTGATCGTCGGCCAGGAGGCGATGCTCGAGCGCGTGCTCGTGGCGCTGCTGGCCGGTGGCCACGTGCTGCTCGAGGGCGTCCCGGGCCTGGCCAAGACGCTGACCGTCAAGACCGTCGCCGACGTGCTCGGCGGCTCGTTCAAGCGCCTGCAGTTCACGCCCGACCTCGTCCCCGCCGACCTCGTCGGCACGCGCATCTTCCGGCCGGACACCGGCAGCTTCGACACCGAGCTCGGCCCGGTGTTCTGCAACTTCCTGCTCGCGGACGAGATCAACCGCGCGCCCGCCAAGGTGCAGTCCGCGCTGCTCGAGGTCATGCAGGAGCGCCAGGTCACGATCGGCCACGACACGCACCGCGTGCCGGCGCCGTTCCTCGTGCTGGCGACCCAGAACCCGATCGAGTCCGAGGGCACCTACCCGCTGCCCGAGGCGCAGGTCGACCGCTTCATGTTCAAGCTCGTCGTCGACTACCCGTCGCACCGCGACGAGGTCGCGGTCGTCGAGCGCTCGCTCGAGGGCGGCGGGCGCGCCCGCGAGGTGCTCTCGCCCGAGCAGCCTGATCGCGCACCAGCGCGCCGCGCGGGACGGTCTACGTCGACCGGCGCGTGATGGAGTACGCCGTCGCGCTGACGACCGCCACGCGCGAGCCCGGCGAGGACAACTGGGTCGAGTTCGGCGCCTCGCCGCGCGGCTCGATCAACCTGATCCACGCCGGCCGCGCGCTCGCCCTGCTGCGCGGCCGCGACTACATGCTGCCGGTCGACGTGCGCGACCTCGCGCGCGACGTCCTGCGCCACCGCATCGTGCTGACGTACGAGGCGCTGGCCGCGGGCGTCGACGCCGACCGCGTGCTCGACGACGTCCTGGAGCGCGTGCCGATGCCGCGCATCGAGCTCGCGCAGGAGCGCCCGTACGGAGCGTGACGTTCCAGGCGCCGCTTCTGCTCGGGCTGCTGGCGCTGGTCCCGCTGGTCGCGGCGGCTGTACGTGCTCGCGCAGCGGCGGCGGCGGAAGTTCGCGGTCCGCTACACGAACGTCGACCTGCTGGTCGCCGTCGCCGGGCCGCTCGTGGACGCGCCACGTCCCGGCCGTGCTGGCGTTGCTGGCGCTCGCCGCGCTGCTGATCGCGGTCGCGCGGCCGCAGCGCACGGTCGCCGCCGAGCGCCGTGAGGCGACGGTCATCCTCGTCTTCGACACGTCGGGCTCGATGCTCGCCACCGACGTCAAGCCGTCGCGGCTGGCGGCGGCGCAGGCCGCGGGCAACACGTTCGTGGACTCGGTCCCGGACGAGCTTCCGCGTCGGCGTCGTCGGGCTTCGGCTCGAGCGCGCAGCAGCTCGCCGAGCCGACGACCGACCACGCGCGCGTGAAGGCGACGATCAGCTCGCTGCAGGTCGCGGGCGCGACCGCGATGGGCGACGCGCTGAAGCTGGCCGTCAACACGGCGCGGGTGCCGATCCCGGACGGCCTCGGCGGCTCGCGCCGGCTGCCGTCGGCGATCGTCCTGCTCGGCGACGGCGCCAGCACGCGCGGGTCGGACCCGATCGACGTCGTGCAGGACACCAAGAAGTTCAAGATCCCGGTCTACACGGTCGCGCTCGGCACCCAGAACGGGACGCTGACGCACACCGACCCGAACACGGGCGCGACGAACACCGAGCCGCGTCCCGCCGGACCTGCTGACGCTGCAGGACATCGCGCGCGACACCGGCGGGCAGTTCTTCGCCACCGCCGACGCGCACGCGGCTCGAGACCGTCTACCGCAGCCTCGGCACGCGGCTGACCAAGACGACCGAGAAGCAGCCAGGTGACGTCGGCCTTCGCCGGCGGCGCGCTCGTGCTGCTGCTGGCCGGCGCCGGCTTCGGGCTGGCGCGCGGCGGGAGGCTGCCGTGAGGCCCTGGTCGCCGCCCGCGCCCGAGCGCTCGCCCGACAAGCCCGGGCCGGGCCCCGTCCCGCCGCAGGTCCTGCGCTCGCTGGACCTGGCGGTGATGAAGCGGATCGAGTCGCTCGTGCCCGGCGAGCACCTGACGCCGCAGACCGGCTCGGGCACCGAGCTGGCGATGATCCGGCCGTACTTCCCGGGCGACGACGTCCGCCACATCGACTGGAACGCGACCGCGCGCCTGCGCGAGCCGCACGTGCGCGTGCACGTCGGCGAGCGCGCGCTGACGACCTGGCTCGTGCTCGACGTCTCGGCCTCGATGGCCTTCGGGACCGCCGACCGCCGCAAGGCCGACGTCGCCGAGGGCGTCGCGCTGGCCGTCGGCCACGTCGCGACCCGCCGCGGCAACCGGCTCGGCGTGCTCGCCTTCGGCGGCTCCGAGCCGCGGATCCTGCGCCCGCGCCAGGGCCGGCTCGGGCCTGCTGGCGCTGCTCGCCGAGCTGCGGCGCGAGAGCGAGGAGGGCGCCGGCGCGACGTCGCTGGGCTCGCGCGCTCGGCAGCGCCGCGGCGCTCGGCCGCCAGCGCGGGCTCGTCGTGATCGTCTCCGACTTCCGCGGCGAGCGCGACTGGGAGGCGCCGCTGCGCGCCCTGCGCGCCCGCCACGGCGTGATGGCGGTCGAGATCGTCGACCCGCGCGAGCAGGAGCTCGTGCTCCGCCGGCGACCTCTGGCTCGTCGATCCCGAGACCGGCCGCCAGGTGCACGTCGACACGCGCCGGCGCAAGATCCGCGACCGCTTCGCGCGCGCCGCGGCCGAGGAGCGCGCCGAGGTCCGGCGCGGGCTGCAGCGCCGCGGGCGCCGACCACGTCGAGCTCTCGACGGCGGGCGACTGGCTGCGCGATCTTCGCCTCGCACCTGCGCCGCAGCGAGGCCGCCCTGCGCGCGGGCGCCCCGGCGCGCGCGGCCGTGCGCAACCGGATCATGGCGGGACGGCTCATGAGTTTCGCCGAGCCGATCCTGCTCGCCGGGTTCATCCTCGTCCCGCTCGCGATCCTCGCCTACGGCTCGCTGCAGCGGCGCCGCAAGCGCGACTCGGCGGCCTGGGCCAACCCCGCGCTCGTCCCCGGGCTGACGCCGGCGCGGCCCGGCTGGCGCCGGCACCTGCCGCCGCTGCTGCTGCTGGTCGCGCTGTGCGGGCTGATCGTCGCGCTCGCGCGCCCGCAGCGCACGGTCGCGGCGCCGCAGCGCGCGGCCAACATCGTGATGGTCACCGACATCTCGGGCTCGATGAACGCCACCGACGTCCAGCCGAACCGGCTCGAGGCGGCCGTCGCGGCGGCCAAGACGCTGACCGAGAAGGTCCCGGAGACGTTCCGGCTCGGCCTGGTGACGTTCTCGGACTACGCCGAGCAGCGCGTCGCGCCGACGACCGACCGCGCGCAGATGCGCGGCGCGCTCGACCAGCTCGTGGCCGAGGGCGGCACCGCGATGGGCGACGGGCTCGAGCGCGGGCTGTTCTCCGCCCGCACGCCGGTCCCGAACGCCAGCGGCGACGGCGTGCGCCGGCTGCCGTCGGTGATCGTGCTGCTCTCGGACGGCAAGAACACGTCGGGCACGCGCGACCCGATCGACGTCGCCCGCGAGGCCGGGCGCGCCAAGATCCCGATCTACGCGATCGCGCTCGGCACGCCGGGCGGCGAGGTCGAGCTGCGCGACTCGTTCGGCTTCCTGCAGAAGGTCCAGGTGCCGCCGGACACCGAGACGCTGAAGGAGATCGCGCGCCTCTCGGGCGGCCGCTCCTACACCGCGACCGAGACCGACAAGGTCAAGGAGATCTACGCCAACCTCGGCACGCGGCTCTCGTCGCGCAGCGAGAAGCGCGAGGTCACGGCGGCCTTCGCGGGCGGCGCGCTGGTGCTCCTGCTGGCCGCGGGCGCGCTCTCGCTGCGCTGGTTCGGCCGGCTTATCTAGGTCACGTCCTGGCCGCAACCGGCCGTAACGTCTCACGGGCTCCCGAGACGAGGTCTGTATGGTCGAGACAGTGGCAGTCGAGCTGCACGCGGTGATGGAGGAGGTGCGCGAGCGAACGTTCAGGCTCGTCGAGCACCTCGATCCGGAGCAGCTGACGAGGGTGCTCTCGCCCATCATGAGCCCGCTGTCGTGGGATCTCGGGCACGTCGCGGCCTACGAGGATCTGTGGCTCAACCACCGCCTGGCCGGGCGCGAGCTGCTGCGCGACGACCTGGCCGCGCTGTACGACGCGTTCGAGACGCCGCCGGCAGGTGCGCGGCGACCTCGAGTTCCTGCGCGGCGGCGGAATTGCACGAGTACATGGCGGCGGTGCGCGAACGTGCGCTCGAGGCGCCGATCACCGACGGCGAGCTGCACGAGCTCGTGATCCGCCACGAGCTCCAGCACACCGAGACGATGCTGCAGGCGATGACGCTGGCCGGCATGCTCGCCGCCGTCGTTCGCCGGTCCGGCGCCGGTCGTCCGGCACCGGCCTGGAGATGGTCGAGGTGCCCGAGGGCCCGTTCGAGCATGGGCGCCGGCCCCGACGGGCTTCGCCTACGACAACGAGCGCCCGCGCCACACGGCGTCGACCGCCCGCTTCACGATCGGCCGCACGCCGGTCACGAACGCGACCTGGCAGGCGTTCGCCGACGACGGCGGCTACACGCGGCGCGAGTGGTGGTCGGACGCGGGCTGGGCGTGGCGCGAGCGCGAGGGCATCGACGGCCACGACGGCGGGCCGGCCGGACGCGCCGGTCGTGCACGTCACGCTGGCTTCGAGGCCGAGGCCTTCGCCCGCGCCCACGACGCGCGGCTGCCGACCGAGGCCGAGTGGGAGAAGGCGGCCGGCCGGCTCGACGGCGTCGGCGAGGTCTGGGAATGGACCGCGAGCCCGTTCACCGGCTACCCGGGTTTCGTCGCGCACCCGTACAGGGAGTATTCGGAAGTGTTCTTCGGCGACCGCTACCGGGTGCTGCGCGGCGGCTCGTGTGCCACGCACCCGCGCGTCGCCTCCAAGCAGTTCCGCAACTGGGACCTGCCCGAACGCCGGCAGCTGTTCGCCGGAGTCAGGATCGCGCGATGAAGACGGCCCTAGGTGACATCGAGATCGTTTCGCGCCTCGGCGCGGACGAGCGGACGCTGGCCTTCGACGTGCTCGACGGGCTGACGCGGCCGTTCAAGGAGATCCCGCCCAAGCACTTCTACGACACCGAGGGCTCGCGGCTGTTCGAGGCCATCTGCCGGCTGCCCGAGTACTACCCGACGCGCACCGAGCGCGCGATCCTGACCGCCAACGCGGCGGCGATCGTCGAGGAGACCGGGCGCGGCCGAGCTGGTCGAGCTCGGCAGCGGCGTGCCGTCGCAAGACCCTGCTGCTGCTGGACGCGATGCAGGAGGCCGGAGACGCTCGACCGCTACATGCCCTTCGACGTCTCCGAGGTCGTGCTGACCGAGAGCGCGAAGATGCTCGTCGAGCGCTACCCGGGGATGCGCGTCTTCGGCGTGGTCGGCGACTTCGAGCGCCACCTGGACGCGCTGCCGGCGGCCGAGGGCCCGCGCGTGATCGTCTTCCTCGGCGGCACGATCGGCAACTTCCCGCCGGGCTCGCGGCGGCGCTTCCTGCGCTGGCTCGGGCGCGCGCTGCGCCCGCAGGACCGGCTGCTGCTCGGCACCGACCTGGTCAAGGACGCCGGCGGTGCTGGAGGCGGCCTACAACGACTCGGCGGGCGTGACCGCGGCGTTCAACCGCAACATGCTGGCGGTCGTCAACCGCGAGCTCGATGCCGACTTCGACCTCGACGCGTTCGAGCACGTGGCGTTCTACGACCGCGAGCAGGAGTGGATCGAGATGCGGCTGCGGGCGCTGTCGCCGATGGTCGTGCACGTCCGCAAGCTCGGCCTCGACGTGCACTTCGCCAACCGCGAGGAGCTGCGGACCGAGATCAGCGCGAAGTTCACGCGCGCGCGGCTGGAGGCCGACCTGCGCGCGGCCGGGCTGGTCCTGCACGAGTTCCTGAGCGACCCGGACGACCTGTTCGCGGTCTCGCTCAGCGGCGCTGCGCCAGCTCGCTGATCACCGCCTCGTAGAGCAGCTCGTCGTCCGCCTCGGCCACGCGAACGGTCGGGCCGCGGACGTCGAGGTCCAGCGGGCGCACCCAGACCGCGCTCAGCGGCGCGGCCAGCAGCGCGGCGCCGATCGCCGATGCACTGCTCGGGCGCGTAGGCCGAGCGCGCGCATGACGAACATCGATCGACGCGCGGCTCGTCCTCGTAGCTCGACCGTGTCGTGATCGCCGGCGAGCGCGAAGACGTCGACCTCGGCGCGCGCGCAGGCCTCGAAGGCCCGCTCGCGAGAGATGTGTTTCCGCATCGACCGCGTCCGGGTCGTAGAAGACGCAGCGCAGCCGGGCCACCTGAGTCATCCTAGGTCGCGATGGCCATCGTTCGCGAGATCGAGCCCTGGGACGCGCTGCTGGCGGCGGGGCGCGCGGACGAGCGGCTCGTGCGCCAGGCGATGCAGCACGAGCGCTTCCCGCAGCAGGTCGAGTTGCCCGCCGCGCTGCATCCCGACGTGGCGGGCCGCGCTGCGCCGGCGCGGGATCGAGCTTCCTCTGGAGCCACCAGGCCGAGGCGCTCGAGTCGGCGTGGGAGCGGACGACGATCACGACGACGGGCACCGCGTCGGGCAAGTCGCTCGGCTTCCAGCTGCCGACGCTCGAGATCCTGTCGCGCGACTCGCGGGCGCGGGCGCTGTTCCTGTATCCGGCCAAGGCGCTGGCGCAGGACCAGGCGCGCTCGCTGCACGCGTTCGGGCTGCCGCGCGATGCGGGCGGCGATCTACGACGGCGACACGCCGCGCGAGCAGCGCGCCGACCTGCGCCGGCAGGCCAACGTCGTGCTGACCAACCCGGACATGCTGCACGTCGGGATCCTCCCCAACCATTCGGCGTGGGCGCGACTTCTTCCGCAACCTCGCGGTCGTGGTCGTCGACGAGGCGCACGTCTACCGCGGCGATCTTCGGCTCGCACGTGGCCAACGTGCTGCGGCGGCTGCGGCGGATCTGCGAGCTGCACGGGACGGCGCCGCGGTTCCTGCTCGCCTCGGCGACGGTCGCCAACCCGGGCGAGCTGGCGTCGCGGCTGACCGGGTTCGACGACGTGCACGTGATCTCGCGCGACGGCTCGCCGGGCACGAAGCGCACGATCGCGATGTGGAACCCGCCGCTGATCGATCGAGGCTACGCGGCGCGCGCGGCTCGGTGCTGGCCGAGGCGGCGAACCTGCTCGTCGCGCTCGTGATCGAGGACGCGCGCACGATCGTGTTCATGAAGTCGCGCAAGGCGGTCGAGCTGATGGCGCGCTTCGCGGTGCTCGAGCTGCAGCGGCGCGGGCATCCCGGGCTGGCGGCGCGGATCGCGCCCTACCGCGCGGGCTACACGGCGCAGCAGCGGCGCGAGCTCGAAGCGCAGCTGGTCTCCGGCGAGCTGCTGGGCGTCGTCGCGACCGACGCCCTGGAGCTGGGGATCGACATCGGGTCGCTGGACGCGGCGATCTGCGTCACGTTCCCGGGGACGGTGGCGTCGCTGCGGCAGATGTGGGGGCGCGCGGGGCGGCGCGGGCGCGGGCTCGCGGTCTACGTCGCCGGCGAGGACGCGCTGGACCAGTTCTTCTGCCGGCATCCGGACGAGTTCCTCGAGCGGCCGGTCGAGGCGGCGATCCTCGATCACGAGAACGAGCAGCTGTTCTCCGCGCACCTGCTGTGCGCGGCGCACGAGGCGCCGCTGGAGGCGGCCGACGCTGACGGTGCTCGGGCCGCGCTGGCGGGAGTTCGCCGAGGTGCTGGTGGGCACGGGCGACCTGCGCGAGCGGCCCGACGGCACGCTTCGTCCCGCGCCGCGCGGACGAGTACCCGGCGGGCGCCTTGTCGCTGCGCAGCGCGGGGCGCGACCCGGTCGCGATCGTCGACGTCGAGTCCGGCGAGCTGATCGGCAGCGTCGACGCGGGCCCCGCGCCGTCGACCGTCCACCAGGGCGCGATCTACCTGCACGGCGGGCGCCAGTTCGAGGTCGCGACGTTCGACCTCGACGGCCGGCGCGCGTTCGTGCGCGGGTTCGACGGCGACTGGTACACGCAGGCCAAGAAGGAGACCGACACCGCAGATCGAGCACGTGCTGGCCGCGCGGACGGCGCTCGGCGTGCGGCTGAGCTTCGGGACGGTCGTCGTCAGCGAGCAGGTGCTGGCCTACCAGCGGCGAGCGGATCGCCGACGGCGAGGCGATCGACCTCGACGCCGCTCGATCTCCCGCGCACGTCGTTCGCCACCCAGGCGCTGTGGTACGAACTGGCTCCCGTAACGTCGCCCGGAGGAGGAGCTTGCGACGACCGGAGGGCGAACCGATCTCCTCGGCACGCTGCACGCCGCCGAGCACTCCCAGATCGCCGTCCTCCCGCTGCTCGCGATGTGCGACCGCTGGGACATCGGCGGCCTCTCGACCAACTGGCATCCCCAGACCGGCACGCCGACGATCTTCATCTACGACGGCCACCCCGGCGGCATCGGCATCGCCCGCCGCGGCTACGAGGCCTTCGAGCGCCTCGTCGCCGACGCCCACCGCCTGGTCAGCGAGTGTCCGTGCGAGTCCGGCTGTCCCTCCTGCGTGCAGTCACCGAAGTGCGGCAACCTCAACGAGCCGCTCTCCAAGGCCGGCTGCACGGACCTGATGGCGGCGATGCTCACCGCGTAAGCCGACTATGTCTGCGCGGCCCAGGCCTGCAGGTCCGGGAGCGGGTCGATCGGCGCCGAAGCCTTGGTGGCCCACCAGCCGTTGACCCAGATCTCGAAGTGCAGGTGCGGGCCGGACGAGGCGCCGGTGGAGCCGACCGCGCCGAGTCGCTGACCGGCGACCACGGTCGCGCCCTTGGCGACCGCGATCGAGCCGGCCTGGAGGTGCATGAAGACGTAGTGGCGGCCGTCGGCGCCGCTGACCACGACGTAGTGGCCCGCGCCGTCGGCCTGATAGGCGATCCAGTGCACGACGCCGCCGACCGGCGCGACGACCGGCAGCCCTTCGGCGGCGACGATGTCCTGACCCTGATGCGTGTGGCCGGTGCGGCCGGCGCCGAAGCGCGCGTCCTCGCCGCCGAGCGTGTACGGACCTTGCACCGGGAAGACCTTCGACCCGGCCGACGGCCAGCGCCGCCGGTGTCGCGGCGCGGGGGCGCGACGACGCTCAGCGGCACGCGCAGGTAGCGCGTCACGCCGGCGCCGCTCACGACCAGCCGGGCCGTGTACTTGCCCGCCGGGATCGCGGCCGCCCACGCGCTGCGCAGCCTCCCGTTCGCCCCGACGACCCCCAGCCGGACCCGCGCCGCCGCCACGCCCGGAGCGAGCACGTCGACCCGCACGCGCGCGCCCGGCGTCGCCTTCAGAGCGAACGTCACGCGCCCCTCGGGCGCGACCGTCCCTGGCGTGGCGGTGAAGCCCCGCACCGCCGGCCCGGCGCTCGCCCCACCGCTGCCCGAAGCGGCCGCAGCGCTCGCGGGAACGACGATCAGAACGGCCAGCGACAGCAGCGAGACACGAAGCACACCCCTACTGTCGGGGTAGCTGAACGTTGTGTAAATCGTTGCAGGAGATCGTGCGCGGGCCGCGACGGCGGTCGGCGCTGCGGCGCCCGGCGACGCGCTAGCCTAGGCGCGCACGGCGAGATAGCTCAGTTGGTAGAGCACACGACTGAAAATCGTGGTGTCCCCGGTTCGAGTCCGGGTCTCGCCACTCCGAAAGGCCTGCCGTCCCCGCACACGGCGGTCGATCGCTCCTCGCAGACCGAGTCGTCTCATACGGGCGTCGCCATATCGGCGAACCGGCACAGCATGTTGATCAGTTGCATGTCGCTGACGGTCTGGCAGCGGCTGTGCAGCAGGGCGGGCGAGCAGACGACGACGGCGAGCGCCTGTGCGCGGGACACCGCCACGTTGAGGCGGTTCTTGGAGAACAGGAAGTCGAGTCCGCGCGGGACGTCGTCGCCGCTCGAGCTCGTCATCGAGAAGAACACGACGGGCGCCTCCTGGCCCTGGAACTTGTCGACGGTGCCGATCCGCGCCTCCGGCATGGCCGCCTTGAGGCACCGGACCTGCGCGTTGTACGGCGCGACGATCAGGATGTCGTCCAGCGTCAGCGGCCGCTCGACCCTCGGGCATCGATGAACCGGCCGCCCACGAGCAATTCGACCTGCTCGCGGATCGCCGCGACCTCCTCGTGCGCGCGTTGCCGGTTGCCGGCGTGCTCGACGGCGAGCATCCGCAGGCCGGTGCCCGAGAGGCCTGGGGAGATGACTCGCTGGGTCGCGCAGTGCTCGACGGAGACGAGTTGGCCGTCGTACATCGTGTCCGAGACGAAGCGGCAGACGTCCGGGTGCAGTCGCCAGCTGCGGCCGAGGAAGACACCGCGGCTGCGGTCGACGGTCGCGCGCTCGCCGAGCAGGTGGGCGAGCACCGACGCGCCGGAGCCGTGCGCGTGGATGCCCTGGCTGACGTGCGCGAGCTGCTGCGGGTCGCCGAGGAGTACGACGTTGCGCGCGCCGTGCGCGCAGGCCATCGAATCCGCGAGCGACAGCTGCCCGGCCTCGTCGACGAACAGGACGTCGACGGCCGCACGTTGATCCGGGTGCGCCCAGTGCCACGCGGTGGCGCCGACGCACTGCGGCGGCCCGCCGTCATCCGTGCCCGGGCGCGGCGCCGTGCGGATGAGAAGCGGGCGCTCGTGTAGTGCGTGCCCGGGCCATCGCCGGGCTTCTTCCAGCCGACGAAGTCGAACCGCGCCTCGTCGGCCGCCTCGTCGATCGCGCGCAGCATGTTGATGATCGCCTTGTGGGAGGTGGAGACGACGCCGACGCGCGCCCGTGGCGCATGAGGTCGACGGCGAGCCGGGCGCCGGTGTACGTCTTGCCGGTGCCGGGCGGGCCCTGGATGACGAGCGCCGAGTCCTGCAGACCGCGGACCTGCTCCGCGAGGACCTGCGAGGTCGAGCGGCTCGTCGGCGAGCGCGCGGTGCGCCGGGCGCGAGCCGCGGCGCCCGGCGCGTGAGCAGGTCGAGCGCGGCATCGAGGTCGCCGGTCGGGCCGAGGCCCGAGGCGGCGACGCGCTCGGCGATCGCGAACAGCGCGTCCTCCTGCTTGCGTGCAGTCATACGGGCCACCGGGGATCAGTGACGTCGGGCGGGTCCTCGCCCGCGGTCTTGCTGCGCTCGGCGTACGCGGACCACGCGCGCGGTCTCGTCGTGCTCGAGGATCTCGGCCGGCCGGCCGGCCTGGTCGCGGGCCTTGCCCTCAGCGAGCTTGATGTCCTGCTCGGGATAGGTGAGCGTCCATACGTAGGAGCGCGCGACGTCCTCGCGGTCGGTGCCGGGCGACGGGCGTCAGGTCGCCGATCGCCTCGGCGTCGTCGTCGCGTAGCTGGTCGTCGGTGCGCTCGAGGCGTGCGAAGTACTCCCACCATGTCGGCTTGCCCTCGCGCCGGTGGTAGCCCAGCAGGTCGAACAGCCGTCGGCGCGCGCGCTGGTCGGTGTCGTCGTCGTGCTCGTTGTCGGGCAGGTCGCCGGTCAGCGGCTCGCGCAGCGCGCTCGAGCCGGTCGAGGTAGCGCTGCGCGTCGGTCGCTGAGGGCCTCGGGCGCCTGTGGGGCGAGCTCGTCGAGGACGATGCCGTACTGGCGCTCGGCGTCGTCGCGGAGGGTCGAGCAGCCAGTCGCAGCAGCGACTGGGTCGAGCGGCAGTCGTCCTCGTTGTAGGCGGCGATCGCGTCGAGCAGCGAGTGATCGCCGCGTCTCGAGGAACTCCGACCATCCGCGCAGCGAGCCGCGCGTCCGCCGAGCGCTCGAAGCCGTGCACGGGCTCCAGGCCCTTGAGCCCGTAGGACTCGACGCCGATGCGCAGCGCCTGGCGCACGACGCCGTAGAGGTCGACGAAGACGTTGCGGCGCAGCAGGTCGTCGACCTCGGCTCGCGGGTGGCGTGGCGCGCGGCAGAGCCGCTTGATCGCGGTCGGCTCGTACGCGTTGTAGTGGAAGACGTGCAGGTCGGGGTGGCGCTCGAGTCGCGCCATCAGCCAGTCGATCCACGCCTCGAAGGCCGCCTTCTCCTCGGCGCGGGTCGTCGGCCCAGCGGGCGTCGTAGCGCCACGCGCCGTCCTCGAGGAAGACGGTCCCGAAGAGGTATTCGAGGCCCTCGTCGCCCCACCACGGATCGCCCTCGAAGTCGAAGAACAGATCGCCCGCCGACGGCCGCGGCAGCCGGTGCAGCCCGTGGCCGTGCTCGGGCTCCAGGAGAACATGGCGGGGCGTCGCATGCCGCCGGCTCTCGAGCTGCAGGTCGGCCTGGAGCTGCATCCCGGCCAGCGTCTCGCGCGAGAGCTTGGCGACCGGCGTTCCGGCGGGGAGCTGGGCGAGTGCGCCGAGCGTGTGCACGCCCGCAGCCTCGAGCCTGATCGCCTGCGTGCGCTGGACGGTCGCCACCAGCGAGACGTGGTCGTCCGCGCGGCGGCGATCGGCACAGCGCTTCCACCACGGGCAGAACTGGCAGTGCTCGACCTTGTACGGGTAGGTCACCCGGGCGCCGGTCCCGGCGGCCAGTTCGGCGCGGCGCTCGAGGTAGCGCGCGCGGACGCGCTCGCCGTAGGCGGCGAACTCCTCCGGCCGGTAGCTGTGCCGCTCGCCGTCTCCGAGCACGAGGTGCATCCATCGCGGCTGCACACCCTGGACGCGCGTCAGCTCACGGTCGTAGAAGAGCAGCTGGAAGACGTAGCCCGGCCGGCTGTCGCGCGCCAGCTTGGCGTCGTGGACCTCGTAGGAGTACGGCCCGAGCGCCGAGTGCGGGTCGTCGACGCGGACGAGGAAGTCCGGGAAGCCGACCCAGCCGTCGTGCTGCAGGCAGGCCTGGTAGATCACGTCGGCGCCTGCGCGCATGGCCTCGACGGTCGCCGCGGCGCGCTCGGCATAGCTCGCGCCGGCGTCGATCTCGACGACGCGCCGGCCTTGCTCGCGATGGCCGGCGAGTACCCGCGCCTCGTGCTCGAGGCCGCGCTCACGCAGCCGGTCGTCCGCGGGGCGCCCGTCGTTCGGACGCGACAGCTCCCCGCGCTCGACGAGCAGGTCGAGCCACGTGCGGTGCTCGCAGCCGAGGAAGTCGTTGAGGCGACTCGGCGACAGCACGCGCCTACGCCGCCCTGAGGACCGGCGTGGCGGCCGGGTCGGGAAGTTCGATGACGGCCGCGCCGCCGTCCGTCGCGAGCACGATGTCCACGACGTCGCGGTCGCCGGTGAACACGATGACCTGCCGCTGCGCGGCGACCTCGGCGAGCAGCTCGAGCGCGAGTGGGAGGCGATGCTGGTCGGTGTGCGAGAAGCAGTCGTCGAGCAGCAGCGGCGCGCCGCCGCCCGTGGGATCGAGCAGCCGCGCAAGCTCGAGCCGCTCGATCAGCGCGACCTGGTCGCGCGTTCCGCGCGACAGCCGCTCGACGTCGATGACGTTGCCGGAGCCGGGCGCGACGACCCGGATCGAGAGGTCCTCGCGGACCATCGCCTCGCGGTAACGCCCTCGGGTGATGCGCGGGAGCTCGCGCGCGAGCGCGGCGTTCAGGTGCGGCGCGACCCGCTGGTGTGCCTCGCGTGCGGAGGCAGCCAGCTCCTCGCGCGCCATGCGCGCCGCGTCGCGGGTCGTGCGACGAGCCGCGCCCGTTCGCTGCTCGCCTGCTCGAGCCGCAGCTCGAGCTCGGCGGTGTCGTCCATGCCGGCCTCGCGCTCCTCGATGCGGGCGCGCAGGTCGGCGAGCTGCTCGATGACCTGCTCGCGTGCCGCGACCGCCTGCTCGGTCGCGGCGCGGTCGGGCCGGCCGCCAGGGCGCGCGCCATGGTCTGCGACGTGGGCGTCGAACGCCGAGGCCGCGTCGGCGGCCACTGCGGCCAGCTCGTCCAGCGACCGGCCGTCGAGCAGCTGTTCGAGCCGGCCGGCAGCGTCGGCGCGGCTCTCGGCCTCCTCGCGGCGGGTGATCTCGGCCGCGATCCTGGCGTCGAACCTCTCGCAGCGCAACCGCCAGATCGTCGTGCTCGATGCCCGCGCGCGCGAGCAATCGGCGGAGATCCTGCTCGGCGTCGCGCAGCGTCTGCTCGGCCGCCCGTAGCGCCTCGGCGGGCGCCGCGGCGTCGCGAACTCGTGCATCTGCGTCCTCTGCCCGCCGGTGGGCATCCGTGTATCGCCGGTGCTCCGCGCACTGGCGCAGGTAGTCCTCGGCCAGCCGCACGGTCGTCGACGTCGCCGGTGCCCAGCAGCCCGCGCAGTGTGGCCTCGGCGGCGCTGCGGAGCGCGGCCGAATCGGCGACCACACGCTGGTGCTCGGCGACGGCTGCCTCGTAGCGGATCCACTCGTGGTCCTCGGCGTCCGCCGCACGCGCGAGCTCACCGACCGGCCGGCCCTCGAACGTCGCGGGCGCAGCCGCCGCGCGCCGTCCGGTGACGGCGACGACCGCCGCCACGAGTACAAGCGCGAGGGCCGCGGGGTGAAACGTCACGCCGGCAGCGATGGCGACGATCGCGAGGATCGCCGCCGGAACGAGCCGGCCGCTCGCGCGCGGCGCGGAGGTCTCCGCCTCCGGCTGCGCGCGCTGCTCGCGGTAGCGCCCGAGCTGCGGGTCGCGCGGCGGCGGTGCCGCCGGCGCGTGACGGACGGCGTCGCCGCCTGGAGGCGTCCGAGCGCGGTCCGGACGGCTTCCTCGTTCGCGGTGTCCACGTCGGCGTACGCGCTGAGCGCAGCGCGGTCGGCGTCCGCTCGGCGCGCCGCATCGCGCGCCTCGGCCAGCTCGCCCGCAGCCGCCGCCGCGGCGCCCCGCGCCGTTGTCGAGCGCCTGGTCGCTGTCGCTCAGGCACTCGCGCGCGGCCGCCACGCGGCCGCTCAGGTCGGCCGGCAGCGGCGGCGCCGCAGCGGCGTCGGCCGCCTGCGCCGCGCGTTCGAGTTCTCGCGCGCGGGCGTGGTCGGCGGCCAGCCGCGTCGCCTCGTGACGGAGCGCCGCCTGCCGCTGCGCGAGGATTCGCTCGTCGGCGTCCGCGAGGTCGCGTTCGAGCCGCACGCGGTCGCGCGTGAGCTCCTCGAGCGCGCGCCGATCCGCCGCTCGCCTGTGTCAAGCGTGCGTCGAGCGCATGCACATCGGCCTCCGTCCGAGCGAGCCGGCCGCGCGCGGTCGTGCCGTAGTGGCCGGCGTGGACGCCCAGGTCGGACAGCAGCGCCCGCAGACGCGCGTCGGCGGTCTCGACACCGCCGTCGCCGGCGGTCGCCTCGACCGCTCGCTGCAGGCTCTGCCGCAGCGTCTCGGAGGGCCGGACGGGCTCGAGGCCGACCTGGAAGAGGCAGCTCAGCTGCCGGTGATCCTCGCGTGAGAGGCCGAGCAGCCGGTGGCCGACCGCGTAGTCGGTGCGCCGCTGCGGTTGCTCGCGCAGGACGCGCTCGCCGGTCGCGCAATCGGTGACGTCGACCAAGTCGCTCTCGAAGTCCCAGCGAACCCGCAGGCGGCGCCCGTCGCCATCGAGCACGGTCAGGACGCCGCCGAAACGCGCCCCGCTCCACGGCCGGCGAAGGTCCTTCGGCGAGACGCCGCCCGAGCGCCGCCGGTCCTCGCACGAGAAGCCGAACAGGCCGACGGTCAGCGCCTCGTGGAGCGTCGACTTGCCGGACTCGTTCGGCCCCGTGACGACGTTCAGGCCGGGCCGGAACTCGTACACGTCGCTCAGGTGCTGGTAGCCGAAGACGTCGAACTGCTCGATGCGGATCACAGGGCCTCGCCCTCCAGCGCGCGCAGGCCAAGCTCGAGCGCGAGCTCGGCGACGTCATCGCCCGCCGCGACGCGCTCCCGCATGCGAGCGACGAAGATCGCGCGCGCGCCGCTGCCGCGGGACAGCGCATCGAGATCGAACGCCGGCCGAGTGCGGTCGTGGAGCTCGACCGACTCCGGGCCGCGAGCGAGCAGCGCCTCGCGTACCCGAGGGTCGGACGGCTCGCAGCCCGGCTCGACCCGGCCTTCGAGCTCGACACGGAGGTGCAGGCCGCCAGGGTCGCCGAGCTCGCGAACCGCGTCGAGCGCCGACCGCTCGACATCGGCGCTCGACCTTGCGCCGGTCACCTCGACGCGCACAACGGCGTACCGTCCCTCGTTCACGTCGACGAGCTCGATCCGGGGCTCGCCCTCTGGCGGAAGATCGACGATCGCAGCGGTGTGCCGCCCGTCCTCAGACCAGGCGAGAGGCTCGGGGGAACCCGGGTAGACGACGACACCGTCTCGCACGCCGCCCGCATGCAGGTGCCCGGCGAGGCAGAGGTCGAATCCGGCGCGGCGGACGTCCTCGGTCGTGAACGGGCAGTACGTCGCGTCACCGAACGGGGCGCCGCACGTGCCGTGCAGCAGCAGCACGTGCCGGCGGCCGTCGGCGGGCGTGCGGAAGCCGTCCAGCGCCCGGGCCGTCAGAGCGATGCCGCGCCGCCACGAGAGCCCCCACACCGTCGTGCTGCCGACGTCGAAGCGCTCGAGCGCGTCCGCGCCCAGCACCGTGACGTTCGCGCCGAACGGCGCCCGGTCGAACGGCCCTCCCGGCGACAACAGGTCGTGGTTGCCGGCCACGATCACGACCGGTCGCCCGGCGCGTTCGAGCCGGTCGGCAACCCAGCGGATCGTGTCGGGCGTGACGTGCTCGTCCTCCCACAGGTCACCGCCGATCGTCACGAGGTCAACCTCGCGCGACCGGGCGAGCTCAAGACAGCGATCGAACGCACTGCGCAACCCGGCACGCCGCGCACGCGCCGCCTCGACCTCCATGCCGACGAACGGCCGGTCGAGATGCACGTCGGCGATGTGCAGAAAGCGCATACCTCTAAAGTCGGCAGAAACCGCTCAGACCTGACACGCGCCGGGAGTTTCTTCAGGCGACCGCCGCCTCCGCCGGCGGTGGACGCACCGGCGCCGCACCAGGCTGTCGGGTCGGGATCGGGCCGGTGAAGAACAGCGCGACGATGGCCATCAGCGCGACGATGGCCAGCGCCGCGCGCAGGCCGGAGAGCCGCGCCGTGCTGTTCTCGTCGACGATCGCGCCGGCGGTCTCGCCCGTGACGCCGGCGTCGTTCAGTGCGGCCTCGAGGTCCTTGTCGGAGAGGAACGGCACGCCGCTGGCCAGTTCGGTGCTCGCGCGCTGGCTGACCTCCTTGGGCACCGCGGGGTTCTGCTCGATGCCCGCGAGCAGGCTCGCGGTGAGGCTGGCGATCAGGACCGAGCCGACCAGGGCGGTCCCCAGCGAGGCGCCGATGTTCGTGGCGGTGTTCTGCAGCCCGCCGACCTCGGGGCTGAGCTCGTCCGGGACCGCGGACACGGTGACGGCGCCGAGCTGGGAGGCGAGCGCGCCGATCCCGAGCCCGACCAGCAACAGCGGCAGCGTGACGATCTCCGCCGAGGCCTGCTCGTCGATCGCGCCGAGCAGCACGACGGTGCCCGCGAACATGGCGACGCAGCGCGAAACGCACGACGCGACGCGGGTTGGCGTCGGGCCGGAAGCGCGGGATCCCGATCGCCGCGATCAACAGCGTGATCGAGAGCGGCAGCAGGCGCACGCCGGTGTCGATCGCCGACAGACCCGAGCGACACCGACAGGAACAGCGGGACGACGAAGAACAGCCCGGACTGCACGAAGAACTGGAAGAAGAACATCCGCAGGCCGCCGACCATCTGCGTGTGGCCGAAGATCGACGGTCGCACGAGCGGCTCGTCACCGCGGTCCTCCAGCCGCGATTCCCACATGAAGAAGAGCCAGAGCACGAAGCCGCCGGCGAGGATCAGCCACAACGTCGCGGAGATGCCGAGCAGCTCCGGCGCGTCCGGCTTGGGTGACACCCAGCCCCACACGCTCGAGCGCAGGACGCCGAAGACCGCGAAACCGAGGCCGCCGGCCGACAGCACGACGCCGAGGACGTCGATCTTCGGGCGCTCGCCCACGGGCTCGTCCTCCATCCGGCGCGCGACCACGAGGATCGCGAGGACGATCAGGACCTCGCCCGCGAACACGTAGCGCCAGCTCAGGTACGTGGTGAACAGCCCACCGATGACCGGGCCGACGGCGACCGCCACCGCGCCGGCCGCCATCACCAGGCCGTAGGCCCGCGGACGGTCCGCCGGGCCGAAGTTCGCGGCCACGAGCGCGACGATCGCCGGCAGGATCAGCGCCGCGCCGACACCCTCCAGGAACGACCAGCCGAGGATCAGGACGGGCAGCGACGGCGCGATCGACGTCGTGAACGAGCCCGCGCCGTAGATCACGCAGCCGATCGCGAACGCGCGCTTGCGTCCGATCAGGCCGCCGACCTTGCCGCCGGTGATCATCAGCGCCGCCATCACCAGCGTGTACAGCGTGATCGCCGTCTGGATGCCGGTCACGTCGGTGCCGACGTCCTCGGCGACCGTCGCGATCGCGACGTTCATCACCGACGTGTCCAACGTCATCAGGAACTGGCCGGCGGCAAGCGTCAACAGGATGATCGGCATCGTGGGCGAACCCTGTCACGCCCGGCGGCGGCCGCGCATCACCCGAAACGGGGTAGCGTGCCGCCACCCGTGCACTCTCGCCGTGAGTTCCTGCAGGCCTCCGCCGGCGTCGCGCTCGCCGCCGCCGGACTGCGCGTCGCCGACGCCGGTGCGCAGCTTCCGCCGGCGCGGCTGCGCGCGCTGCGAGCGGCCGTGCGAGGGCCCGTGTACTCGCCCGGCGTCGCCGGCTACGACCGCGCCCGCGTCGTCTTCAACCGCCGCTTCGACGCGATCCGCCCACCGGCGGTGGTGCGGGTGCGCGACCGTGACGACGTCCGCGCGGTCGTCCGCTGGGCCAACCGCTACGACGTGCCGCTCGTGGCGCGCTCGGGCGGCAACGCCTACAACGGCGGCTCGACGAGCCGCAGCGCCGTCGTCGTCGACATCGGCGGGCTCGACGGCGTCCGGCTGGACGGCACGAGCGCGACCGTCGGCCCGGGCGTGCGCAACCTCGCCCTGTACGCCGCGCTCGCCCGCCGCGGGCTGGCGGCGCCGTCGGGCTCGTGTCCCAACGTGGCCGTCGGCGGGCTCGTCCTCAACGGCGGCATGGGCCTCGCCGGCCGGGCGCTCGGGCTCACGCTCGACCGCGTCACCGGCTTCGACGTCGTGACCGCCGACGGGCGCGCGCGACGGGTCGACGCGCGCACCGACGAGGACCTCTTCTGGGCGCTGCGCGGCGGCGGCGGAAGCTTCGCGCTGGTCACCGGCGTCCACCTGCGCGCGCGCCGCCTGCGCCGCGCCGCGTTCTTCTCGCTCGTCTACCCGGCGGCAGCGGCGGAGGAGGTCCTGGCGGCCTGGGAGGCGCTGGCGCCGACGGCCCCGCGCGCCTTGACGTCGATCTGCACGCTCTCGAGCGGCCGCGTCTCCGCGTTCGGCCAGTACCTCGGCTCAGCCGCCGCGCTCCGGCAGCTGATCCGCCCGCTCACGCGCGTCGGCGGGCGGCTCACGCTCGGGACCGACAGCTTCTTCGCGCTGCAGCGGCGCTGGGCGGCGTGCGCGGACGGCGCGAGCGTCGCCGCCTGCAGCGACATCCCGCGCTCGTCGTTCGACGCGTCGTCGATCTACGTCGACGAGCCGCTCGGCGACCGTGGCCGGCGCGCGTTCGTCGCCGCCACGCGCGCCGGGGCGACGCTCGTGCTCGACGCCTACGGGGGAGCGATCAACGCCGTCGCGAGCGACGCGACCGCGTTCGTGCATCGCGACGCCCACTTCAGCGTGCAGATCCTCAGCTACGCGCCGATCGGCACCGCCCTGCGGCGCGTGCGCCGGGCGCGCGCGCTGATCGCCCCCTACGGCAACGGCGGCGCGTATCCGAACTACCCGGACCTCGACCTCCCGCAGGCGCCCGAGGCCTACTGGGGAGCGAACCTCGCCCGCCTGCGGGAGATCAAGGCCGCGGTCGATCCCGACCGCCGCTTCGTCACCGCTCAGGGCATACGCGTCTAGGCGCAGACCTCCGGCAGCTCGGTCGTGCGCTCGAGCAGCGCGCGGCGCTCGGCCCCGATGGCGTCGGCGGCGAGCATCGCCGAGACGACCATGTCGGGCGTGACCGGGAACGGCTCGTTGTGGATCGTCTCGCCCTCCGCGCACGCCAGCTCGGCGACCGGCCCGAGCGTCTCCGCATCCGCGTCGACGCTGATGTCCGACAGCGTGACCGGCAGCCCGACGCGCAGGCAGAAGTCGACGACCTCGTCGATCAGCACCTGCGGCTTGCCCTCGAGCACGAGCAGGCAGATGACGCCGAACGCCACCTTCTCGCCGTGCCAGTAGTCGTGGGTCTCGTGCAGCGCGGTCAAGCCGTTGTGGATCGAGTGCGCCGCGGCCAGGCCGCCCGACTCGAAGCCCAGCCCCGAGAGCAGCGTGTTGGCCTCGATCACGCGATCGAGCGCCGGCGTGACGACGCCGCGCTCGGCGGCATGGCGCGCCGCAAGGCCGTCGGCCAGCAGCGTGTCGTAGCACAGCCGCGCGAGCGTCTTGGCCGCCAGCAGCGGCGGCCCGCCGGCCATCGCCGACTTGGACGTCGTGGCGGACGAGTCGGCCTCGAAGAACGTCGACAGGCCGTCGCCGATCCCGGCCACCAGGAAGCGGACCGGCGCACCCGCGATGATCGCGGTGTCGACCAGCACGACGTCCGGGTTGCGGCCGAAGAAGCGGTACTCGAGGAACGAGCCGTCGTCGTCGTAGATGACCGCCACCGCGCTCGTCGGCGCGTCGGTCGAGGCGATCGTCGGGACGATGACGAGCGGCAGCCCGGCGGGGTGGGCGACGGACTTGGCCGTGTCCATCGTCTTGCCGCCGCCGACCGCCACGATCGCGTCGGCGCCGGCGTCGGTGGCCTCCTTCGCCACCCGATTGACCTCACCCGGCGACGCTTCGCCGTTGAAGCCGACGACGGTCGCGCCCGCGAGCGCCTCGAGCCGCGGCCCGACGATGTCCCGGACACCCGGATCGCAGAGGACGAGCGGCCGCGAGGACTTCAGCCGCCCGAGCTCGTCCCCGAGCGTGTCGATCGCCCCCTTGCCCTGGATGTAGCGCAGCGGCGCCGCGAAGACCGCAGGTCCCAGACCGTTCGTGCTTGCCATCTCTCCCCCTTGCTTTGAAGACGTCTCGAATGTTGATACCACCTACTCGAAGCGGAAGTACGCCCGGTGCTGCTCCCCGGTCCGCCGCGTGGCCACGAACTCGCGGCAGGTGCCGGCCCAGGCGGACGTCGGTCTGCCACGGGAACGTGAAGATCCCGCGGTCGTCGACGGCCAGCGTCCCCTCCGCCGTGATCGGGTACGGCCGCGGCGTGATCGTCGGTCTGGCCGGGCGTGACGGTCTGCAGCGTCGTGCAGTCGACCTGGCGCGAGTACGGCCGGTTCTCGGCCAGCACGTCCAGGCCGCGGTAGCCGTCGGCGGTGAACCGCAGGTCGACCGTGCTCGCCCGCGACCACGGTGTTGAGCGCCGGCTGAGGCCGCTATCGGCGACTGGAAGTTGCGCCTGCAGTCCGGGTGCGTGTCGAACGCCTCCGTGTTGTCGTTGCGATCCGTCGTGCCCTGGACCGCGCTGTAGCCGAGCCCGCGGCGCGCGAACGACGCCCACAGCGTGCACACGTCACCGCCGGCCGCGCGCCTCGGCCGCCGGCGATGATCGCGTTGCGCGCGACGACCAGGCCCGGGCCGCAGCCCTGGAGCTTCAGCCCGTCGATCACGTACTGCAGCGAGCGCGTGTTGCCGCCCGAGTTCCAGGCGCCGTAGACGTTCGGGTTGAACCCGTGCTTGTCGATCAGGTCCCAGGTCACGTCCCACAGCACCGCCGCCCAGCCGTGGCCGAGCCCGTGCGGCAGCGCGAGCGAGGTGCCGTTGAGCCAGCCGTTGGTCTTGATCGAGTCGTACGTGAACGGCTGGGTCTCCATGGTGCGCGAGTACGGGCGCGGGCGGATGCCGGCGCCGTGGCGGTCGGGCTGGAAGAGCGCGTACGGGCCCATCCCGCGCGCGCCGCTCGGGATCGTCGAGGCGCGGGTCGAGCAGCAGCGTCGATCGCCAGGTAGTCGCTCCAGCCCTCGCCCGCCTGCTCGTTGCCGGACAGGCAGTTCTGGGTCTTCGGGCCGCCGGTGAGGCGGTTCGAGACGCCGTGGCCGTACTCGTGGATGATGATCCCGTTCTCGATGTCGCCGTCGCGGATGCCCGGGATGGCTCGGGTGCTTGCGCACGTTGCCCTTCGGCGCCGGGTCGGCCGCGATCAGCGCCTTGATCGCCGCGCCGTCGGCCTGCGATGACGCGCCACCGCCGGGATCACGACTCGGCTCGTCGATCATCGAGCCCGCTCAGCACCGGCGCGTTGCCGGCCGCGTTGTGGGCCACGATGACCGCGTCGGCGTTGAGCGACTGCGCGACCTCGACCCGCCGCAGGTACGAGCACGCCGTCGTGCCGCCGTCGACGACCGCGATCCAGTTCGCGTCCGGCCGTGAGGCCGGGTACGTCGACTCGCTGCAGCCCGTGCCGCCGTAGACCAGCGTGCGGCCGGGCAGGCCCGCGGGCGTCGGCGCCGGGCCGAAGCGCGCCCAGGACGCGCCGTAGGTCAGGCCGTCGTCGAGCGTGACCGCGTTCTGCAGCCCGAACTGGTGTGCCCGGCCACAGGTACATCTGCATCCGCGGCGAGCCGCCGTCGGCGGCCGGCGTCGAGAAGTTGGCGTTGTTGGTGCCGTTGCCGTCCTGCGCCTCGGCGCGCACGTAGTCGCCGTCGTCGCCGCCGCGGTCGTAGTTGTTGGCCTGGAAGTTGCCCGCGGCCTCGTCGAAGCCGTAGCGGTAGAGGACGTCGTGGATCATGTTGTTCGACGTAGAAGAGGTTCGCCACGGCCGCCGCGCGGTAGTTCTGCGCGTGCTGGGTCAGATCCAGCGGGAAGTCGAACCGCAGCGTGGAGCCGCCGCTCGGGCTCGAGCCGAAGTCGGGCGCGTTGTTGGCGTCCTGGTCGAGATAGGCGTGGGCGTTGTTGCCCTGCGTGGTGACGTAGTCGGCGCCGGCCGCCCCGTTGGTGTCATGCCAGCCGTACGGCGAGGCGAGCGCTGTCCGCCGGGTTGGCCACGAGCGTGCGGCCGGCGTCGTTGGGGCTCTCGTTCGGCCAGCGCGAACACGCGGTAGGCCGAGCCGTCGAGCACCGGCGCCGGCGAGGCGGCGAGTGAACGGCGCGCTGGAACGCCGGTGCCAGCTGCTGCGCTTGAGCGCTGCCAGCCGGCCGCCTGAGCTCCTCGAGATCGTCGTGCGAGGTCCAGTCGTCGGCGGCGAGCAGCGCGCCGGTCTTGGCGTCGACCGTGGCGTTCCACAGATGCGCGTCCGACGTGATCGTCGATCACCGTCCGCCAGGCGAGCCGCAGCCCGTCCTCGGTCGGCTGCCAGCCGAGCGTCGCCTCGATCGGCTCCTGCGAGATCCCGCCGCCCGACAGGACGTATCTGCGACTTGGCGCCGCTGCGGCGCAGCACGCGCACCTTGGCCGGCCGGGTGGCGAGCCGCAGCGAGAGCGCCGCCTTGGCCGCCGCCGACGCGGCGTCGAGGCTCTGCGTGTCCGAGGCCACGGTGGCCAGGCTGACCGAGCGCGCCGCCGGCGAAGACGACCTTGTCGTCGGCGCCGACGTTGACCGTGAACTGGCCGCCGAAGACCTCGAGGTCGCGGAAGCGCTGGTTGAGGTTGACGTGCGTGACGCCGAGCCCTGCGGTCTCGTACACGCTCGTCACGAACATGTCGGCGACGTCGGCGCTCGTCACCCCGAACTGCTGCGCGTTCGCGCCGAGATACGCGCGCGCGACCTCGCGCGCGTCCGCCCCGACGCCGGCGTGGCACCGCCCGCGAGGGCGCATCCGACCGCGAGGACCGGCAGCGGTCCGCGAAGCTTCCTCAGCACGGGTTCCCCCTTCACTGTGGTTCCCGGGCCGGACCCGCAGCCGCCCCGGCACACTCTGCTCCCGACCCTGCGAGACTATCGGCCCGCGCGCCGGCGCGCTTCAGACACTCATTGATCAGGAAAATGGCCTCTTATTTGACCTTGAGCGAGGGCACGCCGGTGCTCTCCGCCGACGGCGAGCGGATCGGCGTCGTGGCGCACGTGCTCGCCGACGCCAACGCCGACGTGTTCGACGGCATCGTGATCGACATCGGCCGCGGGCACCGCTTCGTCGACGGGCCCGAGGTCGGCGAGATCCACGAGCGCGAGGTGCGGCTCACGATCGACGCCCGGGCCGCCGAGCAGCTGCCGGAGCCGTCCGAGAACCCGGCGACGATGGCCGCCGACCCCGCGGATGACCCGCACAGCCATCTCGGCGACAAGCTGCGCCGGGCGTGGGACCTGATCTCCGGGAAGTACTACGGCCATCTCCGAGGACCGACAGGATGTTGCCCGCCGGGTCGCGGAACCACGCGATCGGCGGGCCTTCGTCGCGCGCGGGCGATGCCCTTCTCGTCCTGCCCGAAGCCGTCGTAGATCTCGATCGCGACGCCGCGCTCGATCAGCGCGTCGACGGCCGCGTCGATGTCGTCGACCGGGAAGTTCAGGATCGTGTACGTCGCCGGCTCGAAGTCCGGCTTCGGGTAGACGAGCGTCGGCCGCGCGCCGCCGTCGAGCTGCAGCGTGAGCAGGCCCATCTCGCGTCGAGATCTCGATCCCGAGCGTGTCGCCGTAGAACGCGCGCGCCTTGTCGAGGTCGTCGACCGCGAAGCCGCTGAATGCCTTCGTGTCCTTGAACATGTCAGTGCAGACCCTGCCAGAGCGCGCGAACTCATCGCGCAAGTGTCTGCGGCAGCCCGAACTGGCTCGAACAGCGCCGCGTCGAACGTCGTGATCTCGGCGATCCCGCCGTCCTCGCAGCGCAGGACGTCGAGCTTGAACGCGCGGAACTCGGTCTCGCCCGTGCGGCGCAGGTAGCTCGCGGCCGCGGGCTGCGGTTGGCGCGCGTGGGGACGAGCCGCCACTCGCCCTCGCGCTCAGCGCCGAAGGCGCGCTCGCAGCAGCGGCACGATCGTGTCGCGGCCCTCGAAGACGTCCGGGTGCGGCGGCATCGTGATCCGGATGTCCTCGCGCATCAGCGCCGCGGCGGCCTCGGCGTCGCCGGCCTCGTGGGTGGCGATGAAGCCGGCCAGCAGCCGCTGCTCGTCCTCGGTCAGCTCGGCCGGGCGCTCGGCTCGCGCTCGGGCAGCTGCTCGCGCAGCGTCGCGCGGGCGCGCTGCAGCGCGCTGTTGGCCGAGGCGACGCTCATGTCGAGCAGCGCCGCGGTCTCGGCCGCCGACCAGTCGAGCACGTCGCGCAGGATCACGACCGCGCGCTGGCGCGCCGGCAGCAGCTGGATCAGCGTGATGAAGGTCAGCTCGATCGTCTCGCGCGCGACGACGACGGCGTCCGGCTCGCTCCTCGCTCGGCGCGACCTCGTCCAGCAGCCGGTCCGGGTACGGCGGCAGCCACGGCACCTCGGGCTCGTCGGGACCTGGCGCTTGTAGCGGCGCAGCGCGTCGAGGCAGACGTTGGTGGCGATCTTGTACAGCCACGCGCGCCGGCCGGAGTCGTCCGTCGAGCGTCTCGCGCGCGCGCCACGCGCGCAGGAACGTCTCCTGGATCGCGTCCTCGGCCTCCTCGAAGGAGCCGAGCATCCGGTAGCAGTGCACGTGCAGCTCGCGCCGGTGGCGCTCGACGGCCGCGTCGAAGTCGCTCGTCATGCTCAGGGGTCATAGCGCTCATGCCGTCTGAGACGACGGCCCGCGCGCGAACTCATCGTTGCGTCGCCCCCGTGCAGACCTGGTACGAACGGCACAGGCATGGAGGACCTGACCGTCGGCAGCGACGTTCGCGGACCACCTGATCCTCGGGGTCGCGGGCCGCGGCGCGATGGGGATGGTCTTCAAGGCGCGCCATCTCAAGCTCGAGCGCGACGTCGCGCTGAAGGTGATCGCGCCCGAGCTGAGCGAGGACCGCGAGTTCCGGATCCGCTTCCAGCGCGAGTACGAGGCCGAGGTCTCGATCCGCCACCCGAACGTCGTGCGCGTCTACGGCGCGGGCGCGAAGGACGGGCGGCTGTACGTGACGATGCAGTACGTCGAGGGCTCGGACCTGGCGCGCCGCTGCTCTCCGGCGGCCGCAGCTCGAGCCGGCGCTCGCCGCGCGCCTGATCGCGCAGGTCGCCGACGCGCTCGACGCCGCGCACGCGCGCGGGATCGTGCACCGCGACGTCAAGCCCGCCAACGTCCTGATCGAGGGCGAGGGCGAGACGATGCACTGCATCCTCACCGACTTCGGGCTGATGAAGAACGTCAACGCGTCGACGGCGCCGCTGACCAAGGCCGGCAGCTTCCTCGGCTCGTGCGACTACGCCGCGCCCGAGCAGCTGCTGGGCGAGCGGATCGACGCCCGCGTGGACGTCTACGCGCTCGGCTGCATGCTCTACCAGGCGGTCACCGGACGAGGTCCCGTTCCCGCGCCCGGTGTCGGCGGCGACGATGCTCGCCCACATGGACGAGCCGCCGCCGGTGCTGAGCGAGCACGCCCCCGGAGCGCCGCACGCGCTCGACGACGTGATCCGCACCGCGATGGCCAAGGACCCCGACGAGCGCTACCCGACGGCGGGCGCGCTCGGCCGCGCCGCGCTCAACGCCACGCGCTGATCACGACGGCACCATGTGGGTCGCGATCGCGAGCCGGTTCCAGCCGTTGACGGTGACGACGGCGTACAGCAGCGCGGTCAGCTCCTCGGCCTCGAAGTGCTCGCTCGCGGCGGCGTAGGCGTCGTCGAGGCCCTCGAGCTTCGTGACGGCGTCGGTGAACGCGAACGCGGCGCGCTCGCGGGCGCTGAACAGGTGCGACTCGCGCCAGGCCGAGACGGCGATCAGCCGGCGCTCGTCGTCGCCGAGCCCGAGCGCGTCGCGCGAGTGCATGTCGACGCAGTAGGCGCAGCCGTTGACCATCGAGGCGCGCAGCTTCACGAGCTCGGCGAGGTTCTTGTCGAGCACCGATTCGCCGACGGCGCGGTCGAGGGCGAGGTAGGCGCGGTAGAGGTCGCGGGCGTCCTTGGCGATGTCAACAGTCGTCATGGCATGAAACGGTACGCTGCAACCGGGCCAATGGACAGAGCCAGTTCAGGAACATTGGATTGGGCCGGTTCGCGTGATCTGCACGTCGAGCCCGCGCCCCGCGGGCAGCGCCGCGTGGGCCTCGAGCGGGCGATCCGGACGCGCGATCCGCGACGGGCGGCTCGTGGCCGGCGACCGGCTGCCGTCGACGCGGGCGCTGGCGGCGGACCTCGGGCTCGCGCGCGGGACCGTCGCCGAGGCCTACGCGCAGCTCACGGCCGAGGGCTTCCTGACCGCGCGTCCCGGCGCGCCGACGCGGGTGGCGTTCGGGATCGCGGTCACGCCGCCCGAGCCGGAGATCGTGTCGCCGGCGATCCCGCGCTTCGACCTCCAGCCGGGACGCCGGACGTCAGCGCGTTCCCGCGCGCGGCCTACCTGCGCGCGCTGCGCCGCGCCTTGGCGGCCGCGCCGGACTCGGCGCTGGGCTACCACGACCTGCGTGGCCGGCCGGAGCTGCGGGCCGCCCTGGCGGCCTACCTCGGGCGCGCCCGCGGCGTGCTCGCCGATCCCGACCGGATCGTCGTCTGCGCCGGCTTCAACGAAGCGCTCGGGCTGCTCGCGGAGGTGCTCGCGGGCTCGTTGGCGATGGAGGACCCGTGCCTGCACTCACCATCGCGCGATCGTGCGCGCGGCCGGGCGGCGGATCGTGCCGATGGCCGTCGACGAGCAGGGCGCGCAGCCGGTCGAGGCCGACGCCGCGCTGCTCACCCCGGCCCACCAGTTCCCGCTCGGCGCGACGCTCGCACCCGCCCGCCGGGCGGCGTTCGTGGCCTGGGCGCGTGAGCGCGAGACGGTCGTGATCGAGGACGACTACGACGGCGAGTTCCGCTACGACCGCCAGCCCGCGGGCGCGCTCCAGGGCCTCGATCCCGAGCACGTGGTGTACGCCGGGACCGCGAGCAAGACGCTCGCGCCCGGGCTGCGGCTGGCGTGGCTCGTGCTCCCGCGCGCGCTCGTCGAGCCGGTCCTCGAGGCGAAGGCGCGCGCGGGCGGGACGGCCGTGCTCGAGCAGCTCGCGCTGGCCGAGCTGATCGGCTCGGGCGCGTACGACCGCCACGTGCGCCGGATGCGCACGCGCTACCGGCGCCGCCGCGACGCGCTGCTCGCGCTGCTCGAGGGCCGGCGGACGCGCGGGATCGCGGCCGGCCAGCACCTCGTCGTCGACGTCGACGACGAGGACGCGGTCGTGGCCGCGGGCGAGCGCGAAGGCGTGGCGCTGCAAGGGCTCGCCCGGTTCTGGCACGGGGACGGCGCTCCCGGCCTCGTGCTCGGCTACGCGGCGCCGCCCGAGCACGCCTACGCGGGCGCGCTGGCGGCGCTCGGGCGCGCGCTGCGTGAGTAGCCTGGGGCGGGATGCTCGCCGTCCTCGCCGCGACGCTCGCGGCCGCCGTCCCGCAGCCCACGATCGTCCAGAAGCCGATCCCGTTCCCGACGATCCGCAAGCAGCAGATGGCCGCCTACGCGCGCCGCCACTACGGCATCGACTCCTACCGGCTGCGCGACCCGAAGGTGATCGTCGAGCACTACACCGTGACCTCGACGTTCGCGCCGGTGTGGAACACGTTCGCGGCCAACGTCCGCGACCCGGAGCTGCGCGAGCTGCCCGGCACCTGCGCGCACTACGTGATCGACCGCGACGGCACGATCTACCAGCTCGTCCCGCGCTCGATCATGTGCCGGCACACCGTCGGGCTCAACTACACGTCGCTGGGGATCGAGCACGTCGGCCACAGCGACGGCGAGATCCTCGGCAACGCGCGCCAGATGGCGGCCTCGCTGCGGCTGACGCGCTGGCTGCGCTGCCGCTACGGGATCGGGGTGAACAACGTGATCGGCCACAACGAGAACCGCTCGTCGCCGTATCACCGCGAGCGCGTCGCGCGGCTGCGCAGCCAGACGCACGGCGACTTCGGCGCGGCGAGCATGCGCACGTACCGCTCGCGCTTGGCTCAGAAAGGCGAGCTGTTGAACATGCGAATCGTCGATCGTCGCGCTCGTGGTCGCGCTGTTCGCGGCGGACGCTGCCGACGCCGCGCCGCGGCTGAAGGCGTTCTCCTCCTGCAAGCAGCTCGTCGGCTACGCGCGTGACGGGGCGCAGCGCACGCGCGGCGGGGTCGGCGTCGTGGGCCGCGCGGTCGCGCCGCCGGCGCTCAACATCGCGACGCCGCGGATGGTCCCGCAGACGGACGCGATGGACGCCGCGCGCCGGTGTCCGCCGAGGGGCGCGCCGAGGCCGTGCCCGAGTTCTCGGGCACGAACACGCAGGAGATCGGCGTCGACGAGCCCGACGTGGTCAAGACCGACGGTCGCCGGATCGTCGCCGTCACCGACGGCACGCTGCGCGTCGATCGACCCGGGCGGCGCCGTGACCGGGACGCTCAAGCTCGACGGCTTCGACCACCGGCTGCTGCTGCGCGGCGACCGCGTGCTGGCGATCGCGACCAAGGGCGCGTCCGCGCAGGAGCCGATCGGGCGGCCGGTCGCGCCGACCGACGCGCCGCTGCAGAGCACGACGATCGTGACCGAGATCGACGTCTCGGCGGCGCCGAAGGTCATGCGCACGATGGAGGTCGCCGGGCCGCTTCGTCGACGCGCGCCAGAACGGCGCCGTCGCGCGGCTGGTGGTCGACGCCGTGCCGCAGCCGATCTCCCGACGACGGCCTCGGCCGCAGCGCGCCGGCGTGCGCCGCTTCCTCGGCCGCACGACGCTGCGCTCGCAAGCTCAGCGGCAAGACGTTCCGGCGCGACGCTGGCGCCGTGTGACGCCGTCACCCACCCGGCGCAGTTCTCCGGCCTCGACGTGCTGGCGATCCTCACGATCGACCTCGACCGCGGCATGTACTCGCTCGACCGCGACGGCGTGATGGCCGGGGCGCAGGTCGTCTACGGCTCGGACACGGCAGCCTCTACGTCGCCAGCCGCCGCTACGTGCGCGCGGTCGAGCAGGGCGCCGAGGCGCCCGAGGGCACGGTGACCGAGATCCACCGCTTCGACATCGCCGACCCGACGAAGCACGGTGTACCGCGCGACCGGCACCGTGCCCGGTTTCATCCTCAACAACTACGCGCTGTCCGAGCACGACGGCGACCTGCGCGTGGCCTCGACCGAGGAGGCGCCGTGGATGACCGGCGCGAGCGGCGCCAGCCGCGTGACCGTGCTGCGCCAGGACGGCGCGCGGCTGAACCGGATCGGCGCCGTCGGCGGGCTGGGCGAGGCGGGCGAGCGGATCTTCGGCGTGCGCTTCATCGGCGAGCGCGGCTACGTCGTCACCTTCCGCCAGACGGACCCGCTGTACACGCTCGACCTGTCCGATCCGACCGCGCCGAAGGTCGCCGGCCAGCTCAAGATCCCGGGCTACTCCGCCTATCTGCACCCGGTCGGCGAGAACCTGCTGCTCGGCGTCGGGCGCGAGGGCAGCGCGGTCAAGGCGTCGCTGTTCGACGTCTCGAACCTGGCCGCGCCCGCGCGAGGTCGCGCAAGCTGCAGTTCCCGAACGGCTCGAGCGCCGTCGAGATCGAGCCGCACGCGTTCCTGTACTGGGCGCCGAAGAACCTGGTCGTGCTGCCGCTGCAGACCTACCAGCCGGAGTTCACCGGCGCCGTCGGCGTGCGGGTCGCGCCGAACGCGCTGACCGAGGTCGGGCGGGTCGTGCACCACAGCGCCGCGCGCGGCGACGACGCGCGATCGAGCGCTCGCTCGTGATCGGCGACAAGCTCTACACGCTGTCGTGGCTCGGGCTCGCGCTCGAGCAACCTCGACAACGCTCGGGCGCAGCTCGGCTTCACGGGCGTTCCACGTGACGCCGTTAAAGAGGGGCGCCGCGGCGCCCGGAGGAGAGGGGGTTCCGGGCGCCGCGGCTATGAGGGTCGCGGCGGTCTAGAGGGGGTCTGCCGCGAATCAGTGTGTTCTGCCGCCGACCCACGCCATCATGGCGAAGAGCGCGGCGGCCGCCGTGGCCAGGAGGGTCGGGAGGGTGTCGACCACGGCGATGAGCACGAAGACCATCGTGAAGGTCTTCCTCAAGGCTGCGCTAAGTCGACTCTCAATTGTCGCTAAGCGCTTCCCCACGCGTTCATTAAGCGCATTTCGAAACGGAACGCTTGCGTTTCTATATCTTCGTCGGGTACCGTCGCTCGATTATGAAACGGAACAGTCTCGTTTCGATCAGAGCGAGCCTGACCCCGCCGCTGGTGGACGCTCGCCGTCCTCTGCCTGTCGCTGCTCGTGATCGGGCTCGACAACACCATCCTCAACGTCGCGCTGCCCACGCTGCAGCGCGATCTCGACGCGTCCGTCGTCGCAGCTGCAGTGGATCGTCGACGTCTACATGCTCGCTCTTCGCGGGCGTGCTGCTGACCGCCGGCTCGCTCGGCGACCGCTTCGGCCGCAAGCGCGCGCTGACCTTCGGCCTGCTGGTGTTCGGCGCTCGGCTCGCTCGGCTCGGCGCTGGCCACCTCGCCCGCGCTGCTGATCGCGATGCGCGGCCTGATGGGCGTCGGCGGCGCGTTCATCATGCCCTCGACGCTGTCGATCCTGACCGCGACGTTCCCCGCGCACGAGCGCGGCAAGGCGATCGGGATCTGGGCCGGCGTCTCCGGCATCGGGATCGCGATCGGCCCGGTCGCCGGCGGCTGGCTGATCGAGCACGCCGACTGGAGCTGGATCTTCCTCGTCAACCTGCCGGTCGTGATCGTCGCGCTGATCGCCGGGCGCTTCCTCGTGCCCGAGAGCCGCGACGAGTCCGCACCGCGGCTGGACCTGCGCGGCTTCGTGCTCTCCTTCGTCGCGCTCAGCGACGCTGATCTGGGGCCTGATCGAGGCGCCCGCGCGCGGCTGGACCGACGCGCTCGTGCTGGCCGCGTTCGCCGTTCGCCGGCGGTCGATGCTCGTCGTCTTCGTGGCCTGGGAGCGGCGCGCGCCGTCGCCGATGCTCGACATCGCGCTCTTCCGCAACCCGCGCTTCAGCGCCTCCAGCGCCGCGATCTCGCTCGCCTTCTTCGCGCTCTTCGGGACGATCTTCTTCCTCACGCAGTACCTGCAGGAGGTCCGCGGCTACACGGCGCTCGAGGCCGGCCTGCGGACGATGCCGGTCGCCGCCGGGCCTGATCGTCGGCGGGCCGCTGTCGGCCAAGCTCACCGAGCGGCTCGGGATCCGCGTCGTCGTGCCCGCCGGGCTGACGTTCGTCGCGGTCGCGCTGTGGCTGTTCACGCTGGCCGACGCGACGTCGGGCTACGGCCTGATCGCGGGCGCGCTGGTCGTGCTCGGCCTCGGCATGGCGTCGGCGATGGCGCCCGCCACCGACGCGATCATGGGCTCGCTGCCCGAGGCCAAGATGAGCGTCGGCTCGGCGATCAACGACACCACCCGCGTGGCCGGCGGCGCGCTCGGCGTCGCGGTGCTCGGCTCGCTCCTGGCCAGCGGGTACCGTGGGGAGATGGACTCCGCCCCGGCCGTGGCGCAGGACTCGCTCGCGGGCGCGCTCGCGCTCGGCGATCCGACGGCTGGTCGCGGCCGCGCAGGACGCGTTCGTCTCCGGCATGCACACCGCGGCGCTGGTCGCGGCCGCGGTCGCGCTGGCCGGCGCGCTGGTCGCGGCGGTCTTCCTGCCGAGCGGCGAGCGCGACGCCCGCACGGGAGGCCGTGCCGGCGTGACCGTCGAGCCTGGACACGTGCCGGCGCGGCGCCAGCCGCGCGATCCGGGCAGTCGGGCGCGCCGTGAGCGCGCCCGCGTCGAGCGCGGCCGCCCGGGCGGCCGCGCTCCGCCGAGGCCGACGAGGCGATCCTGCGCGCCGCGCTCGAGCTGCTGGCCGAGGACGGCTACCGCGCGCTGACGATGGAGCGCGTGCGCGAGCGCTCGGGCGTCGGCAAGGCGACGCTCTACCGCCGCTACGGCTCCAAGGAGGAGCTCGTGCGGGCGGCGATCGTGCACCTCAACGCCGACGTCCCGCTGCCGCCGACACCGGCTCGGTGGTCGGCGACTTCGCCGCCACCGCGCAGACGATCCTCGCGGGCGCGGCGCGCACCGGCGCGCTGACGCTGATGCCGCGGCTGCTGTCCGACGTCGCCGGCGACCCGGAGATGCACGCGCTGTTCTACGAGCACCTGGTCGAGCCGCGGCGCAAGGTCGTGCGCGCGATCGTCGGCGCGGGCCAAGGAGCGCGGCGAGATCCGCGCCGACGTCGACCCCGAGCTCGCCGTCGACCTGATGGTCGGCCCGTTCATCTACCGCGTGATCATCGCCGGCGGCGACATCAGCCAAGATCGGCAACCCGGCCGAGCTCCTCGAGACCGTGCTCGACGGCCTCAGGCCTCGGTGACCTGCGACGCGGCCGCCGGCGCCGACGCCGAGCGTGCGCCGGCCGGCCAGCAGCTCGAGCAGCTCGGCGCCGACCAGCTCGCGGCGCCAGCCCTGCAGCGTGCGCACGTGCGGCTCGGGCTGGCCGCGCCGCGCGGCGACGACGACCGGCGAGAGGTCCGCGCGCGCCGCGATCAGCTCGTAGGCCAGCCCGGCCTCCTGCGCGCGCGAGCGCACGAGCGACTCGGCGAGCGCGATCGTCGGGCCGTCGACGGCCTCGGTCGCCGAGCGGTCGCCCTCCTCGAGCCGGATCGGCTCGGCCGCGCGGCCGCGCTCGATCGCCGCCATCACGTCGTCGCCGCGCCGGCGCACGACGTCCGGGCGTGATGCCGCGGATCTGCGCCAGGTCGCGGCGGCCGGCTGGGCTGGCGCTTGGCCAGCTCGACGACGGTCGGGTCGCGCAGGATCGCGCCGACCGGCCGGTCCTCGCGCGCCGCGGTGCGCTCGCGCCAGCCCGTGAGCGCCTGCGCGACGGCGCGCTCACGCGGGTCGAGGCCGCTGACCCGCGGCAGCCGGCGCCAGACCTCGTCGGGGTCGCGCTCGTCGGTGGCCTCGGCGATCGCGACGCACTCCTCGCGCGCCCACCCGAGCCGCCCGCGATCGACGAGCCGCGCCTGGATGTTGTCCGCCAGCGGCAGCAGGTGCTCGACGTCGCCGCGCGCGTAGGAGAGCTGCTCCTCGGTCAGCGGGCGCGCGTCCCAGCGCGTGAAGCTCGCGGTCTTGGGCAGCCGGATCCGCAGCACGTCGTGCAGCAGGCCGTTGTAGCCGGCCTGCGCGGAGAAGCCCGCGAAGCCCGCCGCGACCTGCGTGTCGAAGACGTTCGTGAACGTCGTCTGCCACTCGCGGCGCAGGATCGCGACATCCTGGCGGCCGGCGTGCAGGACGATCTCGATGGCCGGATCGGCGAGCACCGCGGCCAGCGGCGCGGGGTCGAAGCTGTCCACCAGCGGGTCGAGCACCTCGACCTGCTCGCCGACCACGATCTGGACCAGGCAGAGCAGCGGCTTGTAGCGCCCCTCCGGCATGAACTCCGTGTCGAGTCCGAGCCGGCCCTGCTCGCGCGCCGACTCCGGCGAGCCGGTCGACCTCCGTTTGCGTCAACTGCATCTTGGGCCGACCCTACCCGGCACCGCCCGGACGGATGTGCGTCAGTTTCCGATCAGCACCGGCGTCCCGACCGGCACGCGCGGATACAGGTCGATGACGTCCGGCACGGTCATGCGGATGCAGCCGTGCGAGGCGCGCGACTGCCGATCGAGCCCGGCGCGCCGGTGCCGTGGATGCCGACGCCGTTGACGATCCCCATCCAGCGCGCCTTCAGCGGGTTCTCGGCCGAGCCGCCCGGGACGGTCTCGTTGGCGTAGGCGCCGGCCCACGGCGCTGTTGGGCGCCGTCCAGGCCGGGTTGACGGCCTTGTTGGCGATCGTGTAGCGGCCGGTCGGCGTCGGGTAGGCCGGGCATGCCGACGGCGACGCCGTAGGTCTTGGAGAGCTTGAGGCCCTTGAACAGGCGCAGCTTGAAGTTGCCGCGGTCGATCGTGACGATCGTGCCGTAGGCCTTGGCCAGGCCGGCGGTCGTGACCTTCGGGCGCACGACCTTGAGCTTGGGCGCGAGGATGCGGTTGGCCGGCGGGTCGCCGAGCGTCGGCGCCGACCGACGCGTCGCCAGCGCGGCGGCGTCGATCGTGCGGCCGTCCGGGAGGCGACCTTGCCGATCCTGCGCAGCCCGATGTCGACGCGCGCGTCGCGCGCGTTCTTCTTGACCGTGCTCGCGACCTTGTCCGCGTAGGCGGCGACCTTCTTCGCGTCGTAGGTCGTGTAGAGCGGCACGTCGACCGGTCGCCGTGTGCGGCGTCGATGCCGGCGTTGTAGGCGCGCCGGGCGGTCTTGTTGACGTCGTAGACGAAGCCGAGCTCGCTCGGCGTTGACCGCGAACTTGCGGCCCGCGACGTGCGTCGAGAGCGGCTTGCCGACGGTGAACCCGTGGGCGTTGTAGAGCTTGCCCGCGGCCTCGGCGAGCGTCAGCCCGGAGACGTCGGTGCCCGCCGGCGCTGACGCCGGCGGCGATGCGCGGCTCGGCGGCGCCGGCCGGTGAAGCGAAGGCGAAGGAAGACCGCAAGGGTCGCGAAAACAGTCCGGCGCATGGTCGCAAGAGGGTAGCCGGGCCGCTGCAGGCCGCAAGCGACTTGCGCGTATGTCCCGAAACGGGAGCAGCAGCTCGAGCAGCCGGCCCGGAGCCTCGAGCTGCGGGTGGTGGCCCGACGCCCTCGATCAGCTCGACCTGCGTCGTCGGCAGCGAGCCGAGCGCGACCCGGGCGTCGGTGTGCGGCAGCATCCGGTCGTGCGCGCCCCAGACGAGCAGCACCGGGCAGCGGATGCCGATCAGGTCGAACGGCGCGGTCGAGAGCTCGGGGGCGAGCTCGCGGCCGGACTCCGAGCAGCGGCGCGAGATCGGCGCGCGTCTCGCCGTCTGCGGCCGAACGCGTCGACGACGGCGCGCTGCGTCTCGCTCGGGTGACAGGTAGGTCGAGCTGGCGGTAGGCGCTCGACTTGGCGCGGCGCACGAGCACCCCGGGCACCGGGACCGGGATCGACAGCAGCCGGCGGACGATCGGGTCCTCCTCGATCGGGTCGAACCAGGACGGCATCTCGAGCCCGTCGGCTGCGACGGTCACGACGCCGGCGAGGCGCACCTCGCCAGGGCTCTCCGCGAGCCGCAGCGCGAGGCAGCCGCCGAGCGACGTGCCCGCCACCACGACCGGCTCGCCGCCCGCCCAGCGCTCGACCAGGTCGGCGGCGAACGCGTCCAGCTGCGGGCAGCACCGCGCCGTCGTTCAGGCGCGTCGCCTCGCCGAAGCCCGGCAGGTCGACGGCGATCGCCCGCCGGTCGCGCGCGGCGAGCTCGGCCAGCAGCGGCCGCCAGGTGTCCGCGGAGTCGCTCCAGCCGTGCAGGAGCACGATGCCGGGGCCGTTGCCGCCGACCTCGAGCGCACGGGTCGCGATGACCGGCGGCCTCGATCCGGTGCTCGAGAACGGACTCCATGTCCTGGAGGCATACCCCGTCATCGGCAGTCCTGGACAGGCCGTCAACTATGTTGGACGGGAGATGAGCGAATTGGCCGAGGCTTCGAAGAACGCACCCAGTCGCCGCCAGCGAGGCTCTGGGAGCGGATCCGCGCGGACCCGCTGCGTGCGCCCGAGCACGTCGCGCTGACGGCGTCGGAGCTGCACGGACCGGCGGCCGCCGAGTGGGCCGAGCGAGCGGCGGCGCGTCTACGGGACCGACCCGCGCAAGCTCGCGCAGATGGCGCGCCGGCGGCATGCGACGATGGCCAGCCTCGAGGGCGCGGCGACGGGCGTCGGCGGGTTCATCACGATGATCCCGGACCTGGTCGGGCTGGCCTGGATCGAGTCGCGGCTCGTGTTCTTCATCGCCGCCGCCTACGGCTACGACCCGCTCGACCCGATGCGCCCGGCCGAGCTGCTCGTGCTCAACGGGATCTACGACGACCCGGCGGAGGCGCGCAGGGCGCTCGACGGGATCGGGCCGATCGTCGCCGAGAAGTGGATCGGCTCGCAAGCTCGAGCGCGACGAGGCGATCGGCGCAAGCGGCTCGCGCGATCGGTCGGCAAGTACACGCGGCAAGAAGATCGCGGGCCGGCTGATCCCGGGCTTCGCGATCGCGTTCAACTCGGTCGCCAACCGGCGCGACACGAACGCGCTGGCCAAGCGGGCGATCCGCTTCTACGGCGGCGACGGGCCGGCTAGACGCCGACACGGCGCCATTGAGCGCGCGCTGACGCGTCGCTGCACAGGAACGCGATGACGGACGCGATCTGCTGCGGCGGCACGAGCTTGTGCCACTCGGACTCCGGCATCGCCTCGCGGTTGGCGGGCGTGTCGATCTGGGTCGGCACGATCGCGTTGCAGCGCACGCCGTCCGGGCGGCCCTCCTCCGCGACCGCGCGCGCGAACGCGATCACCGCCGCCTTCGACGCGGCGTAGCCGGCGCCGCCGGCGAACGGGTTCAGCGCGGCCGAGGAGCCGACGCAGACGATCGAGCCGCCGCCTGCGCTTGAGGCGTGGCAGCGCGGCCTGCGTGACGAGATAGGTCGGGCGGAGGTTGAGCGCGAACAGGCGCTCGAACTCGGCGATCGGCGTGTCGGCCACCGGCTGGTCGGCCGCGAAGCCGCCGACGAGGTTGACGAGCGCACGCAGGTCGCTCGCCCGCGCTGCGGACGGCGCGGGCGACGTCGTCGGGGTCGGTGAGATCGGCGACGACCGTGCTCACGCCGTCGCGCGGCTCGAGGTCCGAGTCGGCCTCGACCGGGACGACGACGGCCCAGCCGTCGGCGACGAGCGCGTCGACGACGGAGCGGCCGAGGCCGCCGGCGCCGCCGGTTACAAGAGCGGTGCGATCGGGCATGGCAGCGCAGCGTAGTTCGTCCGGGCCCGTGCCTAGGGTTTCTTGGAGTGCGCGTCCGTGAGCTCACCGCCGGGCAGGAGATCGACCAGGTGCTGCTGGTGCGCGCCAGCGATTCGCGGCGGCTCGTGCTCGGCGACCGCACCGGCACGCTGGAGGCGGCGCCGCGGGCGGACGTCGAGGCCGGCGCGTGCGTGCGGGTGCGCGGGCGCGTCGAGCCGCGCGGGCGGCTGAGCGTCGAGTTCGCTGCGCGCGGCCGAGCCGGACGAGTACGTGCTCGACGATCTGCTCGACGGTCCGCGGATCGGCGTCGAGCGCATGGAGGCCGACCTGCGCGAGCTGATCGCGACGGTCCAGTGCCGCCACCTGCGCGCGCTGCTGGACGAGCGTCTTCGGCGTCGCGACCGAGACCTGGGCGCTGTTCCGCGAGGCGCCCGCGGCCAAGCGCTACCACCAGGCCTACCGGCACGGGCTGCTCGAGCACAGCCTCACCGTCGCGCAGAGCGTGAGCGCCGATCTCGGCCACGTTCGGCGGCGTGGACCGCGACGTCGCGGTCACCGGCGCGCTGCTGCACGACATCGGCAAGCTCGACGCCTACACGGCCGACCCGCTGGCCATCGACATGACCGACCTCGGCAAGCTGCAGGGCGAGATCCCGCTCGGCTACTACCGCGTGCGGCGGCTGATCGAGGACCTCCCGGACTTCCCGTCCGAGCTCGCCGTCGCCGTGCTGCACATCATCCTCAGCCACCACGGCCAGCTCGAGCACGGCTCGCCGGTCGTGCCGTGCACGCGCGAGGCGACGCTCGTGCACATGATCGACAACCTCGGCGGCCGGCTCGGCTCCTTCGACCGGCTCGAGAAGGAGCTGCCGGACGGCTCGAGCTGGTCGGGCTGGGATCGCGTGCTCGGCGGCGGGGCGTGGTTCGCCTCGCGTGCTGCCTAGAGAGTGAGTGGCGACGCCGGCCAACTGCGCCGGTAAGGGCGGGGTGGGATTGGCGCCGCGGCGGCGCGCAAGGCGCTCAGCGGCGCATGCGGCCCCGAACGTGGTCACTTGGCGTTGTAGAGCAACGTTGAGCTGACCACGAGTCCGGCAGCGTGACCGCCTCCCTTACCGGCGCAGTTCGCTGGTCCAACCTCGCCGCCCGAGGCTCGCCGCACGAACCGCGCACCGAGCCGGCGGCCCGGAGCTACAGGATCCCGATCTCCGACGAGTCGCCGACCATGAAGCGGTACGCGCGCGGCTGGCGCTCGCCGCGGGCGATCACGACGTCGCGCCCGAGCAGCGAGGACTCCATGCGCCCGTCGAGGCCCGTGCACGCTCGAGCCCTCGAGCAGGATCGAGTGCTCGATCTCGGCCGACTCGATCGCGCAGTGGCGCCCGACCGCCGTGTACGGCCCGATGTAGGCGTCGATCGAGCCGCGCACCGGCGCCGATCACGGCCGGGCCGCGGACGGTCGAGCGCTCGAGCACCGCGCCGGCCTCGATGACGACGCGGCCGTCGACCTGCGAGTCCGTGAGCTCGCCCTCGACGCGCCGCTCGAGCGTCTCGAGGATCAGGCGGTTGGCCTCGAGCATGTCGTCCAGGCGCCCGGTGTCCTTCCACCAGCCGCGCACGACGTGCGACTCGACGGCCTCGCTGCCGTCCACCAGCCACTGGATCGCGTCGGTGATCTCGAGCTCGCCGCGGCCGGACGGCTGGATCGCGCGCGCGGCCTCGTGGATGCGCGGCGTGAACATGTAGACGCCGACCAGCGCGAGGTCGGACGCCGGCTCGGCGGGCTTCTCCACCAGCCGCGTCACGCCGCCGTCGCCGTCGAGCTCGGCGACGCCGTAGTTCTGCGGGTCCGGGACCTTCGTGAGCAGGATCAGCGCCTCGGGCTGGTTGCGCCGGAACGCGTCCACGAGGTCCTCGATGCCGCCCTGCAGCAGGTTGTCGCCGAGGTACATGACGAACGGGTCGCTGCCGAGGAACGGCTCCGCGGTCAGCACCGCGTGCGCGAGCCCGAGCGGCGCGTCCTGCTCGATGTAGGTGATCTGGACGCCGAACTGCGAGCCGTCGCCCGCCGCGTCGCGGATCTCGCCGCCGGTCTCCGGCGCGATGATGATCCCGACCTCGCGGATGCCCGCGGCGGCCATCGCCTCGATGCCGTAGAACAGCACCGGCTTGTTGGCGACCGGGACGAGCTGCTTCGCCGACGTGTAGGTGATCGGGCGCAGGCGCGTGCCCTTTGCCGCCCGAGAGGATCAGGCCCTTGAGCTGTTCCATGGCGCGCTCAGGCTAGCTTGCGGTGATCCCAGGAGGCGATCGAGGCGGTCACGAACTGCAGCGCGACGCGCTTCGCGGCCTGCGCCGGGCGTGACGTGCGCCTCGCGCGTTGCCGTAGCGGCGCGCGAGCTCGGTGCCGACCGCCGCGACCACCTCGGGCTCGCGGTGGATCGCCGCCGCGGCCTTGATCATCACGCCGCGCAGCTCCGTGTAGCTGTCGCCCGCCTCGACCTGCAGCGTGCAGCGCGACTCGCGCTCGAGGTTGACGCACCTTCTGCGACTTCCCGTACGTCCAGGCCCAGCACTCGCCGTCGCGGACCACGTACCAGAGCGGCATCACGTGCGGCCAGCCGTCGCGCCCGAGCGACGGCGCAGGTCAGCACGCGCTCCGAGCGCCAGGAAGGCCTGCGACCTCCTCGTCGCTCCATCGCGATCGCGCCGCGGCGGTTGCTCACGTGGCGCGGGCGATCAGGCCCTCGGCGGCGGCGAGGACCGCCTCGCGGGCGTCGGCGGGCTCGAGCACGACCGCGTCGCCGGCCTCCTTGAGCACCTCGCGGACGAGGAACTCGAGGCTCTTGAACGCGAACTCGACGACGATGTCGCCGCCCGGCAACTCGGCCAGCACGCTGCGCTGCTCGCGCACCCAGCGCGCCTGCTCGGCGCTGATCAGCACGCGTGCCGTGCGCGACCCGCCGATCCGGCCGGTCCGCGGCCAGCCGGCGACGTCGGCGATCGGGTTCAGGCCCTCGCGCGGCTCGAACTGCTCCATCATGCGCCTGCGCGCGCTTGATGCGATCGAGCCGGAAGTGCTGCAAGCCGCCCGTTCTCGAGGTCCCAGGCCGCGACGTACCAGGCCTCGCGCCCGTTGAACAGCGCATAGGGCTCGACCACGCGCTCGGAGTAGCGGTCCTCGGTCTGGGTCCAGTACTCGAGCTCGAGCAGCTTGTTCTCGTGGACGGCGAGCTCGACGGTGTGCGTGATGTCGTCGTGCACGATCGGGGAGACGATGTGCAGGCCCTCCTCGACCGGGTCGAAGCCGAGCGCCTCGACGACCTTCTCGCGCGCCGAGCGCAGCTCCGCGTGCGCGAGCCCGATCAGGTCGATCGCGGCCACCAGCGCCTTGGCCTCGATCGGCAGCAGCCGCGCCGGGCGGTCGAACGTGTCCGAGTAGGGCTCCGGGTCGACCTCGATCTCGCCCGTCGGCAGGACCTCGGCGTAGATCACGTAGGCGCCGCCGCCGAAGTTGACGACGTTGAGGACCGAGACGTCCTCGCGCAGCTCCTGCGGCGGTCATCTTCAGCTGCTCGCAGACGTCGGCGACCCGCAGCCGCTCGCCCGCACGGCCCGCGGCGATCAGGACCGAGGCGAGCGTGACCAGGCGGGCGAAGCGCTCCGGCCGGATCGCGGCCTCGGCGCCGCGGCTGCGGCCGTTGGTCTCGGCGACCGGCGCCGGGGCCGGTGACAAGCCCGGGGCGACGGCCACCGGCGGCTCGCCGCGGTGCGCCTCGATCAGCTCGTCGACGCGCCGGCGCGCCTCCTCGACGAGCTCCGGCGGGCCGAGCATCCTGCAGGCCGAAGCCGAGCGCCCACGAGATCAGCAGCCGCGGGAGCGCGTAGGCCGTGCGGAAGACGCCGTCGGCGAGCGTGCCGTAGGCGCCGAACTGGCGCTCGACGTACCAGGCCACGTCGTCCGGGACCTCGATCTCGGCCACGCCGACCTCGTCGCCGAGCTGCCACGGGATCCGGTTCGCGAAGCGGCGCGCGTCGAAGTCCGCGGGGCGCTGGAAGTCGTGCTCGGCCTTGGTGGCGTAGGCGACCTTGCCGCGGATCCGCGAGAGCCGGAAGACGCGCACGTCCTTGCGCTCGTGCGCGTAGCCGACGAGGTAGAACTGGCCGCCCTCGAACAGCAGGTGGTACGGGTCGACCTTGCGCGGCGCGGTCGCGTCGCTCTGCATCGTGTGGTAGGAGAACTCGATCCGCTTGCGGCGGTAGATCGCGGTGTCGATCTTCGCCAGCCGGGCGCTGACCTCGCCGCCGCCGGCCGAGCGCCGTGATGCCGAGCCCGATCGTCTGGCGCGAGTCCGAGCCCAGCGGGCTGGGCCGGCCCCAGGTGATCTGCTGCAGCGCGAGCCGCAGCGGCTCGGCGTAGGCGAACTCGCCGTCGAGCAGCGTCAGCGCCGTCTGCAGCGCGGCGCGCTCGGGGTCGGTGAACGCGATCGGCGGCAGGTGGAAGGCCTCGGGCGCGAGCGAGTAGTTCTCCTGCTCGGAGAAGCCGTCCGCGGGCTTGTCGACCGACAGGTGGATCCCGAGCGCGTCGAGCTCGGCGCGGTCGGCATAGAAACGCCGCGCGAACGCGTCCTCGGTCATATCCGAGTAGCCCTCGACGTCGCGCCGGATCTCCGTCGCCGTCACGGGACGCCGCTCCGCCATCAGATAGGAGATCAGCGACAGCTGGCGGATCAGCTTTTCCGTGTCCTTCGCCAAACTCCGCGACACCTTAGAGTGCCGGCGGGGGCTGCACGCCTTCAGGGCCGGAAAACCCCGCTGTGAGCGACCTCGACGCCGAAGCCCGCAACAAGCTGCGCCACGACCTGCGCACGCCGTTGACGATCGTCAGCGGGTTCGCCGAGGTCCTCGCCGGCGACCGTGCGATCTCGGATGCCGACCGGCGCGAGTACGCCCGCCGGATTCAGGACGCGGCGGAGGAGATCAGGCGACTGATCGATCAGGCACTGGAATAGCAGTCGCGCGGCCGCCGAGGACGACCACGGCGAGCGCCGCAAGGCAGATCAGCGCGAGCGTGTCCGGCAGCCCGATCGCGTCCGCGCAGACGCCGATCAGCGGCGGGCCGACGATGAAGCCGGTGTAGCCGACGGTGAAGACCGCCGACAGGGACGGGCCGGTCGGCTCGTGGCGGCCGGCGGCGCTGAACAGGATCGGCACGGCGTTCGCGATCCCGAGCCCGACGAGCACGAAGCCGATCACGGCCGGCACGGGCTGGGCGATCAGCAGCAGCGTGCCCATCGCGCCGGCCACGAGCGCCATCCCGCCGCGCAGCAGCACGTCGGCGCCGAGGCGCTCGTTGAGCCAGTCGCCTCCGAGCCGCGCGATCGCCATCCCGAGCGAGACGCCGGCGAAGGCCGTTGCCGAGGCGGCGGCGCTGGCGCCGAGGTTCTCGCGCAGGTAGATCCCGCCCCAGTCACCCAGCGCGCCCTCGACGGTCATGGACAGAAAGCACAGGGCGCCGATCAGGATCACGCCGCGGGACGGCAGCGCGAACCCGGTGCCCTCGCTGTGCGCCGACGCGTTCCCGAGCTGTGCCGTCAGATAGAACGAGACCAGCCACAGCGCGATCCCGATGCCCAGCGCCAGCACGCGCGGGTCCGCGCCGGCCGCGCCCGCGACCGCGCTCAGCCCCGCGGCGCAGAAGCCACCGACGCTCCAGCCGCCGTGCAGCGAGGACATGATCGGCCGCTCGAGGTCGCGCTCGACGGCGACGCCGTGCGCGTTCATCGAGACGTCCATCGCGCCGTTGACCGCGCCGAAGACGAACAGGATCGCGCCGAGCGCGACCGGGTTGGGCGCGATCAACGGCAGTGGCAGCATCAGGCAGAACACGAGCGTGACGACGCGCGTGACCGCCGCGCTCGAGCGGCGATTGAGGATCTGCCCGGTCAGCGGCATCGCCACCAGCGCGCCTGCGGCCATGCACAGCAGCGACAGGCCGATCGTGGTCTTGGAGACGCCGAGCCGCTCCTGCATCCACGGGATGTGGGCGATCCACGTGCCGATCATCGCCCCGTTCACGGCGAAGACCGCAAACGTTGCCCAGCGCGGCGTCATCGGCGGGGGTTATAGCCGTCCACGTTTTGTAGCCTCGTGACAAATGGCCACGCTTCCCGCTCAAGCCGCCGACGCTCTGCGAGGCACGCTGCCGGAGCTGGCCGACGGCATCGTCGAGGCGATCGCGCGCGAGGTGCCGGACTACGCGCGCCCGATGGAAGGCCGCTTCGGCGAGACCGTGCGCTTCGGCGTCCAGGTCGCGCTCAACCGCTTCCTCGACCAGCTCGAGGGCCACGCGCCGCGCGACGCCGGGGGCGAGACCTACCGCCGGCTCGGCGCCGGCGAGTATCGCCACGGCCGCACGCTCGACGCCCTGCTCGCCGCCTACCGCGTCGGCGCCCGGCTGGCCTGGCGGCACTTCGTCGACGCGGCCACGCGAGCCGGCATCGCGTCGGAAGTGCTCTACGACCTGGGCGAGGCGATGTTCGCCTACATCGACGAGATCTCGGCCGAGTCGGCGGCCGGGTTCGCCGAGGCGCAGTCCGAGGCCGCGGGCGAGAGCCAGCGCCGCCGGCGGCGGCTGCTGCAGCTGCTGGTCCAGGAGCCCGCGGCGTCACTCGATTCCGTGCGGACCGCCGCCCAGGCCGCGGGCTGGGCGCTGCCGCGCCGGCTCGCCGCGGTCGTGGCGGGCGAGGCCGACCAGCCCGAAGGCCTCGCCGCCGCGCGCGGCGAGGCGGGGCCGAGCGAGGAGCTCGTCGACGGGATCGCGGCGCGACTCGCCCGCCGCCTGGGCCCGGGCGCCGTGGGCGCGGCGGTCGGCGGGCTTGCGGTCGTGATGATGCCCGACCCCGAGGGGCCCGGCCGGCGCAAGGCGCTCGAGGCCGTGCTGGAGGGCGTGGCGGCGGTCGGCCCGGCCGTGCCGTGGCCGGAAGCGGCCGCGAGCCTGCGCCGCGCCCAGGCGGCGTACCGGCTCGCCGCGGCGGGCGGGCTCGGCGCGACGGCCGGCCAGGCCGGGGCCTCCCCGCGCGGCCAGGCTTCCGCCTCGACCGCGTGTCCAGTCCGCCGGGCGGCTCGTCGTCGCCGACGAGCACCTGCCCGCGCTGCTGCTCGCCGCCGCGCCCGCGATCGCCGCCGACCTCGCGCGCACGCGGCTGGCGCCGCTCGACGCGCTCGCCGCCGGACCGCGCGAACGGCTCGAGAGCACGCTGCGCGCCTGGCTCGACCGGCCCGGGCAGGTGCAGGCGATCGCCGACGCGCTCGAGGTCCATCCGCAGACCGTCCGCTATCGGCTCAAGCAGCTGCGGGAGCTGTTCGGCGAGCGCCTGGAGGATCCGGACGCGCGCTTCGAGCTCGCGCTGGCCCTTCGCGCCGCCGACGGCGTTCGCTATTGATGTGGCCATGCGCCTTCTCGTCACGGGGGCCGCGGGCATGCTCGGCACGGATGTCGTGGCCGCCGGCGCCGGACATGACGTCGTCGCCCTCGCCCGCGCCGACCTCGACATCACCGACGCCGATGCGGTGCGCGCCGCCGTGCGCGACGCGCGACCGGACGCGGTCATCAACTGCGCGGCGTGGACCAACGTCGACGGCGCCGAGACCGCCGAGGCCGAGGCGACGCTGATCAACGGCGACGGCGCCGGCCACGTCGCGGCCGCGGCGGCCGAGGCCGGCGCGCACGTCGTGCACGTCTCGACGGACTACGTGTTCGCCGGCGACGCGACCTCGCCCTACCCCGAGGACGCGCCCACCGGCCCGATCGGCGCCTACGGGCGCTCGAAGCTCGCGGGCGAGCGCGCCGTGGCGGCCGCGGCGCCCGGCTCACACGCGATCGTCCGCACGGCCTGGGTGTTCGGCCCGCACGGCAAGAACTTCGTCGACACGATGCTGCGCCTCGGCGCCGAGCGCGACGAGCTCAAGGTCGTCGACGACCAGCTCGGCTGCCCGACCTACACCGGCCACCTCGCCGCCGGCGCTGATCGAGATCGCGCACGCGCGCCGTCGCGGCATCCTGCACGTGGTCGGAAGCGGCTCCTGCACCTGGTGGGAGCTCGCGGTGGCCACGTTCGAGCGCGCCGGCCTGCATCCCACCGTCCACCGCGGCACGACCGCGGACTTCGGGGCGCCCGCGCCGCGTCCCGCCTACTCCGTCCTCGGCTCGACCCGTTCCGACGCGCCGGTGCTGCCGCCGTGGCAGGAGGGTCTGGCCGCTCATCTGACCGCCAGAGAGGTACTTGCGTCGTGAAGCTGCTCGTCACCGGCGGCGCCGGGTTCATCGGCGCGAACTTCGCCCACTACACGATCCGCAACCATCCCGAGTACGAGGTCTGCGTGCTGGACGCGCTGACCTACGCCGGCAATCGCGACAACCTCAAGCCGGTCGACGATGACGTCCGCTTCGTCGAAGGCGACATCTGCGACCGCGAGCTCGTCGACCGCCTGGTCTCCGAGAGCGACGTCGTCGTGCACTTCGCGGCCGAGTCGCACGTCGACAACTCGCTGCACGACCCCGAGCCGTTCATCCGCACGAACGTCGTCGGCACCTACACGATCCTCGAGGCGGTGCGCAAGCACGGCGCGCGGTTGCACCACATCTCGACCGACGAGGTCTTCGGCGACCTCGACCTCGACGGCGACGACCAGTTCACCGAGCAGACGCCGTACGACCCGTCGAGTCCGTACTCGGCGACCAAGGCCGGCTCGGACCTGCTGGTGCGGGCGTGGGCGCGCTCGTTCGGCGTCCACGCGACGCTCTCGAACTGCGCCAACAACTACGGCCCCTATCAGCACGTGGAGAAGTTCATCCCGCGCCAGATCACGAACGTGATCGGTGGCGAGCGGCCGAAGCTCTACGGGCTGGGCGAGAACGTGCGCGAGTGGACGCATGTCGACGACCACAACGAGGCCGTGCACCTGATCCTGTCCAAGGGCGCTGCGGGCGAGACGTACCTGATCGGCTCCGGCGACGAGCGCTCGAACGCGGACATCATGCGGCTGATCCTCGAGCTGATGGACGAGCCGCCCGACGCGTTCGACCACGTCACCGACCGGCCCGGGCACGACCTGCGCTACTCCAACGACTCGACCAAGATCCGCACGCAGCTCGGCTGGACGCCGCGCTACGGCGACTTCCGCTCAGGGCTCGAGGCCACGATCGAGTGGTATCGCGGCAACGACTGGTGGTGGAAGCCGCAGAAGCAGGCCACCGAGGCCCGCTACACCCAGCTCGGTCGTTAGTGGCCGCGGCCCGAAGTACGACGCATTCCGGCGGGGTGGGTGGGATCCCTATCCCGCTGCCGGGCGGCGGACGCCACACACGTACCCCCAGTATGCGAGCGGCGGCCGCCGCGGGCAGCGACGACCGGTGCATTCGCCGGGCGATGCGCCGTACTTCCGGCCGCGACCACTAGTTGCCGAGGGCGGACGCCTTCCAGGCGCCGCCCTCCTTCACGAACGAGAACGTCGCGACCTCGCCGTCGGCGCCCTGGCGCACCTGCGCCGTCGCGTTGGGGCCTGAGATCTTGATGCTGCGGACCTGCAGGTCGTAATCGCTGGCGTCGGAGATCGCGCGGTCCATCTCGGTCTCGCAGTCCCCGCCGGCGGCCTTGACCTCGGCGACGAGCCGCTTGGCCAGGATCTCGGTGCAGATCTTCTCGGCGTCGCCGCGTGCGCCCGCCGACGCGAGCTCGTCGACGACTTTCGCGACCTGCTGCTGCTCGCCCTGGAAGCTGCTCTCGGAGTCTGGGCCCGAGGCACCGCACGCGCTCAGGACGAGCGCAAGCACGACGGCAGTGGCGAGGCGGACCCGCATACGGATTGAGAGCCTAGCCGCAGCTAGGATCGATTGGTCCGATGGCCGCCTTGGAAGCGCTCAACGAGGCGGTCGTCGACTGCCGCCGCTGTCCTCGCCTCGTGCACTGGCGCGAGCAGGTCGCGCGCGAGAAACGCGCGGCGTACCGCGACTGGGACTACTGGGGCCGGCCGATGCAGGGCTTCGGCGATCCGGGCGCGCGGATCCTGATCCTCGGGCTCGCGCCCGCGGCCCACGGCGGCAACCGCACGGGCCGGATCTTCACCGGCGACCGGTCCGGCGACTTCCTGTTCGCCTCGCTGCACCGCGCCGGGCTCGCGAATCAACCCGAATCCGTCGCGCGCGACGACGGCCTGCGGCTCGACGGCGTCTACATCGTCGCCGCGGTGCGCTGCGCGCCGCCGGCCAATCTGCCGACGCCGGAGGAGCGCGCGAACTGCTCGCAGTGGCTCGAGTCCGAGGTCGCGCTGCTGCCGGATCTGCATCTCGTCGTGTGCCTCGGCGGCTTCGCGTGGGAGAGCGCGCTGCGGCTGCGCTCGGCGCTGGGTGGCGCGCCGGTCGCGCGCCCGAAGCCGAAGTTCGGTCACGCCGCGGTCGCCGACGGTGAGCCGTGGCCGCTGCTCGGCTGCTTTCACCCGAGCCAGCAGAACACGTTCACCGGCAAGCTGACGCCGGCGATGATGGACGCCGTCTTCGCGCGCGCCCGCGAGCTGGCCTGGGGCGCGTGAGGCGCTACGCCGACATCCTGCGCTCGCCCTATGTGGGCGCGCTCGTGGCCTCGGCGCTGCTCGCGCGGCTGCCGATCGGCATCAACGCGCTGGCGATCGTGCTCTACCTGCGCGAGCAGACGGGCTCGTTCGCGATCGCCGGCGCGGTCTCCGGCGCGATGGCGGCCGGGTCGGGGATCGGGGCGCCGGTCCAGGGCCGGTTCGTGGACCGGATCGGCGCGCGCCGCGTGCTCGTGCCGCTGGCGTTCGTGCACGCCGCCTCGCTGGGGGCGATCGTCGGCTTTGCCGAGCTCGGCGCGTCGACCGTCGTGCTGCTGCTGTGCGGCTTCGTCGGCGGCTTCGCGGTCCCGCCGACGTCGTCCGTCCTGCGCTCGATGTGGACCGAGCTGGTCGAGCCGCGCCTGCAGCAGGCGGCCTACGCGCTCGACTCGACGATGATCGAGCTGATCTTCATCAGCGGCCCGCTGCTGACCGCCGCGATCGCGTACGTCACCTCGCCCGCCGGCGCGCTGATCGTCTCGGCGATCGCGGTCGTCGCCGGCACGACGATCTTCACCGCGCTGCCGCCGACGCGCCACGTCGAGCCCGAGGAGCACGAGACCAAGGGCCTGCTGGGCGCGCTCGCGTCGCCGGGCGTGCGCACGCTGGTCTTCATCTCGCTGCCGACCGGCGTCGGGATCGGGATCCTCGAGGTCGGCATTCCCGCCTTCAGCCGCGCTCACGGCGCCGCCGCGGCGGCCGGCATCCTGCTCGCGATCTGGTCGTTCGGGAGCGGCGTCGGCGGGCTGCTGTACGGCACGCTGCCGCGCCGCGCCGGCCTCTACCGGACGCACCTGTTCGTCGGCGCGCTGCTGCCGCTGACGCTGATCCCGCTCGCCGCCGCGCCTTCGGTGTGGGTGATGGCGCTGCTCGTGATCCCCGCCGGCTGCTGCATCGCGCCGCTGCTCGCGACCCGCAACGAGCTCGTCGGCGGCGTCGCGCCGCCGGGCATGCGCACCGAGGCCTACACGTGGCCGATCACGGCCTTCGTGGGCGGAATCGCGATCGGCGCCGCGCTGGCCGGCGTGCTGGTCGAAGGGCCCGGGCTGGCGGACCGCGTTCGTCGTCGCTGCGGCGTTCGCGGCGGCCGGCGCGCTGTTCGCGTTCCTCGCGCGGCGGACGGTCCTGCCGATTGAGGTCATGTCCTGACCGCAACCCGTCCGTACCGTAACGTGATCGGTATGACGGACCCGCTCGCTCACTTCACGCCGCAGGTCCGCGAGTGGTTCGGGCGGGCGTTCGCGGCGCCGACCGAGGCGCAGGCGCAGGCGTGGCCGGCGATCGCCACCGGCGAGCACGTGCTGATCTCCGCGCCGACCGGCTCGGGCAAGACGCTGGCGGCGTTCCTGTACGGGCTGGACCAGTTCGTGGCGCGGCCGACGCACGAACAGACGCGGCTCGTCTACGTCTCGCCGCTGAAGGCGCTGTCCTACGACGTCGAGAAGAACCTGCGCGCGCCGCTGCGCGGGATCGGCGCCGAGCTGAACGTCGCGATCCGCACCGGCGACACGCCGCAGAAGGAGCGGCGCGACATGGTCAAGCACCCGCCGGACGTGCTGATCACGACGCCGGAGTCGCTGTACCTGATGCTGACCAGCCAGGCGCGGGCGATCTTCGAGGGCACGGAGACCGTGATCCTGGACGAGATCCACGCCGTCGCGCAGACCAAGCGCGGGGCGCATCTGGCGATCTCGCTGGAGCGGCTGGTCGAGGCCGCGGAGCGCGACGTCCAGCGCGTCGGTCTGAGTGCCACCCAGAACCCGCTCGAGGAGGTCGGGCGCTTCATGGTCGGGCCGTCGCGCAAGGCCACGGTCGTCGACACCGGCGTGCGCAAGCCGCTCGACCTGAAGATCCACGTGCCGGTCGAGTCGATGGTCGAGCCCGAGCAGGTGAACATGGAGCTCGACCCGTTCGCCGGCCAGGAGGCGACGCGCAAGTCGATCTGGCCCGCGATCTATCCCGAGCTGCTCAAGCTGGTGCGTGAGCACCGCTCGACGCTGATCTTCGTCAACAACCGGCGCGCGGCCGAGCGGCTGGCGCTGCGGCTCAACGAGCTGGCCGAGGAGCCGCTCGCCCGCGCTCATCACGGCTCGCTGGCGCGCGAGGAGCGGCTCGTGGTCGAGGAGCTGTTGAAGGCCGGGGAGCTGCCGTGCCTGGTCGCGACGATCATCTTTGGAGCTGGGGATCGACATGGGCGCGATCGACCTCGTGCTGCAGGTCGAGTCGCCGAAGTCGGTCACCGCCGGGCTGCAGCGGATCGGGCGCGCCGGGCACAATGTGGGCGACACCTCGAAGGGGCGGATCTTCCCCAAGTTCCGCGCCGATCTGCTCGAGTGCGCGGTCGTCGCCCAGCGCATGCGCGAGGGGAAGATCGAGACCACGGTCGTCCCGCGCAACCCGCTCGACGTGCTGGCCCAGCAGATCGTGGCGATGGCCGCCACCGAGGAGGAGCCGCTGGCCGTCGAGGCGCTCGCGGCGATGCTGGCCCGCACCCACACCTACGCCGAGCTCTCGCGGGCGCAGCTCGAGAACGTGCTCGACATGCTCGACGGCCGCTACCCGTCCGAGGAGTTCGGCGAGCTGCGGCCGCGGATCGTCTGGGATCGCGTGGCGGGGACGATCCGCGCGCGCAAGGGCTCGCGAGCGCTGGCGATCACGAACGCGGGCACGATTCCCGATCGCGGCCTGTTCTCGGTCAACCTCCCGGACGGCCGCCGCGTCGGTGAGCTCGACGAGGAGATGGTCTACGAGGCGCGCGCGGGCCAGGTCTTCCTGCTCGGCGCGTCGTCGTGGCGGATCGAGGAGATCACGCGCGACCGCGTGATCGTCACCCCCGCGCCGGGCGTCCCGGGCGCGGTGCCGTTCTGGAAGGGCGACGGGCTGGGCCGGCCGCGCGAGCTCGGCGAGGCGATCGGCGCGTTCGCGCGCTGGGCCGTCGAGCAGGACGAGGCGACGCTCGCCGACGGCTTCGACCTCGACCCGCTGGCCGCGCGCAACCTGCGCGAGTTCCTGCTCGAGCAGCAGGAGGCGACGCGCGTCGTGCCGAGCGATCGCACGGTCGTGATCGAGCGCTTCCGCGACGAGATCGGCGACTGGCGGGTGTGCGTGCTCTCGCCGTACGGCGGGCGCGTGCACGCCGCCTGGGGGCTCGCTTTGAGCGCGCGCATCCGTGAGGTCTACGGGCTCGAGTCGGACGCGATCTGGTCCGACGACGGGATCATCGTCCACCTGCCCGACGCCGACGAGGCGCCCGGCGAGGAGCTCGTGATGATCGATCCTGACGAGCTCGAGGATCTCGTCGTCGGCGAGCTCGGCGGCTCGGCGCTGTTCGGCGCGCGCTTCCGCGAGAACGCCGGCCGCGCGCTGCTGATCCCGCGCGCGTATCCCGGTCGCCGGACGCCGCTGTGGCAGCAGCGGCTGAAGTCGCAGTCGCTGCTCGAGGTCGCGCGGCGCTACGCGCAGTTCCCGATCGTGCTCGAGACCTACCGCGAAGTGCTGCGCGACGTGCTCGACCTGCCAGGACTGCACGACCTGCTGACGAAGCTGCACCGCCGCGAGCTCTCCCTGGTCGAGGTCGAGACGCCGACCGCTTCGCCGTTCGCGTCCTCGCTGCTGTTCGACTACGTCGCGACCTACATGTACGAGGGCGACCAGCCCAACGCCGAGCGCCGCGCGGCTGCGCTGGCGCTGGACCGCGAGCTGCTGCGCGAGCTGCTGGGGCAGGAAGAGTTGCGCGAGCTGATCGACCCGGGCGCGCTGGAGACCGTCGAGGCCGACCTGCAGCGGCTGTCCGAGCGCACGCGCGCGGAGTCCGTCGACGCGCTGCACGACGTGCTGCGACGGATCGGCGATCTCACGGTGGACGAGGCGGTGGCGCGCGGCGGGACGGTCGAGTGGCTCGCGCAGCTGCGCGGCGAGCGGCGGGCGGTCGAGCTGAGGATCGGTGGCGAGAAGCGCTGGGTCGCGGCCGAGGACGCCGGGCTCTACCGCGACGCGCTCGGCGCCGTGCCGCCCTCCGGGCTGCCCGAGGCGTTCATCGCCGACGTACCCGACGCGATGGAGCGGCTCGTGCGCCGCTACGCGCGCACGCACGGGCCGTTCGAGACGCGCGCGCTGCGCGAGCGCTACGGCGTCGATCTCACGCCGGTCCTGGAACGCTTGGAGTCCTCCGGGCATCTGGTGCGCGGCGAGCTGCGGCCCGGCGGGACGGCGCGCGAGTGGTGCGATCCGGAGGTGCTGCGGCGGCTCCGGCGCGCGTCGCTGGCCGCCCTGCGGGCCGAGATCGAGCCCGCCGACCAGCGCGCGTTCGCGCGCTTTGAGGCATCCTGGCAGGGCGTCGACCGGCACCCGCCGAGCGGCGCCGGCGTCGACCGCCTGCGCGAAGTGCTCGTCCCGCTCCAAGGCCTGGCCCTGCCGCTGGAGGTCTGGGAGCGCGACGTGCTGCCGCGGCGCACCGGCGCCTACTCGCCCGCCTGGCTCGACCAGCTGTGCGCGTCGGGCGAAATCGTGTGGGTCGGCGCGGGCGCACTGGGGCGCCGGTCGGGCCGCGTGGCGCTGTACTTCCGCGACGACGCGCCGCTGATCGGGCCGCCGCCGCGTACCGCCGAGGAGCCGTCGGAGCCCGTGCACCTCGCGGTCCGCGAGCGCTTGCAGGCCGGCCCGTGCTTCTTCACCGACCTGCTCACGGACATCTCCGGCTTCACCACCGAGGAGCTGCAGAACGGGCTCTGGGACCTCGTGTGGGCGGGCGAGGCGACCAACGACGCCTACGCGCCGCTGCGCTCGCCGAAGCTCAGCGCGACACCGGCGTGGTCGCAGCGCGCCCGCGCGTCACGGAGGACGTTCGGCTCGCGGCGCCGCGGCGGGCAGCCCGCGGTGCAGGGCCGCTGGTCCTTGACCGGCGCGCTGTTCGGGCGTGACGAGGATCGCGGCGGCGTCCGCCGGCGCACGCAGGCCGAGCTGCTGCTCGAGCGCTACGGCATCGTCACCCGCGAGCAGGTGCTGGCCGAGGGCATCCCGGGCGGCTTCTCCTCGCTGTACGACTCGCTCGCCGCGCTGGAGACGATCGGCATTGCGCGCCGCGGCTACTTCGTCGAAGGGCTGGGTGGCGCGCAGTTCGCGCTGCCGGGCGCGGTCGAGCGGCTGCGCGCGCAGCGAGACGACGACGCCGCGCCGCCGGTCGTGCTCGCCGCCACCGACCCGGCCCAGCCGTACGGGGCGGCGCTGAAGTGGCCGGACACGCCACGGCGCCCGCAGCGCGTCGCGGGTGCGTACGTGGTGCTCGCGGGCGCCGAGCCGGTGCTGTTCGTCGAGCGCGGCGGCAAGGGCCTGCAGGTGCTGGTCGAGGCCGACGATCCCCGCATCGATCCGTCGCTGGCGGCGCTCGCGGAGGCCGTCCAGCGCGGGCGGATCAAGCGCCTGGCGCTGGAGAAGATCGACGGCGAGCCGGTCGTCGGATCGGCCTACGAGGAGCGCCTGATCGACCTCGGCTTCCGCGCCGGGCCGCGCAAGTTGACGCTGACGACGTAACCGGGACGGCGCGCGGGACGGGCGCGGGACGGACGACGCCGAAGCTGGCGTCCTCCTCCCCAACCCAAGGACCTCCCATGACCCATCGTCTCGTGACGGCGGCGGTCGTAACCGCCGCCGCCGCACTCGGCCTGACCGCGACCGCGCAGGCCGCCACCGTCGAGCTCAAGTCCGACGGCACCGTCACCGTCCGCGCCGCGGCCGGTGAGAACAACAACCTCCACGTCGCCCCGCAGGGCGTCCCGGGCGTCAAGCTGCGCGACTTCGGCGCCAAGCTGACGACGCGCGGCAGCGGCTGCTCGGTCGTCGGCCTCGAAGTCGTCTGCCCGACCGGCGTCGCGCGCGTCGACATCGCGCTCGGCGACGGCAACGACCTCTACGCGGGCCAGCAGGGCTTCGCCACCGTCGTCGATGCCGGGCCCGGCAACGACCAGTACTTCCACGACGGCAAGACCGGCGTGACCACGACCCGCACCGACTTCCGCGGCGGCGCCGGCGACGACACCGCCAGCTACGGCCCCGCGACCGCGGGCGTGATCGTCACCAAGGACGGCGTCGCCAACGACGGCCGCACGCTCAACGGCACGTTCGTGATCGACCGCGACAACATCCGCCCGGACGTCGAGCGCCTGCTCGGCTCGCCGCACAACGACTCGCTCAACGGCTCCAGCGTGGCGCCGTTTCCGGGCAAGCTGGTCGAGCAGTTCATCGGCGGCGCGGGCAACGACGTGATGACCGGCGGCCCCGGCGAGGACTTCTTCGACATGAGCTCCGCGGCCGACGGCGCCGACATCGTCCGCGGCGGCGGCAGCACCGCCGTGATCGACGCCGTCGGCTACGGCGCGCGCGTCAAGCCGGTCGTGGCCACGATCGGGCACGGCATCCGCGACGACGGCGAGGCCGGCGAGGCCGACGACGTCACGGGCGTCGAGCGTGTCTTCGGCGGCCGCGGCGACGACATCATCAGCCAGGTGCCGGGCACCTCGATCGGCCTGCAGATCTTCGCCGGGCCGGGCAACGACACGCTGACCGGCGCCGGCGGCGCCGACTTCATGAACGGCGATGCCGGGATCGACACCTACAGCTCCGGCGCCGGCGCGGACACGATCTTCGCCGCCCATGGCGACCGCGACACGATCGACTGCGGCAGCAACCCGCTCACGCAGTTCGACCGCGCGACGACCGACGCCTCCGAGACCTCGGTCCGCAACTGCGAGAACTCGAGCGTCGGCCGCCAGGTGAAGCGCTGATGTTCGCGTCCTCGCTCGCCAAGAGCATCGCCCCGTTCCTCGCTCCCGGCGAGGAGTTGCTGGGCGCGGTGATGGCGCAGGCCGCCGGCTCCAACCGCCAGGTGCTCGCGCGGGCGCTCGGTACCGGTATCCGTGCCGACCGTCAGGCCGTGGCCGCGCACGGCGCGGCCTCGGCCGCCGCGGCCTCGGCGGGCATGGAGCTCGACCGCCGGATGGTGCTCGCGATCACCTCGCGCCGGCTGCTCGTCTTCCGGATGGGCGGCGCGTTCACGCCGAAGGCCAAGGAGCTGCTCGGCGAGCGCCCGGTGCGCGACGTCGCGGCGATCGCCGTCTCGGCCGGTGTGACCACGAAGACGGTCACGCTGCACGTGGCCGGCAACGCGATCGGCGTCGAGACGGCCCGCGCGCAGCCGGCGGAGCTCCTGCCGCAGGCGCTCCAGCGCGCCCACGCGACGGCGTAGACGACCGGGGGTGTGTTGCTCGGCTCCCGCTTTCCGGGAGCCCAGAAACACACCCCCCGCGCGATTCCGCGTCTCGGTTGCCGTCGCGCGCCGCGGATCGGAATATCCGCGGCGCGCGGGCGTCCTCTCTGGCATGTCGAGGCTTGCCGAGGACGGCTTCGCCCGCGCCGCGCTGCAATCCGGCTGCCGGTTCTCCGCCGGACTGGCCGAAGCCCGGGCGCTGATGACCACGGGCCGGCCCGAGCTCGCCGAGGAGGTCTTCGCCCGCGTCGCGCCGGCCGGCCCCGGCGAGATCCTGAAGCTGGCGCTCGTCCGCGCTCGCAACCTGTTCTGGACGCTCGACCGCCCGGCCGAGGCGGAACTCGTGCTGCAGCGACGCCGAAGTCGCGCTCGCCGCCGACGGCCCGCGCGGCGCGGCCGAGTTGCACGCGCTGCGCGCCCGCTTCGCGTTCGCCCAAGGCAACCCGCGCGCGGCGCTCGCGATCGCCGCGCCGGTCGAGGCCTCCGGCGAGGCGCCCGAGGCCGCGCGGGTCCAGGCCGCGCTGGCGATGGCCGAGGCGTTCGCGGTCTGCGGGCGGCGCGACGACGCGGTCGCGGTCGCGCGCCGCTGGGAGGCGGGCTCCGAGCGCCGCCTGCTCGCGCGCGCAAGGGCTCGCCCACTGGCTGGCCGGGAGCCTCGCCGAGGCGACCGACGCCGCGGAGCGCGCCTACGCCGCCGCGAGCGACCCGCAGGGATCCGCGGTCTGCGCGCTGCTGCTCGGCCACGTCTGGCTCTCGCGCGATGACGTCGCGACCGCCCTGCGCTGGTTCCGCGAGAGCTCGGTCCTGTTGCGCGGCAGCGACCCCGCCCGCATCCGCCCGGCGGCGCTGGCCGGCATCGCGCAGGCCGCGGCCCAGGCCGGCGACGCAGGCCGCGCTCGCGCCGTCATCGTCGAGCTCGGGCGCATGCCCCACGCCGCCGACAACTTCAGCGAAGAGCTCGGGCTCGCCCGAGCCTGGGCCGCGCACGTCGGCGGCGAGCGCGCCGAGGCGATCCGGATCGCCACCGAGGTGGCCGCCGCCGCCGAGGCCCGCGGGGCCAACGGCTTCGCCGTCCGCGCGCTGCACGAGCTCGTCCGCCTCGGCGACCCGGCGACGGCCGCCCCGCGCCTCGCCGCGCTCGCCCCGACCGTCGACGGCCCGTCGGCCACCCGCGCCGCCGCGGACGCCGCCGCGATGTTGAGGGGTCAGGCCCCTTAACAGTGCGATCCCCGGCGTCCGCCCATACTCGGACCAGTGCCCGAGGGCGACACGATCCACTACGCCGCGAACAAGATCCGGCCCGTTCTCGAGGGAACCGTCCCGGACAGCATCCACACGCCGCATCCGCGCTTCGCGCGCGACCGCTGGCCGGAGCGGTTGGCCAACCGGGCGGTGACGAGCGTCGACGCTCACGGCAAGCACCTGTTCCTGCGCTTCGAAGGCGGACTCGTGATCCACAGTCACCTGCGCATGACCGGCAAGTGGCGCGTGCGAGACACGACCTGGACACCGCCGCGCAATACGTGGCTGATCATCGCGCCGCGAGAACAAGGTCGTGGCGCAGATCAACGGCCCGGTGCTGGAGCTGATGACCGACTCGCGGACGCGCTTCGACCAGCGGCTCGCGCGGCTGGGCCCGGACATCCTCGCCCCCGAGCTCGACGAGCAGGCGTTCCTGAAGCGCCTGCGCGGCGACGACCCCACTCGCCCGATCGGCGACGCGCTGCTCGACCAGCAGATCATCGCCGGGATCGGCAACCTGTGGAAGGCCGAAGGCTGCTTTGAGGCCGCGATCGACCCCTGGCGGCGGACCGGCGACGTCTCCGACGAGGAGGCGCTGGCGATCGTCCACGCCACCCGCCCGCGCATGCTCGAGTCCGCGCGGCACGGCATGCAGGATCGCTTCAAGGTCGTCTACGGCACCGCCGGACGGCCGTGCCCGCGCTGCGGCGAGCCCATCCGTTCGCGGGGGCAGGGCGACGGCAACCGGACGACATACTGGTGTCCACGGTGCCAGCACTGAGGCGGATCGGCCACAAGGGGGCGGACCTGATCGTCCCCGGCAACACGCCCGCGTCGTTCGACGCCGCGCTGGCCCACGGCGTCGACATGATCGAGTTCGACGTCCTACCCGAGCGCCGGGACGATCCGCAACACGGCCGCCTGCTGCTGGCCCACGACTACGAGCACGTCGACGGCGCGCCGACGCTCGAGGACGGCCTTGCGCACCTGGCCACGAGCGCCTTCGACGGCATCGAGCTCGACGTCGACCTCAAGCTCCCGGGCTACGAGCAGCGCGTCATCGACGCGCTGCGCGAGCACGGCCTGATCGAGCGCACGCTGGTCTCGAGCAACTGGATGCGCTCGTTGCTCGTGATCCGCGCGAGCGAGCCGAAGCTGCGGCTCGGCTGGTCCGTCCCGCGCCTCAAGAACGACCCGACGAAGGCGTGGCTGACCAAGCTCCCGGCCTACGCGGGCGCCGCGTACCTGCGCGCCAAGCTTCCGCACGCGGTCTCCAAGCACATGGCGGCGGGCCGTTGCGACGCGCTGATGGCCCACTGGCGGCTCGTCTCGCCGCGCCTGGTCAAGGCCGTGCGGGAGGCCGGCGGCGAGCTCTACGTGTGGACCGTCGACGACGGGCGGCGGATCGGCCGGCTGGAACGGCTGGGCGTGACCGGGGTCATCACCAACGACCCGCGGCTGTTCGCTCAGGTCAGCACGCAGGTCGCCGCGGAGTAGCCCGCGGGGTCGGCGCCCGCGCTCGAGCGGTGGCCGGCCTCGGTCACGACCTCGTCCTGACGCGGCAAGCTGTCGCCGCGCCGCCAGCGGAAGCGCACGACGCCGCGCAGCGTGACCGCCTTGGCCGGGCGCGCGAAGTTGAAGCTCCAGCCGGACTCGGCCTCGGCGCCCCGGCTCGCGACGACGCGCCAACCGGAGTCGGCCTCGGCCACGTCGGCCCAGTCGCCGTCGGCGGTCCGGTACTGGACGCGGAAGCGCATCGAGAGCCGTGCGCCCTTCGCGGCGCCCGGCATCGACGCGCGGATGCCGACGGCGTCCGGCTGCCGGGCCGTGTCGCAGACGTTGACGGTGGCCCACGGCTCGGGCTCCCGCCGCGGACGCCAGCAGCCGGAGCCGGCAGGCACGCGATCAGGGCGATGAGCAGGGCGATTCGCATCGGCGGGCAAGAGAATTTAGCGCCGATCTGTGATGGATCCCAAGGGCGATCGTAGTAAGGACGTGACGACGGCCAGCACCGCGACCCTCCCCGCGACCGCGGCCCGCGCGCTCGACTTCGACGCGCTCTACCGGGACGCGCGGGACGACGTCTTCGCCTACACCGCGACGCTCCTGCGCGACAGGGCCGCGGCCGAGGACGTGACCGCCCAGGCATTCGAGCGCGCCTACAAGCGACGCTCGCGCTTCGACGCCCGCCGCGGCTCCCCGCGCGCGTGGCTCTTCGGCATCGCGCGCAACGCCGCGCTCGACGAATTGCGCCGGCGCAAGCGCGCCGCGACGGCAGAGATGCCCGCCCCGGCGCATGAGCCCGGGCCCGACGAAGCGGCCGAGCAGGCCGCCGAGCGCGACGCCGTCCGCGCCGCGCTCGGCCGGCTCGCCGCCCGCGATCGCGAGCTGATCGCGCTCAAGTACCACGCCGAGCTCTCCAACGCCGAGATCGCCGCCGTCCTCGGCGTCAGTCCGAGCAACGCCGGCACGCTCCTGCACCGCGCCATGACCAAGCTCCGGGAGGCCGTCGATGTCTGACCTCGAGATGCTGCTCCGCGACGTCCGCCCCGCGCCCGACCCCATCTGGGCCGCCCGCCTCGACGCGCGCGCGGCCGCGGGCTTCCCCGGCCCCCCTCCGCGCTGGAAGGCGCCGCTGCTCGCGTTCCGGAACCACCTGTTCGCGTTCGGGGCGGTCGGTGCGGTGGCCTCCATGCTGATCGTCCTGGTCTTCGCCGCCACCCACATCGAGGTGGGCGGCGACGATGAGGGCGCCTCGAGCGGCGGCGCGAGCGCGCCGGCGATGAGCGCCCCCGAGTCCGTCGACCAGGCGGCACGCGGGGCGGACCGCGCGGTGCTCAAGAACGCTTCGATCACGCTCTCCACGCGCCCGGACCAGGTCCAGGAGATCGCCGATCGCGCGATCCGGATCGTCGACACGCTCGGCGGCTACGTGCAGAGCTCGACGATCGACACGGCCGGCTCGCGCGGCAGCGCCGAGCTCTCGCTGCGGATCCCGGCCGCGAAGCTCGACTCGGGCATGGCCCAGATCTCCAAGCTCGCCCCCGTCCGCTCGCGCTCGCAGCAGGCCGAGGACGTCACGGACCAGCGCGAGGCGCTCGAGGCCCGCGTGCGCGACGCGCGCGCCGACCGCGCCGGGCTGCGCGTCCGCCTGGGCAAGGCCACGACCGACCGCGAGCGTTCGCGCCTGCGGGCGCAGCTCGACCGGGCGAGCCGCCGGGTGACCCAGCGCCAGCGCGCCCTGGCCGAGCTCGGCCGCGAGGTCTCCTACGCCACCGTCGACCTGTCGATCGAGGGCAACCGCGGCTCGGGCGGCGCCGTCCCCGGCGACCGCTGGACGCCGGGCGACGCGCTCAAGGACGCCGGCCGCGTGCTCGAGGTGATCGCGGGCGTGCTCGTGATCGCGCTCGCGATCGCGCTCCCGCTGGCGATCCTGGTCGTCCTGGCGACCCTCGCGGGGCGCCTCACGCGCCGGCGCCGGCGCGAGCGCGCACTCGGCTCGGCCTGACCGCGCGTGTGCTCGCCGTCAAGGAGTGGTAGACCCTCCGCTAGTGACGGCGAGCACACAAGCGACGGTCGAGCTGCTGACGAACGTGCCGGTGTTCGCGCAGTTGGCGCCCGCCGACCTCGAGCTCGTGGCCGAGCTCTGCCACCCGCGGCGCTTCGCCGCGGGTGAGGTCGTCTTCCGCGAGGGCGACGACTCGAACACGTGCTACGTCGTGCGCTCCGGCCACGCACGGGCGATCCGCGAGCATGCGGACGGGCGCCAGATCGCGCTGGCCACGTTCGGGCCGGGCGACATCTTCGGCGAGCTCGCGATGTTCGACGACGAGAAGCGCTCGGCCACGATCCAGACCGTCGACGAGGTCGACGTGCTGGCGATCCTCGGGCCCGACATGCGGCGGCTGATGCTGCGCCGCCCGCAGGTCGCGGTGTCGTTCGCGGCTTCGCTGTCGCGCCGCCTGCGGCTGACCAACGAGCGGCTCGCGAGCCAGTCCTTCCAGACCGTCCAGAGCCGCGTCGCGAGCGTGATCGCGCACCTCGTGGACCAGGCCCGCGCCGAAGGCGGGCCCGAGCGCGACGTGCCGATCACCGCCACCCAGGCCGACCTGGCGATGCTCGCCGGGTCCTCGCGCGAGTCCGCGTCACGGTTCCTGGCGACGCTCGAGCGCGCCGGCGTGATCTCCCAAGGGCGCGGACGGCTCACGGTCCACGACCCCGACGCGCTGCGCAACTATGTCTACTGAGCTCGAGACGTCCTACGGCGGCGTCGTCGTGCGCGGCGACCATCTGCTGGTGATCACGCCCGCGGGCAAGAAGGTCACCGGGCTGCCGAAGGGCGGGATGGAGGCCGGCGAGACGCCCGAGCAGGTGGCGGTGCGCGAGGTACGGGAAGAGACCGGCGTCGTGGCGACCGTGATCGAGCCGCTCGGCGACGTCCGCTACACGTACCGGCGCGGCGGCCGGCGGGTGCGCAAGACCGTCCACTTCTTCCTCTGCTCCTACGTCGAGGGCTCGACCGCCGACCACGACCACGAGGTCGACGACGCGCGCTGGATCGCGCTCGCGACGGCGCGCGACGAGCTCTCGTTCCCCGGCGAACGGGCGCTGATCGACCGGCTGCTGTCCAAGATGCCCTCCGGGCGCTAGTCTGCCGCCCCGTGCAGGTCCTCAACTTCTACTCCACGGTCTTCGCCGACCAGATGAAGCGCGGGCGCAAGACGGCGACGATCCGCCTGGGCGACAAGCGGCACAAGTACCGCAAGAACCAGGTCGTGCTCGTCACCGTCGGCTACCAGTACTCCCCGCGCGAGAAGCTCTTTCACGCGGTGATCGACAACGTGGAGGTCAAGCGGGTCAAGGACCTCTCGCCGCGCGACATCGAGCACGACAACCCCGAGTTCCGCCGCACCGAGGAGCTCGTGCACTTCCTCAAGCAGATCTACGACCGTGAGGTGGCGCTCGACGACACCGTGACGGTCGTGCGGTTCTCCCAGATCGTCGAGAACCCGCCGGACTTCCAGGATCGCCTGCGCGGCGTTGGGGGCGCGCAAAACTAAGGGGACATCCCCTCCGCCCCACCCCGATCATCCGACCTTAGGCACCAGCCGCTTTTGGCACTCTCGTGAAAGAGTGCCAACGAACCCTTGACGACCTCGACATTCGTCGTATCATGGCTGACGCTGGCACTCCTCCACCGAGAGTGCCAATGCTTTGCACGCTGGTACCGATCTGAGTGGAGGTCACTCAATGAAGCTCAAGCCGCTCGGCGATCGTCTGATCGTCAAGGCCGTCGAGGAGGAAGCGACCACAGCTTCTGGCATCGTCCTGCCTGACACGGCCAAGGAGAAGCCGCAGAAGGGCAAGGTCCTGGCCGTCGGCGACGGCAAGCTCGACGACAGTGGCCAGCGCGTCCCCCTCGACGTTACCGAGGGCGACGAGGTCCTGTACTCGAAGTACGGCGGCACCGAGATCACGGTCGACGGCGAGGACCTGCTGGTCCTGCGTGAGTCCGACGTGCTCGCCAAGGTCGCCGGCTAACTCGACTTCTAGGAGACCAAGAATCACATGGCTCACAAGGAACTGAAGTACGACGTCGACGCGCGCAAGGCGCTCGAGCTGGGCGTCGACGCGGTCGCCAACGCCGTCAAGGTGACGCTCGGCCCGCGCGGTCGCTACGTCGTCCTCGACAAGAAGTTCGGCGCCCCGACGATCACGAACGACGGCGTGACCATCGCTCGTGAGATCGAGGTCGAGGACGTCTTCCAGAATCAGGGCGCGCAGCTCGTGCGCGAGGTCGCCACGGCGACCAACGACGTCGCCGGCGACGGCACGACGACCGCGACCGTGCTCGCCCAGGCGATCGTCCGCCAGGGCCTGAAGAACGTCGCCGCCGGCGCCAACCCGCTGGCGCTCAAGCGCGGCATCGAGATCGCCGTCGACCAGGTCGTGGAGCACATCAGCAACCAGTCGAAGGAGATCTCCGGCAAGGACCAGATCGCTCGCGTCGCGACGATCTCGGCCGGCGACGACGAGATCGGCGACGTGATCGCCGACGCCATCGAGAAGGTCGGCAAGGACGGCGTCGTGAACGTCGAGGAGGGCCAGACGTTCGGCATGGACCTCGAGTTCACCGAGGGCATGCAGTTCGACAAGGGCTACATCTCGCCCTACATGGCCACCGACCAGGAGCGCATGGAGGGCGTCCTCGAGGACCCCTACATCCTGATCGCCAACCAGAAGATCGGCTCGGTCCGTGACCTCCTGCCCGTGCTCGAGCAGGTCATCCAGTCCGGCAAGCCGCTGCTGATCATCGCCGAGGACGTCGAGGGCGAGGCCCTGGCCACGCTGATCGTCAACAAGCTGCGCGGCACCTTCACGGGCGTCGCGGTCAAGGCGCCGGGCTTCGGCGACCGCCGCAAGCGCATGCTCGAGGACATCGCGATCCTCACCGGCGGCGAGGTCATCACCGAGGAGATGGGCCTCAAGCTCGAGAACACCCAGATCTCGCAGCTCGGCCGTGCCCGCCGCGTCGTGGTCGCCAAGGACACGACGACGATCGTCGACGGCGCCGGCGAGAGCGACGCCATCAAGGGCCGCATCAACCAGATCAAGGGCGAGGTCGAGAACACCGACTCGGACTTCGATCGCGAGAAGCTGCAGGAGCGCCTGGCCAAGCTCTCCGGCGGTGTCGCCGTCGTCAAGGTCGGCGCGGCCACCGAGACGGAGATGAAGGAGAAGAAGCACCGCGTCGAGGACGCGCTGCAGGCCACGCGCGCGGCGCTCGAGGAGGGCATCGTCCCGGGTGGCGGCATCGCCCTGCTCGAGGCCACCGAGGCGATCAACGTCGACGCCACGGGCATCGACGACGAGAAGACCGGCATGCGCATCGTCCTGCGCGCGCTCGAGGAGCCGCTCCGTCAGATCGCGGAGAACGCCGGCTTCGAGGGCTCGGTCGTCGTCAACGAGGTGCGCCGCTCCGAGAACGGCATCGGCCTCAACGCGGCCACCGGCGAGTACGTCGACCTGGTCGGCGCCGGCGTCATCGACCCCGCGATGGTCACGCGCTCCGCGCTGCAGAACGCGGCGTCGATCGCCAAGAACATCCTCACCACCGAGGCCATCGTGGCCGAGGTGCCGGAGAAGGACGGCGGCGGCGGCATGGGCGGCGGCATGCCCGACATGAGCGGGATGATGTAAGCCAGCCTCACGGCTGACGGTTTCGACGAGGGCCCCGGTTTCGGGGCCCTCGCTCGTTAAGCGCGCGAGGTCAGGTGCCAGCCGCCGCAGATCCTCGCAGTGGTAGGGCGTGGTCGGCGCGCCCGCCGCCCGGCCCCGCGTTCGGATGGGTTCAGCGTCGCGCAGAGCTCGAACGCGCCTCGGCCTCGCTCGCGTAGCACGCTCTCGGCCGAGCGGCAGACCGCCGCGGCGCGCGGGCGGCCGGTCGACGCGCGCGCGGCGGCGGTGGTCGTGCGGTTACGGCGCGGCATCGAGCCAATTGACGTGCAGGGCGCCGCGCTCGTCGAGCGCGTGGGCGTCGACGCGCCAGACCTCGGCCAGCGCTCGGGGGTGAGCACCTCACGCGGCGCCGCCCGGTGCGGTGGCGGCGCTGCGGTCCGTCGGCCATCACGACCACAGTGTCCGCCACCGCGACGGCGAGCGCGAGGTCGTGGCGCCGGGGACGACGAGGATCACCGACAGGCCGTCGTCGGCCAGCCACGCGCAGCAGCCGCGCGACCGCCGGCGGTCGCGCCCAGGTCGAGGTGCGAGGTGGGCTCGTCGGCGATCAGGACCGGCGCCGCCTGCGTCAGCGCGCTGAGCAAGGCCCGACCTCCAGGCGCGGCGACCACTGCAGCTCGCCGCCCGACAGCGTCGTCAGGCGGCGGTCGGCGAACTCGCGCGCGGATCTGGCGAGCGCGCGCTCGACGGCGTCGCGGTCGCCACGGTCGGGCGCTCGCGAAGGCTAGCCGCTTGATGCGGCGAGCGCCCGAGCGAGACCGCGTCGCGAACGGTCACGCCCGACGGCACCGGCGCGCGCTGGGGATGAAGGCGCGCAGGCGCGCGAGCCTGCGGCCGCGCAACTCCGCGAGCGGCGTCCCGCCCCAGCGGACGTCGCCCGCGGCGAGCTTCTGCAGGCCCGAGACGGCGCGCGAGAGCGTCGACTTGCCGGCCCCGTTGGGGCCGACGACCGCCACCAGCTCGCCGGGGTGCACGGTCAGGTCGGCACCGCGTGGAGGATCTCCACGTCTCCCGCGCGCACGCGCACGTCGCGTGCTTCGAGCAACGGTTCGCCGTCAACGGCGGCGAAGAAGCGTCGGGCCGCAAGCAGGCCGTCGTGACGCCTCCCCTGACCGACAGTTAGCGACAGGTGTCTTGATCTTCGGGACACCTGTCGCTAAGGTCCGGATCGTGACCGCCTTCCCCACCGACCACCTCGCACCCGCCGAGGTCCTGACCGGCCCGGAGCCGCTGGCGCCGGTCACCGCCCGCGCCGACGCGCAGCCCTGCCGAGGAGGCGCGCACGCTGGTGGCGCAGGGCCGGACCGCCGCGCTGGCCACGTCGAGCGCGGACGGGTCGCCGTGGGGCTCGCTGGTCCTCTACGCGGCGCTGGAGGACGGCACGCCCGTGCTCTGCCTCTCGACGCTGGCCGAGCACGGTCGCAACGTCACCCGCGACCCGCGCGCAAGCCTGGTCATCGGCGAGCCCGACGTCACCGGCGACCCGCTCGACAGCGGCCGCGTCACGCTCGCCGGGCACCTCGAGCAACCGCAGGACGAGGAGCTCGTGACGGCCCAGGCCGCCTACAAGCAGGCCTCGCCGGCGTCCGGCCTCTACGGCGGTTTCGGCGACTTCACCTACTACGTCCTGCGCATCGAGCGCGTGCGCTGGGTGGGAGGCTACGGGCGCATGGACTCGACCGATGCGGCCGCCTACCACGCCGCCGCGCCCGATCCGGTCGCGCCCGGCGCCGCGTACGCCATCCAGCACCTCAACGACGACCACGCGGACGCGCTGCTGCTGATGGCACAGAAGCTCGGGGGCCACCCGGACGCGACCGAGGCGCGCTGCGTGCGGATCGATCGGTACGGGCTCGACCTGCGGGTCACGACGCCGCGCGGCATCGCCGAGACGCGGATCGGCTTCGCCGAGCCCGCCGACGCCCCAGGCGGCCTGCGCGCCGCGACGGTCGAGCTCGCGCGCCGCAGCCCGCGCGCCTAAGCTCTGCGGCGGATGCCGCAGATCGACGCCCCGACCGTCGCCGAGCACCGCGCGCAGCAGCGCGAGGGCCTGCTCGACGCGGCCGAGGCGATCCTGCTGGAGTCCGGCCACGGGGCGCTCACGTTCCGCGCGCTGGGCGAGCGCACGGGCCTGGCGCGCAACTCGATCTACCGCTACTTCTCCTCGCGCGACGACCTGATCGCCGCGCTCTGCGAGCGCGACATGCCGCGCTGGCTGGAGGAGCTCGAGACCGCGATGGCCGCCGCCGGCGATCGCGACGCGCGGATCGCGGCGTTCGTCTCCACGCAGCTGCGACTCGTCGCCCACGGCAGCCACCGGATGGCCCAGCTGCTCGGCGACGCGCCGCTCGGGCCCGCCGTGCGCGCGCGCATCAACGCGCTCGCCTATCGGCCCGCGGCGTTGCTCGAGCCCGAGCTCGGCGCCGACGCGCAGCTGACGGCCCAGCTCATCCAGGGCGTCGTGAACGCCGGCGTGCGGCTGCTGCACGGCGCCGGCACGCTCGAGGAGGTCGAGCCGCTGACCGTGGACCTGGCGCAGACGCTGGTCCGCTCGCGGGCGGCTCCGCCGCGGTGACCGGCTTCGCCGAGCTGCCCCAGCGGATCGCCGCGCTGACCCGCGAGCACGAGCGCGTGGCGGTCGTGGTGCTCGACGCGTTCGGGATGGCGTTCGTCGAGCGCCACGCCGATCACCCGTTCCTGCGGCGGCTCGAGATCGAGCCGGTCACGTCGCAGTTCCCGTCGACCACGACCGCGCACCTCTCGACGCTCTACACCGGCCTGCCGGTCGAGCAGCACGGGCTCTACGAGTGGCAGGTCTACGACCCCGGGCTCGACAAGATCATCCTGCCGCTGCCGTTCGTCGGCGAGGACGGCGACCCGCTGGAGCTCGACCCGCGTACGGTTCTGCCCGGGCCGACGCTGTTCGAGCAGCTCGACGTGCCGTCGCTGGCGCTGCAGCAGTCGACGATCTGGCCGTCGCGCTACGGCTCGGCGGCGTTCGTCGGCGCCGAGGTCGAGGCCTTCGAGCACTTCGAGCAGGCGACGGCGCGGCTCGGCACCCGCCCGGGCCTGACCTACGTCTACTGGGACCGGATCGACGCCCTCGGTCACCGGCGCGGGCCGGCGAGCGCCGAGTTCGACGCCGCCGCACGCGCCGCGCTCGACGCGCTCGCGTGCGTGCGCGACACGTTGATCGTCGTCACGGCCGATCACGGCCAGATCGAGGTCGGCGACGTCGACTACCTCGACGAGCTCTGGCCGCCGCTCGGTGAGTACCTGCTGCAGGGGCCCGCGGGCTCCGCGCGCGATTGCTTCCTGCACGTGCGCGAGCCCGAGACGGTGGTGGGCGAGCTCGCGGCCATGCTGGGCGAGCGCGCCGAAGTACGGCTCGCCGCCGAGCTGTTCCCGGACGCCGGCCCGGCACTGACCCGCCGCCTGGCCGACGTCTGCGTGCTGCCCGCCCCGGGGCGGATGGCCTGGCTGCGCTCGCACCCGTCGCACCAGCTGCGCTTCAAGGGCCACCACGGCGGCCGCACACCGGAAGAGACGCGGACGTGGGTCGGCATGATGGAGGTATGAACTCCGGCGTCAGCTTCGCCGCGCTCGACCCCGACACCGAGGAGCGCTTCCTGTCCCTGCGCCGCGAACTCGGGGTCACGAGCTTCGGCATCAACCAGATCCTGCTCCGCCCGGGCCAGCGCGGGCGGATCCACCTCCACACGTCCCAGGAGGAGGTCTACCTCGTGCTCGCCGGCACGCTCACGCTGTGGATCGAGGGCGAGCCGAAGGAGCTCGGGCAGGGTGAGCTGGCGCGGGTCGGGCCCGAGGTGCGCCGCCAGATCGCCAACCGCGGCGAGGACGACGTGCTGCTGATCGCGCTCGGCGGCGCGGGCGAGCACGTCGGCCGCGACGGCGAGGCGTTCGAGAGCTGGGAGCAGGACCAGGGCGCGCCGCCGCAGGAAGTCCCGCTGCCCGCCGACGAGCGATGATCGAACACATCGGCGAGATGCCGGGCGCGCTGTGGCGCGAGCTGGTCGACGGCGAGGAGGACCCGTTCGACGTCGGCGACTCCGACATCGAGTGGCGCGGCAAGACCCACCACACGCTGCTCCGCGTCGACGGGCGCCCGGTGGCGTCGGTCGGGCTGGTCGTGGTCGACGTGGAGGCCGGCGGCGAGAGCTTCCCCGTGGCGGGCGTCGGCGGCGTGATCGTCTCCCGCGACCACCGCCGCCAGGGCCGGCTGCGGCCGACGCTCGACGCCGCGCTGGACCGCGCCATCACGCTCGGGCCGGAACGGGCGATGCTCTTCTGCGCGTCACACAACGTGCCGTTGTACGGGAGCTTCGGCTTCCGCGAGATCACCGCGCCGGTGGACGTCGCGCAGTCGACGGGCGAGCGGCGGATGCCGCCGCACGCGATGTGGCGCCCGCTGCGCGACGGCGCAGCCTGGCCCGACGGCGACGTCAGGTTGCCGGGACTGCCGTTCTGACGGCCTCGAAGGCCGCGATCGCGCGGTCGATGTCGTCGGCGCTGTGCGCGGCCGACATCTGCGTCCGAATCCGCGCGGCGCCCTGCGGCACCACCGGGTAGGAGAACGCGACCACGTAGATCCCGCGCTCGAGCAGCGCGTCCGCGGTGCGGCCGGCGAGCGCGGCGTCGCCGTACATGACCGGCACGATCGGGTGATCTCCCGGGAGCACGTCGAAGCCCAGCTCGGTCATGCGGGCGCGGAAGCGGGCCGTGTTCTCGCGTAGCCGCGCCCGCAGCTCGCCGCCGCCCTCGAGCAGCTCGAGCACCTTCAGCGATGCGGCGACGATCGGCGGCGCAAGCGTGTTCGAGAACAGGTACGGGCGCGAGCGCTGGCGCAGCAGCGCGACGATCTCGGCGCGGCCGCTGGTGTAGCCGCCGCTGGCGCCGCCGAGCGCCTTGCCGAGCGTGCCGGTGAGGATGTCGACGCGTTCCATCACGCCGTGCAGCTCCGGCGTCCCGCGCCCGCGCTTCGCCGACGAAGCCGACGGCGTGCGAGTCGTCGACCATCACCAGCGCGTCGTAGCGCTCCGCGAGGTCGCAGATCGAATCCAGGCGCGCGACATAGCCGTCCATCGAGAACACGCCGTCGGTCGCGATCAGCCGCCGGCGCGCGCCCGCCGCGGCCTTCAGGTGGGCCTCGAGCTCGTCCATGTCGGAGTTCGCATAGCGGTAGCGCTGCGCCTTGCAGAGCCGGATCCCGTCGATGATCGAGGCGTGGTTGAGCGCGTCGGAGATGACCGCGTCCTCCGGGCCCAGGAGCGTCTCGAAGAGCCCGCCGTTGGCGTCGAAGCACGAGCCGTAGAGGATCGTGTCCTCGGTTCCAAGGAACGCCGAGAGCCGCGCCTCGAGCTGCTTGTGGATCTCCTGCGTGCCGCAGATGAAGCGCACCGAGGCCAGCCCGAAGCCCCAGCGCTCGAGCGCCTCCTGCGCGGCCTCGACCAGTGCCGGGTGGTCGGCCAGGCCGAGATAGTTGTTCGCGCAGAGGTTCAGCACTTCGGCGCCGCCCACGCGCACGTTGGCCCGCTGCGGCGACGCGATCACGCGCTCGCCCTTGAACAGCCCGGCGGCCCGGATCGCGTCCAGTTCGGCCGCGAATTGGTGCTTTGCGTCGGCGTACATCCGGCGCGGGCCAGCCTAGTAGGTAGGGTGGCGGTCCGAATATGGACGACCTCGCCTTCGCCTCGGCCGCGGAGACCGCCGCGTTGGTGCGCGCCGGCGGCGCGTCGGCGCGCGAAGTCGTGGAGGCCGCGCTGCGGCGGATCGAGGCGCTCGAGCCCGCGCTCAACGCGTTCATCGAGCTCGACGGCGAGCGAGCGCTCGCGGACGCGGACGCCGTCAGCACCGAGCAACCGTTCGCGGGCGTCCCGATCGCGATCAAGGGCAACACGCCGGTCGAGGGATGGGAGCTCACCCACGGCTCGCGCTTCCTCGCCGGCCAGCGCCCGGACCACTCCGCCTACCTCGTGCGGCGATTGCGCGAGGCGGGCTTCGTGGTCGTCGGGACGACCAACGTGCCGGAGTTCTCGATCCTGCCGACGACCGAGCCCCGCCACACCGGCGCGACGCGCAACCCGTGGGACCCCGAGCGCACGCCCGGTGGCTCGAGCGGCGGCTCAGGGGCGGCCGTGGCATCAGGGATGCTGCCGCTGGCCCACGGCAACGACGGCGGCGGCTCGATCCGGATCCCGGCGAGCTGCTGCGGCCTGGTCGGGCTCAAGCCGAGCCGCGGACGCGTGTCGCGCGGGCCCGATCTGGGCGACTCATGGCTGGTCTGCGACGGCGTGCTGACGCGCACGGTGGCCGACACCGCGCTGGCGCTCGACGTGCTCGGCGGCTACGAGGTCGGCGACGCGAACTGGGCGCCGCGGCCGGTCGAGCCCTACGTGACCGCGATGCGCCGCGCTGCCGGGACGCCTGCGGGTCGCGGTCACGGCCACGAACGCGTTCGACGCCGACGTCGACGAGGAGGCGATCCACGGCCTGCGCGTGGCCGCGGAGCTGTTCGCCGCGCTCGGGCACGAAGTCGTCGAGGCCGCGCCGGCGTGGCCGACACCGGACGCGCTGCGGGTCTTCATCAGCGTCTACGGGCCGGGGATCGCGCTCGGGATCGACGCCGGCGTGCGGCGTGTCGGCCGCGACCCGGCCGAGGATGAGCTCGAGCCGCTCTCGCGGGCGCTCTACGAGCGCGCCCAGCAGACGCCCTCGGTGGCCTACCTGGGCGCGCTGGCGCAGCTGCAGGCGGTCGCCCGCGGCCTCGTGGCGTTCTTCGCCGACTTCGACGTGCTCGATCACTCCCGGGCTGGCCGAGCGCCCGCTGCGGATCGGCGAGTGCAACGGCCTGGGCGAGCAGCCGATGCGCGACCTGACGCGCAGCGGGCTCTTCACGCCCTACACGTCGCTGTTCAACGTCACGGGCCAGCCCGCGATCTCGGTCCCGGTCGGCTTCGGCGCCGACGGGCTTCCGACCAATGTCCAGCTCGTCGGCAAGCCGCTGTGCGAGGACATGCTGCTGCAGGTCGCCGCGCAGATGGAGGCGGCGAACCCGTGGGCGCACCAGCGGCCCGGGAGACCCGAGTAGCGATCAGCGGCGCAAGACGTCGGCGACCCGGCGCGGCTCGACGCCGAGCCGGTTCGGCGTCGGCCGTCCCGCGCTCTGAGATCATCTCGACGGCGAGCATCTGGGCGTCGTCCCAGGTGACGAGGGACGTGGGACCGGCGAGCGCCTCCTCGGCGCGCAGCGCGGCGCGCAGGCCGGCCAGCGGCAGCGGCAGCGTGCGGCGACGACGGCCGGCCGCGGACAGCACGAGCTTCACGAACTGCTGCTGGGTCAGCGTCTCGGGGCCGGCCAGCTCATAACGGACGTGGCCGTCGGGCCGCGCGTCGAGCGCCGCGAGCAGGCAATCGGCGGCGTCGTCGGCCCAGAGCGGCTGCGTGCGGGCGATCCCGCGCCCCACGAGCGGCACCGCCGGCAGATAGCCGAGCCGCTCGAGCCAGCGCAGGTGCCGGTCGCCAGGGGCGTACACGAGGCTGTGCGCGAGCGTCGTGGTCGCGATCGAGGACTCCGAGAGCGCCGCCGCGGCCAGCGCCTTGGCGCGCTGCATCCGCATCGGATGGTGCGGGGTGGCGCCGAGCGGCATGATCCAGACGAAATGGCGCGCCCCGACGCGCTCGGCCGCGCGCAGCAGCCGCCAGGCGGCGAGCCCGTTGAGCTCCTCGACCGTCGCGCGCGCCTGGTCGCGGGCGCCGCCGGCCAGGTGCACGACGACGTCGACGCCGCGCAGCGCATTGCGCCAGCTCGCCGGGTCCGCGAGATCGCCGATCGCGAGCTGCACGCGGACGCGCTCCGGGCCGAGCCGGCGCGGGTCGCGGACCAGGCAACGGACCGGCGTGCCGCGTGCGGTAAGACGGCGGACCACGGCGTGGCCCAACACTCCGGTGGCACCTGTCAGCAGAAGCACAGCCTGAATCAGCCTATGCGACGATAAGGGCCATGGCCTACGTCATCGCCGAGCCCTGCATCGGAACCAAGGACAACTCCTGCGTCGAAGTCTGCCCTGTTGACTGCATCCATCCGACGCCCGACGAGCCCGACTACGACAAGGTCGAGATGCTCCACATCGATCCCGAGGAATGCATCGACTGCGACGCCTGCGTCGAGGCCTGCCCGGTCGACGCGTGCTTCGCCGAGGACCAGCTCCCCGACGAGTGGGCCAGCTTCGCCGAGCGCAACGCGGCGTACTACGCGGGGCGCTGAGCGACGTCGCGCGAGTCCTCGCCCACAAGGCTCGTACTCGCGCGACACTCAGTTCTACGCCATCGGCAGGGACATCCCGACGGGCTGCGGAGGCCCGGCCTGGACGACGTCCAGGACCGGCAGCGAGATCGGCGCCGCCGGGGCGAGCGCGACCAGCCCGCGCGCGGCGTGGCGGATCGCCTGCGCGGCCGGATCGTCGGGATCGACGGCCACGAGCGGGATGCCCGCGTCGGCGTGCGCGCGCAGCGGCATCGTCAGCGGGACCTGGCCGAGCAGCGGCACGTCGAGCTCGTCGGCCAGGCGCTGGCCGCCGCCCTCGCCGAAGATCGGGTAGCGCTCGCCGTCCGGCGCGGTGAAGCCGGACATGTTCTCGATCACGCTCGAGATCTCGAGGTTGACCTTGTCGGCCATCTGCGCCGCGCGGCGCGCGACCTTCTGGGCGGCGTCCTGCGGCGTCGTGACGATCATGAACGTCGCCTGCGGCAGCAGCTGGGAGAGCGTCATCGAGACGTCGCCGGTGCCGGGCGGCAGGTCGATCAGCAGGTAGTCGAGCTCGCCCCAGGCGACATCGTCGAGGAACTGCGTGAGCGCCTTGTGCAGCATCGGTCCGCGCCACACGACCGCCTCGTCCTCCTTGAGGAAGAAGCCGATCGAGATCACCTTCAGGCCGTGGGCCTCGAGCGGCAGGATCTTGCGCTCGGGCGAGACCTTCGGGCGCTGGCCGCCGAGCCCGAGCATGCGCGGGATCGAATAGCCCCAGACGTCGGCGTCGAGCACGCCGACCTTCTTGCCCTCGGCCTGCAGCGCCGCGGCGATGTTGACCGTCAAGGTCGACTTGCCGACGCCGCCCTTGCCGGAGCCGATGCAGACGACGTTGGCGACCTGTGCCAGCGCGCCTTCGGGCAGCCCGCCGGCGCGGCCGAGCGTCTTCTGCAGGCCGGCCTTCTCCTGGTCGGACAGGACGTCGAAGCCGACGCTGACGGCTTTGACGCCTTCGACGCCTTGCACGGCGTTCGCGACGCCGGTCTGAAAGTGGCCTTTGATCGGGCAGCCGGGGGTCGTCAGCGAGACCGTGACGTTCACGGCCCCCTGCTCTGAGATGTCGATGGAACGAACCATCCCGAGCTCGACGATCGAGCGGTGGAGCTCGGGGTCGATGACGACCTTAAGCGCCTCGAGGATCTGATCTCTCGTGGGCATGCCTGCATTGTCGCAGGCTCCTTAAGCACCGACGCCGCGCCCATGAAGGGCACGGCGGCGGTTGAGGGAGGAGAGGGTGCTGCACCCGCCGGCGGGATATGAGGCCGACGGGTCCCACCGGCGGGATATGAGGCCGGCAGGCTTACCGCGGCGCCGCCCTCTCCAGGTCGGCGCGCGGGGGAAATCGGGTGCTAGGAAATGGCGCCGATGACGCGCTGCGTGGCGGACACGCCCACCTGGACGGCCTCCTCGACGCGGTTCGAGACGCCCGTGATCTGCTCGGTCACGACGTTCGGCTTGCGGGCCGCGTCGCGCTCGACGGCGTTGCGGTTGCGGCGCACGACGCGCTCGAGGCGCGTGCGGGCCTTCTTGACGTCGCGCTCGAGCTGGTTGCGCGCGGTGACGCCGCGGCGCTCGTAGCGCGCCTGCAGCTTCTTGAGCTCGCGCTCGGCCTTCTTGCGCGTGGTCAGCGTGTCGGCCACCGTGCCGGCGGTCTCGATCACGCGGTCGCGAGCGACGAGCGTGGCGCCGACGTAGGAGAGCGCGGCGCGCTCGACGATCGACTTGCCCTGCTCGGCCGTCGTGCGGGCCGCGCGGACGTTGGCCTGGGCGGCCTCACGCGTCTCGTTGCGGGCCTGCGTGCGGACGCGGCGGCCGGTGCTCTTCGACGGCGTCGTCGCCGTCGTGCTGCGGCTCGTCGTGCGTCGCGCGGCGGGCTTGCGCGCCGGGCGCTTACGAGCGGCCGGCTTCTTGGCGGCCGGCTTGCTGGTGGTCGTGGTCGTGCTGGTGCTGGTGTTCTCGGCCATGTGGCTCTTTTCCCCCTGCCGTGAGGTCTGGGTCTCGAATCTCTGTTCGCCCTAGTCTAGTACCCGGCGAACATATGTACGTAAACCAAAGTCCTGGACGGGTTACAGCGGTTGCCCAACTTTGTATCACGCAGCCCGGCTGGCCACGTGAACACGAGGTAAACCGGGCCGGACTTTGTGCGCAAGCGAACGCAGGTTCGCTAGGCGGACTTGCGCAGGCGCGGTCGTTCCGTGCGCGCGAGCCAGCCCGCGGGATCGCTCAGCTCGCCCACGCTGGGCAGGGATTCCGGGCTCGCCCAGACGCGGTTGAGGCCTTCGATCCCCGCGCGCGCGACGACGCCGTCGCAGAACGCCTTGCCCTGCTCGTACTGGCGCAGCTTGAGGTCCATCCCGAGCAGCTTGTCCAGCAGCTTCAGCAGGCCCGAGCGGTCGTGACGGCGGCGCCCGAGCGCGCTGCGCAGGCCGGGCAGGTCGTCGAGCACGGTCGCGCCGACGGCGTCCATCACGTGCTCGGCGTAGCCCTCCAGCACGGCCATGAAGGCCTGCACGCGGTCGAGCGAGTCGCGCCGGCCGGGACCGACGACGACCATCGCCAAGCCGTCCTCGCGCACGCGCTCGACCAGCTTCTTGAGGTCTGTGACATCGGGCACACGCAAGAGGCCGCGCGGGTCGAGCTCGAGCGCGGAGAGGATCTCGCGCAGCAGTTCGCCGAGATGCGGCCGCAGCCACGGGACGCCGCCGAACTGCAGCGCGTGCGTCATCTCGTGCAGCGCGACCCAGCGCAGCAGCTGGTCCTCCGGCGCCTCGAGGTGCTTGGCGGCCTGCGCGAGGTTCGGCGCGACGAACAGCAGCCGTGCCGGCCGGTCCGGCTCGAGCACGGCGAACTCGTACTGGCCGAGCACGCGTCCGGCCAGGAAGCCGGAGACGGCGCCGGCCTCGACCGCCAGTACGCCGCCGGCCAGCCCGCCGAGCGGACCGGCGCCGCGGGTGAGCTTCTCGGCCGCGGGCTCGAGCACGGTGGCGAGCGACGTCAGGTTGGCCTCGATCCAGCCCGCGCGATCGACCGGCTCGGCCACGGGCACCGGCTGCGCCGCGGTCAGGCCGGTGTAGGCGGAGACGAGGCGCTCGGCCTCCTCCGCGGGGCCCGCGAGCTGCTCGAACGGGGCCGGGTCGCCGGCGGGCTGCAGGTTGGCGACAGTGCGCGCCACGGTCCCGGCGAGGTTCCAGTCGATCACGCCTTCCAGTCTGGCAGGGCGCGGTCCGATCGCCTGCTGCGCGGCGCCTCGCGCCAGATCTCGGCGACCGCGTGCGCCACCACGGCCTCGAGCGCCGCGCCCGGCCGTCGACGGCGCGGCGATCACCGGGCGAGTGCGGCACGAGGTCCAGCGGCGCGGCGAGCGGATCGTCGTAGGCGATGAACGCGACCTCGCCGCCGGCCTCGCGCACGATCAGCTGCGCGGCGGCGGCATCGACGGCACGGCAGCGCTTGAGCGTGGCCATCCCGTCGAAGCGGGCCGCCGCCACCTGGCACAGCGAGACCGCGATCGCGCCGATCGCGCGCAACCGGTGGGCGGTCGCCTCGAGCGCGTCGACCGATTCGATCACCCAGCGCGGCTCGGCGGACTCGACCCCGACCACCTCGAGCTTGCCGTCACGATTGCGACGCTCAGTCAACGAGCGGTCGAGCGGCCTTCCGTCGAGCTCGGCCCCTTTGCCCCGCCACGCGACCCACTCCTCCTCCGGCCCGAAGTCCTGCACGAAGCCGAACACGACGTCGGCCATTGTCGGGCCCTCCGAGACGGCGATCGAGAGCGCGTGGTGCGGCAGCCCGCGCTTGGCGTTCAGCGAGCCGTCGATCGGATCGATCACGACCAGCCGGTCCGGGTCGCCGAATTCCACGACGCCGCGTTCCTCGCTGACCGCGGTGAAGCGCGCTCCGTTGTCGTAGAGCCGCTGCAGCTCGGCGAACACGACGTCCTCGGCGGCCTCGTCGATCAGCAGCGTGCGGTCGCCGCCCTCGCCGCGCGTGCCGGTCTCGCGGACGCGCTCGGCGATCGTCGGGCGGCCGGCGAGCATCGCGCGGATCGCCTCCGCCGAGCGCCGGCACGCCCCGAGCCACTCGGAGGCGTCAGGGGCTGAGTCGGCGGGCATGCGGGCCTATCCTACGGCGGTGCCCGTGCTGACCCCCGCCCAGCGCGAGGCCGTCGAGCACCGCGGCGGCCCGCTCCTCGTGCTCGGCGGCGCCGGCAGCGGCAAGACGACCGTGCTGGTCGAACGCTTCGCGCGGCTCGCGGAGCGCGCCGGCCGGCCCGACCCGGTGCTCGCGCTGACGCTCGACGACGGCGCCGCCGACCGCCTCCGCGAGCGCGTGGAAGAGCGGCTCACGGTGCCCTACGAGGAGCTGTCGGTGACGACGTTCGGCGGCCTCTGCGCGCGGCTGTTGCGCGACGAGGCGCTCGAGGCCGGGCTCGACCCCTTCGCGACGCCGGTCGCCGCCGCCGACCGCCTGGCGATGCTGCTCGAGCGCATCGACGAGCTGCCGCTGCGTCACCACGACCTGCGCGGCAATCCCTCCGGAACGCTCGGCGCGATCGTGCGCCGGATCGACGCGCTCAAGGAGGAGCTGATCAGCGCCGCCGACTACGGCGCGTGGGCGGACTCGCTGCCCGACGACGCGCGCGGCGCGCGCGAGCGCGAGTTCGCCGCGCTCTACGTGGCCCACGACGGGCTGCTGGGCGAGGCGGGTGCGCTCGACGCCGGCGACCTGGTGCTGCAGGCCTTCCGGCTGCTGCGGGAAAAGCCGCACGTGCGCGCGCGGCTGGCCGAGCGCTACACGGACGTGCTCGTCGACGAGTTGCAGGACGCGAGCTTCGCCCAGGGCCTGCTGCTGCGGCTGCTGGTGGCCGAGCACGGCCAGATCACCGCGTTCGCCGACGACGACCAGGCGATCCACCGCTTCCGCGGGGCGGCGACCAAGAACATCCGCGACTTCCGGGCGGAGTGGCCGCTGGCGAGCGTCGTCCACCTGGCCGAGTCGCTGCGGTCGCCCGCGCGGCTGCTCGCGGCCGCCGGCGCCGTCGTGGCGCCGATCGAGGATCGTTTGGAGAAGACGCTCGCGGCGGCGCCGGGGGGCGAGATCGCGTTCTGGCGCTGTACGTCCGAGCGCGCCCAGGCGCAGGCCGTCGCGGCCGAGGTCGAGCGGCTGATCTCGCGCGCCGACGTGGCGCCCGAGGACGTGTGCGTGCTGGTGCGCTCCGTGCGGGCCGAAGGCCAGGCCGTCGCCGTCGCGTTCGAGGAGCGCGCGGTGCCGTACCACCTGTCGGGCGCGGCGGCGTTCTTCCAGCGTGCCGAGATCCGCGACCTGCTGGCCTGGCTGCGCCTGCTGGTCGACCCGGGCGACGCGGGCGCCGTCGTGCGCGCGCTCGCGCGCCCACCGGTCGAGCTGCGCGCGATCGATCTCGCGCGCGTGACGCAGATCGCGCGGCGGCGCAAGCTCGACATGGTCGCGGCGCTGGGCGCCGCCTTGGAGTCCCCGCAGATCCCGCCCGAGGCGCGCGAGCGGATCGTCGGCTTCCTCAAGCTCTACCGCTCCGCGGCCGCGGCGCTCGACTCCTCACGGCCGGACCTGTACGTGCACCGGCTGGTCGAGCGGCTCGGGCTGCGGCGGCAGTTGCTGTTCGCGGCCACGACGGAGGTCGTCGAGCGGCTGCGCAACCTGGCCCGGTTCGCGGAGCTGGCCGCCGCCTACGTGCGGCGCGCGCCGCAGGCCACGGCGCGCGAGTTCGCGCGCTCGATCGCCGCCGTCGCCGACGCCGGGCTGCGCGAGGACGAGGCGGCGGACGCCGACCGCGCGCGCGGCGTGCGCGTGATGACGATGCACGACGCCAAGGGCCACGAGTTCGATCACGTCTACGTCCTCGGCCTGATGAGCGCGCGCATGCCGGGGCCGCGACGCCAAGCGCTCGAGCCGATCCCCGACGCGCTGATCAAGGAGGCCGTGCCGCCGCTCTCACGCGCGTCGCACGCCGCCGAGATGCGGCGGCTCCTGTACGTGGCGATGACGCGCGCACGGCAACGGGTCGTGCTGGCCTACCCGGAGCGCACGGACCGCGGCGCGGCGCAGCAGCCGTCGCCGTTCGCCGAGGAGGCGCGAGTGGCGGTCGACGGTTCGTGGGAGCCGCGCGAGGAGGAGCTGTTCGGGCCGGCGGAGACGCTGCAGTCGACGTTCCGGCTGCTGCGCGACGAGCTGCTGACGACGGTCGCGCAGGTCGGCGGGCGCCTCGGCGAGCTGCGCTTCGACACCGATCTCGACGTCTCGCACGCGGTCGTGCGCTACCTGGAGCTGATCAAGCTCAGCGCGCTGCTCGAGCGCACGCGCTCGGGCGAGCTGTCGGTCGCCGAGGCGCTGCCGGAGATCAATGCGCGCCTGCTGCAGGCCTCGACGTCGGAGCAGCGCGAGATCTTCGAGACCTCCGCGCTGGACGACTACCTGCTCGACGCCGAGCGCGACGAGCGGCTGCGCGCCCGCGCGGTCGCCGCGCGCAACGAGCCGTCGCTGGAGACGTTCCTGCCGCGCCGCGGCGACGGGCTGCTGCTGAGCGCCACCGACATCGAGACCTACCGGACGTGCCCGCTGAAGTACAAGTTCGCGCGCGTGTTCCGGATCCCGAGCGAGCCGACGATCAACCAGCGCTTCGGGATCCTCGTACATCAAGTTCTGGAGCGGTACCACGGTGGCTCGAGTGAGGCGGGCCTGCCGGAGTTGTTGGGCCTGCTGGAGGCCGGGTGGCGACGTGGCGGCTTCGGGGACTCCGAGGAGGAGCGGCAGTTCCGCGGCAAGGCCACGCAGGCGCTGGTGCGCTACCACGACCGCTTCCGCGAGGAGGAGGGCGAGCCGGTGTGGTTCGAGCGCGCCTTTCAGTTCCGGCTCGGCCCGCACTGGCTGCGCGGGCGCGTGGACCGCGTCGACCGGTTGCCGGACGGCGGCTACGAGCTGATCGACTACAAGACCGGCCGGCCCAAGACGCCCGCGCAGCTGCGCGAGGACGTCCAGCTCTCGCTGTACGCGGTCGGCGCGCGCGAGTCGTGGGAGCTCGAGGCCGCCAGCCAGGCGTACTACTACGTGCTCGACGACGAGAAGGTGCCGGTCGAGCGCTCAGAGGAGGATCGCGACTGGATCACCGAGACCGTGTTCACCGTCGCCGAGGGGATCCAGGGCCAGGGCTTCGAGCCGACGCCGAGCTGGTCGGCGTGCTCGATGTGCGACTACCGGATCGCGTGTCCGGCCGCCGAGAGATGAAGAGTTCGCCCTCCGGTTGTCGAGACCCATCTGCGGCGCCATCGCACAGGCCGCCCCTGGGTTTCGGCTACTGGATTGTCTTCGGCAGACGAGAGATAGGAAGTTTCGCCCTCCGGTTGTCGAGACCCACCTGCCGCGCCAGCGCACAGGCCGCCCCTGGGTTTCGGCTACTGGATTGTCTTCGGCAGACGAGAGATAGGAAGTTTCGCCCTCCGGTTGTCGAGACCCACCTGCCGCGCCAGCGCACAGGCCGCCCCGTGGGTCTCGCCAACCTCCGTGCGACGTTACTCCTGGCCGCGCTGGCGCAGGAAGCGCTGGAACTCGCGGGCGAGCACGTCTCCGGAGGGCAGCGAGCCGGGGTCCGGGCGGCCTGAGTCCTCGTCGGCGGCACGCTCGAGGCGCTCGACGAAGGCCTGCACGTCCGGGTCGAGCTCGACCGCGCGCGAGACCTGCTGCTCGTAGTCGGTGGCGGCGTCCTCGAGCTCGGTGGCGTCGACGGTCACGCCGACGAGCGACTCGAGCCGCCGCAGCAGCGCCAGCGCGCCCTTCGGGTTCGGCGCGACGGCGACGTAGTGCGGCACCGCCGCCCACAGCGACGCGGCGGGCAGGCCGGCCTCGGCGAAGGCCTGGTGCAGGACGCCGACGATCCCCGTCGGGCCCTCGTACGACGGCGGCTGCAGCGCGAGCCGCTGCACGAGACCGGGATCGGTGGCGTGGGCGGAGACACCGACCGGGCGCGAGTGCGGGACGTCGGCCAGCAGCGCGCCCAGCAGGACCGCCATCTGGACGCCCAGCGCCTCCGCCAGGTCCACGACGGTCTTGGTGAACGTGCGCCAGCGCAACGCGGGCTCGGGGCCCGAGAGCAGGATCAGGTCGCGCGGCGCGCGCGGGATCCGGACGGCGTGGACCTCGAACTCGGGCCAGTCGATCGTGCGCGTGACGCCGTCCTCGAGCCGCACCATCGGGCGCGTGGACTGGAAGTCGACGAACTCCTCGGGGTCGATCCGCGCGAACGCCTCGGCGCCGAGGCTGCCGGCGATGAAGGTCAGGGCCGAGGTCGCCGACTCGCCGGCGTCGTTCCAGCCCTTGAACGCGCAGACCAGCGCAGGAGCCCGAAGACCATCGGGGCGGCGTTCCCAGCGCAGCGGCTGCATCGAATCCACGGTACCGCGTCCGCGTGGTCGGCCACTATGGACTCGATGTCCTCGCCCGAGCTCACGATCGCCGGCCTGCGCGCCGGCGACCAGGTCGACGCGGTCTTCGCCTGCTCGCGCAAGGACCGCCTGACCGCGCGCTCGGGCAGCCCGTACCTGGCGCTCGAGCTGCGCGACCGGACGGGCGCGATCCAGGCCCGCGCGTTCCGGGACGCGGACGTCCTCGCCGGCCGCTTCGAGCGCGGCGACCTCGTGCGCGTCGCCGGTCGCGTCGAGCGCTTCCGCGACGAGCTGCAGATCGAGGTGCGTGCGATCGCGCGCGCTGAGCAGGTGGATCCCGCCGCGTTCCTGCCCGTCGCCTACCGCAACGTCGACGAGCTCGACGGGTTCCTCGAGCACCTCGCGCGCGAGGTCCACGACCCGGCCTACGCGACGCTGCTGCGAGCGGCTGCTCGGCGACGACGCGCTGCGGACGCAATGGCGCCGCGCCCCGTGCACGCGCGCGGGCCATCACGCCTACCTCGGCGGGCTGCTCGAGCACACGGTCGCCGTCGGCACGCTGGCGCTCGAATGCGCGCAGCTGCACCCGCGTCTGAATCCGGACCTGCTGCTCACCGCGGCGCTCGTGCACGACCTCGGCAAGACGCGCGAGTTCACCTACGGCGCGGAGATCGGGCTCACGGACGAAGGCCGCCTGCTCGGGCACATCGTGCTCGGCCAGCAGCTCCTCGACGCGCACCCGCTGCCCGACGACCGCCGGCTCGCGCTCGCCCACTGCGTGCTCACCCACCACGGCGCGCAGGCGGCGCCCGGAGGCCGCTTCGGCTGCGCCGAGGCGCTCGCGCTCTACCGGCTGAACGCGCTCGACGCCAGCGTCAAGGGCGCGCTCGAGCACGGCCTTGCCTGAGGCACTACTCCGACTTCTGTGCTAGCAATTAGGCTCGCCTAACGGTGGTTAGGCGTCCCTACTCGATCGCACTGGAGTCCATGTCCCGTCTACTGATGCTGCTCGTCCTCGGCTGTCTCGTCGCCGCCGGCTGCGGAGGCGACGACGAAGCGGCCCAGTCGACCCCGACGCCGACGGCCGCCGCGCAGGCCGACCTCGGCGCGATCAAGGACTTACCTGCTCGACCACACGCAGCGCCTGAACACCTCCGTCGAGCAGCTCCAGAGCGACGCGCAGGCCTACTACGACCTCGCCGAGGCCGCCGACTTCGACTACGAGAAGCTGCTCAAGGAGAACCGGAAGAGGTCGCGGCCGCGGTCAAGGAGCTGCAGGACGACCACATCAAGGCGAATCCGGCCTACGAGGAGATGGAGGGCGTCGTCGCCGGCGTGCCCGAGCTCGCCGACTACGACGTGATCATCGACGCCGGCTCCGACGGCTCGGACCCCGAGAGCGCCGTGCCGTTCAGCTTCACGACCAAGGCCGGCAAGGAGTACAAGCAGCCGGGCAACTTCTTCGCGCTGATCGAGACCTCGGTCTTCGGCACCGAGCCGAAGTTCCAGGCCAAGGGCGTCGAGGCCGACCTCGACGGCGACGGCAAGGTCGCCTTCCCCGAGGCGCTGCCGGACGCCGACTTCCTGCTCGCCGCGGCGACCGACTTCGACAAGTACGCCAAGGAGCTCGACGCGGCGGCCAAGAAGTGGGAGCCGACGCTCGAGGACGCCTTCACCGCCGTGGTCGTGATGACGCCGACGATGTCCGAGTACTTCGGGGCGTGGAAGAACTCGCGCTTCGTCGCCGGCGACAAGGCCGAGGAGAAGGGCTTCGTGGCCACCTCGCGCCTGAGCGACATCCGCGACATCCTCGGCGGCATCGTCCTGATCTACGACAACATCCAGCCGAGCATCGAGAAGGTCAACGCCCGAGCAGGCCAAGCAGACCAAGATCGACCTCGACAACCTGCACGCAGTTCGCCGGGCGGCTGCTGAGCGAGGAGGAGGGCGGCAAGAAGTTCACCGCCGCCGACGCCGACACGCTCGGCTCCGAGGCGCAGCGCAACGCCGAGGCGATCGCGGGCCAGGTCTCGCAGGCCGCGGGCCAGCTCGGGCTCAAGCTGGAGAACTGATGCGACTGCTCGCGGCGCTCGGCGATCGCTGCTCGCGCTGCCCGCGAGCGCGACGCGCGGCGCCGTGGCAGGACGCCGACAAGGTCGTCGACGGGCTCTTCGACGCCCAGACCGAGCTCGTCCTCTCCGGCCCCGCGGAGGCCGCTCAAGGACGCCGCGCGCGCCCGCGACGCCTACGACGGCGAGCTGCGCGAGACGATCGCGCGAGGCCGACCCGGCCGCCGACCGGGCGCTCGACCGGCGCGCTGCGCGACGCCGACGCGGCGGCGCGCGACGACGACCAGACCGCGCTCGCCTCCGCCCGCGGCAGCGTCCGCGCCGGGCTCTTCCGCGGCGCCTACACCGTGACCGTCGAGGCCACCGAGCGCGGCGACGCCGCGACCGCCAAGCACTGGCTGCTGCTGCGCGAGTACCGCACCGCGACGCGCTTCACGCGCCCGGGCGCGCAGGCGACGCTCGCGCTCGACCAGCTGCAGCGCCGCAAGCTCGCGCCGGCGGCCGCGCGCCAGGTCGTCCGCAAGGACCTGCTCGACGCCTACCAGGCGCGGCTGCGCGAGCTGCTGGCCGACGCCCGCCGCGGGATCGAGCAGGACCTGCCCGCGCGCCGCGCCGAGGCCGCCGCGCAGGCCGCGGGCTACTTCGCGATCCTCGCGCCGCGCTACACCGAGGACCGCGGCGCCGCCGCCGAGCAGGAGGCGTCGGCGGCCTTCGCCGCGCTGCCCGCGGCCGACGACCTGCGGCGCCGCGCTCGACCGGGCCGACAAGGCGCTGGAAGGCTTCACCGCCGCGCCGTTCACGCCCGAGGAGGCCGCCCGCCGCGCCCAGCAGCTGCTGCAGTTCCTGGAGCTGGTGCCGGTCGAGTACGGCCGCGGCGTCAAGGACGACCAGGTCACGCGCGACTTCGAGATCACCGAGGCGGTCGCGTTCCGCACCGGCGCCGTCGGCGCCTTCGGCGACCTGCGCGACCAGCTGGCCAAGCGCGACCCGGCGCGCACGGAGACCGCGGCGCGCCGCGCTCGACGAGCTCGGCCGGCTCGTCGGGATCGCGGCCAAGCAGAAGTCAGGGCGTGCCCACGCACGCGCAGGTCGAGCGCGTCGCGGCCGCAGGCGGAGGGCGCGCTGAAGGGCGCGATGCCGCCGAAGTGGACCGAGGAGACCGACGAGTCCGACTACGACCTGATCGCGCTCACGCTCGACCGCATGGAGGCCGCCGCCGGCGCCGGCCAGTACCGCCAGGCCGAGCAGGCGCGGCTGGAGGCCTACGCGTTCTTCGAGTTCGGGCCCGAGCGGCGGCTGCGCTCGTTCGACCAGGGCCTCGCGCTCGACGTCGAGGGCCTGATCTGGTTCGGCGCGGCCAGGGCCAGGATGGGCTGGCGAAGCAGATCGCCCAGCGCGCGCCGCGGCGCGCGATCCGCGAGACGCGGCTCGTGCTCGACCAGAAGCTGGCCGACGCCGCCGCGACCCTCGGCGACTCCGCCAACAAGGCCACGGTCGTGACCAACTCGGCGATCATCGTCTTCCGCGAAGGGCTCGAGGGCGTGCTGATCCTGGCCGCGATCACGGCCTCGATGGTCGGCCTGCGGCGGCGGCTGCGGCGGCCGGTGTTCATCGGCGCGCTGGCCGGCCTCGCCGTCTCGATCGTCACCTGGGTGCTCGCGCAGACGCTGCTGCGGTCGCTGGAGCAGTACGGCGAGAAGCTCGAGGCGGTGGTGGGCCTGGTGGCGATCGGCGTGCTGCTGCTGATCACGAACTGGTTCTTCCACAAGGTCTACTGGTCGGAGTGGATCGCCAAGTTCCACCGCCAGCGCAAGCGCTACGAGAAGCTCGAGAAGCAGGGCTTCATCTCCGCGCAGGCGATCGGCCTCTTCGTCCTCGGGCTGACGAGCGTCTACCGCGAGGGCTTCGAGACCGTGCTCTTCCTGCAGTCGCTGCAGCTCTCGGCCGGGACCGCGACGGTGCTCGAGGGCGCCGGCCTCGGCCTGGCGATGACGTTCGCCGTCGGCGCGGTCACGTTCTACTTCCAGCGCAAGCTGCCCTACAAGAAGATGCTGATCGTCACCGGCGTCTTCATCGGCTTCGTGCTGGTCGTGATGGTCGGCCAGACCGCGCGCACGATGCAGGGCACGGGCTGGATCCCGATCACGCCGATCGACATCACGCTGCCGTACTGGACCGGGCCTGTGGTTCGGCGTCTACCCGACGGTCGAGACGATCGGCGGCGCAGATCGCCGCCGCGGCCTTCGTGATCGGCTCCTACTTCCTGGCGCAGGAGATGAAGGTGAAGGGCCCGCGGCGGCGGCGCGCGAAGGCTCAGGCCGTCGAGCCGACGCCCGAGCCCGAGCGCGAGCTCGTCAACCCGTAGCGGCCGAGCCCGGTGGCGGTCACGGCCAGCGCGAGCGCGGCCAGCGCCACCGGGACCAGCAGCGCGGTGCGGTAGCCGTCGAGCAGCGCCTGCGCGCGTCGTCCCGTTCGTGGCCGCGACGTTGACCGCGGCGACGATCGCCAGGCCGACGGCGGCGCCGAACTGCAGCGAGACGTACTGCAGGCCGCTCGCGAGGCCCTGCTCGTGCTCGTCGATCCCGTCGGTGGCGACGATCATCAGCGTCCCGAAGGTGAGCGCGAACGCGACGCCGACGAGCAGCAGCGTCGGCAGCATGTCGCAGTAGCGTCCAGTCGGCGCCGAGGCGCAGGAAGAGCGCGTAGCCGAGCGCGGCCAGCGCCGTCCCGGCGCCGATCACGGGCAGCTTGCCGAAGCGCTCGACGAGCTTCGGGGTGAGCGTCGGCGCGAGGATCGCGTCGATCCCGAGCACGACCAGCGCCAGCCCGGTCTCGACCGGCGACCAGCCGCGCAGCTCCTGCAGGTAGAGCACGGCGACGAACTGGAAGGCGACGAAGGCGCCGATGAACAGCATCGTGCCGGCGTTCGCGCGCAGCAGGCTCGGCGGAGCGCAGGATGCCGAGGCGCACGAGCGGCTCGGCGCGCGCGGCGCTCGATCGCGGACGAACGCGGTCAGCAGCGCGCCGCTGCCGGCCAGCCCGGCGAGCGTCGAGCGCGAGCTCGACGTCCGGCGCGCGGACGACGCGTGAACACGAGCACGATCATCGCCGCGGTGATCGCCAGCGCGCCGGCGAGGTCGAAGCTGCCCTGGCGCGCGCGGCGTCGTCGCGCGGCACGACGCGGAACGCGACGACGAGCAGCAGCGGCGGCCATCACGCACCGGCGCGAAGAACACCCAGCGCCAGCCGATCGCGGTCAGCAGGCCGCCGACGACCATGCCGAGGCTGAAGCCCGCCGCGGCCACGCCCGCGTAGATCAGCAGCGCGCGGTTGCGCTCGCGGCCCTCGGGGAAGCTCGTCGTGATGATCGAGAGGCCGGCCGGGGCCATGAAGCCCGCCGCGACGCCGGTCACGAAGCGCGCGACGATCACCAGCCAGCCCTCGCTCGCGATCCCGCCGAGGCCGGAGAAGACGACGAAGACCGCCATCCAGAGCAGGAACATCCGGCGTCTCCCGAGCAGGTCGGCGGCGCGTCCGCCGAGCAGCACGAAGCCGCCGTAGCCGAGCACGTAGGCGCTCACGACCCACTGCAGCTCGCTCGTGCGACATGCCCGAGCTCGGCGCGGATCGAGGGCAGCGCGACGCCCATCATCGAGACGTCGACGCCCTCCATGAAGACGGCGCCGCTGAGCACGAGCAGCAGCGCGAGTCGGGGTCCGGTCATCGTGCTTCCTTTCACGGTTACTTCTTGTAAGTAACCGCATGATGCGTCACCATCGGCCGCGATGGAAGAAGGCACTTCGAAGTCACCCGGTTCCTGCCGAAGTGACCGACCCCTGGGACGCGCACCAGTGGGACGCGCGCGAGGGCTGCGAGGTGCGCCAGATCCTCGACCGCATCGCCGACAAGTGGTCGCTGCTGGCGATCGCGCTGCTCGAGGGCCGCACGCTGCGCTTCAACGAGCTGCGGCGCGAGATCGACGGGATCTCGCAGCGGATGCTGACCGTCACGCTGCGCCAGCTCGAGCGCGACGGGCTCGTCACGCGGACCGTCTACCCGGTCGTGCCGCCGCGCGTCGAGTACGCGCTCACGCCGCTGGGCGCAGACCCTGCACTCGACGATCCAGGCGCTCGTGACCTGGACCGAGACGCATCAGGACGAGGTCGCGGCCGCGCGCGCCGCGTACGACGCGCGCGCGCTGGCGGCTTAGACGCGGGCGGCTTGGGGTGATGTTGCGCGCACCTTGGGCCGCGTATCGTGCGCCTTGGAGCGGCACGGGGCTGGTGCCCCAGCCGGTCTTCAAAACCGGTCAGCCGTCGCAGCCCGGCGGTGGGTAGGTTCGATTCCTGCGCCGCTCCGCTTTCGTCGTACGGGCCCGGTCGGCACTACGCAGGCGAGCGGTTGAGCCGGCGGACCAGTTGCTCCGCGTCGTCCCACGACATGGGTGGACCTTCCAGCAGGCGGTAGTGGGAGACGCGTGGACCGAGCGCGGCGGCCGGCTGGATCAACGCGCCGACGTTGAAGCGCGGCTCGTCGTCCTCCCGGGAGCCGGCGAATTCGACCACGATGAAGCGCTCAGCACCGGCCGCCCTCAGATCACGACGGCCGGCGGCGGGGTGTGGGCCGGGATCGCGAGCGCGGGCGGTGGGGCGAGGCCCCACTTGGCCGCGGCCGCCGTCGCCCGTCCGTGGTAGAAGGTCGCGTCGGCGAGGGCGCTGTTGTAGGCGTCCAAGGGTTGCGGTGCGGTGGCGCGTGCCAACGCGCCCTGGAGCTCGCGCGTGAAGCCTTCGAAGTTCTCGTTCTCCTTCTTGATCAGCGTGAGCGACGCGTCGAGGTTCGGGTTCTCCTCGACGTGCAGTCCGTGTGCGTTGAGCGCGGTTCGGACGTTGTCCCAGGTGCGGTTGGAGGCGACGGTCAGCGACGCCATCGTCGCCGTCTTCGCCCGTGCGGTCGGGCGCAGCACGGTGGTGGTGTCGAGCGGCGCCAGCACGGTGCGGCGAGTAGAGGCGGAACGTGACCTCGTGGTGGCAGCACGCGAGCAGCCAGGCGACGTTGAGCGGCATCGTGTGCACGTTCTCCGATCCCGGCACCTGCTGCGGTCCGGCCGTCGGCGCGCCGGCGCCCGGAGCGCGCCATGGCCCATAGACCAGACCGGTGTTGGACGCCGTCGCCTCGTTGACGCCGCGGGCCTGGTACTGCGCGTGATGCGAGCGGGCGAACTCGAGCTTGTGCAGGATCGCCTCCGCGCCCGGAGCCGCCTGATCCAGGCGCGCGTACATCGCGATCGCCACTTCGAGCTCTTCCGCGCGCACACCGGCGGCCAGCATCTCGTCGAGCTGGGTCTGCGCCCAGGCCAGCAGCGCGGCCTTCAGCGCGGCGCGCGAGGCGAAGCGCGTCACCGCCGGGCCCGAGCAGCTGCTTGAGGCGCGTGCGCGCGATCGAGGCGACGTCGCGCCCGAGGTGCAGGAACGGCTCGGTCGCCCCCCATGCCCCGAGCCCGGTGACCCAGTTGACGGCGAGGAGCTCGGCCGGGTCGGTGATCTCGATCTTGCATTCGAGCGCGGCGACCAGCTGCGCTTTCGACGTGAAGCGCCGCGCGGGCCCGTCGGCGATCCAGTCGTTCAGCCGCTCGCGGGCGGCCGCCGAGAGCCCGGCGGTCAGCGACCGGTACGCGGTCGGGCCCGGACCGCCGACGTCGCCACGTTGTGCGCGCCCGATGTCCTCGACCTCCAGCCTCACGCTGCTGAGGCCGGCCGGCACGCTCAGCTGCCGCTGCAGCGGTCGCCCGTTCGCCGCCCAGCGAGCGAGCCCGGCATTGCTGATGCCGGGCGGGACGACCGGTGCCTTGTCCGCGCGGGCGCGCTCGTCCGCCCCGGCGTCGTGCTCTTCGTCCCGGATGCGGTCGATCCGCTTCATCCGCCGCGACCGTATGGTCGCCGCGTTCGCTCGGTCAACGGGCCTTCCCGCTCGGATGGCCTGCGCCGCCGATCAACAGCGGTTCGGCGCACTCCCAGAGTGTCCGAGAAGTGACCGTGGGCTGCCGACGGTCGCCAACCCGCGGCGGGCGGCCGGCCTCGATTAGTCTGGGCGTGATGCGCCTGCGCCTGGCCGAGTTGGTCGCCGCCTGGTCGCTGGCGACCGATCTCGGTCTCGGGTTGCCGCAGGAGCATGTGTTGCGTCAGTGCCGGATCGCTCTGGGGCTCGCGGAGCGGCTGGGCCTGGACGAGGCCGACCGCGCCGCCGTCTACTACGTGGCGATGCTGGCTTGGGTCGGCTGCACCGCCGATTCGCACGAGCTGGCGCACCAGTTCGGCGACGATCTCGCGCTGCGCGCGGACGCTCATCGGGTCGATCTCGCCGGCCGGCCGATGTTCGGCTTCCTGTTGCGCCGGGTCGGCGCCGGCCGTCCACCGCTGCGGCGCGCGGGGATGGCCGCGGCGCTGGTGGCGACCCGCGGCCGCGAAGCCGCCGACGCGATGACGGCTCACTGCCAGGTCGCGGCGGCGATCGCGCAGCGGCTGGGACTCGGCCCCGAGGTGCAGGAGCCGTTGCTGCATGTCTTCTCCCGCTGGGACGGCGCGGGAATCCCCGGCGGGATCGGCGGCGAGGAGCTGCCGCTGGCGATCAGGCTCGTTCACGTCGCCGCGATCGCCGAGGTCTACCACCGCGGGGGCGGCGTCGATGCCGCGATCGCGGTCGCACGTGAGCGCGCCGGGGGACAGTTCGACCCGCGTGTGGCGGAGGCGTTCACCGACTGCGCCCGCGAGTTGCTGGACGGGCTGGCCGAGGAGTCGAGTTGGGACGCGGTGATCGCGGCCGAGCCGGGCTTGGCCAAGGCGCTCGCGGGCGACGGGCTCGACGCCGCCCTGGAGGCGGTCGCCGACTTCGGCGACCTCAAGTCGCCCTGGTTCACCGGCCACTCGCGCGGCGTCGCACGGCTCGTGGCCGCGGCCGCGCAGGAGGCGGGGCTGCCCTCCGATGCCGTGACGGAGCTGCGGCGCGCTGCGCTCGTGCACGACCTGGGGCGGACCGGGGTGCCGAACACGATCTGGGACAAGCCCGGACCGCTGACCGACGCCGAGCGCGAGCGGGTGCGGCTGCATCCCTACTACACCGAGCGCATGCTCGCGCGCCCGCAGGCCCTGGCCGGCCTGGCCGCGATCGCGGCCAGCCACCACGAGCGCCTGGACGGCTCGGGCTATCACCGTTCGCTGCCGGGGTCCGCCCTGTCGCCCGCCGCGCGGATGCTGGCCGCGGCGGACGTCTACCACGCGATGACCGAGGCGCGCCCGCACCGTGAGGCCCTGACGACGGACGAGGCGGCAGCCGAGCTGCGCGGCGAGGTCCGAGCCGGACGGATCGACGCCGACGCGGCGGCGGACGTCCTCACCGCCGCCGGTCATCCCCGCCCCGGCGCCCGCGACCGTGCCCGCCCCGCCGGGCTCACCGCACGCGAGCTCGAGGTCCTGCTGCTCGTCGCCCGTGGCGCTTCCAGCCGCGACGTCGCGCGGCAGCTCGTGATCGCCGACAAGACCGCGCGCAACCACGTCGAGCGCATCTACCTCAAGCTCGGGGTCTCCACCCGCGCGGAGGCATCGCTCTACGCGATGCGCCACGGCCTCGTCGACTGACCGCGCGAAGTTGAGGCGAACGCCCCATGAGGGGCTGCGGGCCCGCCCGTACGGTGCCGCCATGGCCCCCGACACCTCACCCCGCAGTCCCCGCTCGAGCGACACACTCCGACTCGACGCCCGACCCGTCGGCCCGCTGGGTCGCCTCGGCCGCTGGGCGGCCACCCACCGCCGCGGCGGTCGTGCTCGCCTGGGTCGGTGGTCGGCGTCTGCCTCGGCGTGCTCGCCCCGCGCGCCGAGCACGCGCTGTCCGGCGGCGGCTGGCAGGCCGATGGCTCGGAGTCCGTGGAGGCCCGCCGTCTGATCGATCGGCACTTCGACGGTCAGGGCAGCTATGCGCTCGTCGCGGTGATCAGCTCGCGGACGCACGACAGCGCGAGCCCGGCCTTCCGCGCGACGACAGCCCGCGTCGTCGGGCCTGCTGCGGCGCGACCCCGCCGTCGCAGCGGTGCGGTCGCCCGGGACCGTCGCGCCGAACGGCCGCGTGGCCGTCGTGCGCGGCGGCGCAGCCGCCGGCACAGCCGACATGGTGCGCGCCGCGAGTCGCCTCCGCGATCGGCTCGAGGCGGCGGCAGGGCCGGGAATCGAGGTGTCGCTCACCGGCTCGGCGGGGCTGTGGTCGGAGTTCAACGAGGAGAACAAGGCCGCGATGCTGCGCTCCGAGGTGCTCTCCTGGCCGGTCACGCTGGCCGTGCTCGCCGTCGCCTTCGGCTCGCTCGCCGCGGCCGGGATCCCGCTGGCTCCTCGCGATCCTGGGGCTGGTGGCCACCGCCGGCGCGCTCTGGATCGGCGCGCAGTTCACCGGCATCACGATCTGGGCGATGAACTTCGCGCTGATGTTCGCGCTCGCCGTGGGGATCGACTACGCGCTCTTCGTCGTGGTTCGATTCCGTGCCGCGCTGCGAGCGGGCCTGCGCCCGGACGACGCCGTCGCCGAGACGATGGACAGCGCCGGCAAGGCGGTGCTCGTCAGTGGCGTGGCCGTGCTGGCGGCGCTGGCCGCCGTCATGGTCGTGCCGAGTCAGCCATTCCGCACGAGCGCGCTCGGGATCCTGCTCGCCGTGGGGTTCGTGCTCGCTGCGTCGCTGACCCTCCTGCCGGCGCTGCTGGCGCGCCTCGGCCCGCGCATCGACCGCTTCGCGCTGCCCTGGGCGGGTGCCGTGCAGCACCGCAGCGAGGCGTTTGCGCGCTGGGGACGGCTGATCTGGCGCCGCCCGGTCGTGATCGGCGGACTCGCGCTCGTCGCGCTCGTCGCGCTCGCCCTCCGCGGGGCTCGGCCTGCGCACGGCGATGCCGACGACCGGCGTCCTGCCCGCCGACGCGAGCGCGCGCGTCGGCTCCGAGCGCCTGCAGGAGGCCTTCGGCGCCGGGGCGCCCGCCGAGCTGCAGGTCGTGGCGCCGGCGAGCGAGTCCGGGCGCGTGCGCGCGGCGCTCCGCGACACGCCCGGCGTGGCCGCCGCGAGCCCGACGGAGCGGCGGGGCGGCCTCGCGCTGACACGAGTGCGTCCCGTCTCGGGCGGGAGCGAGTTCGTCGACAGCGTGCGCTCACGGCTGCCGGACGGCGCGCTCGTCGGCGGCGCGGCCGCCGAGGCCCACGATCTCGAGCGCGCCCTCGCGGGCCGGCTTCCGCTCGTCTACGGCCTGGTGGTCGCCGTCGGCTTTGCGCTGCTGGTCACTCGTCGTCCGCGCACCGGTCGCCGCCGCGGCGGCCGTGCTGATGAACCTGCTCGCCACGGCGGCGGCGTTCGGCGTGGCGAAGCTGATCTTCCAGGACGGCCACGGGGAAGCCCTGCTCGGCTTCTCCTCCCAGGGCTTCGTCGACGCCTGGGCGCCGATCTTCTTCTTCGCCCTGATCTTCGCGCTCGCGATGGACTACAGCGTGTTCCTGCTGAGTTCCATCCGGGCCGAGCTCGACCGCACCGGCGATCCACGATCCGGCCTCGTCGAAGGGCTCGCCGGCTCGGGCAGGGTGATCAACGCGGCCGGCGTGGTGATGGTGGTCGTGTTCTTCACCTTCGCCCTCTCGGGACCGCTCGCGCCGAAGGAGATGGGCGTGATCCTGGGCGTGGCGGTGCTGCTCGACACGCTGCTCGTTCGCCTGCTGCTGCTGCCGGCCGTCCTGCGCCTGCTCGGCCCGGCCGCGTGGTGGACGCCGCGGCTGCTGGACCGACTCCCGCAGGGCTTGCGGCTCCGCCACGGCTGACGCACGGTTCCGGGCTCGGCGGTCACCGTACCCCGCGCCCTAGCGCGCCGGAGGCGATGGCCGGAGCGTCGTCCACAGAGGCGTGGAGCCCGGCGGCGATGCCGGCCAGGACGGCGGCGCCGCGGGCCGTCGCCTCCTGGACCGGCGACCACTCGATCGGGCCCAGGCGCTCCTCCTTGACGGCGCGTGCCGCGGCGCCGCGCGCGCCGCCGCCGGTCGCGACGATCCGCGTCCGCGGTCCGCCCACCGCCTCGCTGCGGGCGAGCGTCGCGGCGCTGAGGTCGGCACCCGCCTCGAGCGCGGCCCGCCAGACGTGGGCGGGGCTCATCCCGGACGCGATGCCGTGCAGCGACATCGCCGCCGCGTCGCCGACACCTTCCAGGCGCAGCGATCGCTCGCCCGGGGCGAGCTGCGCGGCCGCGGTGTTGAGCGCGTCGAGCTCGGCCTGACCGTCGACGCCGAGCAGCTGGAGCACCGTCGCCAGCGCCACGTTGAGCTCGTTGCCGCTCAGCAGCGCCCAGCGGTCGGGGATGACATGCCATCCGACCGTCACGCCGTTGGCGACGGCGTCGACGATCCGCTCGGGCTCGAGCGGTTCGCGGACGCTGCGGACGAACACGTCGGCCGTCCCGGAGGAGTGCAGGACATCGCCCTCCGCGGTCGCTCCCGCACCGACCGTCGCGGCCAGATGATCGTGACCGGCCACGGTGATGACGGCGTCCCCGTGCGTCCGGGCAGCGCGTCGCCGACGCGGCCGATCGGCGTGCCCGCGGGCACGGGCTCGGCCAGGAAGTCCTCGGGCACCCCGAGCCAGGCCAGCGCGTCCGGCCACCAGGCGCGCTCGCGCAGCGAGAGCATCCCCGTCCGCGACGCCAGCGACAGCTCGGCCACGGCGGCGGCCCCCAGCGAGCGGGCGACCCACTCCGGAAGGCCGAGCCAGCGCACCGCGGCCGCGGCGGCCGGAGCGTGGGAGCGCTGCCAGCGGAGCTTGCTCAGCGTGCACAGCGGCGAGGCCGGCAGGCCGGTCTGCGCGGCGAACCGGCGGGCGCCGAGCTCGGTCGCGATGGCCCGCGCCTCGTCGGCTCCGCGCTTGTCATGCCACGCGATCGCCGGACCCACCGGCTCTCCGCGCCGGTCGAGCAGCACGCCGGTCTCGGCCATGCCGGCGATCCCGACCGCTGCCACGACGCCCGCCGGGGAATCGCCGAGCGCCCGCGAAGCCACCGCGCACGCCGTCCGCGTGATCGCAACGCGGATCCAGCTCGGCCCCGGTCGGAACCGGCGTCCACGGCGTCCGTTCGCGGGCCTCGCCGAGCTCCTCGCCCTCGGCGTCGAGCACGAGCGCCTTGCAGTACGTCGTGCCGACGTCGATGCCGACGAGGAGCTGCCGCACCGCTAGGCCGCGGCGTCGACGATCGTGAGGAGGTCCTCCATGCGGCGGCGAGCCACTTCGTCGAGGAACCGCCGCCGCTCGGCGGCGGGCCGGCCGACGGCCTCCTTCCACAGCGAGCGCCCGGCGATGAAGCCGTCCGCCCCTCCGTCCATCGACGCGCGGAGCTGCTCGCAGAACGCCTCGTGGTCCACGCCGGCCGAGAGCACGGCCCACGGGACGTCGATCGAATCGGTCACGCGCCGGCAGCCATCCGGGCTGCCCGGGTATTCCAGCTTGAGGACCTTCGAGCCGCACTCCTGCAGGAACACCGCGCCGTCGACGACGAGATCCTCCTTGCGGGCGGCGAACTCCTCCGGGCTCTCGTCGTCGAGCCGGTAGGTCATCAGCTCCATGACGCAGAGCAGGTCGGCGCGGCGGCAGTCCTCGAGCGCCGTCCGGACCATGCCGGCGGTGTAGCCGTCGAGATCCTCGCGGTCGGCGCGCAGGAACACCATCACCTTCGCCGCGGTCGCGCCGCGCGCCCGTGCGCCCTCCGCGCCGAGGTCCGTGATCAGCTCCGACCGGCGCAGTCCGTCCTCGAGCTCGTGGCCGTCCGCCTCGATCCGCACGAGCAGCCCCACGTCGCGTGCCAGCAGATCGCGGTCGACGATGTCGGGCAGCGATACGTCGGGGTCGAGCAGCACCGCGCTGGCGTCGCGCCCGACGGTGTCGACGAGATCCGCCTTGAACGCTCGCTGCTCCTCCGGGGCGCTCGAGACGCCGAGCGCGTCGAGCATGTCGACGAGCGGCTGCCCGTGATCGGCGGCGATCACGGCGAAGCGGCTCGCCGGACGTCTGGATCTGCCGCAGTGCGCGGCGCTCGGCGGTGGTCAGGGCGGTGGTCGTGTCCGTGAGTGGCATCAGAAATCCCTCGCTCGGTTTGCGTCTGGTAGAACCTACCAAGCGTGGAACATCTGTCCAGCACATCTGTGCATGAACGAGGCCGCGCTGATCGCGGCGGCCGAGCTCTACTACCGCGACCAGCTCTCCCAGCAGGAGGTCGCGCAGCGGCTCGGCGTGTCCCGTTCGACGGTGTCGCGGATGCTGCAGCTCGCCCGCGACGAGGGGATCGTCCACATCGAGATCCGGCGCCCGTCGCTCCCGGAGAGCCTGTCGGAGGCGCTTCGGTCGGCGCTCGACCTCAGGCGCGTGATCGTCGTCCCCGGCTCCGCCCGCAGCGGGCTGCACGGCCTCGTCGCGCCCGCGCTCGCAGAGATCGCGAGAGCTCGAGCTGGGCGCCCGGCGACGCGCTGGCCGTGTCGTGGGGCGGCACGATCGCCGAGATCGCACGGTCGCGGCAGTTCCCGCGGCTGGAGGGCGTCCACGTCATCCCGGCGATCGCCGCGTTCGACGAGCTCGACGGGCGCTTCCAGACGAACGAGATCGCTCGTCGCATCGCCGCGCAGAGCGGCGCGGAGGTCAGCTTCCTGCATTCGCCGGCGATGCCCTCGCCGCGGCTGCGGCGGACGCTGCTGGCGGACGCCGACTCCAGGCGCCGGCTGGCACGCTGGGACCGGCTCGCCGCCGCGCTGGTCGGCATCGGCCCGCCGACGGCCGAGGTCGAGACGGCCCCGGCGCACGTCCTGCAGGCGCTGGGCGACCTCGCGGACGCCGCCGGCGACGTGGTGTCGCGCTACTTCGACCTCGATGGGCGACCCGTCGCGTTCGAGAACGAGGCGCTCCTGCTTGGGCATGTCCCGCGAGCAGCTGCGCCAGACCGGCACCGTGATCGCCGTGGCCGCCGGCGCCGTCAAGGGGCCCTCGATCGTCGGGGCGGCACGCGCCGGGCTGATCGATGTCCTGGTCACGGACGACGCGGCCGCGAGCGCGGCGCTCGACCACGCGTGACCCACCCCGGCCGGCCGCGGACGCCGCGGCCGGCCGGTTCGGGGTTCTGCTCAGCAGGACGACTTGTAGACCGCGTCCGGGTTGTCGGCCAGGGTGTCCTTGGTGAGGATCGTCGATCCGGTGCCGATCTTGGCCTTGGTCGGCTCGCCGTTGAGGGCGGCGACGGCCTGCTGGACGCCCTGCGCGCCGATGTCGCCGGGCTTCTGGGCGACGAGCGCCTGGAGCAGGCCCTCCTCGAGGTCCTTGACCTGCTTGGGACCGGCGTCGAAGCCGACGATCTTGACCTCGGTGTTGCCGGACTCACGCAGGCCGGCCGCGGCGCCCTCGGCGCCGAACAGGTTGGTCGCGAAGATGCCCGCCAGGTCCGGGTTCTTGGCCAGGATGCTCTTGGTGATCGACGCCGCCTTGTCCGGCTGGTCCTGGTTGTACTCCTGACCGACGTACTCGAGCCCGAGCGTCTTGGCCTCCTGCTCGAAGCCCTGCGCGCGCTGGTCGGTGGTCGAGATCCCCGGCTTGATGTTGTTGACGAACACCTTGCCGCTGCCGCCGATCTCGTCCGCCAGCGCCTTGGCGGCGGCCTTGCCGCCACCGACGTTGTCGGAGGCGATCTGCGAGACCGCGAAGTCGGCCTGCTCGAGCGTGGTGTCGACGAGCACGACCTTGATGCCGGCGTCGGCCGCCTGCTTGATCGGGGCGTACATCGCCTTGGCGTCGGTCGGCGCGATCAGGATCGCGTCGGGCTTCTTGGCGATCACGCCGTTGACGATCGGCGTCTGCAGCGAGGCATCGAACTGATCCGGGCCCTGGAAGTCGAGGCTCACGCCGAGCTTCTTGGCCTCGGCCTGGGCGCCGCAGTTCATCGTGATGTAGAACTCGTCGCCCTTGACACCGGCGATCAGCGTCAGCTTGTAGTCCTTGCCGCCGCTTGAGGCGCCGCTGCTGCCGCTGCTTGCGGGCTCGTCGTCACCGCCGCAGGCCACGAGCCCGAGGCTGGCGAGGGACAGGCAGCCGGCGAGCATCCAGACGGTGCGCCGGCGTGAGCGGGACTTAGGTTGCATCGATCTCTCCTCCAGAGAGTGGTATTGACTGGTTCACCGCGAGTAGCGGGAGCGGCGCAGCTGGTCGAGGTAGACGGCGAGGATCAGCACCGCGCCGACGGCGACCTGCTGCCAGAACGGCTGCACGCCGACGATCACGAACCCGTTGCGGAGCACGGCGGGGATGAAGACGCCGACGACGGTGCCGATGATCGTGCCGACGCCGCCGAACAGGCTGGTGCCGCCGATCACGATCGCGGCGATGGCGTCGAGGTTGAGGGTCGTGTTGCCGGCGATCGACGTCGTGCCGAAGCGCGCGAGCGAGAGCGCGCCCGCCAGGCCCGCGAGGGCGCCGCAGAGCGCGTAGATCTTGATCAGGTGCGCGTCGACGTTGACGCCCGCGCGCCGGACGCCCTCCTCGTTGGAGCCGATCGCGTACGTGTAGCGACCGAAGCGGGTCTGGGCCAGGATGATCCCGAAGATCAAGGCCACCACCGCGGCGATCAGGACCAGGTACGGGATCTGGCCGAACAGCCGGCCGGTGCCGATCGTCTCCACGAGCTTGAACGGCACGTTGCGCTCGTCGACGCCGCCGGTGATCAGCAGCGCCGCGCCGAGCGCCATGCCGAGCGTTCCGAGCGTGACGATGAACGACGGGATCTTCGCCTTGGTCACGAGGAAGCCGTTCAGCATGCCCCACGCGACGCCGGCGGCCAGGCCGACGAGGATGCCGACGATGATGACGCCCCAGTTGTCGCCGCCGACGGCGTTCATCGCGCGCGCGGAGACGACGCTCGAGAAGACGAGCACCGAGCCGACCGACAGGTCGATGCCGGCCGTGATGATCACGTACGTCAGGCCGGTCGCGACGACCAGCAGCACCGCCGCGTCGGTGGCGATGTTGCGGGCGTTGGAGACCGTGAAGAACTGCTCGAACTGCAAGATCGAGAAGACGGCGATCATCCCGATCAGGACGAAGAAGATCGACGTGCTCGACCCGGTGAGCAGCTGCCTCCAGGCCGGTTGCGAGGGCTCGGCCGACGGGTCGACGACTTCCTCGTCGGGCGGCGGAACCGTGGGCGTGCTCATGCCGTCCCCTCCTCGTCGTGGAACGTCAGCGCGCCGGTCATGGCCGCGACGACGTCCTCCATCGAGACCTCGCTGGGCCGTAGGCGCGCGACCCGCGTGCCGAGCCGCAGGACCTCGATGCGGTCGGCGACTTCGAACACCTCGGGCATGTTGTGGCTGATCAACACCACCGACAGACCTTGCTCACGCACGCGCTGGACCTGCTCGAGCACGTTGCGCGTCTGCACGACCCCGAGCGCGGCGGTCGGCTCGTCCATGAACACGACGCGCTTCGCCCACGTCACGGCCCGGCAGATCGCGATGCCCTGACGCTGACCGCCGGACATGTTCGCCACCCGCGCGCTCGTGTCCTGGATCTTCACGCCCAGCGACTCGAACGCCTCGTCGCTGCGGCGGCGCATCGTGCCTTTGTCCAGGAACCCGAGCTTGCCCAGCAGTCCCGGCCGCATGACCTCGCGCCCGAGGAACATGTTCGCCGCCGGATCGATCTCCGCCGCCAGCGCCAGATCCTGGAAGACGGTCTCGATGCCCAGATCGCGCGCGTCGTGCGGCGTGTTGATGTGCACCGGGTTGCCCTCGAACAGGATCTCTCCGCTGTCCGGCGGGTGCACGCCGACGAGGGTCTTCACCAACGTGCTCTTGCCCGCGCCGTTGTCGCCGACCAGTGCGACGACCTCCTGCGGGTAGACCGTGAAGCTCGCGCCGCGCAACGCCTGGACCTTGCCGAACGTCTTGACGACGTCCCGCGCCTCCAGGACCGGTTCAGGAGCCATCGTCGGCGCCTCCCTCTGACCTCTGCATTGCACCTCTCCTCAGACGCCGGCGCGACGCGCCGGCGCTCGACGCTGACCCATCAGCCCGGCACGGATCTCGCCGAGTTGGTGCGAGCCTACTGTGGCCGCGCGCCATCGTCAAGCATAAACGAAACATATCGGAACGAAATCGCGAGCAACCGGTATCGGATCGTGTTCAGGCGCCGGCGGTGACGAGCTCGATGTCGTAGGTCGCGCACAGCGCTTCGACGGCCGGCGTGGTCTTGTCCATCACGACCACGTCCACCACGTCGAGCCCTGAGATGCGGGCGAAGTCGGTGGTGCCGACCTTCGTGTGATCGAGCGCGAGCACGACGCGACGCGCCCGTTCGATCGCCTCCGCCTTGACGGCGGCCTCCGCGAGGCTGCCGACGCTGATCCCGACGTCGGAGAACCCGCTGACGCCGATGAACGCGAGGCTGAACGTGAAGCGCTGGAGGTTGTCGATCGCCAGCGCGCCCGACAGCGCCCCGTCGACGCGCCGGAGCTGTCCGCCGAGCAGGACGCACTCGATGCCCGGGACGTCGGCGAGCGTGTGCGCGACGCCCAGGCTCGTGGTCAGCGCCGAGAGTCGCAGCCCGCTGCCATGGGTCGCGAGGGCGTCGGCGATCGCGCTGACCGTCGTGCCGCTGTCGAGGAACACCGAGTCGCCGTCTCCGACGAAGTTGACGCAGGCCCGGGCGATGGCCTCCTTGGCCGCCGTGTTGCTGGCCTGGCGGCCGGTGAACTCCCGTTCGACGGTGGGCTGCAGTGCGAGTGCACCACCGTGCGTGCGCTTCAGCAGCCCTCTGGATTGCAGGACCCGCAGGTCCTTGCGGATCGTCGGCTCGGTCACGCCGAACTGCTTGGCGAGCTCGCCGATGCGGGCCCGCCCGCGCACGGACACCAGCTCGGCGATCTGCGCCTGCCGCTCGTCAGCGAACACCGGGCTCTCGCCGGTGCGATCCGGTGCCATCGATCCGAACGTTACACCAGTTCCAGCTCACCTGGTTTCGATTTCTTTGCGGCGTTGGCGATCCGCGTTCGTTACCCGACCGAGTGGTGCAGATCCGCAGTCACCGACCGCGGCGGGGCCGACGCGGCGCGCGCGAGCATCGCGGCGCCGACGAGGCCCGACGCGTTCCCCAGCCGGGCATGGCGCAGCGGCGCGACCGGGCGCGTCGCGCGGATGCTCAGCGCGTCCGCGTAGGCGCGGCGAACCGGGTCGAGGCTCAGGTCGCCCGCGGCCGCCGCCAGCCCGCCGCCGATCAGCACGAGATCCGGGTCGAGCACCGCGGCGACCTGGGCCAGGCCGCGGCCGAGCCACTCGCCGAGCTCGGCCAGCGCGCGCAACGCCGTCGGATCGCCCTCCAGCGCGAGCGTCATGATCATCGGCCCATCGATCCGGTCCAAGTCGCCTCCGGCTCGCTCGAACAGCTGCCGCGCGTCCTCGGAACCGGCCTCGACCACGGCACGCACCGAGCGCGTGAGCGCCGTCCCGCTCGCATAGGCCTCGAGGCAGCCGCGTGCACCGCAGCCGCACCGGCGGCCGCCGGGCGCGACGACGAGATGACCGAACTCGCCCGCCAGCCCGAAGCCGCCCCGCACCAGCTCGCCGCCGACGACGATCCCGCCGCCGATCCCGGTCCCGACGGTCGCCATCACGACACAGCGCGCGCCGCGCCCGTGGCCGTGGACATACTCGCCCCAGACCGCCGCATCCGCGTCGTTCTCGATGATGACCGGAAGGCTCAGACGCCGGCTCAGGTCGGCTCGAAACGGGCGATCGGCCCAGCCCACGAGGTTCGTGGCGTCGCGGACGCGCTGACGGTCGCCGGTCAAGAAGGCCGCGATCGCCACCCCGACCGCGATCACCGTGTCGCCGCCGTCCTCGGCCTCTCGCCGCAGGTCCATGACCAGCTCGGCGATGGCGTCGAGCGCCTCCCGGTATCCGCGCACCCGTCCGGGCCAGCGCCGAGGCGGCGAGATCTGCCCGCGGGCGTCCACCACCGCCGCCAGCAACTTCGTCCCTCCGAGGTCGACGCCGATCGTCACGCGCCTTGGCGACATGGCCGCGTCGTATCACCAGATGCGTTCGAATCGACGCGATTAGTTCTTGACGTATTCGTTTGGGCACGATATAACGCAGTGTCGAACGGTGCTCGCGAACGCAATGCTCATCGGAATCCTCACCAGCGGCGGCGACGCACCCGGCATGAACGCGGTGATCGCCGCCGCCTGTGCAGAAGTGGAACGCCGAGGCGGGCGCGCACTCGGTGTCCGTGGCGGCTTCGGCGGGCTCGCGAGCCGTCAGGCCGAGCCCATCAGCGCGCTGCAGGCGCGCGACCACGTGCATGAACCCGGAACCTGGCTCGGCACGAGCCGGTGGGCGCTGCTCCGCGAGCCGGAAGGACGCGCGGCCTGCCGCGAGGCGATCGACGCGCTCGGCCTCACCGGCCTTCTGGTGATCGGAGGCGACGGCTCCGCGAAGGGGGCGCGCGCGCTCTCAGGTGCCGTGCCCGTCGCCGTCGTGCCCGCCACGATCGACCGTGACATCGACGGCACGGCGCTGACGATCGGGATGGACTCGGCGATCCTCTACGCGGCGGACGCGATCGAGCGCTTGCGCGTGACGGGGCGCTCGCTGCCCGGCCGCGCCTTCCTCGTGCAGACGCTCGGCGCGCCCAACGGCTTCCTCGCCGACGCTGCTGCCGCCGCCGCCGGGATCGACGACGTGCTCGTACCCGAGCGTCCCTACGACCTCGACGACCTCGCACGCCGACTGCGCGAGCGCTCCGCCGACGGTTCGGCGATCGCCGTGATGTCGGAAGCCGTCGGCGACGCCGTCCGCATCGCCGAGGAGCTGGCGGCGCGCAGCGGGCTGCGCGTGCATCCGACGATCCTCGGCCACGCTCAGCGCGCGGCCACCCCTTCGGCGCTGGACCGCTCGCTCGCCGAGGCGGCCGGCCACGCCGCGGTCAGCGCGCTGGCCGCGGGCGAATCGACCTTCGTGGCGCTCGCGCCCGACGGTGCCGCCGTTCGGGTACCGCTCGAGACCCCAGCCGCAACCGCTTCATTCGCCAACCAAGGAGATTCCTCGTGACCCCCGGCTACGACCGCCCCCTCTACATCCTCGCGTTCGACCACCGGACCTCGTTCCAGACGAAGCTGTTCGGGATCGAGGGCACGCCGACGCCCGAGGACCGCGCGCGCATGGCCGAGGCCAAGCAGATCATCCTCGACGGACTGCTCGCCGCGACGGACTCCGCACCCGCCGGGACCGTCGGCGCGCTGGTCGACGAGGAGCACGGCGCGGCGGCCGCGCGCAGGGCCAGGCAGCTCGGTCTGCCGTTCGCTATGTCGGCCGAGAAGAGCTCGGTGCCCGAGTTCGACTTCGAGTTCGGCGAGGACTTCGCGCGCCACATCGAGGCCTTCGAGCCCGATTTCGTCAAGATCCTCGCCCGCTACAACCCCGAGGGCGACCGCGAGCTCAACCGCCGCCAGGCCGCACGCCTGGCCCGGCTGTCGGACTACCTCGCTCCGCGCGAGACCAAGTACCTGTTCGAGCTCCTCGTCCCGCCGGAGCCGCACCAGCTCGCCGCGCTCGAATCCGATTCCGAGCGCTACGCGATCGAGCTGCGTCCGCAGCTCGTGGCCACGGCGATCGGCGAGCTGCAGGCGGCCGGCGTCGAGCCCGACATCTGGAAGGTCGAGGGCCTCGACACCGCAGACGACTGCCGGCTCGTCGCCGACGCCGCCCGCGCCGGCGGGCGTGACGAGGTGGCCTGCGTCGTGCTCGGAGCGGGCGCCGACGAGGCGACGGTCGCGCATTGGCTGCGCCAGGCCGCGACGGTCGACGGCTTCGTCGGCTTCGCGATCGGGCGCACGATCTTCTGGGCCGCCCTCAAGGGCTGGCTTGCCGGCGACACCGATCGCGACACGGCGGTGCAGATGATCGCCGACAACTACCGGAGCACGATCGAGCTGTTCGAGAGCGCCACGGCCGCTGCCGCCTGAGCACGGACGTTCTCTGATAGGAACCTCCGGCGATGATCCTCGCCGTCGGAGAGGCGCTGATGGAGTTCCGCCGCGAGGACACGACCGGCGAGCTCGTGCGCCCGGGCGCGTGGGCCGGGCCGTTCCCGAGCGGTGCGCCGGCGATCTTCGCCTCGGTCGCCGCGCGGCTCGGAGCGCCGAGCGCGCTGGCGGCGTGCGTCGGCGACGACGCGTTCGGCCGCGCGCTGATCGAGCGGCTGCGACGTGACGGCGTCGACGACGAGGGCATCGTGGTCGCCCCGCAGCGGGCCACCGCGGTCGCCCTCGTCGCGTATCGCGAGAGCGGGACCCGCGACTTCTGGTTCTCGGTCCACGACTCCGCGGCGATGGAGTTGGACGCACGAACCGCCGAGCGGCTCGCGGACCGTGCCGACTGGATCCATGTCTCCGGGTCGACGCTCGGCTTCGGCGGAGGGCCCGCCCAGGCGGTCGAAGCCGCCGCCGCGCGGGTCCTCGAGCGCGGCGGCAAGCTGTCGCTGGACCCGAACGTGCGCACCGCGGACAAGCGCCTGCGCGAGAGCACGGCGCGCTTGGCCCGCTCGGCCCACGTCCTGTTCCCGTCGGAGGGCGAGCTCGAAGGGCTCGGCCTCGATGCCGCGGAGCTCGCGCGCCAAGGGGTCGTGGTCTGCGAGACCCGCGGCCGCGCCGGTGCGCTCCTCTACGGCGGCGCGGCAGAGCCCGGTCCCGCGCACATCCCGGTCATCGAGGCGGACGAAGTCGACGCCACCGGTGCAGGTGACACGTTCGCCGCCGCCTTCGTCACCGCGCTCTCCGGCGGGGCCGGCGCTCGCTCGGCGGCGGAGTTCGCGTGCGCGACGGCGGCACGCGCCGTCGGCGTCGTGGGCGCGATGGAGGCCCCGGTCGAGCGCAAGGCCTGACGGCCCGCTACATCAGCACGGCGCAGTCCGCGCGCTCCTCGAGCGCGCGGGCGACCTCGCACGAGGGCGAGCGGATCAGGAACTCGCGCTCCAGGGCTTGCGTCCGCTCGCGGGCCTCGAGCAGCGCGTCGATCCCGTCCTCGTCGATGCGGCTGACGCCGGCCAGGCTGACCCACACGCGCGCGAAGGGCTGGTGGGCCAGCGCTTCGACCGTCCGCACCAGCAGCGCCGTCGAGGAGAGGTCCAGCTCGCCGTCCAGGAACAGCACGACGTGATCGTCGCGCTCGACGACGGCGATGCTGAGCCCGTGCTGACGCAAACGCATGGACGTCATAACGCCGGCGCCGCGCAAAGGTTCGGTGGAAGGTCCCCCGGACGTCCGCCTATTGACCGCGTCAACATCTCAGGACGAGAACTCGACCGCGGCATGGCGATGGAAGCGCCCTGGTGGGGGAGCGGCCGGGCGCCCCACGAGGTAGCCCTGGCCGAGCTCCACGCCGAGGTCGCGCAGCGCGCGCAACTGCGCGGGGGTCTCGATGCCCTCGGCGATGACCTCGAGGTCGAGCTTGCGGGCCAGCTCGACGATCACGCCGATGAAGCTGGCTTCGCGCCCGTTGCCGACCAGGCCGTCGACGAACGGCTTGGCGATCTTGAGGCTGTCGAGCGGCAGCGAGTGGAGGTAGCTGAGCGACGAGTAGCCCGTGCCGAAGTCGTCGAGCGCGATCCGCACGCCGAGCGAGCGCAGCTCCTGGAAGCGCGCGGCGCTGGTCTCGGTGTCGCTGAGCAACTCGGTCTCCGTGATCTCCAGCGCGAGCGCCTCCGGAGGCATCTCGCAAGCGTCCAGCACCCGGCGCACGTCCTCGGTCAGCTTCGGATCGCGCAACTCGGCCGCCGACAGGTTCACGTGCACGCGCAACGGGGCGGCATCCGGCGACGCCGACGCCCAGCGCTGTGACTGGCGGCAGGCCTCGTCGAGCACGTGCCGGCCGATCGCGCGGATCAGGCCCGTCTGCTCCGCCAGCGGGATGAACTCCGACGGGGGCACGCGGCCGCGGACCGGGTGATCCCAGCGCACGAGCGCCTCGGCACCGCTGATCCGGCCCGTCGCGAGCGTCACGATCGGCTGGTACTCGACCACGACCTCCTCGCGCTCGACGGCCCTGGCCAGCTCCTCCTTGAGATCGTGGCGGCGGAGCATCGCGGCCGCCATCGGCGGATCGAAGAACGCGAACGTGCCCTTGCCCGCGGCCTTGGCCTGGTACATCGCGAGGTCGGCGGCGCGGATCAGCTCGTCGGCATCGCGGCTGCGGCGGCTGTCGGCGATGCCGACGCTGAGATGCACGGCGACGAGCTCGTTGCCGGCGTTGACCGGCGCGTCGAACGCGCGCAGCACGCGGGTGGCGACCGTGCGCAGCTCGGTCGCAGGGTTCTCGACGTCGGGCAGCATGACGGCGAACTCGTCGCCGCCGAGCCGGGCGACGACGTCCTGCGGGCGCACGGAGTGCCGCAGCCGGCCGGCGACCGAGACGAGCAGCGCGTCGCCGACGCCGTGCCCGAGCGAGTCGTTGACGACCTTGAAGTCGTCGACGTCGATGAACAGCACCGCCAGCGTGCCGCTGTCGTGCTCCAGCGCGTTCTTGACGCGCTCCATGAACAGCAGCCGGTTGGGCAACTGCGTCAGCGGGTCGTGGTAGGCCTGGTGGTGGAGCTGTTCCTGCAGCGCCTCGAGCTTGATCACGGCCTGCTCGAGGCGGTCGTACTGCAGCGCGACGCTCGCGTTGTTGGCGAGCACCTCCAGCAGCCGCTGGTCCTCGACGCTGTAGCCGCGCTCGATCCCGAAGCGGTTGGCGAGCATGATCGTTCCGATCATCCGGTTCTCGCCCGGCAGCATCGCCACCATCGCGTGGCGAATCTGGCGCTGCTCCAGGTGCTCGCGCAGGCGCTCGGACGGATACGGGGGGACGAGCGAGACGACCGCGTTCTCGGGATCGATCAGCGCGGCCAGTTCCTCGGCCGCGCCACGATCGGCCTCGACCATCGTCACGCGCTCGTCGCCGGGACCGTAGGTCGTTCGCAGCGGCGTGCCGTCGGCGCTGAAGAGCACGACCTCGGCGATCTCTGAGCGGAACGCCTCCAGCGAGCGGGCGAGCACGCCCTCGATCGCCTCGGCGACCTCCGGTGAGCGCGTGAGCGCGCGATTGGCCTCGTAGAGGAACTCGAGCTTCTCGTGGCGCTGGCGCTCGGAGACGTAGGCGCGGTAGACGCCGAACACGATCGCGGCCGGCACCAGCAGCACGATGACCGCACGCGCGTCGGTGGCGATCAGCACCGCGGCGGCGATCGCGATGCTCGAGTTGGCCGCCGTCACGACCCCGTCCATCACGAACATCTGGCGCAGCGTCGCCCAGCTCATGCCGCCTTCGGCGATCGCGATCGCGCCGGCGATGCAGGCGATCGTCAACGCGCCGGTCGCGAGCGTCGCGACGTAGAGCGCGATCCAGGTCCGCGGCTCCATCGCGTCGCCCTCGACGGCGATCGCGCGCACGATCACGAACGCCACGCAAACCGCCAGCGCGAGCTGCGCCAGGTTGAAGGCGAGCTTGATCGGCGGCAGCTTGCGCAGCGCGTAGGCGGCGCCGGCGCCGAGCAGCGCGCCGGCCAGGAAGCCGTCGCCGCTCGCGAACGCCAGCCCGAACACGAACGGGACATCCGCGAGTGAGAAGGAGTGCGCGCTGCGGCGGAAGTGAAGATGGACCACGCAGCACTCAGCGATCAGCCACCCGACAGCGATCGCCCACCACGGAAGGTACGGCTCGACGAGGTTCTCGGTGCCGTGCAGCGAGAAGACGAACAGCGCCAGCGCGAGCCCGGCGAGCACCGCGCCGTAGAGCGCGATCGCCGTCACCGGCGACACGTGGGCGCGCCACCCGCGCGGAGCGAGGGTCTCAGATGCCTGGCTCATCGCCCCTGCACGCACGACGAGCACACACTAAAGCGACACTTCAGGCTGGGCATAGTCCATTCGTCCAGACACCGGACCATGCCCCATACTCGCAGGCTCGATGGCCGCGTGGGTCAAAAAGTTACCCCTTCCGTCTCTCCCATTAACGGTACGTTCAGCGGAGCAAGCGACCGTGCTGGGTCACGGATCTCGCGAGAGAGGGTTCGGGCCTGCCTCAAGGACGAAGCATGACGGGGAACATCAGAGCTATGCGCCGCGAGCGAGCGACGCTGATCATCGCGGCACTCGTCGTGGCCATCCTGGCCGCGCTCGCCGGGCCCGCGCACGCCGCTTCCACGGCGGCCACGCACATCGTCCAGCTGCGCGACGGGGTATCGCTCGCCGCAGGCCAGGCGGCCGTCCGCGCCGCTGACGGCCACGTCACCGGCCGGCTGCCGATCATCAACGGCCTCGCCGTGCGGGCGTCGGACCGCGCCGCTGCACGCCTCGCCCGCGACGCGCGGGTCGCGGCGGTCGATGCCAACGCGCGTATCCGCTCCCAGCACCAGGCCATCGAGGCGTCCAAGCTGGCGACCGCCTACCCGGCCTCGGTGCTCGCCCCGCAGGCCTGGTCGACGGCGACCGGCGCTGGCGTCGGCGTCGCGGTCATCGACACCGGCATCGACGGCTCGCTGCCGGACTTCACCGGCGCCGACGGCACGTCGCGTGTCATCGCCTCGGCCGTCACGAACCACGACGCGACGACCGCCGACGACACCTACGGCCACGGCACGCACGTCGCGGGCATCATCGCCGGCGACGGCACGCGCCGCCCGGCCGGCGACCCGGTCGCGGGCAAGTACGTCGGCATCGCGCCGGACGCGAACCTGATCGCGATCAAGGCCGCCGACGACGACGGGCGCGGCACGATCCTCGACGCGATCTACGGCCTGCAGTTCGCCGTCGACCACCAGGCGGAATACAACATCCGCGTCGTCAACCTGTCGCTGTCCTCGACCGTGGCGCAGTCGTACTCGCTCGACCCGCTCGACGCCGCCGTCGAATCCGCCTACTTCCACGGGATCCTCGTGGTCGCCGCGGCCGGCAACCGGGGGGCCGCGGCGGATGCGACGCACTACGCGCCCGGCAACGATCCGTTCGCGCTCTCGGTCGGCGCGGTGGACGACCAGGGGACGGCCAACCGCAGTGACGACGCGGTCGCCGACTGGTCCAGCGTCGGCAGGACGCAGGACGGCTTCACGAAGCCCGACATCGCGGCTCCGGGCGCGCACATCGTCTCGACGCTGGCGCCTGACAGCGCATTCGCCGGGATGTGCCCGAGCTGCATCGTCGACGGCGACTACCTGCGCATCGGCGGCACGTCGATGGCCGCGCCGGTCGTCGCGGGCGTCGCCGCGCTGATGTTCCAGCGCCACCCGGAGTGGACGCCCGGCCAGGTCAAGTCGACGCTGATCAACACGGCGCGCGACGTCCCGGGCGCCGTCAATGAGGTCAACGCCCTCGCCGCGCTGGCGGCCGCCGCCCCGGCGGCGAGCGACAACGGCCGCATCGCCCCGAACGAGTACGTCAACAGCGCAACCGGGGAGATCGACACCACCCGGTCGAGCTGGGGCCGTTCGAGCTGGGGCAACGTCGACGGCTCGCTGGCCGCCGGCTGGGCGCGCTCGAGCTGGGGCTGCACGTGCCCGACGTCCGGCAGCGCGTCCGATCCGACCCGATCGAGCTGGGGCCGCTCGAGCTGGGGCAGCGCGACCTGGCTCGTCCGGTGGGACCAGTGAGCCGGCGTCCGCAGCGCGACCGCGCGTCCTGGGGACGCGGGTCCTGGCGCCGCGCGCGCTGACCGCCCGCGAGGGTGGTAGCGTCGCGCTCTGATGATCGGTAAGGCCGGGGACGCGGTCAGCCACATCGCACAGGCCTATCCGGATCGCGTGGAGGTTCGCGGCCGCGACCTGTGCGCCGACCTGATGGGCCGGCTGAGCTTCACCGAGTACTTCCACCTGCTGCTGACCGGCGACGAGCCGACCGCCGAACAGCGTGACTTCCTCGATCTGCTGCTGATCTCGCTCGCCGAGCACGGGATGATGCCGACCAACGTCGCCGCCCGGATGACGCTCGCGGCCGACCCGGGGTCGCTGCACGGCGCGGTCGCCGCCGGGATCCTCGGCTGCGGGCCGGTGATCCTCGGCACCGCCGAGGAGTGCGCGAAGCTGCTGCAGGCCGGCGGCGACGCGCGCGTCGTCGCGCGGCGCACGCGCGCCGCCAAGCAGAAGCTGCCCGGCTTCGGCCACCCGGTCCACCGGCCGCTGGACCCGCGCGCGGAGCGGATCCTCGAGCTGGCCGACGCCCGCGGCGTCTCCGGCCACCACGTGACCTTCGCCCGCGAGCTGCGCGAGGCCGCGCACGAAACCTGGGGCCGCCCGCTGACGATGAACGTGTCGCTGCCGATCGCGGCCGTGATGCTCGACCTCGGGTTCCCGGCCGCGACGGTCAAGGCGGTGCCGATCCTGGCCCGCACGGCGGGCCTGCTGGCCCACCTGGCGGAGGAGCAGGTCGAGCCGGTCGGCTTCCTGATGGCGGGGGCGGCCGAGGAGGCGATCCGCTACGAGCGCTGACGCCTTCCGCGAGCAGCTCGCCTACGTGCGCGCGCGGTCGGCGTTCTACCGCGCGAAGCTCGAAGGCCTCGGCGACATCGGGCTCGAGGAGATCGCCGCGCTGCCGCTGACCGACAAGACCGAGCTGCGGGCGACGGTCAGCGCCGAGCATCCGTTCGGGACGCACTTCTGCGCCGACCCGGAGGAGATCGTCCGGATCCACTCGACCAGCGGCACGACCGGCAGCCCGAGCTACATCCCGCTGACCGCGCAGGACCTCGACAACTGGGTCACCGGATCCTCGCGCAGCTACGCGGCCGCGGGCTTGACGCCCGGGATGCGCGTCGTCACCACCTACAACGCGGGGCCGTTCGCGGCCGGCGCGGCGCTCGCCGCGTTCGATCGCCTCGGCGTCTGCCACATCCCCTTCGGGACGGGCAACACCGAGCGCGTCGTGGGAGCCATCGAGCGGCTGCGCGTCGACGCCGCCGTGCTGACGCCGTCGTATGCCGCCTACATCGTCGAATGGTGCGCCGAGCACGGGTTCGACCTCGCCGGCTCGAGCGTCGAGCGCGTGCTCGTCGCCGGTGAGCCGGGCGGCGGCGAGCCTGCCTTCCGCGCCGCGCTCGAACAGGGCTGGGGCGCGCGCGTGACGGAGGCGATGGGCATCGGCGACATCGGCGTCTCGCTGTGGGGGGAGTGCGAGCACCAGGACGGGATGCACCTCGGGGCGCACGGCTTCGTGCACCCCGAGCTGATCGACCCGGCCAGCGGGCAGGCGGTCGCGCTCGAGGATGGCGCGACCGGCGAGCTGGTGCTCACCCACCTGCGCCACCGCGCGGCGCCGTTGCTGCGCTTCCGCACGCGCGACCACGTGCTGGTGCGGACGACGCCGTGCCCATGCGGGCGCCGCGGCCCGCGCGTGCGCTGCCTCGGGCGCACCGACGACATGCTGATCGTCCGCGGCGTCAACGTCTTCCCCTCCGCCGTGCGCGAGGTCGTCGGCGGCTTCGCGCCGAACGTCAGCGGCACGATCGTCGTCCGCCCGGCGTCGGCCGGCGTCAAGCAGGAGCCGCCGCTGCCGGTCGCGGTCGAGCTCGCGCACGGCGTCGAGCACGATCCGGCGCTGGCAGAGGCGATCCGCGCCCGCCTGCGCGACGTCCTCGTCGTGCAGACCCGCGTCGACCTGCTGCCGTTCGGCAGCCTGCCCCGCAGCGAGTACAAATCCAGGCTCGTCCAACCCGAGGAAGCGTGATGCGCAAGCTCCAGAGTCAAGGCCTTCACCACGTCACGATCGTCGGCGCCGACCGCCAGACGTCGATCGACTTCTGGGAGGGCGTGCTGGGCATGCCGTTCATCTTCGAGCAGCCCAACCTGGACAACGCGGACGAGAGCCACCTCTACTTCGATCCTGGCGACGGGCGCCTGATCACGATCTTCACCGCCGAGGACCGCGTCCCGGACCCGGCGCGCACGCCGACCGACCCCGGCTGCGTGCACCACGTCGCGTTCGCGATCTCGCAAGCGACGTTCAAGCAGACGGTCGAGCGCCTCGACGAGCGCGGGATCCGCCACAGCGGCGTCAAGGACCGCGGCTTCATGGACTCGATCTACTTCACCGACCCGCTCGGCCTGCTGATCGAGCTGGCGTCGTACCGCTTCGAGCCGCCGGGCCAGACGACGCACGCCGACGTGCTGTTCGAGGCGCACCGGATCCGCGTCGAGCGCGGCGACCGCGCGATCGACCCGATCCACGTCGCCGACGCGATCGAAACGCTGATTCAGCGCACGCGCCCGACGCTCTCGGACGACCGCGCACCCAGGCAGGCGTATTAGAGCTGGCCGGGATAGAAGCCGAGCCGCGCGAGCGGCTCGACGAGCTCGGCCTCCTCGTAGGACAGGTGGCGAGAGCAGCGTGTCCGTGAGCAGGTCGAGCGCCGACTGCAGCGGCTCGAAGTCCTCGGGGTGGGTGATGTGCTCGACCAGCGCGCGGTCGACGGCCTCGATCGCGTCGTGGATCACGAGATGCTCCTCGGTCAGGCGGTCGATCACCGGCTTGAGGCCGGGGTCGCGCGCGAGGTGGGGGAAGATCGAGTCGTCCTCGAGCGAGTGGTGCGTGGCGACGACGCGGCAGTAGCGCGAGCAGAACGCGCCCAGCGTCCAGTCGTTCTGGCGCAGCGCCATCGTCGTTGAGCTCCGAGCGCGCGGCGCCGGCGCTCAGCGCGCCCGCGCGCACCTGTCCGACGAGGTCGCGCAGCTCGTCGAGCTCGCGGCGCAGCATGTCGTGGACGTCGATCAGGTGCTGGCCGGCCGCGCGGCCGCGGTCGGTGTAGGTCGCGTCCGGGCCGGCGGTTCGTGGTGCGGGCGCGTCGACTCGTCCCACGGCATCGCCGCGGTGATCGGCGCGTGCCGGCGTCGGGCGTCGGGCGTGATGCCGAGCCCTGTGGCGCGGCGTCGCGGGCGCGCCGCGCGTCGCCGCGGCGCCCCGCGCGCACGGCGGCGGCGATCTCGGCGCCAGCGACCTCGATCTCGCCGGGATCGTCGGTCGAGACGATGAACGTGTCGACGCGCTCCTCGCGCGCGAGCCGGAGTGAACTCGGCGACCGGGTCGGCGGGCAGCGGGAGGTTGAGCATGCGGCGGATCGCGCCCGGGTCGCGGCCCGCGGCTCTCGGCGGCCGCGTCGATCGCCGCGTTGCCCTTGGCGAGGTCGCCGGGCTGCAGGTAGGACAGGCTCGGGCAGCCAGCCGTCGCCCTTGCGGCCGGTGAGCGCGAGCATGCGCGGCTTGTAGGCGCCGATCCACAGCTCGATGTCGTGCGCGCGGCGCCGGCCCGCGCGTTGGCGCGCTTGAGCGTGTAGTAGCGCGCCCTCGAACGGCACGCGGCCCCTCGCCCCACAGCGCGCGCATGAGGTCGATCGCCTCCTCGAGCGCGTCGACGCCCTGGCCCGGGCGTCAGCCGGCGGCCGCCCATCGCCTCGATCGCGTCCCAGAAGCCGCCGGCGCCGAGCCCGAGCTCGACCCGGCCGCCGCTCAGCAGGTCGAGCGCGGCGGCCGCGCGCGCGAGGACCGCCGGCGGGCGCAGCGGCACGTTGAGCACGTTGGGCGCGAGCTTGATGCGGCTCGTGCGCGCGCGGCGACGAAGGAGAGCAGCGTCCAGGCGTCGAGCAGCCGCGGCTGGTACGGGTGGTCCTGGAAGGTCGACGAGGTCCAGCCCGACCTGGTCGGCCAGCACCGCCAGCTCCACGACGGCGTCGGGCTGCGCGGCCGAGGGGGTGATGAAGACGCCGAACTGCACGGGCGTCACGATGGCAGCTCCGCGGGGGGTGCGTAACGAACACTCACAGGGGATGAAGGAACGTCACACACCCCCGCCGGTCACAGCGGCTACGTTGCCTGCGTGACCGCCGAAGCGCTTGACGTCCTGCGCTCGTGGGCCGTCCAGGACTCGCCGCCCGGGGCGGCGATCGCGGCCGTCGTGGCGCGCTGCCCCGACGTGCCGGTCGGCTGGCTGGACGCGGCGCTCTACGACGAGCGGACGGTCGTCGCGCTCTACAACCCGCGCACGGCGACCGCGGTCGTGCCCGCCGACGAGGTCGCCGCGTTCGGGACCGCCTTCCTCCCGCCCGACGACGCGGCGCTGAAGGCGGTCGTGGACTCCGCGCTCCCGACCATCGACGAGGGCTTCGCCGAGCCGGTCGCAGCTGGCCGTCGACGCGATCTCCGACGCGCTCGACGGCGTCGAGCGCAGCCGCGACGACCTGCACGAGCAGCTTCGACAGCGGCTGCCGGGCGAGCTGCTGCCGTGGTGCGAGGGCTGCCAGAGCCACCACGCCCGGCGCGGGCTGCTGGTGATGGCGGCGCTGCAACGGGCGGCTGTGCATCTCCGGGCGCGCCGGCCGCCAGCCGGCGTTCGCGCGCACCGACCAGCTCGTGGGCTGGGACGCGCCGCCGCGCGAGGCGGCCGGCGGCGAGCTCGTGCGGCGCTACCGGCGCACGTACGGCCCGTCGAACCCGGCCCACTTCGCGGACTGGGCCGGGCTGGGCAAGGCGCACGCGCGCGAGCTGTGGGCGCTGGCCGAGGACGAGCCCGTCGCGCCGCCGGACCTCGGCGGCGTGCTCGTGCTCGCGCCCGGCGACCCGGTCCTGCTCGGCCGCGACCGCGAGGCGCTGCTCGGAGATGCGGCCGCGCGCAAGAAGGTCTGGGCGCGCGCTCGGCGGCATGGGCATCGTGCTCGTCGACGGCGCCGCGGCCGCGCTGTGGCGCGGCCGCAAGAAGGGCAAGCGGCTCGAGGTCACGCTCGAGCCGTTCGGGAAGCTGCCCGAGAAGCGAGGTCGACCGCGGCGCTCGAGCGGCTCGCGCCGCACCGCGGCTGCACCTCGGTCGTGTTCGTCTAGCCACGCGCCCGCCGGCGAGGTCGCGCGGACTAGCGCAGCAGCTTGCGGACGCTGATCCGCACGGCCTGCAGATCGTCGCCCGTGTTCTCGTCCCACACGACCAGGCCGCGGCCGTCCGGGCCGAGCGCGACCTGCATGTGCCCGGGCAGCTCGAGGCCGGTGGCCAGCACGCGCGGCGCCGTCCAGCGCGAGCCGGTGCGCGAGGCGGCGTACTCGAGCCGCTCGCGGACCGAGTGGTACCAGACGGCGACCATGCGGCCCGTCGGGTCCTGGGCGAACGCGAGGCCGATCACGGTCGGCAGGCCGAGGCGGCCCGCCGGAACGCGGTGTGCACGGCCGAAGCGCTGCCCGCTGAACTTGCGCGCGATGATGCGGTTGCTGCCCGCGGCGGCGTACGCCAGCCAGAGCCCGCGCGGACCGCTCGCCAGCCCGAAGTCGCTGGACTTTGCGACCTTGAACGGCCCCGACCACATCAGCGGATCGTGCACGTCGCCGGTCCCGTTCCACGACGAGACGCCGATCCCGGGGTCGGAACCGCCGGAGACGAGCACCGGGCGGACGCCGTCGAAGCCGACCTCGGCGTCGACGCCGTAGCCGCGGTTGAGCTCGGCGACCGCGCTGGCGTCGGCCGGGCCCGCCAGCGAGCGCTGGGAGAAGTTGATGTAGCCGAGGTTGCGGATCGCGAGCGCGAGCCGGCCCTCGGGGCCGAAGGCGCCGTCGAAGAAGCTGCCCGTCCCCAGCACCGCCGGCGGCGCGAACGTCGCCCCGCCGTCGAGCGAGCGCAAGGCCTGGATCGGCGCGCGCGCGGAGACGATCGTCAGCTCGCCCGGCGCCGGCCCGGCCTGCACCAGCGGCGGCTGGCGCGAGCGGCGACTGGCCGTCGGCGACGATCGCCCGCGGGACGCAGCCGCGCGCTCCGCGCGGCCACGCGCAGTACATCAGCGGCTGGCCGGTGCTGTACTCGGCGTTGTAGGCGACGTGGGCCGTGCCGGCCGCGTCGACCGCCACGCCGGGCGCCTCGCCGAGCCCGAGCTTGACCGGCGACGCGGCCTCGGCCGGCGCCGCCAGCATGACCGCGAGAACAAAGGTGAGGCTGAACCGGTACACAAAGGACATCCTGTGCAGTCTAGGTGGGCTCAGTCGATTTACGCCCCGGTAGTCTCTCGGCGTGCCCGACATGTCCGAGATGCCACCGGGCACGGCGTTCGCAGACCACCTCATCCGCGGTGTCCTCGGCCGCGGTGGCATGGGCATCGTGTACCGCGCGACGCACGTCGCGCTCGAGCGGGACGTCGCGCTGAAGGTGATCGCGCCCGAGTTCTCGCAGGACGAGGAGTTCCGTCGCCGTTTCCGTCGCGAGGCGCGTGCGACGGCCGCGATCGGGCACCCGAACGTGATCGGAGTCCACCATGCGGGCGAGCACGACGGCCTGCTGTACGTGACGATGCGCTACGTCGACGGCACGGACCTCGCGCGGCTGCTGGCGGCCGAGGGCCGGCTCGACCCGGAGCTCGCCGCGACCGTCATCGCCCAGGTCGCGGCAGCGCTCGACGCCGCCCACCGGGCCGGGATCGTCCACCGCGACGTCAAGCCCGCCAACGTGCTGCTCGAGACCGAGGGCGACGGGATGCGCGCCACCCTGACCGACTTCGGGCTGATGAAGGACCTGCGCGCGACGTCGCAGATCACCCAGGCCGGGAGCCTGATCGGGACGTTCGACTACGCCGCGCCCGAGCAGCTCAGGGAGGGCCCGGTCGACGCGCGCACCGACGTCTACGCGCTCGGCGCCGTGCTCTACCAGGCGCTCACCGGCAGGGTCCCGTTCCCGCGCGAGACGGCCGCGGCGACGATGCTGGCGCAGCTGGACTCGCCGCCCCCGTCGGTGCTCTCGGTCCGGCCGGACTGCAGCGAGCGCCTCGGCGACGTCGTGCGGCGCGCGATGGCCAAGGCGCCCGAGGACCGCTACCCCTCGGCGGGCGACCTCGGGCGCGCCGTCACCGCCGCCGTCCGAGACCAGGACGCCGGCGAGGCCGAGCACAGCGTGGCGACCGGCGACGCCTCGCCGGGGCGGACGCGCTCGCCCGTGATCCCGCTGCCGGCCGCGCTCGCGATCGAAACCGGTCACGGGCCGTTCGTCGGTCGCGCGGCGCCGCTCGCGAAGCTCGAGGCCCGCTTCGCCGCCGCCGCGGCCGGCGAGCGCCAGTTCGTCCTGCTCACGGGCGAGCCCGGGATCGGCAAGACGCGGCTCGCCGGCGAGCTCGCGCGGCGCGCGCACGGCGGCGGCGCCACGGTCCTCTACGGCCGCAACGACCCCGAGTCGCTGGTCCCGTACCACCCCTTCATCGCCGCCCTGCAGCACTACGTCGCCCACCGCGAGCAGCTGCGCCTTCCAGCCGAGCTGGCGCTCGAGCTGAGCGAGCTGGCCCGCTTCATCCCCGCCCTGCGCGCGCAGGTGCCCGAGGCTCGCGAGTCGCTGGCCGAGGACGCCGACACGCGCCGCTACCGGCTGTTCGAGGGCGTCACGCGAATGCTCGCGTTCGCCGCGCGCGAGCGGCCCGTCGTGCTGCTGCTCGACGACCTGCACTGGGCCGACGCGTCGACGACGCGGCTGCTCGGCCACCTGCTGCGGGACGCCGCGCCGATGCGCCTGCTCGTGCTCGGCACGGCGCGCAGCTTCGACGACGAGCAGCTCACGCGCCGGCGGGCGTCGTTCGAGCGCGTCGAGCTGTCCGGGCTGACGACCGACGAGACGGCGGCGCTGGTGGGCCGCGACGACGTCGGCTCGCGGTTCGTGCGCCGGCTGACCGAGGAGACCTCCGGCAATCCGTTCTTCATCGAGGAGACGCTGCGCAGCCTGCCCGAGCTCGAGGAGCGGGCGCTGAGCCGGATCGCCGTGCCCGAAGGCGTCAAGGAGCTGATCGCGCGGCGCCTGCAGCAGCTGTCACCGACGGCGAACCAGGTCCTGAGCGTGGCCGCCATCGTCGGCCGCCAGTTCGACCTGGCGCTGCTCGAGACGCTGCTCGACGAGCCCGCCGACGACATCATCGACGCGCTCGAGGAGGCCACGCGCGCCGGCCTGATCCGCGAGACCGACGCAGCTCGACCGGTTCGCCTTCGCGCACGCGCTCGTGCGCGAGACGCTCTACGAGAGCCAGAGCGCGAGCCGCCGCGTGCGCGCGCACCGCCGGATCGGCGAGGCGCTGGAGCGCCTCGGCGGCGCGAACCCGGCCGAGCTCGCCTACCACTTCCACGAAGGCCGGGCGCCGCGAGGCCGTCGGCTACGCGCTGGCCGCCGCCGAGCAGGCGATGGCGGCGCTCGCCTACGAGGAGGCGGCCGAGCACTACCGGCGCGCGGGCGACGATCTCGCCGACGCGGCTCGCGCTCGGCGCCGCCGAGCTGCGCGCCGGCGACCCCGCGGCGCGCGCGACCTTCGCCGCCGCCGCGGCGATCGCCCGCGCCGCGGGCGACCGCGACGCGCTGGCCGCGGCCGCGCTCGGCCACTCGGGCCGCCACGCCGAGGCGGGCGTGATCGACCACGAGGCGATCGCGCTGCTCGAGGAGGCGCTCGCGAGCCATCCCGAGGACGGCCTGACCGGCGTGCGGCTGCGCGCGCGGCTCGTCGACCAGTTCGGTCAGACCGCGCCGGCGAGGCGCTGAGCGCCGAGGCGCTGGAGATGGCGCACCGGCTCGAGGATCCGCGGGCGCTGCTGGTGGCGCTCGAAGCGCGGCACGCCGCGCTGCTGCACGTCGAGTATCTCGACGAGCGGCTGGCGCTGAGCGACGAGCTGCTGCGGCTCGCCGAGCACGTCGGCGAGCGCGAACTGGAAGCGCTCGGCCAGCACTGGCGCATCTACGACCTGCTGGAGGCCGGCCGGATCGAGGACGCCCGCGGCGCCCACCGGGCGCTCAGCCGCCTCGCGGCCGAGCTGCGCCAGCCCCTGTACAGCCACTTCGCGGTCGGCTGGGAGGTCGTGTGGGCGCAGATGGCGGGACGCGTGGAGGACGCCGAGCGGCTCGCGCGCGAGGCGTTCGAGCTCGGCCGCCGCGCGCAGGCCCGCGACGCCGAGACGATCTACACCGCCCAGGTGCTGATCCTGCGCCGGCGCGAGGACGCGCTGTCGGACTACGTCTCCACGATCGAGCGCTACGTCAGCGAGAACCCGGCGCTGATCGCGTGGCGGGCGATCCTGCCGATGGCGCACCTGATGTCGGGCAACACGGTGGCCGGCGTCGCGCAGTTCCGCGAGCTGGCCCGCGACGGCTTCGCCGCGATCCCGCGCGACATGTTCTGGTTCACCGCGATCGCGCTGCTGGGCGAGACGTGCGCGCTGATCGGCGACCGCGAGCAGGCGGGCGTCCTCTACGGGCTGCTGGAGCCGCACAGCGACAAGCTCGTGCAGATCTCGCAGGCCGCGAACCTCGGCTCCACGCACCGCTTCCTCGCGCTGCTGGCGACCGCCCAGGGTGAGCTCGACCGCGCCGAAGGCCACTTCGAGGCCGCGCTGGCGCGCAACACGGCGTGCGGGCTGCGCCCCGTGGTCGCCCTGATGCGGCGTGAGTACGCGGAGCTGCTGATGGCGCGCGGCGAGCTCGAGCGCGCCCGCGAGCTGTTGCGCGAGACGCTGCGCGAGGCCGAGGCCGGCGGCATGTCGCAGCTGATCAGCCGCGTGCGCACGCGGCTCGACGAGCTCGCGAAGGTGGAGCCGCGCCCCACCTGAAGGTGACACGGCGCGCGCGGTCGCGCGATTAGCGTCGTGGCCATGATCCGCTCACTCGCCATCACGTCGTCCCTGCTCGCCCTGCTCGCGGTCGCTCCCGCCGCCGAGGCCGCGCCCAAGAGCTGCCAGCGCGAGGGCGGGAAGCTGCTCGCCGCCGCCGGCAGCGCCCGCGTCGTCAGCGTCGCCGAGCGCCCGCAGAGCTCCGAGACCCGCCGCGATCGCATCTACGGCTGCTGGACGTCCACCGGCCGGCGCTTCACGCTGTTCGTGCAGCGCGACTTCGGGCTCGACCTGATCGAGCGCGCCGACATCGAGATCGTCGGCGGCCGCTACATCGGCATCATCCGGACGTTCGAGGGCGGCATCAGCGAGTCGCGCACGGCCGGCACCTGGGATGCGCGCAACCACGTCGCCGTCCGCGACTCGGAGCCGTGCGACCAGGTGTCCTCCGGCGACTTCAGCGGCGTCGAGGACGCCGTCTTCTTCCGCAACGGCGGTCTCGCATACTCGTGCAACGGCGGCCTGCGCATCTCCGACGGCCGCGGCGACCGCGAGCTCGAGCCGATCGGGGCCAAGGTGTCGCAACTCGCGGTCTCGGCCAATGCGCGCGGGTTCGGCGAGCGCCTGTACTACACGCAGGACACGACGCTGAAGACCGTCGTGCTTTAGGAGAGCGCCGCCGCCAGCTTGTGGTGGCGCAGCTTCTCGGGCGGGTCGCCGTGCAGCAGCCAGTTGCCGTCGTCGCGGCGGCTGACGCGGCCCGCCTTGGCCAGCGCGCCCATCGCCGTCGTCACCGACGGGCGGTGCGCGCCGACGATCTCCGCCAGCCGCTGGTGGCTGAGCGGCAGCGGCACGACGATCCCGTCCGGCGTGACCTTCCCCCAGCGCTCGGCGAGGTGCCAGAGCGTCAGCAGCAGCCGGTCCTCGACGCGCTGATGGTGCGCGATCGCCAGCGCGACCGCGAGGTGGTGCGCGCGGCGCGTGCCGCGGTTGAAGAGCTCGACGCCGAGCTGCGGCCAGGGGTTGATGCGGCGTGACGAGCGCGTGGTCGAGCACGGCCAGCCGCGTCGTCTTCGAGCACCTCCCAGCCGACCTCGGCGCGCACGTGCGAGCCGGCCTCGTCCCAGGACCACGGGCGCATCACGTCGCACGGCCCGATCAGCTCGATGCAGCGGCGGCCGAGCACGTCAACCTCGCGTGACAGCAGGCCCGGACACGATCAGGAAGCCGCGGTGGTGGACGTCGGGCTCGAGCGCGCCGGCCGACGTCCCACTCGCCCGGCGACAGCTGCTGCACGCGGGTCAGCGCCTCATGGCGCGCCGCTGGAGCTGCGCGTCGTCGAGCTGGTCGGCGAGATCGGGATCGGCGTCGACGATGCTGATCATCGCGGGGGGCCTCGCCGGGTTCCTACCCGCATGTCCGCACTCATACGTCGCGTCACCGTACGGCGGGTCCGCATTCGGAGGCGTCCCGGCGGCCTAGGTTCAGCCGCATGGAGATCGAGCACGATCGAAGCGTGGGCTCGCCCTCGAGCGGCGAGCTCGACGCGGTGGCCGCCGAACAGGCTCGACGTCGCCCTGCAGGAGGCGATGCTCGAGCACCTACGGCGCGTTCCTGATCGATCTCACCGGCGCTCACGTTCATGGACTCGGGCGGCGATCAACGCGCTGCTGCGCGCGCGCTCGCTGCTCGGCCGCGAGGAGCGCGAGCTCGTCGTCGTCTGCCCGCCCGGAGCGCCGCGACGCGTGCTCGAGACGGATCGGCATCGCCGACCTCTTCGCGCTCTTCGCCACCCGCGCGGAGGCCGACGAGGCGATGGTGCTCGTCGTGAGCTAAGTTGCGGCGCCGATGTCCGTGGCGCTGCGCCTTCCAGACCCGGACGGATCGTTCACCGCCGTCCGGCTGGCCAGCGACCTGCCGAGCCGCGCAGTTCGAGCGCGAGGACGACGACTGGGTGCTCGAGCTCGACCTGCCCGACGTGCTGCGGCTCGAGTACAAGCTCGAGGTCACCCACCGCGACGGCGGCACCGAGTGGATCTGCGATCCCGGCAACCCGAAGCGCGCGCCGGGCGCGTTCGGCGAGAAGTCCGTGCTCGAGCTGCCGGGCTACAGCGCGCCGGCGTGGCTCGAGGCGGAGAGGCGTCGAGGGCCGCTTCGACGAGGCGCTCGGTCCGCGGGCGCGGCCTCGGCGCGTACGTCGGGGTGCGCGTCTGGAGCCCGGCCGACGTCGAGCCGGGCCGCCCGCTGCGGATGCTGCTGGCCAACGACGGCCCGGAGTACGACGCGCTGTCGCAGCTCACGCGCTTCAGCGCCGCGATGATCGCCGCGGGCGAGCTGCCGCCGCACCGGGTCGCGCTGCTCGCGCCCGGCGACCGCAACCAGTGGTACTCGGCCTCGGCCGCCTACGCGCGCGTGCTGGCGCACGACATCGTGCCCGGCGCTGCGCGACGCGTTCGGGATCGTCGGCGCGCCCGCGGCGATGGGCGCCTCGCTCGGCGGCCTGGCGATGCTGCACGCCCAGCGCCGCTTCCCGCGCGCGATCGGGCGCGCTCTTCCTGCAGTCCGGGAGCTTCTTCATCCCGCGCTACGACGCGCACGAGTAGCGGCTTCGGCCGCTACGCGCCGGATCATCCGCTTCGTTCGTGAGACGCTGCGCGACGGGCAATACGCGATGCCCGTCCCGACGACGATCACCGTCGGCCGTGCGGAGGAGAACGTGCACAACAACCGCGAAATGGCGCGTGCCCTGGCCGCTCAGGGGTACGAGGTCTCCCTGGAGGAGGTGCTCGACCTGCACAACTACGTCGGCTGGCGGGACGCCTTCGACCCGCATCTGACCGCCCTGCTGCGACGAGCGTGGACGACCGATGAACCCACACCATCACGAGCTCTACTCCCACGCGATCGGCGCCGTCCGGCGTCGTGTCGTGGCCTACGGCCACTACGGGCGCCCGGTGCTCGCCTTCCCGTCCGAGGGCGGCCGGGCCTACGACTGGCAGGACAACGGCATGATCGACGCCATCGGCGACCTGCTCGAGGCCGGCCGGGTCAAGCTCTACTGCGTCTCCTCGTTCGACGCCGAGTCGTGGTCGAACCAGTCGATCCCGCTCGAGCAGCGCGCCCGCGAGCACGGGCGCTACGAGTCCTGGATCCTCGACGACGTGGTGCCGTTCATCCAGCACGACACGGGCGGCGAGATCATCACCACCGGGATCAGCCTCGGCGCCTTCCACGCCGCCAACTTCGCGCTTGAAGCGCGCCGACCTGTTCCCGCTCGCGCTCTGCATGTCGGGCAACTACGACCCGTCGACGCTGGAACGGCTGGGGCGAGCGCGGCGAGCAGACCTACTTCAACAACCCGCTCGACTACGTCGGCCAGCTCGGCGGCGACCACCTCGACTGGCTGCGCTCGCGCATCAGCCTGCTGCTGGTCTGCGGCCAGGGGCAGTGGGAGGACACCACCGGCTCGCTGGAGTCCACCAAGCGGCTCGCGGGCATGCTCGCCGAGAAGAACATCCGCCACGAGCTCGACCTGTGGGGCTACGACGTCCCGCACGACTGGCCGTCCTGGCGCGCCCAGATCGCCCACCATCTCCCGAGGTTCTGCTGATGTCCACGGATCACTTGATCGGCCTCCTGCTCGGCACCGAGGAGGACTGGCCGCACGCGTTCGAGACGCTGCTGGGGCGGATCGGGCCGGTGCACCCACGGGGGCCAGACGCACCGCGTGACGAGCGAGCGGATCACGATCGAGCCGTTCGACCTGCGCGCCAAGCCGCGCTACGACCTCGTCGTCGACCGCCTGGCGTGGTGGTACTTCGTCCCGCGCGAGTGGCTGAAGAAGGTCGCGCTGATGGACGACGTGTACCTGCTCAACTCGCCGTTCACGTTCCAGGCGATGGAGAAGCACGCGGCCTACTGCGCGATGCTGCGGCTCGGGCTCAAGGTGCCCCAGACCGTGCTGATCCCGCACAAGCACCCGCCCGAGAACACGCGCTTCGAGTACACGGCGGCGAAGTACAACCTGCCGTTCGACCTGGCCGAGATCGCCGAGCGAGATCGGCTACCCGCTGTTCATGAAGCCCTACGACGGCGGCCAGTGGGTCGGCGTGACGCGGATCAAGGACCGCGGCGATGCTGCGCAACGCACCTACGACGAGTCGGGCGAGCGGCTGATGCACCTGCAGGAGTCGATCGAGGGCTTCGACAAGTTCGCGCGCTCGTTGTCGATCGGCGCCGAGACGATGGTCATGGACTTCCGGCCCGACGAGCCGATGCACAACCGCTACGCGGTCTCGCACGACTTCCTGACGCCCGAGACGGGCGACGAGGTAATGACGATCTCGCGGCTGATCAACGCGTTCTTCCGCTGGGAGTTCAACTCCTGCGAGACGCTCGTGCGCGGCGCCGAGGCGCACCCGATCGACTACGCCAACGCGTCGCCGGACGTCGCGCTGACGTCGCTGCACTACTACTGGCCGTGGGCGATCAGCGCGCTGCTGAAGTGGTCGATCTTCTGCACCGTCACCGGGCGCACGGCGCGCGGCGTCGACCTCGACACGCGCACCTACTTCGAGATCGGCGACCGCGAGGACCTGTCGCTACGAGGAGAAGCTGGCCGAGTACCGGCGGCTGGCCGACGACGTACTTCGAGGTCGAGCGCTACCAGGAGTTCTGCGCGACGTCGCTGGCGCACGTCGACGAGCTGATGCTCGACTGGATCGCCTCGACCGACTTCGACCGGCTGCTGGTCGAGACCGTGCTGAGCACCTACCCGCCGCACGAGCAGGAGCAGTTCCTGGCGCACTTCCGCGGCCTGCTCGGGCAGTGGGTGCACGAGCGGGGGCGCAGCTCGCAGACGGTCTAGCGGAAGCGCCGCGTGAGCCGCGCGGCGACCGGCAGCACGACGCGCTGCAGCGCGGGCGGCGGCGAGCACATCACGGTCTCGTCGCGGTAGCGCAGCGCGAGCTCGGCGATCCAGGCCGCGCCGTGCAGGCTCGTCGGCAGGTTGCGGGCGTTGTAGAGGCCCTCGCGCGCGGCACGCGCGGTCTCGGTCAGGAACTCGTCGAGCCGGCCGGGCGGCGTGACCTCGGTGCGCAGCGCGGCCTCGGCGCCGCTCGTGTTGCGCAGCTCGTGCTTGACGTTGCGCCAGACCATCACCGGGCCGTCGGCGTTCGTCAGCTGGTGCCGGCGGCCGTCGACCTTGACGCTCGCCTGGCCCTCGAGGACCTCCCAGCGCTCGTCGAGCGTGGGATGGAAGTGCTCGGGCAGGTGGCCGCCGGGCTCGAGCCAGGTGAGCACGATCAGACGGTCGTCCTCGCGCTGGAAGGCCATGGACACGCGGTGGACCGGGTCGTAGGTCCGCTCCGAGGTGGCAGTCATCGATCCACCCTACCAACTAAGCTACCCGTTGGTAACTTATGACGTCCGGACGCAGACGCCTCCCGCCCGAGCAGCGCCGGGTGCTGATCGTCGAGGCCGCCGGCCGGCTCTTCGGCGAGCACGGCTACGACGGCACGCGGCTCGACGCCGTGGCCGCCGCGGCGGGGGTCACGAAGCCGGTGCTCTATCGCCACTTCGCGAACAAGACCGCGCTCTACCTGGCGCTGCTCGAGCGCCACCGCGAGGATCTCGGCTCGTTCGCGGCCGCGATGCCCGCGACCGGGACGCTCGAGCAGCGCGTACGAGTCGTGCTCGAGGTCTGGTTCGGCTACGTCGAGACGCATGCCTACGCGTGGAAGCTGCTGTTCCGCGACCGCGGCGGCGGGCCGGAGGTGCAGGCCTACCGGGTGGCGGCGCACGAGCGGGCGCGGGCCGTGCTGGTCGAGGCGATCCGCGCGCTCCATCCGATCCCCGAGCGCGAGCTCGTGCCGCTGGCCGAGATGCTGCGGATGGGCATGGCCTCGCTCGTGCTGTGGTGGATCGACGACCCGGCGGCGTCGCGCGAGGCGATCGTCGACGCGATGACGCGCGTGTGGATCGGCGTCCTGACCTCCTGAGGTCGAACTCGGCGGGGCGAATTTCCTCCCGCGGTCCAATGGCGGGCCGCGTAGGCGGCGACTAGCGTGGCGCGCGCTCGTGCAGCTGTCGCCGTCGGACCAGTCGAAGCTCCTGCTCGCCGTCGCGGGGATGATCGCCCGCGACCGCCGCGAGCGGGGGGTCAAGCTCAACCAGCCCGAGGCGGTGGCGCTGCTCTCGTGCTGGGTGATCGAGCGGGCGCGCGAGGGCCGGTCGGTGGCCGACCTGATGGCCGAGGGGCGTTCCGTGCTCGCGCCGCGACGACGTGATGGACGGCGTGCCGGAGCTCGTGGACGAGGTGCAGGTGGAGGCGACGTTCCCCGACGGTCGCAAGCTCGTGACGCTGCACGATCCGATCACGGCCGATGGAGCGCATGGCCCGGGCGAGCTGGTCACCGCCGAGGGCGAGCTGGAGCTCAACGACGGGCGCGAGACGAAGACGCTGCGGGTGATGAACACGGGCGACCGGCCGATCCAGGTCGGCTCGCACTTCCACTTCGCGGCGATCAACGACGCGCTGGCCTTCGACCGCGACGCCGCGACCGGGCTTCCGGCTCGACGTGCCCGCCGGGACGTCCGTGCGCTTCGAGCCGGGCGCGGAGCGCGACGTCGACCTGGTCGCGCTCGGCGGCACGCGCACGGTGCCGGGGCTGCGATGAGGATCGCGCGCTCGCGCTACGGCTCGCTGTACGGGCCGACGGTCGGCGACCGCGTCCGGCTCGCGGACACCGACCTCTGGCTCGAGGTCGAGGAGGACCGCTGCGTCGGCGGCGACGAGGCCGTCTTCGGCGGCGGCAAGACGATCCGCGAGTCGATGCTGCAGGGCACCAAGACGTCGGCGGCGGGCGCGCCCGACACGGTGATCACGAACGTCGTCGTGCTCGATCACTGGGGCATCGTCAAGTGCGACGTCGGCATCCGCGCCGGGCGCATCAGCGCGCTTGGGGAAGGCCGGCAACCCGGACGTGATGGACGGCGTCGACCCGAACCTCGAGATCGGGCCGACGACCGAGATCATCGCCGGCGAGGGCCGGATCCTGACCGCGGGCGGGATCGACGGGCACGTGCACTTCATCTGCCCGCAGATCGTCGACGAGGCCGTGGCCGCCGGGATGACGACGCTGATCGGCGGCGGCACCGGGCCGGCCGAGGGCACGCGCGCGACGACGTGCACGCCGTCGCCGTGGGCGATCCGCGAGATGCTGCTGGCGATGGACGTGCAGCCCGTCAACGTGCTGCTGCTGGGCAAGGGCAACACCGTCTCGGGCGACGGGATGCGCGAGCAGGCGCGGGCCGGCGTGGGCGGCTTCAAGCTGCACGAGGACTGGGGCTCGACGCCGGCGGCGATCGACGCCTGCCTGCGCGTCGCCGACGAGGCCGGCGTGCAGGTCGCGATCCACACCGACACGCTCAACGAGGCCGGCTACGTCCAGACGACGCTCGACGCGATCGCCGGGCGGACGATCCACGCCTACCACACCGAGGGCGCCGGCGGCGGGCACGCGCCGGACATCATCACGGTCGCCGGCGCAGCCGAACGTGCTGCCGTCCTCGACCAACCCGACGCGGCCGCACACGGTCAACACCGTCGACGAGCACCTCGACATGCTGATCGTCTGCCACCACCTCAACCCGCGGATCCCGGAGGACCTGGCGTTCGCCGAGAGCCGCATCCGCGGCACGACGATCGCCGCCGAGGACGTGCTGCACGACATGGGCGCGATCTCGATGATCGGGTCGGACTCGCAGGCGATGGGGCGCGTGGGCGAGACGATCGTGCGCACCTGGCAGACCGCGCACGTGATGGCGGCCAAGCGCGGCGGCGACGGCAACGCGCGACTGAAGCGCTACGTGGCCAAGTACACGATCAACCCGGCGATCGCGCACGGGATCGCGGACGAGGTCGGCTCGGTCGAGGTCGGCAAGCTCGCCGACCTCGTGCTGTGGGACGCGGCGACGTTCGCGATCCGGCCGCGGCTGGTGCTCAAGGGCGGCGCGATCGCCTACGCGCCGATGGGCGACGCCAACGCCTCGATCCCGACGCCGCAGCCGGTCCTGATGCGGCCGATGTTCGCCGGCGGCGGCCGGCTGGCGGCGCGCCGGTCGCTGACCTTCGTCTCGCACATGGCGCTCGAGACGCTGCTCGAGCTCGGGCTCGAGTCGCGCGTGTGCGCCGTCCAGGAGCACGCGCTCGGTGACGAAGGCCGAGCATGGCCGCGCAACGACGCCTGCCCGGAGATCCGCGTCGAGCCCGACACGTTCAAGGTCTGGGTCGACGGCGACGAGATCGTGCCGGACCCGGCGACCGAGCTGCCGCTGGCCCAGCGCTACTCGCTGTTCTGAGCATGGACCCGCTCGCGCTCCTGCTCGCGGACTCCCGCTTCCCGTCGGGCTCCTACGCCCACTCGCTGGGGCTCGAGCAGGCGGTCGCCGACGGCCTGACCGACGTGCCGGCGTTCATCGCCGCGCGGCAACGGCTGGTGGCCGAGGCCGACGCGCGCTTCGCCGTCGAGGCGCGCCGCGCGGCGGCGCGCGGCGATGACGCGTCCGAGCGCGCCGCGGGCCCGCACGGCTCCGCCGCGCGACACGTCGCGCGCAGCTGCGCGGCTCGACGCGGAGTGGGCGGCGCGCACGCCGAGCCCGGTGCTGCGCGAGGCCGCGCGCCGGCTCGGCGCGCAGCTGCTGCGCTCGGCCGCGACGGTCTGGCCCGGCGATCCGATCGCGGCGTACCGCGCCGCGTCGCGGCTCACGCCGCGGCCGCTCGCGCTCGGTGTCGTCGCCGCGGCCGCCGGGGTCTCCGACGAGGACACCGCGCTGCTCGCGCTCTACGACGACGCCGCGACCGTCGCCTCCGCCGCGCTGAAGCTGCTGCCGCTCGACCCGGCGGTGACCGCGCGCTGGCTCGCCGAGCTGGCGCCGGCGATGGCGCGCGCCGCGCGGGCGATCGCCGCCGACGACGGCCCGCTGCCCGCGCCCGCGGCGGTCGCGCTCGAGCTCTCCGCCCCCGTCCACCTCGAACAGAGAGAGCGACTCTTTGCCAGTTGAACGTGCACTGCGGATCGGTGTCGGCGGCCCCGTCGGCTCCGGCAAGAGCAGCCTGATCGCCGCGCTCTGCGGCGCCCTGTCGCGCCGAGGCCCGCCTCGGCGTCGTGACCAACGACATCTACACGACCGAGGACGCCGAGTTCCTGCGCTCGACCGGCGTGCTGCCGGCCGAGCGCATCGCCGGCGGTCCAGACCGGCGGCTGCCCGCACACCGCGATCCGCGACGACATCTCCTCGAACCTCGAGGCCGTCGAGGAGCTCGAGGCCGCCACCGGCCCGCTCGACGTCGTCTTCGTCGAGAGCGGCGGCGACAACCTGACCGCGATCTTCTCGCCCGCGCTCGCCGACGTGCAGATCTTCGTGATCGACGTCGCCGCCGGCGACGACATCCCGCGCAAGGGCGGCCCCGGCATCGCCCGCGCCGACCTGCTCGCGATCAACAAGACCGACCTCGCGCCGTTCGTCGGCTCCGACGTCGAGCGCATGGTGCGCGAGGCCTCCGAGCGCCGCGGCGAGCTGCCCGTCGCCGCGATCTCGCTGCGCGAGGACGTCAGCGCCGGTCGCCGACTGGGTCCGCGCATCGCCTGGTCGACGTTCCGCGCCCACGGACACCTCCATTCGAGCATGGAAGGCGTGCCCGATCACCACCACGATCACGTCCACTGAGGCCGGGTTCACGACGCTGCGGCGCGGCGCGCGGATCGCGCCGCGCGTGCTCGCGCCCGGGCGGATCACGCTGCTGCGCTCGCAGGCCGGGCCGCTGGCGGGCGACCACGACCGGGTCGAGATCGTGGTCGAGTCCGGGGCGCTGCGGATCGAGCCGATGGCGGCGACCGTCGCGCTGCCCGGTCCGGAGCGGACCGTGCTCGAGCTCGACGTGACCGTCGGCGACGGCGCGCACGCTGGTCCTCGAGGACGCGCCGCTGGTCGTGGCCGAGGGCGCGGACGTCGTGCGGACGACGACGATCCGGCTCGGCGAGGGCGCGACGGCGGTCGTGCGCGACCTCGTGGTCCTCGGCCGCGCCGGCGAAGGGCCGGGGCGGCTGACGTCGCTGCTGCGCGCCGAGGGGCCGGACGGCGTGATCCTGCACGACGCGCTGCGCATCGAGCCCGGCGCACGACGACGCCTACGTCGCGCTCGCGCCGGGCCATCGCGCCGTGGGGCATGGTGGCCGCTCGCGGACGCTGCGGCGGTCGCGCGACGGGAAACCGTGGCGACTGGCTCGCTGGGGTGCGCTCGTCGGCGAGCGAGCGCCGCGGCGCGCCTGCAGCGCGCGCGCGGACGTGGTCGCGCTCAGCTCAGCTGCGGCCGTGAGGTAGCGCTCGACCGCGGCCGCGCACTGGCGGCCCTCGGCGATCGCCCACACGATCAGCGACTGGCCGCGGCGCGCGTCGCCGCACGCGAAGACGCCGTTCGTCGACGTCGCGAAGTCGTCGGCCTCGATCGCGCCGCGCTCGCCGAGCGCGACGTCGAGCTGGTCGACGAGCCCGCGCTCGACGCCGGTGAAGCCGATCGCGATCAGGACGAGGTCGGCGGGCATCTCGTGTGACTCGCCCGTCGGCTCGAAGTCCGGCGGATCGCCGACCTTGTCGCCCGTCGAGCGCCTGCACGCGGCCGTTGCCGGCGAACGCCGTCGCGTTGAACGAGGAGCGGCGCTCGCCGCCCTCGTCGAGCGCGTACGTCGACCACAGCCGCTTCGGGAAGTCCGGCCACTGCGCGAGCTCGCGGTACTTCGTGCCCGCGGGCGGCGGGTAGATGTCGAGCTGGGTGACCGACGCCGCGCGCTCGCGGTGGGCCGACGCGACGCAGTCCGCGGCGGTGTCGCCGCCGCCGATCACGACGACGTGCTTGCCCGCGGCGGTGATGACGTCGTCGGGCGGCGGCTGCCCGGCGACCGCGCGGTTGCGCTGCATCAGGTAGTCCATCGCCGTGTGGATCCCGCCGAGGTCGCCGCCGGGGAGGTCGACCTCGCGCTCCACCCGCGCCCCGAGCGCCAGCACGAGCGCGTCGTGGCGCGCGTTGAGCTCGTCGATGCCGAGGTCGGTGCCGACGTCGACGCCGTACTGCGAACTCGATCCCCGCCTCCTCGAGCAGCGCGACGCGGCGATCGATGATCCACTTCTCGAGCTTGAAGTCCGGCACGCCGAGCCGGATCAGCCCGCCCGGGCCCTCGTCGCGCTCGTAGACGATCACGCGGTGGCCGGCGGCGTTGAGCTCCTCGGCGCACGGCCAGCCCCGCCGGGCCCGAGCCGACGACGCCGACCGACCAGCCCGAGCGCCGCAGCGGCGGCTTGCCGCGCACCCAGCCCTCGCGGAACGCGCGCTCGATGATCCCCCACTCGATCTGCTTGATCATCACCGGGTCGTCGTTGATCGCCAGCACGCACGACGCCTCGCACGGCGCCGGGCAGATCAGGCCGGTGAACTCGGGGAAGTTGTTGGTCGCGTGCAGGCGGTCGATCGCCTCGCGCCACTCGTCGCGGCGCACGAGGTCGTTCCACTCCGGGATCAGGTTGCCGAGCGGGCAGCCCTGATGGCAGAACGGGATGCCGCAGTCCATGCAGCGGCGGCCCTGCTCCTGCAGGCCCTCGGCCGGCAGCGTGCCGAAGATCTCGTGGTGGTCGACGGTGCGCGTGCGCGGGTCGCGCTCGGGCATCGCCACCCGCGAGACCTCGAGGAACCCGCGCGGATCGGCCATCAGGCCGCCTCGCGCCAGCGGGCGCTCGAGCGCGCGCTTGTAGTCGTGCGGGATGACCTTGACGAACGGCGCCGTCCCGAAGTAGGCCAGCACGGACGCCGCGGCGCGCGAGCCCGTCCGCTCGCGGTGCTCGAGCAGCAGCGAGTACAGCAGCCGGTGGTCGCCGGAGTCGAGCGCATCGAGCCCGACCAGGGCCTGGTTGCAGCGCGAGGCGAACGTCGCCGTCGCGGTCGAGCACGTAGGCGATCCCGCCGCTCATGCCCGCCGCGAAGTTGCGCCCGGTCGACCCCGAGCACGACGACGTGGCCGCCGGTCATGTACTCGCAGCAGTGGTCGCCGACGCCCTCGACGACCGCGTCCGCGCCCGAGTTGCGCACCGCGAAGCGCTCGCCCGCGACGCCGCGGAAGAACGCGCGGCCCGACGTGGCGCCATAGAGCGTCGTGTTGCCCGCGATCACGTCCTCGTCCGCGGTGGCCGGCGCCGACGCGTCGGGCCGGACCGCGATCACGCCGCCCGACAGCCCCTTGCCCGCGTAGTCGTTGACGTCGCCGTAGACCGTGAGCTCGACGCCGGGCGCGAGCCAGGCGCCGAAGCTCTGGCCCGCCGACCCGCGGAACGTGACCTTCATGTCGGCGTCGATCTCGCGCCGGATGATCTCCCCGGACAGCATCCCGCCCACGGTCCGGTCGCGGTTGGTGATCGGCAGCTCGAGCCGTGCCGACGGCAGCGCCGCGATCAGCTCGTCGTCGAGCGGCGCCTCGGGCCGGAACGACGCCGGCCGCGAGCTGCGCTCGCCGTCGCCGCCGGGCGCGAGCAGCGGCGTCAGGTCGAGCCCGCTCGCCTTCCAGTGGTCGTCGCGGTCGACGCGCAGGAGGTCGACGCGGCCGACGAGGTCGGCGAAGCGCGAGATGCCCAGCCCGGCCATGATCGCCCGCACGTCCTCGGCCAGCAGCGTGAAGAAGCGGATCACGTGCTCGGGCTTGCCGGCGAAGCGCCGCCGCAGCTCCTCGTCCTGGGTCGCGATCCCCACCGGGCAGGTGTTGAGGTGGCAGACGCGCATCATGATGCAGCCGAGCGCGACCAGCGGCGCCGTCGAGGCGCCCACCTCCTCGGCCCCGAGCAGCGCGGCGATCACGACGTCGCGCCCCGTGCGCATGCCGCCGTCGGCCTGCAGCACGACCCGCGAGCGCAGCCCGTTGCGCACGAGCGTCTGCTGCGTCTCGGCCAGCCCCAGCTCCCACGGGACGCCCGGCGAACTGCAGCGAGGACTGCGGCGAGGCGCCCGTGCCGCCGTCGTGGCCGGCGATCACGACGTGGTCGGCGTGCGCCTTCACGACGCCCGCGGCGACGGTGCCGACGCCCGCCTCCGCGGCCAGCTTCACAGAGATCCGCGCGTGCGGATTCGCGCAGCGCAGGTCGTGGATGAGCTGCTTGAGGTCCTCGATCGAGTAGATGTCGTGGTGCGGCGGCGGCGAGATCAGCTCCACGCCGGGCGTCGCGTAGCGCAGCCGGCCGATGTTCTCGTCGACCTTGTGCCCGGGCAGCTGGCCGCCCTCGCCGGGCTTGGCCCCCTGCGCGATCTTGATCTGCAGCTCGTCGGCGTTGACCAGGTACTCGATCGTGACGCCGAAGCGGGCCGACGCCACCTGCTTGATCGCCGAGCGCCGGTCGTCCTCGTAGCGGGCGGGATCCTCGCCGCCCTCGCCGGTGTTCGAGCGCCCGCCGATCTTGTTCATGGCCAGCGCGAGCGACTCGTGCGCCTCGGGCGAGATCGAGCCCAGCGACATCGCGCCGGTGGCGAAGCGCTTCATGATCTCGGTCGCCGGCTCGACGTCGTCGATTCCGATCGGGTCGCGCTCGCGGAACGCGAGCTGGCCGCGCAGCGCGCCGTGCCGGGACGCGCGGTCCGCGCCCTCGACGTAGCGCCGCCACTCGCCGCGCTGCAGCGCGGCCACGGTCTCCGGGTTCCAGCTGTGGCGCTCGCCGTCGCGCCGCCAGCGGTACAGCCCGCCGGCCGGCACGTACGTGCGCGCGTGCCGCATGAGCACCTCGCGCGCCAGGCCGCGCAGCCCGAGCCCGCCGAGCTTCGACGGCGTGCCGACGAAGTGGCGCTCGATCACCTCGGGGCCGAGCCCGATCGCCTCGAAGACCTGCGCGCCGCGGTAGGCGCTGACGGTCGAGACGCCCATCTTCGACATCACCTTCAGCAGGCCCTTGGCGCAGTGCGGGCACGATCGCGTCGCCGGCCAGCCAGGGATGCACGGCGTCGGCGCCGTAGCCGACCAGGCAGGCGATGTGGTGGACCTCGCGCGGCTCGCCGCTGTCGACCACCAGCGAGGCGCGCGTCCGCAGCCCGCGGCGCACGAGCTCGTGGTGGACCGCGGCCACGGCCAGCAGCGACGGGATCGGCGCGCGGCCGGGCCCGACCCGGCGGTCGCCGATCACGAGGATGTCGGCGCCCGCCGCCGCGGCCGTCGCCGCCTCGCCGACGAGCCGCTCGACGGCGGCCTCGAGGCCCGCGACGCCGAGCGACGTCGGCCAGGTGGCGTCGAGCGGCACCCACGGCAGCGGCGAGGCGACCACGCGCGCCATGTCCTCGGTCGTGAGCACCGGCGAAGGCAGCCGGAGCCGCCGCGCGGGCGGCGGCGCGTCGTCGAGCAGCGCCGGCCCGCGCCCGAGCCACGTCGTCAGGCTCATCACCAGGTCCTCGCGCAGCGAGTCGATCGCCGGGTTGGTGACCTGCGCGAAGCGCTGCTTGAAGTAGGAGAACAGCGACGGCGCCTGGTCGCTCAGCGCGGGCAGCGCGGCGTCGGCGCCCATCGAGCCGGTCGGCTCCTTGCCCGACTCGGCCATCGGGCCGATCAAGATGTCGAAGTCCTCGCGGGTATAGCCGAACGCGGCCCGCAGGCGCTCGGGCGACTCCTCGGGCAGCGGCAGCGGCGCGCCGGGCTCGACGTCCTCGAGGCGGATCGTCGCCTCGGACGCCCACGTCCCGTACGGCCGCCGCGACGCGATCTCGCACTCGACCTCGCGGTCGGCGAGCAGCGCGCCGCGCTGCAGGTCGACGATCCACAGCGCGCCCGGCTTCAGGCGCCCGCGGCGGATCACGCGCGCGGGCTCGACCGGCATCGCGCCCGACTCCGAGGACAGCACGACCCAGCCGTCGTCGGTCTGCGCCCAGCGCCCCGGGCGCAGGCCGTTGCGGTCGAGCTTCGCGCCCAGCACGCGCCCGTCCGAGAACGTGATCGACGCCGGGCCGTCCCACGGCTCCATCAGCTTCTCGTGGTAGGCGTAGAAGCCGCGCAGCTCCTCGTCGAGGTCGTCGCGGCCCTCCCAGGCCTCGGGCACCATCATCATCACCGCGTGCGCGAGCGGCCGGCCCGCGAGCACGAGCAGCTCCAGCACGGCGTCGAATGACGCCGAGTCCGAAGCGCCGGGCGGGATCACCGGCCGCACCTCGGCGAACTCGCCCAGGACGTGCTCACGCGCGCGCATCCAGTTGACGTTGCCGCGCAGCGTGTTGATCTCGCCGTTGTGGGCGATGAAGCGGAACGGGTGCGCGAGCGCCCAGCTCGGGAACGTGTTGGTCGAGAAGCGCGAATGGACGATCGCCAGCGCGCTGGCGAAGCGCTGGTCGCACAGGTCGGGGTAGAAGCGCGGCAGCTGGGGAGCGCTCAGCATTCCCTTGAGCACCATCGTGCGTGACGAGAAGCTCGGGAACGCGACCGCGTCGCCGAGCCCGCGCTCGGCCCGGCGGCGGATGCCGTACAGGCGCCGCTCGAACGCGTCCTGGTCAGGCTCGGTCGAGCCGATCAGCAGCTGGCGGATGACCGGCATGGCCGACAGCGCGCCCGGGCCCGGGACGCGCGTGTCGACCGGAACGTCACGCCAGCCGAGCACGCGCTGGCCGCCGTCGGTCACGAGCCGCTCGATCACGGTCTCGACCGACAGCCGGCGGTCCTCCTCGCGCGGGAGCATGCAGACCGCGACCGCGTAGCGGCCGGCCTCGGGCAGCGCGAAGCCGAGCTCGCCGCGCAGGAACGCGTCCGGGATCTGGGTCAGGATGCCCGCGCCGTCGCCGGTCTCGGCGTCCGCGCCCTCGGCGCCACGATGCTCGAGGTTGTCGAGCGTCTCGATCGCGCGCGAGATCGTCTCGTGCGCCGGGCGGCCGTCGAGCCGCGCCAGACAGGCGACGCCGCACCCGTCGTGCTCATAGGCAGGGTCATAGAGCCCCATGGGTTCCCCGAGAGTACGGATGCCCGGAACGCCCTCCCCCCTACCACCGGTCCAAGGCTCGTGGCGGCGGTTGTGACCATCGGTCCGATTGCACGGCGCGTCGGCCGATTTAGCGTCGCCGACCATGAACGCAGCGCTGCATACAGAAGCGGATGCGGTCGCGCGGCTGGCTGCGGCGCGTCCGTTGGTGATCGACGTCGTCCCGGCCTCGGAGATCTCCGCGCATCACGCCGCCGGCGGCGTGACGCACGCCGGGCCGCCGATCGAGCCGGCCCGCATGTGCCCTCCCATGCGGGCCGCGCTCGGCTCGGCCTTGTGGCTGGAGGGCGTCGCGGGCACGCCGGACGAGGCGCTCAAGCTCGTCGAGGACGGCCAGATCCCGCTCATGACCAACCACGACGCGGGCGGCGTCGGGCCGATGGCGGGCGTCGTGAACCCGAGCATGCCGGTCTGGGTGGCGCGTGACGAGGCGACCGGGAAGACGGCCTGGTGCCCGCTCAACGAGGGCTCGGGCGCGGTGCTGCGCTACGGCGCCGACGGTCCCGAAGTGCTCGAGCGGCTGAAGTGGATGCGCGACGTGCTCGCCCCGGAGCTGCGGACGGCGTTGGCGCGTGGGCCGCTCGACCTCTACGACCTGCACGTGCGCTCGCTGGCGCTCGGCGACGAGGCACACCACCGCACGGAGGCGGGCACGGAGCTGACGCTGCAGGCGCTCGGCATCGAGCATCCCGAGGTCAGCGCCTTCATCGCGGGCAACGGCCAGTTCTTCCTCAACCTCGCGATGGTCTTCGCCAAGCTGGCGCTGGACTGCGCCGCCGACGTGCCGGGCTCGCCGGTCCTGACCGCGATCGCCCGCAACGGCGTCGAGGTCGGAATCCGCGTCTCGGGCACCGGCGACCGCTGGTTCGTCGGCCCGGCCGCGCTGCCGGACCCCGCGAAGCTGTTCGACGGCTACACGGCGGCCGACATGAATCCCGACCTCGGCGACTCCGCGATCGTCGAGACCTACGGGCTCGGCGCGCTGGCCGTCGCCGCGTCGCCGGTGGCAGCGGTCTCGGTCGGGATCGACCCTGCCGAGGTCGAGGCGATCGAGGCCGAGCTGCGGACGATCGCCGCCGGCGCCTCGCCCGACATCCGCTATCCGGACGGCCGCGCGGCGATGCTCGGCGTCGACGCGCGCAAGGTCGCCGAGACCCGCATCTCGCCGCCGGTCCACACCGGGATCGCGCACCGCCGTCCGGGCGTCGGCCAGATCGGCGGCGGCGTCACGCATCCGCCGCTGGTGGCGTTCGACCAGGCCGTCGAGGCGCTCGCTTGACGCGCGCCGAACAGGTCCACCGGGAGCTGCGCGCGGCGCTGCTGCGCGGCGATTTCCCCTACGGGCAGCGGCTCGTGGAGGAGCAGCTCGCGGAGCGCTTCAGCACCAGCCGGACGCCGGTGCGCGAGGCGCTGCGGCGGCTCGAGGGCGACGGGCACGTGGTCCGCGACCGCTCGGGCGGCCTGCGCCCGAACCCGCCGCGGGTGTCGGTCATGCGCGAGCTCTACGACGTGCGCGTCGTGCTCGAGGACCTGGCCGTGCGCTCGGCGGACCCGGACGCGCTCGACGGCCTGGTCGCCGAGTGGCTCGACCTGCGCGGCGAGCACGACGACAGCCCCGACTTCGTCTACGCCGACGAGGCGTTCCACGAGGGCATCGCGCGCGCGTTCGGGCAACACCGCGACCGAGCGCTACATCCGCGACATCAACGAGCGCATCCGCCTGATCCGGATCCACGACTTCACGACGCCGGACCGGATCGAGGCGACGATCGAGGAGCACCTGGAGATCCTGGAGACCGTCCGCGCCGGACGACCCGATGCGGCCGCCGCGCTGATGCGGGTGCACATCGAGCGCAGCGCGGAGGTCGTGGAGCGGCGCGTCGGCGAGTTGCTGGCGCGGATGTTCGAGGAGGAACGGCCATGAGAATCCGCGAAGCGATTCGCAAAGCGACCGGCGTTGGCGCCCTAGCGCAGATCGGCGGTGGTCGCCCATGAGCAGCATCGCCACGACCGCGTTCGCCTCCGCCCTGGAGCGACTGAACGCGCAGGTCGTCGACCCACCCGAGCGCCGACCGGCCTATGAGGTCTTCGGACCTCCACCTGCGCCATTGCCCGCGCTCGGCGGGCTGCCGACGACCGGCGCCATCGCCCGTGCCGCCCGCATGCTCGACAGCGGCGAGACGACGTCGCTCGAACTGACCGAGCAGGCGCTGGCGCGATCGACGGCGACGAGTGGACGGCGTTCGTCGAGGTGATCGCCGAAACCGCCCGCGCCGAGGCGCGCGCCCGCGATGCCGAGCTGCGGCTCGGCCGCCGGCGCGGGCCGCTGCACGGCATCCCGGTCTCGGTCAAGGACGTCATCAACGTCCGCGGCGTCCGCACGCGCTGCGGCAGCGCCGCCTACGAGACGCTGCCGGGCGACGACGCCGACGCCGTCGACCTCTGGCGCGCCGGCGGGCGCCGTGTTCCTGGGCAAGACGTCCACGCACGAGTTCGCGCTCGGCGTGACGAGCCCGCAGGCCCGCAATCCGCACGATCCGACGCGGATCCCGGGCGGCTCGAGCGGCGGCAGCGCCGTCGCAGTCGCGACCGGGATGGGCCTGGCCAGCCTCGGCACCGACACCCGCGCGTCGATCCGGGTTCCCGCCGCGCTGTGCGGCGTCGTCGGCCTCAAGCCCACCTACGGCACCGTGCCGACACGCGGCGTCGTCCCGCTGTCGTGGACGATGGACCACGTCGCGGTGATGGCGGGCTCGGCCGAGGACGCCGCGCTCGCGCTCGATGCCCTGCGGCCCGACGGCACGGCGATCGCGCCCGCCGTCGGGGCGCGCGTCAGCCACCTGCGCGTCGGCCTGGCGACCGCCGCGTGGGAGGGCGCCGAGGCCGTCGTCGAAACCGCCGTGGCGCGGCAGCTCGACAAGCTGCGGGTCCTCGTCGGCGCCGTCCGCGAGACCGACCGTCCGACCGCCGCCGACTTCGGCGGCGCGAACGCGATGGGACTGCTCGTCTCGCGCTGCGAGGCGGCCACGTTCCACCGCGCGGCCGGCCTGGACCGGTCGCTGTATTGGCCGGAGGTCCGCGACCAGCTCAACGCTGCCGACGGCGTGCTGGCCACGGACTACATCGACGCGCAGCGCTACCGCGCGTCCCTGAGGGAGGAGATGCTCGCGGTCCTGCGCGAGCACCACGTGCTCGCGATGCCGACGGCGCCCGTCCTGGCGCCGGCGGTGGAGCGGGCCGACGAGTACCTGACGATCCTGTCGCGCAACGCGATCCTCTGGAGCTTCGTCGGCTTTCCGGCGATCTCCGTGCCGTGTCCCACCGACGGGCTGCCGGTCGGTCTGCAGCTCGTGGCGGGACCCGGCGGCGAGGCGTTGCTGATCGCGCTCGCGACCGCCCTCACGAAAGGTGACGCATGACCACGCTCGTGCCCGCGCAGCCGGGACCCTTCGCGTTCGACCCCGAGACCACGGCGCTCGTGGTCATCGACATGCAGCGCGACTTCCTCGAGCCGGGCGGCTTCGGGTCCGCGCTCGGCAACGACGTGTCGCTGCTGTCCGGCGCCATCGAACCGCTCCAGAAGGTGCTGGCGGCGGCGCGCGAGATCGGCATGCCGGTCATCCACACGCGCGAGGGCCACCGGCCCGACATGGCCGACTGCCCGCCGGCCAAGTTCGCCCGCGGCGAGTTCATCGGCACCGACAGCCCGAAGGGCCGGATCCTGATCCGCGGCGAGTACGGCCACGACATCGTGGACGAGCTGGCGCCCGCGCCCGGCGAGATCGTCCTCGACAAGCCCGGCAAGGGCTCGTTCTACGCCACCGACCTCGAGCTGATGCTGCGCAACCGCGGCATCAAGTCGCTGATCGTCACCGGCGTCACCACCGAGGTCTGCGTGCACACGACCGTGCGCGAGGCCAACGACCGCGGCTTCGAGTGCCTCGTCCTGGAGGACTGCTGCGGCTCCTACTTCCCCGAGTTCCACGAGGTCGCATTGCGGATGATCGCCGCCCAGGGCGGGATCTTCGGCTGGGTCGGCACGTCGCAGGACCTGTTGGAGCGCCTGCCCGTCAACGCCGTCGCAGGAGCCTGAGCCATGGCCCTTCCCTTCTGGACCCGCGGTGATCTCAACGCCTTCTTCGGGCTCGGGATCAACATGCTGGTCAACGTCCTCGTGCTCGCCGGGCTGTGCATCGGCGTGGTCAACATGGCGCCCGACGACGTCTACCGCGTCGTGCTGCCGGCGCTCGGCATCGAGCTGCTGATCGGCAACATCTTCTACTTCTACCTCGCGCGCCGGCTGGCGATGAAGGAGCAGCGCACGGACGTCACGGCGATGCCCTACGGGCCGAGCGTCCCGCACATGTTCATCGTGACGCTGGTCATCATGCTGCCGACCTACCTGGCCACGAAGGACCCGGTGGCGGCGTGGATGGCGGGCCTGGCGTGGGCCTTCATCATCGGCGTGATCATCCTGATCGGCGCGTTCGTGGGGCCGACGATCCGGCACCTGACGCCGCGCGCGGCGATGCTCGGCACGCTCGCCGGCATCTCGCTGGCGTTCATCTCGATGCGGCCCGCGGCGCAGATGTGGGGCGCGCTGTGGATCGCGCTGCCGGTGTTCATGATCATCATCGCCGGCTTCATCGCGGGCGTGCGGCTGCCGGGCAACTTCCCGGTCGGGCTCGCGGCGCTGCTGGTCGGCTCAGCGATCGGCTGGATCGGCGGCTACATGGAGCCCGCCGCGGTGACCGAATCCGCGAAAGCGATCGCGATCGGCCTGCCGTCGCTGAACATCGACCTGCTGATGGACGGCCTGTCGGGCATCTCGCCGCTGCTGGCGACCGCGATCCCGCTCGGCATCTACAACTTCACCGAGGCGATGAGCAACGTCGAGTCGGCCGCCGCCGCGGGCGACTCCTACAACCTGCGCCACGTGCTGCTGGCCGACGGCACCGGCGCGGTCGTCGGCGCCGCGCTCGGCTCGCCGTTCCCGCCCGCCGTCTACATCGGCCATCCGGGCTGGAAGGCCGCCGGCGGCCGGATCTCGTACTCGCTGGCCTCCGGCGTCGCGATCTTCCTGCTGTGCGCGCTCGGCCTCTTCCCGCTGCTGGCCGCGCTCCTGCCGATCCCCGCGATCGTCCCGGTGCTGCTGTTCATCGGCCTCGTGATCGGTTCGCAGGCGTTCGTCGCGGTGCCGAAGGCGCACTACGCCGCGGTCGTGCTGGCCGCGATCCCGTCGCTGGCGGCGTGGGCCTCGGGCATGATCCACGACGCGCTGCTGGTCGCCGGCACCAGCGTCGAGCAGGTCGGCGCCACGGCGCTGGCCAACGGCGGCGTGCTGTACGCCGGCCTGGCCACGCTCGGCGCAGGATCGGTGCTCGTGGGGATGGTGCTCGGCACGATCGCGGTGTTCGTGATCGACCGGCGCTTCGTTCTGGCCGCGGCGGCCTGCGGCGTCGGCGGCGCGCTGACGCTCGTCGGGCTGACCCACGGCGAGGAGGTGCACGTGTTCTCCAACCCGAAGATCGCGCTCGGCTACGGCCTGGCCGCGATCGTCTGCCTCGCGTACGCGCTGATGAAGCTGCCGCCGCGCGAGACCGACCCGCTCGACCCGATGGACCTCGAGGTCGCCGCGGAGCGCGACGCCGCGCGCTTCGAGCGCGAGGAGAAGAAGGTCGCGGTCCCGGCCTGACCCGGCCGGGGGGTCAGACCCCGATGTGGTTGGGGGGTTGACCGCAGGTGAGTTGGTAGGAGGGCGCGGTACCTTGGACTACATGTCCGCCGCGCTCGCCGACCTCCTCGGCACCCCGACGCTCAGCCGCAGGGAGCGGGCGGCGAAAACGGTCGACGCGGCCCTGCGCGGGGGCGTGATCGCCGGCGGCGTCGCCGGCGTGGCGTGGCTGCTGGCGCTGGGTTTCGGCACCACCGCAGTCTTCCTCGCCGTGATCGCCACGGTGCTGGGGCTCGTCTACACGGTCGTGCGCGGCGAGAAGGCGCGGATGGGGGTGTGGGGGCTGATCGCGGTCGTCTGGGCGCTGGTGGTCGCCCAGCGCTGGCTCGTCAACGACAACGGCGCGGTGCTGATCGCGCTGGTGACGTGGATCGGCGTCGTGCTCGGCGCGCGCCGGGCGGGGATCGCCAAGAAGTCGATGGTGCTGCTCGCCTATCCGCTGATCTCGGTCGCGATCATCGTCGCGGCGGGACAGAGCGTGCTCGAGCCGTGGGGCATGGACTGGCTCTGGATCCTGGCGATCATCGGCCCGGTGCTCGGTCGTCAAGACGATCCTCAACCCGAGCCCGCGCGATCACGAGCCGAAGCGCTCGTCGAAGACCGGCTTGTAGAGGTCGTAGAGCCAGATCATCAGCGTGATCAGGAACGCGAAGAAGAGCGCGGTCTTGAGCGGGAAGTTCTCGGCTTCCGAGAAGAAGAACCGGCCGATGAGGTAGATCAGGCCGAGGTTGGCCACCAGCAGCGCGCCGAGCTCGGCCACGACGCCGAGTCGCGTGTGGATCGTGCTGATCGCGGCGTTGGCGGCCACGATCACGAGCACGCCCAGCGCAACCTCGAAGGCGGACGCCTGAACCGCCGGCAGGATCGTGGCGAAGATGACGCAGAGCAGCGACAGCAGCGCGGCCTTCTCGGTCAGCTCGCTCCAGGCGAGCGCCGCCGTGCAGGCGTTGCACGTGTGCCTCGGCGGCGAAGCGCCAATCGTGGTCGGGCGCGCGCAGCCGCGGACGGACGACGAACAGCGCCACGGCGAGCAGCGCGAGCACGAACAGCGCGCTGGCGACGCCGAACCACGGGTGGTCGGCGACGGTGTCGGTGAAGTCGAGCTGCGCGATGTGGATCCAGTACTCCTGCGGCAGCTTGACGAAGATCCACAGCCCGGCCGCCGCGAGCACCCAGAAGCGCGTCGAGACCCGCGCCGGGTCGTAGCGCAGCGCGACGACCGCGTAGACGATGAAGAAGAACTCGAACGTGTTGGGGAACAGCAGCAGCATCGCCCGCGACTCGAGCAGCTCGAAGGCCAGCACGCCGACCAGCCGGTAGTAGAAGAGGAACTGGCCGACCCGGATCGCGGCGAGGTTGGTCCAGTTGCGCAGCGTCGAGACGTAGGCGATCGCGAGGTAGTAGATGTCGAGCGCCTTGTCGGTGCTCTGGTAGGGCCCGTCGGGTCCGAGGTCGACGTTCGTGAACGCGCCCAGCAGCGAGTTGTCGACCGCGTCGAGGACGAGCGCGGCGAGGATCACGAGCGGAAAGCGCGGGATCAGCAGCGGCACGAGCAGCCGCGCGAGGACGATCGCGCACGATCAGCGCCTGCTCGTCCGTGGCGAGTGCGGCGACCATGACCGGGCCTAAGACTTTCATAACGGCGGTAACCGGCAGCCGCGGACGCGATATGTCCTGTGTGCCCCGACGTCGTGCGGTCGTTCGCCTTGCCCTGCTCGCGCTCGCGATCGCGAGCGCCTTCGCGGCCGTGACCCTGGCCGGCGTCGGCCCGGACGACGCCCGCCGCTGGGTGGCGGACGCCGGGCCGCTCGGGCCGGTCCTGTTCGTGCTCGTCGGCGGCGCGCTCGGCCTCGCGTTGTTCCCGGGCCACGTGACCGCCGCGGTCGCCGGGCCTGCTGTTCGGCGCGCTCGCCGGGACGGCGCTGGCGGTCGCCGCCGCGCTCGTCGGTGCCGGCCTGGCCCTGCTGGTCGTCGCGCCGCCTCGGCGCCGACGCCGTCTCCTCGCTGCTCAACCCGCGCGCGGCGGTCTGGCTCCAGTGGCTGCGGACGCACGGCTTCAGCGCCGTGCTCGCGTCGCGGCTGGCGCCGGGGATGCCGTCGGGCATCGTCAACTACCTCGCCGGACTGGCCGGCATCCGGCCGCGCGCGTTCCTGCTCGCGGTCGCGCTCGGCTCCCTGCCGAAGACGCTCGCGTACGTCTCGCTCGGCGGCGCGCTGTCCGATCCCTTGAGCAGCCGCGGCGCCATCGCCGTCGCGCTGTACGTGGCCGCCGCCGCCCTCGGTGCGCTCGCCGCGCGCCGCCTGGTCCGTACGCGGCCGAAGCTAGCCTAATCCTCCGGTTTGCTCGCGACGCATGAAGACCCGGTCGCCGTGCCGGCCGAGTCGCCGTGGCGTCGCCATGCGCCGGCGCTGATCCTGGGGGCGATCCTGCTCGTGGCCACCGGCCCTGCGGCTGTGGAGCCTCGATCACGGGCTGCCGTACGCCTACAACCTCGACGAGCGCGCGCACTTCGTCCCGCACGCCGTGGCGATGACGACGGGGAACCTGAACCCCGGCTACTTCATCAACCCGCCGGCGCTGACCTACCTGCTGGCGGCGTTCCTGAGCCTGATCCACCTGGGCGGCGTCGAGCAGTGGTTCGCCGACGACCCCGGCGCCGTGTTCCTCGCCGCGCGCCTGGTCGCGGTGGCCTTTGGCGTCGGCGCGGTGGCGGCCACCTATGCCGCCGGCCGCGCGTGGTTCGGCACGCGCGCCGGCCTCGTGGCGGCGGCGATCATGGCCGTGGCGTTCCTGCCGGTCTTCTACTCGCGGCTCGCGCTCAACGACGGGCCCGGCGTGCTGCCGTGCGCGCTCGCGCTGTGGGCGGCGGCGATCGTGCTGCGCACCGGAAGCACCAAGGCGCTGCTGGCGGGCGGCGCGTGCGTGGGCCTGGCCGCCTCGTTCAAGTACTCCGACGGCGCGATCGTGGTCGCGCTGGTGGCGGCCGCGCTGCTCTCGCCGGCGCTCAGCTTCAAGGCCGCGTTCAAGGGCCTGGTGTTCGCCGGGCTGATCGCGCTCGCCGTCGTGATCGTCACGAACCCGTACCTGTTCGTGGACTGGAGCACGTTCACGCACGACCTCGACCGCCAGCGCAAGTTCGCCTCCGGCGAGCGGCTGCTCGGCCAGCCCGAGCGCAACGGCTGGCTCTACTACGTACGCAGCGCGCGCTGGGCGCTGGGGGTCGTCCCGTCGCTGCTGGCGCTGCGCGGGCGGGATCGTGCTGCTGGTCAAGGGCCGCTGGCGCGAGGCGCTCGTGCTCGGCTCGCTGATCGTCCTCTACTGGCTCTACATGGGCAGCCAGAGCCGCTTCTACGCACGCTGGATGCTGCCGCTGTATCCGGCGCTGGCGATCCTCGCCGCCTACGCCGTCTCGCTGATCCGCGCAGCGTGTGGTGTTCGGCGTGGTGGTCGCGCTCGTGCTGATCCCGTCCGCCTTCACGACGATCCGCAACGCGATCGTGCTCGGCCGCGAGGACACGCGCACCGAGACGCGCGAATGGCTGGTCGAGAACGTACCGGCGGGTACGAAGGTCGCGTTCGAGCCGATCGCTCCCACCGAGTGGTACGGCGTGACGCCCGGCGGCGGCGCCAAGGCGGATCCGCGCCGCCAGTGGAACCGCTACTCGCGCAGCCCGGCCCTGATCGCCGAGCTCGGGCGCGACTTCCGCGGCGCGCGCTACGAGGCGACGTTCCAGAACTACGAGCGCACGCTGCTGCCGGCGATGCTCGACGTCTACCGGCGCGAGGGCGTGTGCTGGATCGTGATCGGATCGACGCAGTACGGCCGCGCGCGGACCGAGCCCAGGCGCGTCCCCGAGGCGCTGCTCTACTACCGCGAGCTGCGCCGTCAGGCCGACGAGGTCTTCCGAGCGAGCCCGGCCGAGGACCTGCCGCGCTACCAGGTCGACACGTCGTTCAACTACGTCGACGGCGCCTATGACCGGCCCGGGCCGGAAATGATCGTCTACCGACTGCGCGACTGCACGTAGCCGGGCGTGTTAGCCCTTTCGTGCGCGCGTTCCTGCTCTCCCTCGCCCTGTTGATCCTCGCGCCCGCCGCCGCCCAGGCGCGGGTCGTGATCGTCGCCACCGGCACGGCGAACGCTGTCCTGGTCGACACGCGCACCAACGCGGTCGTCGGCGCGGTGGCGCTGCCGGGCAAGACGCGCGCGGTGGCCGCGGCGCCGGATGGGACGCGCGGGTACGTCGCGGCCGGGCGGACGGTCTCGGTCATCGACCTCGCCACGCGCACCGGCGCCGGCAGCATCCTGATGAACGGCACGCCGCTCGCGCTCGCCGTCAGCGGTGACGGCACGCGCGTGTGGGCCGCCCGCAAGGGCGCGGTCGAGCTCGTGGACGCGGTCGGCTCGCGCCGGATCGCCGAGTTCAAGCTGGCGGGGACGCCGATCGACATGGCGATCACGGGCTCGCGCGCGGTCATCGTCCAGGAAGGCGGGAAGGTGGCGATCCTCGACCTCGCCACGGGGCGGCTCGTGCGGCGGCTGCGGCTCGACGGCGCCGCCGGCGTCAGCATCGACGCCCGCGGGCACGCCTGGGTCAGCGCCACGCTCCCGCGCCGCGGCCGTCGCCGTCCCGCGTCGCGGATCGTGCGGATCGAGCCCGGGCGCGGGACCGTCTCGGCCGCGATCGCGCTCGGCACCGACGGCGGCGGCGGGCTCGGCGTCTCGCCCGACGGCACGCACGCGATCGTCGCGCCCGGCGCGAAGCTGCGCGGCATCCACCGCAAGGCCGCGCTGGTCGACATCACGAACCGCCGCGTGCTGCGCCGCCCGCCGACCGGCGGCGGCCCCGGCCGCGCGATCTGGTCGCCCGACGGCACGCGCCTGTACGTCTCGGACGCCTCGCGCCGCACGCTCTCGGTGCTGGCCGCCGCCACCGGCACGCGCCTGAAGACGCTCAGCGTCCCCGGCACGCCCGGTCCGCTCGTCGTGCAGCCCGGACTCGCACTGCTGGTGGGCACCGAAGGGCCCGGACACGCTCAACGGCACGCGCGGTGCGGACCGCCTCGTCGGCCTCGGCGGCGACGACCTGTTGCGCGGGATGCGCGGCGACGACCGGCTCGAGGGCGGCCTGGGCAACGACGTCCTCTCGACCTCGAGCGGCAACGACGTCGCCGACGGCGGCGAGGGCGACGACACCGCCTACGGCTCGACCGGCAACGACGTGCTGACGCTGGGCCCCGGCAACGACGTCGGCGACGGCGGCCTCAGCAACGACGAGCTCGACGGCGGGCCGGGCAACGACCGCCTCGACGGCGGCGACGCCGACGACACGCTGCTCGGCGGCGAGGGCGACGACGTGCTCCGCGAGCGCGGCCTCGGCAACGACAAGCTGCTCGACGGCGGGCCGGGCAACGACCTGCTCGACGGCGGCCGCGGCAACGACCGCGAGATGAACGGCGGCGACGGCGACGACCAGCTCTACGGGCAGAACGGCGCCGACCGGCTCGACGGCGAGGCGGGCGACGACACGCTCGTCGGCGGCCGCGCCGGCGACGTCCTGCTCGGCCACGACGGCACGGACACGATCCGCGGCGATGCCGGCCGCGACAACATCTACGGCCACGCCGGCGACGACGTCCTCGACGGCGGCGGCGACGACGACCGCGTCTCGGGCTCCGACGGCGACGACATGATCACCGCCGGCAGCGGCGAGGACGAGGTCTTCGGCGGGCGCGGCGACGACACGATCCGCGTCGCCGACACCGACGCCGACTTCGTCTTCTGCGGCACCGGCGACGACACCGTCTACGTCGAGGAGAACGCGCCCGACCGCGACCAGCTCGACTCCTGCGAGACCGTGATCCGGATCCCGGCCGAGGCCTCGACCGACGAGCCGCCGCCGTCGGTCGTGCGCGGCGGCTTCGGCAACGACAACCTGTTCGGCACCGACGGCCCGGACTCCGTCTTCGGGGCCGAGGGCGACGACACGCTCGACGGCGCCGGCGGCGACGACTACGTCGACGGCGAGGACGGCAACGACACGCTCAGCGGCGGCTGGGGCAACGACCAGGTCTACGGCCGCTACGGCGACGACCAGGTCTTCGGCAACGACGGCGACGACCAGCTCGAGGGCGGCTTCGGCGACGACTACGTCGACGGCGGCGGCGGCAACGACCGCATCTCGGGCACCCAGGGCGCGGACCGTGTGGCCGGCGGCACGGGCGACGACCGGATCGACGCCGTCGACGGCGCGATCGACCGGATCGACTGCGGCGACGGCTTCGACATCGTGTCCGTCGACCCCGTCGACGTGGTCGTCGGCGGCTGCGAGTCGATCCGGCGCTAGAAGAAGCGGAAGCGGAAGAGCGCGCCGACGGCGCCGAAGCCGTCGCGCCAGGTGATCTTCTTGCCTTCGGCGTAGGAGCGGCCGTAGTAGGAGATCGGCACCTCGTAGAGGCGGATGCCGGGGCCGAGGCGGAGGACCTTCGCCGTCAGCTCGGGCTCGATGCGGAAGTCGTCCGAGATCAGGTCGAGGCCGCGGACGAGGTCGCCGCGGAAGGCCTTGTAGCCGACCTCCATGTCGGAGATCGTCGTGTTGTAGAGGACGTTGGCGAGCAGCGTGAGGAAGCGGTTGCCGGCGTAGTGCCAGAACAGGTGCGCGCGCTGCGGGTGCGCGCCGCCGCGCAGGCGCGTGCCGAACACGGCGTCGGCCTTGCCGTCGAGCAGCGGGGCGATCAGCGCCGGGATGTCCGACGGCGAGTACTCGAGGTCGGCGTCCTGGATCAGCAGGATCTCGCCGCGTGGACTCGGTGATGCCGCGCCGCACCGCGGCGCCCTTGCCGCGGTTCTCGCGGCTGCGTGAGGACCGTGACCGGCGCGTGCGCGGCCGCCAGACGCGCGAGCTCGGCCGGGCGAGCCGTCGGTCGAGCCGTCGTCGACGAGCAGGACCTCGAGCGCGCAGCGGCAGCTCGAGCAGCTCGTCGACGACCTGGGCGACCGTCGCCTCCTCGTTGTAAGACGGGCACGACGACGCTCACCAGCGCGCGGCCCGCGCCGTTGCTGGCGTCAGACATGGCGCGCCATCCTAGCCTGAGCGCACGACCTCCCAGTGGTGGCACTGCTCGTCGCGCTCGACCAGGAAACGGTCGTCCTCGGGGTAGAAGACCGCGGTCTCATAGTCCTCGCCGGCGAAGGCCTTGATCGCCTCGAGCGAGTCCCACAGCGAGAAGGTCACGAACTCCGTCAGCTCGCCGACCGGCCGCTGCAGCATCCACGCGCCGCGGTTGCCGGGCGTGCGCGGCGTACTCCTTCATCCCCGTCTCGTCGATGTAGGCGGCGTAGGCCTCGGCGTCCTGGGGCCGCACGGCGCCGCGCCACGAGCGCGCGATCATGCCGCCGCCCGCACGATCTCGGCGTTGGCCGACCAGCCGCCCTCGTAGGCCTGCGACCGACCCGTCGGCGACGAGCACGATGCGATCGGCGATGCGGTCGAGGAAGTAGCGGTCGTGGGACATGGCGATGACGGTGCCGTCGTAGCGCTCCAAGGCGTCCTCCAGGGCTTCGATCGAGTCGATGTCGAGGTGGTTGGTGGGCTCGTCGAGCACGAGGCAGTTCGGCGCGTCCTGCATCAGGCACAGGAACGCGAGCCGCGTGCGCTCGCCGCCGGACAGCGAGCCGACCGGCCGCCGGCACTGCTCGTAGTCGAACAGGAAGCCCATCAGCAGCCGCACGGCGGTGTCCTCGGCCAGCGAGCGGCCGGCGCGCAGCGCGTCGAGCACGGTCGCGTCGTCGCGCAGCGCGCCCGCGGCCTGGCTACAGGTAGCCGACCGTGATCCCGTCGCCCGCCCAGCGCGTGCCGGCCGCGGGCTCGAGGCTCGCGCGCCAGGATCCGCAGCAGCGTGGTCTTGCCGCCGCCGTTGGGGCCGACGACGCCGACGCGCTCGCCGCGCATGACCACGAGCTCGACGTCGAGCAGGACGGGATCGTCGCCGTAGCTCGCGTCGACGCCCTCGAGCGCGAGCACGCGCTGGCCGCCGCGCGCGCCGGAGCGCAGCGCGAGCGCCATCCGGCGGCGCTCGAAGACCGGCCGCTCGATCTTCTCCATGCGGTCGATCTGCATCTGCTTCACGCGCGCCTGCGTGCGCCGCGCGCTCGTTGACGCGGATGTGCGCCCAGTGGCGGAAGCGCCGCACGGCCTCTTCCAGGCGCGCGATCTCCTTCTGCTGCGTGACGTACTGCCTGCCGCTGGCGCTCGAGCTCGAGCTGGCGGGCGACGACGTAGGCGCTGTAGTTGCCGGGCCAGATCCGGATCGACGCCCGTGTCGAGCTCGGCGATCTCCGCGACGCTCGCGTCGAGCAGGTGGCGGTCGTGGGAGATCATCACGACCGCGCCGTCGAAGTCGTCGAGCAGCGCGCCGAGCCGCTCGCGGCGCGCCATGTCGAGGTGGGCCTCGGGCTCGTCGAGCAGCAGCACGTCGGGCCGCCGCGCGAGGCAGGCGGCGAGCGCGACGAGCTTGCGCTGGCCGCCGGAGAGCTCGCGCGTGGGGACGCTCGAGGTCGCTCGATCCCGAGCGCGCGCAGGTGGCCGAGCGCCTCGCCCTCGGCGCGGTCGCCGCCGGCCTCGGTCCAGCGCGCCAGCAGCCGCTCGTGGTGCGCGAGCGCGCGCGTCATCGCGTCGAGGTCGGCGGCGAGCGCGCGGGTCGGCGAGCCGCGCCTCGGCGGCGTGCAGCTCGCGCTCGAGCGCCGCCAGCTCGGGCCGCGCGGCGCGCACCGTCGCTCAGCGCGTCGCGCTCGTCGCCGTCGACGATCTGCGGCAGGTGGGCGAGCACGAGCCCGCGGCGCACCGTCACCGTGCCGGCGTCGGCGTGGTCGAGCCCGGCGACGATCCGCAGCAGCGTCGACTTGCCGCCGCCGTTGGGGCCGAGGACGCCGATCCGCGAGCCCGGCCTCGACGTCGAGGTCGGCGCCGCGCAGGATCGCGCGGCCGCCGAAGGACTTCGCGACTCCGCGGACGGCGAGCTGCGGGACGTACGACATGGCGGCTAGCGTCGCCCCTCGCCGGGTAGGCGGCAATCGAGCCAGCCGCACAGCGAAGGACGAGATGGCACCCGCGATCCACATCGGTCCGGACGATCCGGAGCACCTGATCCGCGCCGTCGAGGAGGGCGGCGGCCGCCCCGTGGCGCTGGAGGAGGCCGAGGGCGTGGTGTGGGCCGGCGGGCCCGACGAGCTGCCCGAGCTGCCGGCGTCCGTGCGCTGGGTGCAGCTGCCCGCGGCGGGCGTCGAGCCGTGGATGGAGCGCGTGCGCGAGACGCCGGACGTGACGCTTCACCTCGGCCACCGGCGCCTACGCGACGCAGGTCGCCGAGCTCGCGCTCGGGCTGCTGATCGCCGGGCATCCGCGGCTTCGCCGGCTACGCGCGCGCGCAGACGTGGGACCCGCAGCACGACGGCACGCTCGAAGGCTCGACGGTGGCGATCGTCGGCGCGGGCGGGATCGGCCGGGCGCTGATCGAGATGCTCGAGCCGCACGACGTCGAGGTGATCGCGGTCACGCGCTCGGGCCGCGACGGCACGCTGCCGGTCGAGCGCCTCGACGAGATCTGGGAGCGCCGCCGACCACTTCGTGATCGCCGCGCCCGCCACCGACGACACGCGCCACATCGTCGGCGAAGCGCGAACTGGCGAAGATGAAGCCCACTCCTGGATCGTCAACATCGCGCGCGGCTCGCTGATCGACACCGACGCGCTGGTCGCCGCGCTCGAGGCGGAGCGATCGGCGGCGCCGCGCTCGACGTCACCGACCCCGAGCCGCTGCCGGACGGCCACCCGCTGTGGAGCTCACCGCGGGCGCTGATCACGCCGCACGTCGCCAACCCGCCGTCGGCGATGGACCGCGACCTGGCCAAGCGCGTGGCCGAGAACGTGCGCCGCTTCGCCGCCGGCGAGGAGCTGCTGGCGCCCGTCAGCCCCGATCACGGGTACTGACGAAGCGCTCGCGCGCCTGCTCGATCAGCTCGAGCGCCGCGTCGCAGTCCTCGAAGCCCTGGACCTCGACCTCGATCCCCTCGGGCTGTTTGTAGATCGAGAAGAAGTGCTCGATCTCGACGCGCATCTGCGGCGCGATGTCGTCGAGCCGCTCGAGCCCGCTCCAGTGCGGGTCCTCGAACGGCACGCAGATGATCTTGTCGTCCTGGCCGCGGTCGTCGGTCATCCGCAGCACCGCGATCGCGCGCACCTCGATCACGCAGCCCGGGAACGTCGGCTGGCCGACGAGCACCATCGCGTCGAGCGCGTCGCCGTCCTCGCCGAGCGTGTCCGGCAGGAAGCCGTAGTCGGCCGGGAACACGACCGAGGAGAACAAGAAGCGGTCGAGCTTGATGCCGCCGAGGCGCTCGTCGTACTCGTACTTGTTGCGCGCGCCCTTCGGGATCTCGATCAAGCAGCGGAACGCCACGATTCGCGAGCCTAGCGGAGGGCTTGCGCGTCGGGAGCCGAACGAGGTCGCATGATCAAGGAGTTCCGCGAGTTCATCCTGCGCGGCAACGTCGTCGACCTCGCCGTGGCCGTCGTCATCGGCGCCGCGTTCGGCGCGGTCGTGGCCGCGCTCGTCGCCGACCTCATCACGCCGCTGATGGCCGCGATCGGCGGTCAGCCCGACTTCAGCGAGCTGACCTTCACGATCAACGGATCGACGTTCAAGTACGGGCACTTCCTGAACGCCGTGCTGTCGTTCCTGGTCATCGCCGCGGTCGTCTTCTTCCTCGTCGTCAAGCCGCTCAACCTGCTGCTGGCGCGGCGCAAGGAGGAGGCCTCGGAACCCGTCGCGCCGGCCGAGGATGTGCGCCTCCTGACCGAGATCCGCGACCTGCTGGCCGATCGCGCGCCCTAGCCGCCCGCGCTGGGTGCAATCGCCCACCCGCGGGCCTGTTCGGCGGCGATCGGACGGCATACTACGCGCGTGTCTTCCGACGCCGCGACGATCGAGGATCTGCTCCAGCCGCTGCGCGACGATCCCGAGCATTCCGCGGTGCTGCTCGACGTCGACGGCGTGCTCGCGCCGATCGTGGCCCAGCCCGACGACGCGCACATGCCGGAGACCACGCGGCGGCCGCTGATCGAGGTCGCCAAGCGCTACGGGACCGTGGCCTGCGTGTCCGGGCGGCGGGCGTCGGACGCGCGCCGGATCGTCTCGCTCGGCTCGATCGCCTATCTCGGCTCGCACGGCTCCGAGGTGCTGATGCCAGGCGCGATCGCGCCGGTGCTGGACAGCGAGCTGCAGGCCTGGACGCGCCGCGTGCAGGCCTTCGCGCACGACGCAGTTCGGCGAGAAGCTGCGGCGGCTGCGGGTGCGGCTGGAGGACAAGGAGGCGATCGCCGCCCTGCACTGGCGCGGCGTGCCCGACGAGGACGACGCGCTGCGCCGCGATCGAGGACGTCGCCGAAGCGGCCGAGCAGGCCGGGCTTCGTCACCCACTGGGGCCGCAAGGTGCTCGAGATCCGCCCGCCGGTGCGGATCGACAAGGGCGCCGGGATCGTCAGCCTGCTGGGCGACACCGATCTCGCCGCGGCGGTCTACGTCGGCGACGACGTCACCGACCTCGACGCCTTCCGCGGCCTGACCGAGCTGCAGGAGCGCGGCCGGCTCGGCTATGCGGTGCGCGTCGGCGTGCGCTCGGACGAGACGCCGTCGGCGCTCGAGGAGGAAGCCGACACGCTCGTCGACGGGCCCGAGGGCGTGCGCGGGCTCCTGCGGGCCCTGCTCCTTTGAGGTTCGGCGACTTCCTCAAGGCCACGGTGCTGCTGAGCGCGGCCTCCGCGACGCTGCTGGCCACGCTGACCGTGATCGGGCTCTCGCAGGAGTCCGAACCCGACTGCGACCTACGTCTGCATCGGCTGGTGGGCGCTGGCGACCGCGATCGGCACGACGCTCGGCGCACGCACGGAGACGACGACGCGCGATCGCGAACCTGCTCGCCGGCGCCCGCAGCCAGCACTCGCTGCCCGACATCTGCACCCGCGCGCACGATCGCCAACCGGCTGTGGCCGCTGCTGGTGCGTCACGCTCGGCGCGGGCGTGTTGTCCGTTTTCGCACCGCAGATCGGTGGGATCGCGGCCGGCTTCGCGATCATCTGGGCGCTCGCCTGGCGCCGCCAGGAGGCCGCCGTGTCGGCGATCGAGGAGCGCGACGGCGTTCGCTTCTACGTCGACAAGACGTCGCCGCTGAAGGCGATCCGGCTGATCAGAACGCCCGGTTTCGGCGGGGATTTCCTGCGCTCGCCCGCCTGAGCGCGGCGATTGCGGCGAGGGAGACGAACGCGACGGCGAGGGGGTGTGCGGGCTTCATGTCCTCGTTGAGACGCCGAGACCGGGCTCGGCGTTCCAGGGGGATCTCCCCCGCTCGACCCCCCGGGAATAGGGTCGCCGGAGCGTACGTCTGGACCAGGCATGGAGTTGCTGGGGCGCGATCTGCAGCTGGCCTGCGCCGGACGCGCGATCGGAGACGTACGCCGCGGTTCGGGCCGGGTGCTCGGGCTGCTGGGCGGGGCGGGGCTGGGCAAGAGCGCCCTGCTGGCGGAGATCGGCGAGCGCGCACGCGCGGCGGGCCTGCAGGTCGTCGCCGGGCGCGGCTCGGAGCACGAGCGCGACGTGCCCGTTCGGGCTGATCGTCGACGCGCTCGGCGAGGATCGCGGGCGCGCCCGGTGAAGTGCCGGTCGCGGAGCGCTTCCTGCGCCACCGCGCGGTCGCGTCACGGCTGGTGGGGCTCGGGCCGGTCGCGGTGCTGCTGGACGACCTGCACTGGGCCGACGAGGCCTCGCTCGAGCTCGTCCTGCACCTCTTGCGCCGGCCCGTCGCCGTTCCCGCGCTGCTGGTGATCGCCGCGCGACCGGTCGGCCCGGCCGGCCGCCTGCTCGACGCCGCGCGCAGCGCGCCCGGGTGGGAGCAGCTCGCGCTCGAGCCGCTCGACCGTCGAGGCGTCGCTCGAGCTCGTCGCGGGCGTGACGGACCCGGCGGTGCGCGAGCGCGTCGTGCGCGAGGCGCGCGGGATCCCGCTCTACCTGCACGAGCTCGCGCGCGTCGCCGACCGCGGCGACGGCGCGCTGCCGCCGACGCTGCTGGCGGCGATCGGCTTCGAGGTCGCCGCGCTGGCGCACGAGCCGCGCGCGCTGATCGAGGGCGCGGCGGTCGTCGGCGAGCCGTTCGACCCCGAGCTGGCCGCGATCACCGCGGGCCTGGAGCCGTCGGCCGCGCCGGCGGCACTCGACGCGCTCGTGGCCGCCGACCTGTGCGCCCGGCCCACGGCCAGCGGCGCCGCACGCGCCGCGCCGCGCGCATCGGCCGCGGCGCATCGCCGTCGCACCAGCGAGCGCCACGAGGCGCGGCCCGCGCGGCTCGTCGCCAGAGTGGGCGACGGTCGCCGCTGCGGCCCGCCGCTGGACCCCGACCTCGTCCCGCCCCGCGGCCGTGGGCCGTGCGTTCGTCTTTCGCCACCCGCTCGTGCGGCGCGCGGTCTACGACGCCTGCGCCCCCGGCTGGCGGCTCGGGGCGCACGAGCGGGCCGCGGCCGCGCTCGAGCGGCGCGGCGCCGAGTCCCGCGGCGCGCGCGTTCCACGTCGTGCGCTCCGCGCACGCGGGCGACCCGGAGGCCGTCGGCGATCCTGTCGGCGGCGGCTGAGGCGGCCGGGCGAGGCTTCGCCCGCCGCCGCCGCACACTGGTACGGCGCGGCGTTGCGCCTCGTGCCCGATCGCGACCACGACGCGCGCTCCGGGCTGCTCGCGCAGCGGGCGCTCGCGCTCGCGCGGCGCGGGGCGGCTGACGGAGAGCCGCACGGCCCTGCTCGAGGCGCTCGCGCTCGCGCCGCGGCTCGAGCTGACCGTGGCCTGCGCGCGCGTCGAAACCCAGCTCGGCCTGCACGCCGACGCGCGCCGGCGGCTGCTCGCCGCTCGCGTCGACGCCCCGCCCGACCAGCACGCCGCGCTCGCGTTCGAGCTGGCGGCGGGCGCGTTCCACGAGGGCCGCGTGGCCGAGCTGCGCGGCTGGGCCGAGCCCGCCGTGCAGGCGGCGCAGGACGATCCGCTGCTGCTCGTCGGCGCCGAGGCGCTGCTGGCGCCTCGGCGCGCTCTGGCGCGGCGACCCGGCGACCGCCGCGGCCGCGCTCGATCGCGCCTCCGCGGGCCTTGACGCGCTCGACGACGCGACGCTCGCGTCGCATCCCGCCGTGCCGATGTACGTCGGCGTCGCCCAGTTCCTCAACGAGCGCTTCTGCGCGGCGACGGCGACGAGCGCGCGGGCGCTGGAGATCGCGCGCCGCACCGGCCAGGGGCAGCTGGTCGTGACGCTGCTCGGGCTGCGGGCGATGTCGCTCGCGTTCCGGCTCGAGCTCGACGCCGCGCTGCCGGAGGCCGACGCCGCCGAGGAGGCCGCGCGCCTGCAGGGCGTTCCCGCCGCTGCTGCACTTCGCGTTCTGGGTCCGCGCGCTCGTCCACGACATCCGCGGCGAGACGACCGAGGCCGAGCGGCCGCGCGCGACGGCTCGGCGCTGACCGCGCAGCTCGAGCCGAGCAAGCTCACGCGCACGGCCGCGTGCGAGTTCGCGGCGCTCGACGAGGACCCGCGTGCGCGTGATGCGGCTGATGGGCGTCGCCGCCGGGCCGCTGCTCGAGGACGCCGACCCGACGCACCGCACGTGGCTGCTGCTGCGGCTCGTGCGCGCGGCGATCGCCGCCGGCGAGCTCGACCTGGCCGAGCAGTGGGCCGAGGACGTCGCTGGCGCACGCCGAGCGGCTGCAGCTCGCGGCGGGCTCGGTGCGCGCGGCGGTGGCGTGCGCGGAGGTCGTGCTCGCGCGCGGCGACGCCGCCGAGGCCGCGATCGTCGCCGAGCACGCGTGCGCTGACCGCGGACGCCGAGCGCGCGCCGCTCGACGCGCTCGACGCGCGGCTGCTGACGGGCCGCGCGCTCGCCGCGGCCGGCGACGCCCGCGCCCGCGACGTCCTCCAGCGCGTCGCCGCCGACGCCGGCCGCGCCGGCGCCCGGGCGCTGCACGACGCCGCCGGGCGCGAGCTGCGGCGGCTCGGCTCGCGCGTGTCCGCCCCGGCGCGCCGCGCCGCGCGGCGCGACACGACGCTGAGCGAGCGCGAGCGCGAGATCGCGACGCTGGTCAGCGAGGGCCGCTCGAACAAGCAGGTCGCGGCGGCGCTGTTCCTGAGCGAGAAGACGATCGAGAACGCGCTGACGACGATCTACGCCAAGCTCGGCGTCCGCTCACGCGTCGAGCTGAGCCTCCGCTTCCACCTCGACGGTCCAGCGGGGGTCGAGCAGGGCGTGGACGACGACCATCGTGGACGCCGGCCGGACGTCCCCGAAGACCTCGCCGTGCGCCGCCATCGCTCCTTCGGCGTCGGCGGACGGGGTGAGAAGCGTGCGGGTGCGGACGACGTCGTCGGCGCCGGCGCCCGCTTCGGCCAGCGCGGCGAGGACGATCTCCCAGCAGCGGCGAGCCTGTTCCGCCGTTGACTCGGGGCAGCCGCCGTCGGGCATGACCGGGCCGGTGCCGGAGACGAGCACGCGATTGTCCGACGCGCACGCGCACGGCTGAAGCCGATCGCGGGCTCGTAGGGCGAGCCGGACGCGATCCGGCGGCGATTCGGCTTGGTCGGCTTGCAGCGCTTCGAGCGCGCGCTCGAGGTTGCTGCCGGCGCACGAGCACGTAGTCGGTGTCGTAGGTCGAGATCGCGAAGATCGGGATGCCGGCCTCCGCCAGCGGCGTCGCGAGCGCGGACAGCACGCCGGTCGCCTCGAACGGGATCGGCCCGAGGAGCACCGAGCGCGCGCCAGTCCTCCTCGACCTGGCGTGTCGGGCGGCACGACGTCCTGCGGGCACACGATCGACAGCTCGTCCGGCGTGCGGGTGATGCTGACGAAGCCCTCGTGGAGCTCGAGCGCCCACGACGGGATGCGCGCGGACGGCTCCAGGCGGCAGATCGCGAGGGTCTCCTCGAGGACGTCGACTTCCATGGGCCGCCAGAATGGCAGGCCGGATGCCGCGCGTCGACGTGCTCTTGGTGTCACTGGGCGGCACCGCGGGGCTGCGCTCCGCGGACGAGGCGCTGGCCGCTTCGCTGCGGCGGGCGGGCGCGCGGGTCGAGGTCGGCGCGAGTCGCGCGGGCGCGCGAGCTGCGGACGTTTGCTGTGGCTCGACTTCGCGTGGGCGGTCAACGCGCGGCGCGCGACGTCACGGGCCCTTGACGCGTTCGCGCCCCGCGCGGTGCTCTACTCGACGACGACGGCGGCGCTGCTCGGGCCGGTGCCGGGCGCGATCCGCTTCGACGCCCCGGCCGCCGGCAACCGCCCGGGCCGCCACGGCGTCTGGCAGCGGCCGGTCGAGGCGCGCCGGTTCGCGGACGCGCCGCTGCTCGTGCCGTGGAGCGCGGGCGCGCTGGACGAGGCGCCGGTGGCGCGCACGCGGACGCGGTGGTCGTGCCCGTGCCGGTGGTGGCGTCGGGCGAGGGCGGCCCGCGCGACATCGCCGCGATCACCTACGGGGCGAACCCGGAGAAGAAGGGCCTCGACCTCGTGCTCGCCGCGTGGGCGGCGTCGTCGCGGCCGGGCGAGGAGCTCGTCGTCGCGGGGCTCGACGCGGCGGCGGGCGAGGCGTGGCTGCGGCGCGCCGGCGCGGGCGGCACGGCCGGCGCGGGCGGCGCGGCCGGCGCGGGCGGCGCGGCCGGCGCGGGCGGCGCGGCCGGCGCGGGCGGCGCGGCGCGGCGCGGGCGGCGCGGCCGGCGCGGGCGGCGCGGGCGGCGCGGGCGGCGCGGGGCGGGTGCGCTTCGCGGGCATGCTCGCGCGCGACGAGTACCGCGCGCTGCTGCGGCGCTCGCGCGTGTTCCTCACCGCCGCGCGGCGCGAGGACTACGGGATCGCGCAGCTCGAGGCGCTCGCCGATGGGTGCGTGCTCGTCACGACGCCCTCGCCCGGGCCGTACGCCGCGCTGCCGCTCGCGCGCGCGCTCGACCCGCGGCTCGTCGGCGCCGAGCTCGCGATCCGGACCGCGCTCGACGACCCGCTGCCCGGACTACGCCGAGCGCGCGGCGCTCGCGCTCGCGCCGTTGTCGCCGGAGGGGTCGACCGGGTCGTGGCCGAGCAGCTCCTCCCGCGGCTGCTCGGGACGCGCCGTGCCGAATCGGCGCCGCGGTCCGAGGCGCGTGGCGCGTTGCCGCTCGCCGGCCGTGGCTGCCGCACCGTGCTGCCGCACGCGGTCGCGCGACGAGGACCGGCAACTCCTCACCTCCTTCACCGGCGCAGTGCCGCGTCGCCGCCTACTTCAAGCAGCGCGCTTGCGTAGCGGCGCGAAGTCCTCCCACGAGCGCGTGTTGGCCACCTGCTCCGGCGTCAGCCAGGCGCGCCGGGCGGTGGCGATCCCGTACTGCAAGCAGGTCGAAGTTCTTCGCCGAGTGGGCGTCGGAGTCGATCAGGACCATCACGCCGGCCTCGGCGGCGGCGCGGGCGTGGATCTCGTTCATGTCGCGGCGGTCCGGGGCGGCGTTGATCTCGATCATCGTGCCGTTCGCCGCGGCCGCCGCGATCACGCGGGTCATGTCGATCGCGTAGGGCGGGCGGGTCTCGATCTTGCGGCCGGTCGGGTGGCCGATGGCGTCGAGCCAGGGCGTGCTCGACGGCGGCGACCATGCGGTCGGTCATCGTCGCCTCGTCCATCCCGAACGAGGTGTGGATCGAGCCGATCACCCAGTCCAGGCGCTACAGCAGCTCGTCCGGGTAGTCCAGCGACCCGTCCGGGAGGATGTTGGACTCGGTGCCGGCGAGGATCGTGATCGCCGTCCAGGCGCGTCGTTCAGCGCCGCGACCTCCTCGATCCGCGCCTCCAGCGCCTCGGGCGTCACGTGGTCGCCGAAGCCGTGCGACGCCGAGTGGTCGGTCACCGCGAGGTACTCCCACCCGCGCCGCAGCGCCGTCCTCGCGCCATCTGCTCGAGCGTCTGGCGCCCGTCGCGAGAGCGTCGTGTGGCAGTGCAGGTCGCCGCGCAGATCGCTCGAGCTCGATCAGCCGCGGCAGCGAGCCGTCGCGCCGCGGCGTCGAGCTCCCCGCGGCCCTCGCGCAGCTCGGGCGGGATCCACGCGTAGCCGAGCCGCTCGTAGACCTCCTCCTCGGTCGCGCACGTCAGCGTCGTGCCGTCCTCGTCGGACAGGATCCCGTACTCGCGACACGTGCAGCCCGCGCCGCACCGCGGCCTCGCGCAGCTGCACGTTGTGGGCCTTGGCGCCCGTGAAGTGCTGCAGGACGTTGCCGAACTGGTCGGGCGCGACGACCCGCAGGTCGACCTTCATCCCCGGAGTGCGTCACGACCCGCGCGCCCGCGTCGCCGGAGGCCGCGACCGACTCCACCAGCGGCAGCTCGGCCAGCGTCGAGATCAGGCGCCCGACGTCGCTCGGCGGTGGCGATGATGTCGATGTCCTTGGCCGTGTCGCCCATCCGGCGCACCGAGCCGGCGATCTCCACGCGGTCGGCGGCGGGATGGTCGCGCAGCGCGCCCGCGATCTGCTCCGCCACCGGGATCGCGCGCGACAGCAGGATCCGCGGCGCGGGCCCGCCCCCGCCCTCCTCCTGCTCGGCCAGCACCCGCAGCAGGTTCTCCTCGACCCGCTTGCCGAGCCCGCGGATCTCGCGGATCTGCTCCGCCTCGGCCGCCTCGCGCAGCTTCTCCAGCGAGTCGATCCCGAGCTCGTCGTAGAGCAGCTTCGCCCGCTTGGCCCCGAAGCCCGGCAGGTGCATGATCGCGATCAGCCCCGACGGGAACTTCGCGCGCAGCTTGACCGCCGACGGGATGTCGCCGGTCTCGTCGAGCGCGCGCAGCTTCTCCTCGAGCGTCTTGCCGATCCCCGGGACGGCGTGACCTTGCCCTCGCGCGTCAGGGCCATGATCGACACGGAGGCGTCACGCACGGCCTTGGCCGCGGTGCGGTAGGCGATGACGCGGTAGGACACCGCGCCGTCGAGCTCGTACAGGTCGCCGAGCTCCTCGAAGGCGGCGGCGATCTCGGCGTTGGTCTTGGTGGCCATGGGCCCCGTTAACCTACGCGCCCGCTATGGACGGCTCCGTCTGGGTGATCCTGCCGACCTACAACGAGGCCGAGAACATCGAGGCCGTCGTGGGTGGCATCCGCGCGGCCGCGCCCGAGGCCAAGATCCTCGTCGTCGACGACAACTCGCGCGACGGGACGGGCGCGATCGCCGACCGGATCGCCGACGACGTCCTGCACCGGCCCGGCAAGCAGGGCCTCGGCCGCGCCTACATCGCCGGCTTCGCGCGCGCGCTGGCGCACGACGCGGCCTACGTGGTCGAGATGGACGCCGACCTCTCGCCACGACCCGGCCGACCTCCCGCGGCTGATCGAGCCCGCACTGCACGGCGCCGACCTCGTGCTCGGCTCGCGCTACGTCCACGGCGGCGGCGTCGAGAACTGGGACCTGCAGCGGCGCGTGATCTCGCTCGCCGGCTGCGAGTACGCGCGCCGCGTGCTCGGCCTGCAGATCCGCGACCTGACCGGCGGCTTCAAGTGCTTTCGCGCCGCGACGCTGCAGCGGATCGACGCGCAGACGGCGACCGCGCAGGGCTACGCCTTCCAGGTCGAGCTGACCTGGCGCACGCTGCAGCTCGGCCTGGGCATCGTCGAGGTGCCGATCCGCTTCCGCGAGCGCCGCCTCGGCGAGTCCAAGATGTCCGCGCAGATCGCCCTCGAGGCGGCCTGGCGCGTTCCGGCCCTGCGCTACGGCCCGCGGCGGTGGCGTCCGCTGGGGGCGGACGGCCGACCTGCCGATCCATTGGCACATGAAGCCTGACCCTCATCGCTATCCTTTTTGAAGCGTCTCGTAGACCCGTGGAGGGGAGCATCAATGGCAGCCATCACCGAAGTCACCGACACGAATTTCCAGGCCGAGGTCCTGGAGAACGACGTGCCCGTGCTGGTCGACTTCTGGGCTCCGTGGTGCGGTCCGTGCCGCATGGTCGCGCCGATCCTCGAGGAGATGTCCCAGACCCGCGAGGACCTGCGGATCGTCAAGCTCAACGTCGACGACAACCAGCAGACCGCCGCGCAGTACCAGGTGCTGGCGATCCCGACGATGATCCTCTTCCGCAACGGCCAGGAGGCCAAGCGCATCCAGGGCGCGATGCCCAAGAAGCGCATCGAGGCCGAGCTCGAGCCCGCGCTGGCCTAGGTCGAGGCGCCGCCGCCGCGAAGCTCGCGACGGCGGCAAGGCGTTACTGGGCGGAGACCGCCCGGTCGAAGGTGGTCCGCAGCCAGTCCTCGGCCGCGGGGATGTGCGCCGGATCGATGTGGTGCGCCGCGTCGGACTCGAGATAGGTCACGTCGAGCCCGCCGGCCACCAGCAGCTCGCGCGCGTCGCGCGCGAAGTGGATGTCCATCACCGGATCGCGACGGCCGTGCGCGATGAACACGCGCGTGTCGCGAGCGAGCTCGGGCCGCCAGCCGTCGACCGTCGGGATGAAGCCGCTGAAGGCCATGACCCCGGCCGGCGCCGGGCGGTCGGAGCCGAGCCCGAGCGAGTAGCTCATCACCGAGCCCATCGAGAAGCCGCCGAAGACGGTCGTCTCCGGGGTCGTGCCCGTCCGCTCCCACGTCTCGTCGTGGAAGCGCGCCAGCGCCTGGTAGGCGGCGTGGAAGGTGTCGTGGTCCGGGAAGCCGACGCGCGGGACGACGTACCAGTGCCGCCCCGGCCAGCCCGGGACCTGCAGCGGGCCGCCGGGCGTGACGACGTGCAGCCGGCGCTCTGGGTCGAGCACGTCGGCCAGGCCGAGCAGGTCGTGCTCGTCGGCGCCGCGGCCGTGGTGCAGGACGAGCAGGCCCTCGGGCGTGCCCGCGGCGGGGCGTTCGCGGTAGTCGAGGCTCATGACCTGAAGTGTAGCGCAGGTAATTGCGGACGCAACTACTTCAGGCGCGCGTGACGGCGATGTGCAGCGGCTGGCCCTCGATCTTCACCGGCTCGACGCCGCGGCGCCGTCGTAGGTCGACCGAGGACGGCGAGCGTCTCGCGGGCCACGTACGGCTCGTGCTCGCGCGCGGCCTCCAGCAGCTCGTCGGCGCCGCCGAGCAGCAGCTCGATCCGGTCCTCGACCTGCAGGCCCGCGGTCTTGCGGGCGTTCTGGATCGCGTGCACGATCTCGCGCGCGAGCCCCTCGCGGCGCAGCGCCTCGTCGAGCTCGAGCTCCAGCGCCACCGCGTGCGAGCCCTCGCGCTCGAGCTGGTAGCCCTCGAGCGGGCTTCATGGCCAGCATCAGGTCGTCGGCGTCGAGCTCGTGGTCGTGGCCGTCGATCGAGATGCCCGACGCGGCCGCCGTCGCGCAGCGCGTCGGCCACGTGCTGCGGGTCGAGCGCGGCGACCGCGGCGGCGACCTGCGGCATCGACTTGCCGAAGCGCGGGCCGAGCGCGCGGTAGTTGGGCTTGACCTCGTAGGAGCCGAGCTCGTCGGCCTGGGAGACGTAGCGCAGCTCCTTGACGTTGAGCTCCTCGAGCGCGACGTTCGGCGAGGCGCTCGATCGCCGTCGCGCTCGGCGCCGGCGGCCACGACGACCGCGGCGCGCAGCGGCTGGCGGACCTTGAGCTTGGCCTGGCCGCGCGCGGCGAGCCCGAGCCGCACGGTCTCGCGCACGGTCGCCATCGCGAACTCGAGGTCCTCGTCGCGCTCGCCGGCCGCCGGCCAGTCGCACAGGTGCACGCTCGGCTCCGTGCCGTCGAGGTTGTCGTAGATCTCGTCGGCGACGAACGGCGTGAACGGCGCCAGCAGCTTGGTCACCGTCACCAGGCAGGTGCGCAGGGTCGTGAACGCGGCCGGGTCGCCGTCCCAGAAGCGGCGCCGCGAGCGGCGCACGTACCAGTTCGAGAGGTCGTCGACGAACGCCGCGATCGCCTGCCCGGCGCGCGTGGCGTCGTAGTGCTCGAGCCGCTCGGTGACGGTCTCGACCGTCGCGGCCAGGCGGCTCAACGCCCAGCGATCGAGGTCGTTGGCCGGCGTCGACCTCGGTCGGCTCGACGCCGTTGACGTTCGCGTAGAGGACGTAGAAGCCGTACGTGTTCCACAGCTGCAGCAGGAACTGGCGCAGCGACTCGCCGACGGTGTCGGCGTCGAACAGGTAGCCGTCCCACGGCAGCTTGCTGGTCAGGAAGTACCAGCGGAAGGCGTCCGCGCCGTGGCGGTCGATCACGTCCCAGGGCACGACGATGTTGCCGAGCGACTTCGACATCTTCTTGCCCTCGGGGTCGGCGATGTGGCCGAGGACAGAGGCACGGTCTTGTAGGAGCTCTGGTCGAACAGCAGCGTCGAGATCGCGATCAGCGAGTAGAACCAGCCGCGCGTCTGGTCGATCGCCTCGCAGATGTAGTCCGCCGGGAACTGCTCCTCGAACTTCTCCTGGTTCTCGAACGGCGCGTGCCACTGGGCGAACGGCATCGAGCCCGAGTCGAACCAGACGTCGATCACCTCGGGCACGCGGCGCAGCGGCTCGCCGCCGGTCGGCGACGGGATCTCGACGTCGTCGACGAACGGGCGGTGCGGGTCCTCCAGCTGCACGCCGGAGAGCTCGCGCAGCTCCTCGAAGGAGCCGACCGCGAGCGTCTCGCCGGCCTCGTTGCGCCAGATCGGCAGCGGCGTGCCCCAGTAGCGCTCGCGCCCGAGCGCCCAGTCGACGTTGTTCTCCAGCCAGCGCCCGAAGCGGCCGTGCTTGATGTGCTCGGGGTGCCAGTCGACGGTCTCGTTGGCGGCCAGCAGCCGGTCCTTGACCGCGGACATGCGGATGTACCAGGTCGGCTTGGCGTAGTAGAGCAGCGGCGTGCCGCAGCGCCAGCAGTGCGGGTAGCTGTGCATCAGGCGCTCGGCGCGGTACATCCGCCCGCGCGCCTCGAGGTCCTCGACCAGATCGTCGTCGGCGTCCTTGACGAAGACGCCCTCGTAGGGGCCGATGCGCTCGTCGTAGGTGCCGTCGGCGCGCACCGGGTTGATGACGTTCAGGCCGTGCTCGGCGCCGAGCCGGAAGTCGTCCTCGCCGAACGCGATCGCGGTGTGGACGATGCCCGGTGCCGTCCTCGGCGCAGACGAAGTCGGCGGGCAGCACCGTGTGGCCCTTCTCGCCGTACTCGGACGCGGGGATGAACGGGAACGGCGGCTCGTAGGCCGCGCCGACCATGTCCGCGCCCGTGAAGCGGTCGGCGACCTGCGCGTCCTCGCCGAGCACGCGCCCCACCAGCGCCTCGGCCAGCACGTAGCCGTCCGTGCGAGCGCACGTAGGTGCAGCTCGGGATCGACGGCGACGGCGGCGTTGGAGACGAGCGTCCACGGCGTCGTCGTCCAGACCAGCAGCGTGTCGCCCTCGCGCAGCGCGCCCGCCGGCCTGCGTGACCGGGTAGCGGACGTAGACGCTCGGGTCCTCGACGTCCTTGTAGCCCTGCGAGACCTCGTGGCTCGAGAGCGACGTGCCGTCGCGCGGGCAGTACGGGACGACCTTGAAGCCCTCGTAGAGCAGGTCCTTGTCCCACAGCTGCTTGAGCGCCCACCAGACCGACTCGATGTAGTCCGTGTCGAGCGTCCGGTAGGGATCGTCGAGGTCGACCCAGTAGCCGATCCGCTCGGTCAGCCGCGTCCAGTCCTCGAGGAACTCGAACACGGACGCGCGGCACTTGGCGTTGAACTCCGCGATCCCGTATTCCTCGATCTGGTCCTTGGACTCGATCCCGAGCTGGTTCTGGACGGCGATCTCGACCGGCAGGCCGTGGCAGTCCCAGCCGCCCTTGCGGTAGGAGTAGAAGCCCTGCATCGTCTTGTAGCGCGGGAAGACGTCCTTGAACACGCGCGCCAGCACGTGGTGCGAGCCGGGCCGCCCGTTGGCCGTCGGCGGGCCCTCGTAGAAGACGAACGGCGGCGCGCCCTCGCGGCGGCGCAGCGACTCGCGGTAGACGTCGCGCTCACGCCAGCGCTCGAGGACCTGCTCCTCGAGCTGCGGGAAGTTGGCGTCTTTGGGCAGAGGGCGGTGAGGCGGCACGACGCGTGAGTCTAGGTTGGACGAATGCGGATGGGGCGGGTGCTGGCGCTGGTGGCGGCAGCGCTCGTGCTCTTCATCGTCGGCGCTCGGGCTCGCCGTCTTCCTCACGCGCGACGAGGACAACCTGCAGGTCGACAACCTGCTGCTCGGAGGCGATCACGCAGCGCGATCGCCGAGGCGCCGCGAGTACGACGATGTCCTCGACCTGCGCGAGATCGCGGACTTCGCCTGGGAGCGCGTGTTGATCGTCCAGCCCGGCACCTCGCGCGCGCAGATCTCCGAGCGGCTCGGGGCGCGAGTGGACCGGGCTCGACACCGTCGACGGCGGCGAGCTGTTCCTGTTCCTGCGCGCGGCGGCGAGGTCGTGCGCTTCGCCGACTACCGGGGTTCGAACCCGTTCGAGGGTTTCGCGCGGCCGTTCGACGGAGATCCGAGCGCGAAGCGCGCCGTCTTCGACGGTCCGCGACCGCGTGGTCGTCCCGCCCATGACCGTCCTCGACACGCTCGACCTCTCGCTCAAGCTCTCCAAGTCCGAGGAGGCCGAGCGCCTGGCGCGCCGCGCAGGAGCGGCTGCTGCGCGCTGCGGCTGCAGCTCGGCGGCCTGACCGCGCCGGAGCTCGGCCCGCCGCTGTGCGTGCTCTTCGAGGGCTGGGACGCGTCGGGCAAGGGCGGCGCGATCAAGCGCCTCGTCGACCAGCTCGACCCGCGCCACGTGCGCGTCGTCCAGTACGCGGCGCCGACGCCCGACGAGAAGCGCCACCAGTACCTGCTGCGCTTCGCCTCCGCGCTGCCCGGCTGGGGCGGGATGGCCGTGCTCGACCGCTCGTGGTACGGCCGCGTGCTCGTCGAGCGCGTCGAGGGCTTCGCCACCGAGGCCGAGTGGCGGCGGGCCTACACGAGATCGACGAGTACGAGCGGGCGCTGTGCGACGACGGCATGATCCTCGATCAAGTTCTGGCTGCACATCTCCGACGAGGAGCAGCTGCGGCGCTTCGAGGCGCGCGCCGGCGACCCGCTGAAGGCCTGGAAGCTGACCGACGAGGACTGGCGCAACCGCGCGCAAGCGCGCCGGAGTACGAGGCCGCGGTCGAGGAGATGATCGCGCGCACGAGCACCGAGCTACGCGCCCTGGCACCTGATCGAGGGCGAGAGCAAGCGCTACGCGCGGGTGAAGGTGGTCGAGACCGTGTGCGAGCGCGTCGAGGCCGCGCTCGCCTAGCGCTTGCGGTGCGCCTTGCGCGCGGCTCTTCTGGGCGCGCGTCTTCGCGCGCGCCTTGGCCTTGGCCTGCTTCTTGTGCTTGTGCGGGCCTTCCTCGCGCAGGCGCGGGCCGGCGAGCTCGGCCTGCGGGAGCGCCGGTGCGGGCGTCGCGCATGATGTACCAGCCCATCACGGCGAAGCCGATGATCAGCGCGCCGCCGATGATGAACAGCACGTTGCGCCCCGTCGTGCCGTCCTCGTCCGTCGACGACCTGGGGTGTCGGCGGTCGGCGTCGGCTTCGGCCGGCGGCAGCGGGCCGAAGGCGCCGCCCTGGGCGACTGCGGGAGCGGCGACGGCGAGGACGAGCAGGGTGGTGAGGAGGGCGATGCGTCGCGTCATGGGCCGGGACAGGGTAGTCACGCCGGCGCTCCTGTCAACGCCCAGCGTGACGGACGCGAAGCGTCCGGCGCACGTCACCAGTCGCACGCCGATCAGCGCGACCAGGCCCCACCACACGCCCTTCGATGCCCCAGCCCTCGGTCGAGCGTGAGCAGCACGATCGGGATGTAGACGACCGCGGCGGCCAGCATCCCCCACATCAGGAAGCGCGTGTCGCCGGCGCCGATCAGGATGCCGTCGAGCGCGAACACCGCGCCGTTGAACGGCATCATCAGCGCGAACAGCGGCCAGATCTCGTCCGCCTTGGCGATCACCGCCGGATCGTCGGTGAAGAGCTCCGGCGACGAAGTCGCCGAGCGCCAGCAGCACGCGCCGAACAGCGCGCCGATCGCGACCGACCAGCCGATCATCCGCACCGCGGCCGCCCGCGCCCCGTCCGCGTCGCTCGCGCCCAGCATCCGGCCGACCATCACCTGCCCGGCGATCGCGATCGCGTCGAGGATGAGCGCGAGGAAGACCCACAGCTGGAAGGCGATCTGGTGCGCGCCCAGCGAGGCGGCGCCGATCCGCGCCAGCACGGCCGAGCCGACGAGGAAGGAACCGGTCAGCGCGGTCGTGCGGACGGCGATCTCCGAGCCGATCCGCATCAGCGGGCGCATCTTGTCCGGGTGCGGACGCTCGAGGCCGGCGCGGTACTGGACGACGAAGAACGCGCCGGCCATCCCGACCTGCGCGATCACCGTTCCCCACGCGCTGCCCGCGAGGCCCCAGCCGAAGCCGTAGACGAACAGCAGCTCGAGCACGACGTTGAGCGAGTGGGCGGCGACGAGGATCAGCAGCGGCGTGCGCAGGTCGCCCATCCCGCGCAGGAAGCCCTGGGCGGCCGCGGCGAGGATGAACAGCGGCGCGCCCAGCGCCGAGATCCGCAGGTACAGCACCGCGCCCTCGGCGACCTCGCCCTCGCCGCCCATCAGGTACACGATCGTGTGGCGCGAAGACCTCGAGCAGGACCAGCAGCACCAGCCCGATGCCGAGCCCGAGCCACAGCGCCTGCGACCCGAGCGCCGCCGCGTCGTGCGTCGCGCCCGGCGCCGTGCAGCCGCGCGACCTGCGCGGTCGTGCCGTAGGTCAGGAAGTTGAAGATCGTGAACGCGGTCGAGAGCACGGTCGCCGCGATCGCCAGCGAGGCGAGCTGGCTCGTGCCGAGGTGGCCGACGATCGCGGTGTCGACGAGCACGTACAGCGGCTCGGACGCCAGCGCGCCCGAGCGCGGGCAGCGCGAGCAGCAGGATCTCGCGGTCGTACTTCGAGCGCAGGTCAGCGCTCCAGGATGGCGCGCACGATCGGGACGGTAGCCCGTGCAGCGGCAGAGGTTGCCGGTCAGCGCCTCTCGACCTCGTCCTCGGTCGGCTCCGGGTGCTCGCGCAGGAAGGCGTCGATCGTCATCAGGATGCCCGCGGTGCAGAACCCGCACTGGAGCGCGTGGTGCTCGTGGAAGGCACTGCTGCAGCGGGCCGGGCTCGAGCCCTTCGATCGTGCGCATGTCGCAGCCGTCGGCCTGGACGGCGAGCATCAGGCACGAGCGCACCGGCTCGCCGTCGAGCTGGACCGTGCACGCCCCGCAGACGCCGCTGCTCGCAGCCGACCTTCGTGCCGGTCAGGCCCTGGTCGCGGATGAAGTCCGACAGCAGCGTGCGCGGCTCGGCCTCGCCCTCGTAGCGGCACGCCGTTGATGCGCAGCCTCACCGCGCCGCACTCCACGCAGCGCGCGGCGCGTGACCTCCGCGACCAGCGCGCGCCGGTGCGCCGCGCTCGACCGTCGGCGGCGGCCAGCTCCGCGGCCTCGCGCGCGCTCGCGCCCTCGCGCAGCGCGTGCTCGGCGCGCGGCGCCCGGCGCGGGCCGAGCAGCGCGACCGCGGCGTGGCCGGGGGCGAGGCGACCGCCGCGGCCGCCTCGGCGAAGTCGCCGCGCGTGCGCGAGTGCTCGGCGAACGCGGTGCGCGCGCCGGGCGGCAGCGGCGGCACGACGATCTCGACCAGCAGCGCGCCCTTGCTCGATGGCCGGCGTCGAGCGCGAGCAGCGCCAGCGGCAGCTGCGGCGCGCGGGTCGGCGTGCGTCACCGAGCCGCCGACCGTGCCGCGCGAGCGGGTCGCGAGCGTGGCCGACGTGCGCGCACCGCCTGGGCCAGCAGCGGCCAGTGCGCGGCGACGAGCCGCGAGCGCTCGAGCGCGGCCTGGCGGACGGTCGCGCCGATCCGCAGCACGCCGTCCGTGCGGCGGATCACGCCGAGGCCGGCGTCGTTGATGTCGACGAGCCGCGCCGGCGCGCTCGCGCGCGGGCGTTGAGCAGCGGCAGCAGGCTCTGCCCGCCGGCCAGCACGCGCGCGCCGTCCTCGCGCAGCGCCGCGAGCGCCTCCTCGACCGAGCGCGCGGCGACGTACTCGAACGGCGCGGGCTTCACGCGCCGCCTGCCCGCGCGCGACCCGAAGCGCGCCGAACCACGGGCCGGGCGCGCAGCCGCCGCGGCCAGCAGCCGACGGGCGGGGCCTGCGCCGGCGCAAGCGGCGACCTCGCCGTCGAACGCGGCCGCCGCGTCGAGCGTGGCCGTCAGCGAGCGCGGGCCGTAGACGCGGAACGTCGCCGTGCGGGTGTCGTCGTCGGCCTCCTCGAGCACGATCGTGCCGTGCGCGTCGCGCAGCGGCGCGAGCGTGGAGAGCTGCTCGCCACGTCATTGCAGCGCCCGCCAGACCTTCTCGGCGGTGAACGGCGGATCGATGTGGCGGCCGCCGAGCGCGTCGGCGACCGCGTTGGCGACGGCCGCGGGCGTGCCGATCGTGCCGCCCTCGCCGATCCCCTTCAGCGCCGAGCGGGTTCAGCGGCGACGGCGACTCGACGAACGCGGTCGCGAACTCCGGGATCTCGGCCGCCGTCAGCAGGCCGTAGTCGAGCAGGGAGGTCCGGCCGGCCTCCTCGGTCAGCACCGCGCCGAGGCCCTGGACCGCGCCGCCGATCGACCTGGCCCTCGGCGAGCAGCGGGTTGACGATCCGGCCGGCGTCGTCGACCGCGACCAGCTCGCCGCACGCGCACGACGCCGGTCGCGCGCTCGATCTCGACCACCGCCACGTAGGCGCCGGAGGCGAAGACCTGCTCGGACTCGAAGCGGGCCGTCGCCCGGCCCGCCGGCGAGCAGGTCGTCGGCGGCGGCGGCGACCGCCGAGCCGCCCATCACCGTCGAGCGGCTCGCGAACGAGCCGACGCCGTCCGGCGAGCGCGTCGGTGTCGCCCACGCGCACCGTCACGCGCTCCGACGTCCACGTCGAGCCGCTCGGCGGCGATCTGCGCGAACAGCGTCTCGTGGCCCTGCCCGGACGGCGTCGAGCCGACGCTGACGACGAAGTCCTCGCCGTCGCGCGTGACCGCCGCGTGCTCGAACAGCCCGCCCGAGCGCTCGACGCAGAGCGCGACGCCCGTGCCGACGCACGACGTCGGGCCGGGCCCGGCGGCGCCTCGCCCACGAGGCGCCCCGCGCGCTCCGGCGGCGCCGACGTCCAGGCCGGCGCCGTGATGCGCGTGAACCGGCGCCCGGCGACGGTCGGTCCCGGCGTGCCGCAGCGCCGTGTCCAGGCAGCGCTCGAAGTCGCCCGAGTCGTACGTCCAGCCGAGCGCGGTCCGGTGCGGGAACGCGCGCACGAGATTGCGCCGGCGCAGCTCGATCCGGGTCGATCCCGAGCTCGCGCGCGGCGGCGTCGAGCGTCGTCTCGATCAGGTAGATCGCCTCCGGCCGCCCGGCGCCGCGGTACGGGCCCGTCGGCACCTTGTTGGTGCGCACGCCGGTCACGAAGACCTCGACGGCCGGGATGTCGTAGCAACCGGCGAGCAGCATCGCGGTCGTGTGCGGCGGGATCGCGGTGCTCGGCAGCAGGTAGGCGCCGAGGTCGGCGAGGATCCGCCCGCGCAGCGCGAGGATCGCGCCCGTCGCCGTCGAGCGCGAGCTCGACCGCCGCGCGCTGCCCGCGCCCCTGCGGCGCCGCGAGGAAGTTCTCGCGCCGGTCCTCGGCCCACTTGACCGGCCGCCCGAGCGTCTCCGCCGCGAGCGCGACCAGCGGCGTCTCGACCGCCCAGCGTGCCCTTGGAGCCGAAGCCGCCGCCGACGTCCGGGCACGATCACGCGGATCGAGGCCGCCGGGCGGCCGCAGCATCTGCGCGAGCTGCGCGCGCGAGCGGTGCGCGCTCTGCGACGACGACCACACGGTCAGCCGCTCGCCCGGCAGCGCGATCGCCCCGCGCGGCTCCATCGGCACCGCGACCAGCCGCGGGATCACGTGATCGGTGCGGACGACGTGGGCCGCGGCCGCGAACGCGCCGTCGACGTCGCCCTCGCGCTTCTCCCAGCGGGCCAGCGTCTCGGTCGACGCGCGCGGATCCTCGACGGCCTCCAGCGGCTCGTAGTCGACCTCGACGCGCTCGGCGGCATCCTCGGCCGCCGCGCGCGACTCGCCCACGACGCGCGCGACGGGCTGGCCGACGTAGCGGACCTCGTCCGACGCCAGCAGCGGGTGCGGCGCGTTCGCGACGGTCAGCCCGGGCGGCGGGTCGATCTGCGCCGGGACGGCGCTCACAGGTCGGCCGCGCTCAGCAGCGCGCCGCGCACGCCGTGCACGCGGGCGTGGGCGTGCGGGGAGCGCACGAAGGCCGCGTGCGCCAGCCCGTCGAGCCGGACGTCGTCCAGGAACTCGGAGCGCCCGGCCAGGATCCGCGCGTCCTCGCGACGGCGGACCGGCCGACCGATGCCGTTGGCGCGCACGGCGTGCGAGGTTATCTTGCGCCCCGCGGTGAAGCTGCGGCTCTACCACCACCCCGACGGAGCGCGGATCGCCTACCGCGAGGCCGGAGACCGGGACCGGCGCTCGTGCTGCTGCACTCCAAGGGCCTCACGCATCGCGAGTGGGAGCCGGTCGTCGACGAGCTCGCGCACCGCCATCGGGTCGTGCTCCCCGACCTCCCGTTGCACGGCGCGTCCGAGGACCGGCCGCGCCATCCCTACTCGCCGGAGTGGCTGACCGAGCTGCTCGCCGGCTTCGTCGCCGAGACCTGCGGCCCGCGGCCGCTGGTCGGCGGTCACGGGCTCGGCGCGCAGCTCGCGCTGCGCGCCGTCGTGGCCGAGGCGCGATCCAGCCCGCGAAGCTGATCCTGCTGCCGAACCCGATGCACGCCATGCCACAGCGCAGCACGCTCGAGCGCACCGGCCGCGTCGTGATCCGCCTGCGCCGTCGTGCCGGGCTGCGACCGCGTGCTCGCGCGCGCCGCGCCGCTGGTCCTGCGGCCGAGCCGCGGCGAGCAGCTGACCGTCACCGGCGCGCCCGGCGCGGACGACCTGATCCGCCACGCGCTGATGGACCTCCCCGGCAACGGCAACCGCATGCGCTCGTGGGCCAAGGCCGCGCGGCGCTGGCCGCGCGGCGCGCAGCACGAGCTGCTCGACGCCTACGGGCGGATGGACTTCCCGGTGCTGCTGCTGTGGGCCGACGAGGACGCCGTGCACCCGCTCGCGATCGCCGAGGCCGCGCTCGACCTGCTCCCCGACGCGCAGCTGCGCGTGCTCCCGCGCACCGGGTTCCTGATCGCCTATGACGATCCGGTCGGCGTCGCGCGCGAGCTTCTCGCCTTCTGCGGGTGAAGAGCTACCGTTTGCGAGCGATGTACGAGCTGCAACGTCCGGTCGCGTGCTCGATCGGCCGAGCGATGGAGATTCTCGGTGAGCGCTGGACGTTCCTGATCCTGCGCGAGTCCTTCTACGGCGTCCGGCGCTTCTCGGACATCCAGCGCAACCTGGGGATCGCGCGCAACATCCTCTCCACGCGCCTGCAGTCGCTCGTCGGCGCGGGCATCCTCGAGCGCGTGCTCTACCAGGCCGAGCCCGAACGCTACGAGTACCGGCTGACCGAGGCCGGCAAGGACCTGTATCCGTCGATCGTGACCCTGATGCGCTGGGGCGACCGGCACCTGCAGGACGAGCAGGGACCGCCCGTCGTCCTGCGCCACAACGCCTGCGGCCACGAGGCCGACCCGCTGCTCGTGTGCGCGCACTGCCACGAGGAACTCAAGCCGCGCGAGGTCACGCCCGTGCGCGAGCTGCAGACGACCTGAGGTCGGGCGCGCCGGCGCTCGCCTCGGGTGAACCTTCGATGAGGATGGCTCGCAGTAGGAGCCGTCCCCAATTCCCCGGAGGTTCCCCTCGTGAACTCCCCGCTCCTGCGCCGCGCCGCGGCGACCGCCGTCGTGCTCTCGCTGGCCGCCGCCGGCACCGCGCAGGCGAAGGGCCCGCGCTACGACGACGGACAGACGTCGCGCGCGCTCTTCGCCACCACCGACCAGAACACGCTCGTCCGCTTCGACGCCGCGAACCCCGGATCGGCTGCGCGACATCCGCGCGCTCACCGGACTGCCCGCGGGCGTGACGCTGGCGGGCATCGACTTCCGGCCCGCGACCGGCGATCTCTACGGCGTCGGCTCGGACTCGGTCGTCTACCGCGTGAGCCCGCGCACCGGCATCGCCGTGGCCGAAGGCCCGGCGTTCACGCCCGGCCCGTCGGGCGCGTTCTTCGGCGTCGACTTCAACCCGACCGTGGACAAGATCCGCGTCGTCTCCGACGCCGGCTCGAACCTGCGAGCTGAACGTCGACGAGGGCACGGTGCTGATGGGCGACGGCGCCCTGAACCCGGGCACGCCGCGCGTCGTCGACGCGGCCTACACCAACTCGACGTTCAGCGCCGTGCGGCCGACGGCCACGATCCTCTACACGATCGACTCCGCGGCCGACACGATCGCGATCCAGAACCCGCCGAACGCCGGCACGCAGACGACTGCCGAAGCGGCTCGGCTTCGACGTCGCCGACCAGTCCGGCTTCGACATCGCCGGCGCCGACAACGTCGGCTACCTGGCGACGCGCATGAGCCGCGGCTCCGGGCTCTACACCGTCGATCCGGCGACCGGCCGCAGCCGCTTCGCCGGGCGCATCGGCGGCGGGCGCCGGCTGGTCGTCACCGGCCTGGCCGCCTGGCAGGACTGACCGTCGCGGCGCGGGCGGGCCGTGGTGCCCGCCCGCGCTAGCGTTAGGCGCCGCAGATCCCGAGATTGACGCGGAGGAGCCGATGAGCGTGCAGGACACCCCGACCGAGCTGTGGGGCGGCGAGACCACCAAGGCCGTCGCGAACTTCCCCGTGTCCGGCGAGCGCGTGCCGCTACCGGTCGTGCGCTGGCTCGGGCGCGTCAAGGGCGCCGCCGCGCGCGTGAACGCGGAGCTCGGGCTGCTCGACGCCTCGGTGGCGGAGCGGATCGCGGCCGCCGGCGACGAGATCGCCGAGGGCAAGCACGACGCGCAGTTCCCGATCGACGTCTTCCAGACCGGCTCGGGCACGTCCTCGAACATGAACGCCAACGAGGTCATCGCGACGTTGGCCGGCGAAGGCGCGCACCCGAACGACCACGTGAACATGGGGCAGTCCTCGAACGACGTCTTCCCCTCCGCCGTGCACCTGGCCGCGCTGGACGAGGCCACGAACACGCTGCTGCCGGCGCTCGCGCAGCTCGAGGCCTCGTTCGCGGCCAAGGCCGACGCGTTCAAGGACATCGTCAAGTCCGGGCGCACGCACCTGATGGACGCCGTGCCGGTCACGCTGGGCCAGGAGTTCAGCGGCTACGCGGCGCAGATCCGGCTCGGCCGCCGGCGCGTCGAGAACGCGCTGCCGCAGGTGGCGCAGATCCCGCTCGGCGGCACGGCCACCGGCACCGGCCTGAACACGCACCGCGACTTCGCGGCCAAGGTGCGCGAGAAGCTGTCGGCCGACACGGGACTGACGATCTCGCCGCCCGAGGACCCGTTCGAGGCGCAGGGCAACCGCGACGCGCTGGTCGAGCTCTCCGGGCGCGCTGAAGGTGGTCGCCGTCTCGCTGATCAAGATCGCGGGCGACCTGGCGCTGATGGGCTCTGGCCCGCGCGTCGGCATCGGCGAGCTGTTCCTGCCCGAGCTGCAGAAGGGCTCCTCGATCATGCCCGGCAAGGTCAACCCGGTGATCCCGGAGGTCGTGCTGCAGGTCGGCGCGCAGGTGATCGGCAACGACACCGCGATCACGATCGGCGGGCTGCAGGGCCAGTTCGAGCTCAACGTCCGGATCCCGCTGATGGCGCGCAACCTGCTGCAGTCGATCCATCTGCTCTCGACGACGTCGCGGCTGTTCGCCGAGAAGTGCGTGGACGGGATCGAGCCGAACCTGGCGGGGCTGGAGGCGTCGGCCGAGGGCACGCTCGCGGTCGCGACCGCGCTGAACCCGTTCATCGGCTACGACAAGGCGGCGGAGATCGTCAAGGACGCGTCGGCCTCCGGCGGGACGCTGCGCGAGGTCGCGCGCAAGCACGGCGTCGACGAGGAGACGCTGGACAAGGCGCTCGACCTGCGCAAGATTGCCGCGGGATCGAGCGCGGCCGAGTAGTTCGGGCCGGCGCGCGGCCACGCCACGATGACTGCCCTCGATCACGACGACGCGCGCCGCGTCCTCGAGGGGTACTACGACGCGGTCCCGCGCTCGGCGGCCCGCGTCGAAGCGGTCGGCCCGTTCTCGCTGTTCGTGGGGACGGGCCCGTGGCCGTATTACGCGCGGCCGCGGCTCGGGCTGTCGCACACGTTCACGGTCGACGACGTTCGCGCGGTCCTCGATCGCCAGCGTGCGCTCACGGCGCCGGCGACGTTCGAGTGGGTGCACGAGACGACGCCGTCGCTGCTCGAGGCGGCTCGCGCCGCAGGCCTTTCGGTGCTCGAGGCGCCGCTGATGGTGCTCGACCGCGACGCGTGGAGGGCGCCCGAGCCGCCGCCCGGGATGACCCTGCGCCTGCTCTCCGCCGACGACGGCGCGCTGGCCGCGGCGCGCGCGGTCCAAGCGGTGGGCTTCGGCGCCGCGGGCACGGCGGCCGGGCCCGAGGGCCTGCGCGAGCGCGACGCCGCCGCATCCGACGACGGGCTGGACTTCGTCCGCGAGCGGCTACGGCGCGGCCTGACCGTGATGGCGGTGGCCGAGGGGCCCTACGGCCCGGCCGCGGTGGGACAACACCAGCCGGTCAACGGCGTGACCGAGGTCGTAGGCGTCGCGACGCTGCCGGCCCTCCGGCGCCAAGGGCTCGGCGGCGCCGTGACGGGGCTGCTGGTCGATGACGCGCTGTCGTACGGCGCTTCGACCGTGTTCCTCTCGGCGGGCAGCGATGAGATCGCCCGCGTCTACGCGCGGCTCGGGTTCCGGCGGGTGGGCACGGCCTGCGTCGTCGGATGACGCTGCGCGACCTGCTGGCCGAGGGGCGCGTCGTCCGGCTGGACGGGGGGCTGTCGACGGCGCTCGAGGAGTTGGGCGCCGACGTCTCGGGGCGGATGTGGACGGCCCGGGTGCTGGCTGCGGACCCTGATCTCGTCGCTGCGGCCCATCGTTCGTTCGTGGACGCGGGCGCGGAGATCGTCATCAGCGCGAGCTACCAGGCGCCGGACTCGCTCCTGGCCGAGAGCGTCCGTGTGGCGCGCCGCGCGGGGGTGCTCGTGGCGGCGTCGGTCGGGCCCTACGGAGCGATGCTGGCCGGCGGGCAGGAGTACACGGGCGACTACGAGGTGCCCGATGGCTGGCACGAGCGGCGGTTGCGGCTGCTGCTTGCGGCGTCGCCGGACTGCATCGCGATCGAGACGCAGCCGCGGGTCGATGAGGCGGTCTCGATCGTGCGGGCGCTGGAGCGTCTGGAGGGTCCGGACGCGTGGGTGACGTTCACGTGCCGCGACGGTCGTTCGACGGCGCACGGCGAGCCGATCGAGGACGCGGTCCGCGCGGTTGAGTCGCCGCGGGTCGTCGCGGTCGGCGTCAACTGCACGGCGCCCGAGTACGTTGACGAGCTGCTGTCGCGGATTCGTTCGGTCTCCGATCTGCCGTTGGTCGCCTACCCGAACGCAGGCGGGGCGTGGGATGCGGTTTCGAAGACCTGGAGCGGCGCCGTGGCGACGCCGCGGTTCGAGGGCGCGGCGGTCGTGGGCGGCTGCTGCGGGTGGGGGCCGGGTGCGATCCGCGCGTTGGACAGCGGGCGGTGAGATTCTCGGACCGCGTGGTTGGACCGGCGAACTGCGCTGGCAAAAGGAGTGGGTCGGCCTCGCGTGGCCGGTGTCCCTCGCCGGCGATGGCCAGCGAGCGAGTCACTGCGCCGACGAGGGGCGGCGGCACGATCAGCGCGTTGGAACGCGATCGTTTCTCGCCGTCGGCGTCATTCGCGCGCGCGGCCGCTCACAACTGCCCATCGCCTGTCGGAGGTGAGTCGGCTACGTCTGGCTAGGCCAGACGAACCCGGCGCACTTCCACATGGAAGGAGTTCGCAGTCCCGCGCGCCCTCAGGGCGACAGCCGCCGCGAGTGCCAGACCCCGTCGGAGCCCCGCGTGAACGCCTCGCGGTCGTGAAGCCGGTTCGGCCGGCCCTCCCAGAACTCGATCACGGAAGGCACGAGCCGGTACCCGCCCCAGTGCGGCGGCCGCGGCACCTCACTCGGATAGGACGTCTCCAACGACGCCAGCCGCGCCTCGAGCCACTCGCGGTCCGGGATCACCTCCGACTGCCGCGACGCCCAGGCGCCCGAGCTGCGAGCCGCGCGAGCGGGTCGCGAAGTACTCGTCGGACTCCTCGGGGGTCAGCACCTCGACCACGCCCTCGAGCCGCACCTGCCGCTGCAGCGGCTTCCACAGCACGGCCAGCGCCGCCGCGGGTTCGCGGTCAGCTCTCGCCCCTTGCGCGACTCGTAGTTCGTGTAGAACTCGACGCCCCGCTCGTCGATGCCCTTGAGCAGCACGAAGCGCACCGACGGGACGCCGTCCGGCGTCGGCCGTCGCGAGCGCCATGGCCTCGGGCTCGGGGAGCCCGGCGGCCACGGCGTGCTCGTACCAGTGGCGGAATTGTCCGAGTGGATCGGCCAAATCAGGTCGGATGATCGGGGTGGGGCGGAGGGGATGTCCCGCCTGATTTCACATCGCCATCGCGACGTACTTGACCTCGAGGTACTCGTCGATGCCTTCCGCGCCGCCCTCGCGGCCGAAGCCGGAGGCCTTGACGCCGCCGAACGGCGCCGAGGCGTTCGACACCATGCCCTGGTTGAGGCCGACCATGCCGGTCTGGAGCTTCTCGCAGACGCGGAACGCGCGCTTGATGTCGGACGTGTAGACGTAGGCCACGAGCCCGAACTCGGTGTCGTTGGCGGCGGCGATCGCGGCCTCCTCGTCGTCGAAGCCGACGACGGGCGCGACCGGGCCGAAGATCTCCTCCTTCAGCAGCCGCGCATCGGCCGAGACGCCCGCCAGCACGGTCGGGTCGAAGAAGTAGCCCGCGCCCTCGCGCGCCCCGCCGCCGACGAGCACCGACGCGCCCTTGCCGGTGGCGTCCGACGACGAGCTCGGCGACCTTGTCGCGCTGGTCGGCGTCGATCAGCGGCCCGACCTTGACGTCCTCCTCGGTGCCGCGCCCGACCTTCATCTCGCCGAGCTTGGCGGCCAGCTTCTCCGCGAACTCGTCGGCCACCGAAGCGGCGACGTGGAAGCGGTTCGCCGCCGTGCAGGCCTCGCCGATGTTGCGCATCTTGGCGATGATCGCGCCCTCGACCGCCGCGTCGACGTCGGCGTCGGCGAACACGAGGAACGGCGCGTTGCCGCCGAGCTCCATCGAGGTCCGCAGCAGCCCCGGTGCGGACTGCTCGACGAGCTTGCGGCCGACCTCGGTCGAGCCCGTGAAGGTCAGCTTGCGCAGCCGCGGGTCGCTGATGATCGGCTTCGAGACGTCCGACGACGACGAGGACGTGACGACGTTCAGCACGCCCGCCGGCAGCCCGGCCTCCTCGAAGATCTTGGCCAGCGCGAGCATCGACAGCGGCGTCTGCTGCGCGGGCTTGATCACCATCGTGCAGCCCGCGGCGATCGCCGGGCCGATCTTGCGCGTGCCCATCGCGGCCGGGAAGTTCCACGGCGTGATCGCGTAGCAGGGCCCGACGGGCTGCTTCATCGTGAGCATCCGCCCGACGCCGTTGGGCGCGACCGCGAAGCGCCCCTCGATCCGCACGGCCTCCTCCGAGAACCAGCGCAGGAACTCGGCGGCGTAGGTGATCTCGGCCGCCGACTCCGCCAGCGGCTTGCCCATCTCGAGCGTCATCACGAGCGCGAGATCGTCGGCGTTCGCGGTCATCGCCTCGAACGCGCGGCGCAGGATCTCGCCGCGCTCGCGCGGCGGGTGCACCGCCCACTCGTCCTGGACGGCGCAGGCGGCGTCCAAGCGCCGCGCGCGCGTCGTCCGGCGTCGCGTCGGCGACCGACGCGATCGCCTCGCCCGTCGACGGATCCTCGACGTCCAAGGTCGAGCCGCCGGAGGCGTCCCGCCACTCGCCGCCGATGAACAGCTGCGTCGGGACCGCGTCGACCGCAGTCCGCTCCTGGGTTGCGCTCATGCCGCCACCGTCTCCGTTCCGAGCTCCTCCGAGATGGACACGTCGAGCGAGTAGTCGATCGGGACCACGATCAGGCTCGGGAGCTCAAGCGACAGCGCGTGCCGCAGGTGCCTGCCGAAGTCCTCGACGGACTCGCAGCGCCAGGCCGGCATGCCGAAGGCGTCGGCCAGCTTGACGAAGTCTGGGTTGGTGAAGTCGGTCCCGAAGTGGCGGCCGAACTTCTTGTCCTGCTTCCACACGATCGAGCCGTACTGGGCGTTCTCCCAGATCACGTTGACGATCGGCGTCTTCAGCCGCACCGCCGTCTCGAGCTCCTGCACGTTCATCAGGAAGCCGCCGTCGCCGTTGACGGTCACGACGTTGGCGGCCGGGGTGGACGAGCTTGGCCGCGATCGCCGTCGGCAGCGCGATCCCCATCCCGGCCAGGCCGTTGGCGATCAGGACCGTGTTCGGCTCGTGCGCCGGGAACATGCGCGCGATCCACAGCTTGTGCAGGCCGACGTCGGAGATCAGCATGTCGTGGCGGCCGAGCGCCTTGCGGATCTCCCACAGCACGCGCGGCGGCTGCATCGGGAACGCGTCGTCGTCCTTGGCGGCCTCGAAGCGGCCGAGCACGATGTCGTCCAGCCGCGAGCGCGCCACGGTCCGCGGGGAGTGCCGCAGCTCCTCGGTCAGCCGGCTGAGGATGTGGTAGAGGTCGCCGACGAGGTCGATCTCGGTGATGAAGTTCTCGTCGACCTCCGACGGCACGCTGTCGATGCAGACGATCTTCTTGTCGCGCCTCGGGTTCCAGTTCAGCGGCGAGTGCTCGACGAGGTCGTAGCCGACCGTGATCACGACGTCGGCGTCGTCGAAGCCCGCCAGCGCGTAGTCGCGCGACTGCAGCCCGACGGTGCCCAGCGCGTGCACGTCCTCGTAGTCCAGCGCGCCCTTGCCCATGAACGTCTCGGCGACGCCGATCCCGGTGGCGCGCACGAGCTCGCGCAGGGCGGGCGCCGCGCCGGCGCGCGCCACGCCGTTGCCGGCCAGGATCACCGGGTAGATCGCCGCGCGGATCATCTCCGCCGCGGCCAGCAGATCGCCCGCGGCCGGCTCGAGCCGCCGGTGGCGCGTGTCGACCGGCAGCGGCTCGGCGTCGACCTGGTCGGCCATCACGTCCTCGGGCAGCTCGATGTGCGTCGGGCCCGGCTTGGGCTCCTGCGCCACCTTGAACGCCTTGCGCACGACCTCGGGGATCACCGCCGCCGCGTTCAGGCGCGTGTTCCACTTCGTCACCGGCTTGAACATCGAGACGATGTCGATGTGCTGGTGGGACTCCTTGTGCATGCGCTGGAGGTCCGCCTGGCCGGTCAGGGCGACGAGCGGCGAGCGGTCGAGGAACGCGTCGGCGACCGCGGTCACGAGGTTCGTCGCGCCGGGGCCCAGCGTGCCCAGGCAGACGCCCGCGCGCCCGGTCAGCCGGCCGTACATGTCGGCCATGTACGCGCCGCCCTGCTCGTGGCGCACCGGGACGAACGCGATCGACGAATCGTGCAGCGACTCGTTCAGATCGAGGGTCTCCTCGCCCGGAATGCCGAACACGTACTTGACGCCCTCGGCTTCGAGGGATTCCACGAACAGGTCAGATGCCTTGCGAGAGCTCAATGTCCGCAACTCCTATCCAACGCATGTGTCCGGCTAACTTAGACCGCCGCTGATCCTATGACCCGCACCCTCCTCGCTCATCCTGGCGCTGCTGGTGCTCGCCCCTCGCCGCCCAGGCCGCTCCCAAGACGACCTTCACGATCCGCGGCGCCGGCTTCGGCCACGGCGTCGGCATGAGCCAGTACGGCGCGCTGGGCTTCGCCCAGCAGGGCCGCAGCGCATCCGAGATCCTGGCGCACTACTACACGGGCACCGCGCTCGGGACGACCGATCCCGACCGCAAGGTCCGCGTGCTGCTCGTCGCCGCAGACGTCGGCGGCGCGGATCACCGGCGCGCGCCAGGCCGGCTCGCGCGCGCTGAGCCCGACCACGACCTACACGATCAAGCGCCGCGGGCTCTCGCAGGTCGACCTGTCCGCGAGCGGCAAGCGCCTCGCGACGTTCACCGCGCCGCTGCAGGTGGCGGGCGAGAACGGCGTGACGACGCTCGGCCGGGTCGGCAGCTACCGCGGCGTGCTCGAGTTCAAGCCCAACGTCTTCAACGGCCTCGAGGTCGTCAACTCGGTCGGCCTCGAGGACTACCTGCAGGGCGTCGTGCCCGCGGAGTCGCCCGCGTCGTGGCCCGCCGAGGCGCTCAAGGCGCAGGCCATCACCGCCCGCACCTACGCCATCACGACGGCCAAGAGCGCCGAGTTCGACCACTACCCCGACACGCGCTCGCAGGTCTACAAGGGCGTCGGAATCGAGACCGCGGCGACCAACAGCGCGATCGCCGCCACCCGCGGGCAGATCGTCACCTACCAGGGCGAGCCGGTCGTCACGTACTTCTTCTCGACCTCGGGCGGGCGCACGGAGTCGGTCGAGAACACGAACCTGGGCACCGAGCCGAAGCCGTGGCTGAAGTCGGTCGACGATCCGTACGACAACGTGTCGCCGCGCCATCGCTGGCGGATCCGGCTCACGAAGAAGGCCGCGGCGCGCAGAAGCTGGGTGGGCTCGTCAAGGGCTCGTTCAAGGGCATCCGCGTGACCCGCCGCGGGGTCTCGCCGCGGATCATGGCCGCCGAGGTCGTCGGCTCGCGCGGGGTGACGGCGACCGACGGGCCGACGCTGCGCGCGCGCCTCGGGCTGTTCGACACGTGGGCGTACTTCACGGCGATCAGCGGCGAGAAGGCGGACGGCTCCGGCGGGACCACCGCGCCGCGATCGTTCTCGTTCCTGCGCCGCTCCGCCGGGACCCTGCGCGGCACCGTGATCGGGCCCAGGCGCGGCACGCGGCTGCGCGTGCAGGTCCGCCGCGGCGGAGCGTGGCGCGACGTCGGCACGGTGCGGACCGGGCGCGGCGGCGCGTACCGCTACATCGCCGGCACCCCGGGCACCTACCGCGTGGTCGCGGCCGGGGCGCATCGGCCCCGCCGTCCGCATCGGTCCTTCCTGGTGAACCCCGATCCGCTAAGGATCGAGCTCACGCTCGACCTCGTCGAGCAGCTCGGAGTGCAGCTCGACGTAGCGGCGCAGGAAGTCGATGACGAGCAAGAGGTACTTGCGCCGGTGCGGCAGCGTCTCGGCCGTCGCCGCGCTCTCCTCGAGCCGCACGAGCACGTCGGCGAGGTCGCCGCGCAGCGTCGCCATGCTCGCGCGCGTGATCTCCTCGCCGACGAGGTCGGCCATCAGCAGGCGCAGCAGCGGCTCGGACTTCAGCGGCGTCAGCGTTACGGGCGTGCGGGCGAACTCGCGCAGAGCGTCGAGGCCCTTGTCGGTCAGCGAGTAGACGGTGCGCGCGCGGGTCCTGCCCGGCGCGCTGCGTGCCTCCAGATAGCCGAGCCGAGCGAGGCGCTTGGGCTCGACGTAGTACTGGCTCTCACCGGCCCAGTCGAGGATGCGGCCGCGCCGCGCCATCTGCAGCAGGTCGTGCGGGCCGGCGCCCTGGCGCCCGACCAGCGCCATCACCTCGTACGAGAACAGGGTCAGCTCGGATCTTGACATAGCTATGGTCCGTAGTTATACTGCACTACGTTCCATAGTTTATGACGAAGGGCAGACAATGACAACCACCACGATCAGCGAGAGCGCGCGCCGGTGGGGCGTGCTCTGGGGCCACCGGCCGCGCGCCTGGGCGCTCAGCGAGGAGCAGCAGACGCCGGTCTACGAGCAGGCGCTGCGCCACATCGACCCCAAGCCGGGCGACTCCGTGCTCGACGTCGGCTGCGGCACCGGCGTCTTCCTGCGCATGTGCGCCGACCGCGGCGCGACGGTGTCCGGCCTCGACGCCTCCGAGGGCCTGCTCGCGCTGGCCCGTGAGCGCGTCCCCGAGGCCGACCTGCGGCTCGCGGACCTCCAGGCGCTGCCGTATCCCGACGATTCCTTCGACGCCGTCACCGGGTTCACGTCGTTCTTCTTCGCCGACGACATGGTCGCCGCGCTGCGCGAGGCCGGACGCGTCGCCCGCCCCGGCGCGCCGGTCGTCATCCAGGTCTTCGGGCGTCCCGAGCGCTGCGACCTGGAGGCGGTGAAGGGGGCCGTCGCGGCATTCCGCGGCGAGTCGGCCGAGTCCTACTGGCGCCCGGGGATCGTCGAGGCGCTCGCGGCGCAGGCCGGGCTGACGGTCGTGCGGGCGTTCGACTCGACCTGGCCGTACGTGTACGCGGACGACGACGCGCTGCTCGACGCCATGCTCGCCGCCGGCGGCGGCGGCGCGATCGCCGGGCCCGAGCGAGAGCCCGAGCTGCGCGCGGCGATCCTGCGCGCGCTCGCCCATCGCCGGCAGCCGGACGGCGGCTACCGCGTGTCCAACGAGTGGCACGTCGTCGTCGCCCACGCCTGACCCATCGCCGATGGCGCAGATCGGGGGGACTAGCCCGTGTAGACGCGCACGACGGTCTCGGCGACGCAGACCGGCTTCTCCGTCCCCTCGCGCTCGAAGGAAACCTCGAACACGACCTGCGCGCCGCCCTCGATGTCGGTCACTTCCTTGACCTTCGGGCGCGGCCCGGACCTTGCTCGGGATCGGCACCGGCGCCGGGAAGCGGACCTTGTTGAGCCCGTAGTTGAGGGCGAACGCGAAGCCCTCCATGTTGAAGACCTGGTTGTTGAGGTACGGGCCGAGGCTGAGCGTCAGGTAGCCGTGGGCGATCGTGCCGCCGAACGGCGTGTCCTTGGCGCGGTCGACGTCGACGTGGATCCACTGGTGGTCGCCCGTGACGTCGGCGAACGTGTCGACGTCCTTCTGGGTCACCTCGTGCCAGTCGGAGGTGCCGAGCGTCTCGCCCTCGGCGGCCTTGAGCTCTTCGAGTCCGGTGATCGTCCGCATGGCGGAGCACCATACTTCCCGCCGTGCCCGCTCCGCTTCTCCTGTGCGACACCCCCGGACTGCTCTACCGCGGCTTCTTCGCGCTGCCGGATTCGATCCACGGCGCCGAGGGCCGGCCCGTCAACGCGCTCGTCGGCTCGCTGAACATGACCCTGTGGTGCATCGAGAAGTACCAGCCGCGCGCGGTCGTCATGTGCTTCGGCCAGGAATCGGCCGACTACCGCGTCGAGGCCTTCCCCGACTACCACGCCGCACGGCCGGAGATGCCCGACGACCTGGCCTGGCAGTGGGAGCGCGCGCCAGGGCTCTACGAGGCGCTCGGCTGGACCGTGCTCGGCCACGAGAGCCTGGAGGCCGACGACCTGATGGGCTCCTTCGCCGCGCTCGAGACCGAGTCGGGCGGCACGACGCTGATCCTGACCGCCGACCGCGACATGTTCCAGTGCGCGTCCGACAGCGTCACGATCCTGCTCCAGCGCGCCCGCCAGCAGGGCCCGGACGAGGTCGGCCCCGAGCAGGTGGGCGAGATCTACGGCATCGAGCCGGCGCAGGTCCCGGACTTCATCGCGCTGCGCGGCGACCCCTCCGACGGGCTGCCGGGGGCGAAGGGCATCGGCGCCAAGACCGCCGCCGACCTGCTGCGCCGCAAGGGCGACCTCGAGCACGTGATCCTCGGCGCGATCCGCGAGACGCCCGCGGTCCGCAGGGCGCTGATCGAGCAGGCCGAGCAGCTGCGCACGTTCCGCGACATCGCGACGCTGCGCCACGTGGCCGCTCGAGCGCCCGCCCGACGCGCCGACGGACTACGCGGGCGGTTCGAGTGCCGCCGAGAAGCTCGGGATGGGCCGGATGGCCAAGCGCCTCAGCGACGAGGCTCAGCGCGGCTGAGCAGGTCGTGGGCCGTGTCGCCGACCCAGTGGGCGGCGCCGACGGCGATCGGCTCTCGGATCGCCTCGTCGAGGCGCTCGGCGGCGCGCTCGGCGCCCGGCCGGTCGGTGGCGGGGAGCAACGCGAGCAGTTCATCGGCCTCCCAGCGCACGACCACGTCGGCGTCGCGCAGGCAGTCGGCCAGCACCGGCGCGAGCTCCTCGGCCGTCCCGAGCGGGACGACGATCCGCACGACGGCGAAATCGCGCCCGTAGCGGACGCCTTCGGCCACGAGACGGTCGAGCAGCAGCCGTCCGACGTCAGGTCCCGGGAGGACGAAGGGCCGGCTCACGAGCCGACACTATCCGCTCAGCCGTGAGCGATCGAGGCCATTACGTCAATCGCCCGGGCGAAATATTCTGGCGTGAGGCGGATGTGCGACTGCTGGCTCATCGAGCGCGCCGGGACGCCGATCGCCTCGACTGGCGGCGCCCGGTCGAGCAGCGGGATCACGAGCAGCGGCTCGACGGCGACCGTCCACGGCCAGCGCGTGCCCGGCCGCGTGAGCTCGGGCTCGCTGACGACCTCGACGGCGGCGAACACGGCACGCCAGACCGACGCGTAGTAGACCAGCCGGTCGCCCGGCTGCATGCGCGGCCGGCGCGGGAAGCCGGTCCGCCGCAGCGAGACCGTACTCGCCTCCACCCACGCGTCCGGGAGCGGGCCCTTGGCGTGCCCGACCGCCTTCAGCCAGTAGGCCAGAAGTCCTCGTGCGCCTCGGTCTCGGTCGACTGGTCTTCGACCTTCACCGAGATCATCGCGAACGCCGCCGGCACGTCGCTGTCGTTGCGCGTCGCGCGCGGCGTCTCGGCTCCGATCAGGATCGCGTCGCGCGGGCCGAGGCTCACTACCTCGTCGCCGACCTTGACCGTGATCTCGCCCTCGAGCACGAAGTAGATCTCCTCGATCGTGCGGTGGCTGTGTCCCCACGTCGGATCGCCGCCCGGCGGCACGTGCGCCTGGCCCGGCTCGAGCACGCGCACGTTGAACGCGATCTGCTCGGAGCCGATCGGCCGGCCGTAGCCGATGAAGGCGCCGGGAGCGTCCCCGGTGAAGTCGGGCGCTTCGCCCGCGCGCATCACGTTGAACTCGCTCATGGCGTGAACTTAACCGTGATCACGTCGCCGTCGCGCATCGGGTAGTCGCGGCCCTCGAGCCGCAGCGTGCCCTTCTCGCGCGCGCCGGCGTAGCCGCCGGCCGCGACCAGCGCGTCCCAGCCGATCACCTCGGCGCGCACGAAGCCCTTCTGGATGTCCGAGTGCACCTCGCCCGCGGCGTGCCAGGCGGTCAGCCCTTCGCGCAGGTGCCACGTCTGCGCAGGCTTGTCCTCACCGGCGGTGAAGAACGCGATCAGGTGCAACAGGCCGAACGCGCCGTTGATGACGCGGGTGAGGCCGGACTCGCCGACGCCGAGCTCCTCGCGCATCTGCGCCGCCTCCTCGTCGTCGAGCTCGGACAGCTCGGCTTCGACGCGGCTCGAGATCGCCACCGCGGCGGCGCCGGTGGCGGCGGCGTGGTCGGCGACCGCGGACGGGACGGCGTCGTCGCCTTCGTCGACGTTGGCCACGAACAGCACCGGCTTGCCCGTCAGCGGGCTCAGGTTGCGGGCGGCTTCGGGGGCGTCGTGTGGGACCGGGACGGCGCGCGCGGGCGTGCCGGCCTGCAGCGCCTCGATCACCTGCCGCAGCCAGGCCTCCTCGGCGATCGACGCCTTGTCCCCCGAGCGGGCCTCGCGGACCACGCGGGCGTGGCGGCGCTCGGCCGACTCGAGATCGGCCAGCAGCAACTCGGTCTCGATCGTCTCGATGTCCGCCGCCGGGTCGACGCGCCCGTCGGGGTGGATCACGTTCGCGTCGCCGTGCGTGCGGACGACGTGCAGCAGCGCGTCGCACTCGCGGATGTTGGCCAGGAACTTGTTGCCCAGGCCCTCGCCCTTGGACGCGCCGGCCACCAGGCCGGCGATGTCGTGGAACTCGATCGTGTCCCAGACGATGTTCGAGGCCTTGACGATGTCGGCCACCTGCTCCATGCGCTCGTCCTTGACGGGCACGACCGCGACGTTCGGCTCGATCGTCGTGAACGGGTAGTTGGCGGCCTCGGCGCCGGCGCGCGAGAGCGCGTTGAACAGCGACGACTTGCCCGCGTTGGGCATGCCGACGAGGCCGACCTTCATCATCGCCCGAGGCTCCCGATCACCGTGCCGAGCGCGGCGCCGGCGGCGACGTCGGACGGGTAGTGCACGCCGAGGTAGAGGCGGCTCAGGCCCATCGCGACGGCCGCGATCTGCAGCGGCGACGCCGGGCACGAGCGCGCCGAACGCCCGCGCGGCGGCGAACGACGAGGTCGCGTGGCTCGAGGGGAACGAGAGGCCGGTGGGCGTGGACATCAGGTGCGGGAGGTCCTCGACCGCGGGCCGGCGGCGGCCGATCGCGAGCTTGATCGACGTCGACGTGGCGTGGGCCGCCCCGACGGTCGCGGTGGCGCGCAGCCACTGGCGCCGGCGCGGCTTGTCGAGCAGCGCCGCGGTCGCGCCGGCCGCGAGCCAGACCGCGCCGTGCTCGCCCAGCCGCGAGTAGCGGCGCACGACCGCGACCGTCTCCGGCGTGTGCCCGAGCCGGCGCATGCGCTTGTACAGCGCGAGATCGACGGCCTTGACGCGCGCCCGCCAGTGCAGCGGCGAATCGTCAAGAGCGTCGACGTCCTCGCCCGCGAGCCGCGCGGCGTCAGAAACCGATTCGGTGCTCGTCCGACTCAACGCGGAGATAGACGACCTGGCCGATATCGACGAGCACGGCGCCGTCGGAGGCCTCGACCTCGAGCCAGCGTTCCTTGCCCTCCTTGAGCGTCTCGCGGAAGCTCGTGAGGATCTCCTCACTGAGGCGCAGGGACAGCACCTGGCCGCCCTGGAACCCGACGGCGGTGCGACGTACGACGTTGGGACTCAATGTGCCTCCACGGGCTGGACGAGCTCGGTCAGGACGCCGCCGGACGTGGCGGGATGAAGGAACGCGACCCGCGTCCCCCGGATGCCGGTGCGCGGCGTCTCGTCGATCAGCCGCAGCCCCGCCTCGCGCGCCGCGTCGAGCGCGACCTCGCACGTCGGCCACCTGGTAGGCGACGTGGTGGAGACCCGGGCCCTTCTTGGCCAGGAAGCGCCCGACCGGGGTCTCGTCGCCGAGCGGCTTCAGCAGCTCCACGTGGCTCTCACCGACGTCGAGCAGCACGGCCTCGACGCCCTGCTCGGCGATCGTCTCGCGATGCACGAGCGGCATGCCGTAGGCGCGGGTGTGGAGCTCGATCGCCGACTCGAGGTCGGCGACCGCGACCCCGATGTGGTCGATGCGGCCGAACACGGCTGCCGAGTGTACCCTCGGCGCCAGAGTGCGGATCGCCCTGGTGGCCAATCGCGCCTCCGGGGGAGGCCTCGATCCCGCGCCGCTGGCCGCGGCGCTGGGTGGCGCGGAGGTCTTCGGCTGCGAGGACGAGGACCTCGCGCAGGTCGAGGCGTGGGGGCCGGAGCGGATCGCCGTCGCGGGCGGCGACGGGACGATCGGCTCGGTGGCCGAGCTCGCCGGCCGCCTCGGCGTCCCGCTGGCGGTGATCCCGACCGGTACGGCCAACGACTTCGCGCGCGCCCACGGACTCCCGGTCGACCAACTCGAAGCGGCCGCGTTGGCCAGTTCGGGGACTGAGCTGCGCGCGCTCGAGCTCGGCCGGCTCGCGGACGGCCGGCCGTTCGTGAACGTCGCCAGCGCCGGCTTGGCCTCGGTGGCCGCGCGCCGGGCGCAGCCGCTGAAGTCGCGCTTCGGGCCCTTGGCCTACCCGCTCGGCGCCGCCCGCGCGGCGCTGACCGGCCGCCCACTGCGCGTGCGCGTGGTCGTCGACGACGTCGAGGTCTTCTCCGGCGGTTCGTGGCAGGTGATGGTGGCCTGCACGGGCGCGTTCGGCGGCGGCTCCGGGATCGGCGCGGCCGACGCCACCGACGGCGACCTCGACGTCGTGATCCTCCCGGCCGGCTCCCGGCTCGCGCTCGTGCGGCGCGCCTGGGGCCTGCGCGCCCAGCGGGTCGAGCGCCAGCGGCGCGGTGCAGCACCACGAGGGCCGGGTCGTCTCCGTCACGCTCCCGCCGGGGACGGAGATCAACTGCGACGGCGAGTTTCGCGACAGCGGCCTCGAGCGCGTGAGCGCGCGCGCCAACGCCTTCGAGCTGGTGGTGCCCGAGCGGGCCCGTCCCGCCGTCGAGCGCGTGCATCCGCCGGACGCGCTGTTGCGGGCGGGCAACCCGATGGTCCGCGCGGCTGCTCACTTCGCCGCTGCACCGGCCGCTGAGCGGCCAGCTGCTGCTGGTCCGCTACGTCGGGCGCCGTTCGGGGCGCCGCTTGGAGGTGCCGTTCGGCCGCATCGACTACGACGGGCGCACGGCTGTCATCAGCAACTCGCCCTGGCGGCTCAACTTCCGCGGCGGGCGCGACGCGGAGCTGCTCGACCGCGGTGTGGCGGTCCCGGTCCGCGGCACGCTGATCGAGGACCCGGACGTCGTCGCGGACCTCTACGAGCGACGGATCGCCGAGCTGGGCTGGAAGGCGGCGCAGCGCCGGCTCGGCATCCGCATCAACGTCGGCCGCACGCCGACGCGCGCGGAGCTGCTGGAGGCGATCCGCGCCAGCGGGCTCGGGATCGTGGTCTTCGAACCGCGCTGACGCGACCCTTAGGACGTCTCTGAGGCCGCCACGCGCAGGTGACCCGACGCGCTGGGCGGGACGGCCACGCCGGCCATGATCCGCTCGATGTCGGAGCGCTCGAGCACCTCCTGGCGCAGCAGTGCGCCGGCGAACTGGTCGAGCTGCGCGCGGTGGTCGGTGATCAGGCGCATGGCGCGCCGCAGCGCCTCGTCGGCGAGGTGCTGCTGCTCGGCGTCGCGCAGCTCACGCGTGCGATCGGAGACCGCGCCGCCCTCGGAGGCGAGCTGGAGCGCGCTGACCGAGGTCCCCATCGCCCACTCGTGGATCATCGCGCGCGAGATCTCCGCGACCCGCTTCAGATCGCCGGACGCGCCGGTCGTGATCGAGCCGAAGACCAGCTCCTCGGCCGCGCGGCCGCCGAGCAGGACGACCATCTGGTCCATCAGCTCCGAGCGCGTCTTCAGGTAGCGGTCCTCGTCCGGGAAGTGCAGCGTGTAGCCGAGCGCCTGGCCGCGCGGGACGATCGAGATCCGGTGCGTGCGGTCGACGCCCGGCAGCAGCTCCGAGCAGAGCGCGTGACCCGACTCGTGGTAGGCGATCACGCGCCGTTCGTGCTCGGTCAGCGCCTTGCGCGACTGCATGCCGGCGACGACGCGCTCGAGCGCGTTCTCGAAGTCGGACTGCACGACCGCCCGCCGCCGCGAGCGCGCGGCGGCGATCGCGGCCTCGTTGGCGATGTTGGCCAGGTCGGCGCCGGTCAGGCCCGCCGTCTGGCGCGCGATCATCCCGAGGTCGACCGCCTTCAGCGGCTTCGTGCGCGTGTGGACCTTCAGGATCGCCTCGCGGCCGACGACATCGGGCGGCGAGACGAGGATCTGGCGGTCGAAGCGCCCGGGCCGCAGCAGCGCCGGGTCGAGCTTCTCGAGCAGGTTGGAGGCCGCGATCACGACGAGCTCGCCGGTCGTGGCGAAGCCGTCCATCTCGACCAGCAGCTGGTTGAGCGTCTGCTCGCGCTCGGAGTTGTTGTCCGAGCCGCGCTGCGCGCCGACGGCGTCGATCTCGTCGATGAAGACGATCGCCCGCGGGTGCTTGCGCGCCTCGTTGAACAGCCGGCGGATGCGGGCCGAGCCGAGGCCGGCGAACATCTCGACGAAGCTCGAGGCCGACTGGGCGAAGAACTGCGCGCCGGACTCGTTGGCCACGGCCTTGGCCAGCAGCGTCTTGCCGGTGCCGGGCGGGCCGTGCAGGAGGATGCCCTTCGGGACCTTCGCGCCGAGCTCGCGGAAGCGCTTCGGCTCGCGCAGGAAGTCGACGACCTCCTGCAGCTCGGCCTTGGCCTCGTCGGCGCCGGCGACCTCGTCCCACTTGATCGAGCCGACGGAGTCGGGCTTGATCTCCTGCGGCTTGGTCTTCGGCATCAGCTTCATCGTCCGCCACAGGAAGAAGACGATCAGCCCCATGAAGACCAGCGGCCCCCACGTCAGCAGGTTGGTCGAGAAGTGGTCCCACCAGTCCATGGCGACCAAGTATCGCCGCGCGACGGTGCGATGGCGGGGTCGAGACCCTATTCTTGCCTCGACGCGCAGGATCTCGGCCAGCGCGGCGCGGCCGACCTCGAGCTGGCGCTCGTCCGGCTCGCGCGTGCCGATCAGCCGCTGCAGCTCGTAGCCCGGGCGCTTCAGCGCGTGGGTGACCGGGGAGTCGGCGTGGCGCTCGGTCCAGGCGAAGACCTCGACCGCGGCCGCCGTCGAGGCCAGCGCGACCGCTCCGCCCGCGAGCGGGTTCGGGCGCTCGACGGCGCGCTTGAGCAGCAGCGTGCCCGCCAGGTTGGCGGCCAGCATCGGCGCCATCAGGTGCGAGCCGCAGCGCTCGTGCTCCTTCTCGGCGTCGGCCGCGTCCTCGTCGTCGCGCTCGTAGGCCGCGATCGCCTTGTGCTCGACGCCGTGGTAGGCGGCGAGCTCGCCGCCGCGCAGGGCGAACAGCGCGGGCGCGAGCGCGATCAGCGCCGAGGCCATCTCCCCCGTGGCGCCCGGCGCGCGCCGGCGCAGCAGCGTGCCCGCGATCGACGCGCCGGCGGCGACGCCGAGCACGCTCGGGTTCTCGAACGCGAGCTTGGCCTCGGGCAGGCCCTTCTTGACCAGCGGGATGACCGCGAACGCCTCGCCGAGGCGGGCGAGGCCGCGCAGGCCCGGGATGTCGTCGACGGCATGCACGCGCGGCTTGCTGCCGGAGGCGACCTTGACGTCGCCCTGCTTGGTCCGCACCGCGGCCGCCCAGTGGGTCGGGCCGTGGACCAGGAGGCCGTTGCGCAGGGCCATCCCGCCGAGGCGGAGCTTGTCTTCGGGAACGGGCATCAGGTCAGGAGTCTCCCGGGGAGGTCGTGGAAGAAGGCCGCGGCGAAGCCGAGGTCGCGCACGTCGATGCGCTCGTCGGCGGCGTGCATGAGCGGCCAGGTGTCGTAGACGGACTGGTGGCGCTGCGGGAAGAAGCCGTAGGCCACGCAGTCCGGGAAGGCCGCGCGGAACCAGCGGCTGTCCGTGAACGCGGGCAGGACCGTGGGCACGGCCTCGGCGCCGGGATCATGCTCGGCGAGCCAGCCGCCGATCGCGTCCATCAGCGGCGACGCCACCGGCGAGCGGTTGCCGACGATGGCCTCGGTGAAGTCGAGCTGGTAGCCGTCGTCGCCGAGGACCTCGCGGGCGCGCTTGAGCGCCACGTCCTCGCCCATCCCGGGCGGGACGCGGCAGTCGACGCGGACCTGTGCGCGCGCGGGGATGACGTTGATCTTCTCGCCGGCGGAGACGATCGTCGGCGCGAACGTGCAGCGCATCGCCGCGTCGAGCAGCGGGGCGAGCCGCGGCTCGACGGCCGCGATCGCGCTCGAGCGCCGCCTCGGGATCGGCCGGGTCCTCGCCGATCGCCTCGAGCAGCGCGCTCGTGGCCTCCATCAGGTCGTAGCCGGGCGCGCTTCGCCGAGCCGCGTGATCACCGGCGCGAGCTTGAGCAGCGCGTTGTCGGCCAGGCCGGGGACCGAGGCGTGCGCCGCGGTGCCGGTGGTCGAGACGTTGAAGCGGAACGTCCCCTTCTCGGCGACGCAGACGCCGTACAGGCGGCGATCGCCGTACGGCATGATCGCGCCGGCGCCCTCGTTGAGCAGGTAGTCGACGCGCGAGAGGTCCGGGCGCTCCTCGGTGATCCACTTCGCGCCGAGCATCCCGCCCGTCTCCTCGTCGGCGACGCTGATCACCTTCAGCGTGCCCTTGAAGCGCGCGCCCGAGCGCGCGAGGTGCGCCGCCGCGACGGCCTCGGCGGCCGTCTGGTTCTTCATGTCGACCGTGCCGCGGCCGTACAGGAACCCGTCGCGCAGCTCGGCGCCCCAGGGGTCGGCGCTCCAGTCCTCGGCGTCGGCCAGCACCGTGTCCACGTGCGAGAGGTAGCCGAGCGCCGGGCCGTCCTCGCCGCCGTGGTAGGTCGCCACCAGGTTCGGACGCTCCGGCTCGGCGCCGTCGAGCTCGACCTCCAGGCCCGCGTCGGACAGATAGTCCGCCAGCCACTCCTGGCACTCGCGCTCGTTGCCGGGCGGGTTGACGGTGTGGAAGCGGATCAGCTTCTGGAGAACCTCCGTGGTCTCGTCCTGGAGATCCATCGCTAGAGCGTAGTGGCGAGGCCCGCGAGCCCGCCGCACACGAGGACCCAGATCGGCGGGACTCTGGCCAGCAGGGCCGCGGCCGCGGCGGCCAGGACGATCCACTGCCAGCTGTCGTCGATCGCGCGCGCCAGCGGGACCGCGGCGCCGAGGATCGCGCCCGCGGCGGCCGGGCCGGCGCCGTCGAGGAAGGCGCGCGCGTCGGCGCTGCTGCGCAGGCGCTCGAAGTACGGCGCGCCGAGCATGACCAGCGCGAAGCTCGGCGCGAAGGCGACGGCGGTGGCCGCGAGCGCTCCGGGCAGTCCCGCCGCGGCGTAGCCGACGAGCGCGACGGTGTGGGTGACGGGCCCGGGCGTGATCTGCCCGTAGGCGACGGCGTTCGCGAACTCCTGCGCGCTCATCCACTGCAGCGCGTCGTCGTACATCAGCGGGATGATCACGTAGCCGCCGCCGTACGAGAGCGCGCCGACCTTGAACGCCAGCCACAGCAGCGCGGGCCAGACCGTGCTCTGGAGCGTGTGGCGCCCGAGCTGGGCGAGGCCGCACACCAGCAGCACGACGACCACGAGCGGGCCGGCGAAGCACCGCGCCGAGCGCGCCGGCGACGACGTAGACGAGCCCGCGTCGCGGGTCGATCAGCTTGATCCCGGCCTGGACCACGACCGCGACGACCGCCGCCGCCGCGCCCGCGCCGAAGCCCTCGACGGCCTCCGGCGGCTGCGTCGCCGAGCGCGACGCGCGGCGATCACGAGGATGACCACCAGCCCGGGCAGGATGAACGCGAGCCCGCCGACCAGCGCGCCGCGGCGGCCGGCCACGCGCTGGGCGGTGTAGATCGCCATCTGCGTGCTGGCCGGGCCGGGCAGCAGGCTGCAGGCGGCGAACGCGTCCTCGAACTCGCGCGTGTCGATCCAGCCCTTGCGGTCGACCGTCAGGTCGCGCAGCAGGGCGACGTGCGCGGGCGGCCCGCCGAAGCCCAGGACCCCGATCCGGCCCCATTCCCGAGCGACCGTGGCGAGGCTCGCGAGGGGCACGCCGCATACTTAGCGCAATGGGACGGCTCTTCGACGTGCCGGACGAGCCGCCGGCTCGCCCGGAGGCATCACGCGACCTCCCGCTCGCGGCCCGCATGCGGCCGCGCACGCTGGAGGAGTTCGTCGGCCAGACGCACCTGCTCGGGCCGTCGTCGGCGCTGCGGACCGCGATCCAGTCCGGCGAGCCGCACTCGATGATCCTCTACGGGCCGCCCGGGACCGGCAAGACGACGCTGGCGCGGATGCTGGCCGAGTACGCCGACGCCGCCTTCGAGGAGCTCTCGGCGGTCGAGGCCGGGCGCGCCGAGGTGCGCGAGGTGATCGCGCGGGCACGCGAGCGGCGGCGCTCGGACCGGCAGACGATCTTCTTCCTGGACGAGATCCACCGCTTCAACAAGGCCCAGCAGGACGCGCTGCTGCCGGCCGTCGAGGAAGGGCTCGTCGTGCTGGTCGGCGCGACGACCGAGAACCCGTACTTCGAGGTCAACTCGGCGCTGATCTCGCGCACGCAGGTCTACGAGCTGCAGGAGCTGACCGCGGAGGACATCGCGGGGCTGCTGCGGCGCGCGCTGGCCTCGCTCGGCCGCGTCCGTTTCCGACGAGGTGGTCGAGTTCCTGGCCGCGCGCTCGGGCGGCGACGCCCGCTCGTCGCTGAACGCGCTCGAGCTCGCGCTGGACACGGCCGAGCGCACCGGCGAGGACGTCACGCTGGCCGACGCCGAGGACGCGATGCAGCGCAAGGCGCTGCGCTACGACAAGTCCGGCGACCAGCACTACGACTACATCTCGGCCTGGATCAAGTCCACGCGCGGGTCGGATCCCGACGCCTCGCTCTACTACCTGGCGGCGATGCTCGAGGGCGGCGAGGACGCGCGCTTCATCGCGCGGCGGATGGTGATCCTGGCGTCCGAGGACGTCGGCAACGCCGACCCGCAGGCGCTGCAGGTCGCGGTCGCGGCCGCGCACGCCGTCGAGCACGTCGGCCTGCCCGAGGCGACGTTCGCGCTCGCCCAGGCGGCGATCTACCTCTCGCTCGCGCCGAAGTCCAACGCGGCGGGGAAGGCGCTCGGCGCCGCGCGGGCGCACATCCGCGAGGCGGGCGCGGCGGCTCCGCCCGCCGGCGCTGCGCTCGGCGGCCTACCCGGCGGCGCGGGCGCTCGGCCGCGGGCGTCGGCTACGAGTACCCGCACGACCATCCGGGCGGCATCAACGACCAGGAGCACATGCCCGCCGGCTGCGAGGACCTCCGGTTCTACAAGCCCGGCAAGGCCGAGCCGGCGCTCCGCGAGCGGCTCGCAGCGATCCGCGCCGCGCGGGGCCGTGACGAGTGACGGGACCCGGTGGGGCCGCGCGATGCGGCGCGGCGAGGCAGGCGTGGGCCGGGGCGGCGACGTGATGACGGCGCCACTCGAAGTGCGCGCGCCCGCGACCGGCGCGCTGCTGGGCACGGTCGCGCCCGTCGACCTCGAGGCGGCGGCGGCCGCGGCGCGGACGGCGCAGCCGTTGTGGTCGCTCGTGCCGGCGAGCTCGCGGGCGCGCTATCTGCGGCGGGCGGCGGTGGCGATGCTCGACGAGCTCGACGACCTCGCGACGCGGCTCGCGGAGGAGACCGGACGGCCGCGGACGCAGCTCGTCCAGGCCGAGCTGCTGCCGGCCGTGCGCGGCCTGGACGCGCTCGCGAACGACGGGCCGCGCGCGCTCGCCGACCGCCGCGTCTCCCCGCGCGCCGCTTTGCTCGCGGGCCGCAGCACGCGGCTGGTGCAGTCGCCGGTCGGCGTGATCGGGCTTGCCGGGCCGTCGGCCTCGCCGTGGGCGGAGCCGGCGCTCGAGGCCGCCGCGGCGCTGCTGGCCGGCAACGGCGTGCTGCTGACGGCCGGGGCGCCGCTGGCCGCGCAGCGGCTGCGCGGCGTGTTCCTGCGCGCCGGCCTCCCCGGTGAGCTGATCACCAGCGCGCCGGCCGGCGACCTGGAGGCGGTCTGTCGACGCGTCGTCGAGCTCCCGCCGCCCGCCCGGCTGGGCACGCTCGTCGTGCTCGAGGGCGCGCCGAGGCAGCCGGTCGTCGACGCGGCGGTGTGGGCCGCGTTCGGCGCCCACGCGGCCGCCGCCGGGCGGCTCGTGGTCGTCGAGGGCGCAGTGCCGGGGCTGCTGGAGGCGCTCGCGCAGCGCGCCGCGACGCTGCGCGTCGGCGATCCGCTCGACGAGGACACCGACGTCGGCCCGCTCGCGGACGGCCGGCTCGTCGCGCCCGCCGTCCTCGCCGTCGAGCGCCGACGATCCCCGCTTCACCGACCCGCCGCTCGAGCCGACGCTCGCCGTGGTCGTGGTGCCGGACGCCGACACCGCCGTGCGCGTCGCCGCGCGCGCGGGCGGCGACGGGCCGATCTCGGTCTGGGCGCGCGATCGGGCGAAGGGCGAGCGGGTCGCGCGGCGGCTGCCGTCGACGACCACCTGGGTCGGCCGCCACGGGCTCGCGCCGACGAGCGTGCCGGTCCGGCTCGCCCGCCACACCGTGGCGCGCCAGCTCGAGTGGCGCGCCGCGTGGGCGCCGGGCACGCCCACGCTGCCCGTCGATCCGTCCCGCGTCGCCATCGACACCTCGCTGGCCGAGGTCCGGCACGGACGCGAGTCGCGGCGCTGGCCGGCGCTGCGCGCGCTGGCCCGGCGCAAGCGGTGAGTCGCCGGCGCTCCGCCGGCCTCACCGGCACACACCCCTCGCGGGCCCGGTCCCTGGCCGAGTCGCGGCGCCGTCGCAGGGCGACGTCGCAGGGCCGTCGCGGCCGTCGCAGGCCGTCGCAGTCCTCGCAGGCCGTCGCAGGACGTAGCGGCGGTAACGCCGTACGTGTGGACCCGATGAGTCCTGACGTCGTCGTGATCGGCGCGGGCGTCGTCGGCGCCGCCTGCGCGTATCACCTGGCGGCCAAAGGCGTCCACGTCAGGCTGCTCGAGCGCGGCCACGTCGCCTCCGGGAGCTCCGGCGCGTGCGAGGGCAACGTGCTGGCGTGGGACAAGGAGCTCGAGCGCGAGCTGCCGCTGGCGCTGCGCTCGGCCGCGCTGTGGGCCACGCTCGCCGCAGGAGCTCGACGACGACTTCGAGTACGACCGCAAGGGCAGCGTCGTGGTCGCCGAGACGCCGGAGGAGCTGGTCGCCGCCGCCGAGCGCTCGCGAACCCTCGCCGGACTCGGCGTCGCCGGCGAGGTGCTCGACGCCGACGCGCTGCGCCGCGAGGAGCCGCACGCGGCGCCTGACCTGCCCGGCGGCGTGCTGTATCCCGGACGACGCGCAGGTCGAGCCGCGGCTCGCCACCGCCGCGCTCGTCCGCGCCGCCGTCGCGGCTCGGGGCCGAGCTCGAGCACCGGCGTCACGGTGGAGCGGATCGTGCGCGGCGGCGACGGCCGCGTCGACCGCGGTCGAGACCGACGGCGGGCGGATCGACGCCGGCGACGGTCGTCGTCGCCGCCGGCGTCTGGACGCCCGGCGCTGCTCGACACCGCAGGCCTGGCGCTCCCGGTCACGCCGCGCAAGGGCCACGTCGTCGTGCTCGAGCGCTCGCCGGTGAGCTTCCGGCGCAAGCTCAGCGGAGGCCGGCTACGTCGCCGCCGTCGAAGGCCGACGACGCCGCGCTGCAGGTCGCGATGGTCGTCGAGTCGACGCCGAGCGGGCACCACGCTGCTCGGCTCGAGCCGCCAGCACGTCGGCTTCGACCACGAGGTCGAGCTGTCCGTCGCGGGCGCGATCGCCCGCCGCGCCGCGCGGTTCTTCCCGGTCCTGCGCGACGTCCGCGCGCTGCGCGTCTACGCCGGCTTGCGCCCGCTGACGCCCGATCACCTCCCGATCATCGGGCCGTTCGCGCAGGCGCCGAACCTCTGCGTCGCCACCGGGCACGAGGGCGCCGGGATCGGGCTCGCGCCCGCGACCGGCGAGCTCGTCGCGGCCTGGTACACCGGCGCGCCCTCCCCGCTTCCGCTCGAGTGGTTCTCGCCGGACCGCTTCGCCCCCGTGGAGGTCGCGCGTGATCGAGCTGACCGTCGACGGCCGCCCGCTGCAGCGCGTCCGAGGGCCAGAGCCTCGGCGCCGCGCTGCTCGCCGCCGGCACGACCGCGCTGCGCTAGAGCCCGGGCGGGACGCCGCGCGGGCTCTACTGCGGCATCGGCGTCTGCCAGGAGTGCCGCGTCGTCGCCGACGGTCGCATCGTCCGCGCGTGCGTGACGCCGGTGGCTGCGGGGATGCGGGTCTCCACCAGCCTCACCTGACTTCCCGAGCGATCGTTCGCCCGCGGCCGTTTCGGGCTTTGGGGGGTGCAGCAATCCACCTGCGCCAACCGGGGGTGGATTGCGTCACCCCTCCTCGACCGCGCCGGCCACTCCGGCGTTACGGCTGCGTCCGCGTGCCGCCTTCGTGCGCGGCCATCAGGTCGCCGAGCGCAATCGGCCGGACCGGCGCGCGGGCGCTGAAGCGGCCGGGCTCCGGCACGCCGCGCGGCGACGAGCCGCTCGCAGACGCGCCCCTGGCACGGTCCCTGGCCGCAGCGCGTGACGACCTTCAGCGCGGACATCGTCGTCGCGCCGGTCGCCACGGCGGCGTCGACGGCCCCCGCGGTCACGTCCTCGCACCGGCACAGGACGGTGTCCGGCGCGGCCAGCGACAGCAGGCCGGGGCGAGGGTCGAACAGGTCCGAGAGCACCGCGACGAAGCCCGCCAGCTTCGCGCGTCGGCGCGCGCAGCGCGGCGAGATCGGGCGGGCGCCGCGAGGCATCGGCGTGCGTGGCGGCCGCCCAGCCCGCGAGCTCGCCCTCGACCAGCGCGAGCTCCGCGCCGCCGACCCCCGCGGCCTCGCCGGCCACGAACACGCCCGGGACGGACGTGGGCATGTCCTCGTCGTGCGCGACGCCGTCGACGCCGAGCTCGCACCCGAGCGCGCGCGCCAGCTCGACCGAGGGCGTGAACCCGTAGGCCGTGCACACGGCGTCGACCTCGAAGCTGCGCTCGCGCCCGGCCGGCGCCCACTCGTGGTCCGGCGCGAGCGATCGTGGCGCGGCGCACCTGGTCGTCACCCTGCGCGCGCACGATCACGTGCCCCCAGACGACCTTGGGCACCTTCACCCGGTAGCGCAGGTACTCGGCCAGCCGATCCGGATAGGCGGCCATGCGGCGGCCCGCGGCCAGCCACTCGCGCCGCCGCGTCGCCTCGACGACCGCGACGACCTCGGCCCCGCCCGCGGCGAGTTGCGCGGCGACCGGCAGCAGGAACGGTCCGGCACCGGCCAGCAGGACGCGGCGGCCCGGGAGCACGCCCTGGCCCTTGGCCAGCGCCTGCGCGCCGCCCGCGGTCATCACGCCCGGGAGCGTCCACCCCGGGAACGCGACCGGGCGGTCGTAGGCGCCCGTGGCGAGCACGATCGCGCGCGGGAGGACCCGGGCCGGCCCGTCGTGGCCGCCGCCGCCCTCGCCGCTCTCACCGCCCTCGCCGCGGCCGCGCTCGCCGCCGCCCCCCACACCGCGGCTGCCAGCGCTGGCAAGCAGCAGGACGCCCGGCTCCGGCACGCCCCAGACGGTGCGGCCGGCCAGCAGTGTCGCGCCTGACGCCTCGAATGCGGCGATCCGGGCCCGCGCCTCCGCCGGCAGCGGACCGCGCCCGTCGAACCGGCGGCGCCAGATCTGCCCGCCGGCCGCCGCGTACTCGTCGACGACCACGACCGACGCGCCCGACGCGCGCGTCGCCACGGCGGCCGCGAGCCCGGCCGGCCCGGCCCCCACGACGGCAACGTCGACCTGCATCACCGCGTGCTGAACGCGAGCCGCCAGTCCTCGCGCGACTCGCCGTCGATCGTGAAGCGCCACTCGTAGCGGCTGGCCGGCTCGAGCGGCAGCGGCGCGAGGTTGAGCGCGAGCGGGAGTCCGATCGACGCACCCTGGGGTGTCCCCGGTGGGCGGCCGACCTCGAACTCGCCGCCCATCATGATCGGCTCCTCCTCCGGCGTCAGCACCGGATAGCCGTCGCTGTCGACGAGCTCGAGCCGCCACTCGAGCCGCCGGTTCGTCTGATCCCACGGGATCTCGACCAGGATCGCGATCGCCGACGGCGCGGGCGGGCCGGTGATGCTCCAGCCGCCACCGAGGATGTGCAGCTTGCCGTCGGCGACCTGGGCCGCGTCGGCCAGCAACAACGTCACCTTCATGGCTCGCGGTAGAGCAGGCACGCGGCCTGCGCGCCGCCGGTCTCGTAGAGCACTGGATCGATGCCCTCGGCGAAGCGCACATGCACCCCGTTCGCCTCCGCGCGCAGCTCCTGCACGCCCGTCCACAGCGGCTCGTCGGTCTCCTCGGCGCGGATCCGCTCGAGCAGCGCCAGCAGCTCGCCAGGATCCCCACCCGCGGGCACGAACGCCTCGTGGCCCGGGCCGAGCGTCTCAAGGTCGCCGACCAGCGGGCGCTCGGCGGCGTAGGTCGCCTCGCCGGCCGCGACCCAGCGCTCCTCGAGGATCGCGCGCAAGTCACGGCCCTCCCAGCCGCAGATCTCGAACGCCTTCGGGCAGCGCGGGTGGAACGAGCAGCCCAGCGGCGGCGAGGCCGCGTCCGGGACCTCGCCGCGCGGCAGGTCGCGCGGTAGCGCCTTGTCGGGGTCGGGCTCCGGGATCGCGCGGATCAGCGCCTGCGTGTACGGATGCTTGGGGTCCTCGAAGATCTGGTCGACGGTCCCGAGCTCGACGATCCGGCCGAGGTACATGATCGCCACCCGGTCGCAGAAGAACTTGGCCGAGGCGAGGTCGTGGGTGACGTAGACGTACGTCAGCCCGAGCCGCTGCTTGAGGTCGATCAACAGCTCGAGGATCTTCGCCCGCACGCTCATGTCGAGCATCGAGACGGGCTCGTCGGCGACCACCAGATCGGGGCCGAGGATGATCGCGCGGGCGATCGCGGCGCGCTGCTTCTGGCCGCCCGACAGGTCGCTCGGCAGCCGCGTGGCGAACTGCTCGACCGGCGACAGGTTGACCAGCTCGAGCACCTCGCGGACCTTGGCCTGCGTCTCCGCATCGCCCTTCGTGAGCTTGTGGATCTGCAGCGGGTGCGCGAGCGCGCGCTCGAGCGTCATCCCGGGATTCAGCGAGGCGTGCGGGTCCTGGAAGACCATCTGCAGGTGCCGGCGCTTCGGGCGCAGCTCGCGCTCGGGCAGCCCCACGAGCTCCTCGCCGCGCAGCTTCACGCTGCCGCCGGTCGGCCGCACGAGCCCGAGCAGCGCGCGACCGAGCGTCGTCTTGCCCGAGCCGGACTCGCCGACGAGCCCGAGCACCTCGCCCTCGCGCAGGTCGAACGACACGCCGTCGACGGCCTTGACCGAGCCGCCGCCGCGTCCGGTCAAGCGCGACCGGAACGTGCCGTGCAGTGCGAAGTGGACCTCGAGGTCGCGAACCTCGATCAGCGTCTTGGTCAGCGTCGCGCTCACGCTTCCTCCGCGACCGCCAGCGCCTCGCGCTCGAGCGGCGCCTCCTGGCCCGCGGGGATGTCCTCCTTGGCGTGCAGCCAGCACTCCGAGCGGCGCGCCGTCCCGACCGTGATCGTCGGCGGCCACTGCGCGGCGCAGACCTGCATCGCGTCCGGGCAGCGCGGGTGGAAGCGGCACGCGGGCGGCGGGTCGACGAGGTTCGGCGGCGCGCCCGGGATCGAGTGCAGCGCCGTCGTCGAGAGCGAGATCGTCGAGCGCAGCAGCTCGCGCGAGTACGGATGCGCGGGCTTGGTCGTGACGTCGTACGCCGGGCCCTGCTCGACGATCCGGCCCGCGTACATCACCGCCACGCGGTCGCAGGCCTCGGCCACGATCCCGAGGTTGTGCGTGATCAGCAGCAGCGCGGTGTCGAAGTTGCGCCGCAGGTCGGCGATGATGCGCAGGATCTGGGCCTCGACGAGCACGTCGAGCGCGGTCGTCGGCTCGTCGGCAACGACCACCGCGGGCCGCAGCACGAGCGCCAGCGCGATCATGATCCGCTGGCGCATGCCGCCGGAGAACTCGTGCGGGTACTGGCCGTAGCGCGTCGGCGGGATGCCCATCCCGCGCAGCGCCTCCAGCGCGCGCGCCTTGGCCTCTTTCTTCGAGAGGTCGGGCTCGTGGATCCGCAGCACCTCCTCGAAGTGCGAGGAGATCTTCATCAGCGGGTTGAGCCGCGTCATCGGCTCCTGGAAGATCATCCCGAGGTCGGGCCCACGCAGCTCGGCGAGCTCCTTGCGCTTGAGGTCGAGGATGTTGCGGCCCTCGTAGGCGACCTCGCCGGAATGACCCGCGCCCTCGGGCAGCAGGCCGAGCACGCCGCGGCCGAGCGTCGACTTGCCGCAGCCGGACTCGCCGACCAGGCCGACGGTCTCGCCCGGCAGCAGGTCGAGGCTGACGCCGTCGACGGCGCGCACCGCGCCGCGCTCGTGCCCGTACCAGATGTGCAGATCGCGCAGCGAGAGCACCGGCGCTTTCATTTGCCCGCGTCCTCTTCGACCTCGGGCGCCGACGCCGGGCCGACCGCCGAGGAGCCGACCATCCGCCGCGACTGCACGACCGGCCGGTCGATCCGCCGCCGCCGCAGCGTCGGGTTGAGCACGTCGTTGAGCCCTTCGCCGACGAGCGTCAGCGCCGTCACCGCGAGCACGATCCCCAGCCCGGGGAAGAGCGCCGTCCACCAGATGCCGGCACCGGCATCGGCCACGGCGCGCTGGAGGTCGTAGCCCCACTCGGCGGCCTCGCTCGGCTGGATGCCGAGCCCGAGGAAGCCGAGCCCGGCCAGTGTCAGGATCGCGTCGGCCGCGTTGAGCGTCGCGATCACCGGCACGCTCTGGATCACGTTCCCGAACAGGTAGCGGCCGATGATCGTGCGCGGGCGCGCGCCCATCGCCCTCGCCGCCTCGATGTAGGTGGCTTCTCGCGCCGACAGCGTCGACGCTCGCACGACCCGGAAGTACTGCGGGACGTAGACGACGGTGATCGCGATCGCGGTCACGACGATGCCGCTGTCGATCGTGTCCGAGAGCAGGAACGCGGCGACGATCGCCAGCAGCAGGTACGGGAACGCGAACAGCGCGTCGTTGATCAGCACCAGGATGCGATCCAGCCAGCCGCCGACGTAGCCGGAGACCAGGCCGAGCGGCACACCGATCAGCGAGCGAGAAGAAGACCGCCAGCAGCACGACCTCGACCGCGGTGCGCGCGCCCCAGATCGTGCGCGACATGACGTCGAAGCCCTGGACCGTCGTGCCCCAGTGGTTGCGGTCCGACGGCTCGCCCTGGGTGGGGAACCGGCCCTGCGCGTCCTGATAGGTGTCGAAGCTGTACGGCGCGATCAGCGGCGCGAAGATCGCCATCAGGATGAACAGCAGCGACACCACCGTGCCGCTCACGAGCATGAAGCGCTGGATGCCGTGCGACTGCCGGTACGGCGCGGCGATGCGCTTGAGCAGGTTGCCGCGCTTGCGCGGCGGACCGGCGACGGGCGGCTTGTCGGAGGCCCCGGTGACCGTCGTGGTGGCCGTCATCTAGTAGCGCACCCGCGGGTCGATCAGGGCGTTGACGATGTCGATCAGCAGGCTGATCACGACCACGATCAGCGCGAACACCGTGATCAGCCCTTGGACGCCGATGTAGTCGCGGTTGTTGAGGTACTGCAGCAGGCGGCTGCCCAGCCCCGGCCAACTGAAGGTCTGCTCGGTCAGCACCGCGCCGCCGAGCAGCAGCGCGACCTGCAGGCCCATCACGGTCACGACCGGCACGAGCGCGTTGCGGAACGCGTGGCGCGAGACGACGCTGCGCTCGGGCACGCCGCGGGCGCGCGCGGCCTCGACGTAGTCGCCGCTGAGCGCCTGGCCGACGTTCACCCGCACGAGCCGGATGAACACGCCCATCACCAGCAGCCCGAGCGTCACCGCGGGCAGGATCAGGTGCAGGAACACGTCCCACACGCCCTCCCAGTTGCCCTCGATCGCCAGATCGACGATCAGGATGTGCGTGTGCGTCTCGGCCTGCGCCTGCACGATCGGCGAGGCCATCTTCGACGCCGGCAGCCAGTCGAGGTTCTTGGCGAACAGCAGCTGCGCCAGCAGGCCGACGAAGAACGGTGGCGCGGCGTAGCCGAGGATCGCGAAGATGCGGATGAAGGCGTCCGGGAGCGTCTCGCGGTAGCGGCCCGCGATCAGGCCCAGCGGCAGCCCGACGACCAGCGCGAAGATCAGCGCCGCGACCGTCAGCGTCAGCGTCGCGCCGCCGTTCTCGACGAGGATCGAGCCGATCGTCTGCCCGTCGGTGATCGTCGTCCCGAACTGCAACCGGACGGCGTCCCACAGGTACTCGAGGTACTGCACGATCAGCGGGCGGTCGAACCCGAGCGCCGCTTGCCGTTCGGCCAGCTCCTCGGGCGAGAGCTTGCCGCCGAGGGTGGCCGTGATCGGATCGCCCGGGGCCACACGCATCATCAGGAACACGACGGTCAGGAGCACCCAGACCATCGGGACCATGAGCGCGATGCGTATGAGGATGTAGCCCCGGAGCGATCCGGCCCGGCTCATGCCACTAGCTCTCCTTCTTGGTGACCAGCCAGAAGCGGAACTGGAACGCCGGGTCGAACGTCTTGTCGACGCCCTCCACGCCCTCCTGGACCGCGGCCACCTGCTTGCCCTCCCAGAGCGGGATCAGCGGCACGTCCTTGGCCTCGATGTCCTGGATGATTCCGAACTGCTCCTCGCGGACGGCGGCATCGTCGGTCGCGAGCTCCTTGTCCAGCGCGTCGTTGACTTCCTTCGACGAGTAGTTGTTCTGGAAGAAGCCGCCGTCGCGCAAGAACGGCGAGAGGTAGTTGTCGGCGTCAGGGAAGTCGGGGAACCAGCCCATGCCGTAGAAGTAGTACGTGCCCTTTTCGAAGGCCTCTTCCTTGTACTGATCCCACTCGGTCGAGTCGAGGTTGACCTTGAACAGGCCGCTGCCTTCGAGCTGACGCTTGATCTCGTTCCAGAGATCGACCTCGACCGGCCCGTAATGGGTCGGCGTGTACCAGCCGTCGAGCGTCACCGGCGTCGAGACGCCGGCCTTCTCGAGGATCGCCTTGGCCTTGGCCGGATCCGGTTCGCCGTAGGCGTCCTTGAAGGACTCCTTCGCGCCCGGGAACGCGGCCGGGACCGTCGAGTACAGCGGCGTCGCCGTGCCCTTGTAGATGCTCTCGGCGATCGCGTCGCGGTCGATCAGCTGCGCGACCGCCTGGCGGACGGCGACGTTGTCCACCGGCTTCTTGTCGACGTTGAAGACGATGTAGCGGATCTCGGTGCCCGCGCCGTCGACGACCTTCACGCCCTTGCCGCCGCTGCGCAGCGCTTCGATGTCGGTCGGCGAGAGGCTGCGGTAGGCCACGTCGACGTCGCCCTGCTCGACTGCCAGCTTCAGCGCCGACGCCTGCTCGAAGTACTGCACGATGAAGTTCGGCGTCTGCGGCTTGTTCGAGCCGGTGTACTCCGGGTTCGCCGACAACACGGCCTGCTGGTTGGGCGTGTACTTGTCGAGCTTGTAGGGGCCCGAGCCGATCGCCTTGGCGTCGGGCTGCTTCGCGTCCGCCGGGTAGATCTCGTCCGGGACGATCGCCGCGACCTGGTAGGTGAGGATGAACGGCCACGTGGAGTCGACCTTGTTGAGCTTCATCGTCACCGTCTCGGATCGGTCGCCTCGACGCTGTCGAGCGAGGCCAGCAGGGTGTACGGACCCTGTGGGTCCTCGATCTTCAGCATCCGGTCAAGCGAGAACTTGACGTCCTCGGCCGTCAGCGGGTCGCCGCTCGAGAACTTCAGGCCAGGCTTGAGCTTGCAGACATAGGTCTTCGAGTCCGTGAATTCGCAGCTCTCGGCCGCGTCGGGCTCAGGTTTGTTGCCGCCTGCCGGCACCGCCAGCAGGTTCTGGTACATGTTGCCGATCAGCTGCTGGGAGCCGAGGTCATAGGCCCCGGCCGGATCAAGCGAGACCACCTTGTCGGTGGTGCCCAGGATCACCGTGTCGGCGTTCCCGCCGCCTCCGGCGGACGTGCCGCCGCCGCTGTCGTCGTCCGAGCTCCCGCAGGCTGCCGCGAATCCGGCAAGCAATGCCGTGCAGCCGAGTACGGCCATTCGATGTGCGCGCATATCTTCCGCCCCCCTCCAATGGGCACGGGGATCGACTCCCTCCTCGCCGAAAAGTTAGTCGACGAGGGGCCGGCGGTCCGCCGTCAAGCGGCGGAGACCGCGATGCCTGAGCCTATTCCAGCGTCGCGCAGGGGTCTAGTGCGCTTCTCATCGCACCATCACAGAGCAAAGCCTGCCGGGAACGGGTCCTCCGCATCCAGCAGGTACTGGCCCATGCCCGTTATCCACGCGCGGCCGGTGATCTGCGGAACCACGGCGCTGTGGCCCGCCACTTCGACCGCTTCGACCAAGCGGCCGGTGAAGCGGGTGCCGATCACGGACTCGTTGACGAAGTCGGTGTGCAGCGGTAGCTGTCCGCGCGCGAACAACTGCGCCATGCGCGCGCTGGTGCCGGTGCCACACGGCGAGCGGTCGAGCCAGCCCGGATGGATCGACGTGGCCGCGCGCGCGTCGGCGCCGTCGCGGCCGGGTGCGTGGAAGACGACGTGGCGGCAGCCCGCGATGCGCGGGTCGGCCGGGTGCTCCGGGCGGTCCGTCGCGTTGATCGCGGCCATCACCTTCAGGCCGGCGTCGACGAGGGCTGCGCTGTGCGACGGATCGACGACGAGGCCCGCGTCGGCCGCCGGCGTGATCGCGTAGAAGTTGCCGCCGAAGGCCATGTCGTAGGTCAGGGTGCCGAGCCCTTCGACCTCGACCGTGCGTTCGCGAGCCAGCAGGAACGAGGGCACGTTGCGGATCGTGACGTCGCGCGCGCGGCCGTGCTCGACCCGCACGCGCGCCTCGACCAGCCCGGCGGGCACGTCGAGCCGGATCACGGTCTCGGGCTCGGTCACCTCGACCATCCCGGTCTCGACCAGCACCGTCGCGACGCCGATCGTCCCGTGACCGCACATCGGCAGGCAGCCGCTGACCTCGATGAACAGGACGCCCCAGTCGGCGTCCGGGCGCGTTGAGGGCTGCAGGATCGCCCCCGACATCGCGCCGTGCCCGCGCGGCTCGCGCATCAGCAGCAGCCGCAGGTCGTCCTGCTCTGACTCGAAGTGCAGCTTGCGCTCGAGCATCGTCGCGCCCGGGATCGGGCCGACGCCGCCCGTCACGACGCGCGTGGGCATTCCCTCCGTGTGGGAGTCGACCGCCGCGAAGTAGCGCACTGCCTTCAACGGATCCACCTCAGGAATGCCCGATCTGCGCGATCGGTCCCTCGCCGCCGGGGTCCGGGCTCCCTCACGCCACGGCAGGCTCGCGCAGAACCGCGAGCGCGTCCTCCAGCGCCTGGCGCTCGGCGGCGTTGAGCGGGAGCCGCGGCGCGCGCGTCGGGCCGCCGTGGAAGCCGACGGCGTCCTGCGCATCCTTGAAGTACTGGACGAGCTTCGGGGTCATGTCGAAGCGGGCGACGGGGAGGAGCCGGCGGTACAGCTCGCGCGCCCGCACCATGTCGTTCTCGCGCACGGCGTCGTAGAGCTCGACGGTCTCGCGCGGCGCGACCACGCCGACGCCCGTGACCCAGCCGGTCGCGCCCGCGGCGAAGCCCTCGAGCGCCCAGTCGTCGCCGCCGACGAGGACTTCGAGGTCGCCGTCGAGGTGCAGCAGCGCCGGGATCCGGCGCGTGTCGCCCGAGCACTCCTTGATCGCCACGACGCCCTCGACCTCGTCGTAGAGGCGCGCGATCAGCGCGGCCGGCATGTCGACGCCCGAGGCCTCGGGGTTGTTGTAGGCCATCACCGGCAGCCCGCACGTCGCCACCTCGGCGAAGAAGGCGACGACCTCGTCGGCGGCGGCGCGGTAGCCGAGCGGCGGCAGGCACATGACGGCGTCGGCGCCCGCCTCACGCGCGTCGGCGGCGTAGGCCAGCGACTGCTTCGCGGATGCGGACGAGATGCCGACGATCACGGGGACGCGCCCGGCGGCACCCTCGACGACGGCCTGCACCACCGTGCGCCGCTCCTCGTTCGTGAGGCTGCCCGCCTCCCCCATGGTGCCTGCGGCGACGAAGCCGTGCACGCCGGCCTCGAGCAGCTTCTCGAGGTTCTCCTTCAGGGCTCCGACGTCGACCTGGTCGGCGGCGTCGAACGGGGTGGTGACGGCGGGGATGATGCCTTCGAAGCGGGTCATTAGGAGAGCTCCATGTAAGCGCGGACGCGGTTGATGTGCTGGACGGAGTAGAAGGCGGCGGCCTCGGCGTCGCCGGCGACGATCGCCTCGTAGATCATGCGGTGCTCGGCCGCGTGGATGCGCGTGCGGCCTCCCTCGGCGACCGAGTCGTCGCGCAGCCGCTGCCACAGCGGCTGGTCCATCAGCGCGGCGACGTGATCGGCGAACGCGAGCAGGACCGGGTTGCCGGTCAGCACCGCGAGCTGGCGGTGAAAGAGCCGGTCGGACGTGTTCCAGGTGGCGCTGTCGACCGGCTCGGCCTCCATCGCCGCCAGCAGCTTCTCGGCGATCTCGTCGCGCTGGGCGCGAGCCGCCGCGAGGCGGGCGACGGCGGGCTCGAGCTGCGCGCGGGCCTCGAGCACGGCGCTCGGGCTGGCGTCGTGCGCGCTGCCGTCCGACGGGAGTGGGCCGACCACGAACGTCCCGGCGCCGTGGCGGGTCTCGACGACGCCCTGCAGCGCCAGCGAGGCCAGCGCCTCGCGCACCGACGCGCGGCTGACCTCGAGCGAGCGCGCCAGGTCGCGCTCGGACGGCAGCCGCTCCCCGGGTGCGAGCAGGCCGGAGCGGATGTCGCCGGCGAGGCGCTCGGCGATCTGCTCGTAGCGCTGCAGCGGCTTGAAAGTGGTTCGGTCGGGAGACAGCATCATGAGCAAGTGGTTCGCTCACAGTACCACGAATCAGCGCAGACGCAAACCAATCCCGACGCGATCGGCGGTCGGGACGGCGATCCGCCTGACGTACTCGGCTCCCCCGCGCAGCGCGACCGCGCGCAACGGGTCCCAGCGGAAGCCGTACTGGCGACGGATGTCGGTCGGGAGCCACCCCACAGTGATCTGGTTCACCAACTCGACCAGTGGCCGGGCGGGAAGCGGGACGGGCGGGTGCAGGACGACGTCGACCGCGAGCGCCTGCGCTTCGGGCGTGACATAGAGCTCGCCGCCCGTGTACATGTCCTCCATGTAGGCCTCGAAGCCCTCGATGTCGGCCGGCATGTCGCGCTCGCGCAGGCCGAAGCGACGTCCGACGACGCGGTAGTCGCGCCACAGCGCGTTCAGCTCGTCGCGCTCGAGCGCGCGCACGTAGCGGCCGTAGACGAGCATTGCCGACTCGGCCAGGGCGGCCAGGATCCACAGCAGCAGCGCGGGATCGTCGGCGCGATAGGGCGTGCCGGCGGGGAACGGCCCGGCGTCGTGGGCGAGCTCACCGCGCACGCCCCGGTGCATCGCCCGCACGTGCTTGGTCAGCTTGTCGGCGCGCGCCTTGGAGCCGAAGGCGACCGCGTCCATCACGTTCGCCGTGCGCTGCAGGCGCGCGTACGGGTCGTCGAGCGCGCCGGTGTGGGCGAAGAAGCCGGCGAACGCGACCGGGTGGGCGGCCATCACCAAGAGCGCCCGCGGGCCGCTCAGCCCGGTCAGCCGGTGGCCGACCACCTGGCGCAGCAGCGAGGTGTCGTCGAAGTACTGCTCCATATGCAGTTAGTACGGTGATAGGTCACATGCCGGCTCAGGCTTATGCGGGTAAGGAATGCGTCTGCCAGTACAGACGCGGGATCTGCGACCAGACGTGCGTGCGCGACATGCTCGACACGCCGTTCTACATCGCCTGCCTGAAGCTGACCGGGCGGCGCTGCGTCGTCGTCGGCGGCGGTGAGATCGGGCTCGAGAAGGTCGAGGGCCTCCTGGCCTGCGACGGCCGCGTCGTCCTGATCGCGCCGGAGGCCGAGCCTGAGCTGGAGCGGTTGGCGGCCGAAGGCTCGATCGAGTGGGTCCGGCGCGAGTACGAGACGTCCGACCTCGAGGCCACGTTCATCGCGATCGCGGCGACCAACAACACCGACGTCAACATCCGCGTCTACGACGACGCGGAGCGGCGCGCGATGCTCGTCAACGTCGTCGACGTGCCGCCGCTGTGCAACTTCATCCTGCCCGCGATCGTGCGCACCGGGCCGCTGGCGATCGCGATCTCGACCGCGGGCGCCTCGCCGGCGCTGGCCAAGCGGATCAAGGCCCAAGTGGCGGAGGAGTTCGGCGAGCCCTACGCGCGCCTGGCGGTGCTGCTCAACGAGGTCCGCGGCTGGGCCAAGGGCACGCTGCCGACCTACCAGGACCGCAAGGCGTTCTTCGAGGGCATCGTCAACGGCGAGCCCGATCCGATCGAGCTGCTGCGCGCGGGCGACGAGACCGCCGTGCGCGAGCTGATCGCCGCCGCCCAGCGCGACCATCAGCCGGCTACGGCGTAGGGTTTCCGGCCATCCGCGCCGCCGTCCTCACCGTCTCGACCTCCGTCTCGCTGCGTGAGAACGAGGATCGCTCGGGCCCCAAGCTGGCCGGCGCGGCCGAGCAGGCGGGCTGCGAGATCGTGGCCATGGAGGTCGTCCCCGACGACTTCGCGCTGATCGAGGACCGTCTGCGCCACTTCGTCGACGCGGGCATCGACCTCGTGTTCACGACCGGCGGGACCGGGCTGACGCCGAACGACCTCACGCCCGAGGCCACGAAGGCGGTGATCGAGCGCGACGCGCCCGGCTTCGCGGAGACGATGCGCGCCGAAGGGCTCAAGTACACGCCGCACGGGATCCTCACCCGCGGCGTCTCCGGCATCGCGGGCCGGACGCTGATCGTCAACTTCCCGGGCTCGCCGAAGTCGATCGACCAGCTCTTCCCGGTGCTCGCGCCGACGCTCAAGCACGTGGTGCGCACCCTCAGCGGGGACTCGTCGCACCATGAGAGCGATCGAGCTGGCTGACGTCGGGCGAGCGTACGGCGAGCGGATCGCGCTCGCCGGGGTCACGCTCGCGCTTGACGAAGGCGAGACGCTCGCGGTCTTCGGCGCCAACGGGGCGGGCAAGACGACGCTGCTGCGGATCCTGGCCACGCTGCTGCGGCCGCAGCGCGGCGTGGCGCGGGTGCTGGGGCATGAGCTGCCGCGCGAGGGCTGGGCGGTGCGCGGACGGATCGGGTTCCTCGGGCACGAGCCGCTGCTCTACCGCGATCTGACCGCGCGCGAGAACCTGCGCTTCCACGCGCGTCTGCACGGTGTCTCGTTCGCACGCATCGACGAGCTGCTGGACGCGGTCGGCTTGCGCGTTCGCGCCGACGACCCGGTGCACACGTTCTCGCGCGGGATGGTCCAGCGCACGGCGGTCTGCCGGGCGCTGCTGCACTCGCCGTCGCTGCTGCTGCTCGACGAGCCGCTGGCGGGGCTCGATCCGGGCGCGGTGGCGGCGGTCGAGCCGCTGCTGCGGGGCGGGACGCGGGTGGTGATCTCGCACGACGTCGAGCACGGGCTGGCCGAGGCCGACGTGGTGCTCGGGCTGCGCGGCGGACGCGTGGCGCTGTTGGAGCGCGCAGGCGCAGTGACCGCCGCCGACGTGCGGGCGCTGTACGCATGAGAATCCGCGAAGCGATTCTCGAAGCGACCGGCAATCGGACCCTGCAGCAGAGACGCGGTGGTCGCCGATGAGACACGCGGTCGCGGCGCTGATCCGCAAGGACCTTCGGCTCGAGCTGCGCTCGCCGGAGTCGGTGCCGGCGATGGTGCTGTTCGCGATCGGGACGTTCGTGCTCTTTCACTTCGCGCTCGACGAGGCGGAGGTGTCGGGCGCGCTGGCGGCCGGGATTCTGTGGGTGACGCTGTTGTTCGCGGCCGTGCTCGGGATCAACCGGCTGTTCGTAGCCGAGCGCGAGGAGGGCGGGTTCGACGGCTTCCTGCTCGCACCCGTCGACCGCACCTCCTTGTTCGTGGCGAAGGCGACGGTGCTGTTCGGCTTCCTGGTGGCGGTCGAGGTGTTCGTCCTCGCGGCGTTCGCGATCCTCCTGCTCGGCCCGTCGCCGTGGGCGCCGCTGCCGTCGCTGGTGCTCGTGCTCCTGCTGGCGGATGTCGGGCTGGCGGTGATCGGGACGCTCGTCGCGGCGCTCGCCATCCAGACCCGCGCGCGCGACCTGATCGTGCCGCTGATCGCGCTGCCCTTGTCGGTTCCTCTGGTCATCGCGGGCGCGCGCGCGACGGCGCCGTTGTTGGCCGAGGGCGGCGCCGGGGCGCTCGAGGGACGGTGGTTGGCGACCCTCGGCCTCTATGATCTCGTTTTCGGGCTGCTCGCCTACGCGATCTTCGACTTCCTGCTGGAGGAATGACGCAGTGTTCGGCCGGGGTCTGAAGACCCTCTCGTTTCTCTCCGTCGCGCTCATCATCGGCGCGTTCGCCCTCGTGTTCTTCTACGCGCCCAACGACGCCGACCAGGGCTTCATCCAGAAGATCTTCTACCTGCACGTGCCGCTGGCGATCGTGGCGCTGTTCGGGTTCGTGGCCGGCGGCGTGTACGGGATCCTGTACCTGCGTTCGGGCGACCGGCTGCACGACCTACGCTCCTATGTCGCCATCCATCTGTCGCTGATCCTGGCCATCGGCGCGCTGGTGACGGGCTCGATCTGGGCGCGCGCGTCCTGGGGCGTGTGGTGGACCTGGGACGAGCCGACGCTGGTCAGCTTCCTGATCGTCTTCCTTCTGTACGCGTGCTACCAGCCACTGCGGTTCTCGATCGAGGATCCGGAGCGCCAGGCGCGCTACGCGGCGGTGTTCGCCGTGATCGCCGGCGCGTTCGTGCCGCTGAACTTCATGGCCGTGCGGATGGCGGAGTCGCTCGTACACCCGCGCGGTGCTGTCGACGACCGGCGGCGCCATGCCCGGCTCGATGCGGCTGACGTTCCTGGTCTCGCTGGCCGGGATGGCGTGCCTGTTCGTGACGCTGTGGAAGTACGAACTGGCGTCCAAGCACGCCACGTTCCGGCTGCGGGCGCTCAAGCGCAAGCTCGCGGGCGAGGACGAGCTGTGGGCCCCCAACCCGCGTCGCTCGGCGGCGCCGACCGCTGTGATGCCGGCGCTGCCCCTCGACGAGGCCGGCAAGTACGTCGCCGCGGCGTACTTGGTCTTCCTGGCGCTGATCCTGATCTATGTGGCGATCATGGCGAGCCGGCTGTCGCGGATCGAGAAGGACCTCGGCGAGGTCACAGAACTGCTCGAGCGCCGCGCCGGCGACCCGGATGACGAGCGGGAGACGGTGGCACATTGAGTGAGCTGCTGGCACTCGGCGCCTCGCACAAGACGGCACCGCTGGCGGTGCGCGAGCGGCTCGCGCTGCTGGACGGGCAGGTCGAGCCGTTCCTGCGCGAGTTGGTGGAGCACCCGGAGATCAGCGAGGCCGTCGCGGTCTCGACCTGCAACCGCACGGAGCTCTACGTCGTCGGCGAGAACGTCGAGGCGGTCGTCGCCGCGCAGCTGGCAGCGCGAGCCGGCGGTGAGGTCTCCGGCGCGCTGTACACGGCGCGCAATTGCGACGCCGCGCGGCACCTCTACCGGGTCGTGTCCGGGCTCGACTCGATGATCGTGGGCGAGGCCGAGATCCAGGGCCAGGCCAAGCGGGCCTACGAGCGCGCGCTGGCCGCGCGCACGACCGGGCCGATGACGAACAAGCTCTTCCGCGCCGCGCTGGCGACCGGCAAGCGCGTGCGGACCGAGACCGCGATCTCGGCCGGCAACGCCTCCGTCGCCTCCGTCGCCGTCGAGTCCGCGCGGGCCGCGCTGGGCGAGTTGGCCTCGCGCCATGTCGTCGTGGTCGGCGCCGGCGAGAGCTCGGAGCAGGTCGCGCGCGCGTTGCATCAGCACGGCGTGACCACGATGTTCGTCGCCAACCGGCGGCGCGACCGGGCGATCGCGCTGGCGCAGCGCTTCGGCGGAGCCTCGGGGTCGTTCGACGCGCTGCCTTCCGAGCTCGAGCGGGCCGACGTCGTGGTCTCCTCGACGGCGTCGCCCCACGCGATCATCGAGGCCGAGGAGCTCGCCGCCGTGATGGAGCTGCGTGGCGGCCGGCCGCTGTTGGCGATCGACCTCGCCGTGCCGCGCGACATCCATCCGGACTGCGCCGCGGTGGACGGCGTCACCTTGCTCGACATGGATGCGCTGCAGCGGCTCGTACGCGGGAGCCTGCAGGTGCGCCGGGCCGAGGCGGTGCGCGCCGAAGCGATCGTGGAGGAGGAGATCCAGGCGTTCGCGGGCTGGCTGGGCCGGCTCGAGGTGCTGCCGACGCTGACCGCGCTGCGCTCACGCGGCGACTCGATCGTCGACGGGCTGCTGGCCGAGAACGCGGGGAGCTGGGAGTCGCTGAGCGAGCGCGACCTGGCGCGGGTCGAGGCGCTCTCGCGGGCGATCGTCAAGCG
>CAVWJU010000002.1:0-441890 GCA_963755275.1 uncultured Solirubrobacteraceae bacterium | reverse complement strand
GGGCGGTGCAACAGCGCCGCGAGGCGCTTCGAGCTGTGGCGAGGCACGCCCTTCCAGGACCTGGAGCTCTCGGACCTCGCCGGCATCGAGGCCGAGCGGCTGGAGGAGCTGCGACGGGAGGCCGAGGAGCTGCGCGTCGAGGCCTCCCTCCGACCGGGCGGCACCTCGAGGTGCTCCGCGACGGCCGAAGCCATGGTCCACGAGGCGCCCCTGCGCGAAGCGGCGCTGGCAGCTGCTGGCGCTGGCCCAGTACCAGGCAGGCGCCAGACCGAGGCACTGCGGACCGTCAACCGCGTCAAGCGGGTACTCGCCGAGCAGCTCGGGATCGACCCAGGTCCGGAGCTCGCCGCGCTGGAGGAGGCGATCCTCCGGCAGGACGGCTCACTGCTCGCCGGCGGACCGGTCCCGACGACGGGAACCTGTCCCTACCGAGGGTTGCTGCCGTTCGACCTCGACGACCACGAGACCTTCTTCGGCCGCGACGACGACGCGCGCACCTGCCTCGACATCCTGCGCGAGCGCGGAGCCGTCTCCGTCGTCGGTCCGTCCGGCAGCGGGGAGTCCTCCCTCGCCCGGGCCGGCATCGGCGCCGCACTGCGGCTCCAGGGCGCGAGAGTCTCCGTCATCACCCCTGGGAACGACCCGGCCGCGACACTCCTCACCCTTCCGCGTCCCTCGGAACGCACCGTGCTGGTCGTGGACCAGTGCGAGGAGGTCTTCTCGCTGAGCCCGCGACGAGGCCGTCCCGCGCGGCGTTCCTCGCCGGGCTCGTCCGCTGGTCCGAGCACGGGCGGCTCGTCGTCGCGATGCGGACCGACCGGCTCGCCGAGGCCTCGGCCGTACCCGGCCTTCGCCCGCCTCCTCGAGCGGAGCCTGTACCTCCTCGGCGCCATGAGCGAGAACGGGCTGCGCGCGGCCGTGGAGGCGCCCGCCCGGCAGTCCGGCCTGCTGATCGAGCCGGGACTCGTGGACATGCTCGTCAGCGAGGTTGCCGGGACGGCCGGCGCCCTGCCCACTGATGTCACACGCCCTGCTCGAGACCTGGAAGCGGCGGGAGGCCAACACCCTCACGGTCGAGGGTTACTCGGCGTCCGGCGGGATCCGTGGCGCCGTTGCGCAGTCCGCCGAGGCGGTGTACGCCGGGATCGGAGCCGCAGGCCGAGCGGGTGGTGCTCCGCGACCTGGTGCTGAGGCTGGTGAGCTCCGGCACGCAGGGAGAGCCGGTACGCGGCCGGCTATACCGCGGCGGCTGTTCTCGGCGGAGCCCGACCACCAGGAGCTGATCGATCTGCTGGTCGGCTCACGGCTGGTCACGAGCGACGCCGGGGTGGTCGAGATCGCGCATGAGGCGCTTGCCCGCGCCAGGGGCGGTTCGACCGGCCCTGGACGCCTTCCGAGGCGGCGACGACGACGCGCTGGCCAAGCCGCTGTCGGGCTCCTACCACGACGTCTGGATGGAGCTGCACGAGGACCTGCTGGCGACGCTCGGCCGCGAGCGGACGGACGCCGACGAATAACTAGACGCGGGCCAGGCCTCGAGCCGACGCCAGCTCGGGCAGCTCCCCCTCGAGGTCGCCGCCGGCGGCGGCGACCTCGCCGCGCCAGACCCTGCCCGACGTCCCGTCGATCGTGATCACGTCGCCGGCGCGCACGGTCAGGCCGGACGGGCCCGTAGGCGTGTCGTCGGCCAGCTTCAGCTCGTGCGCGCCGACGACGGCCGGGATGCCCCAGCCGCGGGCGACGACGGCGGCATGGCTGACGAGCCCGCCCTTGGTCGTCAGCACGCCCACGGACGCGGCCATGCCGGCGACGTCCTTGGGGTTGGTCTCCGGGCGGACGAGGATGACGTCGTCGTCCGCGTCGGCAGCGCGCCTCCGCTGACAGCACGACCCGGCCGCTGACGCGCCCCGGCGACGCGCCGAGGCCGGTCACGAGCAGCTGCTCCTCGGCGCCGTCCTGGCTCGCGGCGGCGAGCACCTCTGCGCGCGCGCGCTCGCGGAGCGCGGCCGGCACGCGCGCCAGCGCCTCCTCCGGCGTCAGCCGGATCTCGGGGTCGTCGACCAGGTGGGCGGCGATCCGCACCGCCGCCACCGCGCCGCGCTTGCCGATCCGCGTCTGCAGCAGCCACAGCCGCCCCTCCTCGACCGTGAACTCGACGTCGCAGACGTCGCGGTAGTGGATCTCCAGCCGCCGCAGCAGCGTCATCAGCTCGGCGTACGCGGCCGGCTCGTGGTCGGCCAGCCCGGCGATCGGCAGGGTCTGCGCGCGTGCCGGCCACGACGTCCTCGCCCTGGGCCCGCGGCACGTAGTCGCCGTAGGCGCCGGGTTCGCCCGTGGCCGGGTCGCGGGTGAAGACGACGCCCGTCCCGGAGTGCTCGCCGCGGTTGCCGAACACCATCGCCTGGACGCTGACGGCCGTACCGAGGTCGTCGTCGATGCCCTCCTTGGCCCGGTAGGCCTGCGCGCGCTCGCAGTCCCACGAGCGAAAGACGGCCTCGACGGCGTTGCGCAGCTGCACCATCGGATCATCGGGCACGGCGAGGCGCGCCTTCAGCGCCTCGACGTCGAGCCCTTCCAGCTCCTCGGCCGGCACGTCCAGCACCGTCGTCCCGTACATGGTCAGAAAGCGCCGGTAGCTGTCGCGGGCGAACCACGGGTCGCCGGACACGCGCTCCAGCCCGGCGACGGTCTCGTCGTTGAGGCCCAGGTTGAGCACCGTGTCGAGCATCCCCGGCATCGACACCGGCGCGCCGCTGCGGACCGCCACCAGCAGCGGGTCGCGCGGATCGCCGAAGCGCCGGCCCATCCGTTCGCCCAGCCGCTGCATGTGCTCGGCGAGCGTCTCGTCGAGGCCGTCCGGCCAGCCCGACTCGCGGTAGCTGCGGCAGACGGGCACCGCGATCGTGAAGCCGGGCGGGACGTTCAGCCCCAGCTCGGCGGTCATCTCGGCCAGGCCGGCGCCCTTGCCGCCGAGCAGGCCGGCGAGGTCGCGGGCCGCGGCCCCGTGGTCGTAGTCGAACGCGAAGATGCCGGTCATAGAGATCTACAACCCGACCCTGGCACGCGGTTGACGGCTCCGCAAGCCGCACTAGCGTGGCCGTTGTGAGTATCTACGACGCGGCGCCGGGCATCGACCTGATGGACCTGTCGATGTTCGTGGAAGGGCGCGAGCTGGAGGCGTACGACGAGCTGCGCGCCTCCGACCCGGTGCACTGGAACCCCCCGAGCGAGCGCGGGCCCGGCTTCTGGGCGCTGACCCGCTACGCGGACGTCAAGGCGGCGGCCAGCGACCACGCGCGCCTGTCGTCGGCCGACGGCACGCAGATCGTCGACCGCAAGGTCGAGGGCAAGCTCGCGAGCCTGCACAACATGGACGACCCCGAGCACGCCCAGCTGCGCAAGGTCGCGTTCCCGCAGCTGCGCGCGATCAAGATCCGCGACTGGCAGGACGCGATCGACGCGTCGGTGGCGACGCTGCTCGACGAGGCGGTCGAGCACGGCCGCTTCGACATGGTCGACCTCATCGCCGCGCGGCTGCCGATGCTCGTGCTGTCGCAGGTCATGGGCGTGCCGGCGGCGGACGGGCCGCGGATGGTCGACTGGACGAACCGGCTGACGAGCTCGGACCCCGACCATCAGGCCGCCGGGCCGGCGCTGGCCGAGGCGCGCGAAGAGGTGATGAGCTACTTCGAGCGGCTCACCGAGGAGCGCCGCGCCGCAGCCGCAGGACGACCTGGTCAGCGTGCTGGCCCACGGCACCAAGGACGGGCGGCCGCTGACCTGGGAGGAGCTCGCCGCGTACTACATCGTGGTCGTCGCCGCCGGCAACGAGACGACCCGCCACCTGATCTCGGGCGCCACGCTGGCGCTGCACGAGACGCCGGGCGCGTGGGATCGCATCGTCGCCGACCCCGAGCTGCTGGCGCCCGCGGTCGAGGAGATGTTCCGCTACGTGACGCCGGTCGCGTGCATGCGCCGGACCGCGCTCGAGGACCACCGGATCGGCGAGCGCGAGATCGCCGCGGGCGACAAGGTCGTGCTGTGGTTCGCCGCCGCCAACCGCGACCCGGAGGTGTTCGACGATCCGCACGAGTTCGTGATCGATCGCGCCCCGAATCCGCACCTGACGTTCGGCTGGGGGATCCACTTCTGCCTCGGCGTCCACCTGGCGCGCGCCGAGGTGCGGGCGTTCTTCGGCGCGGCGGCGGCGCGCGGGCTGCGCTTCGACGTCGTCGGCGAGCCGGTGCGCGTGCGCCACAACCTCTTCCGCGGCTGGTCGCAGCTGCCGGTCGAAATCGCCTGATGCGCGGCGCGGTCGCGTGGGAGGCGGGCGCGCCGTTCCGCGTCCACGACGACCTTGCGCGTCGCGAGCCCGGTCCCGGTGAGGTCGTCGTGCGGATCCGCGCCGCGGGCGTCTGCCAGACCGACATCTCGCTGGCGCGGCGGGGCGTTCGGGCAGACGCTGCCGGTCGTGCTCGGCCACGAGGGCGCCGGCGAGGTCGTCGAGGTCGGTCCGGCCGTGACCGGCGTTGCGGTCGGCGACCGCGTCGTGTTGACCTGGGTGCCGCCGTGCGGGCGCTGCTACTTCTGCGTCCGCGGCGAGACGTACATCTGCGCGAACCGCAAGCGCGCGAGCGAGCGCGGCGGCGGGGCCGAGCTGGAGCGTCGACGGGACGCCGGTCCAGGCCGGGATGGGCACGGCGACGTTCGCCCAGGAGACCGTCGTCGGCGTCAACAGCGTGATCCCGGTGCCCGACGACCTGCCGTTCGAGCTGGCGGCGCTGCTCGGCTGCGCCGTCCCGACCGGGCTCGGCGCGGTGTTGAACACGGCGCGCGTGCAGCCCGGCGACACGGTGCTCGTGATCGGTTGCGGGGCGGTCGGGCTGAGCGCCGTGCAGGGTGCGGTGATCGCCGGCGCGTCGCTGGTGGTCGCGCGCGATCCGCAGACGGCGCGGCGCGCGCTGGCCGAGCAGCTCGGCGCTCGCGACGGCGCGCCGGACGTCGGCTTCGACGTCGTGATCGACGCCGTCGGGAACTCGCGCACGATCCGCGAGGCGTGGGACGCGGCCCGGCGCGGCGGGACGGTGGTCGTGGTCGGCGCCGGCAAGGCGGACGATCAGGTGGTGTTCTCGGCCGCCGAGCTCTTCCACGATCAGAAGCGGCTGCTGGGCTGCTTCTACGGCTCGTCCGACATGCGCTTCGAGGTGCCGCGGATGGTGGCGCTGTGGCGGGCCGGCCGGCTGCGGCTCGAGCCGCTGGTCGACGAGGTGGTGGCGCTCGATCGCATCAACGAGGCCGTCGAGCGCCAGACCGGGCGGCACGGCGGTCCGGGTCATGATCGCGCCGTGATCACCGTCCCGGGCATGAACAACATCCGCGACCTCGGCGGCCTTCCGGCGGCGGACGGCCGCGAGCTCGCGCGTGGACGCTTCCTGCGGTCTGAGGCCCTGGCCATGCCCGGTGCGGCGTCGGCGCACTCGATCTGGGACGAGGCGCACGCGACGCACTACGAGGCGCTCCGGCTGCGCACGGTGATCGACCTGCGCAGCGACGGCGAGGTGGACGCGACGCCGTCGGCGTGGGCGAGAGCGACCGGTGCCGACGTTGTCCGGCTGCCGATCGCCGAGGGCGTCGAGGGCACCGACACCGACTACGTGCAACCGGCTGATCGCCGGCACGCTCGAGCGCTTCGACGCCGAGGACCTGACCGCGTTCTACATCATCACGCTCGAGCGCCGCGCGGGCGCTCTTCGGCGGACGCGATCCGCCTGCTCGGCGATCCCGACCGGCTGCCGCTGCTCGTGCACTGCTCGGCGGGCAAGGACCGCACCGGCCTGCTCGTCGCGCTGGTCCTCAGCGTGCTGGGAACGCCGCGGGACGTCGTGGTCCGCGACTACGCGCTCACCGGCGAGTTGCGCCCGAACCGGATCGCTGACTACGCGCCGATGCTGCCGGCCGGCCTCGACCTCGAGGCCGTCCGCGTGCTGTTCGAGACGCCGGCCGAGGCGATGGACAATGCGCTCGCGCACCTCGACGCCGAGCACGGCGGCGCCGAGGGCCTGCTCCTCGGCCCCGGCGGCCTGGTCGAGCCCGACCTCGCCGCGCTCCGGCGCGCGCTGCTGCAGGACCCTTCGATCCCTGAGCCGTGAGGTGCTGGCGCTGGCGACGGGTATGTCAGGAAACCTTCCTGTCCGGCAGGTTTGCGGACATACCCCCGCGCTGGGCGCATCTCAGTCGTGCACGGCGAACATCCAGCCCAGCGCGCGGCGCAGCTCGACCAGCCTGTTCGCAGTCAGTCGGCCGGCCGGAGCGAGTGCCGGCGCCGCCGGACCGGCGAGGAAGAGATCGTGCGCAAGCGCGAAGCTGTCCTCCGCAAGGCCTTCGACCTCACCGGCGGACACGGCCACAACCGTGGGCAGGGACCGCTCCCGTGCGACGGTCGTGATCCGCGCGACCACTGGCATCCGACGCAGGTTCGCCGCTCGACGCGAGCAGACGACGCCCGGCTTGCGGCCCACCCGCGGCAGCTCGAACCACCACACCTCGCCGGCATCGACGATCATCCTGCGGCGCTCGCCTCGTCTTCGTAGCGCCGTGCGGCGGCATCCGCCGCGGCACGTGCGGCGGCGAGGGCCTCGTCATCGAAGGCCGGCGGCTCACGATCGAGCAACGGCTCATCCGCCAGCGCCTGCTCGACGGCGGCGACCAGGGCGGTGACCGTCGCCCGCAGCCGATCGGCCGGAGTCGCGAGGCCGCGCTCTTGCGCTGCCGCCAGCCGCACGTCGAAGTCGTAACGGACGCTGTCGGCCAGGCGCGGGCGCTCGTGACGGAGCCGCTCGAGTTGCGCGAGCGCCCGATCGTGGCGCTCGCTGAGGTCGGCCTGCGCTCGAAACGAGAATGTCCGGGTGGCGGCCACCGGACGGCAGTCTACAAGATGTCTACGGAATGTAGACGGGTCCATCATGACGTCGCAGTCGGGCACCGCGCCTTGGTCGATGTTCACGCCTATGCGCACGAGCGTGATGCGATTGCCGCCGACGTGGCGATCGTGTCGCTGACCGTCTCGCGCGGGTGCCGCAGCGCGTGCGTCACGGTGCCGAACGCCGAGCCGAGGTTGCGCTTGGAGAACTCGAACAGCTGCGACCAGTCGTAGCTGAGCGCATCCCGGGTGAGATCGAGCGTGCCGAGGTGTTCTCCCACCGGCGCATCGAGCATCGGGCCGAGGTCGCCCGGGTCGGGTCCCTCGTCGAACATGAGCCGCCGCATGACTTCCGTGCCACCCACGCCGTCGGTCAGCGAGTGGTGCAGCTTCATCACCAGCGCCGTCTGGCCGCCCTCGAGCCCTTCGATGAACGTCAACTCCCACAGCGGCCGATCGCGATCGAGCCCCGCCATCCCCGTCTTGCGAGCGAACTCCAAGACGGTCGCCAGCGTCTTGGGCGGTGGCGCCTCGAACCGGCGGACGTGCCACGACAGGTCGAAATCGGGATCCACGACCCAGCGCGGCGTGGCCAGCCGCAGCGGCGGCATCGAGACGCGGTGCCGGAACCCCGGCGCCAGCCGGGAGCCGCGCTCGAGCCGCTCCGGCAACCAATCCCAGTCCGGCTTGCCGTCCAGGAGAAAGACGCCCACGCCGGTCGAACGCAGCAGCGGGTCCCTCTCCATGTACCAGGAGAACGCGTCGCTGTCGCGCATGTGCACGTCTACGTGCTCGGCCACCGGGAGCTCCTCAACTTCGACGTGACCGTCTGCGAGAAGCCGCCTGCGGGCGCATCGTGCCCTTGGGCGGATCGCGCGCGTGGCAACTACGGAGCCGCGCGGGCCTCGAGCAGGTGGCGTAGGCTCCCCTGAATGGGACGCGAGCTGATCGCGCTGGTCAAGCACGACTGCCCGGTCTGCGACCAGGTGCTGCCGGCGCTGGACGCGGCCGGCGTGCGGCTCGTCTCGCAGTCCTCGCCGGACGAGACCGCCGAGCAGGCGCGCGGCTCGGGCTCGCGCGCGTGCCGGAGGTCGACGAGGAGCTCGCGCTCTCGGAGCGGTTCGACCCGGCGGCGGTGCCGGCCGTGCTCCTGCTCGAGGACGGCGACGTGCGCGACCGCGTCGAGGGCCTGCAGCGCGACCGGCTCGCGGCGCTGATCGGCGCGCGCGCTCGACGGCCTCCCGGCGCATGCGGCCCGGCTGCGCCTCGCGCACGCGCGACCCGGACGTCGCGCCGCGGCTCGCGGCGCGGCGGGCACGCGCCGACGGCCGGATCGTCTCGCGCGAGCTCGAGATCGGCGAGCTCGAGGACCCGTTCGAGGCGCTGCACGAGCGCGGGCTGACCGACGGCCTGCCGGTCGTGCCGCCGACGCCCGAGCGCGTCGTCGCGCTGCTCGAGCACACGTCGCGCCATCCGCAGGATCTGGTCGGCGTCGTGCCGCCCTACGGCGGGCGCGGCGACCGTCGAGAAGGTGGCGATCAACGCCGTGATGGCCGGCTGCGCCGGGCCGGAGCTGCCGATCGTGCTGGCGGCGGTCGAGGCGGCGTGCCGGGAGCCGTTCGCGCTGCACGGCGTCGTCGCGACCACCGCGCCGGTCGGGCCGATCGTCGTGGTCAGCGGGCCGTACGCGTTCGAGGCCGGGATGAACGCCGAGGGCAACGCGCTCGGCCAGGGCAACCGCGCGAACTCGACGATCGGCCGCGCGCTGCAGCTCGACGGTCCGCAACGTCGGCGGCGGCATCCCGCGGCGCGAGGACCGGGCGGCGCACGGGCAACCCGGGCAAGGTCGGGCATGGCGTTCGCCGAGCGCGCGCGACTGCGCCGTGGGGGCATCGCGCCGAGACGAGACGCGCGTCGCTCGCTGTTCGCGGGCGAGGCGCCGCGGCTGATCGTCGACCAGGCGTCGCGCGACGCCCGACGACCTGCTGCGCGTCGCTCGCGGTCGGCGCTCGAGCACGTCGCGTCGCCGCGCGAGCGCCGGACGTTCGACGCGCTGCTCGTCATCGGCCCGGAGCACGGGCGCGTCTTCCGCGGCTGGTCGCGCGCGCGCCTGCAGCAGGAGCTGTTCGAGCGGACCGACGGCAAGTTCGTCGTCGCCCGAGCGCATCCTGCTCGCCTACGCGGGCGGCGACGCGGGCCTGTTCAGCATGGTCTTCGGCGGCTGGGCGTCGGGCGAGATGGGCTCGCAGCCGCAGACCGCGAGCGTGGAGCCATGGCGCTGAAGATCCTCGACCCGACCGCGGAGCGCGAAGCCGTCGAGCGGCCGCTCGCGCCCCGCGGCTCGCCGCAGGTCGTCGCGCTGCTCGACATCCGCAAGCCGCGCGGCGACGTCTTCCTCGACGAGGTCGAGGTGCTGCTGCGCGAGCGCGGCCTGACGCGTCCTGCGCGAGGCCAAGCCGACCTTCACCAAGCCCGCGCCCGCCGACCTGCGGCGCGAGATCGCGGCGCGCTGCGACGCCGTGATCGAAGCGCTCGCCGATTGAGGGTGCTGCGTGTCCTGCGGTCTGCAGGACGTGCTGGAGCTCGAAGCGCTGGGCCGGCCGGCGGTGCTCGTCGCCTCGCGGGCGTTCGTCGACGCCGCGGCGCGCCAGGCGGAGCTGCTCGGGCAGCCGGCGCTCGCGCGCGTGTTCGTCGCGCATCCGGTCCAGGACCGCACCGACGACGAGATGCGGGCGCTGGCACGCGGCGCCGTGCGATGAGCGTCCTTGTAGCTCTCAACAGCGACCCGCGCGCGGGCGCGTAGGCGGGCACCCGGAGCGCGAATACGGTCCGCCGTCATGGCGGACGAGGAGCTGCTGCGGCGCGCACGGGCGGTGGTCGAGGAGGTCGCGGGACCGGCGCTGTGGGAGGCCGAGCGCGAAGAGCGCTTCCCGGTCGAGATCGTCCCGGCGTTCCGCGACGCCGGGCTCGTCGGCGGGACGATCCCGGTCGAGCTCGGCGGGCTCGGCTGGGACCTGATCACCCACCTGGAGATCATCGAGGAGGTCTCGAAGACCTCGCAGGTGCTCGGCTCGTTCCTGGCCGTCCCCGGCGGGCCCGTGGGCGCGGGGCTGATGCAGCACGGCACCGAGGAGCAGAAGGAGCGCTGGCTGCGGCCGCTCGCGTCGGGCGAGTTGCTGGCCGGTTACGGGCTGACCGAGCCGCGCTCGGGCACCGACGCGGCGCGGATGGTCACGCGCGCCGAGCGTGTGGACGGCGGCTGGGCGCTGCACGGCGCCAAGCGCTGGATCGACTGGGCGCCGATCGGCGACTTCTTCCTCACCTTCGCGCGCACGAACCCGGACGAGCCGGGCGCGCGCGGCATCACGGCGTTCGTCGTCGAGCGCGGGACACCCGGGTTCGAGACGACGCAGCAGACGGGCAAGCTCGGGCTGCGGCCGCTGAGCGTCGGCGAGCTGCGGTTCGACGGCTGCGTCGTGCCGGATGAGAACCGGATCGGCGAGGTCGGTGCCGGATTCCGTGTCGCCATGGGCGCGCTCGAGGACACCCGGCTGCAGATCGCGGCGCGGATCTGCGGCGGCCTCGCATCGTGCCTGGAGCTGTCGGTCGAGCACGCTCGCTCGCGCGAGCTGTTCGGCAGCCGGCTGGCCGACTTCCAGCTGACGCAGACCAAGATCGCCGACATGGTCGTGGCCGTCGAGTGCGCGCGGGCGCTGACGTTCAACGCCGCGCGCCGGAAGGCGTCGGGCGAGCCGGTCCGGCACGAGATCCTGTGCGCGAAGCTGTTCTGCCAGGAGGCCTACATGCGGGTCTCCCACGACGCCGTGCAGCTCCACGGCGGGCTCGGGATCGTCGACGAGTCGCTGGTCAACCGGCACTACCGCGACGCGAAGATCTCCGAGCTGACCGGCGGCACGAACGAGATCCTGCGCGTGCTGCTCGCCGAGCAGTTCGTGGGCCGGACGCGGTGAGGCGGCGGTCCAAGCTCATCGACCTGGAGGCGGCGGGCGCCCTGGTGCGCGACGGTGACCATCTCGCCCTCGGCGGGATCTGGAGCCACAACGCGCCGACCGCGCTCGCCCGGGCGGTACGGGCGCGCGAGCTCACGCTGTCCGCATCACCCGCAGCCGGCTTCGCCGTCGATCTGCTGATCGCGGGCGGCGGCGTGACGACCGCGTACCTGCCGAACGTGACGTTCGAGCACCTCGGGCTGGCGCCGGCGTTCCGGCGCGCGGTCGAATCCGGCACGCTGCGGCTGATCGAGTCCGACGAGGCGACGCTGGTCGGCGGCTACCGGGCGGCCGCGGCCGGGCTGCCGTATCAGCCCGTGCAGTCGATCTCCGGCTCAGCGCTGTTGGCCGCCCGCCCGGATGTCGTCGACGGCCGCGTCCCGGCGCTGGCGCCCGACGTCGTGTTCCTGCACGCACAGGAGGGCGACGAGTTCGGCAACGTGCGTCACTTCGGCTCGGTGTTCTGCGACAAGCTCCTGGCGAAGGCCGCGCGGCGCGCCGTCGTGGTGTCCGTCGACCGGCTGATCTCCAACGACGAAGTCCGCGACAACCCGCGCGCGACGACGATCCCGAGCTATCTCGTCACGCACGTCGTGCACGCGCCCGGCGGCGCGCACCCGTGCTCGAGCCACGGGCTCTACGACCTCGACGAGGAGGCGATCCGCGGTTGAGCACGCGCGAGCTGATGGCGTGTGTCCTCGCCACGCATCTTCGCGACGGCGAGATCGTGATCATCGGCGGTGCCTCGCCGGTGCCGATGGCCGCCGCGCTGCTCGCCCAGCTCACGCACGCGCCGAACCTCACGCTGTTGACCGGCTCCGGCGCCGTCAACCCACGGCCTTCGCGGCTCGCCCTGTCCGGTGGCGATTACGTCTACGTGGAGTCGGCCGAGGCGTACTTCACGATGGAGGACGTCTTCGACGACACCGAACGCGGCCGCTGGGACGTCGGGATCTTCGGCGGCATCCAGGTCGATCGGTCCGGCAACTTCAACCTCACGTTCGTCGGCGGCACGTTGGAGGCCCCGGCATTCCGTGGACCCGGACTGGTCAACGCCGGGCTGCCGCGGACGGTCAAGCGCTCGCTGCTGTGCGTCGAGCGCCACACCGCCAAGGTGTTCGTGGAAGCCGTCGACTTCGCGTCCGGCTTCGGGCATGACGTGTGCGTGACCGACCTGGCCATCATGGACTTCAGCGCCGATGCAGCCCTCGTCTCGGTGCATCCCGGTGTCGACGTCTCGAGCGTGCGCTCCCGCACCGGCTTTCCGCTCGCGGGCGAGCCGGGCGTCACGCCCTCGCCGTCCGATGAGGTCATCGAGATCCTGCGGCGCAAAGTCGATCCGACGGGGGTGCTGGCATGAACCGCTGGTCCGACGAGGAGATCGCGTCCTACTACGCGTCGGGCCGCTGGACGCGCCACGGGCTCTACGCGCTGCTCGCTCAGCGCGCGGCCGAGACGCCGGACAAGCTCGCGTTCGGAGACGGCGTCGAGTCGATCACCTACGGCGAGCTCGCGTCGCGGGCCGAGTCGCTCGCGTCCGGCTTCCCCGAGGGCGGCGTCATCGGCGTCCAGATGCCGAACTCGATCGACCACGTCGTGCTGGCGTTCGCCGTCGACGCGGCCGCCGCGGTCCTCTTCGAGCTTCCGCCGGACGCCACGCCGCCTCAAGTCTCCGAGGCCCTGAAGCGCACCTCCGCGGCCGCCCATTTCACCGCATTGCCAGACCTGAAGAGGTCGGCCCCGTTCAAGTTCCGCGCGGCCGACCCGGACGCCGTCTCGCTGCTGATCGGCACGTCGGGGACGACGGGCACGCCGAAGATCGCGATGCGGACCGGCAACGCGTCGCTGGCGATGGCGCGCAGCGTGCTCAGCCGCACCGGCGTCGGGCGCGACGACGTGGTCCTGATCGGGGCGCCCTTGAGCGGTGGCGTCGGCTACATCAACGGGCTCTGCTCGTCGGCGATCACCGGCTGCACGGTGATCCTGCCGCGCAGCTTCGAGGTCGGCCGGCAGCTGTCGCTGATCGAGGAGCAGCGCGTGACGGCGCTGTTCACGCTCCCGACCTTGATCGTGCGGATGCTGGCCGCGCCGCGCGTGGACACGTCGTCGCTGCGCGTGGTCCAGAGCGGCGGCGCGTACCTGCACCCGCAGACCGCGGCGGCGCTCGAGGAGGCGTTCGGCTGCCACGTCGTCAGCGCGTACGGCGCGGTCGACGTCGGCGTGCCGGCGATGGTGGCGGCGTTCGGCGACAGCGCCGAGCACCGCCACCACACGGTCGGCAAGCCGTTCGACGACGTCGAGCTGGCCTTGCTCGACGACGCCGGCAAGCCGGTCCCGGACGGCGAGGTGGGGGAGGTGGTGATGCGCGGCCCGAGCACGGCGCTCGGCTACTACGGCGACGAGGACGCGACCCGGCAGGTCTACGACGACGCGGGCTGGGGCCACTTCGGCGACCTCGGCCGGATCGACTCCGACGGCTACCTGCGGATCGTCGGGCGCTTGAAGGAGGTCATCAACCGCGGCGGCAAGAAGATCAGCGTCCACGAGATCGAGGACCACGTGCGGGCCTTCCCGGGCGTGCGCGACGTCGCGGCGGTGGCCTACCCCGATCCGGAACTGGGCGAGCGCTGCTGCGCGGTGGTGGTCACCGAGGCCGGCTTCGCGCTGACGCTCGATGCGCTGCGCGAGTTCCTGCACGCGCGCGGCGCGGCCAAGCACACCTGGCCCGAGCGGATCGAGCACCTCGACGAGCTGCCGATGTCGGCGCAGGGCAAGGTCCGGCGCCGCGAGTTGCAGGAGCTGATCGGGATCAGGACCGCTGGACGAACTGGAACATGATCCCGTCGCTGGTCTCGGGATCGGTCCAGAACATCGATCGGTCCGGCAGCCGCCGCGGCGGCGCGTTGGGCTCCACGCCCAGCGCCCCGAGCGCGTTCAGCGCGCCGTCCAGGTCGCCGACCTCGAACGCGATGTGCTCGATCCGCGCCCGCGCGTCGCCAAGCCGCTTCGCGCGCACGTCTGGATCGGTCGGCTCGATGATCTCCACCATCGCGTTGCCGGCGCTGAAGAACGCCAGCCGCAGCCCTTCGTGCTCGCCCCGCTCGGTCTCCACGAGCCCGAGCGCCTCGAGCAACCGCGCCGCCTCGTCGAGGTCGTCGACGATCACGCCGACATGATCCAACCGCCGCATCCTCACCAGGATTCCTCGACCACCAGCGCTCGCGTGGCCTCGTCCAAGCCGGTCAGCTCGTCGTCCGTCTGAGGTCGACGGCGGTACGCGTCCACGATCGCCACCCCGATCTGCGCGCGGCGATGCTCGCCGACCAGCCGCTCGAGCCCGAGTCGCACGGCCTCGGAACGGTTCGCGACGATCCCGTCGGCGATCAATGCGTCGACCTTGGCGACGAGACGATCATCGAGGCGCGTGACGAGCTGTGCCATGGATTGAGCGTAGTCGTGTGCAAGGAGTAGCCCAGGGCCGTCGCAGCTCTCAGCCCGTCATACCGCCGTCGATCGACAGGGTGTGCGACGTGACCATCGCGCTCTCGTCCGAGGCGAGGTAGAGCGCGGCGTGCGCGATCTCCTCGGGCGCCGTATGGCGCCCGAACGGCACCATGCGGTCGAAGATGCTTGCGGCCTCGTCGGCCTCCTTGCCGGTGGCGCGCAGCTCGATGTCCTGCTGCAGCGACGTCGACGTCGGCCCCGGATGCAGCGTGTTGACGCGCACGCGGCGCTTCGAGAGCTCCATGGCCGCAGCGCGCATCAGTCCGACCTGCCCGTGCTTGGCCGCGACGTAGGCGCTGAGGCGGGCGGTGCCGACGAGGCCGACGGCGCTCGAGGTGATGATGATGCTGCCGCCGTCGCGGATCAGCGGCACGCCGTGCTTGAGGACGTGGAAGGTCCCGAGGACGTGGACGTCCAGCACGCGCGCGAACACGTCGGAGGGGTAGTCGACGATCGGGACGACGTCGCCGCTGATGCCGGCGTTGCTGAACAGCACGTCGTAGGCGCCGTGGCGCTTCGCGCCGTCGCCGAGCGCACGTGCGACGGCGGCCTCGTCGGTGACGTCGGCGACGCTGGTGAGCGCGCCGAGCTCGCGCTCCGCGTCCGCGAGCCGCGTCTCGTCGAGTCCGACGAGGTGCAGCTGGGCGCCTTCGGCGGCGAACAGGCGTGCGGTGGCGAGCCCGATGCCGCTCTCGCCGCCGGTGATCAGCGCGACCTTGTCCTGCAGGCGCGGCACGCGTGTGCTCAGCGGCCGGCCCAGACGGGCTCGCGCTTCTCGATGAAGGCCCGCGGGCCTTCGGCGAAGTCCTCGGTCTCCATCACCTGGCGGGTGGCGGCGTCGGTCATCCGCCACGCATCCTCGTCGCTCGCCAGCGTCCCGTCGAGCACGATCGCGCGGCTGAGCTGGACCGCGACCGGCGCGTTGACAGCCACGCGCTCGGCCAAGCGCCAGCGCGGCGGAGACCGCATCGCCCGGCTCGCAGAGCGTGTTGACCAGCCCGAGCGTGTAGGCGCGCTCGGCGGTGATCGGGTCGCCGGTGATCGCCAGTTCCATCGCCACGTTGCGCGGTAGGACGCGCGGCGAGCCGGAACAGTCCGCCGGCGCCCGCGATCAGCGACCGCTTGACCTCGGGGATCCCGAACGACGCGGCCGTCGAGGCCACCACCATGTCGCACGTCAGCACGATCTCGCAGCCGCCGGCCAGCGCCGGTCCGTCGACCGCGGCGATCAGCGGCTTGGAGCGCGGCAGGCGCGTGATCCCGGCGAAGCCGCCGCGCTCGGTGGACAGCGAAGCGGCGCGACCGGCGGCGATCTCCTTGAGGTCGGCGCCGGCGGAGAAGACCGGACCGTTGCCGGCGATCACGCCGACCCACAGCTCGCCGATCGGCTTCGAGGCGCTCGACGGCCGCCTGCAGACCGGCGGCGACGGCGCCGTTGACGGCGTTGCGCGCCTCCGGGCGGTTGATGGTGATCAGCGCGACCTTGCCGCGGGCCTCGAACTCGATCATGCCGCGGACTGTAGGCGCGCGCTCGGCCACCGCGCGGCGACCGTCTCATCAAGCGTTGGGGGAAGCTCCAAAGCCCGCCGACGCCGCTGGCTGGCGAGACGCGCCGAGGCGTCCGAGGATGGATGCCGATGAGCGAGGACCTGACAGGCAAGGTCGCGGCGGTCACCGGCGCCGCGCGCGGGATCGGGCGGGCGTGCGCCGTCCGGCTCGCGCAGGCCGGCGCGGACGTCGCGATCATCGACATCGACCTCGACTCCGGCGCGCGCTACGAGCACGAGCCGGCCGGCACCACGCAGCGAGCAGATCGAGAGCGCTCGGCCGCCGCGCGCTCGGCGTCCAGGCCGACCTGACCGACGAGCGCCAGGCGCACGACGCGATCGCAGCAGATCGTCGAGCACTTCGGCCGCCTCGACATCCTCGTCAACGCGGCCGGCGGCGCGATCACGCCGTACGCGCGCAGCACGCCGACCAAGACGCCGGCCGAGGACGTCCGGATCGCTCTTCGACGTCAACTTCATGAGCGCGTTCCACACCTGCCAGGCGGCGATCCCCGCGCTCAAGCGCGAGCGGCGGCGGCGCGATCATCAACTTCTCCAGCACCGCCGCGACCACCGTCTTCCCGGACGGCTCGAACTCGGCCTACGCGGCGACCAAGGCCGCGCTCGCGCACTGGACCCGCCACCTCGCCGCCGAGGTCGGCCCGGACGGCATCCGCGTGAACATGGTCGCCCCCGGGATCACGCTCACCGGCCGCCTGCTCGAGGAGTCCAAGGACACGGGCTACGACAGCCGCGCCGCCGAGGTCCCGATGCGCCGCCTCGGGCAGCCCGACGACGTCGCCAAGGCCGTCGAGTTCTTCGCCTCCGACCTCTCCGCCTTCGTCACCGGGCGCTCGATCCCGGTCGACGGCGGCTGGGTGCTCAACCCGCGCATGAGCATCCTCAACCGCTTCTCCCTCGAAGGCAAGGTCGCGATCGTCACCGGCGCGTCCTCGGGCCTCGGCGTCGCGTTCGCCAAGGCGATGGCCGAGGCCGGCGCCGACGTCGCGATCGGCGCCCGCCGCGTCGAGAAACTCGAAGAGACCAAGCGCCTGATCGAGGCCGCCGGTCGCACGAGGCCTCGTGGTCCGGACCGACGTCACCGATCCCGACAGCTGCCAGGCGCTCGCGCAGGCCGCGTATCGAGCAGTTCGGCCGCGTCGACATCCTCGTCAACAACGCCGGCGACGGCGGCGAGTACCACCCCGCCACCGAGGACCCGCCCGACCACTTCCGCTGGGTCGTCGACCTCAACCTGATGGGCTCCTACTGGATGGCGCAGGCGGTCGGCCGCGTCATGCAGCCCGGGCAGCTCGCGTCATCAACCTGTCGAGCGTGATGGCGCTGACGACGGCGAAGATGCCCGCCGCCGCCTACAGCGCGTCCAAGGCGGCGGTCCTCGGCCTGACGCGCGACCTCGCCGCCCAGTGGGGGGAGAAGGGCATCCGCGTGAACGCGCTCCTGCCCGGCACGTTCCCGAGCGAGCAGACCGCGCACTACAGCGAGAACTACAAGGCCGCGGTGATCAAGGCCCGGATCCCGATCGGGCGGCTCGGCGACCCGGAGGACATCGCCGCGACCGCGGTCTTCCTGGCCAGCGACGCCTCCAACTACATCACCGGCGTCGCGCTGCCCGTCGACGGAGGAGTGCTGCTGACGTGACTGGAGAACTCAACAGTCTCTGCGAGGCGTTCCAGCGCACGGCCGCGACGCAACACCGGCCCGGCGCTCGTCAACGCCCAGACGGGCCACACGGTCACGTGGGAGGAGTACGCCGCGCGCGTGCGCAGCGATCGCCGCCGGGCCTGCACGCGCGCGGCGTGAGGACCGGCGACCGCGTCGCGCTGCTGCTGCGCAACACGCCCGAGTTCCACCTCGCCGACACCGCCGTGCTGCACCTCGGCGCGACGCCGTTCTCGATCTACCCGACCGAGCCGCTCGAGCGGATGCAGACGCTGGTCGAGGACGCCGGCGCGCAGCGTCCTGATCAGCGAGGGCACGACGCTCGACGTCGAGCACAACATCACCGACCTGGCGCAACTCGAGGACGCGCCGGACTTCGACTTCGAAGCGGCCTGGCGCTCGGCCACGCCGGAGACGCCCGCCACGATCGTCTACACGTCCGGCACGACCGGGCACGCCGAAGGCGGTCCTGATCCCGCACCGGGCGATCCTGCACGGCGTCAGCGGTTCAGCGAGCCTCGCCCCGGTCACCCAGCCGCACGAGACGGTCTCGTTCCTGCCCAACGCGCACATCAGCGACCGCTTCATGGCCCACTACTCCACGATCGTGATCGGCGGGACGACGACCTGCGTGCCCGACCACGAGCAGCTGTGGGACACGCTGCGCGAGGTCCGCCCGACCCGCTTCCACGGCGTCCCGCGCACGTTCGAGAAGCTCGCCGACCACGCCCGCGCGTACATGGCCGAGCACGGCGAGGAAGGCGTCCGCGAGCACCTCGGGCTGGACCGCTGCGAGTGGCTGTCGGTGGCCGCCGCGCCGAGCTCCCGCAGCACGCTCGAGTTCCACCACTCGATCGGCCTCGACCTCGCCGAGCTGTGGGGCATGAGCGAGTTCATCATGGCGATCATGAACCCGCCGGGCGCGACCCGGATCGGGACCGTCGGCGTCCCGCTGCCCGCGGTCGAGGCCAAGCTCGGCCGACGACGGCGAGCTGCTGCTGAAGGGACCGCACGCCTGCATCGGCACCGACCCGGACGCGTGGGCGCACTCCGGTGACCTCGCGTCGATCGACGAGGCCGGCTACTTCACGATCGTCGGCCGCAAGAAGGAGATGATGATCAACTCGTCGGGCAAGAACCTCTTCCCGGTGAAGATCGAGTCGACCGTCAAGGAGTGCTCGCCGCTCGTCGGCCACGTGGCCGTGATCGCCGACCGCCGCCGGTTCGTCTCCGCGCTGATCGTCCCCGACCACGAGCAGCTCGGCGCGTTCGACGACGTCGACGGCGAGATCGCGCGCGCGATCGAGGAGGCCAACGCGAAGCTCTCGCGCGTCGAGCGGATCCGGGCCTTCAAGATCCTCGACACCGACTGGCGGCCTGGCGGCCCCGAACTGACCAACACGATGAAGCTGCGCCGCGCCGCGATCGAGGAGCGCTACGCGGACGTGATCGAGGAGCTGTACGCGATGAGCAGCGAGCTCGACGTCGGCGAGCTGCTCGACCGCGCGACGCTGGCCGCCGACGCGCCGGTCCGCGACCTCGAGCAGCTCCACGGGCGGCGTCTCCAGCCTCACGTACTCGGCCTACCTCGACGACCGCCGCGTCGTCATCAAGGTCGCGCCGCCCGGGCTGGCGCCCGTGCGCAACCGCGACGTGCTGCGCCAGGCGCGGGTGCTGCAAGACGCTCGCCGACGCGCCCGGCGTCAACGTCCCCGAGGTGCTGGTCGAGGACGCCGGCACGCCGCCGTTCTTCATCATGAGCTTCGTCCCCGGCGACTCCTACGAGCCGAAGAAGGACATCTCCGACGCGCCGCCCTCGCCCGAGATCGTGCGAGCGCGCGCGCTGGCGTGCGCCGAGATGCTGGCCCGGCTGCAGCAGGCGCCGCCGCCCGAGGGCGAGCCGGAGCTGCCGCTGCGCGAGGAGCTCGACCGCTGGGAGCGGCTCTACTCCACGGTGCCCGAGGAGCTGCACCACGGCCAGCGCGAGCTCTACGACCGGCTCGCGGCGGCCGTGCCCGCGCCGATCGCGCCGACGATCCTGCACGGCGACTACCGGATCGGGAACATGCAGTTCGACGGTGAGCGCCTGGCCGCGATCATCGACTGGGAGATCTGGTCGCTGGGCGACCCGCGCACGGACCTCGCCTGGCTGCTGACCTGGCTGGACCCCGTGCAGCGCTTCTACGAGCGGCGCTCCGAGGCCGACGAGCGCGCCGCCGAAGGGCTGCCGAGCCGCGCCGAGATGCTCGCCGTCTACGGCGACGAGCCGCCCGACATGCCGTGGTTCGAGGCCTACTGCCGCTACAAGATGGCCTCGACGACGGCGGTGCTGATCAAGCAGAGCCGCCGCCGCGAGACGCCGTATCCGCACCTCGAGGTCGCGGCCACGACGCTCCCGGCGAGTCGTCGAGCGCGGCCTAGCGATCCTGGACGCGCACCAGCCGCTTGCCGACGTTGCGGCCGGCGAGCACGTCGACGAGCGCGGCCGGAGCCGCTGACGAGCCCGTCGACGACCTCCTCGAGCACGGTCAGGTCGGCCGCCGCGAGCTCGCGCGCGGCGGCCGGCCAGCGGTCGACGTAGTCGAGCACGACGAAGCCCTCCATCCGCAGCCGGCGGCTGATCAGCAGGCCGGGAACGGCCCGCGGACCCGGCGGGCTGTCGCCGTCGTAGGCCGACAGCGTCCCGCAGCACACGATCCGCCCGTGCTCCGCCATCCGCGGCAGGACGGCGTCGAGCAGCGGCCCGCCGACGTTGTCGAAGTAGACGTCGATCCCGTCCGGGCAGGCGGCCTTGAGGTCGAGCGCTCGGCGATCCAGCGCGACGTCGAAGCCGAGCCGGCGCAGCACGTCGAGCTTGCCCGCGGACGTGATCCCGACGACGCGCGCTCCCGCGCGCTTCGCGAGCTGGCCGGCGACGTTGCCCGTCGCGCCCGCGGCGGCCGACACCACCACGGTCTCGCCGGGCTTGACCGCACCCAGCTCGAGCCCGAAGTACGCCGTCAGCCCGTTGAGTCCCAGCACGCCGAGGTGGTGCGACAGCGGCCCGAGGACCTCGATCGGCACCACCTCGGACTCCGGCAACGCCGCCCACTCCTGCCAGCCGGCCTGACAGGACACGATCGTGCCGTCCGCGCAGCTCGGAGAGCGTGAACGCCGCCATCACGTCGCCGACGCCCAGCCCGCCGCGGTACGTGCGCGCGGCCATCGACATGCGGTTGACCGGATCGATCGACGCGTACAGCGTGCGGCACAGCACCTCGCCCGGCTCGGGCACCGGCATCGGCGCCTCGTCCTCGCGGAAGTGACGCGCCTCGAGCGGCCCGTCCGGGATCTCCGCGACGACGATCCGCCGGTTGCGCATCACGGCACCTCGACGGGCACGGGCGCCGGCCTCGAGGCGAGCGCGACGCCGCCGACGATCAGCGCGAGGCCGCCGACCGCGGCGCCGGTGATCGGCTCGGACAGCACCAGGGCGGCGAGCACCAGCGCGAACCCCGGCGCGAGATATGCGGCCAGCGCCGCGCGTCGCGGGCCGACCGCGTCGATCAGGGCGAACGTCAGGACGAGCAGCAACGCCGTGCTGCCGAGGGCGAGCCCGATCAGCCCGACGACCGGCTTGAGCGCGAGGTCCACCTGCGCAGTAGACGCGGCGGCGGGCGCCAGCACGATCGCGGCGACCGCCGACGCCAGCAGCGCTCGAGGGAGCGGCGGATCGTCGGCGAAGAGGCGCCGGGCGACGAAGTTCCCGAGCGCCACGCACGCCGCGCCCAGCAGGATCAGGCCCGCGCCGATGACTTCGGCCGTCGTGCTGACGGTCTCGACGCCGACCACGAGCGCCACACCGGCGAGGCCGACGAGCAGCCCGGCGGCCTGCCGGCGCCCGATCGACTCACCGCGGTCCAGCCAGATGCCGAGCAGCGCCGTCCACAACGGAACGGTCGCGATCAGCACGCCCGTCGTCCCGGCCGGCACGTGCCGCTGGCCCGAGGTGATCAGCCCGAACGGCGCGGCGCTCGTCGTCACGGCCAGCAGGACGACCGGGCCCGGTCGCGCGCGCAGAATCCGCCACGCGAGCCGCACGCCGCCTCCGAACGCCTCGAGGACGACGAACAGCGCCAGCGAGGCCAGCGCCAGGCGCAGCGCGACGAGCAGGAGCGGCGAGAAGCCCTCCAGCGCGATCGCCGCCCACACGTACGCCGCGCCCCACCAGAATGCGGTGCCGACCAGCAGCAGGACCTGCCTGGCGGTCACCCCACTACGACGTCGACAACGACGGTTCTGGCTTCGCCCGCGAGAAGCCGAACAGGTGATTGGCGATCCGGCGCAGCTGCAGCTCGTCCGAGCCCTCGGTGATCCGGTAGCGGCGGTGGTGGCGGTAGATGTGCTCGAACGGCTTGTGCCGCGAGTAGCCGACGCCGCCGTGAACCTGGATCGCGCGGTCCGCTGCGTTGCAGGCGAGCTGATTGGCACGGTAGTTGACCATCGAGACCTGCGGTGACACGCTGGTCTTGGCCTCGGTCGAGGCGCCGTCGGCGGCCTGGTCCATCTGCCACGCCGTCTTGAGGATCGTGTTGCGCAGCAACTCGGCGTCCGTCTGTAGCTCGACCAGCTGCCACTGGATGCCCTGGTAGTCCGCGAGCGGCTTGCCGAACATCATCCGCTCCTTCGCGTACTGCGATCGCGGCGTCGATGCAGAACTGTGCCGCGCCGAGCGACGAGGCGGCCTGGCGGATCCGGTTCTCGTGCACGAACAGCTGCGCGCAGTCGAGCCCGCGGCCCTCGTCGCCGAGCATCGCGTCGTCCGGCACGAAGCAGTCCTTCAGCGACGTCTCCGCGTGGTCGGTCGGCATGTTGAAGGTCCAGTGGTAGTAGTCGACCTCCATCCCGTCCGTGCCCGCCGGGCACGAGGAAGGCGCTGATGCCCGCCGCCTTGCCGACCTGCCCGGACGTGCGCGCGAACACCAGGTTCGCCGCGGCCACGTCCATCACGCTGTTCCAGCGCTTGGCGCCGTTGATCACCCAGCCGCCGTCGACCTTCTCGGCGGTCGTCTCGAGCCAGGTGGCGTCGCTGCCGTGGTCGGGCTCGGTGAGGCCGAACGCGATCTCGATCTCACCATTGGCGAGCGGCTCCATGTAGCGGCGCTTCTGTTCGTCGGTGCCGTACTCGCCGAGCACGAGAACGATCGGCTGGTTGGCGACCACGGAGGCCTCGTGCGAGAGCTCGGCGTGCAGGCCGGGCCCGCGCTTCGCGAGATGCTCGCGCACGACGGCCATGGTCAGGTTCGACAGTTCGCTGCCGCCGACCGTCGTCGGGAACGGGAGCTTGTAGAAGCCAGCCGCGATCGAGCGGCGGCGCGCCTCGGCCATCATCTCGCGCCAGCGCTCGGTGGGAATCCCGCCGCGCTCGACATCCGTGCGCGTGAACTCGCGCCGGTGATCGAACAGCTCGGGATTGGCCTCTTCGAGCGGCTTGAGCTCACGCTCGATGAACTCGTCGATGTCGACGAGAAGTTGCTGCACGTCTGAGGGAATCGACCAGTCCATGGATCACACGCTAGGGGTCCGTCCGAGCGGCCGTCTTGCGGGCTGCCGACGAGCGCGCTGTGGGCTCCTCCAACGAGCGGCGCGACAACGATCGCGCGCCACCATCGCGACGAGCCCGACGGCGAACGCGGACGTGTAGCCGAAGGACACCAGCAGCACCGCCGCGAGCTGGCCGCCAACGGCGCCGCCGAGCGTGCGCGCGACGTTGTTGACGCCCGCCGCCGCGCCGGTCTCGTCGTCGTCGACGCTCATGACGATGATCGTCGCCAGCGCCGCCATCGCGAGCCCGAAGCCGAGGCCGTGCAGCAACGATGCGATGTAGAGCTCTACAGGCGTCGAGCGCGCGAACGTCAGCAGCACGAACGCGCCGAGCGGTCCCGAAGTTGGCCACGATCAGCGACGTGCGCGAGCCGATCGCGCGCTCGAGCCGGCCGGCCGACAGCCCGCCGACGAGCACGCCGAGGGTCATCGGCAGCAGGTACACGCCGGACTCGAGCGGCGACGGAACCGGTCTCCTGCACGTAGCGCGGCAGCATGATGAAGCCGACGAACTGTGAGACGCCGACGAAGAACGCGACCGCGTTCGTCGTCCACACCGACCGGCGCATCATCAGCCGCACATCGAGCAGCGGCTCGGCCTTGCGCAGCGCCGACCAGGCCCAGACCCCGAGCAGCACGAACGCGATCGCCGAACCCGAGCCACGTCGCGGTCGAGCCGAGCCCCCAGCGGCTCGCCTGGGTGACCGTCAACAGCAGCAGCACGAGACCGCTGGAGACCAGCACTGCGCCGGTCCAGTCGATCCGCGCCGGCGCGGTCACGCGCGACTCCGGCACCCAGCGGTGCACGGCCCAGGCGACGACGGCGAACGCCGGCAGCTGGACCCAGAACATCGACGTGTACGAGAGGTGCTCGACGAGCACGCCGGCGACGATCACCCCGAGCCCGCCGCCGACGCCGAGCAGCGACGCGATGACCGCGATCCCGCTCGCGATCGCGCGCCGGGCTCAGCTCGTCGCGGACGATCGCGTAGGCCAGCGGCAGCACGCCGCCGCTGACGCCCTGGACGATCCGGCCGCCGATCAGCGCCGGCAGCGACTCGACCGTGCACAGCAGCGTGCCCGATCGAGACGATCAGCAGCACGGCGACGAGCACGCGGCGCTTGCCGAGCATGTCGCCGAGCCGCCCGGCGATCGGGGTGGCGACCGCCGAGCTGAGCAGGAACGCCGTCACTGCCCAGCTCGACGTGTCAGGGGTCGCGTCGAGCGTCTGCTGGATGGCCGGCAGGGCCGGCACCACCAGCGACTGCATCAGCGAGTAGACCAGCGCCGCCACGGCGAGCACGGCCGACCACCGTGCGCTCGCCGGGCGCGCGCGCTGTCACGCGTACAGCGCTTCGATCTCGCTGCCGTACTTGTCGTTGATCACGCGCCGCTTGATCTTCATCGTCTGCGTGACCTCGTCGGAGCCCGGGAGCCAGCCGACGTCGAGCACCGTGTACTTCTTGACCTGCTCGACGCGGGCCAGCGTCGCGTTGGCCGCCTCGACGGCGCGCTCGACCTCGGCCAGCACCGATCGGGTTCGCGGTCAGCTCGCGAACGTCGCCCTCGAGGCCGTTCTTGGCCGCGAAGCCGTTCACGCCCTCCTCGTCGAGCGCGATCAGCGCCGTCAGGTACGAGCGCTGGTCGCCGATCGCGACGGCGTGGCCGATGATCGGCGACTGCGCCTTGACGCGGTTCTCGACCATCGCGGGCGCGATGTTCTTGCCCGCGGCGTTGATGATGATCTCCTTCTTGCGGTCGACGATCTTGTAGTAGCCGTCCTCGTCGACCGTCGCGACGTCGCCGGTCTTCAGCCAGCGGCCGGGCTCCTCGAAGGCCTGCGCCGTCAGCTCCGGGTTCACGCGGTAGCGCGAGAAGATCGGGCCGCGGACGAGCAGCTCGCCGTCGTCGGCGAGCTTGGCCTCGACGCCTGGCTGCGGCTTGCCGACCGTGCCCATCTTGATCCGCGTCGGGCGGGTTGGAGATCGTCATCGCGGTCTCCGACATGCCCCAGATCTCGGCCACCGGCAGGCCGAGTGCGGTGAACACCTGGTGGGTGTCGACGCGCATCGGCGCCGCGGCCGCGCCGCGCCACTCGGTCGACTCGAGCCCGAGCTTCTCGCGCACGGGCCCGAGCGTCGGCCTGCGCCTGCTCGAGCACGGCCACCTGCGAGGGGTCGTGCTCGGCGGCCAGCGAGGCCTCGATGCCGGTCTTCAGGGCCTCGGCGAGCGCCGGGATCGGACGCCGGCGATCGCCTTCGCGCCCTCGCCGAGCTTCTCGTAGATGCGCGGCACGGCGAAGAACCGCGTCGGGTGCGAGGCGGCCGAGCGCGGCGCCGACCTGCCGCGGGTCGGACGCGGTCGTGATCGAGTAGCCGAACGCGAGCGTGCAGTAGTTGGTCATGAAGCGCTCGGCGAGGTGCGCCATCGGCAGGTAGGAGACCATCCGGCCGCCCGGGCTCACGGGCGCGAGCGAGTGCAGGCCGCGCATGTTGTCGACCAGCGCGCCGTGCGACCACTCGACGCCCTTCGGCTCGCCGGTCGTGCCCGACGTGTAGACGATGCCGGCGATGTCGTCCCGCCCGACCGCGCGCCACGCAGCCTCGAAGTCGAAGTCGCCGCTCGCGGCGGGGACGTCGACCTTGCCCGGCTCGACGACGATGATGTGCTCGATCGATTCGCTCTGGCGCGCGACCTCCTCGATGGTCTCGAGGAACTGCGGCTGCGTGAAGACGACGCGCGCTTCGGAGTTCTCGATCATCGGGACGATCTGCGCGACCGGGTTCGTGAAATAGATCGAGAACGGCGCGGCGCCGATGTGCATGGCCGCGGTGTCGATCAGGTGGAACTCGGAGCAGCCGGCCAGCATCAGCCCGACCGCGTCGCCCGCGCGCACGCCGAGCGCGTGAAGGCCGCCGGCGATCCGCTTGACCTCGTCGGCGTACTCGCCCCACGTGTACTCGCGCTCGACGCCGAGCGTGCGCAGGGCGGGGCGCTCGGGATGAGCGGCGGCGGTCAACTGGAACGCGGCACAGAGTGTGTGCTGCGCAAGCGCCTGCTCGATCGTCTCGGCCGAGGGCGCGGATTCAACCTGGGTCAACTCACTCTCTCCTCATCTCGCATCTTCGTTGAAGAAGGGTCCTCGCTTCGGCCGAGGTGCACATCGCCCCAAGGGGGACTCTTCCTCTCCCGGTGGGGGGACACGCCGTTCCCCCGGAGCGCCGGAACACATACGGTCGGCCCCATGCTCACGATCAGCGGCATCGACGGCCTGCGGTCGCGGGTGGGGGAGGAACTGGGCGTCAGTGACTGGCACACGGTCACGCAGGCCCACATCGACGCCTTCGCCTCCGCCACCGACGACTACGAGCGGATCCACGTCGACCCCGAGCGTGCGAAGGAGACCCCCTGGGGCGTGACGATCGCCCATGGGCTCTACACGTTGTCGCTGGGCCCGAAGTTCCTTTACGAGCTGTTCTCGACCGAGGACATCCCACTCGCGCTCAACTACGGCTTCGACAAGGTCCGGTTCCTCTCGCCTGTCCCGGTGGGCTCGCGAGTGCGGATGCGTGCCACGCTGCAGGCCGTCGACACGATCGACAAGGGCGTCCGGGTGCGGGTCCGGCAGACGTTCGAGCGTGAGGGCCAGGACAAGCCGGTGTGCGTCGCCGAGTCGCTCGTCATGTACTTCGAGAACGCATGAGCACCGGTCCGCTCACCGGCATCCGCGTCGTCGAGATCGGCTCGATCGGGCCCGGGCCGTTCTGCGCGATGGTGCTCGCCGACCTCGGCGCCGACGTCCTGCGCGTCGACCGCCTGACCGGCGCCGGCGCTCGTCGGCCCGAGCAGCGACTTCTCGACCGAGCTGCTCAACCGCGGCCGCCGGTCGATCGCGCTGTCGACCTCAAGCACCCGGACGGCGCCGAGGTCGTGCTGCAGCTGGTCGAGCAGGCGGACGCGCTGATCGAGGGCTTCCGGCCCGGCGTCTGCCGAGCGGCTGGGCATCGGCCCGGACGAGTGCCTCGAGCGCAACCCGCGGCTGATCTACGGGCGGATGACCGGCTACGGCCAGGACGGTCCGATGGCGCAGGCCGTCGGCCACGACCTCAACTACATCGCCCAGGCCGGTGTGCTGAGCATGATCGGCCGCCACGGACAGCCGCCGACGCCGCCGCTGAGCCTGGTCGGCGACTTCGGCGGCGGCGGGCTGATGCTCGCGCTCGGCATCCTCGCCGCGATCGTCGAGCGCGCGACCTCCGGCCAGGGCCAGGTCGTCGACGCCGCGATGATCGAGGGCGCGGCGCTGCTGGCCACGCTGTTCTACGGCTACGTGCAGACCGGCGCCTGGTCGCCGGAGCGCGGCACGAACATCGTCGACAGCGGCGCGCCGTTCTACGACGCGTACGAGTGCGCCGACGGCAAGTACCTGACCGTGGCCGCGATGGAGCCGAAGTTCTACGCCGCGCTCGTGGAACTGCTGCAGCTGCACGGATCTCCCCGACCAGCACGACCAGGCGCGCTGGCCGGAGATGAAGGAGCGCTTCGCCGCCGCGATCAAGACCCGCACGCGCGACGAGTGGTGCGCGCTGGCGGAGGGCGTCGAGGTCTGCGTCGCGCCGGTGCTCGAGCGCCGACGAGGTCGCGAGCCGACCCGCACCTGCGCGCCCGCGGCTCGTTCGTCGAGGCCGGCGGCATCGTCCAGCCCGCGCCCGCGCCCGCGCTTCAGCCGCACGCCGGCCGTCGCTCTCGCACCTCCCGCCGCAGCCCGGCGAGCACACCGCCGAGGCGCTGGCCGACTGGGGCTTCGGCTCCGACGAGATCGCGGCGCTGCTCGAGGCAGCGGGCGATCGGCGAGCTGGTGAAGACGTGAAGTACGGCCTCGTGACCTTCAGCTCCGGCTTCGGGCCCGAGCGCTTCGAGCGGGCGAACGCGCTTGGCACGCCGCGCCGAGGACGCCGGCTTCGACAGCGTGTGGGTCAGCGAGCTCTACAACCGCTCGGCCACGGTGCCGATGGCCACGATCGCGCAGGCGACCTCGCGCGTCGAGATCGGCACCAACATCGCCTACGGTGTCGGCCGCTCGCCGCTGATGTGGGCGGCCGAGGCCAAGGACCTCGACGAGCTCTCGTCGGGGCGGATCCTCCTCGGGCTCGGGCAACGGGACCGCCACGATGATGGAGCACTGGCACGGCGTGAGCGGCGAGGCGCCGGCGGTGCGCATGGAGGAGCTCGTGACCGTCCTGCGCAAGCTGTGGCGGCTCGACCTCGGGCCCGTCCACCACGAGGGCCGCTTCTACAAGGTCGATCTGAAGCCGACCGCGGACACGCCGCCGCCCTACCGCGAGCGCCTGCCGATCTACACCGCGGGCGTCAACCCGCGCATGGTCGAGGCGGCGGGCCGCGTCGCCGACGGGCTCGTCGGCCATCCGATGTTCACGCACCGCTACGTCGACGACGTCGTGCGGCCCGCGCTCGAGAAGGGCGCCGCCAAGACCGGCCGCGACGCGACGGAGATCGCGCTCGCGGGCGTGCTCATCTGCTCGGTCGACGACGACGTCGATGCCGCGCGCCGACGGCTCGCCTTCGCCGTCGGCCAGTACGCGGCCTCGCGCGTCTACGACAAGCTCTTTGCCTTGCACGGCTGGACCGAAGCGCAGCAGCGGATCCGCGAGGCGGCCCGCGCGCGCGACGCCGACGCCGTGGTCGCCGCCGTGCCCGACGACGCGATCGACGAGCTCGGCGTGGCCTGCCGGCCGAGTGAGCTGGCCGGGATGGTCGAGCGGCATGCCCACGGCTATGACCACATCGCGCTCGTGCCGCCCCCGTGGGGGCTCACGCCCGAGCAGAACGAACTCGCAACCGAGGTGCTGATCGAGGAAATGGCGGGCGCGCTGGTTGGCGCGCGCTGACGAGGAGAGACAGATGGCGACCGAGACGATGACCACGATGACGATCGAGCAGCCGCTGGACGGCGTGCTCGTCGTCACGCTCAACCGGCCGGACCGGTTGAACGCGATGACCAACCAGATGTTCGACGAGCTCGAGCAGCTGGCGCTGGCGCATCAGCGCTCCGACCTGCGCGCGCTGATCATGACCGGCGCCGGGCGCGCGTTCTGCGCCGGCTTCGACCTCGACGACGCCGAAGGGCTGTCCTCGCTGTCGCCGCTCGGGATGCTGACGCAGCAGGAGCGCGCGGCGCGCGCGCTGTCGGCGCTGCGCTCGCTGCCGATCCCGTTCATCGCCGCCGTCAACGGCCCGGCCACCGGCGGCGGGCTCGCGCTCGCGCTGGCCGCCGACATCCGGATCGGCTCGCCAGGCGCGCGCTTCAACGCCGCGTTCGTGCGCATCGGCCTGTCGGCCGGCGACCTCGGCACGTCGTGGCTGCTGCCGCGCCTGATCGGGCCGGCCCACGCGGCCGAGTTCTGCTACACGGGCCGCTTCATGGAGGCCGAGGAGGCCGAACGGCTCGGCCTCCTCAACCGCATCGTCCCGGCGGATCAGCTGCTCGACAACGCGCTCGAGCTGGCCGCGCAGATCGCGGCCAACTCGCCCGGCGGCGTGCAGCTCTCCAAGCGCGCGCTGCAGGCGAACATGGAGGCGTCGTCCTTTGCCGCCGCGATGGAGCTCGAGAACCGCGGCCAGGCGCTCCTGACCCGCGGGGCGGACATGCCCGAGGCTCTGGCGGCCTTCAAGGAGAAGCGCGCGCCGCGCTTCACCGGCGAATGAGCGAGATCCTCGAACAGCCGACGATCGCGCGTGCGTTCCTGCGCAGCGTGGCCGACAACGACGACCGCGTCGCCGTGCGCGAGTTCGGCACCGGCCGGGAGGTCACCTACGGCGAGTGGCTCGCGCGCTCCGGCGCCGTCGCCGGCGGCCTGGCGCAGCTCGGCGTCAAGCGCGGCGACCGCGTCGCGCTGCTGCACGACGAACTCGCTCGACTTCCACATCGTCGACATGGGCGCCGTGCTGCTCGGCGCCGCGCCGTTCTCGCTCTACAACACCGCGCCGGTCGAGCAGCTGCTGGTCAACGTCGACAACGCCGAGCCGGCCGTCGCTCGATCGCCGAGGCGCAGTTCGCCGACCGCGCGCGCGAGCTCGTGCGCGCTGCGGCCGCACGTCAAGCTGCGTCGTCCTCGGGCAGGATGCGCTTGGAGGACCCCGGCTTCGACGTCGTCGCGACCGCCGAGGCGGTGCAGCCCGGCGACCTGCTGACGCTCGTCTACACCTCGGGCACGACCGGCGCGCCGAAGGGCGTCCAGTACCTGCACAAGGGGCTGATGTACGCGGTCGGCGCGTTCGCCGACCGGCTGCAACCGGAATACCGCGGCCGCAACGTCTCCTACCTGCCGATGGCGCACATCGCCGAGCGCCAGATCGGCTACTACTCGGCGCTCTGCTCCGGCATGACGATCACGACGCTGCCCGACGCCCGCCGGCTGCAGGAGGCGCTGCTCGAGGTCCGCCCGACGTGGTTCTTCGGCGTCCCGCGGACGTACGAGAAGATCGAGGTGGCGATGCTCGAGCACGTCCGCGACGACGCCACGCGCGCGGCGCTCGAGACCGCGGTCGAGCGCGTGCGCAACGGCGAGGCGTGGGTCGATGACCCGCTGCTGAAGCCGCTGCGCGAGGCGACGGGCCTCGAGCACGCGGGCTGGGCCGGGATCTCTGGCGCGCCCTGCTCGCGCGAGATGGCCGAGCGCTTCCACGCCGTCGGCATCCCGCTCAGCGAGGCGTGGGGGATGTCGGAGACCGTGATCGGCACCGGCGCGTCCCCGGACCGGATCCGGATCGGCGCCGCCGGCTGGCCGTACGACGGCACCGAGATCCGGCTCGGCGACGACGGCGAGATCCTGCTGCGCAGCCCGTCGGTCACGCCCGGCTACCTGAAGGACCCCGAGCGCACCGCCGAGGCCTTCACCGAGGACGGCTTCATCAAGACCGGCGACCTCGCGCGCTTCGACGAGGACGGCTACCTGTGGGTCGTCGGCCGCAAGAAGGACATCATCATCAACTCGGCCGGCAAGAACATGTCGCCGGTCAACATCGAGCAGGCGATCCGCGGCACCGACGCGGTGATCGCGCAGGTCGTCGTGCTTCGGCGACGGCCGGTCGTACAACGTCGGGCTGATCGTGCTCGACCCGCTCCAGGCGGCCGCGCTCGCCGGCGAGGACCTGCCGCCGGAGGAGCTGGCCCGCCATCCGGCCGTCGTCGCGCACGTCGCGCGCGTGGTCGAGGAGGGCAACGCGCGCCTCTCGCGCGTGGAGCAGCTCAAGCGCTACACGATCTTCGAGGGCGCGTGGGTGGCCGGCAGCGACGAGCTCACGCTGACCGGCAAGCTCAAGCGGGCGGACGTCAACGCCAAGTACGCCGAGCTCGTCGACGACCTTTACCTGACCCCGGCCGCGTGAGGAGACGCATCGTGCTCGACATCTCAACTATGGACCTCGCGACGATCGCGCTCTCGCAGCCCGAGCCCGGCATCGTGGTGGCCACGCTGAACCGGCCGGAGCGGATGAACTCGCAGTCGTTCCAGATGTTCGACGATCTCGCCGCGCTGCCGCTGCTGCTGCGCGACGAGGACGAGCTGCGCGCGCTGATCATCACCGGCGCGGGCGACAAGGCGTTCTGCGCCGGCTTCGACCTCGACGAGATCGACCGCCTGCCGACGTTCGGCGTGCGCGAGTTCATCAAGTTCCAGGAGCTGGCCGCGGGCGCCATGGCCGGGATCCGCGGGCTGCCGGTGCCGGTCATCGCCGCCATCAACGGGGCGGCCGCGGGCGGCGGGATGGCGCTGGCGCTGGCCGCCGACATCCGGCTCGCGTCGCCGAACGCGAAGATCAACGCGGCGTTCGTCAAGATCGGCCTGTCGGTCGGCGAGCTCGGGACGTCGTGGACGCTGCCGCGGCTGGTCGGTCCCGGCCGCGCGGCCGAGATCGCGTTCACGGGCCGCCAGGTGCACGCCGACGAGGGCGAGCGGATCGGCCTCTTCAATCGCGTCGTGCCCGCCGAGTCGCTGCTCGACGAGGCGATCGCGCTGGCCGTCGCCATCACGGCGAACTCGCCCGGGCGGCGTGCGGATGTCCAAGCGGGCTCTGCAGGCCAACCAGGAGGTCACGTCCTACGCGGCCGCGATGGAGCTCGAGAACCGCGGCCAGGCGCTGCTGACGCGCGGGTCGGACATGCCCGAGGCGCTGGCCGCGTTCAAGGAGAAGCGCCAGCCGGTGTTCACGGGGCAATGAGCGCGATCTTCACCCCGAAGGACGACCTGCGCCATCACGCGCCGGCCGGCGGCCGGATGCGCGACAGCCTGTTCTGGAACCTGATCGTGCCCGAGGAGCAGCTCGGGATGCAGGTCTACACGTTCGTCAACCACCGCGGCCGCGCCGGCTACAACGTCTGCGTCTGGGGCGGCGACATGGAGCCGGTCGTCGCTGCAGCATCTCGGCCAGGTGGGCCCCGACGCCGACTTCGACGACTGGGAACTGGCCGGGTTGCAGGTCCGCCAGCCCGAGCTGCGGCGAACCGCGACGGTGCGCTTCGAGGCCGACGACGTCGCCTTGGAGTACGAGTTCGAGGCGCTGCACGAGGCGTTCAGCTACCGCCAGAACCCGGGCGGGCTGCCGGCGTGGTTCGCGCACAACCGCTTCGAGCAGGCGGGCCGCGTGCGCGGTGAGCTGACCGTCCGCGGGCGCACGATCGCGTTCGACCGGATCGCGCATCGCGACCACTCGTGGGGCACGCGCGACTGGGGCGCGCCGCAGCACTGGAAGTGGCTGCTCGCGCACACGCCTTCCGGGCGCGCGCTGAACGCGTTCGTGTGGATCGCGCGCGGCGAATGGGGCTTCAACGGCTACGTGCTGCGCGACGGCGAGCCGGTCGCGATCGCGCACATCCGCCAGCACGCGGAGTACGAGCCGAACATGGACCAGCGCCGGCTCGAGGCGGTGCTGGAGCTGGTCGACGGGTCCGAGACCGAGCTCACGCTCGAGTCCTTCGGTGTCGTCCGGATGCCGCACGACGACCCGTTCGGGACCGTGATCATCGAGGCCGCGTGCCGGGCGACGATCGACGGCGAGGCCGGCGGCGGCCAGTTCGAGACGCACTGGCCGATCAAGTACATCGACCATCTGGCGGCGCCATGAGTGGGACCTGGGATTGGGATCGCGAGACGCTCGGCGCGCTCAGCGACTTCCTCGGCGGCGGCGAGCTGACGACGAAGGCGATCGGCGACGGGCACTCGAACTTGACGTACCTGGTCACCGGCGGCGAGCGCCCGGTGGTCGTCCGGCGTCCGCCTCCGCCGCCGGTGCCGCCCGGCGGCCACGACGTGCTGCGCGAGGCGCGGCTGATCGCGGCGCTGCAGGGGACCGGCGTGCCCGTCCCCGAGGTCTACGCCGTCGCCCAGGAGGGCGAGGTGCTCGACGTCCCGTTCTACGTCATGAGCTACGTCGACGGCGTCGTCGCGACGACCGAGACCCCGCCGGGGCTGGTCGAGCACCGGCGCGACGTCGCGTTCGCGATGGTCGACACGCTGGCGGCGCTGCATGCGGTCGACTGGCGCGCGGCCGGGCTCGAGGGCTTCGGCCGTCCGGAGGGCTTCAACGCCAGGCATCTGCGCCGGATGGCCGGGCTCGTCGACGGCGAGAAGTTCGAGCCGTGCCGCGAGTGGCTGGAGGCCAACGTGCCGCCGGAGTCCGGCGACGCGATCCTGCACAACGACTTCCGGGTCGGCAACGTGATGCTCGCCACCGAGCCGCCGGCGCGGATCCTGGCCGTGCTGGACTGGGAGCTGGCCACGATCGGCGACCCGCTGCTCGACGTCGGCTACTTCCTCGCGGCGTATCCGGAGGGCACCGCGGAGACGCCGACCCAGGACCTCGCGACGATGTTCCTCGAGCCGGGCTATCCCACCCGGGCCGAGCTCGCCGAGCGCTACGCCGCCGACACCGGCCGCGATCTCTCGAATCTGCGGTGGTACACGGTGATGGCGCTGTGGAAGCTGGCCGCGCTCTACGAGTACGCGCACCGCCGCGGCGAGGACGCCTACTACCAGGACCCGGCGCTGGTGGCGCGCTTCCTGGCCGCGGCGCACCGGGAGGCCGGACTGGAGCGGGCGCCGGTGTCCTGATGCCGGAGGGCATCCGGACCATCGAGATCGCGACCCCGTGGCCGGTCGGCCCGGTCCGCGTCTATCTGATCGAGGACGATCCGCTGACGCTGATCGACGCCGGCCAGCGCTCGGACGAGGCGCTGGCCGAGCTTGAAGCCGGGCTGGCCGAGGCGGGTCACACGGTCGAGGACCTCGAGCGGATCGTCATCACCCACCAGCACATCGACCACAGCGGCGCCGCGGCGTCGCTCGCCGAGCGCAGCGGCGCCGAGCTGTGCGCGCTCGACTCGCTCGCGACCTGGATGGAGCGCTACCCGGCGTCGCTCGATGACGAGGACGAGTTCGCGACGTCGATCCTGCGCGCCCACGGTGTGATTGCGCGCGACGCCGAGCGCGGCTCGCACCGCGGCGGGCATGACTACGGCGCTCCGGCCGCCGAGGTGCGGCGGCTGCGCGCCGGCGACGCGCTCGAGTTCGCCGCGCGGCGGCTGCAGGTGCTGTTCCGCCCGGGCCACTCGCCGTACGACACCGTGCTGTACGACGAGGAGGCCGGCGTCCTGTTCGGCGGCGACCACGTGCTGCACTGGCCGTCGACGCCGATCCTCGCGCCGCCGGTCGACGGCGAAGCCCGCAACGGCCGCCCGCGCGCGTTCGCGCAGTACCTGGCGTCGCTGCGCGCGACCGCCGCGCTCGAGATCGACACGATCCTGCCCGGTCACGGCGAGCCGGTCCTCGATCACCGCGCCACGATCGCCGCGCCGGTTCGAGCGCTACGCGCGGATCACCGAGCAGACCGCGGCGGTCGGTCACCTCGAGCCGCGCACGGCGGCCGAGATCGCCACCGAGCTCGAAGGGCGACCTGCCGGCCCGCACACGCGTTCTTCGTGCTGTGCGAGGTGCTCGGCCACCTCGACCAGTTGATCGACGAGGGCGCTGTGGTCGAGCACCGCAACGGCGACGGCGTCAGCCGCTTCGCGCGCGCGTGACCAAGGACTACGGGATCGGGCCCGAGGGCTTCCGGCTCGACGGCCAGGTGGCGCTGGTCACCGGCGCGAGCAAGAACATCGGCGCGGCGATCGCCGGTTCGTTCGCGCGCGCCGGCGCCGACGTGCTGATGGTCGCGCGCGGCGAGGAGCGCCTGGCGGCGGTCGCGGACCGGATCCGCGCGCAGGCGCCGGACCGGCGGATCGAGATCGCCACGGCGGACGTCGGCGACGCCGAGGCACTCGAAGCGCTCGTGGCCCATGCGCACGAGGCGTTCGGCCGCGTCGACACGCTGGTCAACAACGCGTTCGACGCCGGCCTCGACGAGAACGCGAACGTGCTCGACACGACCGACGAGACCTGGGAGCGCTTGGTCACGCGCAACCTGCTCGGCGCCGCTGCGGCTCACCCGCGCCGCTCGCGCGCGGGATGATCGAGCGCGGCAGCGGCAACGTCATCAACCTCGTCTCCGGCTCCGGCCTGCTGCCCAACAGCGCGCCCGGTCACCTGCCGGCGCCGACGATGGCGCCCTACGGCGTCACCAAGGGCGCGCTGTGGACGCTGACCCGCTACCTCGCCGCCGAGCTCGCGCCGCAGATCCGCGTCAACGCGCTCTGCCCCGGGCTGACCAGCGAGGACGGCGGCATGCGCGTCGAGGAGCCCTACGAGCGGCTGCTGCGCTCCGGCGCCGTGCCGCTGAACCGGATCGCGCGCCCGGAGGAGGTGGCGGGCGCCGCCGTCTACCTCGCGTCACCCGCGGCCAGCTACACGACCGGCGAGCTCCTCGTCTGCAACGGCGGGCGCGCGTTCTGACGCCCCCCCCATGGCCCTCGACGTTAGTCAACGTTCACCTGCACCCGCGGTTGTAGAGATCTCCAGGATCGTGCGCTCCGCGGGTGGACGGTAAACGCCCGTATGCGTCACGGTTCGCGCTCGCGCTTGCGCTGATGGACAGCAGAGCCCTGGGAGGAGACCGATGATCACCGCTGACGACGCGGAATTCCACACGCGCGATCCGAGCATCTCCAACTGGGCCGAGACGATCGTGCTTGTCTTCTCCGTGCCGGAGGCCGGGATCCTCGCCAACGCGTACGTGCTCGCGCGGCCGAACCTCGGGGTCGCCTCCTCGTCGATCGTCGTGCCGTCGGGCCTGACGCCGGAGGCGCACCGGATCGACTTCTCCGATGCGCGCATGCACCTTCCCTGTCCCGAGTCGTTCCTGAAGTTCGAGCTCGACAACGGCTTGAGCGTCGAAGCGACCAGGCCGCCCTTCGACTACCACTTCCAGTACGCGGACCGCCACGGCGCCTGCCGCTTCGATCTGCACTTCCGAGGGCTCATGCAGCCGTACGACACGCACGATCCGAAGGAGAACCCGCTGCTCTCGCAGGGCTCGAGCGATATGGGCTACGGCGATGCCTGGGCGAATGGACACCTCGACCTGGTGGGCCACATCACGGGCGAGTTGGAGCTCCGCGGCCGCCGCTACGAGGTCGACTGCTACGACGGCATGGATCGCAGCTGGGGCCCGCGCGAGGAGCACGGCAATCGAGGCGGTCACGTGGCTGCACGTCACGTTCGGCGAGGAGTACGGGCTGCATGTCGCGCAGTCGATGGACCTGCGCGACGGCAAGGTCGTCTACGAGGACCTACGCTTCGGCTACGTCCACGACCACGGGGAGGTCTTCGGGCTCGTCGACGCGAGGATCGAGGCCGAACGCGTCGACATGGTCCCGGTCTCGAACCACGTCTGGGCGAAGGACTCGCGCGGCCGCGAGCACGAGTTCTACGGGGCGGCCGTCGGCGGCTACCCGTGGTACCAGTTCATCCCCGCCTACGTCTGCTTTCAGAGCCTGTTCCGCTACGAGCACGACGGCCGCGTCGGCTACGCGGAGATGGGCGACATCTTCGGCATGGAGTGGCTCGGCGACCGCCTGTCCCGCCATGCCCGTATCCCGACCCCGAAGGCTGAGGTGCTCACATGAGCCAGGCCACGGACATCACTGCAGCCGTCGTCCGCGAAGCCGGCGCGCCGTTCGTCTTCGAGCCGCTGACGCTCGACGCTCCCCGTCCCGACGAGGTCCTGGTGGAGGTGAAGGGCGTCGGCCTCTGCGCCAGTGACCTTGCGGCGCGCGACGGCGTGATCCCCTTGCCGTTCCCGGTGGTGCTCGGGCATGAGGGCAGCGGCGTGGTCCTCGAGGTCGGCAATGCCGTCACGAAGGTGGCGCCCGGCGACCACGTCGCGATCTCGTTCAACAGCTGCGGGAACTGCGCCTCCTGCGCGAAGGGCGACCCGGCGTATTGCCACCAGTTCGCTGCGTTCAACTATGGCGGCGGCCGCGAGGACGGAAGCTCGCCGCTGCGGTCGTCCGACGGACCCGTGAGCGGGAACTTCTTCGGGCAGTCGTCGTTCGCCTCGCATGCGCTCGCCAACGAGCGCAACGTCGTCAAGGTCGACAAGGACCTGCCGCTCGAGCTGATCGGCATGCTCGGCTGCGGCATCCAGACCGGCGCCGGCGCCGTCATGAACTCGATGGCGTGCCGCGCGGGCTCCTCGATCCTGATCCTCGGCGCCGGGCCCGTGGGACTGGCCGCGGTGATGGGAGCGGTCGTGCAGGGCTGCTCGCAGATCATCGTCTCCGAGCCGCACGCCGGCCGCCGCCAGCTCGCGCAGGAGCTCGGGGCGACGCACGCGCTCGACCCGGCCGAGGGCGAACTGGCCGAGCAGGTGCGCGCGCTCGTCCCGGCCGGCATGGACTACGGCTTCGACACGACCGGCAACATGGCCGTCATCGAGGCCGCGGTCGGCTGCATGGCGCACCGCGGGGTGGTCGGGCTCGTCGGCGTCCCGCACGACTTCGCGGCCACGTTCGGGTTCCCGGTCGTCTTGTCGATGATCCTCGGATTGACCGTCAGGGGCATCACCGAGGGCGACGCGAACCCGGACGAGTTCATCCCGAGAATGCTCGCTCTCTACCGCGAGGGCCGGTTCCCCTTCGACCGCCTGGTCGACAAGACCTACCCGCTGTCACGGCTCAACGACGCCGTCGAGGACCAGCTGCGCGGCGATGTCATCAAGGTCGTCCTCGTCAACGATGGGAAGGGCTGAAATGAGCATCGCCACGCTCGACGCCACGGCGGACGAGCGTCACGACCTCGATCCGGCGCGCCCGCACAACCGCGAGTCGCTGGTCTGGGTGGTGCCGCTGCCCGAGCAGGAGCTGGGCGTCGTTGCCTACACGTGGGTCGGCGGCGACGACAAAGCCGGCGCGCTGGGCCTCGTCTTCGGACCGCGACTGGCCGAGCCGGTCTTCGAGCGCGTCGACGGCATCGACGTCCCCCGCGACCGGCCCTTCACGGACTGGGAGGCCGGCCCGTTCCGCAGCGCGCACACCGAGCCGCTGCGCAAGGCGGAGATCGCCTACGCCGGCCAGGACGTGCAGATGGACTTCACCTTCGAAGCGATGCACGAGCCCTACGGCTATGCGACCCACGCCGAGGGCTTCCCGTCGTTCTACGCCGACGAGCGCTACGAGCAGGGCGGCCGCGCGCGCGGGACGCTGACGCTGCGCGGCGAAGAGATCGCGTTCGACGCCTTCTGCCACCGCGACCACTCCTGGGGCGCCCGCGACTGGGCTGCGGTCACCCACTACAAGTGGATCGACTTCCTCACGCCGAGCGCGTCGATCAACGTCATGGACCTGCAGGCCTACGGCCAGCGCTGGATCCGCGGTTACGTATTCAAGGACGACACGACGGCGGAGATCCTCGACGCCCGCTTCGAGTACGGCTTCGACGAGGACTTCTTCCATCACCAGCTGCGCGTCGAGTTCGAGGACTCGGCGGGACGCACGACGACCGCGGTCATGGACCAAGGACCGGCCGGCTTCGCGCGGCTGCAGTACCCCATCCACCCGCGCCTGCAACTGCTCGACATCATCGGCACGGCCACGATCGACGGCGAGGCGGGCGTCACCTACGCCGAGATGGCGTGGCCGCCCGAGTACATCGACGACCGGAAGGGATTGGTGCGCCCATGAGCCTCGAGACGGCTCGCACCCGCGGCGGGATCGACAAGAACAATCCGCCGGCTGAGTGGATCGCCGACTTGCGGCGACGCCTGCCGACCGAGACCGAGACCGACCGGATGCTCACGCGCAAGATGGAGCTGCGGGCGGGTCCGCCCTTCTCGTGGCCGCGCCTGGACGAACTCGCGGAGGGATTGCACTCGCTGCTCGTTTCGGAGCTGGGCGAGGCGTTTCACGAGGTGACCGACGTTCGCTGGCTCGGCGGCGGGGCGTCGAAGGTGCAGATGTACTTCGAGCTCTCGTGGACGCAGCCGGACGGTCACGCCACACGCACGCCGATGGTGCTGCGGATGGAGCCGGCGGCGGCGATCCAGGAGACCAGCCGGCGGCGCGAGTTCCAGCTGTTGAAGCTGTTCGACGGCGTCGTGCCGGTGCCGACTCCGTACTGGTTGGACCCCGACGGCACCCACCTGCCGTACCCCGCGCTGATCACCGGCTTCGTCCCCGGGGTGACGAAGCCGACGGCGTCGACGTCCGGGGTCTCCGGCCTGGGCACGACGCTGGGGCCGGAGCTGCGCCGCGAGCTCGGCCGCCAGTTCGTCGAGCACCTCGCGACCATCCACAAACACGACGTGGACGATCCGGTCCTCGAAGCCTTCGACACGCCGAGCTCGCCACGCCAGGCCGTGGAGTGGCAGCTCAACGCCTGGGAGCGGATCTGGGAGGAGGACGCCGACCTCGACATCCCGCTGATCCGCTTGGCGATCGCGTGGTTGAGGTCCAACGTCCCCGAGGGCGACCGCCTGAGTGTCGTGCACGCCGATTACCGGACCGGCAACTACCTCTTCACCGAGGAGGACAACCGGATCTCCGCGATCCTCGATTGGGAGGGAGGGCACATCGGCGATCGCCACGAGGATCTCGCCTACGTCGTCAACGCGTTGTTCGGCGGCGTCGACGACGACGGCCAGACCTTCCTGGTCAGCGGGCTGATGCCCGAGGCGGAGTTCCTCGCGGCGTACGAGGCGGCGTCCGGCCTTGCGGTCGACCCCGAGGCGATGAAGTACTGGAAGGTCTTCAACGGCTTCAAGATCGCGGCGATCGCCGTCGGCACCGCGTACCGGATCGCGATCGGCCGCAAGACGCACCAGGACGTGCTCGTGGCCTGGATCCTGGGCACCGAAGGCGTCGCGCTCGAGGCGCTCCGCCAGGCCCTCGAGGAGGTGATCTGATGCAACTCCGACCTGAACTGCGGATCCAGTCATCGATCGACGCGATGACCAACGTCGTCATCCCGGCCATCGACAAGGAGGACGGCCTCGCCCAAGAGCAGGCGCAACTCGTGGTCGGCATGCTCGGCTTGCTCGCGCAGTGGCTTCCGCTCGAATACCGTTACGACCGCGACGAGCTCACCCGGCTGCTCGCGGCCGCCGACGAGGTGAGCGGCAAGCTGACGGGCGGCTCCCGCACAACCGAAGTCAAGGAGCAGCTCGAGGCCATCGCTGCCGAAGGCCACGACGTGCTCCGGCGGGCCGGAGCCGAGCCGCGCGAGCTCCAGCAAGCCGTGCGAGCGCTGCGGGAGAGCCTCGGAGACGCCGTCGGGGCGGCCTTCGAGGACGGCGAGCCGGAGAGCCGAGAGACGGCCAGCAGGTCCGTGCTGGAGCTCTCGAGCGAGCAGGTGCTTCGAGTGCGCGCGGCGTACGTCGGCCAGGGCTTCGAAGGCGAAGCCCCCGGCGTGCCGCCACTCGAAGAGTTGCTCGCCAAGTAGGTCAGGGCCGCGAGCGGAGCTCGGTGCGCCCGCGCGAGTCGCCTCGCGCGGGCGCGGGTTTCACATTCGCGCCTATCAGTCGTCGCGAGGCCCCCGAGGCCTCATCAGGTAGTCCCCGGCCCACTCGACGTCGTCGTCGCGGCGCATCTCGTCGTACTTCGGCACGGTCAGGGGGCCGGCCGTGATCGAGTCGGGCGCCGCGTCGTTCTCGACCCAGCGGACCATCTGCAGCACGAGGTCCGAGGTGCTCGGCGTCGGGCCGCCCGAGCAGTGGTTCATGCCGTTGACGAGGAAGAGCCGCGCGAACCGGTCGGTCCGGCGCTGGCCGCCCATCGTCTCGCGCACCGCGTTGTAGTAGTCGATCGTCCCGCTCGGCGGGACCAGCGCGTCGGCCTGGCCCTGGTAGATGAGCAGCTTGCCGCCGCGCCGCCGGAAGGCTTCGAGGTTCGGGTTGACCGCGTCGTAGTACTTGGCCTGCCGGGCCATCTGGGCGAAGTCACGGAGCGAGAGCTCGACGCGGCTCAGCGGCTTGCCCTCGCCGAGCGGGTAGCTGAGCCAGCGCGCCGCGCTCTCGCCGAAGGCGATCGCGGCCGAGACCGGCCGAGTGCCCGCCGGCGAGCGCGGCCGGCGGCGGCGCCGGAACCCACCAGCCGGCCCACGTCAGCTCGGAGCCGCGCGGGGTCATCCGCGGGTCGAGCCGCCGCCCGGACCGGTCGCGGGCGCCGGCGTAGATCGTGCGCACGACGGAGACCTGCGCGCTGGTCAGGCAGGTCGGGCCGTCGGCGCCCGGGCAGCGGATCGAGGCCGGGTCGAAGCGGCAGTCCCGAGGGTCGCCGATCAGGTCGTTGCCGGTGACGCCGTCGTTGTCGTCGCACGCCTCCACCACGGCGGCGTGCAGCGGCGCGAGCTTGTCGAGCGTGAGGATCGGGATTGCCGTCGGCGCCGGTGTTGGCCTGGATCACGTTGGCCAGGAAGAGCGGGGAGAACTCCATCTGAAGCGCCGGCGCGCCGGCGACGATGCCGTCGAAGTCGTCGGGGTAGCGCTGCGCCTCCATCAGCCCTTCGCGGCCGCCGTCGGAGCAGCCCTGGAAGTAGGACTTGATCGGCCCGCGGCCGTAGTAGGCGGCCTGGATGGCCTTCGCCGCGACGGCGACGACGTGCACGGCGCGGTAGCCGAAGTCGATCCGCGGCTGCTCGGTCTGGCCGGCCCACAGCGCGTCGGTGCCGGCCGCGTCGTGACCGTCGTTGGTCGAGGCGATCGCGAAGTCGCCGCCGAGCTCGGTGCGGCAGGCGGGGAACGTCGTCGGCGTGATCGTGCCGCAGAAGCCTCCGCAGCCGAACTGCAGGTAGCGGCCCTGCCAGGTGGTCGTGGGCAGCTTGAGCTGGAACTTGATCTGGCTCTGGACGTAGCCGCGCACGTCGCAGTACTCGGGCTGGGTGGCGGTGGCGGCGACGATCGTCGCGGACTGGATGCGCGTCGGCGCCTCGGGGATGTCCTGGAAGTCGGGGACGGTCGCGTTCGAAGTGAACCCGTCCTGCACGAGCGCGCGACAGTCGAGCTTCGCCGGGATGGTGGGCGACGGTGGGGGCGCTTGGCGGCGCGCCTGCTTGCCTGCGGGCGGGTCGGCACCGGCCGACGCGCTCCAGGTTACGACTCCTGCCAAGACCAGCAGCAGAGCAAGTGCAGACCGCATGACGCTCCCCCTCGACCGTGATTGCCGTCGGGTCACCTCATTAGCGATCGTTCACGCTGTCAACGCATGCGGTGGCGCGCGTTTGTCGGATACTTCAAGGCGCACACCAGCGAGAGGAGAGCGGACCAGTGCTGTGCGCCATCACGATCAGGTCGATCAAGCCGGGCAGCTTCGACGACTTCCGGGAGGCCTGGGAGCCGAAGCCGTGGCCGGCCCAACTGCGCCGGGTGCTGATCTCGCGTAACGAGCAGGACCCGGACCAGGTCCTGACCGCGAGCTTCATCGACATCGGGCCGGACCAGTTCGACGCGCTGCGCGACGACCCGGCCCTGCTCGGCGCCGAGGAGGACCGGCTGTCGCGGATCGCCGGCCACGAGGAGGCGCTCGTCTACAAGGGGATCTTCGAGGTCGTCGAGGAGATCGACGCGCCTTAGGCGAGGATCGCGGCCCGGAAGCGCTCCAGCTGCTCGGCCTCGACGCCGTGACGACCGAGCCAGCTCGCCGCGCCGCCATGGGTCTCGTGGAGCCGCCTGAGGAAGTCGACCATGAACTCGGGGTGCGGGAGGTGCTCCTCGACGGCGTAGTCGGCGAGCATCCGCTCATAGGGACGCTGTCCGGCCAACCGCGCGAGGACGGCTTCGATGCCTACGGCGCTCATCGCATAATCCTCCGCAATCGCCTCCGGGAGCACACCGGCGACATCCAGGAGGAGCGCGCTCAGTACGCCCGTGCGGTCTTTGCCAGCCGCGCAGTGAAACATCGCGGGATGGTTCGCGGGATCGAGCAGGACCTCGACGGCCTGGACTACCGTGGCCGGATCGGTCTCCAGATAGCTCAGGTAGACGGCGGCAAAGTCGGCTCCGGCGCCCGCTACCGCCGCACCCTTGCCGAGCCCGAACGGGAAGTTGTGCCACGTCACCCGGTGCTCGTCCCAGGCGACTGATTCGTGGCGCGTCTCGCTGGGGCGGCGGATGTCGACGACCGTGCGCAGGCCGATCCGGTGCACCAGGAGATCAACGTCCGTCGCAGCGATCAGGTCGGTGAACTCCGCGCGGACCAGCCGCCCGTACACGGTCGATCGCCGGTCTTCGGTCGGGAGCCCGCCCAGGTCGCGCACGTTGTGCGCGCCCTCGAGCTCGATCACGCGTTCGCTCATCGGCGACGGTCTAGTCGCGCTCGTCGTCGGTGACGCGTCGCGGCCTCGGCCGGCTTTGGAGAGCTCTCCAAACATGCGCGGCGACCATCGCAAAGCGGCCGGGACGTCGGGTTAGCATCCGGTTAACGGACGTTCGCAACCCCGCGAGGAGTGTTCAGATGGCAGACAGCGTCTACCGCGTGACCGAGGTCATCGGCGTCAGCAGCGAGTCCTGGGAAGCGGCAGCGAGCAGCGCGGTCACCACCGCGGCGAAGTCGGTCCGCGACCTGCGGATCGCCGAGGTCGTCCGCCAGGACGTCACGATCGGGGACGGCGGGCTCGTCAACTACCGCGTCCGGCTGGCCATCTCGTTCAAGTACGAATCCGGGGATTGAGCGCGCGCACTCATCAGCAGTTCCGCGACGCCGTCTCGGAACTCATGGACGAGCGCGGGTGGTCGCAACGCGACCTGTCCGCCGCGGTCAGCGTCGACCCCGCGCACATCTCGCGGCTGCTCAAGCGGGGGACGCGCCTGCGTGCGACCCCCGAGTTGCTCGCGCGCGTGGCGCGAGCGTTCGATTTGGACCCCGAGTTCTTCGCCGAGTACCGCGAGTGGTGCGTGCTCGAGGCGGTGCGGCGCAACCCGTCGTTGCGGGAGCGGCTCTACGCCCGCGTCGTCGCCGGCCAGCCGGCGACCTGACCCGGGAAGCACGCGAACGTGCCGGAAGCGCAACGAATTTAGGTCGTGCGTTGCGCTTTGGCCGCCTCGCTCGCGGCCTGGCTCTGCGCCTTGATCTCCGCCCAGTCCTCGTCGGACAGGGAGGTGAGCCCGGCGAACGTTCCCGGGCCCGCAAGGTGCTGGCCGCCGTCCATCGCGATCGTGTGGCCGGTCAGGTACTCGCACGCATCGGAAAGCAGGAAGATGTTGAGGTTGGCCAGCTCCTCGACGGTGCCGAAGCGTTGCAGCGGGACCTGGTCGGCCTGGGTCGCGCCGACGGCGCTCTTGGACGTCGGGTTGAGCATCTCCCAGGCGTAGTCGGTCGGGATCGGGCCGGCGGCGATCGCGTTCAAGCGGATGCCGTAGCCGCCCCACTCGACGGCGAGCGACATCGTCATCGCGTGCACGGCGGCCTTGGCCATCGCCGACGGCACGACGAACGCCGAGCCCGTCCACACCCACGAGGTCAGGGTCGAGATCACCGAGCCGGGCAGGCCGGCCTCGATCCAGCGCTTGCCGACGGCGTGGGTGGTGTTGAAGGAGCCGTTCATGACCGTCGAGCTGATGGCCTCGAACGCGCGCGCACTGATGTTCTTGGTGGGGGCGATGAAGTTGGCCGCGGCGTTGTTGATCAGCCCGGTCAGCGGCCCGTGCTGCTCGAAGATCTCGGCCACCGCGGCGTCGACCATGTCGGCCTTGCGTACGTCGACGGCCTGCACGTGCACATCGCCGCCGATCTCCTGCGCGGCCTCCTCGAGCACGTTCGTTCGCCGCCCCCACAGGTGCACCGACGCGCCGTGAGCGACGAGGTGGCCGGCGACGCCACGGCCGAGGCCGGTGCCGCCGCCGGTGATGAGGATGCGCTTGCCCGCCAGGACGTTGGGGTCGTAGATGCTCACGAAGGGCCTCCTAGAGCCCGAGGTTCTTGCCGATGATCTCGCGCTGGATCTCGTTGCTGCCACCGTAGATCGGCGGCGCCAGTGCCGCGCGGACCTGCTCCTCCATGCCGTACTCGACGGCGACGCCGTAGCCGCCCATCAGCTGCATGGCCTCGAGCGCCGTCGTCTTGGCCACGCTCGTGCACTTGAGCTTGGCCATCGAGGACTCGGTCGAGAGCTGGTCCTCCTCGCCGTGGTCGATGCGTTCGGCGATGTCGTAGACCAATGCGCGGCAGCACGCGATCTCGGTCGCGAGGTCAGCGATCCGGTGGCGCACGGCCTGGAAGGCGCTGAGCCGCCTGCCGAACTGCTCGCGCTCGGTGACGTAGGTGATCAGGTCCTCGAGCGAGCGCCGTGCGGCGCCGGTCGACATCGCGGCGATGATCAGCCGCTCGATGGCCAGGCCGCGCATGAGCTGCGACCAGGCCTGCTCCGGGCGGCCGACGACGTTGCCGGCGGGCACGCGGCAGTCGGTGAAGAAGACGTCGTTGACGACGTGCAGGTCCTCGACGATCTCGATCGCGCGCAGCTCGATCCCGGGCGTGTCCGTCGGCACCACCAGCAGCGTCAGGCCTTGGTGCTTGGAGCCGTTCGAGTCCGTGCGCACGAGCGTGAGCATGTGGTCGGCGAGGTGCGCCTCGGAGATCCATGTCTTCTGGCCTTCGATGACGTACTCGTCGCCGTCGAGCCGCGCGCGGCAGCGGACACCGCCGAGGTCGGACCCCGCGCCAGGCTCGCTCAAGGCGATCGACTCCAGCCGCCCGCGGCAGACGCCGCCCATGACCTCGCGCTTCTGCTCCTCGCTGCCCCAGCGGAGATACGTCGCGCCGGCGGTCATCGCGGTCGAGTAGCCGCGGATCGGGGCCAGCCCGCGCGAGGTCTCCTCGAGGAAGATGCACTCCTCGACCATGCCGGCGCCCGCGCCGCCGTAGTCCTCCGGCACCGACACGCCCAGCCAGCCGAGCTCGGCCAGCTTGGCCAGCAGCTCGCGGCTGTTGGCGATCCGCCCGCCCTCGGTCAGCGCGAGCCGCTGCTCGCGGGTCCCGCATTCGCGTGCGCAGAAGTCGCGGATGGCGTCGGCGAACTGCCGCTGCTCGTCGGAGAAGCGCATCAGCGGGGCAGCCCGAGCACGCGCTCGGCGACGATGTTGCGCTGGATGAAGGTCGTGCCGCCCGCGATCGATGTGCCGCGCGCCTGATAGGCGAGCCTGAGCCACGGATCGTGCTCGTCCTGCGCGTCGAGTCCCGACAGCGAGCACGCGAGGTCCGCCAGTTCCTCGACCAGCGGCGACGAGAACAACTTGCCGATCGACGTCTCAGGGCCGGGCGTGCCGGCCTCCATCGAGGCCAGCGCCCGCAGCCCGTTGACGCGCTGGACCTGCGCCCGTGCGTAGAGCGAGGCGACCTTGCGCCGGACGACGGGGTCGCCGGCGTGGTCGGACTCACGGACCATCGTGATCAGCTCGCTGATCAGCCGCTGCACGTTCACGCGGCCGGTCGCCAGCGCGACGCGCTCGTAGGACAGCGTCGCCATCGCGACCTTCCAGCCGCCGTCGACTTCGCCGATGCGCAGCTCGTCGGGCACGTAGACGTCGTCCAGGAAGACCTCGTTGAACTCCGCCTCGCCGAGCATGTGGCGCAGCGGGCGGATCGTTACGCCCTCGGTGTCCATCGGCAGCACGAAGTAGGTGATCCCTTTGTGGCGCGGGGCGCCGGTGCGCGCGAGCAGCATCCCGTGGGCCGAGACCTGGGCGCGGCTGGTCCAGACCTTCTGACCCGTGATCCGCCAGCCATCGCCGTCGCGCTCGGCGCGCGTCTCGAGCGCCGCGAGATCCGAGCCCGCGTTGGGCTCGGAGAACAGCTGGCACCAGATCTCGTCGCCGCGCAGGATCGGCTCGAGGAAGCGGCGCTTGTGCTCCTCGGTCCCGAAGTCGATGATCGTCGGCCCGGCGAGGCCCTCGCCGAGGGTGTTGAGGCGATCGGGCGCGCCCGCGCGGTCGTACTCCTGCAGGAAGATCGCCTGCTCGGTCAGCGTCGCGTCACGGCCGCCGTACTCGCGCGGCCACGAGAGACCGGCGTAGCCCGCCTCGTGGATCGCTCGCTGGAATTGCCGCCAGTACGGGGCCCGTTCCTCGGTTGTCGCCGGCTGCGGCCCGGCCAGCGCGCCGACAGCGGTCTCGAGCGCCTCGCGAGCCTGGGCACGGAACGCAGCGTCCTGGTCGCTGTCCCGGAAGTCCATGGCCGCACAGTATCACGCTCTAGTTAACGAGCGTTATCAGACGCCAACGCGCCCGCAGCGTGAGGGCATGGTAGTCTCAGTAAACGGTCGTTCACAGCCGGTACGGAGGAGAAGCGTGGACTTCGAGCTCACCGATGATCAGAAGGCGATTCAGAGTGCGGTCGCCGATCTCGCTGCCCGTTTCGACGACGACTACTGGGCCGAGAAGGACGCCAAGAAGGAGTTCCCATGGGACTTCTACAAGGCCTTCGCGGACGCGGGCTGGATCGGGATCACGACGCCGGAGGAGTTCGGCGGCGCCGGCCTCGGAATCCTCGAGGCGTCGCTGCTGCTCGAGGAGGTCGCAGCCTCCGGTGCGGGCATGAACGGCGCCAGCTCGATGCACCTGTCGATCTTCGGCATGCACCCGGTGATCAAGCATGGCTCCGATGCGCTCAGACAGAGCACGCTGCCGCGGATCGTCGACGGGTCGCTGCACGTCTGCTTCGGCGTCACGGAGCCCAACGCCGGGCTCGACACGACCCGGATCACGACCTACGCCAAGCGCAACGGCTCGGGCGACTACGTCGTCAACGGGCGCAAGGTGTGGATCTCCAAGGCGCTCGAGTCCGAGAAGGTCCTGCTGCTCACGCGCACCACCAAGCTCGAGGACGTTTCCAAGAAGACGGACGGCATGACGCTGTTCCTGACCGACCTCGACCGCGACAAGATCGATGTCCGCCCGATCCCCAAGATGGGCCGCCACGCCGTCGACTCCAACGAGCTCTTCATCGACGACCTCCACGTTCCCGAGGAGCATCGGGTGGGGGAGGAGGGCAAGGGGTTCAAGTACATCCTCGACGGGCTCAACCCCGAGCGGATCCTGGTCGCCGTCGAGGCGCTCGGCATCGGCCGCGCGGCGCTCAGGCGCGCGGTCGCCTACGGCAAGGAGCGCGTCGTCTTCGGCCGCCCGATCGGCATGAACCAGGGCCTCCAGTTCCCGCTCGCCGACGCGCTCGCGCGGCTCGACGCGGCCACGCTGATGGTGCGCAAGGCGGCGTGGCTGTATGACCAGGGCCTGCCGTGCGCGCGCGAGGCCAACATGGCCAAGTACCTGTGCGCGGACGCCGGCTTCGAGGCCGCCGACCGCGCGGTCCAGGTCCACGGCGGCATGGGCTACGCCAGCGAGTACCACGTCGAGCGCTACTTCCGCGAGGCGCGGCTGACGCGGATCGCGCCGCTCAGCCAGGAGATGGTCCTGAACTACATCGGCGAGCACGTGCTCGGGCTGCCGAGGTCGTATTGATGGGCCGCTTCGACGGCCGCACCGCGCTCGTCACCGGCGCGGGCGCCGGGATCGGCGCCGCCGTGGCGCGGCGACTGGCGGCCGAGGGCGCGCGCGTGGTGGTCGTGGACCGTGACGGCGACGCGGCGTCGGCGGTGGCGGAGCGAGATCGGGGGCGTCGGCGCGGCCGCCGACGTGGCGGACGGCGAGAGCGTGCGCGCGGTCGTCGCCGGCCTCGACGCGCTCCACATCGTCGTCAACAACGCCGGCAACAGCCGGCCCGCGATGTTCGCCAAGATGGACGAGGCGACGTTCCGCAGCGTGCTGGACGTGCACCTGGTGGGGACGTTCAACGTGTCCAAGGCGGCGCTCCCGCTGCTGCCCGACGACGGGCGTGGCCGGATCATCAATTCGACCTCCGCGGCGGGCCTGGTGGGCACGATCGGCCAGGCCAACTACGCCGCCGCCAAGGCCGCGATCGTCGGCTTCACCAAGTCGCTGGCCAAGGAATTGGCCCGCAAGTCGATCACCGCGAACTGCGTCGCGCCGCTGGCCGCCACCGCGATGACCGAGACGGTTCGGACCGACCCGCGCTTCGCCGAGCGCCAGCTCGAGCGGATCCCGCTCGGGCGCTGGGCCGAGCCCGACGAGATCGCGGGCGCGTTCGCCTTCCTCGCCTCCGACGACGCGGCCTACATCACCGGGCAGGTCCTGTGCGTCGACGGCGGGCTGGTGATGTGAGTGGAGGCCGTGATCGTCGACGCCGTGCGGACGCCGATCGGCCGTGCGCACCCCGAGAAGGGTGTCTACCGCGACACGCACCCGGTGACGCTGCTGCAGCGCTGCCTCGAGGCGCTGGTGGAGCGCAACGGGCTCGACCCGGGCGACGTCGAGGACGTCGTGACGGGCTGCACGGCACCGCTCGGCGAGCAGTCGCGCAACATCGGCCGCAACGCCTGGCTGGCGGCCGGCTACCCGGCCGAGGTGCCGGCGGTCACGCTCGACCGCCGCTGCGGTTCCGCCCAGGCCGCCGTCTCGATCGCGGCCAGCGCGGTGGCGTCCGGCATGCACGAGCTCGTGATCGCGTGCGGCGTCGAGCACATGGGCCACATCCCGATCAGCGCGCAGGACACGCTCGTCGAGCAGTACGGCTCGCCCTACACGCAGGAGCTGCTGGACCGCTTCGACTTCGTCCCCCAGGGCATCAGCGCCGAGCTGATCGCCGAGCGCTGGGAGCTCTCGCGCGAGGAGATGGACGAGCTGGCGGTCGGCTCGCACGCGCGAGCCCTGGCCGCCACCGAGGAAGGCCGCTTCGCGAACGAGATCGTCCCGATCGAGACGCCGCACGGCGTCGTCGAGCGCGACCAGGGGATCCGCCCCGGCACCAACCGCGAGGCGCTGGCCGGCCTGAAGACGCCGTTCAAGGCCGACGGCCGCGTGACCGCCGGCACCTCCTCCCAGCTCTCCGACGGCGCCGCCGCCGTCCTCGTCGCGTCACCCGCAAAGGCGCGCGACCTCGGGCTCACGCCACGCGCGAAGATCGTCGACCAGGTCACCGTCGGCGTCGACCCGATCATCATGCTCACCGGCCCGATACCGGCCACCCGCAAGCTGCTGCACCGGACCGGACTGCGGATGCAGGACATCGACCTGTTCGAGGTCAACGAGGCCTTCGCCTCGGTCGTGCTGGCCTGGCAGCGCGAGCTCGAGCCGGACATGGACCGCGTGAACGTCAACGGCGGCGCGATGGCGCTCGGGCACCCGGTCGGCTCCACGGGCGCGCGGCTCGTGACCACGATCCTCAACGAGATGGAGCGCCGCGACGCGGAGCTCGGGCTCGTGACCATGTGCTGCGGCGGCGGCCTCGGGACCGGGACCATCCTCAGCGCGTGCGTAGCGAGCTCCATCGCCACCCCACCTGCTTCGCGTGCGGGCCCGAGAACCCGCACGGGCTGCACGGCACGTTCGCCGCGCGCGGCGACGACGTGCTCGGCACGATGGTCGTGACCGACGCCATGGACGGCGCACCGGGCCGCCTGCACGGCGGGATCATGATGGCGTTCTTCGACGAGGGCATGGGGCTGGTCACGATGCACCTCGGAGCCGAGGCGATGACCGCCAGCCTCACCGTCGACCTGCGGGCGCCGGTCTACGTCGGCGCGACGCTGCGCCAGCGCGCCTGGCTCGAGCGCCGCGAGGGTCGCAAATGGTTCCTGCGCGGTGAGGTGCACGAGGGCGACCGGCTCGTCGCCGAGGCGCGCGGGCTGTGGATCGAGCCGCGACCGCGCGCCTAGCGCTGCACCGGCGGCGTCATCGTGAGCCGCAGGTAGCGGGCGATCGCCTCGGCGCGGTTGGCCGAGCGCAGCTTGCGCAGGATCCGCTTGACGTGTGACTTGACCGTGCCGTCGGAGATCACGAGCTGCTCGGCGATGCGGCTGTTGGTCGCGCCGGTCGCCATCAGCGCCAGCACCTCGAGCTCGCGTGGCGTCAGCAGCGAGTCGATGCGCGAGCCCGGCGCGGGCGAGGGACCGGGCGGGAGCCGTGGCGGCGCGGCCGCCGAGCCGTTGCGGCGGGCGCGGCCGGCGAGCTCGATCTCCGCCGAAGCGAGGTCGTCGAGGACGTGCTCGACGGTCTGCATCGCCTCGCGCACCTGCTCGCGCTGCTCGCGTAGCCGGCGCAGCAGCACGGCGCGCTCGAAGATGTGGCCGAAGGCCTCGGCGAAGGCCCACAGGATGTCGCGGTCGAGCTCGTCGACGACCGTGCTCTCGTAGTCCGCGTGCAGGAATCCGATCACGCGTCCGGTCGGCATCAGCGGCGCGGCCACATAGGACTGCAGCCCGCTGGCCTCGATCAAGGGCCGGTAGACGCGTGTGTCCTCGGTCGGCGCGGTCACGATCGCGGGGCCGTGCCGGCGCACCATCTCGCTCTCGAGCAGCAGGTGGTCGATCGGGATCTCGGGTGTGGTCGACATCCAGGCGGCGAACTTGCGCTCGAAGGCCCGGTCGGTGATCGCGTAGCTCTTCCACGGCCGCCACGTCGAGCCCTCGACGCGGGAGAGCATCGCGCGGTCGAAGCCGCAGCAGTGCACGACCGCCTCGCACACCTTGCCCAGCAGCTCGTCCGGCTCGTGGATCCAGCGCAGCGGCGCAAGACCGGCTTCGAGCGCGTCGAGCCGGTCCAGCCGCTCGTGCACCTCGTGGTAGTGGACCTCCGCGCGGTAGGTGTGCAGCTCGACCAGCGCCCGCCCGAGCTGGGGCGGCGTCGGCCCGTCCTCGTCGGGGTGGACCGAAGCCAGGCGCTCGCTGACGTCCGCGGTCAGGACGTCGAGCTGCGCGACCAGCACGTTGAGGTCCGCGGCCTCGTCATAGACGCTCGGCTCGTCGGGGCTGAGCAGCTCCTCGGTGGAGCGCAGCAGACGGCGGCCGCGCCGCAGGAGCGCGACCCGGCGCCGCATCACCGCGGTGTGCGGGGCCGACGGCCGGCGGGTGCCTTCGATCGTGCTCACGGGTCAAGCCGTGCGACGGCCGAACTGAGGATCTCTCCGTTCCCCATGGACGAACCATACCGGGTCCTCGCGTCTCCGTCCGAATAACGGTCGTTCACGTGCCCGGCTCGGAGGAGGGGCCAAGTTCCCCCTTGAGGGGGATGTGACCGTCCGGCCGAAGTGGGACCGTTCAATGACCATGACACGGCAGTTCACCTTCCCGAAGGTCACCGAGGTCTCGCGAGACTCCCAGGCCCCGAAGGCCTCCCCGCGCGGCACCTCGCAGCGCTAGCGCAGAGCGCGCTCGACGAACGCGATCACGTCGCCGACGACCTCGTCGCGGTTGGTCTCGTTGAGCACCTCGTGGCGGGCACCGGGGTAGATCTTCTCCTCGAAGACCGAGCCGCGGATCCGCTCGACCGCCGGCCGCGCCGGAGCGAGCGGGGCGAGGAAGTCCTCTTCGCCGTGGATCCACAGCGTCGGCAGCGGGCCCAGGTCGCCCCCGCCGGCCACCTTGTCGATCGAGTCGATGATCGCCTGCAGCGTCTCGCGCTTGAACGGACCGTGCCAGACGAGCTCGTCCTCGGCGTAGCGGCGGCCCACCTCAGGGTCGCGCGAGAGCCAGTCCGGGTCGATCGGGACGTCGGGGATCTCGGGCAGCGCGACCATCCCGAGCAGGTCGGGGTTGCCGCCGACGACCGGGGCGGAGAGCACGAGCGCGGCCAGCCCGTCGCCGTGCACCTGCCCATAGCGCGCGCCCACGATCCCGCCGAGCGAGTGGCCGAGCAGCACGACCGGGAGGCCGGGGTGCTCGCCGCGGGCGGCCTCGACGACGCGGTGGACGTCGGCGACGAGGTCTTCCATGTCCTCGATCGAGACGCGCTCGCCTTCGGACTGGCCGTGGCCGAGGTGGTCGCCGGCGTAGACCGCGGCGCCGGCGTCGACGAATGCCGCGGCGACGTGGTCGTAGCGCCCGGCATGCTCGCCATAGCCGTGGACGATGACCGCCACGTAGCGCGCGGCGTCGTTGTCCCAGCGATGGACCGCCAGCTTGCCGCGGGAGCCGTCCAGCTCGAGCTGCCTCGTCGTCGTCATGCGGGTTCCTCCTGATGATTGATCTGGTTAACCGGCGTGAAGTTCCGAGCGGGCCTGCATGCGGCGCAGGCCGCGGAAGGCCTCTTCGGCCGTCCGTCCATCGTTGACCACCGCGTCGACCTCCTCGGCGATCGGGAGCGCGACGTCGTGCGTGCGGCCCAGCTCCGTCACCGTGCGAGCGCTCTTGACGCCCTCGGCGACCATGTTCATCGACGCCGTGATCTCGTCGATCGAGCGGCCGCCCGCGAGCTGCTCACCGACCTGGCGGTTGCGGCTGAGCGGGCTCATGCAGGTCGCCATCAGGTCGCCGAGCCCCGTGAGCCCCGCGAAGGTGGCCGGCTGGCCGCCGAGCGCGACGCCGAGCCGGGTCATCTCGGCCAGTCCGCGCGTGATGACCATGGCGCGCGTGTTGTCGCCGACGCCGAGGCCTTCGGCCATCCCGGCGGCGATCGCGATCACGTTCTTGAGCACGCCGCCGAGTTCGCAGCCGAGCACGTCGGTGCTGGTGTAGACGCGGAAGACGCGGCTGGCCAGCAAGGCCTGCAGTGACCCGGCGACGCGCTCGTCGGGCATCGCCACGACCGCGGCCGCGGCGTAGCCCGCGAGCACCTCGCGCGCGAGGTTCGGCCCGGAGATGACGCCCGCGGGATGACCGGGCAGCACCTCGTCGATGATCTGCGTGGGGCGCATGCGGGTGCCCTGCTCGAGCCCTTTGGTCAGGCTGAGGATCGGAATCCACGGACGGACCTCCGGGCGGCCTCGGCCAGCACGGAGCGCAGGCCGTGCGACGGGACGCCGGTGATCAGCACGTCGGCGTCGGCGACGGCTTCGCCCAGCGACGAGGTCGCGCGCAGGCCGGGGTCCAGCTCGAGCTCGCCCAGGTAGCGCGAGTTGCGGTGCTCGGCGTTGATCTCGTCCGCCGTCTCCTGCGAGCGAGCCCACAGGACGGTGCGCGCGTTGGGCGCCGACAGCGACGCGACCGTCGTGCCCCACGAGCCGGCGCCGAGCACCGTCACCTGGATCGGCCGAGTCATCGTCCGACCTCGCCGTTCGAAGGCCACTCCTCGAGGTGGTCGACGAACAGCTGCCGCACCTCCTCGACCCGCTCGTCGAGCTCGTCGCGCGTCCAGTCTTCGACCGAGATCGGCGGCAGGACGTTGATCTCGACCGTCCCCGAGCGCATGAACACCGAGCCGCGCCACAGGTGCTGGCCGGCGTTGCGGATCACGATCGGCACGATCGGCGCGCCGCTCTGCATGGCCATGTGGAACGCGCCCTTCTTGAACGTCCCGACGCGCGGCGTCGGCGAGCGCGTGCCCTCCGGGGAGATCGCCAGCGAGTAGCCCTCGCGGATCTTGTCCACCACCGGCTCGAGCGCCTTGATCGCCTGCGTCCGGTCGGAGCGGTCGACGTAGGCCATGTTCAGCAGCCACCCGATCTGGCCCATGATCGGCTGCGACGCGACCTCCTTCTTGGCCACCGCGGTGACGTTCTCGCGCAGCAGCTTCATGATGATCATGCCGTCGAGCCAGCTCTGGTGGTTGAAGATGAAGACCGCCGGCCGGCTCGAGTTGAGGTGCTCGGCGCCGGCGACGTCGAGCTTGATGCCGCCGAGCGCGAGCCCGACGTCCGAGCCCAGCGACATCGTCGTGTTCGCGGCCGACTTGCGGCTGCGCTTGAGCAGTCCGACGCCCAGCCCGGCGTAGAGACCGGCGGTGAGCCCGCTATAGGCCGCGACCGTCCGGCCGACCTCCACCACGCCGGGCCGCCCGCGCGCCGTGAAGCGCGCGCTCGGCCACCCGCGCTCGTCGGCCAGGCGCTGCAGGTCCTTGGTCGCGTTGACCGCGTTCGGGCGGCCGACCGTCTCGAGGAACTGCTCGTCCTCGCTGCCGTTGCCGTAGGCGAAGCTCTTGGCCAGGTCGATTCGGTTGGCCTTGGCGAACTCGCGCACCGCTGCGGCCTTCCCGGGACCCCACAGGATCGGCCCGTCGACCTCGCCGGTGAGCACGCCGTCGCGCGTCTCGAGCTCCGTGCAGAGCACGTGGTCGACACCGAGCTCGCGTGCCAGCGGGCCGACCTGGAACGGCAGCGCCGAGGTGGCGACGACGACCGTGTGGCCGCGGCGCTTGTGGGCGGCGACGAGGTCCCAGCCCTCGGGGTACATCGTGCCGCCGAGCACGGAGCGCATCAGCTTCTCGCCCAGCTCGGCCATGTCGTCGGCCTGGCGCCCGCGGAAGGCGCGGACGCCCACGCGCATGAAGCGCTCGAAGTCGGCCCGGCCCAGGCCGGCCTCGACGCCGACCGCCAGCAGGCGCGCGATCTCCAGCGGCGACATCTCGCGCCGGCGCCAGCGCATCTGCATCATCGCCATCGCCGAGTAGCCGTCGATCAGCGTGCCGTCGAAGTCGAAGAACGCGCCGGTGCGGCGGCCGCGAGGTGCGGTGCGCACGGTGTCCAGGAGCGCGGTCATAGCGAGTCGAGGCGGCGCAGGACGTCGGCGAGCTCGTCGCGGAAGGCCGCGCGCCGCTCCGCGACGTCATCGGCGCCTTCGATCAGTTCGCGGTTGGCGGCAAGCTTCAGCCCGGTCTTGAACAGCTCGGAAGAGACCGCCTCGGAGCTGGTGACCCGGCCTTGGAGCTGGTACTGGCGCCCGATGGCCACGCATTCCTCGACGATGTTCGTCGCCGGCGGGCTCGGACCCACGCGCGACGAGCCGGTCGGCCACGACGGCGTAGGCCTCGAGGAACGAGCGCAGCACGCGGTCGGCGAAGGGGCCTCCGGAGGCGTCCAGCGCCGCCTTGAGGTCCTTGGTGCGCCAGTCCGGGTCGATCAGGGCGGCCTCGGCCTGCAGCTCGTCCTGGAACTCGCCCTTCTCGGCGAAGAAGAACTCGAACTTGAGCAGGTCGCGCAGCCGGAACGCCTCCTCCAGCGCGGCGTCGAGGTCCGTGCTGGCCGCGAGGCTGAGCTCGACGATCGCGCGGTTGACGAACCAGTGGATGCTGATGTTGCGGTAGAAGGCGGCGGTCAGGTCGCGGTCGGGGCGGATCCGGTAGACGGGCTCGGCGCCGCCGTCGTAGCGCTCGAGGACGCTGTGCTCGACGAGCGTCTCGAGCACGCGCTCGGTCTCGAGCTCCTCGCTCAGGGGAAGCTCGCGGCGCTCGACGTAGCGCAGCGCGGGATCGATCAACGCCTGCGCCTGCGCGCGCGTGACCGCGCGGCCCTGCGGCCCCGAGCAGCGCGAGCGTCACGAGCGAGGTCGGCGTGATCGGCGTCGCGCGATTGATGCGCGCGCAGACCTCGAAGGCCACCTTGTTGAGCGCGTTCGGATCGTCGCCCGCAAGCCCGTCGCGCAACGGCACCGGCTCGCCGAAGCGGACGTGCACCTTGCCCATGTCGCCGCGCTGGCTGCGCGCGTAGCGGATCAGCCAGCCGGTGCCCTCGGGCCGCTTCTTGGCCCCGCGGACCTGCGCCGTCGTCTCGACCAGCTCGTTCAGACGGTCGTACACGATCGAGACCGGGACGAGCATGATCTCCTCGACGCCGACCTGCTCGGCGCCCTTGGCCAGGTAGTTGAGCAGCCCGAGCTTGGGAGGCAGCAGCTTGCCGGTGCGCGAGCGGCCGCCCTCGATGTACCACTCGAGGTTGAAGCGCTTGGAGGCCAGGTAGGCGAGGTAGCGCCGCAGCGTGTACTTGTAGACCTCGTTGCCGCCGAAGCTGCGCCGGATCCAGACCACGCCGACGCGCCGCCCGAGCGGGCCGAGCGGCCAGAAGCCCATGTTGATGCCGCCGACGATGTGGTTGGCCGGGAAGCCGTTCTCGTAGGTCACCGACGACATCACGAAGCCGTCCATGTTCGACTTGTGCGACGGGAGGAAGACCAGCGGGTAGCGGGTGTTGAGCTCGCGCAGGCGCTCGAGCGCCTCGCGGTCGACCTCCATCCGGTAGGCGCGCCCCCAGAGGAACTTCGAGCCCTGCGCCCAGACGTCGCGGGCGAAGCGGTTCTGCACGCTGGCGAGCTCGGTCAGGTACTCGCGCGCCTCGTCGATCACCGAGTCGGTGTCGCGACCGAGCCTGGCTCCGAGCGCCTGCGCGCCGGTGCGGAAGTCGCGGCTGGCGAGCAGGTCCTCGACGATGTCGTGCGCGCTCTTGTAGCGGGCGCCGAGCAGGCTGCGCTCCGCCCGGTCGACGGCCAGCCGCGCCTGGCGGGCCACGAAGCGGGTGAAGCCGTCGCCGTCGCCGGCCTCGCCGCTGTGGCGCTCCCAGCGCGCGCGCAGGTCGTCGACCGCGGCGGGCTCGCCGACGACGATGCGGCAGCGCTCCGGCGTCTTGGACAGCAGCCGTTCCTGCGCGCGGGCCCCGGGTTTCGAAGGGTCGCCGAAGCGCAGGTCGCGAAGGCTGAAGCGGTGGCCGCCGTCGCGTTCGGGCGGCAGCCAGGCGACGCCGACCGGCGCGATCTCCGCGCCGTTGGCCGCGGCCAGCTTGACGGCTTCGGCGGGGTCGTGGGCGACGGTGCGTCCGGCGGCGAACTCGTCGACGACGCCGCGCTCGACCGGCGTGTCGGCGAGCGCGAGCACGACCGTGCGGTCGCCTTCGAGCCGGCCGTGAGCGGCGACCGCGGTCATGCCGCCCGCTCCTCGATCCACTCGACCAGATCGTCGAGCACCTGCTCGCGCTCGGGCTCGTTGAAGATCTCGTGATAGAGCCCGTCGTAGACCTTCAGCGTCTTGTCCGCCGAGCCGGCTTCGGCGTGGACGATCGCGGCTGCCCTCGGGCGGGCACAGGCGGTCGTCGCCGCCGTGCAGCAGCAGCAGCGGCGTCCGCAGCGTGACCGCGTCGCGCGGGATCGTGTTCATCGCGCGCATGATCTCGCCGAGCGTGCGGGCGGGCAGCTTGCCCGGGTAGTTGAGCGGATCGCGTCTGATACGTCGAGCACGACCTGCGGGATCGCGGCTGACCGCGTCGTCCTCGATCTTGAACACCGGGCAGCTTCGGCGCCACCGCCGAGAGCGCGGCGGTGACCGCCTTCAGCGCGGCCGGCACGGCCTCGGTGGCGACCGCCGGACCGGAGACGACGAGGCCGGCGATCGTGTCGCCGTGGCGGATCGCGTACGTGAGCGAGACCGCGCCGCCGAGGCTGTGGCCGACGAGGAACGGCCGCCGCCCGTCGTGCTCCTCGCGCACGCGCGCGACGAACAGGCCGAGGTCGTCGACCAGGCGGTCGAGGCGGTCGATCATCGCGCGCGGACCGTCGGAGCGGCCGTGCCCGCGGTGGTCGAGCGCGTAGACGGCGAAGCCCGCCGCCACGAGCCGCTCGGCGACGTGCGCGTAGCGGCCGCCGTGCTCGGCGGCGCCATGGACGAGGATGACGGCGTCGCGCGCGCGGTCGGCCGGCTCCCAGGTCTGCCAGTACAGGCGCGTGCCGTCGGCCGAGCCGAGCCAGCCGTCGCGGGTCATGTCGCCACCCCCACGGGATCGAGCTTGTGCCCGGCGAGGCCGAGCACCTCGTCGAAGCCCTCGCGCAGGCAGTCGACGAACAGGTCCATGTCGGTGATCGCGGCCGCGTCGGCGTTGATCCCGATGCAGCACATGCCGTCGTGCGAGATCATCGTGACCATCACGGCCGAGCCCGGCGCGGGCCCGAACGGGTACATGTGCGTGATGCGGGCCCCGGCGATGTAGGCCGGGCGCGCGAGCCCGGGGATGTTCGATGCCTGCAGGTCGATGCTGCTCGTCACCCGCTCGGTCATCCGGGTCACGACCGGGGCCGGGATGCGCGAGAGCACGGGGGAGAGCATCGCCAGGAAATCCAGGGCGGGCTCGTCGCGCGCCTCGAGCACGCGCTCGCGGATCAGCCGGATCCGGTCGCGCGGGTCGGCGGTGCCGACCGGGCCGGCGATCCGGGCGCCCGCGAAGCGGTTGCCGCCGAGCGGATCGTCCGGCGCGGCGCAGGCTCACCGGGAACGCGATCGGCAGCACCTCCGGGTCAAGCCCCGAAGCGCCGTGGTAGAGGCGCAGGCCACCGGTCAGGGCGGCCAGGAAGGCATCGTTGACCGAGCCGCCCGCCTCCTTGCCGGCCGCGCGCAGCCGATCGAGCGGGACGTCGATCACGGCCAGCCGCCGCGACAGGCTGCGTCGCTGCATCAGCGGCGACGGCTCCGCCGGCGGCGGGCCCGCGAGCCGCTGCAGCGAGCGAGCGAAGCGCATGGCGCCGCTGATCGTCGGCTCGGGCCGCAGCAGGAGATCGGTCGAGAGCTCGAGCGCGCCGCCGGCGACGCGGCGGACGCCGCCGAGCAGGCCGCGACGTCAGCCGCCCGATGCGCACGGCGGTCGACGGCTCGGCGAACGTCTCGCGCGGCGGCCGCGGGCTTCTCCGGCGTGGGGTCGGGCCGCTCGCTGTGCAGGATGTCGAACAGCTGGATGCCCGCGGCGCCGTCGAGCAGCGAGTGGTGGAGCTTGAGCAGGTACGCCGCCCGGCCGCCCGGCAGGCCCTCGATCAGGACGCGCCTCCCACAGCGGGCGGGCGCGATCGAACGGCGCCATCGCCAGCACCTGGGCCGCGGCCAGCACGTCGTCGAACGTGCCGCCCTCCGGCAGCCGCGCGCGGCGCAGGTGGTAGGCGAGGTCGAACTCCTCGGTGCCGGCCCACGCCGGCGGGGTCACTCGCAGCGGGTCCTCGATCACCCGTTCGCGCAGCCGCGGCACGCGCGTGACCGCCCACAGGTGCGAGGCCTCGAGCCGGTCCCAGTCGGGCGCCCGGTCGAGGACGTCGAGGATGACGCCACCGGAACGCAGACGCGGCGACGCCTCGGAGCGCCACATCAGCGCCTCCATGTCACTCATCACCGGCTCCGCGCCCCAGTGCGCGGCGGCGGCCGCCGCTTCGTCCATCGAGATCCTCTCTCCTCCACAGTTAACGTGCGTTAACTCACACGCTATCATCCTATCCCATGAGCGACAACTCGCTGGCGACGCCGTCCTGGCGCTCGCTGGAATGGGCAGCCCAGGTGCGGACCGCGGACGTCGGTCCCGATCGCCTCGCGTACGTCGATCTCGGTGAGGGCGGCCCGCCCGTCCTGCTCCTGCACGGGCTCGGTGGCAACTGGACGGCGTGGCTGGAGACGCTGCCTGCGCTGTCACGCCGGCGGCGGGTGCTGGCCGTCGACCTGCCGGGCTTCGGGGCCTCGGCCCCGGGCTCGGACGGCATCTCGATCCCGGGCTACGCGCGCACGATCGAGCGCTTCTGCGATCACCTCGGGCTCGACGAGATCGTCCTCGCGGGCAGCTCGCTGGGCGGCTGGGTCGCGGCCGAGCTCGTGCTGCGTGCCCCGGAGCGGGTGCTGCGGCCTGATCCTCGTGGACGCGGCCGGCATGGTGCCCACGCGCGCCGAGCGCTTCAAGGCCGTGTCGATGATGCGCGGCGCGGAGCTCGGGGCGCCGCTCGCGCCGCGGTTCCGCACTGCCGTGGCCACGCGCCCGCGGCTGCGCAAGCTCGCGCTCAAGTACACCGTGGCCGATCCCACCGGGCTCGCGGCGGACCTGGTCTACATGGCGCTGCCGCCCGCGCCCGATCCCGGCTTCAGCCCCGCCTTCACCGCCGCGCGGCGCAGCTGGAGCGACGCCTGGTGCGACCAGCTGACCGAGATCGAGTGCCCGACGCTGATCATCTGGGGCGAGCGCGACGCGCTGCTCTCGCTGCGCCAGGCGCGCGAGTGGGCGCGGCGCATCCGCGGCTCAGAGCTCCACGTCATCCCGGACGCGGGCCATCTGCCGATGCTCGAGCGCCCCGAGCCGGTCAACGAGCTCATCGAGAGCTTCCTCGATCGGCTCGACGGGGCGGACTGCTAGCGTCGGATCGTGGCACGAGACCGCCAGATCCTGGACGCCGCCGCGGCCCTGTTCTACGAGAAGGGCTTCCACGGTGTCGGCGTCGACGAGATCGGCGAGCGGGTCGGCATCAGCGGCCCGGCGCTCTACCGCCACTTCGCGCGGCAAGGACGAGATCCTCGCCACGCTGTTCAACGAGGCGATGGACGAGCTGATCAGCGCCACCGCGGCCGTCTTCGACGATCCGCACCGCGATCTCGATCGGTTGATCCGCCACCACGTCGAGTTCTCGATCTCCAACCGCCACCTGGTCAACGTCTACCAGCGCGAGGACCGCTCGCTGGTCGAGCCGTGGCGACGCCATTTCGATCGCCGCATGCGCCAGTACGCGTCCCGCTGGGAGGCCACGCTTCAGCGCTGCTTTCCCGGGGCCTCGGAGGTGCACATCGCGGCCGCGACGCAGGCCGCGCTCGGGCTCATCCATTCCGTGGCGTATTGGCCGACCAAGGTCGTGCGGGGCGAGAACGACCTGCCGGACTTCCTCTGCCGGCTCGTCACCGAGGGGCTGTCGACGCTCGGCACGCCGGCCGAGGCCACTGCCCGGCGTGAGCTTGCGCGCTAGCGCACAATGTGAACGACTGCTAACTTTGCCTGCATGCCCGTCGAGGTGGACGCCGCTGCGCTCGACCTGGCGCGCTGGATTCGTCCCGGCGACGGCGTCGCGTGGGGGCAGGCCTGCGCCGAGCCGGTGGTGCTCGTCGATGCGCTGCTGGCGCAGCACGCCCGCGGTCGACGTGTTCGTCGGGCTGAGCTGGCGTGACCTGCCGATCCCCGAGGAGATGCGGGTCGTGTCCTACGGGGCGCTCGGACGGCTCGGCCGCCTGCCCGCGCTCGAGGTCGTCCCGTGTCACTACTCCGCGCTGCCGCGCCTGTTCGCCTCGCGCGAGCTGCCCGGTGACGTCGCTGCTGATTCAGGTTGCGCCGCCCGATGCGCACGGGCGCTGCTCGTTCGGCGTCGGCGTCGACTACCTCGCCGACGCGGTCGAGCACGCCCGGGTCATCATCGCCGAGGTCAACGACCACTGCCCGCGTACCGCCGGCGAGTGGATCGCCTGGGATCGGCTCGACGTGGTCGTGCACACGTCGCGGCCGCTGCTCGAGGCGCCTGCCGCCGAGCCGGGCCCGACCGAGCTCGCGATCGCCGAGCACGTCGCCGGGCTCGTGGCCGACGGCGACACGATCACGCTCGGCGTCGGCGCGCTGCCCGAGGCGATCCTCGGCCGTCTCGGCGGACATCGCGACCTCGGCGTCCACTCGGGGATGATCTCGGACGGGGTGCTGCGGCTGATCGAGGCCGGCGCGGTGACGAACGCCCGCAAGCCGGCGGATACCGGCACGAGCGTGACCGGCGCGGCGCTCGGCAGCATCCGGCTCTTCGACGCGCTGGCCGACCACGAGGACATCGTCTTCAGACCGGCCAGCTACACCCACGCGGCTTCGACGCTCGCGCGGGTCGGCCGCCTCGCGGCGATCAACAGCGCCGTCGAGATCGACCTGCACGGGGCAGGTGAACGCCGAGTCCGCGGGCGGCCGCCGGATCGGCGCAGTTGGTGGGCAGGTCGACTTCCTGCGCGCGGCCGCGGCCAGCGGCGGCAAGCCGATCGTCGCCCTGCCCGCGCGGCGCATCGTCGAGCGGCTGAGCGGCCCGGTCAGCACGTCGCGCAGCGACGTCGACTGGGTCGTGACCGAGCACGGCGCGCGCTCGCTGGCCGGGCTCTCGGACGCCGGCCGGGCGAAGGCGCTGCTCGAGCTCGCGGGCGCTCAGCGCGCGGAGGAAATTCAGTCAGCAGCGATGGCGTAGGGCGCTTGCGTTAGCGATCGTTCACGGTCGGGTACGAGGTGGCGGTGGCGGGGGAGAGCCCGCCGGAATCAGATCCAGGAGGGCAGACGGTCCGGTGGGCGGTTTGAGCGGCAGCGCTGCGGCGGAGATCGCCGCGCCGTTGCGAACGGTGTTCTCGGCGGTTGCGGACATCGCCGGCTACGTCGCGTGGCATCCGGGTCTCGACGCGGCCACTGTCTTGGAGCTGGATCGCTGGGGCCGTCAGTCGATCGTGCGGATCGAGTTGACCCGCGGCGGGCGACAGCTGTCGTCCGAGCTGCGGTTCAGCTACGAATCCGATCGTCGCGTGAGCTGGGTCCAGGAATCCGGCGATGCCGTCGATTCGATGGAAGCTGGACGCTGGAGCGGGCTCGCCGCGGCGTCGTGCTGGCCACCTACTCCGTCGAGCTCGACCTAGGAAGAGTCGCCGGCTTGATGCTCAACGGACGACTCGGCACCAGTCTGCGCGACCGGTTCATCGAGCCGATGCCGGCGCGGCTTCAGCAACACGTTCATTCGCTGGCGTGACGCGGGAGTAAGACCGGACCCGCGAGATCGATCGTGATCCTGCGCTCGGGGCCGGTGCCGCTCCAGCGCTGATGACCGAGGCCGGCGAGCAGCCGCAGCATCGGCTCGTTGTCGGCGAGGACGTACGCCTGAAAGCGCGTCACACCCTGTTTCAGGGACTGGTCCACGAGCGCGGCCATCAGCGCGGTCCCGAGCCCGCGCCCTTGCCACTCGTCGACGACGGCGATCGCCAACTCGGCGTCGGCGATGCCCTCACGCACGAAGCGCGCGACGCCGACGATATTCGACCCGTCCACGGCGGCGAGCGCGACGTGATGGTGTTGGTCGACCTCGGTCAGGTAGCGCAGTTGCGCCTCCGAGAGCGCCGGCGTCGCGGTCAGGAAGCGCCGGTACCGTGACTCGCGCCCCATGCGCTCGAACCCGGCGTTGAGCGCCTGGCGGTCGCCGGCGTCGATCGGACGGATGACCACCTGGGAGCCGTCGCGCAGGCGAACCGTTGCGGGCGTGGGGAGAAGGGCTGTCGGCATTCATGCCTCCTGATCGAGAGTCGGTCCGGGCTCTCTCCCTCGTGCGTATTACCCCGCAGCCAGGCCGGCGGTAGCGCTCTGTGCGCGGTCACACACGGCGGCCCGATGGGCCGGGAGTCAGCGTTGTTCGCTGGTCGTGAGGCGGTCGGCGAACCAATCGGCGATCAGCATGTGCTTCTCGTTCGAGCGATTCGAGACGCAATGGTCGCCGTCGGCGTATTCGGTCAGTGTCTTGTCGGTGCTGCTCGCGCCGTCGTAGACGCGGCGAGCGCCCTCGACGTGGAAGACCTGGTCGGGCGTGCCGTGGACGACGTGGAGCGGGCATCGAAGCTCCCGCAGACGGTGCGGGCTGAGCGTCAGCCGATCGATCACCTCGCGCGCCCGTGCTGGATCGTCATGACCGGTCATCTGCTGCATCTCGCGGACGAAGCGCGGGAATCGTTCGAGGATCTCGGTGGGGCGATCGGTTCCGCCGTTCATGCAGACCCCGGCGATCCGAGGGTCATCGGCTGCAGCCAGGGCGGCGAGCCATCCGCCGGCGCTGTTGCCCCAGAGCCCTACGCGACCGTTGCAGTGACGATCGGCCAGCGCGATATCGACGACGGCACGGATGGCGTCCGTGACGTGCTCGTCGAGGTAGAGCCCTTCGAACAAGCGCGTCTCGCCCTGTCCGGGAGCGTCGACGAGCAGCGCACTGACGCCGCGCTCGATCAGATAGCGCGAGCCCGTCTCGTATTCCTCGCGTGAGCCGCCGATCCCGCACAGCTGCACGACGAACGGGTGCGGCGTGGCGCGGCCGCTGCGCAGCAGCCAGCCCGTGAGGCGCCCGTCGCGCCAGGGGACTTCGACCCGTTCGATCGGGGGATCTGAGAGCTCGCCTCCGCGGCGGAAGGCGTCGAGCATGTGCCGGTACAGCGCGCGTTTGCGCGGGTCGTCGTCGGCCAGCAGGGCCTGCCCGAAGCGAAAGCAGGCCGAGGCGAGCAGGTACCAGCTGCGCGCACTCTGCCGGTGCCCGCGCCGCAGCGCGCGTCGAGCGTGTGCGAGGTTGCGATCGGCCAGCCGGCCCGCGGCGTCCGCCCATTCCAGGCCCTGATCGACGAGGGCGTGGAGTTCGATCGCATCGGCGAAGTCCATGCCGTTGCCGACCAAGCGCGCGATCGGCATGGCACGCTTGTGCGCCTTCCCGGCCCTCGTATCTCGCAGCGACGCGACCGCGTCGCGTGCGCTGACCTGCGTGCCCATGGCGGTCTCCGGCATCGTCCGAACTCCTCGGAGTTCAGACTATCGGCTCACAGAGCACTAGACACGGACTTCGCCTGGCATGTCAACTCCGGCCAGGATGTCGTCGCGCGCCCCTATGGTGCGCCGTGAGCCGCGCGGGCGTCGTGTTACCGGGCGGCGCTGCCGGCGTCGGACTCGAGGCCCCGTGCGGCTTCGCCGAGCAAGGCGCACCCGCTCTGTGTGTCAACGGTGGGATTTCGGCGGACTGATGGACTTCTCGATCACGCCCGAGCAGGAGGAGATCGTCGCCACCGCGCGGCGCTTCGGCGAGCGGCGTCTCGCGCCGTTCTACAAGCAGCGTGAGCGCGAGGGGGCGTTCGACCGCGCGACGCTGGCGGAGATGGGCGCGCTCGGGTTCTTTGGCGTCGAGCTGCCCGAGGAACACGGCGGGCTCGGCCTGGACTGCGTCACCGCCGGGCTCGTGCTTGAGGCGCTGTGCGCGAGCGACTACAACGTCGGGCAGCTCTCGGTGACGATGTCGCTGGCGGGCACGATCCTGGCGCGCCACGGCGACGCGGAGGTCGTCCGCCCGTGGCTTGAGCGCATGGTCACGGGGAGAGCATCCCGGCGATCGCGCTGACCGAGCCCGGCGGCGGGTCCGACGCAGCAAACCTGATCGTCCGCGGCCGCCGCGACGGTGAGGAGTACGTGCTCGACGGCGAGAAGACGTCGACGACGTTCGCGACGCAGGCCGCGTTCGCGGTCGTGTGGGCACGCACGGGAGGGCCGGGCGCGCGCGGGATCACCGCGTTCCTCGTGCCGATCGACGCGGCCGGGATCAGGACCAGCGAGTTCGAGGACCTCGGCGGCCGCGCGGCCGGCCGCGGCAGCGTGGTGCTCGACGGCGTGCGGGTGCCCGTGAGTCACCGGCTCGGCGCCGAGGGCGCCGGCTTCGTGCAGGTGATGCAAGGCTTCGACTACAGCCGCGCGCTGATCGGCCTGCAATGCCTCGCGGTCGCCCGCCAGTCGCTGGACGAGACGTGGCGCTCGGCCGCCGAGCGCTCGAGCTTCGGCAAGCCGCTGACCGCGCACCAGGGCGTCTCGTTCCCGCTCGCCGAGGCCGAGACCTACCTGGAGGCCTGCCGGCTGCTGTGCCTGCGGACGCTGTGGCTCAAGGACCAGGGCCTGCCGCACACCGCCGAGGCGGCGATGTGCAAATGGTGGGCGCCGAAACTCGCGTTCGACGTCGTCCATCAATGCCTGCTGATCAACGGCCACGGGGCGTACAGCGCCGAGATGCCCTACGAGCAGCGCCTGCGGGACGTCCTCGGCCTGCAGATCGGAGATGGGACAGCGCAGATCATGAAGCTCGTCATCGCTCGCCAGAAAGCCGGTCGGGAGGCCACATGAGCAAGGTCCTGTACGAAAAGCGCGGCGAGATCGCCTACATCACGCTCAACCGCCCAGAGGTCCACAACGCGATCGACCGCGAGACCGACGATCTGCTCTTCGACGCCTGGTCGGACTTCGTGGCCGACGCCGAGATCCGGCTCGCGATCCTGACCGGCGCCGGCGAGAAGAGCTTCTGCGCCGGAGCCGACCTCAAGTCGCACGTCGACCCCTGGCTCGAGGCCGGACCGGAGCTCGGCCGCAGCCTGCTCGGTCGAGGCTTCGCGGGCGGGATCACGCGCGGGCTGCACCGCACGAACAAGCCGATCATCGCCGCGCTCAACGGCTGGGTGATCGGGGGCGGGATCGAGCTCGCGCTCGCCTGCGACATCCGGATCGCATCCGAGCAGGCGAACTTCGGTTTCTTCCACATGCGGCGCGGGATGCACTTCGCCGACGGCGGCATCGTGCGGCTCGTCAACACGTGCGGCGTCGGCATCGCGATGGAGCTCGAGCTGATGGGCGAGCCGATCGACGCCCAGCGCGCCAAGGAAGTGCACCTCGTCAACCGCGTCGTCGCCCACGACGAGCTGATGCCCACTGCCGAGGAGGTCGCGGGCAGGATCCTGCGCAACCCGCGCGTCGCGGTCGAGTCGGCCAAGAAGACGACCGACCACGTCACCTTCCACGGCGGCTTCGGCTGGGACGGGCTAATCAACGCCGCCGCGTTGCTCAACCTGCAGGACACGCTGCCGGTGCAGATGGGCATCTACCAGCTCCCGCTCCGCCACCCGACCGTCGTCGCCCGCCAACTCTCAACCATCCATGAATCGCATCCCGGCCGCCTGGTCTTCGGCGTGGGCGTCGGCGGCGACGACCCGCGCGAGATGCGCGCGTGCGGGGTCGATCCGCGCACACGCGGCCAACGCATGGAGGAGGGCCTGCAGATCCTGCGCGGGCTCCTGAGCGGGCGTGCGGTGACCTTCGCCGGCGACATCTTCGAGCTCGATGACGTCAGGATCGAGCCGTCGGCACCCGACCTGCCGATCCTGATCGGCGGCCGCTCGGATGCCGCGCTGCGGCGCACCGGACGCTATGGCGACGGATGGGTCGGCATCTGGACCTCGCCCGAACGCTTCGCCGCCGCCGTCGCGCGCGTCGCCGAGGAGGCCGAGCGGGTAGGCCGCGAGAACCTAGCGTGGCAGCACTACATGACGATCTGGTGCGGCCTCGGAACCGATCACACCCGCGCCGAGCGGGCGGTCCGCGACGCCATGCAATCCGTCTACCGGCTCGAGCCCGATGTGTTCGCACGCTGGTGCCCCGCTGGCACGCCCGCCGACGTCGCCGAGTTCGTCGCCCCCTACGTCGAGGCCGGAGCAACGTCTGTCTCGCTGATCGCGCGCGGCCAGGACTTCGCCGAGACGATCGAATCGGTGGCCGAGGTGCACCGCCTCGTCGGCGCCGAACGGCCCGTAGTCGTCAACGCGCGAACGTCTCGATGATGGCCTGCGTGTTCTCCGCGACCCGTCCAGCGGAGAGCGTGAAGCTGGGTGAGTACAGCGCGGCGTGGTCATAGCGCCGTTCGATCGCCGGAAGTGCATCTCGGACCTCGTCAGCCGTGCCGGCGACCGACATCTGATCGATCATGGCGTCCGAGACGGCAGCGATCATCGCCTCGTGGTCGCGCTTCCTGAATGCGCTCTGGATTGCGGCTGCCTCGGCGCCGAACCCTGAGACTTCCATCACCGGTCCATACGCCTTCGGTGCGACGTAGAAGGCGATTTGTGCAGCCGCCTCGCGACGCGCGGAGGCGGTGTCGCCGGAGATGGAGCAGATCACGACGCCCAAGATGGCGACGTTCGCAGGTGCGCGCCCGGCCTTCTCGGCGCCGCGCTCCACTGCAGGACGGACCACGTCCGCGAGATACCGGTCGGTCACCGTTGGATGGCACATGAGGCCGTCGGCGACTCTGCCGGCCACCTCGACCATCCGGCGGTTGACGCCGGCGGTGTAGATCGGGATCTCGGTGCGCAGCGGTGGCTGGATGTCCATCGTCGGAGTGATGTCCACGGAGTAGAACCGGCCGCGATGCTTCACCGGTCCCTCGTGCAACCGCCAGAGCCGGCGAAGCAACGGGATCAGTTCCTCCATCCGCGTCGCGGGACTCTCGGCGTCGGCCACGCCGTGCCAGCCCTCCATCATCCGGCGTGTCCCGGTCCCGAGACCGAGCGTCAAGCGTCCTCCGCTCATCTCGTCGAGGAACCGCGCGTCGTTGGCGAGAACGAGCGGCGTCCGCCCGACGGCGTATGCGATCGCGGAGCCGACGCCGATCCGTTCGGTCACCGCTGCCATCGCCGCGACCGAGACGATCGCCGACCGGTTCAGGAACTCCCCGGACCAGGCAGCATCGAATCCGGCCAGTTCGGCGCGTCGCGCGATCTCCTGCGTCTCGCGTACGCCGCCCGCGAGCAAGCTGATGCCCCTCGTAGTCATCGCAGCATTCTTCCGCTTCGGTAGGACCTATCGCGTCGCCGTGATCCAGGTGCGCATCTGCTCGTAGACGGCGGGGTGGTTGAGCAGGTCCATGTGCGTCAGGCCGGTCAGCTCGTGGCCGTTGTCGACCTCGAACGGGATGCTGCGGCCCTTGCCGTTGCCGCGGCCGGAGGCGCTGGGGATGCGCACGAGCAGGTCCCCGAGCGCGGAGCCGACGGGTCCGTCCATCAGCGTCGCGCCGACGAAGTAATAGTGCGCGTCGGGCAAGAACGGGACTTCCGTGCAGCGGTCGCGCAGGAACTCGTCCGGGTCCTCGCACCCGGTCCAGTCCTCGTCGACGCAGGCGCCGTAGCGCAGGTCTTTGATGCCGACGCTGCGCGCGTTGAGGAACGACGCGAACGCGCGCGTCTCGGGTAGCCGCCCGAGGCCCCAGCTCACGGCGTTGACGCCCTTTTCCAGGTCGGCGCCGAGGTGCGGGCTGCCGAGGGAGAACACGTGGCGCACGTCGGTCGTCCAGCGGCGTCCGTCCTGCTCGCCGTAGTGGCAGGCGCTGCGGACCACGAGGCCGCCCATCGAGTGCCCGACGAGGACGATCTCCTCGACGGCGATCGGCCAGCCCGTCACCAGGTCGTCGAGCAGGCGCGCGAGCTCGCGGCCGTTCTGGGAGATGCGCAGGCCGGTGTTGTAGCGCAGCATCACGGGCGTGAAGCTCAGCTCGTCCTGCAGTCGCTCCCCGTAGGTGCGGCGTTCGGGGCGCGCGCCGCGCAACGGGAACCGCCGCCAGTCGTCCTCGTCGCCGAACAGGCCGTGCACGAAGATCGCGATGCGCGACGTCGCGTCCGGGAACGCCGTCGCGATTCCCTCGTCGGTCAGCACGACGTCTTCGCGGTGCCGGCGGACGGCCATTCCGAACGCCAGGCGGTTCCCCCGCTCGGTCATGCGGTTGCCGTACAGGCCGTTGATGGCGCCGAGCGCCAGCGATCCAGCCGGCGACGCAGCGAGCGCCGGACTGTCCTCGCCCGACCGGCGCGCCAGCAGCGAAGCGCCGCCGCGCGCCCCGCTGCGCAGCGCGCTGCGGACGCCGGCGTACACCGCTCGCGAAACGCCGTCGTGGACGACGCGCACCGGCGCCGCTGCCGGATCGAGGACCCCGAACGGCCGTCCCGCTATGCCCTCGTGCATTTGCTTGATGAACCCTCCGCCGGCCGCGAGCGTCCCGCCCGCCAGCTCGCCGATCGCCTCAATCTCCGTCCCGCGCACGACGTCTCCTTGCAACAGATTGCGATTCTGTTGCACTCTACCCCGCATCCTTCCGGATGCAACACTTCGCCGTCGTGTTGCTCGAACCCGCTTCCGCCCGCGCGCTGCGCCTCGCGCGGCGGAAGTTCCTCGGCCCGGAGCGCGTCGACATGAGCGCGCTCGCGGACGAGCTCGGCGTGAACCGCGTCACGCTGTACCGCTGGGTCGGCTCGCGCGACAAGCTGCTGGCCGAGGTCGTGTGGACGCTCGCCGAACAGGCGCTCGACATCGCCAAGAGCCAGACGAACGCGCAGGGCCCGGAGCGCATCGTCGAGACAGTGACCTACTTCCTGCGCCTCGTCATCGACAACCGCGGCATGCAGCGCTGGCTCTCGGAGGAAGGCGAGCACGCGATGCGGCTCCTCACCCGCCACGACGCCGGGTTCCAGCCGCGCCTGATCCGAGCGATCGAAGACCTCTTGGAGGAGGAGGCCGACGCCGGCCGGCTCGCGCTCCCCGTCGACCTGCACGAGCTCGCCTACGTCATCGTGCGCCTGATCGAGTCCTACACCTACCTCGACCTCATCACCGGAGAGGCGCCCGACGCCGCCCGCGCCGAGCCGATTCTCCGACTCCTGCTCCGCACCGACCCGTGACCGCCGCGGCCCTTTATCACGCGACGACGGAGAGCTTTCCGCGCTTATGCGAGCTGAGCATCCCGAGCGCTTCGCCGAGCTCGTCGAAGGCGAACGAGCGCGCGAGCGGAACTTGCAGCCCGTGTTCGTCGATGGCCCGTGCGAGCCGAGCGGGCGCCTCGGGATCGGAGACCGCCATCACGTTGACCTGGCCGGCGCCGATCGTCGATACGGTCCTGGCGCCTTGGCGCAGTCCGGGCGCGTTCGCGGCCAGCTGGTCGGGCGAGTAGGAGACGAGGTCGATGAGCAAGTCGGCCGCAGGTGCTGACCCGCGTTCGGGAATTTCGCTCGCGCCGAGCGCCTCGAGGTAGTCGCGGTCCTCCGCGTGCGCTGGGGCGATCACGGTCGCTCCCGCTCGCGCAGCGAGCTGCACGGCGAAGGCGCCGACGCCGCCGGTGGCGCCAATGATCAACACGCGCTCGCCTCCGGTGAGCTCGAGCGCCTCCACGCACAGCAGCGCCGTGATTCCGGCAAGCGGCGCGGCGCCGGCCTCGGCCATGCTCAGCGACGTCGGCTTGGTTGCGAAGACGGGGCTCAGCGCGATCCGCTCGGCCCATGAGCCCGCGCCGACGTCCGGCGCGGCGTGCGGGACGAACCCGAACACCTCCTCGCCAGTCGCCTCGACGACGCCGGCGAAGTCACGCCCGAGCACGACCGGGAAGGCGTACTCGGCCATCCCCCGCAGCATGCCGCCGGCGATCGCGGCGTCGACCGGGTTGACCGATGTCGCGTCGACCCGGACGATCTGTTCGCCGGACGGGTCCGGGAGGTCGGTGCGGATCCCGGGCGCAGAGTCGAACGAGTCGAGAGTGAACGCCTTCATGTGAGCGTCTCCAGGAAGTTGCCGACCTTGACCTCGAACTGGCTTCGGGCGGCGTAGAGGTCGTAGAGCGCGGCGGCCGCGGTGTCGGCATCGTCGCCCTGCATGAACATGTCGATCGCGAGGTGCCCGACGAACGTGTCCGGCGCCAGGGCGAGGTGCAGCGTCTTCGCGTAGGCGCGCAGGGCGGCCATCGCGATGCCCATGTTGGCCGTCATGGGCACGGGGGTGATCGAAGAGGCGGCGGTGGTGAACAGCAGTGCCCCGCCGGGCCGCAGCTGCGCGGCGTTGACGGCGGCGACGGCGCCGAGAACCTGCTGCTGGAACGGCCCGAGGACGGCTTCCGGCGTCAGGTCCTTCGGCTCGACAAGCCCGAACGTCGGCGTCGGGCTGTACTCGAGCACGTCGATCGGCCCGACCGAGCGCAGTGCGGCCGCGAGGCCGTCGTGGTCGGTCACGTCGGCTGCCACCTTGCGGGCGTCGAAGCGGAGGTTGGAGGGGTCGCGCGAGATCAGGACGATCTCAAAACCCTCCGCGGCGAAGCGCCGGGCGAGCGCCAGGCCGAGGCCTGGGCCCGCAGCGCGCAGCGCGCGGTCGAGGACGACCTTTTCGCCGCACTGGATACGGAGCAGCGGGATCACCTGCGAGCCTTGCTGCTCGCGCTCAAGCAATCCCCGCCGGGTTGCACCTGAGGTCCGGCGCATCGGGGTGGGCCTATGCGCGGGCCCGTCCGGCCGCGGAGAGCAGCGTCTCCGCTGCCGCCCGCAGGCCCTCGAGCTGGCCGAGCTCCTGGTCCTCGTGCTCGATGTTGACCGCCATATCGGCGTCGACCCGCTCGATCGCCTGCAGGAACTCACTCCAGTAGTCGACGTCGTGCCCGCGGCCGACCGCGACGAAATCCCACGAGGAGTTCTCGGGCCAACGGCTGACGGTGTAGGGGCCGCCGAGGCCGATCGCACCAGGCTCGTCGGGCGCGACGCGGCCGAAACGATCGTCGAGCACGCCGTTGATCTTGGCCGCGGGGTTGATGCGGACATCCTTGGCGGCGGCGTTATAAATCAGGTCGCCGAGTTGCTCGATCACGGCCAGCGGCTCCATGCCCTGCCAGAAGAGATGGCTCGGGTCCATCTCCGCGCCAACGTGGGTCGCGTCGATCTTCGTCGCCAGGCGCTCCATCGTGGCCGCGTTGTAGACGACGTTGTGCGGGTGCATCTCGATGCAGACCTTCACGTCGGCGTCCGCGGCACGGGCCTGGACGTCCTTCCAGTACTCGACGGCGACCTGCCACTGGTACTCCAGGGCGTCGAGGTAGACGCTGTCCCACGTGCTCGCGTACCTCGCGCGGCGCACGGCGGACCCTGAGGTCGCGCTCGACCTGCTCGCCGAGACGTTCGCCCAGGCCGTCGCGTCGCAGAAGGCGTTCCGGGCGGGCGGTGATCCGGTCGGCTGGTTGTACGGCATAGCGAAGAAGCAGCTCGCGCTCTATTACCGGCGCGGACGGATCGAGCAGAAGGCGCTGGAGCGGCTGGGGATCGAGCGGGAGCCACCGAGCCCCGAGGTGCTGGCGGAGATCGCCCATCGGGCCGGGCTGGAGGAGCTGCGAGGGGAGTTGCAAGCGCCGCTGGCCGCGCTGTCGCCGAGCACGCGGGACGCGGTACGGCTGCGGGTTGTGGACGAGCTGTCGTACGGGGATCTGGCCGGCAGGCTCGGGATCCGAGCGTCAAAGTCGCGCCCGGCGCGAGGATCGCCCGCTACGACGAGCAGTGGTTTCAGAGCGATCCTAAGCGCTGGCGCTTCCGCGAGACGCGCACGGACGGCTCGTGCTCGGAGTACGCCTATGTTGATGGCAATGCGACCGAGTACGACTCCGACACCAATCGACGGCGCGATATCACCGGCTACCAAGACACTGATCCGCAGACGCGTGCGCTGGGCCTGTTCGGCGTCGACGGCAACGACGACCCCGAGGCCGACCTAAAGGCGATGCTCGCCGCCGGCAAGCTCACGGACGCCGGGCTCCTTCAGGCGAACGGCCGGACCGTGCGCCGCCTTCAGGGTGGCGACAGCTTGCGCGGATGGGTCTACGACGTGAACCCGGACACGTTCGCGCCGGTGGGCGGCTCGTTGACGACCCGTCACCCAGGCGGGCGTAGATATACGACTCGCTTCTTCGTCGAGGTCTACGAGCGAATCCCGCTCGGCGCCGACGTCTTCACGATCGAGACCAGGCCGCAACCCAAAGTCACGACCCTCACGAAACAACAGTTCCTCGATCGCATCAAACAGCACCGCCGGCGAATCGAGGTCTGGTCACGATGCGTCAAGCGCAATCACGGCAGCCACAAGGGCTGCGGGCCGTCGCCGTACACCACCACGCCGTAGGAATCTGAGCACTTCGTTATCGAGAAGCCCTGACCGGCTCCGCTCACCAGGTGAAGGGCCACGACACCAGGAGACCACGACATGACGCTTCAGCGGATGGACAACGTTCTCATCGTTGTCGACGACCTCGAGGCTGCCACAGCGTTCTTCGCCGAACTCGGTATGGAGCTGGAAGGCGAGACGCAGGTCGAGGGGCCTTGGGTGGACAGCACCGTCGGGCTCAACGGCGTCCGTGCCGACATCACCATGATGCGGGCCCCGGGCGGCCACGGCCGGGTTGAGCTGACGAAGTTCCACACGCCGCCGGCGGTCAGAGCCGAGCCGGAAAGCGCGCCGGCGAACGCGCTGGGCATACGCCGCATCATGTTCGCTGTCGAAGACATCGATGACGTCGTTGCCCGTCTGCGCAGCCACGGTGCCGAACTCGTCGGCGAGCTCGCGCAGTACGAGGACAGCTACCGACTCTGCTTCCTGCGTGGCCCTGAGGGCATCATCATCGGACTGGCCGAGCAGCTCAGCTGAAACCTCCATGGCGTACGCGCCAGGAAGCTCCTGCTTCGGCGTATCGATGGGTAGGTCCTGACCATGTCACCCACGGATACGTCGATCGAGGATCGCCGCCGCACGTCGTCCGCGGCCGAGGACGGCCTCGGTCAGCCGGCTGAAGTGCCCGCGCGAGGTTGGCGTGACCGCGTACGTTCCAAGCCCGGAGCGAGACACGCCTACCGCGTGGGCGTCTTCGTTCTCGGACTGCTGTGCATCGTGATCGGCTTGGCCCTGGCGGTTCTGCCGGGTCCACTGACGATCCCGCCGGTCCTGCTCGGACTCTGGATCTGGTCGACCGAATTCCGCTTCGCCCGGCGCTTCTTCGACGTATTCAAACGCAAGGGCAGGGACGCGTGGGCCCACGCGAAGGCGCGTCCGGCCAGTTCGGCGGCGATCACGATCGGTGGCCTTGCCGTCGCCGCGGTCGCGATCTGGGCCATCTCCTACTTCGAGCTCGTGGCCAAGGGCAAGGACGCAGCCGGACTCTGAGCCGCTTCCCCTTGCGGGCTTGGGCGTGGGACGGCGCTTCACATGATCAGGCGTCAGGAGACCGACGGCGGCCAGCGGTGTCTGCGCCACTCGTCCCATGTCGCGAATCCAGCCGGTGGGTCATCAATGGGTTCACTGCCGTCGAGTTCGCCTGGCGTTGGGATGTCGATGTTGGCAGCCCACTCGGCGAGTTCCTCGTCGGACATGGGCCAAGTCGTGTGTGGCGCTTCGGCTTGGCGCTGATCAAGTCGTCTCCGCTGCTCGGCCGGGGTGAGTTCGAAGTAGCGCATCTCCACCATCGCGCCGAGGTCTGCTGCTGCCTGCCGTAGAGCGGAGCGCTCGTCTCGACCCCAGAGGCCGTAGTCGATCACGACGTTGTTGCCGAGTTCGAGGGCGCGCAGTCCGATCTGGATGAGCCGTCCTTCGATCACGTCCTGAGCCGATGGCGGATTCTCGTGCCCGTAGAGAGCCTTCACCCATTCGTCCTTCGTGAGACGAAGTGCCTTCTGCTCGATCTCGATGCGCCGAGCAGCAGTGGTCTTCCCGGTGCATGGAAGTCCCACCGTCAGAAACAGTGTTGGTGTCGGTTGCCTCATCGTCATCCCCATCCAAGCGGACGCCCCATCACTGCCGCCCCGGGACGGGTTCAACGGTGATCGGCTTTGGCTGCTTGGCGGTCAGTTGACTGAGGGCACTGGCCCTGCTGTGGCGTCGGTCAATCCAGGCGGCAGTGGCGCCGGCGAGGGTGAGGGCGGCTCCGGCAGCGAGCAGCGGGCGTGCTCCCACGTCAATGGCGATGCCGGCGAGGGCGGTGCCGGCGGAGGCCATCGCGACTTTGAGGCCGGCCAGGGTGACAAAGACCTGGGCGCGGGCCTCAGGTGGCGAGTAGCGGGAGCGGGCGGCGAGGGTGGCGGTGAAGAACGGCGCGTTGGCGACGCCGGCTAAGGCGAAGGCGATCAGCGCGAGCCGGTAGCTGGGAGCCAGCGCGCAGAGCGCGAGGGCGATCGCCATGAGCGCGACGAAGCGCGCGGTAAGCGTTTCCGGTTCTCCGCGGCGGCGATGGTCGCGGCGGCGGCGAGCGCGAGCATCGCGATCAACGGACTTGCGAGCGCCGCCAGAGCTGCAACGCCGGCCGGTCCGGCCGTTCCGCCGATGCCGTAGGACACGCTGTCCCAGCCTTCGGCGCGGCGCTGCGTCTGCGCGTCACCGCCGACGATGGCCGCCAAGCGGCTACTCAACCCACCAGTGAGCAGCGGTCCGCAGGCTCCGGCGCCGGCGACTACGAGCACCACGACGCGCAGCGGAACCGAACCGAGGAGCACGGCTGCGGTGGCGAGCGCGAGTCCGAAGGCGGCGAAGGCCGCCGCCAGCAGGAGCCGGCCGTCGCGCGCGGCGTCCAGCCGCCGGGCGAGGAAGGGGCCGAGCAGGTGCGGCGCCGTAAGGGCCACGGCCAGCGCGGAGCCCACCTTTGCTCCGGACGCGACTTGACGGTCGGGGTCGACGGCGAGCAGCACCAGCCCCACGGCCGCGCCGGCGTCGGCGCCGCGCGCGAGGGTCGCCCCGAGCAGATACCGGCACAGTGCCGCGGCGCTACCGCGCTGGCACCGAACGCTCCTGCGCACTGACGGTTCGTCTTGAATCACCGGTTCGATAGGTGATAGCTACCCCAGGGCCTGGTCGCATAACCGGCTAGACTGGTGACGTGCCGTTCCAGTTTCATGCCGACCGGTTCGTGCTCGACTATGCTGCGACCATCGCCGAGCGCGGCACCACGGACGACGAGAAGCTGCGCCGGCCTGAGGACTTCGCGGCTTGGGCGGTCGAAGCTGGGCTCGTGTCCGAGCCGCCGGAAGTGACCGGCCGCCAGTTGGCGGTGGCGATCGAGCTGCGAGAAGCGCTCTACCGCATGTTGAGCGCTGCGCTCGACGGCACGGCACCGGCCGGCGAGGACCGTGACCTGGTCAACCACGCCGCCCGTCGCCCGCGCCCGGTCTCCCAGCTCCTACCGAGCGGCGCCGTGACGCGGACCGGGACCGTCGAGGCGGTGCTGGCCGAGCTGGCCTGTGACTGCCTGGCTTTGCTCGGCAGCGAGCAGCGGACGCTGTTGCGCCGCTGCGCCGACCCTAAGTGCACACGCTTGTTCATCGATCGCTCTCGCGGCCGGCGACGGCGCTGGTGTGACATGAAGGGATGCGGCGACCGCGCCAAGGCCGCCGTCTACCGCCAGCGCCACGCGAATGCCCCGCCCGCCGGAGCGGCATAGCCGGACCGGCTCCCAGCGCGAAGCCAGGCCGTCTCACAAGCGGATGGTCGTGATCCATCTCGTGCCGCCGGGGTTCAGCATCTACTTGCGCTCGCGCAGCAGCGCGCGCAGGTCGGCCACTGCCCCTAGGTGCCGCAGCTTGTCCGGGTTGACGATCGCGTTCACGCCCTGGATCTGGCCCTCCGCGATGTCGAGGATCGTGACGCCGAGCAGCCTGCCGTTGCGGTCGAGGAACAGGGCACCCGGTTGCCCGTTGACCTCATCGCGGCGCGTGGTGACGCCGCCGAGGCGGGCGAGAGCGCGCAGCCCCGCGATCAGCAGGCGCGCCACCTTGGCGCGGCCGTGGACCGCACGTGCGGCGGCGGGCGCCTTGCCGCCGCCGTCGCCGCGGAAGACGACGTCGTGGGCCAGCAGCTGCTCCAGCCCTCCGAGATCGCCCTCCTCGGCGGCCGCGAAGAAGCGGGTCGCGAGCTCCTCGCGCTGCTCGCGCGAGGCCTCGAACCGGGGCCGCTGCTGCTTCACGTGGCGGCGGGCCCGGGCGGCGAGCTGGCGGGCGTTCTGCTCGCTTGTGCCGACGATCTCCGCGATTCGGTCGTAGGGCTCGTCGAAGACCTCGCGCAACAGGAACGCGGCGCGCTGCTCGGGCGACAGGCTCTCGAGCAGGACGAGGAAGGCGAGCGACAGCGAGTCGGCCATCTCGGCCTTGCGGGCGGGATCGTCGTCGGCGCTGGTCACGAGCGGCTCGGGCAGCCACTCGCCCACGTAGGTCTCGCGCCGGACCCGCGCCGAGCGGAGGTGGTCGAGCGACAACCGCGTGACCACCGTCGACAGGAAGGCGCGCGGCGACTCGATCCGCTCGCCGTCCGCGCGGGCCCGGTGGATGCGAAGGAAGCCCTCCTGCACCACGTCCTCGGCCTCGCTGGCGCTGCCGAGCATCCGGTAGGCGATGGCGAACGCCGACGGGCGCAGCGCTTCGAACTCCTCCGCGGTCATCGCTCAGCCGAGCCCCTGCGCGAAGCCCTCTCGCCAGCTCGCATACCGCGGCTGCCAGCCGAGCTCGCGCTTGGCCTTGGCGTTCGAGGCGCCGCGCGTCACGGTCAGCATGGCGGTCGCCGCCTCACCAGCGACGAGCCGAGCGAGCCAGCGGGGGAGACGTCGCGGTGGCTCGGCATCCAGCGCGCTCGCCAGCACCGGCAGCCACTCCCGCGCGGGCGCGGGCTCGTCGTCGACGACGTAGTAGACACCCGGCCGGCCGCGCTCGACGGCAATCGCGGTCGCCGCCGCGGCGTCGTCGACGTGGACGTACGACAACACGCCACCGCCGTCGCCGATGATCGGGACCCGACGCTTGCGGATCGGCGTCGCCATCTGCGCGTCCGGCGCCAGGCTGATCGAGGTCCCCGGACCGTAGAAGCCCCCGTAGCGCAACGCGAGACCCTCACCCCAGTCGATCCTCGTCACCGCTCGTTCGAGATACAGGTACCCCGCCTGCACGGTCCGCAACGCCGCCGGCGGGTCGGTCGGGTCGAGCGGGTCGGCCTCGGTGCGCACCGGCCCGCCCGTGCGGTCGAACCGGAACGCGCCGAAGCTCTGCGCGACGACGCGCCGTGCCCCCACGGCCCGGCCGGCGGCCAGGAGATGGTCCGTCGCCTCCGTGCGCAGCCGGTTGGTCATGATCGCCGCGGGAGAGCGGTCGGGGTGCCGCGCCTCGCGGACGCTCATCGGTCCGGACAACGCCGTCAGCTGATGCACGATCACCTCGGGCTCGGCGGCGGCCACCGCCTGGGCGACGGCGTCGGGGTCCAGAGCGTCGGCCACGACCGGCCGCGCTCCCAGGCTGCGCACCAGATCCTGCTTCGATGCGCTCCTGGTCATCCCGACCACCTCGTGGCCTCGCTCCACCAACTGCGGGACGAGCGCTCGGCCGAGAACGCCCGTGGCGCCGGCTACGAAGATCTTCATGACTGCTCCTTTCGTCTCATCTACCCATTCAGACGAGACAAAGGGCCGCCTGTGACAGTGGCTAAAGCCACTTCCTCGTCGGGGATTACGCGCTTCCGAAACGCGGTCACGACGGCATCAGGACGCGGTCAGGCGTATGGTCGGTTCTGACAGCCCGCGGGGCCCAGCGGTCGACGGCGTGGCCGGGCCCTGCACGCAGCGACCACAGGAGGTCTTTGAGATGTCGACCCGTGTGCGGCGGTCCTCGGAGTTCGATGCCGTCGTTATTGGTGCCGGCTTCGCCGGCTTGTACATGCTGCACCGGCTCCGCAACGAGATGGGCCTATCGGTACGCGTCTATGAAGCCGGCGGTGGGGTTGGCGGCACGTGGTACTGGAACCGGTACCCCGGCGCCCGCAGCGACTCCGACAGCTATATCTACTGCTACTCCTTCGATGAGGAACTGCTGCAGGAGTGGGAGTGGAGCGAGCGCTATCCCGAGCAGCACGAGATCCTGGCTTACCTCGAGCACGTGGCCGAGCGCTTTGACCTCCGCAAAGACATTCAGCTCGAGACGCGGGTCACGGCGGCCACGTTCGACGATGCCGCGAACGTCTGGTCGGTGACGACCGACCGCGGCGACGTCGTCACCGCGCGCTACGTGATTACCGCCGTTGGCGCATTGTCGGCGGCGAACACACCCGAGTTCGCGGGCATCGACTCGTTTCAGGGCCGCTCGTACCACACCGGCCGCTGGCCGCACGAGGACGTGGACTTCACGGGCCTTCGGGTCGGCGTGATCGGCACGGGCGCCAGCGCCGTCCAGGCCATCCCGCTGATCGCCAAGGAGGCCGGCGACTTGACGGTCTTCCAGCGGACCGCCAACTACATCGTGCCCGCCAACAACGGCCCGGTGCCGCCGGAGGTGGTCGCCGCGCGCAAGGCCGACTACGCGTCGATCTGGCAGCGGGTGCGCGAATCCAACTTCGGCTTCGAGCTCTACTTCCTGGACAAGGGCGCCCTGGAGGTCTCCGACGAGGAGCGCGAACGGGAGCTCATGGCCCGCTGGGAGCAGGGCGGATTCGGCATCTGGCTGGGCGCCTACGCCGACATGTTCTTCGTGGAGGAGGCCAACGCGAAGATCCGTGAGTTCTTGCACGACCGGATCCGGGAGAAGGTCGACGACCCCGCGATGGCCGAGCTGATGATCCCCGAGGGTTATCCGTTCGGCGTCAAGCGCAACCCCTTGGACTCCGGCTACTACGAGACATTCAACCTGGCCCACGTGCACCTGGTCGACATCAAGTCCAATCCGATCGTGAGGATCACCGAGCACGGTCTGCGGCTCGCGGATGGCGGCGAGTACCAGTTCGACGCGATCGTGTACGCGACCGGCTTCGACGCGATGACGGGGCCGATCGACAAGATCGACATCCGCGGCCGTGATCGGCGCTCGCTGCGCGAGAAGTGGTCGGCGGGCCCGCGCACCTACCTCGGCGTGATGAGCGCCGGCTTCCCCAACCTGTTCATGATCACCGGCCCGCAGAGCCCGTCCGTGCTGTCGAACATGCCAGTCTCGATCGAGCAGCACGTCGAGTTCATCTCGCGGATCATCGACGACATGCGCACCCGCGGGGCCGAAACGATCGAGGCCGCCGCCGAGGCCGAGGACGCGTGGGTCGCCCACAACCAGGAACTCGCCGAGGCAACGCTGTTCCCGACCGCGGACACCTGGTACATGGGCGCCAACATCCCCGGCAAGCCCCGCGTGTTCATGCCCAATCTCGACTTCGTCGGACCGTACAGGGCGAAATGCGACGCGATCGCGGCCAACGAGTACGAGGGATTCGTCATGCAGCGGAGCGGGAAAAGCGCGCCTGCGTAATCGAAACCCGTCCCGCGACGACCAGCAATGTCGGGCCGCTGTTCGGGTCGGGCGAGGTCCGTTGATCGTGCCGCGGCTCAGGGTTGTCCGAGGGTTGCTGTGAGGGTCCGGCCGATGAGCTCGGCGTAGCGCGCGGGCGTCCAGCCACAGTCGCGGGTGAGGCGCAGGAATACGCCTTCGTCGGTGGCCAGCGCGTAGATCGTGTCGACGGCCTGCTGCTGGCTGACGCCGGGGCCGAGGGCGCCGCGGCGGTTGAGCTCGGCGGCGAGCGCGCGGAGGTTGGCGAGCGTGGCGGCCCGCGCCCGGTCGCGGTACTCCGCCAGCTCAGGATCTACGGAGGCCGCGGCCTCGCCGAGCGCGATGATCGCCGCCGTCCGAGTCATCAGCTTGGCGTTGAGCGCGGCGAACCGCGAGAAGACCTCGTCCACCGGCCCAGCGCACCAGCGCCCGCCATTGCTCGCGCTCGGACAGCGGCGTCGACGTCTCATCGCCTTGCACGGCGTACTGGATGACCTGTCGCAGCAGCGTCGCCTTGCTCGTGAACGCGAGGTACATCGTCTTCTCGGAGACTCCGGCCTCGGCGGCGATGGCCTTCATGCTCGTGCGCGCGTAGCCGTCGCGCAGGAAGAGCGTCTCGGCGGCGGCCAGGATCGCCGCGCGTGTGGCGGCGGCGCGCTGATCGCGTTTCGGCGTCACGTAGCGCCGGCTCGATCCAGCCGGCGGCTTGACAGGCCGGTCCGACATAACTACAGTGACACTGTAGCAATCTCGCGAACCCAGCGGCAGCGGGCCGGTCTGGGTATCCGTCTGGCTGTGCGCGCCCGCGTCTCCTCTGAGAGAGGATCCCCGATGACCGTAGTGGCGCAGGCGAGCTTCGACTCGAGGTTCGCGGGAGACCTGATCAGCCCCGGTCATCCGGACTACGACACGGCGCGCCGGGGGTTCAACGGCGTCGTCGACAAGCGGCCGGCGCTGATCGCGCGCTGCACGAGCCCGGCGGACGTGCAGCTCGCCCTGGCCCATGCGCGCGAGCACCACTTGGTCGTCGCGGTCCGCGGCGGCGGCCATTCGATCCCCGGGCATTCGAGCTGCGACGACGGCGTCGTGATCGACACCGGCCCGATGAAGGACGTCGAGATCGATCCCGACGGCGCGTACCGGCCGCTTCGGCGCCGGCCTGACATGGGCGCAGCTCGACGCGGCCACCCAGGCGCACGGGCTCGCCGTGACCGGCGGACGCGTGTCGCACACGGGCGTCGCCGGGCTGACCCTCGGCAGCGGCTCAGGCTGGCTCGAGCGAACGCTCGGAACGACGTGCGAGAACCTCCTGTCCGCCGAGGTCGTGACCGCCGACGGCCGCATCGTGCGCGCGAGCGCCGACCAGAACGCCGAGCTGTTATGGGGCCTCAAGGGCGGCGGCGGCAACTTCGGCGTCGTGACCGCGTTCGAGTTCCGGCTGCACCCGGTCGGCCCGATCGTCTACGCGGGGATGATCCTGCACCCGCGCGCGGCGGCCCCCGAGCTGCTGCGCTTCTACCGCGACTTCATGGCTGACGCCCCGGACGAGGTCTGCGGCGGCTTCGCGTTGCTCACGGCGCCGCCCGCCGACTTCATCCCCGAACCGGCCCGCGGCAAGCCCGTCGCCGGGCTGATCGTGCTCTACGCCGGCGACCCGGACGCGGGCGAGCGGGTCCTGCGGCCCCTGGTCGAGTGGGGCGACCCGTGGCTGGCGCAGGTGCAGCCCATGCCCTACGTGGCCGTGCAGGCGATGACCGACGACGCGAACCCTTGGGGGATCAGCGAGTACTTCAAGATCGACTACCTGCCAGAACTGCCCGACCCGGCGATCGATGCCCTGGTCGACAAGGCGGCTCAGGCCCGCTCGCCCTTCAGCGCCGTCTACCTGGGCGCACTCGGAGGCGCCGTTGCGCGCACCGACCGCACCACGATGGCGCTCGAGGTCCCGGACGCCAAGTGGTTCTACTTCTGCGAGGCGCTGTGGTCACACCCCGCCGACGCCGACACCGAGATCGCCTGGGCGCGCGCCTTCATGGACACGATGCGCCCGTGGGGCCTCGACAAGGCGCCCGCGAACTTCATCAGCGCCGACGAAGTGGCCACGCGGCTGCGCGCCTCCTACGGCGCCGACAAGTACGAGCGCCTGATCGCGCTCAAGGACGCCTACGACCCCGGCAACGTCTTCGCGCTCAACCAGAACATCCCGCCGACCCCGTCCCCACGAGAGGAAACGGCATGACCATCGCCGCGCTCGACCCGACTCACTTGATGCAGGTCGCGACCGGTTTCGCCGCGTCGAAGACGATCCTTTCCGCCGTCGAGCTGGACCTGTTCACGCAGCTCGGCGCGGACTCGATGACCGGCGATGAACTCAGCCACGCTCTCGGCCTGCATCCCCGCGCGACCTACGACTTCCTCGACATGCTCGTCGCCCTGCACGTCCTGGAACGCGACGGTGACGGCCCCGACGGTCGCTATCGCAACACCGCTGAAAGCGCCGCCTTCCTGGACACCCACAGCCCGGCGTACATCGGCGGAGTCCTGGAGATCTGCAACGCCCGCCTCTACCGCTTCTGGGGCGACCTCACCGAGGCACTTCAAACCGGCAAGCCTCAGAACGAAATCAAGCACACGGGCAACCCGATGTTCGAGGAGCTCTACCGCGACCCCGCCCGGCTCGAGCAGTTCATGCGCGCCATGCAGGGCTCCTCGCTCGGCAACTTCCACGCCCTCGCGGAGACATTCGACTTCTCACCACACGAGACAGTGTGCGACGTCGGAGGCGCTACCGGACAGCTCTGCACGATCCTCGCGACCCGACACCCGCACCTGCGCTGCACGACGTTCGACCTGCCCATCGTCGCACCGATCGCCCAACGGACGGTGACCGCCGCCGGCGTCGCCGATCGCGTCACCGTCGCGTCGGGCGACTTCTTCGTCGACCCACTCCCCAGCGCGGACATCATCGCGATGGGCATGGTCCTGCACGACTGGAACCACGACCAGAAGCTGCGGCTGATCCGCTCCGCCTACGACGCCCTCCCCGACGGAGGCGTCTTCATCGTCATCGAGAACATGATCGACGACGCCCGCCGCGAGAACGCGTTCGCCCTGATGATGTCGCTGAACATGCTCATCGAGTTCGGCGACGCCTTCGACTTCACCGGCCAGCAACTCACGACCTGGTGCAAAGACGCCGGCTTCCGGGACGTCAAGATCGTTCCCCTCGCGGGCCCCGCAAGCGCCGGCATCGCGCACAAGTGACCGCGAGCCGGTTGGTTTCGCGATCGTCGGGTTGACGGCGCCGCCAAAGCTCGGCGCAGTCGGTGGCGCGTGCCGCGATAGCGCGCGCCTGGCGCTGTGGCGCCGGTCACCCTCGCAAGCGTGGTGGACTGCGCGCTGCTCGCCGCGGTCGCCACCGCCGGCTTCGGTGAGCTGGCGAGCGCCCTGCGTGCCGACGCGGGCGGCGGGCTCAGACGGTGCGCGCAGCGCTACTGGCGCGTGGCCGAGAGCGACCCGGCGCTTTACGAGCTGATGTTCCATCGTCCGCTGACGCTGTCGTTCGCGGCCGCGGCGACACCGGCTGAGCTGCACGACGGTTTCGCCGCGCTCGCCAGCCACGTCGTCTTCGCGGCGCGCGACCTGGGGGTCACGTTGGCCGACCCTGACACGGCCACCGAGGCATGGTGGTCCGCGCTGCACGGCACCGTCTCGTTGCTGCTCTCCGGGCGCCTGCGCCCCTACCCCGAGCCGCTGCTGCAGATCGCCGCCGATACCTTCGCGGCCGGTCTGCGCGCCGGCGCCCTGACCGATACCAACGATCCAAGAGGAACCATCGCATGACCACCACGCGTTCCCTCGCCGAGCGTTTCGCCACGACGCTCACCAACCACGACCTGGACGCCTTCGCGGCCCTGATCCACGACGACTACGTCAACCACAACCGCTATGCCGAGCCCGGGAAGGCCGGCGCGATCGCGGTCTTCGCACACTTCCTTGACGCGTTCGAGGACTTCCGCGTCGAGGCCGACGACGTGGCCGTCGACGGGGACACGCTCGTCGGCCGCTACAGCTACCGCGGCCGCCACACCGGGACGTTCATGGGTGTTCCGGCAAGCGGCAACGAGATCGAGATGCACTCGATCGACATCTGGCGCGTCAGCGACGGCCTGCTCGCCGAGCACTGGGACGAGCTGAACACGCTCGAGCTCTTCCAGCAGATCGACGCAATCCCCGAGCTGCCCTGACGCGTCGCCGCAAGTGCGTCGGCCGCCGGGCGCGTCCCCGGACGTGTCGACGCGGAGGCGGGAGCGGTCCAGGTGTCCCCGGAGTCCACGATGGGCGATGAGTTCATGCGAGGGGGTAGGTCTCTACCGGCATGAGCGATCGAAAAGTGGTTCTCAAAATGGTCCTGTCCTTCGACGGTTTTGCCACCAGCCCCGACGGGACCCATGAGTGGATGTTCGAGTGGTTCGGCGACGACTCGGGTGAGTGGAACCGCCGCGCGCTCGAAGAGGCCGGCGTGCACGCGATGGGCCGCCGCAGCTACGAGATCATGGGCCCGCACTGGGCCGCGTCTGACGGGCCGATCGCCACCGCGATGAACGAGAAGCCGAAGGCCGTCTTCTCCCGCACCCTGAAGCAGGCGGAATGGGGACCGGTCGAGATCTTCGGCGGGGACCTGGCCGCAGCGATCGCGGACCTGAAGGCTCGGGACGACGAAGGGACCGTCCTGGTCCACGGCGGCCCCGGCTTCGCCAGCTCGCTGACACGCCTTGGCCTCGTCGACGAATACCAGCTGACGACGGTCCCGATTGCGATCGGCGCGGGGCGCAGCCCGTTCGCCGAGCTGGGAGAGCACCTCAAGCTCGACGTCGTCGAAGAGCAACGCTTCCAGAGCGGAGCCCTCGCGCAGATCCTGGTGCCGAAGCGATGAGCGACCGCCCAAACTGATCCGAGCCGCTACGGCTTCGTAGCAGCTCCCACTGCCGGTAGATGGCAAGTCCGTTGAGCCGCACGCGCGGCGGAGAGACGAGTGATTGTCGCCGCACGAGTCCTCAGCGTGCAGCTTCGTGGAGGGTCGGTGAAGTCACCCGGGTCGAAGACGACGCGGGCTTCTTCGCTCGACAGATCCGTCGGCGCGGTGTGCACGGGGAATGGCGTCCGGCGCTTCGTCGTCTCCCTCCTTACGCGCGGTAAGTGATCGCGCTCAACCCGGAGGTTCCTCGCATGAAACGCATCCTGTCTCGCATACTCGCCGCCTCGGCCCTGGCGCTCGCCGCTTGCCTCGCGGCGATCGCGCCCGCCGCCCTGGCCGCCAAGCGCGTCGTCGAGTTCCCGCTTCCCGCCGACTTTGCGGCCCCGAACGCCATCACTCCCGGCCCTGACGGCGCGCTGTGGGCGCCGGACGGCAGCCTCGGCGTGGTGTGGCGGATCACCCCGGCCGGCAAGACCCGCGCGTTCGAGGTCGGCGGCCTCCCCACGGCCATCGCGTCGGCGCGCGGGGCGCTGTGGATCACCGACGGCGGCCGCGACCAGATCATCCGCCTGTCCCCTGACGGCGCCACGACCTCCTACAAGCTGCCGAGCACCGGAGCGTTCCCGATCGGCATCGTGGAAGGACCAGACGGCGCCCTGTGGTTCACCGAGGGCCACGGCAACAAGATCGGGCGCCTCGCGCTCGACGGCAGCATCACCGAATACGCCATTCCCACCGCCGGCGCCTTCGCGCGCGACATCGTCGTGGGCCCTGACGGCGCCCTGTGGTTCACGGAGCAGTCCAGCGACAAGGTCGGACGCGTCACCACGGCCGGTGAGATCACGGAGTTCCCGCTCGCGCCCGGCGCCCTGCCCGGCGCGATCGTGGCCGGCCCGGACGGCGCACTGTGGTTCGCGCAGCGCAACTCCAACTCGATCGCGCGGATGACCACGGCAGGAGTGATCACCGACGAGTTCCCGCTGCAGACCGCCAACGCCGACCCGTCCGGGCTCGAGGTCGGCCCCGACGGCGCGCTGTGGATCGCCCAGGACTCGGCCGACTCGATCGCGCGCATGACCCTCGACGGAACGGTCACGCGCGAGTTCCGCGTCCCCAGCGGCGGCCCGGGCGACCTGGCCACCGGGCCCGACGGCCGGCTGTGGTTCCCGCAAAGCGACGCCGGGCAAGTCGGCCGCCTCGACCTCGGCTTTGACCCGCCGATCACCGCCGAAGGCGTGACCTTCAAGGCGCCCGCCCACACGCCCGTCACCCGAACCGTCGCCACGTTCCGCGACGCCGACCCGAACGCCCAGCCGGGCGACTACGCGGTGACCATCGCCTGGGGCGACGGCACCCGCTCCGCCGGCACCGTGCGCCGCACCGCCGACGGGATCTTCGCCGTGCGCGGCCACCACACCTACATCGCAACCGGCACCCGCAAGGTGACCGTGAGCATCACCGACGGAGTCGGCGGACTCGACGCCCGAGTCGAAAGCTGGGCGATCGTGAGTTGAGACCAGTCGAGCTCCGGCGCAGAACTGGTTAGACAGGCCCGCGCCGAGCGCGTCGGCGCCACGCGACGTGCCGGCCGCGGTCATACCGCGGTCGTGGCCGGCCGTCGAACCGGCGGAGTCATGAGACGGCGCGGCCGCGACGGCGCCGAACGACGCTTGACTCGCGTGCGCTGGGCGGTGGCGCGCCTGACCGGTCGTCAGGTCACGTTGACCCAGCGGGTCCCGAGCTCGGTGTAGTCGTGCGGGCGGTTCGACGTGTCGATGCCGTACGCCTGGATCATCGTCGAACCGCGAGGCAGCCCACCGATCACGACGTCCCAGCCGTGGTTGTTCCCGACCCCCGGATACGCCAGGCCGACATCGGGCCGACTGGCGTTGGCGTTGAGGACGTGCAGCTTGCGCATCCCGTTCGAGGCCTTGACGTAGACGTGGACGAGGTTCGGCCTGGTCGGGGTGTCCCGGTCGAACGTCCAGCCGTAGAGGCCGATCCGCCCGCCGCCTCGCGCCGTCGCGCTGTCGAAGCGGCCGACCGGCTGGTAGCGGTCGGCCGGATCGGAGCCCACCTTGGGCCACCTTGTGACGTAGGGATACGGGTCGACGGTGTTGGTGCCGTCCGGGCGCAGCTCGAAGTGGAGGTGCGGACCGCCGCCACCGCACGCCGGGTTGGCGTTCCCGGTCTGGCCGACCGTCCCGATCCGCTGGCCGCGGGTCACGCGCTGGTTCATAGCGGCGTCGATCTGGTTGAGGTGACCGTAGTAGTAGCGGGTGCCGCTGTCTCCACGGATGGCGACGGCGTTGCCCCGGCCACACGGGTTACTCGGATCGTGCGGGTACCGCCGGTCGATGACGCCGCTCTCGACGGCGACCAGCGGCGTGCCCGTGCTCGCGGGGGAGAAGCAGTCGACGCCGGCGTGGCTGCGGCCGCCGCTGCGCGGATCGCCGTAGGAGTTCGTGCACGCCGCGCCGGCGTGGGCGATCGGGAACACGTTCGTGGAGGCCTGCCTCCGATGGGCCGCAACGAATCACGGCGGCATCGTCTGCGTCTGTCCGTCGTGTGCCTGCCCTACGCGCTCCAGCGTCGTCCGGGCCGGGTGGGATCGGGCGGCAGGGAACGGACGATCGTCTGCGCGATGACACCGCGTGCGGCGGTGCGCGGGTCGAAGATCCGTTGCGCTTCGTGCCCGGGCAGTCAGGCGCGGGCGCATCGCAGGCCGAGACTGATCCGGCGCATCTGAATCCGTGCCGCCGACACTCCAGACGGCGGCCTTGTCGTGGCAGTCGCACGTTGGGATAGTCGCTGGCGTGTCCCTCCAGCGCGGCGCCCGCCGCCGGTCTTCGCGCCCCGAGGAGGAGCGTGAGACGACCGCGCGGCCCGAGGCGGAGCGGCCGGCGGACGATGCGCGGCGCGTCCTCGCGCTGCAGCGGACGGCCGGCAACCAGGCCGTCGGTGGCGAGTTGCAGCATGCGTTTCGCAACGCTGCAACGCAAGGTCAGGATCGGCGCCAAGGGGAAGTGGATCGCCAACCGGCGGTTGCTGCCGGCCATCCCGCCAGCGATCACGGACGCATACGACGCCGCCGCGATCGCCGAGATCCAGACGCTGGCGAACACGTGGGCGGGCGACAAAGAGACCAGCGGGCGCGAGTTCGCCTCAGACGTCGCCTTCTATCAGGCGGTGGCCGACTCGATCGCACGCCAGTCCGCGGCCGCTGTGGTCCCGGCGGACGATCGACAGCGCTGGGACATTCTCAAGGAAGCGGTCATCACGAACGGCAAGGTGACCGAGGTGCCGTGGACGACCTTCAATGCCAAGGAGGCGCCACTGCTGCTCGCCGAGCTGCTGGGCTGTCCTGTGCAAGTCGCAGGCAGCGGCACGTCGACGGCCTGTCACAGCAACCAGCACGGGAAGTTGCCCAAGCGCGTCCCGAAGATCAATGGCAAGGCGCTGGACACGCTCCCGAAGGGCGAGCAGGCCAACCACACGCCGTACTTCGAGTTTCTCGTCTCCATCGGCCAGAAGAAGAAGTCGGGCATCGAGCGCGGGATCCTCGATGAGGTCGACGGCCTCGTGTACGTGACCGCACACTACGACAAGGGCAGCATCGCCTGGCTGTCCGGCGTGCCGCAGGAATTGGTCACCGACTGGCAGACGACGGTCGCGGCCTACGGCAGGTTGAACAAGGGGCAGCAGGCCGTGGTCTAATCGCCGAGGCGCCGCGGTCATCAGTTGGGCGGGCCACCCTCGGACACCTCGTGCGGGGATACTGCGATTTGATGCCGCTGCCGCGATTCGAGGACCTGGCTGCGTCGGCGGACGCGACGCTTGACTTGCTCGCGCTCGCGTTGGCGGCCGCGTTCCGTCCAGTCGATTCGGCCGGAGCGCTCGCGACGCTTGATGCGCTCGGCGAGGAGGTCGCCGGCGTCTTGGACGGCGCACCCCGCACGCCGCAGGCGGAGGCCGATGTCCTCTCGCATGTACTGGGGACGCTGCACCGCTTCGCCGGGGATACCAAGCAATACGACCGACCGGAGAACTCGATGCTCGACCGCGTGCTCGAGCGCCGACGCGGCCTGCCGATCCTGCTGTCGGCTGTCTACATAGAAACCGCGCGGAGGGCCGACGTGCCACTCGCCGGCGTCGGGCTACCCGGCCATTACGTCGTCGCGCACTTCGGTGCGCCTGAGCCGCTGCTGCTCGACCCGTTCAACGGCGGCACGCCAATTGCCCCCGACGTCCCTCCGGCGCTCGTGCGGCCCTGGACGCCGCATGAGACGACTATGCGGATGCTCAACAATCTCGTCCCGGCCTTCCGGCGCCGCGGCGATCTCGCCGGCGCTCTACGCGCCGCCGAGATGCGGCTCGTACTGCCCGCCGACGCCACCGAGCAGGACCGTGTGCGCGCCGAACTCGCCACGCTTCGCGCCCACCTCAACTGAGCGTCCGTGACGCCCTCGTCCTCGGATGCCTCACGGCAGTGCGCGGAAGAAGCCTCAGGCTCACTTCAGAGGACAGCGTCTTCACCGCCTACTCCACCGCGGGGAACGATCGTCCCCGCGGGCGCGTACATGACCAGGACGACGTTGCCGTCGACGAATCCCTCCGCGCTCGCGCAGCTACGCCGTAACGCCGGCGTGGCGGAGCAGGCGAGGCATGTCCAGTTCGTCGGCGATGGCCAGCGCGGTGCGCCGCGACGCCGTTGCGCGTTCGGCGTCGCCGGGGCCGTCCCGCTCGGCGAGGGCCCGCGCCAGGCCGAGGGCGGCGTGCGCCTCATAGGGGCGGGCCCGCATCTGCCGGCTCAGCCTCAGCGCAAGCTCGAAGTCGCTCACCGCGACGTCGAGCTTCCCGGTGAGGATGCTGCAGACCCCGAGCGAGTAGGCGACCGGGCCGAGCGTCGCCGAGCCGATCCCGAACAGGATCCAACAGTCGCTCACGGGGCGCAGGTACGGCTCGATCTGGGCGGCGAGACCGGCGTCCGCCAGCGCCTCGGCAATGTGCGCGAGGATCCCCAGCACGGTGTCGAAGTTGACGTCGCGGGGGAGCGCCGCGAAGTCGTCGCGGCAGAGCTCGGCCAGCACGCGGTGGACCTCCGCGCGTTCGGCCTGAGCGTAGGCCCAGGCGAGCGGTGCACGCCAGGCCGGCATGGTGTGCATCTCGTGCGCCATCTCCTCGAGCGGCTCGACCAGCTCTGCCAGTCGCAGCTGCTCGCCGCGCAGGACGAGCATCGCGACGCCGTGCTCTTGTCGCGAGACGCTCGAGCCCGACCCGAGGGCCAACACCTCCTCGGCGGCCTGCTCGCCCTGCGCCCAGCGCCCTTCCAGCAGCGCCTGCATCGCGCGCAGCGAGGCGCAGTGCGTCAGCAGTTCGGGTTGGTCGAGCCGCCGTGCGGTGTCGGCGTAGCGGTCGATGTCGGCATCGGCCTCGTCACGACGGCAGCGCGTGAGCAACGTGCCGCTGCGCCACAGCAACGCCTCTGCGACCTGCTCCGGCGTGCCCGTCCGCTCGACGACGTGCACCAGTTCGTCGGCCAGCGCTCCGCGGATCTCCGCGTCCTCGAGCCGCCAGTAGGCCCACTGCGCCGCGGCGAGGGCGGTGGCGAGTGCGCCGTCGTCGGCGACCCGGTGGGCCATTCTGATGGCGGACTCGATCAGGCTCGCGCCGCGCTCGGCCCTCGCCGAGAAGTACAACACGCTGCCGAGCCGGGCCAGCACCTGCGCCCGTATGGCGCTGTCGGCCTCGGGCAGCAACGCGAGCGACTCCTCGAGCAGGTGCACGCTGGCGGTGTCCTCGGCGCCCCACCACGCCCAGGCCCCGCCGGAGTGGCCGAGCGCGGCACGGGCGAAGAGCTCGGCGGCCCCGGCGCGGCGCGCCGCGACGGCGGCACGGTCGAAGGTGGCGCGCGCTTCGTCCATCCGCCCGAGCCGCCAGTACGCCATCGCGAGGTCGTGCCGCAGCTGCGCCCGCCGGCCTTCGTCGACGGGCGTCTGGCGCTCCGCGATGGTCAAGGCGCCGATCAGCAAGCCGGCCGCCTCCGCGTAGGCCAGTCGGCCCGTGGCCTGCTCGGAGGCGCGGACGGCGTAATCCAGCGCGCGGGCCTCTCCCTCCGGGCCGGCGGCGCTGAAATGCCGCGTGAGCTCGGCCAGCCACGGGGCGAGCCGCTCGCCGTAGCGCGCCTCGATCGCCTCGCCAATGCGCCGGTGCAAGTAGGCGCGGCGAGTCGCCGACAGCTCCTGCTCGAGTGCGGTGCGAACCAGGGCATGCACGAACGAGTAGCGCCCTGGCACGCTCGCGACCTCCCACAGGATGCCGGCCGTGACCGCAGCGTCGAGGTGATCGAGCAGCTCCGCCTCGGGGAGGTCGGTCACCGGCTCGAGCAGCCGCATGTCGAATTCGCGCCCCATCAGCGCGGCCACGCGCAGCGCGCGTCCCGCCTCCGAGGGCAGCCGCGCGACACGCCGGACGATCACGTCGCGCAACCCGGCGCTGACCTGGACCGCGCGCAGATCCTGGGACTCGTCGAGGTGCTGCAACAGCTGTTTGACGAAGAACGGGTTGCCGTTGGTCTGCTCGCGCACGGCGCCGACCGTCGCCGAATCGACGTCATGCCCTTCGGCGTCCGCCAGCTCCGCGATCTCCGTGTGGTCGAGCCCGTGCAGCCGGACCCGGCGCAACGGGCCCTCGCGCTCCAGGTCGGCGAGCACCTCGACGAGCGGATGGCTTGGGCTCAAGTCGGTGTCGCGGTACGAGCCGATCAGAAGCACCGGCCCGGGGCCCAGCTGACGCACGACGTGACGGCCGAGCAGCAGCGATGACCGGTCCGCCCAATGCAGGTCGTCGATGATCACGGTCAGCGGCTGGCGACGTGACAGGCGCTGCACGAGCGCGACGACGGCAGCGTAGAGCTGGCGCAGCTCGCTCTCCGGCTCGCCCAGGTCGGAGGCCGCCAGCCCCGGCACGCGGCCGCGCAGCTCTGGGAGCAGGCGGGCGAGCTGCGGCCCGTTATCAGCAAGTAGCGCCGCGAGCTCATCGTCACCCACGCGCGCGAGCGCCGTGCCGAGCAACTCGATCCACGGGCCGAACGGGAACAGCTGGTCCTCGTCGCAGCGGCCGTAAAGGATCACGGTGCCCTTGGCCTCGCTCGCCATCTCGGCGATCAGGCGCGTCTTGCCGATCCCGGCTTCACCGGTCACGAGGACGGCCGCCGTCTCGCGAGTGCGCGCCGATCGCAACTGGTCGAGTGCCGCGCGTCGCCCGACGAGCGGGGTCGACCGGACAGCCGCGAGCCGATCGGGAAGCGCCGTGGGCGCGGCGGCGAGGACCGGCTCGCAACGCAGGAGCTGCTCATGCAGCTCGAGTAGCCGCGGGCCGGGCGTCGCGCCGAGCTCCTCGCGCAGCAGCGTGCGGACGTCCTCGAAGGCGCGCAGCGCGTCGGCGAGATTGCCGCGAGCGCGCAGCACCTCGATCAGGGCGGCACGCGCGGACTCGCGGAACGGGGCGGCTTCGACCGCGGCCCGTGCGGCCTGCTCGGCGGGCACGAGCTCGGCTCCGCCGAGCCGCGTCGCGCTCGCCGCGACGATCTCCAGCAGCTCGACCCGCAGGTCGGCCAGTTCGGCGCGATGCCCGTCGATCCAGCGCGCCTCCAGGCCAGGGAGCAAGCCGCCTTCGGCGATCGCCAGCGCCGCCCGGGCGGCGTCCCAGGCCCCGCGCCAGCGTTCCTCGGCGACCGCGGCGTGAGCCTGTTCGAGACCGCCGAAGGCGGCTTCCCAGTCGATCCAGACCGTCGTAGGCAGCACCAGGGAGAGCTCGCTGCGGCCCTCCACTCGCCCCGGCCCGAGCGCCTTGCGCAGCCGCGACAGCGGGGCCGACAGCAGCGCGTCGGCGGTGGGCGGGGCGGCGTTCTCGGACCACAGCGCCTCGAGCAGCTCATCGCGCCGGACCGGGCGCTCGCGGTGCAGGACCAGATAGGCGAAGAGCAGTCGCCCCTGCCGGCCGGGCAGCGCGTCCTCGACGCGCTCCCCCTCGAACTCCACGAGCAGCCTCCGGCAGAGATGGATGCGCGTGGTGGCCGCCACGCGCGCACCCTATCCGCTCATGAGAGCGGCATTCGGGCCGGCGCTGGAGCGCCGGCCCGGGTGCCTTGTCAGCGCTTGTGGCCGACGGCGACGAGATACTCGGCGCCGATCAACAGCGTGCCGTCCTTCGCCTCGTTCAGACGCTCGGCGAGCTCGACGATCTCGGCTCGGCACTGCTCCCAGCAGCCCTCGGCGGTGAGGCGCTGGCGAGCCTTGAGCGTCGGGCCGTAATGGGTCTCCATGAACGCCGTCCACTCCTCGGCCGAGGCGAAGCGCCACGGGTTCTGGCCGCGGCTGAACGTCCACTCGATGCCCGCGCCGGCGAACAGAGAGCGCAGGTGCTCCTCGTTGCCCCACAGCGGCGGCGGCGAGGCGTAGCCCGGTGCGGGCGGCAGATAGCGGCTCATGATCCGAAAGAACTGGCCGATGTGGCCGTCCGGCGTCCAGTTGACGAGGCCGATACGTCCGTGCGGCCGGCAAACGCGCGCGAGCTCGGCCGCCGCGATCTCGTGGCGCGGCGCGAACTGCACGCCGAAGACCGAGAACACGAGGTCAAAGCTGTCGTCGTCGAACGGCAGCGCCTCGGCGTCGCCCTCGACCCAGTCGACGGCGACGCCCGCGAGGTCCGCCCGGCTGCGCGCGATCGCCAACAGCTCCGGGGTCAGATCGACCCCGACGACCTCCCCGCCCGAGAGCGCCGCGCGAATCGCGAGGTTGCCCGTGCCGGTCGCCACGTCGAGCACGCGGTCCCGCGCGACCGGCACTCGCCTCAACAGGTCGGTAGGCGGCGCCTCGTCAATGAGCTCCGCCACCGCGGCATAGTCGCCCGCCGCCCACGTGGCGCGGTGCGTCTGCTTGAGATCGGCCACTGCCGTCATCGTTGCTCCCTGCGTTGATTGCGATGGAGCGGCGAACGCTGGACGACCCAGCTTGCAGCGACCCTGCGGAGACCTTGCAGCGGCCAAGACCGGCGACAGGACGCAACGGGGCGCCAACGGGGCATAAGGACCCACGCGGGCTTAATAGAAACCTCGGGACGCTCAGGGCCCTTGATCGTGCAACAGCTGTGCCCGCACGTCGGCCTTGAGCACCTTGCCGAGGCGCGAGCGCGGAAGTTCCTGCCAGAGCTCCACCTGCTTGGGCGCCTTCACGGACCCGATCCGCGCCTTCACGAACGCGACCAGTTCGTCGGGCCCGACCTCGGCGCTCGATTCGATCACCGCAGTGACCCGCTCGCCCCACTTGTCGTCGGGCAGCCCGACGACCGCGCAGTCGCGCACCGCCGGGTGCTGCATCAGTGCCTGCTCGACCTCGGCCGAGTAGACGTTGAAGCCGCCGGTGATGATCATGTCCTTGAGGCGATCGACGATGAACAGGTAGCCGTCCTCGTCGAGGTAGCCGACGTCGCCCGTGTGATGCCAGCCGTGTACCGACGCGGCCTCGGTCGCCGTGGGGTTCTTGTAGTAGCCGGCCATCACGAGCGAGCCGCGCACGACGATCTCGCCGCGCTCGCCGGTCGGGAGCAGCCGGCCGGTGTCCGGATCCATGATCTCGACGGTGACCAGCGGCGCGGGCCGGCCGGCCGAGGCGAGGCGTTTCGTCGCGACCGTCCCGTCCGCGTTGTGGTGCTCCGCGGGCGGCAGCATCGAGACCATCATCGGCGCCTCGGTCTGCCCGAACAGCTGGGCCATCGGGCCGATCATGTGCAGGGCCTCCTCGAGCCGCGCGGTGGACATCGGCGCCGCGCCGTACCAAAAGCACTGCAGTGAGGAGAGATCGGTGGTGCTGATCGCCTCGTGGCCGAGCAGCATGTAGATCAGCGTCGGCGGCAGGAACGTGTGCGTGATGCGCTCGCGCTCGATCAGGGCGAGGAACTCGCCGACATCGGGCTTGGGCATCACGACGATGCGCCCGCCTTGCGTCATCACCGGGAAGCACAACACCCCCGCGGCGTGGGTGAGCGGGGCGAGCGCGAGGTACGCGGGGCGGCCGCTGAACGGATATCCCATCAGCGTCAGGGCGGTCATCGTCTCGAGGTTGCGGCTCGTGAGCATCACGCCCTTCGGCAGCCCGGTCGTGCCGCCGGTGCCGACGAGCATCGCGAGGTCGTCGACGAGCGCGGACGGCTCGACCGGCTCGCCCAGCCAGTCGTCGAGCTCGTCGAGGCAGACCCTGATGCGGATGTCGAGCTGCTCGGCGATGGGCGCGTAGGCCGCGTGGTAGATCAGGCACTCACAGTCGAAGAGCTCGAGCAGCGCGCGGGTCTCGGCCATCTCGTTCCGCGGGTTGATCGGGCACCACACCGCGCCGCGGCGGGCGATGCCGAACACGCACGCGAACGCGACCGCGTTGTTCGAACTGAGGATTCCGACCTTGGCGCCGGGCTCGATGCCGTCGCGCGCGAGCGCGCCCGCGATCTGGTGGCTCAGGCCCTGCACGTCGCCGTAGGACAGCGCGCGGTCGCCCTCGACCAGACACGGCGCGTCGCGGCCGAGCGACGCACCCTTGTCGAGGTAGTCGGTGAGCGAGCCCATCAGTGCTTCACATTCCCATGCCACCGTCGACAGGCAGCCCGGCGCCGGTGATGAAGCGCGCCTGGTCGGACGCGAGGAACACCACCGCGTCGGCCATGTCCGCCACTTCGCCCAACCGTCCGGCCGGGGTCTGTTCGATCACGGCGCCGACCGCGGCCTCCGGGCTCGCGAACAGGCCGAGCTCGGCCATGTCGACGGCGAGCTGCTGGCCCATCTCCGTCGGCACGAGCCCCGGGTAGACGCAGTTCACGCGCACGCCGAAGCCGAGCTTGCCGGCCTCGAACGCGGCGACGCGGGTGAGCCGGTCGACCGCCGACTTGGTGGCGGAGTAGCCCGCGATCCCCGGAAAGGCGATCGTCGCGGCGACCGACGCGATGTTGACGATCGCGCCGCCGTTGCCGGCCGCGCCGCCGGGGCGCATCGCGCGCAGCCCATGCTTGATCCCGAGCGCCGTGCCGAGCACGTTGACGTCGAGCATCCGCTTCAGGTCCTCGGCGTTGGCATCCACGATCAGGCCCGAGATCTCGATGCCGGCGTTGTTGACGAGGATGTCGAGCCCGCCGAGCTGCTCGACCGTCGCCGCGACGGCGGCTTCCCACGACGCCTCGTCGCTGACATCGAGGTGTGTGGCCTGGCCTCCGAACCCGTTCGCGGTCTCCGCCGCGAGGTCGTCCAGCACGTCGCCGATCATGACCGCCGCACCGGCCGCGGCGAGCGCCTGCGCCATCCCGGCTCCCAGGCCGCGAGCACCTCCGGTAACGAGCGCGTGTCGCCCCGCGAGCACGTCTTGAGCCATCCGTTCCTCCTCTGTCGGCTGGACGAGGCGGACCCTATCGTTCGGCCGCGGCCCAGCCGGTGACACCGACGATGCGCAGCACCAGCACCCGGGCGAACGGCTGGTCGCGGTACTGCGGAAAGCGCTCGGCCAGTTGGGCGGCGAGCGCTGCCTCCCGGCCGGCAGCCTCGGCCTGCCAGCGCAGCTCGGCCCGCACCCACCACAGCTGCGACCAGTCGTCGCGGTCCCAGTGGTCGACCAGCAGTGTGGCCCGCGGATCCGTCTCGAGGTTGCGCACTCGTTGCAGCCGCGTCGACGCCTTCGGCTTCACGCGGTCGATGGGCACGCCCACATCGCCCTCGTCCACGACGTAGACGACGGGCACGGCGTCGACGCCCCGCTCGGCGTGCAGCGTGCACAGGACCCCGTGGTCGCGCGCCGCCAACCGGGCCTGCGCCTCCTCCTCGGCGAGCCTCATCGCAGTGATTCTCTACGCTGGCCGCATCGTGAGGCAACCGGTGCCATGAACCCGGCCGTCTGGGTGGTGCGGCACGGCCGCCTACGGCCTGACGACCCGGCACTCGCCGACGGCGAGCGCGTCCACGCGAGCTGGGCCATGTTCGCCGCCCGGACCGCTGCCGCAGCCGCCGGCCTGCGTGACGCCTTCGCCTTGTCGCCCGGTAACCGGGTCGCCATCGTGATGCGCAACCGGCCTGAGTACCTCGAGGCGCTGTTCGCCATCTGGCACGCCGGTCTGGTGGCCGTGCCGGTCAACGCCCGCCTGCACCGCGACGAGATCGCCTACATCCTCGATGACAGCGAAACGGCCGTCGTCGTGACCGACCCCGAACACGCCGACGACGTCGACCACGCGGCGGTGGTCGTGCCGGGTGAGCGGTGGGAGCAGCTCACGGCGTCGTCGCCGGCGCCACTCGTGGACCGCCGGCCGGATGACCCGGCCTGGTTGTTCTACACGAGCGGTACGACGGGCCGGCCCAAGGGAGCCACGCTCACGAACCGCAACCTGCTGCTGATGACGCTCAGCTACTACGCCGACGTCGATCCGGTGACACCGCAGGACTGCATCCTCCACGCCGCGCCGCTGTCGCACGGCTCCGGGCTGTACGGGCTGCCCCACGTCGCCCGCGGGGCGGTCAGCGTCGTTCCCCGGTCCGGCGACGGCGACGAGATCGCCGCCCTCCTACGGCGCTGGCCGGGGATGTCGTTCTTCGCCGCTCCCACCATGGTGAAGCGGCTGACCGGCGACCCGGCCATGGCTGCCGCCGACCTGTCCCATCTGAAGACGATCATCTACGGCGGCGCACCGATGTACCTGGCCGATCTCGAGGACGCCCTCGCCCGCTTCGGTCCGCGCCTGGCCCAGATCTACGGACAGGGTGAGACGCCGATGACGATCACCGCCCTCTCGAAAGCAGATCACGCCGACCGCGACCATCCTCGCTGGCGCGAGCGCGTGCAGAGCGTCGGCGTCGCCCGCACCGACGTCGAAGTCCGCGTCGTCGACGACGGCGACCGTGACCTTCCCGCCGGCGAGATCGGCGAAGTGGTGGTCCGGGGCGACGTGGTGATGGCCGGCTACTGGAAGGCGCCCGAGGCCACCACCGAGGCGCTGCGGGGAGGCTGGCTGCACACCGGCGACGTCGGCAGCTTCGACGCCGACGGATATCTCACACTGCGCGACCGGTCCAAGGACCTGATCATCAGCGGGGGCATGAACATCTACCCCCGGGAGGTCGAAGAGGCGCTGCTGCACCACGCCGGCGTCCGGTCCGTGGCCGTGGTCGGACGGCCCGACCCGGAGTGGGGCGAGACGGTGGTGGCCTTCGTGGTGCCCGCCGACGGTGCCGCCCCACCGCCGGTCGACGAACTCGACCGGACGTGCATCGAGCGCATCGCCCGCTTCAAGCGGCCTCGCGACTACCGCTTCGTCGATGCCCTGCCGACCAACAACTACGGCAAGGTGCTCAAGCGCGAGTTGCGCGACCAGCTCTGAGTCCGTTACGTTCCGGCCGCTACCCGCGTACGCACGTCGAGGAGGCCGTCCACATGAAGCTCGCGCTCTACCTGCCGAACTTCCGCGACAAGGTGACCGTCAAGGAGCTCGAGGATCTCACCGCGCTCGCCGAGGAACTCGACTTCGACTCTGTCTGGACGCTCGACCGGATCGTCGTCCCGGAGGCCTCCGATCGGGGGGAGCTCCAGTACTCGTTCGGCATGATGGACGAGTTCCCCACGCAGTTGCCGGTGACCTCGCGCGGCGAGTGGTACCAGGGCTGGCCGCTGATCCCCTGGCTCGCCGCGAAGACGCAGAAGGTGCGGATCGGCATGAGCATCACCGACACGCCGTACCGCGCGCCGGGTGTGCTGGCTGCGGAGCTCGCCACGGTCGACCACCTGTCGAACGGCAGGCTCAACGTGGGCGTCGGAGCCGGCTGGATGCCCGAGGAGTTCGCGGCCGCGAGCGCCACGCACATCTTCCCCAAGCGTCACAAGCACGTGCGCGAGACGATCGAGATCATGCAGGGCATCTGGTCGAACGACCTGTTCGAGTACCACGGCGAGTTCGCCGACTTCGACCGTTGCGGGTTCGGCGCGAAGCCCCTCCAGAAGCCGCACCCGCCGATCTACTTCAGCGGGCTCAAAGACCCGAAGCGCTCCGCCAGACGGGTCGCGAAGTACAACCTGTCGGGCTGGATCGGCATCCAGGACACGCCCGACGCGCTGCAGCAATGGCGGGACGCCATCGCGCGCGAGCTCGAGGAGCTGGGGAAGTCGATCGACGACATCGAGCTCTCCAGCATGATCTGGTTCGTCATCACCGACCAGGACATGGACCAGACGCCGGCGGGCAAGGGCACCAACCTGCTCGTGGGCAGCGCGGGGCAGATCACCGAGACGCTCAAGCGCTACAAGGAGGCGGGGCTGACGATGCCGCTCCTCTGGCCGCCGTTCGCGGACGTGCCGGTCGCCAAGACGCTGGACGACCTCAAGCGTCTCAAGGAGGAGATCATGCCGAAGGTCGAAGCCGCATAGGAGAGCCGCGACGCGATCTCCAAGCCGAAATGCGCACGCGCCGGCGCAGCCGGCCGCGCGCATCAAGCGTCGGGCGCGAAGGCGTCGAGCACGCGCTCCGCGTACTCGACGTCGACCCCGGGTGAGAGGTTGAGGTCCAAGAAGACCTCCGTGACGCCCTGCGCGCGGAGTGCCGCGAGATCGTCGAGCACCTGCTCCGCGTGCCGGAGCGGTCGGCGCGCCCCGGGTCGTCTCGACAGGTCGACGAGCCCACACCACGATCCGCACGGCCTCCGGGTCGCGCCCGGCCTCACGCGCGCCGGCGCGCACCGTCTCGATCGACGCGCCGAGGTCGGTGAGGTCCTGCCGGCTGCTGCAGATCCAGCCCTGGGCGAGCCGCCCGGCGCGGCGCAATGCCGGCGCAGCGGCGCCGCCCAGCAGCACCGGGGGGTGCGGTCGTTGCACGGGCGGCGGGCCCACGTGCGAACGCGGCACGGTGTAGAACTCGCCGGCGAACTCGACGGGGTCCTGCGTCCACAGCGCCTCCAGGCAGCGCAGGTACTCGTCCATGCGCTCCCCTCGCCGCTCGTACGGCACGCCGGCGGCGGCGTACTCCTGCGGCAGCCAGCCCATCCCGAGACCCGCGGTGAGCCGGCCGTCGGACAGCACGTCCAGCGACGTCAGTGACTTCGCGAGCAGCGCGGGAGCCGTGAACGGCGCGCAGATGGTCGCCGTCCCCAGACGGATCCGGTCGGTGTGCCCGGCGACGTGCGCGAGCGCGACGACCGGATCGAGCACCGACCGGTGCGCCGGGCCGAGCGCTTCGGCGGCGGGGGAGAGCACGCGCTGGAAGGTCCACAGCGACGCGTACCCGAGCTCCTCGGCGCGGCGGGCGGTGCGACGAATCGTGTCCGGGGTGGCCCAGCGCCCCGACACCGGAAGGCCGAACCCGAGCAGCAGGAAAGTCACCCGTCACGAGACAGCAGTCTCCTTCGTCAGTCGGCGGCTATCAGCTCGATCGTTGACCGGGTGCTCGTGAGCCGCACGGGCAGTTCGATGACGCCTCGGATCAGCAGGCTCTCGCGGTAGCGCAGGCGTTCGGTCGCCAGCTCGAGTTCGGGGCAGTGGTCGAGCAGTGCACCGAGCGCCAGGCGTGCCTCCATGCGAGCCAGCGGCGCGCCGATGCAGCGGTGGATTCCCGCGCCGAAGGCCAGGTGGCGGTTGGCGCGTCGTTCGAGGTTCAACGCATCCGGGTCCGCGAAGGCGGCGGGGTCGCGGTTCGCCGAGCCGCGGAGCAGGACGACCTGCTCGCCCCGCCGCACGACGTGCCCGTCGAGCGCTACATCCTCCATCGCGGTGCGCACGCTCAGCTGCGACGGCGCGTCGTAGCGCAACAGCTCTTCGATCGCGAGCGCGCTGACGCCCTGACCGCGGTCGCACTGCCGGCGCGCGACGGGGTGGCGGATGAGCGCGAGCGTGGCGTTGCCGATCAGGTTGGTGGTGGTCCCGTGCCCGGCGATGAACATCAGGATCGCGGTGCCAATCAGCTCGTCGTGGCTGAAGTCGGTCTTGTGCAGGAGGTTTGAGAGGAGGTCGTCGCCCGGAGCGCTGCGGCGGCGCGCGAACTGCTCGGTGAAGTAGGCGGTGAGGGCGAGGAATGCGTCGTTGCGAGCGGCGTCGCGCTCCGGTGTCAGCGCGAACGTGGGGTCGAGACCGGCGATGAAGTCTCGCGCCCACGCCATGACCAGCGGGCGATCGCAGGACGGGACCCCGAGCAGCTCGCAGACGACGCTCAGCGACAGCGGGTGCGCGAGGTCGGCGATCACGTCGATCTCGTCGCCCGCCGCAGCGAGCAGGCGGGCCACCTCGGCGGCGGCGTAGCGCTCGAGCCCCGACAGCGCCCGCGCGAAGATCTCATGCGTCGCGCCGCGCACGCGCGTGTGCAGCGGCGGGTTCATGAACAGCATGAAGTGTTGCTCGTCGGCCGAGCCGCCGAGCAGCGCGGGCGCGGTGTCGGAGCTCTCGTCGAAGACGTGTCCGAATCGCCGGTCCGAAAGCACGGCCAGGCAATCGGCGTGCCGCGTGAGCACCCAGAATCCGCCCTGGCTGCGGTGCACCGGCGCGCGCTCGCGCAGGCTCCGGTAGTACGGGTACGGATCGTCGTGGAAGTCGGAAGCGCTTGGGTCGAAGCCGACGAGTTCGGCGACCGTGTCGATGAGGGTCATGGGCGAGCTCCTTCGAGTTCGGCGAGCACGCGCTCAGCGGCCGCTCTTCTCCTCGGGGACAGGCGAGGCGCGAGGTGGCGCAGGTACGCGCCGACGTATTCCGCGCGCACGCGCGGCGGGTCGGTCGCCCGGTTCAGGAACGGAAGGTCGCTCTCCATCATCGGGCGGATCGCGACCAGCGGCAACGGGCCGGCCATCGGCCGGAAGGCCGGGTTGTGGGCGCCGGGGACCTCGTTGCCCGGATAGACCGGTCCGAGCATCAGGCCGTCGCGTACGAAGTCCTGCTTCACGCGTTCGAGCAGTCCTCCGAGCAGGCGCCGCGCAGCGTGTGCCGGGACGTCCGGGAAGCTCACGACCAACGCCGTCGCACGGGCGTCCGGGAGCGTCGCGAACGCGTGCCGGCACGCCGTCAGGCAGCCGTCGACGGCGTGGGCGCCTGCGTTGGCGAGGCGCGCCTCGGTGAGGTACAGCGAGCCGGCCGCGAGCGCCGGCGCCGCGTACGGGCACACGGCGCCGCCGCGGCCGAGGTCCGGGTGCGGCGCGGTGAGATAGTCGCTGAGCCAGTCGAGCACGCCGGCGAGCCCGGGCGCGGCGGTGCCCGCTCGCACCTCCAGGGACGAATAGATCCTCATGGCAACACGTAGTGGCTGGGTCGGCCGTCCTGGTAGACGAGCCGCGCGCCGGCGTCCTCGGCTCGGTGGCGGTAGGTCAGGGTGTAGCGCCGGCCGACATAGAGGCCGACGCCGTGCCACGGCGTGACCCACGCGTCGGCTTCCTCGTCGGCCAGCCTGATGCCGAGCTTGGCGACGTCGTGGGGTTTCTGGGGATGGATCGACAGCCGCAGGGCGTCGGGGAAGCGCCGCTCCACCAGTCCGCTCCACGCTCGTGAGCGCTGGATGACGTGGTACGCGCGCTGCTTGGCCAACGCGCTCAGGGAGGTGCGCGATCGCTCCGGATGAACGCCTCGCAGGTCCTCGACGAGGAAGCGGTGGATGCCGTTGAACAGGCGTCGCTCCGCGTCGTCGGAGAGGATGCGCGCGCGGACGGCCTCGATCGGGTCGGCGTGCTCCGCGCACACGCGGCGGCGCATCGCGTCAAACGGAATCGAACCGTAGACGTCCTCCAGGTTGAAGACGTCGAGCGAGACGAGGTCGTGGCGGGCGATCAGTCGCCGCAGCGCGACGCCGTACTCGCTGACGTCCTCGTCCGTGACGCCGACCACGTCGCCGAACACGCGGCCATCCGAGCAGATCGTGATCCGCACGCCGGGACGGTGGATCTCACTGAGCCGATCGCAGAGGCGCTGCAGGTACTTGAGCGCCATTTCCTCGGCCAGGTCCGGCGTGACCCCCAACACCTTGCGGCGGCTGGGGCTCTTGGCCGGGAAGGCCGGCAGCACCATCCGGAGCGGCCGTCCCGACGCGATCAGCGGCATGACCGCCGGCACTCGCGCCTCGACGCAACAATCGGTGCCGGGACACGACGGGGTCCCTGCCGCGATCCGCCGGTGCTCCAACAGCGCGCCGACGAGGTCCTCCGCATCGCCCGACCATTCCGCTTCTCGTCGCATACCGCAACTGACGACGCGAGCCGATGCAGAATTTCCCCCCGCTCGGGCCCGCACCCCTTGCCCATCCCTTCACCACCTCGCGGCCCGCATCCGCCGACCCATATTTGAAGAAATCCACATACTTTGAGTGCGGCGCGCGGAAGTGGGTAGGGTCGCCGCGGGTCCGGGTTGGAGGGGCGAGTTCAGGTGGCCGTGTGGTGACGCGCGGCGAGTTCGTCCTCTGAAGTCGGGCTCCGGCAGATCCGGGGACCGATCACCCCGGAAGGGAATGGGGGAGGACCCATGGGAGAGAAGGGGTTGAACCGTCGCGAGGCGCTCGTGGGAGCCGGGGCAGCGGCGGTTGCCGGCGCGGCGTTGGTCCCGGGAACCGCGAGAGCGCAAGAGGGACGGCAGTTTCGCCGGCGCGACCCCGAGGATCTGATTCCTCGGCAGAACATCGGCATCCAGCTGTACTCGCTGCGCGACATGCAGGCTGCCAGCGTGCCGAACACGATCAATCTGCTCGGGGGCATCGGCTATCCCGAAGTCGAGCTGTTCACGATGCAGGGGCAGACGGCCGCGACGTGGCGCGGCATCCTCGAGGCCGCCAACGTCCGGGCGATCGCTGCGCACGTCGGCATCGACCGGTGGCGCAACGATCTCGACACCGTCCTCGACGAGGCCGAGACGCTGGGGATGCAGTACGTCGGCGTCCCCGGGATCTTCCCGAACCCGCCGGCGACGAGTACGACGTATCGCGCGCTCGCGCGCGAGTTCGATCGCTACGCGGAGCGGGTCGCCGACCGCGGGATGCGGTTCTACTACCACAACCACGCCTTCGAGTTCGCCCGCGACGGCGGGACCCGGCTCTACGACATCCTCCTCGACCGGACGAATCCCGACCTCGTCTTCTTCGAGATGGACCTCTACTGGACGGTCACGGCCGGCGTCGACCCGCTCGACTACCTCTCGCGCTTCGACCAGTCGCGGTGGCCGCTGTTCCACGTCAAGGACCGCGACGCGACGGGCGCGTTCGCCGACCTGGGCGAAGGCAACATCAACTTCGCGCGCATCTTCCGCGAGCTCCTGAACAAGCACTACCACCACTACTTCGTCGAGCGCGACACCCAGGTCGACCCGCCGCGGACGGCCGACGTCGGGTACGAGTACCTGCGCGACCTGCGAGGGCGCTCGCCGGCGCAAGCCCTACACGACCACGGAAGCCGGCGCCGAAGCGTCCGCCGCGCGAGCGGGGAGCACGACATGATCGCCCTCAGGCGTATGGCGGCGGTCGCCACCCTCGCCGCCGCTGTGGCGCTGCCTTCGGTGGCGGCTGCCCAGGCGCCGGTGTTCCCGGCCCAGACGCAGTTCCAGAAGGTCACCCTCAACGACCGTCCCGGCGAACCCATGAGCCTCGCGGTGCTCCCCGACGGACGCGTCCTGCATGCCGCGCGCACAGGCGAGATCCGCCTGCACAACCCGCGCAACGGGACCAACAACATCGTCACCGACATGAAGGAGGCCCCGCAGGGGCTCTATCAGCACGACGAGGAGGGCGTCCAGGGCATCGCCATCGACCCGGCGTTCGAGGACAACGACTGGGTCTACGTCTACTACTCCCCGAGGCTGAACACGCCGGCGGACGTACTCGGCACGGGCATCAACGAGGGCGACGCCCCGGAGAACCTCACGACCGCCTTCGACCGCGACCGGCTGGCGCTGTTCGACGGGTACAGCCTGCTGTCGCGCTTCAAGTTCCGAAGCAGCAAGCTCGACTTCTCGACCGAGCAGGAGATCCTCCGTGTGCCGATGTCCCGCGGCATCTGCTGCCATGTCGGCGGTCAGATCGACTTCGACGGCGAGGGCAACCTGTATCTGTCGACGGGCGATGACTCGAACCCGTTCCAGTCGGCAGGCTACGCGCCGCTCGACGATCGTGAGACCCGTAATCCGGCGTTCGACTCCCGGCGCACGTCCGGCAACACGAACGACCTCCGCGGCAAGCTCCTGCGCATCCGCGTCGGGGAGACCGGCGGATACACCATCCCGCCGGGCAACCTGTTCTCGCCGGACCAGGACATGACCCGCCCCGAGATCTACGCGATGGGCTTCCGCAACCCGTTCCGCTTCGCGGTCAACCGGCAGAACGGCGACGTCTACGTCGGCGACTACTCGCCCGACGCCCAGGTGGCGAATCCGGCCCGCGGCCCCGAGGGCATCGGCCGGTGGATGATCGTCCGCGAGCCGGCCAACTTCGGCTGGCCGTACTGCATCACCCCGGACTCGCCGTACGTCGACTACGACTTCACGCCGGATTCCGAGCAGTCCGGCGAGGAGTTCAACTGCTACGGGCCGACCAACGACTCGCGCAACAACACCGGCCTGCGCCGCCTGCCGCCGGTTGCGCAGCCGGACGTGTGGTACTCGTACAACACCGGCATCGATCTGTTCCCGGAGCTGTTCCCGCCGAACGCCACCGGCAACGGCATCGGCCCGATGGCTGGGCCGGCGATGGTGTTCGACTCGCAGATCCAGTCGCCCTTCCGGTGGCCGCAGGCGTTCAACGGGCAGCCGCTCTTCTACGAGTGGACCCGGGACATCGCGAAGGTCTTCGCAGCTCAACGAGCCGAACGGCGACCGGCTCGTCGACATCCGCCCGCTGTTGGGTGGCCCGGCGACCCCGACCCCCAACGTCGTGCTGGACAACCCGATGGACATGGAGTTCGGTCCGGACAACGCGCTCTATGAGCTGGAGTACGGAACGGGCTATTTCGCGGAGCTGCCCGCGGCGCAGTTGGCGCGGGTCGACTACGTCCGCAACGGCCAGTACACGCCGGTCGTCCGCGGGTCGGCGACGCCGGCGTCGGGGACGGCCGCACCGCTCCAGGTCGCCTTCTCGAGCGCCGGCACGCGGGATGCCAACGGCGACCGCCTGTCCTACACGTGGGACTTCGATTCCAACGGGACCGTGGACTCGCGGGCTGCGAACCCGACGCACACCTACACCGCGCGCGGCGTCTATGAAGCCACGCTGCGCGTGACGGATCAGACCGGGCGCGCGGCGTCGTGGCAGGTCCGCGTCACCGTCGGCAATCAGGCGCCGAGAGTGGCGATCAGCGCCGTGAGCACGACGCCGCCGTTCAATTTCGGTGACACGGTCAGGTTCACCGTGACCGTGACCGACGACCAGCCGGTCGATTGCGCGCGCGTCAGCGTGGCCTACATCCTCGGCCACGAGTCGCACGGGCATCCGCAGACGTCGACGGCCGGGTGCACGGGGGAGATCTCGGTCCCGATCGACGAGGCTCACGCCGGGGCCGCGAACCTCAGCGCCGTGTTCGTGGCGACGTACTCGGACGACCCGGGCGGTGGCGAGCCGCCGCAGCAGGGCAGCGCGGAGGTCCGGCTCGCGCCGCCGGCTCCGCCGACGAACCAGGGCTAACAGAAACGCAGCGCAACCGGGTGCCGCCACGGGCGGCACCCGGGCGCATGCGCCACCGCCTCACGCGCCGGCGGGATGCGGCGAGCTAGGACCCGGCCGTGACCGGGTGGATCTGCAGGGCGTAGCCCATTCCGCGAACGGTCACGAGCCGCTCGGGGTGCGACGGATCGCGCTCGATCTTCTTGCGCATGTTCGCGAGGTGCGCGTCGCAGGCCCGCTCGTCGCCTACATGATCGGTGTGCCAGAGGTGGCTCAGGAGTTCCCTGCGGCTCCGGCAGCGACCGGGCTGCTCGGCAAGCAGGACCAGCATGTGGAACTCCGACGGGGTGAGGTGGACGGCCCGCCCGGCGATCAAGACCCGGTTGCCCGCGGGGTCGATCTCGATGTCGCCGACACGCCATTTCGTCGCGGGCCCCGGTTCCTGGGGGCGGAGGGCGTGGGCGAGCGCCAAGGCGCACGAGTCGGTCAGGACGGTCAGGAACGAGCGGTCGTCCTCGGAGAACTCGCGGTCGCGCGGCCAGCCGAGGACGATGACGCCGAGGCGCCGCTCGGCGTAGCTCATCGGGAGGGCGGCGAGTGCGCCGCTGCCGAGCATCGTCGGGCCGCGGCGCACGGGAGAGTACGTCGCGAACGCGTCGCCGAGGGAGCGGAGGAACGTCGGGCTGCGCGCGTGCGCCACGCGCGCGATCAGGCCCGGAGCGTCAGGGGTGATCGACAAGAGCCGTCGGCGCGCCTCGCCAGAGAGCCCGACGTCGTGAACACTCCGCAGCTCGCGCCCGCCTTCCGACGCGAGTGCCAACACCGCTGTGCGCGCGCCCATGGCCGTCATCGCGCCCCTGACGACGATCTCCGCGATCTCTTCGACGGTGAGCGGCTTGGCCAACGCGGCGGTCACCCCGCGCAGCGAGCGCAGCAGGATCGCGGCTCGCTGCGGGGTCGTCCGACCGATATCGGAGACGGTGATCGGTCGTGACGTCCGGCTGGTGGCCTTCACGTGGTCAACATATCGAGCTTTAGCCGTTTGTCAATCAAAAGACAGGTATCTTTTACTACTTACCATGCAGAACGGGCCGCATGGCGTGAACATCACCCGTTCTGGACGAGGACGGAGATGGCGGCGCGCCGCACCATCGGAGGTGACGATGAGCGGAAGCGGGGCGTGATGAGTCCAGACGACGCCGAGGGCGGATCGGACGCGCCGGTGTGGGCGCCGGGCAGTCGGCGGCTGGCGGTGTTGCTGGCGATGGCGATGTTCGTGCTCGTCGTCGACACCTCGCTGATGAACGTGTCGATCTCGAAGGTCGTCGAGGATCTCGACACGACGGTCAGCGGCGTGCAGGGTGCGATCGCGCTCGAGGCCCTGGTGTCGGCGGCGTTCATCCTGATCGGGAGCAAGGTCGGCGACCTGATCGGGCGCAAGCGGGCGTTCGTCCTCGGTCTGCTCGGCTATGCGACCGGCGCCCTGGCGATGGCGTTCGCTCAGGGGCTGACGGCCATCATCGTGTTCTGGGCCGTCATCGGCGGGCTGGGCGCGTCATTGCTGTTGCCGGCGATGCAGTCGCTGATCCACGGCAACTTCCAGGGTGCGCGAGCAGAAGAAGGCCTACGCGCTGGTCGGCGCGGCGGCGGCGATCGCGGCCGCCGTCGGGCCGCTGGTCGGCGGCTTTCTGACCACGTTCCTGTCGTGGCGCGTCGGCTTCCTGCTGGAGGTCGTCGTGATCGCGGTCGTCCTCGGCAATCTCAAGCTCATCCGTGATGTGCCGTACACCGGCCCGCGCGTCGTCGACGTCGTCGGCGCGCTGCTGTCGGCCGTCGGCATGGGCGGTGTGGTGATCGGCATCCTCGTGTGGCAGGAAGGCGGGGAGTTCGTCGGCGTCCTGATCGCGATCGGCGTGGTCGCGCTCGGCTCGCTCGCCCGCTGGCTCGTGCGGCGCAAGCGCGACGGCAAGCCGACCCTGCTCGATCCCGGGCTGTTCCAGCACGACCTGTTCCGGCTGGGGGTCTCGTCGCAGATGCTGCAGAACATCGCCCTCGGGGGACTGATGATCGCGCTGCCGATCTACCTGCAGATGGTCCTCGAGTACAACGCCCTGCAGACCGGCCTGACGATCGCGCCACTGTCGCTGACGATGTTCGCGACGGCGCTGGTCGCCGGCAAGCGGGCGGGCACACGACGGCCGGCGAGCATCATCCGCGGCGGATCGGCACTGCTGACTGTCGGCACGCTGCTGCTGATCCCGATCGTCCCGCGGGCGGGCTCCGGCTGGGCGCTCGTGATCCCGCTGATCATCGCCGGGGCCGGACTCGGCCTGCTGGTGTCCCAGCTCAACAACTACACGCTCTCGCCGATCTCCGACGAGCGTGTCAGCGAGGCCGCCGGCGTCAACTCCGCCGCCGGGTCCTTCGGGCTGTCGTTCGGGCTCGCGTTCTCCGGGGCGATCATGCTGGCGACGCTGTCGATCGCGTTCACCCAGATGGCCCAGGACAGCACGGTGCTGCCGGCCGCCGCCCAGGAACAGGTCGCCACCGCGCTCGAAGAGGACGCGGAAGTCATGAGCAACACGGCGCTCGACGAGCAGCTCGCCGATCAGCCACCGGAGATCCAGGACGAGATCATCCGCATCAACACCGACGCGCGCCCGCTCGCCCTGCAGGTCGCGCTGATCGTCCCGATCCTCGCCGGCCTGCTCGGGCTGCTCAACGGGTTCCGCATGATCCGCCGCCCGGACCCCGACCCGTCGGAGAGCGCCGAGAAGGCGCTCGCCTGAGCACGGGGGTACGGCCCCGATCGCAACTACGCTCGTACCCGCATGTTCGTCGATCGCGGGACGGAACTCGGGCTGCTCCGCGACGCCTTCGCCGAGGCGTCCACCGGGCGGTCTCAGATCGTCATCGTCGAAGGTGAGGCCGGCATCGGCAAGACGACGCTGCTCGAGCGGTTCATCGGGGAGCTGCGCGAGGTCCGGGTGCTGCGCGCGAGCGGGGACGAGTTCGAATCGCACCTGCCGTTTGCCACGGCGGATCAGCTGCTGCGCAGCGCGGGTAGCGGAAGCGACGCGCTGGCCGCTGGGTCGCACCTCGCGGTCGGGCTCGAACTGCTCGAACTGATCGGCTCGAGCGATGAGGACGCGACCAGCGTCGTGTTCGTGGACGACGCGCATCTCGTCGACCCGGAATCCCTTCGCGCGCTGTTGTTCGCCGCTCGCCGGCTCGCGGCGAGCAGCGCGCTGCTCGTTCTCGCCGTCCGGGGCAGCGCCGACGAGACGCTTCCCGAGGGATGGCGGAAGCTGGCCGCCGGATCGACCGGCTGCCTGCTGCGGCTGACGCGGCTCGCGCCCGCGCACATCGCGGCTCTGGGTACCGCCTTGGGCGTGCCGATGACCCCGGAGGCGTCGCGGCGCCTGTGGGAACACACGCGCGGGAATCCGTTGTACATCCACGCCGTGCTGGACGAGTTGCCGTCCGACGAGACGTGGCAGCACGAGCAGCGTCCGCTGCCGGTTCCGCACACCTACGCCCAGTTGGTCCGCCGGCGGCTCGCTCGCTCCACCTCCGGCGTCGTCGACCTGGTCGAGGCCGCAGCCGTGCTCGGCGTCCGCTCGCCCCTGCATGCCGTGCTCGAGCTGGCCGGGGTCGAGCCCGGCCTCGAGACGCTGGACGCGGCGATCGAGGACGGCGTGCTGCGACTGGACGACCGCCACGGCGGCGCGATCGTCGAGTTCGCGCATCCGCTGACGCGGGCGGCGATCTACGAGTCAGTGCCGACGGCGCGTCGCTCGGCGCTGAACCTCGCGGCGGCGCAGATCGTGCGCGAGCCCGCCGCGGCGCTGCGGCATCGTGTGGAGGCGGCCACCGTCGTGGACGGCGCGCTGCTCGACGATCTGGAAGCCCACGCGCACGCGGAGATGTCACGCGGGTCGTGGTCGAGTGCCGTGTCGAGCCTGCTCGCGGCGAGTCGTCTGACTCCGGTCCCGGCTGATCGCGAGCGCCTCGCTCTCGAAGCGATCGAGGCCACGCTGTACTCGGGCGACGGCGCGGCGGCGCGGCGGCTGGCCGAGCAGGCAAGCTTCGCGGAGGGTCCGCGGCGCGACAGCGTGCTGGCGTACTTGGCGATCTTCGCCGGCGATCTCGGGGCGGCGCAGGAGCGGCTGACCCGGGCGTGGGAACGGCGCCGGCTCGCGGGCGACGATCGGCTTGCCGCGACGATCGCGCAGCGGATCGCCTTCCTGGCCACGGCGCGCCTGCGCGGGCAGGAGGCGATCGACTGGGCCGAGCGCGCCATCGACCTCGCTCCGGGCGACCCGGCCACCGGCTTGCTCGTCGCACCGTCGCTCGCGCTCGGTCTCAGCTTCACGGGCCGGCCTGAGGAGGCGCATGCCGCGTTGGATCGGTGGCTCGATGATCCCGCCGCGCCGCCACGCGGCGCCGGATTCGTGCTGCTCGCCCTCAAGGGGTTCCTCCTTCTGGCCGAAGGCGATCTGGACGCCGCGCACGCCGCGTTCGAGACCTCGGCGCACGAGAGCCTCGAGCAAGGTCTGCTCGTCGTCGCTGCGCTGTCGCTGTCCGGGCTGGCGCGCGCCTCCTACCTCGCCGGAGCGTGGGATGCCGCCGTCGTCGCGGGCGAGCGAGCGATTGCGCTGGCGGTCGAGTCGGAGGATCGGTGGGTGATCGGCCAGGCCCATTGGTCGGCGAGCTACGTGCCGTCGGCGCGCGGGGAGTGGGCCGTCGCGGAGAGCCATGCGCGCGTTATCCACGATCAGGCTCCGACGTTCGAGCGCCACATCGCGGCCGAGGCGATCGCGACCGCCGGGCTGGCAGCGGCGCAGGGGCGCTCGCCAGACGTGCTCCGAGCGCTGACGCCGCTCGAGGGGATGGGGACGAGGGACGGCGTCAACGACCCCGCGTTCCTGCCGTGGCATCACCTCAAAGCGAACGCGCTCGTGGATCTCGGGCGGCTGCAGGACGCAGAAGCGCTGATCGCTTCCGCGACGGAGGTGGCCACGTCACGATCGAACCCGCTGCTCGCGGCGAGGATGGCGCTCGCGCGCGGGAGGCTCGAACTGGCCCGTCGCCATCCGGAGCGGGCGGCGGCTCGCCTGCGCGATGCCCGCGCAACGATCGAGCGGCTTGCGATGCCCTACGAACAGGCGCTCATCGAGCTGGTCCTCGGCCAGGTGCTCAGACGGACGGGCGAGCGACGCGCGGCCGCGGCTTCGTTGGTCGCGGCGCAGGGGAGGCTGAGCGCGCTCGGGGCGCAGCCGGCATTGCAGCGTTGCGAGCGGGAACTCGCCGCCTGCGGCCTCGCGCCGTCGGCGCGCAAGTCGCACGACTACACCGCGTTGACGCCGCAGGAACTCACCGTGGCCCGGCTCGTCGTCGCCGGCATGACGAACCGCGAGGTCGCCGAGGAGCTCATGCTGAGCACCAAGACCGTCGAGTTCCATCTGACGAACATCTACACGAAGCTCGGCCTTCGCTCGCGTTCGCAGCTCCGCGCCCGGGCGCGGGCGCACGAGCTCGCGCTTTGAGCTGCGACGCAGACGGAGCGTTTCCTAGGGATTTTCCCGGGCGCGAGCTGTACGGTCAGGACGTAAAGTCGCGTCCTGATCGATATCGGTCTAGTTGGGTCGGGCGAGGGAGGGGAAATGGTCGTAAAGGATCGACCTCGACGTGTCCGGAGCGTCATGCTGACCGCTGTGGCTGTAGCCACGCTATGGAGCTCGACGGCGGCGGCGAGCCCGTCGTTGACCGCGAGCGGGCTCAAGACCACCGGTCTGTCAGAGCCGCTCGGCATCGGCGACCGCACGCCTGACTTCAGTTGGAAACTCAGCGGCAGCGGCCGCGCGGCCGCGCAGTCGGCCTACGAGATCCGCGTCGCCGCCGCGGAGTCGCAGCTCACGTCGGGTCCGTACCTGTGGCAGTCGGGCAAGGTCTCCTCCGTCCAAGCAATCGGACGTCGTCTACGGGGGCGACGCGCTGGGATCGCGCCAGCCGGCTGTCTGGCAGGTCCGGGTCTGGGACGCCGCGGGTGAGGCGTCGTCCTGGAGCGCGCCGGCGAGCTTCGAGACCGGGCTGCTCGAACAGGCGGACTGGGGTGCCGCCCGGTGGATCGAGCTCGCCGGCCGCACGAACGCACAGCCCCTGCCGATGTTCGCGCGGGCGTTCACGGTCGACGGCGCCAAGACGGTCACGCGCGCGCGGCTGTACATGAGCGGGCTCGGGTTGTTCGAGGCGCAGCTGAACGGCTCCAAGCTGACCGACGAGGTGCTCGCCCCGGGGTACACGAACTATCAGCTGTCCGCCGAGTACCGCACGTACGACGTCACGAGCGAGCTCCGCGGCGGGGCGAACACGCTCGGCGTGGAGCTCGGCAACGGCACCGCCAACAACACCAGGGCCGGCCTGAACCCGGCCGTCGGACGCACGAACCCGTACGCGTGGTGGACCAGCTCGGCCGTCGGCAGCGGGACGCTGCTGGATGACGCGCCGGCCGGCGCGACCCGGGTGCGGGTGTCGAGCGTCGCGGGCTACTACGTCGGCGGGGCGATCAACATCGACACGGGCGACGGCGGCGACCGGCTCGAGTCACGCACGATCACCTCGATCGGCACCGCGCCGACGACCACCGCGCTGGCGCTGTCCGCGGCGGCCGGGGACACCAACGTGAAGGTCACGAGCGTCGCCGGGCTGGGCGTGGGCGACACGCTGCGCGTCGGCTCGGAGACCGCGACCGTGACCGCCGTGGGCACTGCGCGCACGACGACGACGCTGTTCGCGCCTGTCGCAGCCGGAGCGACGAACGTCAAGCTGGCGTCCGTGACCGGCTATGCCGCGGGCAACACGCTGATCGTCGACGGCGAGTCGCGGACGGTCACCGAGGTCGGCACGCAAGGCCGTGCGACCACGCTCGCCGCGGCCGCAGAGGCGGGCGCGACGAACATCCGCGTGGCGAGCGTCACCGGGCTCGTCGCCGGGGCGACGATCACCGTCGGCGACGAGTCGGCCACGATCGTCACCGTGGGCACGCAGGGTGCAGCCGGCACGGGCCTGACGCTCGCGGCCCCGCTCGCGAGTGCCCGTGCCGCCGGCACCGCGGTGCGCTACGAGGGAACGGGCGTTTCCTTCACGCCCGCGCTGGAGTCCGCGCACGCGCAGAACGCGCCGGTCGTCAACCTCGGCTCAGGCGTGACGTTCACACCTGCGCTGAGCCAGAGCTACGCCGAAGGCACGACGATCACGACGCCCGGGACGGGGATCGCCTTCACGCCCGCGCTCGACTCCGCTCACGCCGCCGGTGCGAGCGTGAGCGGGTCCGGCAACCCGCTGGCCGCACTCGACGCCAGCGCCGGTGCGATGGTCACGCCGCGGCTGATCGGGCGACTGGAGATCACCTACGCCGACGGCTCGACGGACACGGTGGTCACGAACCGCGATTGGCGCGCGGCCTTCAGCGCGACCGTCACCGACCACTGGTTCGCCGGCTCGGACTACGACGCGCGTCGCGAGCAGGCGGGCTGGACGCTGCCGGGCGCCGATCTCTCGGAGTCGGCCACGCGCCGCGACGGCACCGCCGTCGGCTGGACGCGGGCGGGGATCGCGCCCGCTCCCAACCTCACCACGAAGCTCGCGGCGCGCAACGCGGAGCCCGTCAAGCTGCAAGAGACCTTCGCGCCGGTGCGGATGACGAATCCACAGCCGGGGGTCTGGGTCTTCGATCTCGGCCAGAACATCGCGGGCTGGCCTGAGCTGCACCTGCCGGACGGCATCCCGGCGGGCACGGCGGTGAAGCTGCTGCCGGCCGAGACGCTCAACGCTGACGGGACGGTCAACCAGTCCTCGATCGGCGTCGGCGGTCGCGGCTCGGACATCTTCGCGACCTACACCACGCTCGGGAGCCCGGGCGGCGAGACGTGGCGCCCGAAGTTCAACTACTTCGCGATGCAGTACCTGCAAGTCACCGGCTTACCGTCCGGATTCACGCCGACGACGGACCTCGTCCGCGGATTGCAGCTGTTCGCGGACGTCCCGCGGGCCGGTGAAGTCGTGACGTCCAACGAGCGGGTCAACCGCATCCACCGGATGTCCTACTACTCGATCACGAGCAACACGATGTCGGTCTTCACCGACTGCCCAGGGCGCGAGAAGCTGCCCTACGGCGCCGACTACGTGCAGCCGATGGGCTCGCTGAACGTCAACTTCGACTACGCGGCGTACCTGCGCAACATGCAGGTCCAGCTGGTCGAGGGCCAGTCGAAGGCGGGGCCGGATGCCGGCAATGTCGCGCTCAAGACGCCGGTCTACGACTGGGGCTACTCCGGCCAGTTCGGCGACGAGATCAACTGGGGCTCGTCGATCGTGCAGGTCCCGTACCTGCTCTACAAGCTCTACGGCGACACGCAGACGATGCGCGAGTACTTCGCCGAGATGGAGACCTACATGGACTTCGTCGCCCGGCGCAAGGCGGGCACCGGCGCCGACGCGTACATCGTCACCGCCCTGCTGGCCGACTGGGTGGCTTCCGAGCAGACGTCGCAACAGTTGCTCGGGACGTGGGGCTATTACCTCAGCGCGAAGTACATGTCCGAGATGGCGGCATTGATCGGCCGCGACGCGGATGCCGCCGAATACGGAGCGCTGGCCGCGAACATCAAGACGGCGTTCAACAACCGGTTCTTCAACACGACGCTGCACCGCTACACCGCGGCCGGAAACGGCGGCACCACCGGCGCGACGCAGGCGGCCCAGGCGGTCGCGCTCGACGCCGGACTGGTGCCGGAGGGCGAGCGCGAAAACGTGCTCAACGCGCTCGTGGAGAACATCTACAACTATCAGCCGTTCGGCGGCGGCCCGCACTTCAGCGCCGGCACGATCGGCCTCGGCCCCCGTGGTGCGCTCGCTGCTGGAGGGCGGCCGCTCGAACGTGCTGTGGGACGTCCTGCAGGAGAACACGCGGCCGAGCTACGGGTTCTTCCTGCAGCCGACGACCGCCCACCCGAACGGGATGACGACGCATCCCGAGCGGTGGACGCTGGGCGACTCCCAGAACCACATGATCCTGCTGCAGATCGAGGAGTGGTTCCACACCGGCGTGGGCGGCATCCGGCAGACGCGTGACTCCGTGGCTTACCGGGAGCTGATCATCAAGCCGACGCCGGTCGGCGATCTCACGCACGCCAGGAGCCACTACACGACGCCGCAGGGCACGGCGCGCAGCGAGTGGCGTCGGAACGCGACCGGGATCACGCGCTTCGACGTGACGGTCCCGGCCAACACGAAGGCGACGGTGCACGTCCCGGCCGCGAGCGCGGCGCAGACGTTCGTGCCCACCGGCAGCGGCGATGCCCGCTACCTGCGCTACGAGGACGGCTACCAGGTCTACGACGTCGCGGCCGGCGACGTCACCTTCCTGCAGGGCACCAGCGCGGAAGCCCCGGTCGGCGGCACCGTCCCTCCGACGTTGTCGCTGTCGCTCGGCAGCCCGGCCACGTTCGGGGCGTTCACACCGGGCGTGGACCGCAACTACGAGGCGAGCACGAGCGCGAACGTGATCTCGACGGCGGGCGACGCGACGTTGTCGGTGACCGATCCGTCGTCGAACGCGACCGGCCGGTTGGTCAACGGGTCGTTCGCCCTCGGCGAGCGTCTGCAGGCGCGGGCCAACGGCTCCACGTTCGCTCCGCTCAGCGCGACGGCCGGATCGCCGCTCACACTGCTCACCTACGACGGACCAGTCAGCAACGCCGGGGTCACCATCGGGTTCCGTCAACACATCGGCGCCGCCGAGGCGCTGCGCACGGGAACGTACGCCAAGACGCTGACGTTCACGCTCTCGACGTCGAATCCGTAGCGTCGCACGAGGCGCCGGCCGCGAGTGATCGAGGCCGGCGCCGAGGCGTGCAGGAGGTGCTCGATATCAGCCGATATCATGGAGACGATGCCCGACGTGCTGATTCGTGATGTGCCTGCCGAGGATCTCGCTCGGATCGATGCCCACGCGGCACGTCTCGGGCTGTCGCGGACCGAGTACTTGCGGCGCCGCTTGCGACAGGACGCTGCGCGCCCGGTCGGAACGGTGACGATGGCCGATCTCCAGCGCTTCTCTTCGCGGTTCGCCGACCTCGGCGATCCCGAAGTCATGCGCCGGGCCTGGTCGTGACCGCCGACGGGCCGGGTTGGCTAATCGACAAGTCCGCGCTGGTGCGGCTGGGTGCGAGCCCGGACGCTGCGGTGTGGGCGCAGCGGATCGAACGTGGGCTGATTCGGATCGCGACGGTGACGCTGCTCGAGGTCGGCTACTCGGCGCGCGACGCGACGCAGCTGCGAGTGGGGCTGCACGAGCCGCCCGTCGCTTCGATGCCGGTGGAGTACGCGACGCCGGTGGCGGAGGATCGTGCGGTCTCGGTACTCGCGCTGGTCGCCGATCGCGGACATCACCGGGCGCCATCGATCCCGGACCTCCTGATCGCGGCGATCGCCGAAAGCGCCGGCCTGGTGGTGCTGCACGACGACAAGGACTTCGAGCTCATCGGCGCGATCACCGGCCAACCGACGGAGAAGCTGACCGGCTGACGAGGCAAGGTTCGAGGTGGCCGCGGGAGCGTGAGGAAAGGACGGCCTGCGCGGCGGTGCCGGCGCGAGTCAGAGCTGCCGTCGGACGCCGGCCTCGCGTTCGACCTTCGCCAGGCCGTCGTCCAGCGTGCCGTCGCCTCGTCGGCCGACGGGCAGCGCAGCCTCGCCGCGAGCGTCCTCGAGGGTCAGAGCGAGCGCCGCGTAGAGCGCGATCGCGAGCAGCAGGAGTCCGACGATTCCCGCGGCCTGCTCGAGGCCCGAGTCTGCGGTCAGCTGGTACAGGCCGGTGAGCGCAAAGCGCAGCGCCGTGGTGCCGAGGACGGCCGCGGCGACGAGCTTTCCGAGGCAGGCCGCCGCGAAGGGGATCAGCATGGCCGTGCCGGCGAGCAGGAGGAAGAGCCCGAGCGCGTCGCTCGTGGCGCCGGGCTTGGGTGCCGTGAGCGTGACCAGCCCGATCGAGAGCCAGGTGCCCGCGAGCAGGCCCATTCCCGTACCCGCGACCACGTCGCGTCCGAGGTAGCCGAAGACGCAGGCGACCAGCTGCAGCGGGAACACGAACGCGAGCAGGATCAGCGCGACGTCCTCGCCCTGCGTGGGCGCCAGCCACCCGAGCTGCAGGCCGCTGACGAGCAGGGTCCCGGCGGCCAGGGCCAGGAACCCGAGCGGCAGCGGGTTGGCGATCGGCCGCAGGACGACGCGGGCTGCACTCACGCGACCACCAGCGCCTGCGGAGCGGCTTCCTTGATCCGGCTGCGCGCCCACTTGATCTGCGTCGCGGTCTCGGCCTCGCAGGCGCCGACGGTGTCGACGAGCTCGCTGTCGCGTGCGCCCTGGGCGGCCTGGCCGACGACGGTCCACGCGAGGTCGCATTCGCACGCCATCAGGTAGAGGTCCTGGAGGTCGCGCAGGAGGGCGAGCGGGCCGCTGCGGCCGCTCTGGAAGATCGCCGAGTGCAGCCGCTCGGGCTCGTCGTCGGCGACCTCGCCGTAGCGCGCGACGAAGGGCGCGAGGCGTTCGGCGTGCGCGTCGCACTGCTCGGCGAGCCGGTGACAGGTGTGGAACACGTCCACCTCCTCACGGTGTCCGTCCGCGACCTCGCGGAACGCGGCCGCGAGCCGTTCCTGCGCGGCGTGCAGCAGGCCGAGGTAGTGGGCGAGCTGCATCAGCCCGCGCGCTCCACGGCGACGGCGGCCAGCTTGAACAGCGGCTGCTTGGAGACGGGGTCCCACGCGGTCAGCGTCAGCTCGTTCGCGGCCCGGGCGGGCCCGTCGTCGCGGTCCCAATAGCCGTAGTGGAAGGGGACGAAGACGTGTCCGCGGGCGGATCCCCACGACCCGTGCCGGCCCTTCGATCGCGCCGCGCGGCGACCGCACGCGGACGCGGTCGCCGTCGGCGATGCCGGCGGCGTCGGCGTCCTCGCGGCTGAGCTCGACCCAGACCTCGGGCGCGGCGGCCTGCAGCTCGGGGGCGCGACCGGTCTTGGTCCGGGTGTGGAAATGCGCCACGGTCCGGCCCGTGGTCAGCAGCAGCGGGAACTCGCGGCTCGGCGCCTCGGGCGACGGGTGGTAGTCGGCGGCGTGCAGGAACGCGCGCCCGGCGGGCTCCTTGGCGCGGTACTCCTGCTCGGTCGCCGGCGCGCCGGTGACGAGGTCCTGGCCGAACGTCTCGGCGATCGCCGGGTCGGTGTTGAAGACGCCGTCGGTGTAGAGCCGCTCGCCGCCCCACTGGAGGCCTCCGGCGTCGCGCAGGCGCTCGTGGCTCAGCGCCGAGTAGTCGCACGGCCGGCCCTTCGAGCACGCCTTCCACGCCTCGAACGCGCCGGCGGCGTCGGTCCACCGGATCAGCGGTGCGCCGTCGCGGTCGCGCAGGTCCATCCGGCGCGCGTAGTCGAGGAAGATGTCGAGGTCGGCGCGCGCCTCGCCCGGCGGATCGACGGCGCGCTCGGACAGGTGCACCGTGCGGTCGGCGTTCGTGAGGCAGCCCGTCTTCTCGCCCCAGGTGGCCCCGGGCAGGACGACGTCGGCCAGCTCCGCGGTCTCGGTCATGAACAGGTCCTGCACGACCACGAGCAGCTGCTCGCGCGCGAGGATCCTGCGGATGCGGGCCAGGTCCGGCAGCGAGACGGCCGGGTTGGTGGCGGTGATCCACAGCAGCCGGAGCGAGCCCTGTTCGGCGTAGCGCCAGATCTGCATGGCGTGCGTCGGCGGCGCCCAGTGCGGGATCACGTCCTCCTCGACGTTCCACAGCTCGGCGAGCTGGCCGATGTGCTCCGGGTTGTCCCAGTTGCGGAATCCCGACAGGTCGCCGTCGGCGCCGGTCTCGCGCGTGTTCTGCGCGGTCGGCTGCCCGTTCATCTGAAACACCCCCGCGCCGGGGCGCCCGATCATCCCGCGCAGCAGGTGGAGGTTGTTGACCGCACAGGCCGCGGCCGTCGCCTGGTTGGACTGGTAGAAGCCCTGCAGGACGGTCGAGATCAGCGCCTCGGCGGTGCCGATCAGCTCCGCCGCCGCGACGAGCTGCCCCGGGGCGACGCCCGTGATCTCGTGCACGCGCGCGGGCGTGTACGGCTCGACCGTGCGCTCGAGCGCCTCGAGGCCGAGCGTGTGCTCGCCGACCCAGGCGGCGTCGATCCAGCCGCGCTGCAAGCAGCTCGCGCTGCAGCCCGTTCATCAGCGCGAGGTTGGTGCCGGCGCGCGGCGCGAGATGGATGTCGGCCTCGCGCGCGACCGGCGTGTCGCGCGGGTCGACGCACAGCATCCGCGGCGGGTCCGCGCCGCGCCGGCGATCGAGCATCCGCATCCACAACACCGTCTGGGTCTCGGCGACGTTGTGGCCGTAGAGCGCGATCGCGTCGCAGTGGTCGACGTCCGTGTAGGACGCGGGCTGGCCGTCGGTCCCGAACGACGCCTTCAGCGCCGCCGCCGCCGTCGCCGTGCACAGGCGCGTGTTGCCGTCCATGTGCGGCGTCCCGATCCCGGCCTTGCCGATCACGGCGAGCGTGTAGTACTCCTCGAGAAACAGCTGGCCGGTGGTGTAGAAGCCGATCCGGCCCCAGCCACCGGGCTGCTCGAGCAGCGCCTTCGAGCGATCGACGATCCGGGTCATCGCCGTCTCCCAGTCGCTCTCGACGAGCCGTCCGCCTTCACGGATCCACGGGCGCGTCAGCCGATCCGCCGCGTTGTTGGCCTGCCAGCCGTAGGCGTCCTTGGGATCGAGGCGACCGTGGTTGACGCGGTCTGCGGCGCGGCCGCGGACGCCGACGATCCGCCCGTCGCGCACCGCGATGTCGATCCCGTCGCCGTTGGAGTGCAGGACCGAGGCCGTCGGCACCCAGCGCTCGACGTCGGCGCTCGTGAGGCCCGCCTCGAGCTGGGAGTCCACGCGTTCGGGCCAGCGCCCGCCCCGCCCGTACGGCGTGCGCTCGCCCCAGGGGTTGGTGATCCGGCCCATGGTGAGGCGCTACCCACAATGTCGGCGCGATACGGCAACGCGCGAAGGGGATTACGGCAATGCAGCGGATGCCGCGCGTGACCGCCGTCCGTACGGTCTCAAACGACCAAACCCTCCCCAAGGAGTTCACCGTGAAGACCTACGTCATCGAGCGCGAGATCCCGGGTGCCAGCGAGCTCACCCACGAGGAGCTGCGTGGCATCACGAGCACGTCCAACGACGCGGTCGCGTCGCTCGAGAAGCCCTACACCTGGCTGCACAGCTACGTCGCGGGCGACAAGATCTACTGCTTCCACCAGGCCGAGGACGCCGAGGTGATCCGTGAGCACGCGCGCCGCGGCGGCTTCCCGGCCAACCTCGTCTCCGAGGTCGCTTCGGTGTTCGACAGCACCGGGCCCCGGGACCTGCCCCGCTAAGGGCCCGCTGAAGAATTCCGATACGCCTGCTGCGGCGCATCCGCGGCGCCTCGCGCCACCCGCGATGCTCACGTGCCAGAGGCACGCATCGCGATCGCGGGCGGCCCGAGGCATCCACGGCTGCACCACATCAGGCGCACCGACCATTCTTCAACGGACCCTACCCGCGACGGGCTCGCCCGGCCTCCGAGGTCGGGCGAGCCCGCGCAGCTCGACTTAGAATCCCCGAATGGCCCTGATCGAGCGTGAGTCCGAGCGGGCCTGGCTCGCGCCCATGCTGACCGAGGCACGCGCCGGCCGCGGCTCGCTGGTCCTGCTCACCGGCGAGGCGGGCGTCGGCAAGACGCGCTTTGCCGAGGAGGTGCTCGGAGTCGCGGACGTGCAGTTCCTGCGTGGCACTCCGGGTCCCGGGGCGCTCGCCTACGGGCCGGTGATCAGCGCGTTGCGCGCATTCGGCCGGGCGGTGCCGGGAGGGCTGTCGCAGTGCGGTCCGCTGCGCTCGCACCTCGCGCTGTTGCTGCCGGAGCTGGGCGATCCGGCGCCGACGAGCGATCGGGCGACGCTCGTGGAGGCGATCCGCTGCGCGCTGGCCGCCGTCGTCGCCGAGCGCCCGGCGGTCATGCTGCTCGATGACCTGCAGTGGTCCGACGACGCCACGCTCGAGCTGCTCGCCGCGCTCGCCGGCTCGCTGCAGGACCTGCCGATGCTCGTGCTGGGCTCCTATCGCTCCGACGAGATCCCGCGCGCGCATCAGCTCCGGCGGCTGCGCCACGACCTGCGCCGGAACCGGCTGCTGCGCGAGCTGGCGCTCGAGCCGCTGACGGCCCAGGGAACCGCAGAGCTGGCCGCGAGGGTGCTCGCCGCCGCGCCGTCCCCCCGGCTCGCCGGCACGCTGCACGATCGCACCGGAGGCATCCCGTTCTTCATCGAGGAGCTCGCCGCCGCGCTCGAGCACGACGGGCGGCTGCGGCCGGGGCCCGACGGCCTCGACCTCGCGCTCGACGTCGATGTGCCGCTGCCGCAGACGATCCGCGACGCGGTGTTGCTGCGCGCCGGCGACCTGTCCGAAGAGGCTCGCGCGACGGCCGAGGCGGCGTCCGTGGCCGGCACCCGCTTCGATCTCGAGCTCGTGGCCGCGCTCGGCTGCGAGGCCGGCCTCGAGGAGCTCCTGGCCTGTGGCCTGATCGTCGAGCTCGACCGCGGACGCGCGGCCTTCCGCCACCCGCTCGCCCGCGACGCCATCTACGAGGACGTGCCGTGGCTGCGCCGGCGGTCGCTGCACCGCGAGCTGGCCACGGCACTCGAGGTGCGCGGCAGCGGTCAGGCCGAGGTGGCCGGTCACTGGCTCGCGGCGCGGGACGGCTCGCGGGCGCTCGAGTCGCTGGTGCGGGCGGTCGAGGAGCTCGCGGCGGTTCACGCCTACCGCGACGCGGCGCGGCTCGCGCGCCAGGCGCTCGAGATGTGGCCGCAGGGCGAGCGCGGTGCCGAACGGATCGCGCTGCTGGAGCGCTACGCGCGCGTCGCGGAGCTGGCGGGCGAGCTGGCCGAGGCGACCCGCGCGCAGCGCGAGGTCGTGACGGCGCGGCGCTCGGCCGGCGCCGGCCGCGCGCTCGCCGATGCCGAGCGCCGCCTGGCCGCGATCTACGAGCTGCAGGGCGACCGCGCACGCGCGCTCACGGCGCGCGTCGTCGCGGCCGACGCCTTCGCCGCCCACGACCTTCCCGGCGAGGCCGCCGCCGAGCGACTGATCGCCGCGGGCTATCTGGCGAGCGCCGGCAAGTTCGTGAAGGCCGTCGCGCTCACCCGCCAGGCGCGCGACGAGGCCGGGCTCGCGGAGCGACTCGACCTGCGGGCGCGCAGCCTCGGGCTCGAGGGCGTCGCGCGCGTGAAGGGCGGCGAGTTCGGCGAGGGGATGGACACGATCAGAGCAGGGCTCTCGCTCGCGCTCGAACATGAGCTCACGCTCGAGGCGGCCGAGGTCTACCAGCGGCTCGGCACGGCCCACGAGATCGCCGGCGACTACGGCGGCGCGCGTGCGGCGCTCGCCACCGCGATCGGCTTCTGTGAGACGAGCGGCGCCGCGGGCACGGAGCACACGTGCCTGAGCTGCATGGCCTACGTGCTGCGCGAGCTGGGCGACTGGGAGCGCGCCGTCGAGCTGTCGGAGGAGCTGCGCGTCCCGGGCGCCGGCGCGGACGCGACGCTGGTCGTGGACGGCGTGCTCGGGGCGATCCGGGCCTTCCGCGGCGAGGCTTCGGCCGCCCGGCCGCTGCTCGTCCAGTGCTTCGAGACGGCCTCCCGCCTCGACGTGGTCTCGATGACCGTCGACAGCGCCGCCGCGCTCGCGGTGCTCGACGAGCACGAGGGCGACCTCGACCAGGCCCGCAGTCACTGCCGTTTCGTGGTGGAGCGCTGGGCGCGCAGCGAGGATCACCACTACGCCGTCTGGGGACTGCGCTGGGCCTCGAGCTTCCTCGCCCGCCACGGCTGGCTCGACGACGCGCGCGCCAGTACCGAGGCGCTCTCGAGCATCGTGGCCACGACGGGTCACCCGGACGCCTTGGCCGCGCTGGCGCACGCGCTCGGCGAGACCGCGCTCGCCGAAGGCCATGCCGACACCGCCGCCCAGCAGATCGACCGCGCGGCCGAGCTGCACGCCGGCCTCGAGATCCCGTTCGAGCGCGCCCAGATCCAGCTCCGCGCCGGTGTCGCGCTCGCCGCGGCGGGGCAGCGTGAGGCGGCGATCGAGCGGCTGGTGGAGGCGTACCGCACCGCCCGCCGGCTCGGCGCCGTGCCGCTGGCGGCCCAGGCCGCCGACGAGCTCGCGCGGCTCGGCGAGTCGGTCGAGCGCAGGCTCGGCCGACGGGCGGCCGCCGACCACGAGCACGCCGGCCTGTCGCGCCGCGAGCTCGAGGTGATGCGCCTGGTGGCCTCGGGCGGCACGAACCGCGAGATCGCCGGTCAGCTCGTGCTGAGCACGCGCACGGTCGACATGCACGTGCGCAACATCCTCACGAAGCTCCGCTGCCGGTCACGCACCGAGGCCGCGGCCAAGGCCGGCGAGCTCGGCCTGCTGGCCTAGCGTGCGAGGTAGCCGCCGTCGATGACGAGCTCGGCGCCGGTCATGTAGACCGAGTCGTCGGAGGCCAGGAAGGCGACGGCCGAGGAGATCTCCTCGGGCTCGGCGCGCCGGCGCAGCGGTGTGATCTCGACGGAGGCGTCGCCTTCCTCCTCGCTCATCGGCGACCGCACCGGTCCGGGGCAGATGGCGTTGACGCGGATCCCTTCGTGGGCGTGCTCGAGCGCGGCGACCTTGGTCATCGAGATCACGGCGCCCTTGCTGGCGGTGTAGGCGACGTAGCCCGGCGCGCCGACCGGGCCGTAGATCGACGCGACGTTGATGATCGACCCGCCGCCCGCGCGCTGCAGCGCCGGGATCGCGGCGTGCATGCCGAGAAAGACGCCGGTGGCGTTGACCGCCATCGTCGTCGCCCAGCCGTCTTCGGTCTCCTCGACGATCGGCGCCACGCGCACGACGCCGGCGTTGTTGACGAGCACGTCGAGACCGCCGAAGCGCTCTTCCGCCGCGCGCACGGCCGCCTTCCAGTCGGCCAGCGAGGTGACGTCGAGGCGCAGGAAGAGGGCGTCGTGACCGCCGGCCCGCAGCTCACGCGCCTGCGTCTCGCCGGCGTCCTCGAGCACGTCGCCGAGGATGACGGCGGCGCCTTCCTGCGCGAGCCGGCGGCCGTGCGCGGCGCCTTGGCCGCGGGCGCCGCCGGAGATGAGTGCGGTCTTGCCCGCGAGCCGCGCGGTCATCCGTGGACGGGCACGGGGAAGCCGGCGGGCTCGGGCCGCGCCGCGCTGCGGCGCACGATCCGGTCCAGGCGCCGTTGGGTGCGGCGCATGTCACGCAGCCACTCGTGGCGCGGGATGTCGATCCGCGATTCGGCCGGCGAGTGCCGTCGCCAGCGTCTCCGACAGCGCGCCGGAGGCGGTCAGGAACTGCGCGACGAGCCGTGACTGGGCGGAGTACACGGGCAGCTGCGGCCCGCGCGGGGCCGCGAGCCCGACGAAGTACAGGCGCTCGAGCCCGACGGGGAGCGTCATGCCGGCCACGCGCAGGGGAACGCCGTCGGCCCACTGCAGCAGCGCGGGGTCGAGGAACGGGATCGTCGCCTTGAAGCCGGTGGCGTACACGATCGTGTCGATCGTCTGCACGCTGCCATCGCTGAAGTGCACGTCGGAGCCGTCGAAGCGCTCGATCGCGGGCGCGACCCGGACCCGTCCGTGGTGGATGAAGTGCAGCAGCTGACCGTTGACCACCGGACGGTTCTTGTGCAGGTTGCGGGTCGCCGGCGCGGGCAGTCCGTAGCGCTCCGGCCGGCCGAGGGCGACGTCGATCAGGCCGCGGGTCACGCGCTCCTGCAGGGCGATCGGGAGGCGGGCGAGCAGCGGCAGCTCCGAGCGCGGGCGCCCGAACAGCGTCTTGGGCTGGAAGACGAGCCCGTGGCGCACGGACACGAAGGTCTCGCGGCCCGCCTGCGCGGCGTCGACGGCGAGATCGCAGCCGGAGTTGCCCGCGCCCACGACGAGCACCCGCTCGCCGTGGAGGTCCGCGGTGTTGCGGTAGGCGCCGGAATGCACGACGTGCCCGGTGAAGTGCCCCGGATACTCGGGCACGAACGGATCCCACAGATGACCGTTGGCGACGATCACGCCGTCGTAGGCTCGCGTCTCGCCGTCGGAAGTGGTGACCTCCCAGCCGGCCAGCCCGTTCGCGTCGAGCGGCTGGACCGACGTGACCTCGGTGTTGAAGCGGATGTGCGAGCCCAGGTTGTGGTGGGCGGCGAAGCCGAGGATGTAGTCGCGCATCTGGTCGCGGCTGGGGAAGAGCGGATAGTCCGAAGGCATCGGCAAGCCGTCGAAGCCCGACGACCCGCGCGGGGTGATCAGGTGCAGGCAGTCGTAGTCGGTGTGCCAGTGGCCGCCGACGCGGTCGCTGCGCTCGAAGCAGTCGACCTCGAACCCTTCGTCGCGCAGCACTTGCAGCGCAGCCAGCCCGGCGGCGCCCGCGCCGATCACGCAGTAGTTGCCTTCGCTCATGCCCCCAGTGTCGAGACTCGCGGCGCGCCGGCGCGAGAGCTGATTGACTCCACCATCCGTAGGAAATGCCTACGCGCTCTCCGTGACGCTCCAGCAGCTCACCTACTTCCTCGCCGCCGCCGAGCACGGGTCGTTCACCGCCGCCGCCGACTTCCTGCACCTCGCGCGCCCGAGCGTCTCCGAACAGATCGCCCACCTCGAGGCCGAGCTCGGGGTCGCGCTGTTCGTGCGCACCGGCCGGCGCCTCGCGCTCACCGACGCGGGACGGCTGCTGCGCCCGGAAGCCGAACGCACGCTCGAGGCATCGCGCGAGGCCGCCGACGTCGTGCGACGCGCGCGCACGCTGACGGGAGGGACGGCGTCGCTGGGCACGTTCAGCACCGCCCACCACCTGATCCTCACCGGGCTCGTCGAGGACTTCGCGCGCCGCTACCCCGAGGTCGCCATCCGCGTCGTGGGGGAGAACTCGAGCCAGCTCGCCGATGCCGTGCGGGCCGGCCGGCTCGAAGCCGGGCTCGTCGCGCTGCCGATCGACGACGACGGGCTGGAGGTGGGCGCGGCGGTCGCGGAGCTCGAAGTCGTCTTCGCCAGCGCGGAGTCCGACCGGGCTGCAGGCCCGATGACGATCGAGCAGCTCGCCGGCTCCGCGCTCGTGCTGCCCGAAGCGCAGTGGGGCGAGGAGGACCCCACGCGCCGCCAGCTCGCCGAGCGCGCCCAGCGCGCGGGCGTGACGCTCCGCCCGCGGATCGAGGTGCAGCACGTCAACGCCGCGCTCGAGCTGGCCGCGCGCGGCCTGGGCGACACGATCGTGACCGGCGGGCTGATCGACGCGCTCGGCTACCGCGACCGCCTCGCGAGCGTGCCGCTCGAGCCGCCGCTGCACGAGGCGTTCGCGTTCATCACCCGCCGCAACACGCGCCCGTCACCCGCGACGCGCGCGCTGATGACGCTCGCCGAGCATCACCTTCAACGGCTCAGGTCTCCTGCGCCGTAGAGGCGCGTCGGGTTCGGGCGTTGCGGTCGGCCGTCAGCCGCGTGGCTTGGCCGGCGAACTGCGCCGGTAAGGGCGGCGGCCGGACCGGCGTCGCGATCGGCCGTCAGCCGCGTGGCTAGGCCGGCGAATGCGCCGGTAAAGGCGGCGGCCGGACGGACGTCGCGGTCGGCCGTCGTCCGCGTGGGCCGGCTCACCCGAACAGCGAACTCCTTCCATGTGGAAGTGCGCCGAGTTCGTCCGGCTTGGCCAGACGTACTCGGCTCACCTCCGAAGGCGCCATGGTCGGATGTGAGCGGTCTGGCGCACGAACGGCGGTGGCATCGAGGAATCGATCGTGCTCCACCTCGCCGATCGCGCCGCCGCCTCCCTTACCGGCGCAGTTCGCTCGACCCACCGCGCCGTCCGCAGTCAAACGGCGACCCGGCGCTCGCCCGAGCTTGCTCAGCGCATCACCGACCCGCCGCTGATCACGAGCGTCTCGCCGGTCATGTAGGCGCTGGACTCACCGGCGAGCCGCCACACCCATTCGGCGATCTCCTCGGGCTGCGCCACGCGGCCGAGAGGGATCGTTCTCGCCGCGCCCTCCATGCGGCCGGTGGCGCGGTTGCCGGGCGTGTCCACCCAGCCCGGTGCGACCGCGTTGACGGTGATGTCGTCCGGCGCCAGCTCCACCGCGAGCGAGCGCGTGAGCGACACGACCGCCGCCTTCGCCGCGCTGTAGATCAGTTGTCCGCGGGAGACGGCGAACGCGTCCACCGACGCGAAGTTGACGATCGCGCCTCCGGAGCGCATGACCGCCACCGACTCCGCGATCACGTTCAGGGTGCCGAGGACGTTGGTGTCGAAGATCGCGCGGTAGCGCTCGACGCTGAGATCCGCCAGCGTGGTGGGCGGGTAGATGCCGGCGACGTTGAGGACGGCGCGCAGCGGCCCGACGCCGTCGGGAAGCGCCTGCACCGCCTCCCGCACGGCCGCTCGATCGCAGATGTCGACCGGGGCCCACTCGAGCAGGGTCCCGCTCGACGCATCGAGGCGCGGCTCGTGCAGGTCGAGGCCGAGCACGGTCCAGCCCGCGTCCAGGAAGCGTGACGCGACGGCGTGGCCCATCCCGCTGGCCGCGCCCGTGACGAGGGCCACCGGCTCCGGACCGTCGCTGCCCTCTGCGCTTGGCTTCGACACGCCGTGCAGTATCGGTTCCCGCCCCGCAGCCGGGGAAGAGCCGATCGGCTACGGCGTCCGTCGGCAATCCCTACGTTCGGTTCAGCCAGCGCACCAGCAGGTCGTTGACCTCGGCGGGCCGCTCCTGGTGGACCCAGTGCCCGCAGCCCTCGAGCAGGTGCGAGGACACGAGCCCGGGCAGCGTCGTGGCCTGCGCCGCGATCGCGTCGGCGAGCCACACGGTCGAAGCGTCCTGGGCGCCGGCGATGAAGATCGACGGCTGCCGGAGCGGCTCGCCCTGCCACGCGGCCAGGTCCTCCCAGTCACGGTCGAAGTTGCGGTAGCGATTGAGCGGGCCGGCGGGTTCGAACTCTCGCGCCGCGGCGTCGAGCTCCGCCTCGCTGAGCCAGTCGGGCAGCTCGTCGAGCGGTGGGAAGCGGTCGCGCATCCGGCCGCCGGGCGGGATCGTGAACACGCCGGGCGCTGCCTCGCCCGCGAGCGCGGCGTAGAAGCCGGCGAGCCAGCCGCGGACATCCGGCTCGATCTCGCTCTCGGCCCGGCCCGGCATCTGGAAGTAGCTGACGTAGAACTCCTCGTCGCCGCCCACGGCGGCGAAGGCCTCGCTGGGCCGCGGCCCGCCGGGCGGCGTGTACGGCACGCCCATCAGGCCGACCGCGGTGAAGACGTCCGGTCGCAGCAGCGCCGCTGCGGCCGCGATCGGCGAGCCGAGGTCGTGGCCGATGATCGTCGCCGTCCCGTCGCCGAGGGCTCGGGCGACGGCGACCACGTCGGCCACCTGGGCGAGCATCCGGTAGGCGTCGACCGCGGCCGGAGCGGATGACCGGCCGTAGCCGCGGAGATCGATCGCGGCGGCCCGGAACCCGGCCGCGGCGATCGCCGGCAGCTGATGACGCCACGACCACCATCCGTCGGGGAACCCGTGCACGAACAGCACGAGCGGGCCCGCGCCGAGCTCGGCGACATGGATTCGAGCACCGGGCGCGGAGACGAACTGGTGGCGAAGCGACGACGTCATGCCGTCCACGGTGACAGGCCGCGGCCGCGCGATCGGGCATCATGGACCGGAGGGACCATGACGACCACGGCAGCCGCCATCGAGTCCGATCGACCGAGCGCGCAGCGCCGGCGTCTCGGCGCGCGGATCACCGATCTGCTCGCCGGCCGGCTGCTGGGCCTGCCCCGGCCCACGTCCGAGTACACGGTCACGCGCGGCGTGCGCGTGCCGATGCGCGACGGCGTCGAGCTCGTGGCCGATCACTACGCGCCGGTCGGTCCGGCCCGCGGCACGATCCTCGTGCGCGGGCCGTACGGTCGCGCAGGCGCCGATCTCGCTGCTCTTCGCCCGCATCTTCGCCGATCGCGGCTATCACGTGCTGCTGCAGAGCTGCCGCGGCACGTTCGGCTCCGGTGACGCGTTCGAGCCGATGGTCCGCGAGGTCGAGGACGGCGCCGACACCGTCGCGTGGCTGCGCGAACAGCCGTGGTTCGGCGGCCGCTTCGCGACCATGGGACCCTCGTATCTGGGCTTTACGCAGTGGGCGCTGCTGATGGACCCGCCGCCCGAGCTGGCCACGGCGATCGTGATCGTCGGCCCGCACGACTTCAGCCGCGTGGCGTGGGGGACGGGGGCGTTCGCGCTGAGCGACTTCCTCGGCTGGACCGAGATGATGGCCCATCAGGAGGACGCCGGTCGCGTGCGCGGGCTGATCCGGCAGGCCACGGCCGACAAGCGCGTGGCCCCGGCCCTCGCCGGCCTGCCGGCCCTGGACGCGGGCGAGGCGCTGCTGGCCGGCCGCGCCGGCTGGTACCGCGACTGGATCACGCACTCCGACCCGTCGGACCCGTTCTGGGAGCGGATGCGGCTGCCCGAGGCGGTCGAGCGGGTCGAAGTGCCGGTGCTGCTGTTCACGGGCTGGCAGGACCTCTTCCTCGGCCAGACGCTCGAGCAGTACGCGACCCTGCGCGAGCGCGGCGTCGACGTGGCGCTGACCGCGGGGCCCTGGACCCATCTCGACATGGTGTTCAAGGGCGCCGGGACGGTGGCCCGCGAGAGCGCCGAGTGGCTGGCCGAGCATCTGGCGGGGACCGCGCGGCGCCGGCGGGCGCCGGTGCGGATCTTCGTGACCGGCGCCGGCGAGTGGCGCGACCTCCCGGCTTGGCCGCCGCCGGCCGGCAAGCTGACGCTCTATCTGCAGCCGGACGGCGCACTCGGCGCCGAGCCGCCCGCGGCCGACGCGCCGGCGTCGGTCGTTCACGTACGACCCGGCAGACCCCACGCCGACGATCGGCGGGCGCGACATGTCGGGCACGGCCGGCTACCGGGACGACAGCGCCTTGGCGGAGCGCTCCGACGTGCTGACCTTCACCGGGCCGGTGCTCACGGAGGACGTCGAGATCGTCGGCGTCCCGGTCGTCGAGCTCGCCCATCGCAGCGACAACCCGCACGTCGACGTGTTCGTCCGACTGGGCGAGGTCGACGGCGACGGCCGCTCGCGCAACGTCAGCGACGCGCTCGTGCGCCTCGAGCACGCGGACGAGCCGGTGCGGCTGGAGCTGGACGCGATCGCGCACCGGTTCGCCGCCGGCCACCGCATCCGCCTGCTGGTGGCCGGCGGCTCGCATCCACGCTTCGGGCGCAATCTGGGCACCGGCGAGCCGTACGCCACCGGCGTCGCGGATGCAGCCCTCGCGCCGCACGATCGCCCACGCCGGATCGACGCTGACGCTGCCGGTGAGCCTCGATCAGGCCGGCGGCGGGTAGGCGCGGGCCAGCTCGAGCACCTCGCCGCGGATCCGCGCCAGCGCCGCAGGGTCCGCTCGCCGCGCCGCTTCGACGCCTTCGTCGATCCAGCGCGCAACCTCGAGCATGTGCTCGGGCTGCAGCCCGCGGGTGGTGATCGCGGGCGTGCCCAGCCGGAGGCCGGACGGGTCGAGCGGCGGGCGCGGGTCGAACGGGACCGCGTTGTAATTGCAGACGATGCCGGCCTGCTCGAGCGCTTCGGCGGCGGGGCGACCGCCGATCTCCTTGGCCGTCACGTCGACGAGCAGCAGGTGGTTGTCGGTGCCGCCGGAGACGAGCTCGAAGCCGCGCTCGGCCAGGGCGTCGCCCAGCGCGGCGGCGTTGGCCACGACGGCGCGGGCGTAGGCGGCGAAGCCGGGCTCGGCGGCCTCGTGCAGGGCGACCGCGATGGCGGCCGTGGTGTGGTCGTGCGGGCCGCCTTGCAGGCCGGGGAAGACCGCGCGGTCGATCGCGGAAGCGTGGTCGGCGGGACACATGAGCATCGCGCCGCGCGGTCCGCGCAGGGTCTTGTGGGTGGTGGTGGCGATGACGTCGGCGTGACCGGCGGGGGAGGGGTGGGCGCCGCCGGCGATCAGGCCGGCGATGTGGGCGACGTCGGCGGCGAGCACCGCGCCGACCTCGTGCGGCCACCTGGGCGAAGCCCGCGAAGTCGATCGTGCGCGGGATCGCGGTGCCGCCGCACCAGATCAGCTTCGGCCGCTCGCGCAGGGCCAGCTCGCGCACCTCGTCGAGATCGACCGTGCCGGTGTCGCGCCGCACGCCGTAGCGGATCGAGCGAAACCAGCGGCCGGTGACGGAGACGCCCCAGCCGTGCGTGAGGTGTCCGCCGGCGTCCAGCGCCATGCCCATGACGGTGTCGCCGGGCACCAGGAACGCGGCGTAGGCGGCGAGGTTGGCGGCGGCGCCCGACAGCGGCTGGACGTTGGCGTGCTCGACGCCGAACAGGTCCTGCGCGCGCTGCGCCGCCAGCACCTCGACCTCGTCGATGACGGCGTTGCCCTGGTAGTAGCGGCGGCCCGGATAGCCCTCGGAGTACTTGTTCGTGAGCACGGAGCCGCTCGCCGCCAGGACCGCGGGCGAGACGTGGTTCTCGGACGCGATCAGGCACAGCGTGTCGTGCTGACGCGCGCGCTCGGCGGCCACCAGCTCGGCGATACGAGGGTCGGCTCCTGCGAGGACAGCGGCGGACATGGGCACCTCCCGATGCGGTCGGCTCTGCTGCCCAGACGCGCGGCAATCACTGGTGCGCCGCTTCCCGGTGGTCGATTCCACCTGAGCGTCAGTCACGGCGCCCGGGCAGCCTACCGAAAGGGGGCACCGGCAGGGCCCCGCTCCGCCGTCACGACCGGCGTACGCTGAGCGCACCGACTGAAGACTGGAGATCGATGGACCATCGCCCGTTGGGACGCACCGGCGTCTCGGTCAGCAAGCTGTGCCTCGGCACGATGATGTTCGGCGCCTGGGGCAACCCGGACCACGACGACTCGATCCGGATCATCCACGCCGCGCTCGACGCCGGGATCAACTTCCTCGACACCGCCGACGTCTATTCGGCCGGGCGAGTCGGAGGAGATCGTCGCCAAGGCGCTCAAGGGCCGGCGCGACGACGTCGTGCTCGCGACCAAGGTGCACATGCCGATGGGCGACGATCCCAACCGGCGCGGCAACTCGCGCCGCTGGATCGTGATGGAGGTCGAGAACTCGCTGCGGCGCCTGCAGACCGACTGGATCGACCTCTACCAGATCCACCGCCCGGCGGACGGACACCGACATCGAGGAGACGCTCGGCGCGCTCACCGACCTCGTCCAGCAGGGCAAGGTCCGCTACATCGGCCACTCGACCTTCCCGGCGTCGCAGATCGCCGAGGCGCAGTGGGTCGCGCGCGACCGGCGCCTGCAGCGCTTCGTGACCGAGCAGCCGCCCTACTCGATCCTCGTGCGCGCGATCGAGGCCGACGTCCTGCCCACGTGCGCGCGCCACGGCATGGGCGTGATCCCGTGGGCGCCGCTGGCGAGCGGCTGGCTGTCCGGCCGCTGGCGCAAGAACGCCGAGCTGCCGGACTCCACGCGCGCCGACCGGCTGCCGCAGCGCTACGACCTCTCGCTGCCGGGCAACCAGCGCAAGCTCGACGTGGTCGACGAGCTCGCGCAGCTCGCCGAGGACGCCGGGATCACGCTGATCCAGCTCGCGATCGCGTTCGTCCTCAACCACCCCGCGATCACCGCGCCGATCATCGGCCCGCGCACGATGGAGCACCTGGAGAGCCAGCTCGCCGCGGCCGACGTCGTGATCGACGAGGCGCTGCTCGACCGCATCGACGAGCTCGTCCCGCCCGGCACCAACATCAACCCCGACGACAACGGCTGGGCGAACCCCGCGCTCGCGCCGGCGGCCCGGCGGCGGTGCTAGGAGCACGACATGCAGATCACCCGCAACTCGCTCGACACCAATCCGGGCCCCGCCGACTGGTTCACCGGCGCCGTCTTCGTCGACACCATCGCCACGCCCACCGAGCCCTCGCGGGTCGCCGCCGCCAGCGTCCACTTCACGCCGGGCGCGCGGACGGCCTGGCACACCCATCCGCTTCGGCCAGAACATCTTCGTCACCGAGGGCATGGGCCTCTGCCAGCGCCGCGGCGGGCCGGTCGAGGTCATCCGGCCCGGCGACCGCGTCTTCTTCGAGCCCGGCGAGGACCACTGGCACGGCGCCGCGCCGAACCGCTTCATGACCCACATCGCGATCCAGGAGGCCGACGACACGGGCAGCCCGGTCACGTGGGGCGAGCACGTCACGCGACGAGGAGTACGGCGCCGCGCCGGCGACCTGATCAGCCCGTCAGGCGCCAGCCGCGAGCGCGACCACGCCGGCGAGCGTCAGGAGCACGCCGGCGTCCTGGGTCCGGGTGAGCCGCTCGTGCAGCACGATCCGCGCGAGCAGCACGGTGACGGCTGGGTAGAGCGCGGCAAGCACGCCGACGACGCTCAACAGTCCGCGGCCGCTGGCGAGCACGAACAGCAGGTTGGCCATCAGGTCGAAGAACCCGATCGCGACGATCGCGCCCCACGCGGTCCGGTTCGTCGGCAGGCGCGGGCGGCGAACGGCGCACACGGTCAGGAGGAGCAGGACCTCGGGCGTGCGCGAGGCGATCAAGCACCCACGTGACGTCGCCGGTCTCCTGCGCGCGGCTCATCCCGGCGAAGAAGGACCCGAAGCCGACCGCGGCAACCAGCGCGAGGCCGATCGCGGTCCGGTTGGCGCGGTCCTGCGGGGCGTCGGATTCCCTGGCCTCGCGCGAGGCGAGCATGACGCCGAGCATCGCGAGCGCCATCCCGGCGAGCTGCACGATCCGCGGCCGCTCCCCGGACGCGAGCCCGACGAGCACCGGGATCGCCGCCCCGGTGGCCGAGAGCGGCGCCACGATGCTCATCGTCCCGATCGCCAGCGCGCGGTAGAACGCCGTCAGCCCGAGCAGCCCGGCCATCCCCGAGGCGATCGACCAGGCCGTCGCCGTGCCGTCGTGCGCGATCGGCGCGCCGGCGGCGACCGCCGTGACCAGCAGCAGCAGCGCGAACCCCTGCGAGAGCACGAGCACGGCCAGCAGCGGATGGCGCCGGCTCTGCAAGCCGCCCAAGAAGTCCGACAGGCCCCACGACAACGATGAGGCGAGCGCCAGCACGGCGGCGACCATGCCCGCCAGGCTAACCTCCGCCCGCCGCGCGGGTCAGGCCCCCGAGCAGCGAGTCGATCAGGGAGACTCCGCGCCGACACCCGAGCAGAGGAGCTGGCATGACCGGCAAGGCGGAATTCACCGACGAGGAATGGACACGGCTCAAGCGCGCGCCGTTCATTGCGGGCATGGCGATCTCGCTGTCGGACCCCGGCGGGCCGATCGAGCTGGCGAAGGAGACCTCGGCCGCGCTCAAGACCGTCCTCGGCGCGGCCGAGGACGGCGGCCGCGGAGCGTTCGTGAGCGCCGTGGCTGCCGAGGCGGTCGCGGACGCCAAGGGCCACAAGAACCCGCTGCACGACTTCAAGCCCAAGGGCGCCCTGGCCGGCCAGGAGATCCTCGAGGAGCTGAGCGCGGTCAACGGCATCGTGTCCGCGAAGGCCACCCGCGACGAGGCCGACGCGTATCGCGCCTGGCTCAACGACGCCGCGCAGGAGGCGGCCAACGCGGCCAAGGAGGGTGGCTTCTTCGGGTTTCACGCCCAGCGCGTGAGCGAAGGCGAACAGCGGATGCTCGACAAGCTCGGCGAGGCGCTCGCGCCACCCGCCTGAGTAGCGCCGTGGCGCGCGCTCGCGGCAGGTCGCGGCGGCCCGCCGCCGCGCCGCCGCTGACCTGCTCGCATACCGCAGCGGGGTTGTCCCCGTCACCCGCGGCGCAAGGACTGTCGTGATGCACGACGTTGCGCGAGACTTCCTGCATGAGCGCGTCCGGCGCCACTTCCGGAACGCGGTCGATGGCCGCCCGCGCCGCTCTTTCGCTGGCGCTGATCGTGACGCTGCTGGTGCTCGCGTTCGCCGTCTATATCTGGCCCTGGCTCCTGCTTTGCCTCGCTGCCGGTGCCGCGGTCGGATCGGTGCCTTGGATGACGGGACGCTTCGGGCGGCGCAAGGTCCTCGCCGGGCTGGCGCTGCTGCTCGTCGGGTCGGCCGCGGCCGCACTGCTGCTCTTTACGCGGCAGACGTCAGACCCTTCACCGCAGCGGCTGGAGATCCAGCCCGCCCGCTTGGTGGCGGAACTGAGCTACCTCGAGCGGGGCGGGTGGTCAGGTTCCGAGCGGTTTGAGCTCACGCTCGCCCAGGCGCGCCGGTTCACGGGTCCTGGCGATGGGCAACTGGCCTCGCGGCTCGCCGCCGCCGTGCCGAGGGACTGGGAGGTCACGCTGCTGGGGTCCAGCGGTTTCCTCGTCGAGCGTCCTGTCCCGCCGCAGACGTTCAAGGTCCCGAGAGGCAGGCCACTGACGGTCATCACGAAGGTGAACGTTCCGGTGCTCGAAGCGCCCGATAGGGGCGTCACCGTGGCCGCCGCGGCCGGCTCAACGGTCACGCTCCATGCGCCTGAGCCGCGAATTCACGCCACCGCTCCTCCGAGCTCTCCGCAGCCGGAGGCGGGGAACCTCAGCGCACGGACGGTCCAACTCACCGGCGGTGGTGGGGAGCGGACGGTTGACGTCGAGATCAAGAGCGATCTCGCGGCCCAGCTGCCCGACATGTGGCTGGCGCCCACCCTTCTCGGCGTCCTGATCGCCGTGTTCTCGACGCTCGGGCTGACGCTCGTGGCCGCGGGGGCGCTCGTGATCCGCGGGGGCCGCTGGCTGCTCGGACGTAGCGCCAGCGACGCATCTCCAGTGCCCACTCGCCAGTCGGTGGTGGGCGGGCGGAGTGACAAGACCCCGGCGCTCGCGTCCTACCTGGCCGATTGCGGCCTCACCGGTCAACGCCAGGCGGACGAACTCGCCCTGGTCGTGCACGATGCCAAGAAGTTCGCGCTCGAGGCACTGATGGTTGCCGGCTCGAGCGACTCGCGGTCGCGCTACGAGCAGCAGCTCGCGCGGCTGACCGGTGGCGGCACGGCAGAGCTCGAGGCCGTCTACGGCGCACTGCGCGCGGCCGGAATGCCCGACAGTGAGCTGCGTGCGCTCGACGCGCATCTGGACGCTTCGCTCATCGCGCGGCACGGGCACCCGTCCGCATGACGTCGCGGCCCCCATTGCCGTTCGATCATGCTTCGACGAGCGGGATGACGTCGGTGCGGAAGGTGTGGAGTTGCCGGAGCTCGTCGGTCAGCGGCCACACGAAGATCCGTTCGGCGCCGGCCTGCGCGTAGGCGGTGATCGCCTGCGCGCAGTGCTCGGGTGAGCCGATCGGCAGCGTCAGCTCACGGAGGGCTTCGACGGGCCGGCGCAGCAGCGGGGCGAGGACGTCGGTGAGCATGCGCTCGGCGGCGCGGTGGTCTTCGGTGATGTACAGCCAGGTCGTGGCGAGCGCGTTCGGGAGCGGACCGACCGCGCTACGGCTGCGCGCGAACCCAGCCGGCGTGGTGTTGTAGGCGGAGGCCAGCCAGCCGTCGCCGAGCCGCTCGACCCGGCGCAGGCCGGCCGCCGATCCCCAACTGCCCAGCCACAGCGGTGGTCCTCCCGGTCGCGCGGGGCGCGGTTCGAGGTTCAGGCCCGCGGTCGAGTAGAACGCGCCTTCGAACGGCGGCTCGTTGTCGCCCAGCAGCGCGCGCACGGCGCGCACCGCCTCCTCGAAGCGCGGCCAGCGCTCGTCGAACGCGACGCCGGCGGCCGCGTAGTCCTGCGCCGAGGACCCGGGGCCGACGCCTGCGATCAGCGCGCCGTCCGTGAGCCGGTCGAGCGCGCCGAGCAGCTTCGCGGTCTGGACGGGCCCGCGGATCACGGGGAGCGCGACCGTCGTGGCGAGGGTCATGCCGGCGGCGGCGTCGAGCGTCGCGGCCAACGCGGTCGGCCCGTCGAGCCAGGGCCGCCCGAACAGCAGGTGGTCGTTGGCGCACAGGTAGCGGTAGCCGAGCTCGGCCGCCTGGCGCGCGTACTCGCGCAGGTCGGCGAGGGTCGGCGGGGCGCCGTCGAACACGATCAGGGGGAGATGGGCGCCGTACTCCATGGCGGCCGGAGCTTCTCACGTCCGCCAACCCCTTCGCGGGCGAGCAAAGCGCGCACCCGTCAGCGAATGGACGTCGTGGTGGCGCTGCAATCGGCGCCGTGGGAGGCTCGCCCGAAGCACCGCTCCGTGATCGCTGTCTGTACTGCACTTGCTGCATGTAGCGAATTTCCTGTGCATTAGGTCATGCGCAGTCACTTGAGCGGACCTGGGACCGCAAGCTCTCGGAAAGGAGCGACCCAGTGCAGAGCGACGAGTTCTCACGCCGAAGCCTGTTGAAAGGCGGGGGCGCCGCAATCGCAGGGCTGAGCGCGTTGCAGATGGCCGGGCCGGCAGGCGCATTTGCCGGCGACGGGGGTGGGGAGGTGATCCCGTGGCTCGATCCGCCTCCGCCGAACCCTGAGCCCGGCGCGGTAGGCCAGTTGCTCGATTGGGAGGCATTGGAGTCCTGGCTGACGCCGGCGGACAACTTCTTCACCATCAACCACTACGGCTTTCCCACCGTGGACGCGGCAGCGTGGCGGCTGAACGTGGACGGGCTCGTCTCTCGGCCGCTGTCGCTGTCGCTCCCCGATCTGATGGCGCGGCCGCGGCGCGAGGTCGAGTTCACACTCGAATGCTCGGGCAACCACGGCATTCCCTTCTTCATCGGCGGGATCGGGAACGCCCGCTGGGCGGGCACCCCGTTGGCGCCGCTGCTCGAGCGCGCGGGCCTTCGGCGGGAAGCGACCGAGGTGGTGTTCTGGGGAGCCGACGAGGGGTCCGTCACGATCCGCGACAACACCGGAGTCGTCGGTGCCGATCCCGAACCTTGGCCTCTCGATCACCGAGAAGTTCGCGCGCTCCATGTCACTCGAGGAGGCGCTCGACCCCGACAACCTTCTCTGTTACGAGATGAACGGCGGGCCGCTGCCGGCCAAACACGGCAAGCCGCTGCGCCTGATCGCGCCGGGCTGGTACGGCGTGGCCAACGTCAAGTGGTTGACGCGCATCGAGGTCATCGACCAGCGCTTCGCGGGCCGTTTCATGGCGCGCGACTACGTGACCATCCGCAAACCGGCGCCGGGCGGGGAATCCGTCTGGACGTTCAAGACGGTCAAGCATGACCGACTGAAGTCGGCACCGGCGAAGGTCACGCGGCGGCGCGGCCGGTACACGATCATGGGCGCCGCGTGGGGCGCGCCGATCGCCGACGTCGAGGTCCAGATCGACAACGGGCGCTGGCTGTCCGCCGAGCTCGACGACCGGCGTTCCGGCCACCGTGGTGGGCGCGATCGCAGCGGGTTCGCGTGGCGGTTCTGGACGTTCGATTGGGACAGGCCGACGGCCGGCGAGCACACGATCCGCTCGCGAGCGTTCGACGCCGACGGCACCATGCAACCCGCGGCCGATGACCCCTACATCACGAGCCGGGTCACCTACTGGGAGAACAACGGGCAGATCGCGCGTCGCATTCGCATCCCGCAGTGAAGGGTGTCGTGGTCGCCGGGCCGTGGACTGCGAGGGCCGGCGCCCTCGCAGTCCAGAAGCGGTCAGGCGGGCGCGGGCGCGGCGACGGCCGGCCGCGCCGGCGCGGCCTTTGCGCGCGCGTATGAGCGCGTGGTGACGAACAGCGCCGCGGTCGAGACGAGCGTCCCGGCGACGAGGGCGATCGCCCAGCCCGCCGGGTTCGTGATCGCCCCCGGCACGAACAGGTTGATGATCCCGCCGTGCGGCACGATGCTCGCGGCGTCGAACGCCATCGAGAGCGCGCCGGCGACCGCCGAGCCGACGATCAGCGCCGGGATGATCCGCGCCGGGTTGCGTGCGGCGAACGGGATCGCGCCCTCGGTGATGAAGGCCAGGCCGAGCACCGACGCCGCCTTGCCGGCCTCCCGCTCCTCCGGCAGCCAGCGGTCGCGGAACAGGATCGTCGCCAGCGCGAGCGCGAGCGGCGGCGTCATCCCCGCGGCCATCACGGCGGCCATCGGCTCGCGCACACCGCTCTCGATCAGCCCGACCGAGAAGGCGTAGGCGACCTTGTTCAGCGGGCCGCCCATGTCGAAGGCCATCATCGCCCCGAGGATCATCCCCAGCAGGGCCGCGTTCGTGCCCTGCATGTCCTCGAGCGCGCTGGTCAACTGCTCCTGCAGCCACGCGATCGGCTCGCCGATCACGTAGTACATCCCGAGGCCGACGATCAGCGTCGCGCACAACGGCAGGATCAGCACGGGCTTGAGGCCCTGCAGCGTCTGCGGCAGGTTGATGTGGGTGGCCAGGAAGCGCGTCGCGTAGCCGGCGAGGAAGCCGGCCAGGATCGCGCCGAGGAACCCCGTGTTGACCTGGCCCGCGAGGTAGCCGCCGACCAGGCCGGGCGCGAGCCCCGGGCGGTCGGCGATCGAGTAGGAGATGTACCCCGCCAGCACCGGCAGGAAGAGCGTGAACGCGCCGCCGCCGATCGCGAACAGCCGGCCGGCGAACGTCTCGGCGTTGGCCTCGTCGTTGGCGTTGATGTCGAACGCGAACGAGATCGCGATCAGCAGCCCGCCGGCCACGATCAGCGGCAGCATGTGCGAGATGCCGCTCATCAGGTGCCGGTAGAGCACCATGTACCACTTCGTCCCGCCGCCGCCTCCGGCCGCCCGCCGCGGGCGGCGGCGTCGGCGCGGCTGTCGCCGCCGCCGTAGACCGGCGTGGACTCCGAGAGCGCCGCCGTGATCACGTCGTCGCCGTGCTTGAGCGCTTCCTTGGTGCCGGTCTCGTACAGCGGCTTGCCGGCGAAGCGCGAGAGGTCGACCTTCGTGTCGGCGGCGATCACGACGGCGTCGGCGGCCTCGATCTCGTCGGGCTCGAGCACGTTCTTGGCGCCCACCGAGCCCTGCGTCTCGACCTTGATCCAGTGGCCCATGGCCTCGCCCGCCTTGCGCAGGCCCTCGGCGGCCATGAACGTGTGCGCGATGCCGGTCGGGCAGGAAGTGATCGCGACGATCCGCTTCTGCCCCGAGCCGGCGGGCGCGGCGCTCGGGCTCGGCCCTCCTGCTCGGGCGGCGGCTCGGGAAGCGCCACGTCGGGCTCGGTCGTCGCCGCGGCGGCCGCCTCGATCACGTCGTGCGGGTGGCGGATCGCGTCGGCGGTGCTCGCCGCGCTCACCGGCTTGCCGGCGAAGCGCGCCGGGTCGATGAAGATGTCGGCCGCGATGATGACCGCGTCCGCGTTGGCGATCGCCTCCGGGTCGAGCGGCTGGCGGGTGCCTTCGGCGCCCTGCGTCTCGACGTCGATCTGGTGTCCCATGATCTCGGCCTGACGCTTGAGCGCCTCGGCCGCCATCAGCGTGTGCGCGATGCCCGTCGGGCACGCGGTCACCGCCACGAACCTCATGGCGTCCTCCTCGGTTCCAGGCTCTGCACGGTGACGGCACGAGCCGTCTGCTCCACCGCGGACGCGTCCAGGTGCGGTCCGATCCGCGTGATCTTGACCGCCGAGAACGCGGTCGCAAGCGCGGCCACGCCGGCGAGGTCGAGCCCTCGCAGCGTGCCCGCGATCGTGCCGGCGACCATCGCGTCGCCGGCTCCGACGGTGCTGGCGACGCGCACCGGCGGCGGCGTCGCGAAGGCGGCCTCGCCGTCGCGCGTGAACAGCGCGCCGTCGGCGCCGAGCGAGACGACGACGGTGCCCACACCGCCGTCCGCGAGCTCCTCGGCGGCCTCGAGCAGCGCCTCGCGGTCGGGCAGTGATCGTCCCGTGAGCTCCTCGAGCTCCTCGCGGTTGGGCTTGACCAGATCCGGCCCGGCCGCGATCGCCTCGCCCAGGGCCGGACCGCTGGTGTCGAGCGCGACGAGGCCTTCGCGTTCGCTGCACGAGCTCGGTCAAGCGGCGATACGTGTCGGCCGGCGCGCCGGCCGGCAGGCTGCCGGCGAGCGCCACCCAGCGCCCCGGTGCGGCCGCCTCGGCCACCGCCGCCTCGAGCGCGCGCAGGTCGTCGGCGCCGACGTCGAACCCGCTGAAGTTGATGTCGGTCGTCGTGCCCGCCTGCTCGTCGACGATCTTGATTCCCGTGCGGGTCGTGCCCGGCACGCAGACGAAGTCGTGCGTGATCCCCTCCGCGTCGAGGAACGCCTCGAACAGGCCCGCGTTCGGGCGACCCATGAAGCCGGTCGCGAACACCTCGACGCCGAACTCCGCGAGGAACGCGGCGACGTTGACGCCCTTGCCGCCCGGCGAGACCTGCTCGCGCGCGACGCGGTTGACCTCGCCGGCGCGGAAGCCGGGCACCCAGATCGTCTGGTCGACGGCGGGGTTGGCCGTCACCGTGACCACGTCGGCGGTCATGGCAGCGCCAGCTCCCGGACTTCGGTGGCGGTCTCGCAGCGCAGCGCGCGGTCGGCGAGCCGGCGGACCGCGGCGCGGTCGACCGTGCGCAGCCGCGCCTTGACCGCGGCGACGCTCGGGATCGTCATCGACAGCTCGCGCACGCCGAGGCCGGCGAGGATCAGCGCGCCCTCCGGCTCGCCCGCCATGCCGCCGCAGACCCCGACCCAGATGCCCGCCTCCTCGGCGGCGTCGACCGTCATCTTGATGTTGCGCAGCACCGCGGGGTGGAGTGCGTCGGCCTGCTTGGCCAGCGCCGGGTGCATCCGGTCCATCGCCAGCACGTACTGGGTCAGGTCGTTGGTGCCGACCGAGAAGAACTGCACGCGGCGCGCCAGCTCGGGGGCGATCGCGACCGCCGACGGCACCTCGATCATGATCCCCACGTCGATCGGGTCGGCGCCGACCTCGGCGCGCGCCCGCTCGGCGTACTCGAGCGCCCCCTCGAGGTCCTCGACGCGCGCGATCATCGGGAACATGATCAGCACCGGGCCGAGCTTCGAGGCCCGGTAGATCGCCCGCAGCTGGGGCTCGAAGAGCTGCGGGCGCTCGAGGCACAGCCGCACGCCGCGGACGCCGAGGAACGGGTTGTCCTCGTCGGGCACGTCGATGTAGGGCGCGTTCTTGTCGCCGCCGATGTCGAGCGTGCGCACGATCAGCGGCAGGCCGTTGAGCGCGCGCACCATCGTCGCGTACGCCTCGTACTGCTCGTCCTCGCTGGGCGGCGCGTCGCGGCCGAGGAACAGGAACTCCGTGCGCATCAGCCCGACGCCCTCGGCGCCGGCCTCGACCGCGGCCGCCGCCTCGTCCGGGCCGGCGATGTTCGCCGCCACCTCGACGCGATGGCCGTCCTTCATGATCGCCGGCTCGTAGCGCGTCTGGTACTCGCGGTCGCGCAGCACGGCGATGTCGCGCTGGGCCTCCTCCGCGGCCGCCAGATCGTCGTCGCCGAGGTCGAGCCAGAGCGTGCCGGTCACGCCGTCGAGCACCGCCGGCGCGTTCTGCTTGGTGGCCAGCAGCGCCGGGCCGGCGCCGACCATCGCCGGGATCCCGAGCGCGCGGGCGATGATCGCGGTGTGCGAGGTGCCGCCGCCGAGCGCGGTGGCGAAGCCGACGACGCGCGCCGGGTCGATCGCCGCGGTGTCCGACGGCGTCAGGTCGTCGGCGATCAGGATCACCTGGTGGCCGGGCAGCTGCGGCTCCTCGTCGTCGCGAGGCGGCCAGGAAGCGCAGCACGCGCTGGCCGACGTCGCCGAGATCGACGGCGCGCGCGGCCAGCAGCGGGTCGTCGACCTTCGAGAGCTCGTCCGCGCGCCGCTCGATCACCTCGCGCCACGCCCAGCCGGCCGACTCGCCGCCGCGGATCGCCTCGTAGGCCTCGCGCTCGAGGTCCGGGTCGTCGAGGAACGCCTCGTGCGCGCGGAAGATCGAGGCCTTGCCCGCGCCCGACTTGGCCTTGACCTCCTCGTAGAGGTCGCGCAGCTCGGCGCGCGCGGACTCGATGCCGCTGCGCAGCTTCTGCTCCTCGACCGCCGGGTCCTTGGCCGTGCGCTCGACGACGAGCCGGCGGCGCTTGAGATGCCACACCGGGCCGATCGCGATCCCGGGCGAGGCCGCGATCCCGGGCACGCTGGTCGGCCGCGCCCTCCGGGCGCCACTCGGGCAGCTCGGCGACCGCCGCCTCGGGCTCTTCCTCCTCCTCGCCGAGCCCGGCCTCGACCGCCTCCTCGAGCGCCCGCAGCGCGTCGCGCTCGTCCGGGCCGCTCGTGAGCAGCGTCACGGTCGAGCCGCCGTCGGCACCAAGGCTCAGCAGCGACGCCAGGCTCTTGCCGTTCGCGACCTTGCCGTCGTGGCGGACGCGGACGTCGGCCTCGAAGCCCTTGGCCACGTCGACCAGGAACGTCGCCGGGCGCGCGTGCAGGCCGCTCGAGCCGGAGATCACGACGTCGGCGCTCGCGTAGCCCTCGAGCAGCTCGTGCTCCATCGTGCCGCCGGTGCGCGCCTCCGTGTCCCCGGGCCCGCGCGTCAGCCGGTCGACGACGTGCGCCGGATTCGAGGTCGTGGAAAGCCGCTCGACCTCCTCGGCGTCCGCCAGCACCTGGGTGAGGTTCGCGAGGATCTGGAGGTGCTCGTCCGAGGCGGCGGCGATGCCGACCACGAGCCGCACGTGCTCGCCCGGGTTCCACTCCACGCCTTCGCGGGACCTGGACGACCGCGATCCCGGTCTCGCGGATCATCTCGCGGTCCTTGAGCATGCCGTGCGGGATCGCGATCCCCTCGCCGAGGAACGTGTTGGCGACCTTCTCGCGGCCGAGCATCGACTCGGCGTAGCCGGGATGGATGTTGCCGCCGTCCGCGAGCAGCCCGGCGACCATGCGGATCGCCTCCTCCTTCGTGGCCGGTGACGCGCCCAGGCGAACGCGTTCAGCGTCGATCATCGTCGATCCTCCCTCACCGTCACACACCAGGCCCGCTGAAGCAGGACTCTCCCCAGCGGCGCGGACCTTACTCGTCGCGGACCGAGTGTGTGATCTCGCGGCAGCGTGAGCGTCTGCGATGCACGCCTCTGGGTAGGTGCTCGGCGATCCCGACATCGGAGGTCCACATGGCAGAGCCAGTCCCGTCCGGCAGCGACGTTTCCGCCGGCACCTACAAGTGCACGAACTGCGGTTACGAGCTGCAGGTCGGTTCGACCGACAATCTCCCGCCGTGCCCGTCCTGCCAGAACGGCCAGTGGAACACGATCACGGGCGGCGACGCGGCCGAGGATCCGTACCCCGACCGCTGAGCGCGATCCGCGCGAGCTCGACCAGGCCGGCGCGGACCCCCTCGGGCGCCTGCGCCGACGGCGAGGCGCCCGGGTGGCGGGGCGAGATCCGCACGCGCAGGACCCCGGGCCGGATCTCGAACCGCAGCGGTGGGTCGAGCACGAGCGCTTCGCCGTCGATTCCGGCCGGGACGGGGCGATCGGCGTCGACCTCGAACGCCGGCGCGGACCACTCGCGCCACGGGCGCTGCAGCGCCCGCCCGTTCTCGCCGCGGCCCGACGGCGCTCCGACGACCGTGATCCCGAGCAGGCCGTCGTCGATCCGGGGGCGCGTGCCCGAGCCGACGAGGCGGCCGAGCCGGTAGCGGTTGTTGGACACCAGCACGGCGGCCCCGGCGGTGTGGGCGTGCCCGCCGGGCCCGGTCCAGCGCATGGCGTAGTCGCCGCCGTCGGCGCCGAGCACGTCGGGGACGGTGTCGAGCAGGGTGCGGAGTTTGGCGTCGCGGTAGCCGGTGCGTTGGACGGCTTCGGCGTAGAGGCCGAGCGAGACGTTGTTGACGAAGACGCGGCCGTTGACTTCGGCGAGGTCGACGGTGCGTTCGCCGCCGTCGACGAAGGCGTCGAGGGCGCCGACGACGTCGTCGCGGTCGACGCCGAGGTCGAGCGCGAAGTGGTTGCGGGTGCCGGCGGGGATGCAGGCGTAGGGGAGCTGGTGTTCGGCGGCGATGGCGGCGACGATGGCTTGGGAGCCGTCGCCGCCGGCCATGGCGAGGCCGTCGGCGCCGTCGGTGATGGCGTCGCGGACGAGCGTTTCGAGGTCGGTGCCGGGGGTGAGTTCGATCGGGGTGATGCCGCGCGTGCGGGCCTCGTCGGCGACGTGGAAGCGGGCGGCCTTGCCGCCGCCGGAGCGCGGGTTGAAGAACAGCACCGGGCGACTCGGCGCCGGCGCGGGGGTCAGCGATACGTGGACGGCCATCGTGGCGCGCGCCGCCGCCAGCGACACCAGCAGCCCGCCGACGACCAGCAGCTCGGCGAGCGGCGAGCCCCCGCCGAAGAGCAGGACCAGCGCGCCTGCGAGCGCCAGCGCGGCCACGGCCAGCCCGGCCACGCGCGCGATCCCTCGCCGCAGCGCGCCGTACCAGGCCGCGGCACCGGCGACCAGCACGCAGCCGAGCAGGATCAACCCGCGCGGGAACTCGGTCACCGCCACGGCGACGGCCAGCGCGATCGTGGCGATCCCGACGACCAGCGCGACGACGGCCGCGAGCCGCCTCTTCGGTTCCATGGGACGATCCTGCGGCGGGCCGCGCGAGTGTTCATCGCCCCGATGGGATGAAACCGGGTTTCATGCGATGCGGGGGATGAACAACCGTCTGCGCACCGCTTGCCTGTGAAGACATTCCGCGAAGGGAGCGAGATCATGCCGGAGGTTCAGGACCGTCCCGTCTCGGCGGCGCAGCGCGGCCGGCGCAGCCCCGCCGTGCCCCACCCCACGGTCGAGGAGCGGGCGGCCAAGGGCAAGGCGGCGCGGCTGGCGGCGTCGCGGTCCGGGCATGGCGAGTGGGAGCCCGCCGCCGACCGGCCCGATCCCGTCGCGCTGCTGGACGAGCAGGCCGCCACCCGCGTGCCCGAGCTCGTGCCGATCCGCTACGGCCGCATGCTCGTGTCGCCGTTCACGTTCTTCCGCGGCGCGGCCTATCCGATGGCCTCCGACCTGGCCGGGGCACCCCGGACCGGCCTCGAGGTGCAGCTCTGCGGCGATGCGCATCTGTCGAACTTCGGCATCTTCGCCGCGCCGGATCGCCGGTTGGTGTTCAGCATCAACGACTTCGACGAGACGCTGCCGGGCCCGTTCGAGTGGGACCTCAAGCGGCTGGTGGCGAGCTTCGCGGTCGCCGGCCGCGATCGGGGCTTCGACGCCAAGCAGCGCCAAGTGATCAATCGGACGGTGACGCGCGCCTACCGGGAGGCGATGAAGGATTTCGCCGGGAGGACCAACCTCGACCTCTGGTACGCGCGCATCGACGTCGACGAGTCCGCCGTCCTCGCGGCGCAGCAGGCCTCGCCGAAGGCCGTCAAACGGTTCGAGCGCAACCTGGCCAAGGCGCGCTCGAAGGACAGCTTGAAGGCGTTCACGAAGCTCGCGCAGATCGTCGACGGCGAGCCCAGGATCGTGAGCGACCCGCCGCTGATCGTGCCGATCGAGGAGTTGGCCGGCGCGGAGGAATTCGACCACGCGGAGTTCGTCCACGGCGTCATCCGTTCCTACCGGCGGACCCTGGCCGCCGACCGCCGGTCGCTGCTCGAGCGCTTCCGCTACGTCCATGCGGCGCGCAAGGTGGTCGGCGTCGGCAGCGTCGGCACGCGCGCCTGGATCGTGCTGATGCTCGGCCGTGACGGGAACGATCCGCTGCTTCTGCAGCTCAAGGAGGCGCAGCCGTCGGTGCTCGAGCCGTTCGTGGGCGCGAGCCGGTACAAGAACCACGGCCAGCGGGTCGTCGAGGGCCAGCGACTGACCCAGGCCGCGAGCGACATCATGCTCGGCTGGATCCGGGTCACGGGCCTCGACGGCGCGAACCGCGACTTCTACGTCCGCCAGCTCTGGGACGGCAAGGGCTCCGCGATCATCGAGGCGATGGAGCCGCAGACGATGACGCTGTACGCGCAAGCTCTGCGGCCAGGCGCTGGCGAAGGCGCACGCCCGCTCCGGGGACGCGATCGCGATCGCGAGCTACGTGGGCGCGAGCGACAGCCTCGACCGCGCGCTGGCGTCGTTCGCCGAGGCCTACGCCGACCAGAACGAGCGCGACTACGACGCGCTCAAAGCGGCCGTCGACTCCGGCCGCCTGAGCGCGGAGACCGGTCTCTGATCTCGGGCGGGACGCCGCCGGGACGCTCGCCGGGACGGTAGCGGGACGGGCGCAGCGCACGCTGCGCCCATGGCCATCCTCCCCGCTCCCACCCACCTCTCCGGGCTCGCCGAGCGTCTGACCGGCGAGCTCGTCACGCCCGATCACCCCGAGTACGAGACCGCCCGCGCCGTCTGGAACGGCATGATCGACAAGCGCCCGGCGGCGATCGCGCGCTGTGCCGACGCCGACGACGTCGCCACCGCCGTCCGCTTCGCGGCGGAGCACGAGCTGCCGCTGTCCGTCCGCGGCGGCGGGCACAACGTCGCCGGCACCGCCCTCGTGCACGACGGCCTGGTCGTCGACCTGTCGGCGATGCGTGACGTCCGCGTCGATGCCTCGGGCCGGACCGTGCACGTCCAGGGCGGCGCGACCTGGGCCGACGTCGATCGACGTGACCGCCCCGCTCGGGCTCGCGACGCCGGGCGGCGTCGTGTCCGAGACCGGCGTGGCCGGGCTGGCGCTCAGCGGCGGCGTCTCGCACCAGCGCCGTCGCGACGGGATGACCGTCGACAACCTCGTCTCGGCCGAGGTCGTGCTCGCCGACGGCCGCCAGGTCCGCGCGAGCGCCGACGAGCACCCGGACCTGCACTGGGCGCTGCGCGGCGGCGGCGGCAACTTCGGCGTCGTGACGTCCTTCGAGCTGCGCCTGCACGAGCTCGGGCCGCAGGTCTTCGCCGTCAACGTCGCCTACCCGATCGAGGACGCCGCGCGCGTGCTCGCCGGCTGGCGCGACGCCGTCGCCGACGCGCCGGACGAGCTCTCGACCGCGGGGCTGATCTGGTCGCTGCCGATGATCGACGAGCTGCCCGAGCCGCTGCGCGGCGCGCCGTACGTCGGCGTGGCCGGCATGTGGGCGGGCGACCCGGCCGAGGGCGAGCGCGTCACGCGGCGCCTGCGCGAGCTGGCGACCCCGCTGCTGGACATGAGCGGAGCGGTCGACTACCTCGACTTCCAGCGCTCGCTCGACCCGTTCTTCCCGGCGCAGGTGCGCCGCTACTGGAAGGCGCTCTACCTCGACGGCTTCTCCGACGCCGCGATCGAGACGACCGTCGACTGGTCCAACCGCCGGCCGTCGAACGACACGCTGGTGATCATCCGCCACTGCGGCGGCGCGATGTCCCGCGTGGCGGCCGACGAGACGGCGTTCGGCGACCGCAGCTCGGAGTGGATGCTGAGCGTCGACTCGAGCTGGCTCGACCCCGCCGACGACGCGGCCAACATCGCCTACACGCGGGCGTTCTGGGACGCCGCGGTCCCGTACTCGGACGGCAAGACGTACTTCAACTTCCCCGGCCTGCTCGAGGAAGGCGACGCCGCCGTGCGCGCCAGCTACGGCGCCAACCACGACCGGCTGGCCCGCATCAAGGCCGAGTACGACCCGGAGAACCGCTTCCGGCTCAACCAGAACATCCAGCCCGCGCGACCGTAGCCATGTCCCGCGACCTGCGCCTGCTGGCGGGCGCCGTCTTCCTCTCGTCCGCCGGCGACCTCCTGGCCCTGATCGTGCTCGCGCTGTACGTGCACGAGCTGACGGGCAGCGGCCTGGCGGTCTCGGCGCTGGTCGCGACGACTTTGGTGCCGGTGGTGGCGCTCGCGCCGCTGGCCGGGCTCGCCGCGGACCGCTTCGAGAGCGTCCGCTTGCTGGTCATCGCCTCGCTGGCGCAGGCGCTGGTCGCGGCTGCGCTGGCGTTCAGCGGCGACCTGGCGGCGATCCTCGCGCTCTCGGCGCTGCTGACCGCGGGCAACGCGTTCGCGCAGCCGGCGGAGTTCGCGCTGACGCCGGCGGTCGCGGGGTCGCGCCCGGTGAGCGAGGTCACCGGGCGTGCTCGAGGCCGCGCGCTACGCCGGCTTCGCGGCCGGGCCGGCGCTCGCCGCGGGGTTGGCGGCGCTCGGAACCCGGCCGGCGCTGCTGGTCAACGCCGCGAGCTTCGTGGCGATCGCGGCCGCGGCGGGCGCCTTGCGCGCCCGCCGCGCGCCGGCGGCGGTGACCTCGCGCGAGCCGCAGCGGGCGCTCGACGGCTTCCGGCTCCTGCGCCGCGACCGTGTGTTGCGGGTGACGATCGGCGCCGCCGTCGGCGCGCTGCTGTTCATCTCGGCCTCGCTGACCGTCGAGATCTTCTACCTCAAGGACGTCGTGGGCGCGAGCGATACCGCCTACGCGCTGCTGATCTGCGCCTGGATGGCCGGGATGGTGTGCGGTGCGACCATGCTCGCCCGCCGCGTGCCGGGCGGGCTGCTGGCCGGCGGCGCGCTCGTCGCGCTCGCGGTCCAGGGCGCCGGCATGGGCGTCCAGACGGCGTGGGCCGTCCTGCCTGTGGCCTTCGCCGGCTACGTGATCGGCGGGCTGGGCCACGGCGTCAAGAACGTCCTGCTGCGCGCGCTGCTCACCGCGCGCGTGCCCGCGGCGCTGCACGGACGCGCGTTCGCGGCCTACAACGCGGCGCGCAACACGGCCGAACTGGGCGCGGTCGGCGCGGGCGGCGTGCTGGTGAGCGCGCTCGGTCCGCGCGGCCGCGCTGCTGCTCGCGGGGCTCGGCCCGGTTCTCGCCGCGGCGGCTGGGCTGGCAGCGCTGCGGCGGCGCGGTCGCGTGGTGCGTGAGCCGATGGTGGTCCCGGCGTGAAGGTTGGCTTCCGGCCGGTGCGGAGTGCCGGCGAACTGCGCCGGTAAAGGAGTGGTGGGTCAATCGGCGCGGCGCCGCGCGAGGCGGCGCCGCGATCAGGAACGACCAGGCTTGGCTGCCCTGCACGCACGATCCACCACGCCCGAGCACTGGCACAGAGGGGTGTGGAGCGAAAGCGTCGCTATGCGTCAGTTTCGCTCCACACCCCCGCCCCGATCACGGCAATTGCGCCGGTAGTCGACCACTTCCCTTACCGGCGCAGTTCGCTGGTTCCACGAGACGGCGGCACAGCCCCCGGGGCGTCCCCGCCGGTCCCTCGAACCGAAATATCCGCGGCGGCCGTGCGTCGTCGCGGGCATGAACCTCTCTCGAAGCACCGCCGCCATCGCCTCCTCGCTCGCCCTGCTCGCCGCCGCCGCGAGCACCGCGTCCGCCGCCCCGCTCAATCCCCAGCCCGAGCCTCCCGGCGTGCACGCGCCGGCGTCACACTCGTAGGCTGCAGTGGGTGCGGATCGCGACCTGGAACGTCAACTCGGTCAAGCAGCGCGTCCCGCGGCTGCTGCCGTGGCTGGATCAGCGGCAACCGGACGTGGTGTGCCTGCAGGAGACCAAACTCGCCGACGACGCGTTCGTCGAGTTGCTCGGGGCTGAGCTCGCCGAGCGGGGCTATGCGCTTGCCCTGCACGGCGAGCCGGCGTGGAACGGCGTGGCGATCCTCTCGCGCGTGGGTCTGGAGGACGTCGTCCTGGGCCTCCCGGGCGGCCCGGGGTTCCCGCACCTCGAGGCGCGGGCGATCTCGGCGGTCTGCGGCGACGTCCGCGTGGTCTCGGTCTATGTGCCGAACGGCCGCGCGCCCGACTCCGACCACTACCGCTACAAGCTGGCCTGGCTGGCCTCGCTGCGCGACATGGTCGCCGACGGCCCGGAGGCGACCGTCGTCTGCGGCGACATGAACGTCGCCCCGACCGACGACGACGTCTTCGATCCGGAGGCGTACATCGGGCAGACGCACGTGACGGCGCCCGAGCGCGAGGCGCTCGCACAGCTGGAGACGCTCGGGCTGCGTGACGTCATCCGCGACCGCTGGCCGGATCAACGCGTGTTCACCTACTGGGACTACCGCGCCGGGATGTTCCACAAGGACCTCGGGATGCGGATCGACCTCGTGCTGGCGAGCCCGGCGGTCGCCGAGCGCGTCGAAGCGGCGTGGGTCGACCGGCACGCGCGCAAGGGCAAGGGGCCGAGCGATCACGCGCCGGTGATCGTCGACCTCGACGAGGCGCCGGACGGCGACATCGGCCCGATGGTCCCGCCGCCCTCCGCGCCGGCCGCCAAGCGCGGCACGGCGAAGCTGCCGCAGTCCCCGTAGACCCCCGAGACGGGCCGCGGTCATCGACTGGTCGCGGCCGTCATCGCCGGGCCCTGAGACGCTCACGCGCGACCGCCGAGGTGTACAAGTCATCGGTCACGTCCGATGCGGCGAGGGGGAGAGGGAGTTGTCACGCAATCGCAGGTGGATCGCCTTCGCGGCGGCCGCGTTCCTGTGCGCGCCGGCGCAGTCGGCGGCGGCCGCTCCGCAGGTGGCCGGGCTCGAGGTCGACGCAGCCGCCGAGCCGCTCGGGATCGACGACGCGACGCCGCGCTTCAGCTGGCGGCTGGAGACGGACGAGCGCGGAGCGGCGCAGGCTTCCTATCGCGTGGTCGTGGCCTCGACCGCGGCGCGCGCGGCGGCGGGCCAGGGCGACGTGTGGGACTCCGGCGAAGTGGCCTCGGCCGAACCGTTCGCGGACTACACGGGACCGGCGCTGGCGTCGCGCACGCGCTACCACTGGAGCGTCCGCGTCGCGCCCGCGGCGGGCTGGGCCGCGCCGTCGTGGTTCGAGACCGCCTACCTGCAGCCGGGCGACTGGAAGGGTGACTGGATCTCCGGGCCGCAGCGGATCGAGCGCCGGCTGACCTACGCCGAGGGCGCCGCCGACGACGCCTGCTGCCTGCGCGCGGCGACCACGCTGTCCGCGCCGGCCGCCGCGGGTGCGACGAACGTCAAGGTCGACGCGGTCAACGCGTTCACGAGCGGCGCCACGGTCACGCTCGAGGACGAGTCGGCGACGATTGCGAGCGTCGGCACGCCGACCACGCGCACGACGCTCGGCGCCGCGGCCGCGGTGGGGGCGACGAGCATCCGCGTGGCCAACATCACGTGGCTGCGGGTGGGGGACACGATCACGCTCGATGCGGGCGAGAACGCCGAGGACGCGACGATCACCGGCATCACTCCGAGCAACTTCGGCGCCAGCACGGTGACGATCGCGGCGCCGCTCACCAAGGCGCACGCCAACGGCGCGGCGGTCTTCGGCGCCGGCAGCGGCATCACGTTCAGCGCTCCGCTGACCGCCGCGCACCCGGCGGGCGCCGCGCTCACCGGCAGCAACGTGGCGAGCGAGTTCTGCCGCCCACCGGGCACGGGCTTCGGCCCGATGTTCGAGGGCGCCTGCCGCGAGATCCGGCCCGAGCCGCTGCTGCGCAAGACCTTCACGCTCGACGGCGGCCACGGCGCCGTGGTCAAGGCGCGGCTGTACTCGGCCGGGCTCGCCTACAACAACATCACGCTCAACGGCACACGGACGTCCGACCGCGTGCTCGCGCCCGGCTTCACGCGCTACTCGCGCACGGTCGAGTACACGACCGACGACGTCACGAGCCTCGTCCGCCCGGGCGAGAACGTGCTGGCCACGCGGCTGGGCTCGGGCCAGTACGACAACGAGACCACGTCCAACGACTGGCACTGGGAGGACGCCGAGTGGCGCGGCACGCCGCGCCTGCGCGCCGACCTCTACGTGACCTACGCCGACGGCACCGAGCAGCTCGTGCGCTCCGACGGCTCGTGGAAGGTCAACCTCGGGCCGACGCGCTTCGACGCCTACTACCTGGGCGAGACCTTCGACGCCCGCAAGGAGATCGCCGGCTGGGAGGCGCCGGGCTTCGACGCGTCGGCGTGGCCGGCCGTGCGCACGGTCGAGCGCCCGCGGGCACCCTGCGCGCGATGGCCGAAGAGGCCACGAAGGTCGTGGCCGACTGGCCGGCCGGGACGCGCACGAGCCCGCGCGCCGGCGTCGACGTCTACGACACCGGCCAGCAGCGCGCGGGCTGGGCGACGATCAAGGTCCACGGCGCGCCGGCGGGGACGCCGATCCAGGTCCTGTACGCGGAGAAGCTCAACCCCGACGGCACGGTGACCAACTCCGGCTTCACCGCCGTCGGGCAGATCCAGACCGACTACTACATCGCCAAGGGCACCGGCACGCCGGAGAACCCGGAGGTCTTCACGCCGCAGTACACCTACAAGGGCTTCCAGTACATCCAGGTCAGCTCGCCGTCGAACCCGGCCTCGACGCAGGCCGGCAGCGGCACGCCGCAGCCGCTGCCGAGCGGCGTCAGCGTGACCGTCGACTCCGTGCAGGAGGTGCGCCAGGCGCTGCGGCCGACCGGCGCGTTCGCGACCACGGCGTCGCTGCTGGAGAAGATCCACCACAACATGCTGGCCTCGCTGCACGAGAACTACGTCGCGTCGATCATCACCGACACGCCGGTCTACGAGAAGAACGCGTGGACGGGCGACGCGTCGCTGACGGCGCCGACGGCGTCGCTGATGCTCGACACCGAGCGCCAGTTCTGGAAGGTGTTCCAGGATCTGGTCGAGAACCAGGAGCCGACCGGCGAGCTGACGTTGCTGGCGCCGACCAACAACGGCTACGGCCACGTCGGGCAGACGTTCAAGAACGCCGCCAACGCCGGCGCGACGCCGGTCTGGGACTCGTACTGGTTCACGATCCCGTGGGAGTCCTACCTGCGCTACGGGGACAAGCGCGGGCTGGCGAAGACGTACCCGGCGATGAAGCGCTATCTCGACGAGTGGATCCCGCGCTGGACGGACAAGGACGGCGACGCGTTCGCGCACACGCTGACCTCCGGCCTCGGCGACTGGGACCCGCCGACCGGCGTCGACGCGCCCGAGGGAGCGCCGACCAGGGTCGCGATCCCGACCATCATCGCGCCGGTCTCGACCGCGTACGTGGCCTACGAGGCGAAGATCGCCGCCGACACCGCCCGCGCGCTCGGCCACAGCGCGGACGCCGCGCACTTCGACGAGCTGTTCGAGCAGACGAAGGCCGACTTCAACGCCAAGTGGTGGGACGCGAGCGTCGGCCACTACCGCGAGAACCCGGCGCAGATCCTGGCGCAGACGTTCCAGTCGGTGGCGCTGGCCTTCGGGCTCGTGCCCGCACGAACGCCGGCGCGGCCTGCAGGAGAAGCTGATCGAGGACATCATGGTCACGCGCGCCGGGCACGAGATGGTCGGCATCGTCGGCTCGCGCTGGATCTTCCCGGTGCTCACCGCAGGCCGCCCGCGAGGGCGTGCCGGGAGCGGCGCAGGCGGCGTACACGATCGCCCGCCAGACGACGTATCCGTCCTACGGCTACTGGGACGCGCTCGGCTGGACCTCGCTGGGCGAGTACTGGGAGCGCTCGAGCCGCACGCGCACGCATCACATGTTCGGCTCGATCGGCCAGTGGTTCTACGAGGGCCTGGCCGGCATCGAGCCGCTCGCGCCCGGCTACGCCGAGGTCTCGATCCGGCCGCTGATCGCGAGCGGGATCGACCACGCCGAGGCGTCCTACGACAGCGTGCGCGGCACGATCCGGTCGAGCTGGGAGCAGGTGACGCGGCGGCCTGGAGCTCGACGTCACGATCCCGCCCAACGCCACCGGCCGCGTCCACGTCCCCGGCACCGATCCGTCGAAGGTCGGCGAGGTCGGCAGCGGGATCGCGCTGATCGCGGGCCGGGCGCCCGGCGTCACGCTCGTCGGCGTCGAGGGCGACAGCGTCGTCTACCGGGTCACCGCGGGCGAGCTACCGGTTCCGCGTCGGCCCGGGCGTGTTCGCCGCCACCGAGGCGACCGGCACCGTCGGCGGCACCGTCCCGCCGACGCTGTCGCTCGCGCTCGGCGCGCCCGCGTCGTTCGGGGCGTTCACGCCCGGCATCGACCGCAGCTACGAGGCCGGCACGAGCGCGACCGTGACCTCCACGGCGGGCAACGCCACGCTCTCGGTGACCGATCCGAGCAGTGTCGCCACGGGCCGGCTCGTCAACGGGGCGTTCTCGCTCGCCGAGCCGCTGCAGGTGCGGGCCCGGGCGAACGCGTTCGCGCCGCTGAGCGCCACCGCAGGTCGCCGCTCACGCTGCTGACGTACTCCGGGCCGGTCAGCAACGACAGCGTCGCGCTCGGCTTCCGCCAGCACATCGCGGCCGACGAGGCGCTGCGGACGGGCGCCTACGGCAAGACGCTGACGTTCACGTTGTCGACCACCGCGCCGTAACGAGCCGCGTGACCATCGCCTTCGACGGTGGCGTCCTGACGCTGTGCCGCGGCGGTGAGCCGTGGGTGACGGTCGGCGAGCCCGTGCGCCTGTGCGTGCTCGGCGAGGCGGCGGTGTGCGCCCCTACGACTCGGTCGAGGGCGGGCTCGCGCGCGCCACGGCCGAGGCCGCCGACGGGACCCGCGTCGCCGTCGCCGACCGCTGGCGGGCGGTCGACGAGCTGACGGTCGAGGTCGAGCGCCGGGCGACTGATCGAGCGGGCCGGCTCGAGCCCGGGCGTCCGGCTCGAGCTGCGCGCGATGACGTGCTTCGGCGGGTCGGACTGGGAGTTCTTCATCCCGGGCGCGCTCTACAAGCGCAACGACACCGACCACGACGGCGTCGAGGACTACCTCGGGACGTACGCGCAGGACCACCGCGACGACCGGCTCGCGAGCCTGGCCGTGCTGGCCTACTGCCACGCCGGGCGCTCCGCGGCGCTGACGCGGGTCGACCCGCCCGCAGTTCGACACGGCGATCTCCAACGCTCAGTCTGCTCGAGCGCCACTTCGTCCAGGACACCGACATCGGGTCGCTGGGCCTCGCGCCCGCTCGACGACCGCAGTCGACGCTGCGCGCGAGCTACCCGTTCGCCGAGGAGCGCAGCTTCTGCCTGAACACCGCGGGCGACGGCTGGGCGGCCTACGTCCCGAACACCGCCGGGCGGGAGCTGACGGCGACGTATCGGCTCCGGCTCGCGCCGGCGGCCTCGACTGACGGACGCGATCTGGGACATCACGCGCCACCAGATGGCCGCGCTCGGCGACCGCGCCGCAGCCGCCGGGGTTCACGTTCGAGGAGGCGCTCGTGCAGCGCAACCTGCTGACCCAGCAGTACTACCGCGCGTGGAGCGCGGACGAGGACCCGAAGCAGCCGGCCGGCTACCTCGTGCACTTCTCGCCGCGCTCGGGCCGCACGCTCGGGACGCGCTGCTCGAGTACGGGTTCTCCGGCGCCCAGACGCTGCTGGCCTACACGAGCATCGAGCACGGGCATCGCCAGGGCGTGCCGCTGTGGATCGACCGCGCGCGCCGCGTGATCGAGTTCTTCGTCGCGCACTGCCAGCCGCCGAACGGGTTCTCGCACGGCATGTACGACGTCGCCCGCCACGAGTTCGCGTACTGGTTCACCGGCATCCTGATGCCGTTCCAGTACGCCACGGAGCGTCCGGCGCTACCTCGGCGCCCAGGTCACCGAGGCGCTGGAGCCGATCGCGCGCGAGCTGCGCACGGTCGAGGGCAACTACACGCGCACGATGTGCGAGTCGATCTACCCGATCCTGCTGGCCTACCGTGCCGAGCGCGACCGCGGGCACGAGCATCCGGCGTGGCTCGCGGCCGGGCCGGCGGTTCGGCGAGTTCCTGCTCCGCGACCCAGGCGAGGACGGCTCCTGGCACCGCGCCTACGACGTCGACGGCCGGCCGCTCACGCAGCCCGCCGCAGTGGTTCGGCGCGAGCGACACGGAGCGCAAGAGCGGCACGATCTTCCCGATCGAGGTGCTCGCCGCTGCTGCACGAGCTCACGGGTGAGGAGCGCTGGCTCGACGCCGCCCGCCGCGCCGGCGAGTTCATCATCGCCACCTACGTCGAGCCGGTCGAGTACGTCGGCGGCCTCAACGACACGACGCACATCAAGTCGGTCAAGACCGATTCGGTCGGCGTGATGTTCGTGCTGCGCTCGCTGCGCAAGCTCCACGAGCGCTCGGGCGAGCAGCGCCATCTCGACGCCGCCGTCGCGGCGGCGAAGATCCTCGCCTCCTGGGTCTACCTCTGGAACGTCCCGTTCCCGCCCGGCACGACTGCTCGGCGCGCGCCGGCTTCAAGTCGACCGGATGGGCGGTGTGCGATGTCATCCCCGGCGGCAGCTACCTCGACAACGAGCTGCTGGAGTTCACCGGCGACCTGCTCGCCGTCGCCGCCGCGGGCGAGGAGCCCGGGCTGGTCGACGTCGCCGAGATCGTCGAGTACGGCATGCACCACGCGCTCTCGATGCCGGGCAACATGCACGGCTACGTCGCCCCCGGCATCCAGTGCGAGGGCATCATGACCGCCTACTGGATGAGCGATCCCGACGACACCGAGTTCTCGGGCGCGGTCAACAAGGTCAAGGGCCAGGACAACGACACCTGCAACGGCCTCACCAACGGGCAGGCGGCCTACGCGCTGTTCGAGATCGAGGACCGCTTCGGCACGCTCGACTTCGCGCAGATCCGGCGCGAGCTGGGATTCAGGTGAGGTAGGAGACCACGAGGTCGCCGAGCATCGTGCGGTAGTGCTCGCGCAGTTGCGCGTCGGTCAGGTCGCGCCCGAACAGCGTCGCCCACGTGTGCCGGTTGGCGACCCGGAAGACGCAGTAGGAGCTGATCAGCATGTGCAGGTCGACGGCGTCGACGTCGCGCTTGAAGACGCCCTCGGCGCGGCCCGCCGCGAGGATCCGCTCGATCCGCTCGATCGCGGGCATGTTGAGGTCGGCGAAGCGCCCGGAGCGGCGCATGTGCTCGGCGCGGTGGATGTTCTCGATGCTGACCAGGCGGATGAACTCCGGGTGCGCCTCGTGGTGGTCGAAGGTCAGCTCGGCCAGCTCGCGGATCGCGGCCACAGGGTCGAGGTGGCCGACGTCGACCGCGCGCTCGGCCGCACGGATCTGCGCGTAGGCGCGCTCGAGCACGGCGACGAACAACCCTTCCTTGCTGCCGAAGTAGTAGTAGAGCATCCGCTTGGTGGTGCGGGTGCGTTCGGCGATCTCGTCCACGCGCGCGCCGGAGTAGCCGTGCTCGGCGAATTCACGCGAGGCGACCTCGAGGATCTCCTTGCGGGTCCGCTCACGATCGCGCGTGGCTGGGCCGGTCCGGGCCACCATCCGGCGGCGGATTCTACGTGGCTTGACAGATTCCCGCGTCGTGACTAACGTACTAGTTCGTACATTATGGGTGACCGCCAGCACACTGTCGGCCTCATCGGCGCCGGGATCCAGGCCTCGCTCAGCCCCGCGCTGCACGAGGCGGAGGCTTCCGCCCAGGGCCTGAGCTACGCCTACCGGCTGCTCGATCTCGAGCTGCTCGACGCCGGGATCGGCGAGCTGCTCGACCAGGCGCGGCGCGACGGCTACAGCGGCCTCAACATCACGCATCCGTGCAAGCAGGACGTGATCGCGCACCTCGACGAGCTCGCGCCCGGGGCGGAGGCGCCCGGCGCGGTCAACACGGTCGTGTTCCGTGACGGGCGCGCGATCGGGCACAACACGGACGTGACCGGCTTCGCCGCGAGCTTCCGGCGCGGGTTGCGCGGCGCCGCGTTGGGCAAGGTCGTCGTGCTCGGAGCGGGCGGAGCGGGCGCGGCCGTGGCCTACGCGGTGCAGTGGCTCGGCGCGCGGCGGCTGGTCGTCGTCGACCTGAACGCCGAGCGGGCCGAGGCGCTCGCCCGCCGCCTCGATGCGACGACCGGCAGCCTCGACGACCTCGAGGACGCGGACGGCTTGATCCACGCCACCCCGCTCGGCATGGCCGCCCATCCCGGGCATGCCGCTGGCCGAGGAGTGCCTGCGCCCGGAGCTGTGGGTCGCCGAGGTCGTCTATCGCCCGCTCGAGACCGAGCTGCTGCGCTGCGCCCGCGAGCGCGGCTGCCGCACGCTCGACGGCGGCGGGATGGCGGTGCTGCAGGCCGCGGGCTCGTTCGAGCTGTTCACCGGCGTCGAGCCCGACCGCGAGCGGATGCTGCGCCACTTCGCGTCGCTCGCCGAGCCGGTCGGAGCGGCGCGCTGATGCGCCGGTCGATCGCCACCGTCTGCCTGAGCGGCACGCTCGAGGAGAAGCTGGCGGCCGCGGCCGCGGCGGGCTTCGACGGCGTCGAGCTGTTCGAGCCGGACATCGTCAACTCGCCGCTGGCGCCGAGCGAGGTCCGCGCGCGCGCCGACGAGCTCGGGCTCGCGATCGACCTCTACCAGCCGTTCCGCGACTTCGAAGCCGTGCCGCCCGCGCAGCTCGAGCGCAACCTGCGCCGCGCCGAGGCCAAGTTCGACGTCATGGAACAGCTCGGCGCGCCGGCCATGCTGGTGTGCTCGAACGTCTCCGCCGACGCGATCGACGACGACGCGCTGGCCGCCGAGCAGCTGCACGCGCTGGCGGCGCGCGCGGGCGAGCGCGGGCTGCGGATCGCCTACGAGGCGCTGGCCTGGGGCCGCCACGTGAGCGAGTACGACCACGCGTGGCGGATCGTCGCGGCCGCCGACCACCCGGCGCTCGGCACCTGCCTGGACTCCTTCCACATCCTCTCGCGCGGCACCGACCTGAGCACGATCGACGCGATCGACGGCGAGAAGATCTTCTACCTCCAGCTCGCCGACGCGCCGCATCTGACGATGGACGTGCTGCAGTGGAGCCGGCACTACCGCTGCTTCCCCGGCCAGGGCGCGCTCGACCTGCCCGACCTGGTGGCGCGGGTGCTCGCGGCGGGCTACGCGGGTCCGCTCTCGCTCGAGGTCTTCAACGACGTCTTCCGCCAGGCCGACCCGGAGCGCACGGCGGTCGACGCGATGCGCTCGCTGCTCGTGCTCGAGGACCGGCTCGGCCACACGCCGCTGCCCGGCCCGGCGCCGCTCGACGGGTTCGCGTTCGTCGAGATCGGCGTCGACGCCGGCTCCGCGTCCGAGACCGAGTCGCTGCTGCGGGCGATGGGCTTCGAGCACGCCGGGCCGCACCGCAGCAAGCCGGTGCAGCTGTGGGAGCACGGCGAGCTGCGGATCGTGCTCAACCACGGCGCCGGCGAGGACGACCCCGAGGTCGTGGCGATCGCCGTCGAGACGCCCGAGCCGGCGGCCGGCGCCGCCCGCGCGCAGGCGCTGCTGGCGCCGCCGCTCGAGCGCCGGCGCGGCGCGGGGGAGGCGGAGCTGACCGCGGTCGCCGCGCCCGACGGCACGTCGGTGTTCTTCTGCCGCAGCGACGGCGCCGACTGGCTCGGTGACTTCCTGCGCACCGGCGAGACCGATCCGGGCAGCGAGCGGGTGCCGATCGAGCGCATCGACCACATCACGCTCGCGCAGCCGTTCGAGGCCTTCGACGAGGCCGGCCTCTTCTACCGCGCGGTGCTCGACCTGCAGCCGAGCGCCAGCCAGGAGCTCGCCGCGCCCGACGGGCTCGTCCGCAGCCGCGCGGTGGCGAGCCGCGACGGCGGCGTGCGCGTCGTGCTCAACGTGCCCGCGCTGGCCGGCGCGCCGCGCAGCCAGGCCGAGCTGCAGCACGTGGCGTTCGCCTGCGGCGACGCGCTGGCGGCCGCGCGCGCGATGCGCGAGCGCGGCGTGCCGCTGCTCTCCGTGCCCGGCAACTACTACGACGACTTGGCCGCGCGGCTGGAGCTCGAGCCCGCCCTGCTCGACGCGCTGCGCGAGCTGGACGTGCTCTACGACCGGGGCCCGCGCGGTGAGCTCCTGCACTTCTACACGGCGCCGACCGGAGGGCGCGTGTTCTTCGAAGTGCTGGAACGACGCGGGGGCTACGACGGCTACGGGGCCGCCAACTCACCCGTCCGGATGGCCGCACAACGCGGCGACGCGACACCTGTCACGTAGACAGACCACCAGGAGGAGAGAGATGCAAGAGACGCAGGTTGCCGAGCACGAAGTTGTGACCGGGCGGCGCTTCGGCCGCGGCCCCGCCGAAGAGCGCGAGCTGCCCGAGCCGCCCGCGCTGCGCCGGCTGATCGGGCCGAGCGTGATCCTGGTCGGCGTCGGCGTCGCCAGCGGCGAGTACATCCTGTTCCCGTACATCGCCTCGCAGGCCGGGCTGGTGTTCCTGTGGGCAGCGGTGGTCGGCGTCGCCGTGCAGTTCTTCATCAACATGGAGATCGAGCGCTACACGCTCGCCACGGGCGAGACCGCGATCGGCAGCTTCCAGCGCCTGTGGCGTCCTTGGGGCGCGATCCTGGCCTGCGGCGCGGTGCTGGCCACGATGTGGCCCGGATGGGCGACGTCGGCGGCCACGATCGCGACGTTCGCGATCGGCGGCGGCAACCCGAACACGATCGCGATCATCGGGCTGCTCGTGATCGGCGTCCTGCTGACGGCCTCGCCGGTCGTCTACCAGACCGTCGAGAAGCTCGAATTCGTCAAGGTCGCGGCCGTGCTGGTGTTCATCGTGATCGCGGTGCTGGCCGCGATCAAGGTCACCGCGTTCCAGAGACACCAGCCACGTCGTCACGAGCTTCGGCACCTTCCCGAGCGAGATCACGCTGGCGATCCTGGTCGGCGCGCTGGCCGCCGCCGGTGCCGGCGGGGCGAACAACCTGGTCCAGAGCAACTGGATCCGGGACAAGGGCTTCGCGATGGGCAGCTACGTGCCGCGGATCGTCTCCCCGATCACGGGCCACGAGGAGGCCGCGCCGAGCGCCGAGCGCCTCAGCTTCCCGCTCGACGAGCACAACCTCAGCCGCTGGCGTGAGTGGTGGAAGCGGTCGAACATCGAGCAGTTCGTGTCGTTCGCCTGCATCGCGTTGCTGTCGATCATCATCTTCTCGCTGATCGCGTACTCGACCGTGTACAAGAACCCGGACTTGCCGGACGCGAGCGGCTTCGACTTCATCGCGCTCGAGGCCAGCGTGCTCGACAGCGTGGTCGGCGAGTGGTTCGGCACGATGTTCCTGGCCGTCGGTGCGATCAGCCTGGCCGCGGCGGCGCTGGGGATCGTCGACTACGTGTCGCGGCTCGTGGCCGACGTCATCCACACGGGCTACGCGCGCGAAGGAAGCTGGAGCGAGAGCAAGCTGTACTTCACGATCGTCTGGTCGATGGTCAGCTTCGGCTGCCTGATCCTGCTCGCGGGCTTCGACCAGCCGCTCGTGCTGATCACGATCTCGACCGTGATGGGCGGCGCGATCATGACCGTCTACACGACGCTGCTGCTGATCACCAACCGCCGCTACCTGCCCGAGCCGCTGCGGCTCGGCGGCTACCGGCGCGTGATCCTCATCGCCTCGGTGCTGATGCTCGGCAGCTGCACGGCGATCGTGGTCGCGAACGAGGCCACCAAGCTCTTCTGAGCCTCGAACGCCGGGCGCCCCCCATCCGACGGGTGGGGGGCGTCGGCGTCAGTCCGTCAGTCGCGCGCCGGCGCGAGCTGCAGCGCGGCCATGCCGCACTCGAACCGCTGCGCGTTCACGAGCCGCAGGCGCTTGTAGGCGTCGGGAGTGCCGAACACCGGGAGGCCCGCGCCGATCGCCGTCGGGTTGACGATCAGGTGCAGCTCGTCGAGCAGGTCCTCGGCGATCAGGCTCGAGACGAACGTGGCGCCGCCGTAGGCGATCAGGTCGCCGCCGGGCTGGTTCTTGAGCTCGTTGATGGTCTCGGCCAGGTCGCCGCCGGCGACGACCGCGTTCTCCCACGGCGACTCGGTCAGCGAGTTCGAGAACACGACCTTGGGCGTGTTGTTCATCCAGTCGATCGACTCCTGCGGCTCGCCGGGCGGGCCGGCCGCCCAGGCCGGGATGAAGCCCTCGGCGAGCTTGCGGCCCAGCACGATCGTGTCGACGGACTGCATGAGCCCGTTGATGTAGGCGCCGAGGTCGTCGGTCCACGGGAACGTCATCCAGTCCATCTCGCCGTTCGGGCCGGCCATGTAGCCGTCGACGGAGGTCTGGACCTGCAGCTTGAAGGTGCGCATTCGGGTTGCTCCTTGTCGGGGTCGGGGTCGTGTTCAGGCGGCGAGCAGGGCGTCCATCTGGCCGACCGCCGCGCGCTGCGCCTCGATCGCGCCCAGGCGCTCCACCTGCTCCATGCGCTCGCGCGAGTCGAAGACCGAGCGCAGCTCCATGCGGGTGCCGCCGTCGTGCTCGGTCAGCCGTAACTGCAGCATGGTCGTCGCGCTGTCGGTGATCGGGCGCCCGTGCGGGTCGGCGAAGCCGTCGGTGAACTCCAGCGACGCGCGGCGGGTCGGCGGACGTGATTCGCCACCAGCCGCGCGAGGCCACGCCCTCCGGGCCGATCATGAAGTAGCGGACTTCGCCGCCGGGGGACAGGTCGTGGTGCTCGAACGTCGCCGGGTAGCCCGGCGGGCCCCACCAGCGCTCGAGCAACCGCGGATCGGCCCACAGCTGCCAGACGCGCTCGATCGGCGCGTCGAAGTCGGCGGTCAGCGTGAGCGCGAGGTGCTCCACGTCCTTCTCGACGCTGGTGACGCTCATCCGGCTCCTCCTTGGGCGAGCAGCTCGGACATCCGCTCGACGCGCCCGCGCCACTCGAGCTCGAGCTGGTCGAGCGCGTGGCGCGCGCTGGCGACCGCGGCGGGGTCAGTGCGGACGAGCTGGCGGCGTCCGGCGCGCTGCTTGGCGATCAGACCGGCCCGCTCCAGCACCGCGACGTGCTTCTGGACCGCGGCGAAGCTCATCGGGTAGGCCTCGGCCAACCGAGAGACCGAGAGGTCATCGTGGGCGGACCGGCGCAGGATGTCGCGGCGGGTCGAGCTGGCCAGCGCGTGGAACAGGTCGTCCAGGGCGTCGTCGGTCAGCTCATCTACAACCATCTGGTTGTACGTTAGCAAGCGTCTCGGATCGCACGAGTGGCGAGTGAGCGGAGTGCGGCGTGGGAAGGACGCGGACATGTCCAGCTTGACGCGCGCGGGAGCGCTCGCCGGCGCAACGCTGGCGGGCCTGGCGGCGCGCGACCTCCTCCAGCGCGAGCACGCGATCGTGCGCAACTATCCGCTGCTCGGGCGCATGCGCTATCTGCTCGAATCGGTCGGCCCCGAGCTGCGCCAGTACATCGTCACCTCCAACGACGAGGAACGACCGTTCTCGCGCGACCAGCGGCGCTGGGTCTACGCCTCCTCCAAGCGCCAGATCAACACCTTCGGCTTCGGCACCGACAACGACCTCGAGGCGGCCGAGAGCGCCGTCGTGCTTCAAGCACTCGCCGTTCCCGGAGTCCGCGCCGGCGAAGGACCGGCCCGGGGCGGCGCCCGACTATGAGCTTGCCGGCGGCCAAGGTGCTCGGCGGCGCGCACGGCCGCCGCGGCGCCTTCCGGCCGGCGTCGCTCGTGAACATCTCCGGGATGAGCTACGGGTCGCTGTCGCCCGTGGCCGTCGAGGCGCTCAACCGCGGCGCGGCGCTCGCCGGCTGCCTGCACAACACCGGCGAGGGCGGGCTGGCGCCGGCGCACCAGCACGGCGGCGAGCTCATCTACCAGATCGGCACGGGCTACTTCGGCTGCCGCGACGAAGACGGGCGGTTCTCGCTCGAGCGCCTGCGCGAGCGCCTCGCCGAGGCGCCGGTGCGGGCGATCGAGATCAAGCTCTCGCAAGGCGCGAAGCCCGGGCTCGGCGGCCTGCTGCCGGCGCCCAAGGTCACCGAGGAGATCGCCGCGCATCCGCGGCGTGCCGGCGTTCCGCGACTGCGCGAGCCCGTCGTCGCACACCGCGTTCGGCGACGTCGACGGGCTGATCGAGTTCGTCGAGCGCGTGGCCGACGGCACCGGCCTGCCGGTCGGGGTCAAGTCGGCGGTCGGCGACATCGGCTTCTGGAGCGAGCTGGCCGAGCGGATGGCCGCGACCGGCGGCGGCCCGGACTTCGTGACCATCGACGGCGGCGAGGGCGGCACCGGCGCCGCGCCGCTGGCGTTCAGCGACCACGTCGCGCTGCCGTTCAAGCTCGCGATCGCGCGCGTCTACCCGCAGTTCGCGCGCGCGGGGATCGCCGAGGACGTCGTCTTCATCGGCGCCGGCCGGCTCGGCTTCCCGGACTCCGCGCTGCACGCGATGATGCTCGGCTGCGACATGGTCAACGTCGGCCGCGAGGCGATGCTCGCGATCGGCTGCATCCAGGCCCAGCGCTGCCACACCGGCAGCTGCCCGACCGGGGTCGCGACGCCGAACCGCTGGCTGATGCGCGGGCTCGATCCCGACCTGAAGTCCGCGCGCGCGGCCAACTACGTCGTCGCGCTGCGCGGCGAGTTGCTTTCGCTCAGCCGGGCGTGCGGCGCGCGCCATCCGGCGCTCGTCGACGCCGACCGGATCGAGATCGTCTCGGCGCCGCTACGGGTCGGCCTCGCTGCGCGAGGTCTTCGGCTACGAGCCGGACTGGCCGGTGGTCTCCGCCGCGCGCCGGGCCGAGGCGCTGGAGCTGATCGACGCCGGCGGTCCGACGCCGCCGCCCGGCCCGGAGGCGGGCGAGGACGCCGGCTTCCCGGGCGCGGGCGATCCGTCGCGCGGCCACATGGACGCCCGCAGCCTCGGCGAGAGCGCGAGCGAGGCGGGCTGATCGGGCCGCCGGCATCGCCTCGAGCGCAAAGCCGCGCTTCGTCGACCGGTGACGATTGCGCGATGATGGCGGGTGTCAGCGATCGACGACTATCTCGCCGGCCTGGCGGACGCGGAGCGGGCGGCCCTCGAACACGTGCGCGAGGTCGTCGCCCGCGAAGTGCCCGAGGCCGCCGAAGGCAAGAGCTACGGCATGCCGGCCTTCATCTACGCCGGTCGCCCGCTGCTCGGCTTCCGGGCCGCAAAGCAGCACCTGAGCATCTATCCATTCAGCCCGGCGGCGGTCGAAGCCGTCAAGGACCGGCTCGACGGCTTCGGGCTCGCGAAGGGAACGATCCGCTTCACGCCCGACCGCCCGGTGCCCGATGACGTCCTGGTCGACTCGTGCGCTTCCGCCGCGAGGAGATCACGCCCGGGGGGACGTGATCGACGTCGTTACATCGGTTCGCCGGTCCGGGGCAGGCGAGCCGGAAAGCGAACCCCTTCCATGTGGAAGTGCGCCGGGTTCGTCCGGCCTAGCCAGACGTACCCGGCTCACCTCGGAAGTGCCCGTCTCGCCGCGCCGGTGCGCGGTCAACCGCAACTGCGGCAGCGAGCCCGGCCTGCCAGCCCGGGGCGCGGCCTCCGGCCGGTGGCCGGATGCGGGCGGCGTCGAGGCCGGCGCGCGCGAGCAGCCACGCGATCACCGAGTTCGAGTTCCACATGTCGCCGATGCCCAGCTCGTCGCGTCCCCACACGAGCGCCGGGACCTCGGGGACCAGGTCCAGGATCAAGCGCGCGAGCACCGGGTCCGTGGTCAGCTCGCGTGGACCGTCGACGGCCTCACCCGCGTCGGGAATGCGGCCGTCGCGCCAGCGGCGGACCTCGTAGCGGAACAGCCGCAAGTCACCGAGCACGCGACTTCCGACCGCTCCCTCGCAGACCACGCCGCGATCGACGGCGCGCTCGTTCCAGACCGGCGCCATCTCGATGACATGGCGCTCGCGCCCGAGCCGGACCTCGAGCGCGCTGTGGTAGAGCGCTTCACGCCGGCGGTGTCGGAGCCGAGCGGCGAGCGCCTCGTAGAGGCGGCCGTTGAGCCGCACGAAGTGACCGCCGGCGCCCAACGGCAGCCAGAAGAGGTCGACGGCGGCATCCATGGTCCGAGCGTGGCGAAGACCTCTGGTCCGCGCATCCGAGCTGAACCGCTCGGCGGCGCGGGGAACTACCGACCCGGGGGCGCGTCAGACCGGCTCGCGCGGCCGGAACGGCAGCTCCTCGTCCTCGCCGGCCTGCACGATCAGCGCGGTGCCGGGCGGGACCTCGTGCCACGTGCCCGGGAGCGCCCGCAGCGGCTCGGACACGATCGCGCGCGCTTCGTCCGACAGCTCCTGGACCTCGCGGACGTTGGGGTAGAGGCGCTTGAGATCGCGCGTCGAGGTGCTGGCGTAGAGCGTGTTGACGCGGGTGCCGCTGGCGTAGCGGACCGCGTAGAGCCGCTCGCCGTTGCAGACGCCGATCGTCATCTGCAGCGGATACTCGATCCCATGGCGGCGACCGAGCGACTCGACGAAGCCGGCCATCCGCTCGAGCGCCGGCAGCGGCTCCTCGTCGAGCCCGAACGTCAGCGCGAGGAAGAACAGCAGCTCCGAGTCGGTCGTGCCCTGGATGCTCGCGAACAGCTCGGGCGCGACGGCGAACATGAGCTCGCGTCGCAAGCGCGGATAGTCCTCGATGAAGCCGTTGTGGACGAACAGCCAGCGGCCGTACCGGAACGGATGGCAGTTGGTCTCCTGGACCGGCGCGCCGGTCGAGGCGCGCACGTGCGCCACGTACATCGGCGTCTGCACCTGCTCGCACAGCTCGCGCAGGTTGCGGTCGCTCCACGCCGGCGCGACGTTGCGATACAGCCCCGGCCGGTCGGCGTTGCCGTACCAGCCGAGACCGAACCCGTCGCCGTTGATCGGATGGTCCATCTCGCGCGCGGCGAGGCTCTGATCGATCAGGCCGTGGCCCGCGCGGTACAGCAGCCAGTCAGGCCGGACGGGGTTGCCGAAGTATCCGAGCCAGCGGCACATGGGGACTCCTCCAGGTCAGGACCGTTCACAGGCGCTCGAGGTACGCGATGTCGCGCTCGTAGATCTCGACGTCGCCGCGCGCGAGCACCGCCTGCTGGGCCGCGTCACCCGCGGCCGCGCTGGTCTCGATGAACTCGACCAGCTCCCGCAGCCCTCCGAGCGCCGCGGCGAGCACCTCCGCCGGCCCGATGCGCGGATCGTCGTAGGCGGCGCAGAAGGCCGACAGCCGTCGCGTCTGCTCGGCGCGCCCGATGTACGGCGCGTCGGGATTCTCGGGGGCGGTCAGCGCGACGAAGCGGTACGCGGTCGTGCCCATGTCCCACGCGCGGGGGCCGGGGGAGGCGAGGTCGAAGTCGATCACCCCGGTCAGCTCGGTGCCCTCGAAGACGAGGTTGTACGGGCAGAAGTCGTTGTGGCAGATCACCTCCGCGGGCTCGTGCGCCGGCCACTGCCAGGCGGCGCCGGCGGGCGGCGGCTCGAACCCCGCGGTGGCGTCGTGGAACTGCCGCAGCAGTCGAAGCGACGCGGGCGAGCATGCGATCGCTCCAGACGAAGTCCTCGAGCGGATACGTCGCGACCCGGCCCGGGAGGAACGACAGGATCTCGCGACCCCGCTCGTCGATGCCGAGCGGCTCGGGCGCCTCGCTGAAGCCCGCCGCGCGCACGTGCCGCAGGAGCGCGTGGATCGTCGGCGTCCATGGCCCCGCCGCGCGCCGGACGGTGTCGCCGACCCGGACCACCGGGGTCATCGCGCCGCCCGCGAGCACGACTTCGTCGTCCACCGCCCAAGGATGGCATCCGCGCGGCCCGCGAGGCGCGGCGCCGACTCAGATCGCGCTCATCGGCCGCTGTCCGCCGGCGAGGTCGGGCCCGATGGACGCGCGCGGGCGCAGCACGCGCAGCGCGATGGCCGGACGCAGAATCGCTTCAGGGCGGTCAACGAGACCGGTCACGCGCATGAACGCCCGCGCGAGCACAGGGTCCTGCGCGGCGGCGGCCTGCAGCCGGGCCATGTACGCGCCGGCGATCCGTCGTCTCGGTGTCCGGCGTCCCTGCACCCCTGGCATCGCCAGGTCGGCACCGATCGCCATCTCCCAGGGCACGTCGATCGTGCGCGCCAGCGCCCGAAGGACGCGTGGAGAACCTGGGGCGGTGCCGGGCGCGAGCTGCTCACGCAGCGCGAGCGCCTGCAGCGCGGCCACCGTCACGCCTTGTCCGTAGATGGGATTGAAGCTGCAGAAGGCGTCGCCCATCACCAGGAAGCCCTGCGGGAACTGCCGCATCCGCTCGTAGCGGCGCCGGACGTTCGCCTGGAATCGGTACGCCGCCGGACCGTCGATCGGCTCGGCGGCGCCGACCGCGTCGTGGATGTCGGAGAAAGGCAGCGATCGGGCGAAGCCGTCGAACCCGTCACGGTCCTTCGGCGGGTGATCGCCGAGCAACCCGAACAGCGTCAGCATCCACACATCGCCTTCGAGCCTGGCCAGCGCGCCGCCGCGCGGCCGGTCGGGTGTCGGGCCGTGCAGGCAAGCCAGGTCGCCATCGAGGCTGTCCGGTGGGAGCCGGTAGCGGCGCGTCACGTAGCCGACGTCGACCCGGACCCGGTCGACCTCGGGTTGGCCGAAGCCCAGCGCCTGCAGCCACGCCGGGGCCCGTGAACCGCGTCCCGTGGCGTCGACCACGAGGCCGGCGTCGAGCACCTCCTCGGCGCTCGCATCGGCCCGCCGCAGCAACCGGACCCCGGTGATCCGCCGGCCGTCGGGCGAGCACCGCAGACCCACTGCGTCGCTCGACGGGGCGAATCGCACTCCCGGCAGGGCGCGGACCCGTGCCCGAATCCGGTCCTCGAGGAGCGGCCGGCTGACACTCAACAAGTCCAGCCCGACATCGGTCCGGGCGAGGCGATGCCCGCCGAACAGGAACCGCGCGTCACCCAGAATGTCCCCGGTCGGCGCGCCGTCCGCCGCGAGCTCGGCGGTGAGCCCTGGAAAGAGCTGATCCAATACCTGCGCGCCGCGGGCGAGCAGCCCGTGGATGTGCCGCCCTTGCGGCGCGCCCCGTCGCGGCCCGCTGCCCGGAACGAGCTCGTCGCGGTCTACCACCGTGACCTGCTCGTACGCGTCGGCAAGCACGCGGGCGGCCAACAGCCCGGCGATGCTGCCGCCCAGCACGATGGCGTGATCCTCGCTTCGCATCTCTCATGTGCACGACCTCCTGGTTTCAAGCAGCGTCGAACGGCGGGCTGCTCGATGTCCAGGCCGGATCGTGCTCAGCGCTGTTCAGCGCTGCTCAGGTGCGCTGCCGTAGACCTCGTGGTCCCACAACCAGGCGACGATCCGGCTGACGGCCTGGGAGAGGTGGCGTCGGTAGGTGCTGAACGGCAACCCGAGCAGCTCGGCGGCGGCCTCCTGGGTGGGCGCCGGACGCAGGTAGGTGCGCTCCACCGCCCGCAGCAGCTTGTCGTCCCGGGGATGCCGGCGCAGCGCGTCCACCGCGACCCGCAGCAGACCCTCGAGCGCTTCCGCGTTCGGCTCATCGGCGCCGGCGTAGTCGCGCGCGAGGCGGGTGCGGAGCAGCGGGTTGCGGGCAAGCAGCTCGGGCCGCTGCAGGTCGCGCAGCGCCTGCCGGACGGCGTCGGTGAAGTCCGCCTGCGACAGCACGAGCGCGTCGTCGGGCGCCGCCGGGCGCGACGTGAAGCCCTGGGCGAGCCCTCCCTCGGTCCACAACTCCAGCAGCGCGTCGACCGGCACGCGCCGGAAGTCGTGGCCGAAGAGCCCGTACCGCCGGCCACCGACGAGAAAGTCGGCGCCCGTCGCCCGCGGCTGATCGACGAGCGCGAAGTACGCGTCCCAGGGCTCCGGCTCGTGCAGCGTGAGGAAGTCCCACGCAAGCCGACGGTTCCCCAGATACCGCTGCAGCGTCACCATCGGGAGGGCGTTCAGCGTGGCAGACGGTCCTTGGTAGGCCTCGTGGTCCACCACGAACCGCGTCTGAGTGATCAACTCGCCCGGTCGTGGCGGAGCGCACCGGTGGGCGTGGTCCCACGCGGCCTCGCGCCCCGGGGTCGGCGCGGCGATCCTGCTCGGAGACGACCGTCAGGTCCAGCAGCGCCGCGAAGCCGCGCACGCCGTCGTCCTCGCCGCGGACGACCACGAAGCCCTGTGGCTGCAGCTCGAGCCAGCGCTCGGCGATCGCCGCGGATGCCTGCGCCCTCGGCGGCCGCCACAAGCTCGAGAATGCGCTCGCGGTCGTCGGGGCGGGCCGGTTCGGGATAGTGCAGCCCCCACACGTCCCAGTCGACCGGCGACAGGACGCTGCGCAGATTGCGAAACAGGAACTTCAGGTCGAAGACCGAGCGCTGCTGCTCTCGCCCCCGCGAGGATTTCGCGGCGGCGTAGACGTGGCCGCGGACCCGGCGGAAGAGGTCCTTGTAGCCGTCGGGGTCGCGCCAACGCAAGTCGGCGTCGAGCACATCCCGAGCAAGCTCGTGCGGCAACAGGCCCTCCGGTCCGGTCTCGACGAAGGACAGATCGCGCAGCCACGCGAACAGCTCGTGGGCATCCTCGAGCGCGAGCGTGTCCCGCAGCAGCGCCTCGGTGGTCACGCGAGCCAACGCGCACACCTCCAGGGCGCCACGCCGCCGGCCGTCGGGGACGACGTCGACGAACCGTCGCACAAGGGTGCCGACGAGATCGGGCGCCGGGTCCAGGGTCGCCTCCCCGCCGCGGACGACGACGTCGGCGAGCAGGGAAAGGCCCAGCGGGTGACCATGGGAGACCTCGACGAGGCGGTCGTGGAGCGCCGCATCGACGCCGCACGCCCGGAGATAGCTGCGGCTCTCCTCCCGACCGAGGTTGCGCAGCGACACGACCCGCAGCAGCTCGCGCCACGCAGGGTCGGCGCGCCATGCCGGGCCTGGCAGCCGGCGACTCGCGACAACCGTGAGTGCCGTTGCGGGCAAGCGAGGCAGCAGCCACGTGCGCACCCAGTCGTCCACGGCGCTCAGCAGCTCATACGCGTCGAACAGCAGGAGAAGCCGGTCCGCCGGTGCGGCGACCGCCTCGTCACCCTCAGGCGTACCGAGCGCCTCTCGCACGACTTCAAGCGCCAGGCGCGGCGACGACGGCAACTCGCGCCCGTCGAGCCTGACGACCCTCCGGCCGCCGGCCTCCTCGGCCTGCTCCGCGATCACCCCGAGCAAGCTGGTCTTGCCGATCCCACCGGGACCCGTCAACCACAACACCGAGAACGGCGGCTCGCCGGCATCCAAAGCCGCACGGACGAGCTCGAGCTCGCCGTCCCGACCGACAAAGCACCGACGCCGGCGCGAGGCCAAGACCTCGCCGAGCGTACCTGCCGCAGGCCGACTCCCGGCCATAGTCCGCTCAGGATACTCGCGCACAAGCCCCGGTCACGACGGCTCGCCGCTGACCATCCGGCGCCGTGATGATGTCGGGATGCCCCGTCTCCCTCTCACGGGCGGCTGCAACTGCGGCGCGGTGCGCTTCGAGGTCTCCGCGCCGCTCGTCGCCGCCAGCTACTGCCACTGTCGTCGCTGCCAGCGCAGGAGCGGCGCCGCCGCGTCACCGAACGCCCATCCCGTCCCCGAGAGCTTCCGGATCGTCAGCGGCGAGGACCGGCTCCGCATGTGGAAGCCGGACGACGGCGGCGAGAAGTGGTTCTGCGGTGACTGCGGCTCGTCGCTGTTCGGACGCAACCTCGCGCACGCGGACCCGATCGGAATCCGCATGGGGGCCTTCGACGAGGACCCCGGCATTCGCCCCAGCGTCCGCCAGTTCGTCAGCTCCGCGGCGCCCTGGGAGCCGCTCCCCGACGACGGGCTGCCGCGACACCCGGAGAGCCGCCACAAGAATGAACCGCCCCGGCGGTGAAGCCGGGGCGGTGGTCACGCGGGAAGGTCGGCGATCTCTCGAGTCCCGCCGCTGCCTGCCCTGCGGCAGCTGCTTCGCGTGCGACAACTGCTACGGCGTCTGCCCCGACAACGCCGTCCTCAAGCTCGAGCCGGGTGGGGCCTACGCCTACGCGTTCGACCTCGACTACTGCAAGGGCTGCGGGCTGTGCATGCAGGAATGCCCGTGGCGGGGCGATCGAGATGGAGCCCGAACCGATCTAGAGGGGTTAGGCCTTTCCACCCATGGACCCAATGGCGGTGCGGGACGGCGGGCCTAGCCTCGCGGCATGCGAGCCGCCCACGTACTCACCGCCATCGCGCTCTGCGCCGTCCCGCTGACCGCCTGTGGCGGCTCGGAGGAGGACAAGGTCCGCGAGGCCACCACCGAATTCGTCGACGCCTGGGTCGACAGGGACGCGCAGCAGATCTGCGATCGGATGACCAGTCAGGCGCGGCGCGATCTCCAGGACACCGCGGCGAGCCTCGGCCGCGGCGGCTGCCCGGAGGTGATCGCGCGGGTGTACGGACTGATGGACCACGACGACATGGGCGATCTGCGCAAGTTCGAGATCGCGACGGTCAAGATCACGGGCGACCGCGCGGTCGTGAAGGCCAAGGCGGGCAGCGACCCGGCCCAGCTGCGCCGTGTCGACGGCGAGTGGCTGATCGACGTTCAGCGCGACGAGGACTGACCTACGGGCGGTAGGTCGCGACGCGGAGTCGGCCGGGCCCGCGTCCGCTGCGTCCGACCCAGGCCAGCGCGGCGGAATCCCCTCCGCCGGCCAGGTGCACCGCGCCGACCGCATCGTGCTTCGCGAGAACCCGCGTGCGGCCCCATCCGGCCCCGCCGCGTACGCGCGTCCGAACCCGCGCGCGCGTGCCGTCGTGCTCGCTCCACGCCACGATCGCCCGGCGGCCGACCGCCGCGGCGTTCGGGGCGCCGGCACGCCAGGCGCTGTTCGAGAGCGTCTGCGAGGCCGCGAACGGCTCGACGCTCGCCCGCACGCGGCTCGAGACCACGGTCGGGTTCTCGGGGCTGCGCGTCCGCACGACGGACCAGGCGGCGACGAGCTCGCCGTCCGCCGGCAGCGCAAGTGCGACCTGGTCGCCGAGCTCGTCCGGGGCGCCGGGAGCGGTGGACAGGGGGGCCAGCGGCTCCCACGCCCCGGTGCGCCCGAGCCGGACGATCCGGCGGACGGCCTGGTCCTGCCAGCCGACGACGACGCCCCCGGGCCCGCCGGTGGCGTCCGGCGGTCGGCCGAGGAAGTCCGGCGGCCCGGCGAGCACCGACGGCGCTCGGTTCGAGCCGAGCAGCGCCGCCAGCACGCGCGGGTTGGACTCAGGCGCCGGCGGCTGGCCCGGTTGCGGGAACGGCGGGCGCGAGAGCCACGTGACCACGGTCTGGCCGTCAGGGGACAGCGCGAGCTCCGGCGGATAGGCCGTCGGTCCGAGCGTCCGCGGGGCGCCGAAGCGACCGCCCGGCGCCCGGAGCGCCACGCGGGCCTCGGCCGATCCGCCGTCGCCGTTGCGCCAAGCGACGGTGGCGCTTCCGTCGGCGGCCACCGCGATGCCGCCCGGGAGGACGCCGGCCGCCGTCGCCACGGTCTGCGGCGCGCCGAAGCCGTGTCCCGGCCGCGCGACCGCCACCCGCAGGCTGCCTCCCGCCGCCCAGGCGGCGACCGCCGTGCCGTCGGCGCCGACGGCGATCTGCGGCGCGAAGACGCTGCCGCCCAGACGCTGGAGTGGACGGTCGCCGAGCTTGGCCAGCAGCGTCCAGCGGCGGACCCCGTGCGTGCGCCGGATGCCGGCCATCAGGACGCCCACGCGCTCGCCGCCGACGGCGAGCGCGCTCTGCTGGACCAGCATGTCCCGCGGCGACACGGTCCGCGGCTCCCCCCAGCCCGCCTCAGCAGGCCCGGCGAGGGCGAGCAGCGCGATCACTGCGCCCGCGACGGCTCGGCGCGGGCCGGGAAGAGCGCGCACGTCCACCATCGCCCGGAGCATACGCGCGGTCTGAGATCGCGGCGCCGCATGGCCGGATCGTCATAATCGCCGCTCGTTTCGGGACGATTGGTGGGTATGGCGGGCGAGACACGCAGATGGGTGATGATCGGGACGCTCGCGCTGACGGGCGCGGCGGCCGGCGGAGTGGCGGGCTACCTCCTCACGCCCGAGATCATCGGCGTAGTCGTGTCGCTGGCCGTGGCCGGCTTCGGGCTGGGCGGAGCGATCGGGGTGCTGTTCGCCGGCGGCTGGCGGTCGCCGAAGCCTGAGGTGGCGGCACCCGCACCGGAGCCCGAACCGGAGCCGGAGCCCGAACCGGAACCCGAACCCGAGCCGGAGCCTGAACCCGAGCCGGACCCGGAGCCTCCGCCGCCCGAGGGCGGGGAGCCGGGCTGGTACCCGTGGCCCGACGGGACGCGACGCTTCTGGAACGGCGAGGCCTGGACCACGCACGTGTGGCGCGAGCGCCGCGGCAAGCGCTGACTAAGCGGCGACTTGGATCATCGCCACGCCGGTGAGCAGCGCGCCGACGGCGAGCAGCCGAAGCGCCGTGATCGGCCGCCGCGGCAGGCGCAGGAGCCCGAAGCGATCGACCACCAGCGAAGCGGCCTGCTGGCCGCCGACGGTCAGGGCGATCGTCGCGGAGGCGCCGATCTCCGGCATCAACGAGAACACCGAGGTGACGTAGACGGCCCCCGTGATGCCGCCGAGCCAGCCCCACCACGGCATCCGCCGCAACGGCTCGAGGCGGGGCCGCGGCGCGCGGGCGAGCGACAGCGAAGCGGCGAGGAGCAGTCCCATGCCGACCGTCGCCACGATGAACGAGATCGCCCCGACCGCGATTGTCGCATCGAGCTCGGACCGCAGCTGCGCGTTGATCGCGCCTTGCGCCGGGAGTGCCGCCCCGGCGACGAGGCCGAGCGCGAGCCACGCGCGCCGACGGTGGAGCCCGCCGCCGGGCGCGTCCGCATGGGCGCGCACGAGCAGCGTCGCGCCGAGCAGGACCGCAACCCCTCCGAGGAGCTCCGGCATGCCCAAGGGCTCGGCGGCCACGCCGAGCCAGCCGTACCCGTCGAGCACCAGTGACGTGAGCATCTGCCCCGCGATCCAAAGGCCGACCGTGAGCACCGCTCCAAGCCGCGGGAAGAGCACGATTCCGGAGGTGATGTAGACCGCGCTGCCGAGTCCGCCCACCAGCTGCCAGGGCTCGGCTCGATCGAGCCCGCCGATCGCATCGAGCGAGCCGCCCGCGATCGCCGCCGCGAGGAGCAGCGCGGCGCCCATCGCGAGCTGGAGCGTCGACGCGCCGAACGGGCTGCCCGTCGCCGCACTGAGTTGGACGTTGGCCGCGGCCTGCAGGGCCAGCAGCGCGCCGACCAGCAACAAGAAGGGGATCGCGAAAGGTTCCATCAACACTCCTAAGCGGACTCAACGTCCAGTTAGCCTATCAGCAACCGGACGTATCGTCCGCTTATGAGCTAGGATGAAGACCGTGGAACTTCCCGCCGCGCACGCCGGCCCGCCGCGAGAGCGCGCCGACGCCGCTCGCAACCGCGCCCGTGTGCTGGCAGCCGCGGAGCGCCTGTTCAGCGAGCGCCGCGACGTGACGATGGAGCAGATCGCGGCCGCGGCGGGCGTCGGCAAGGGCACGCTTTATCGCCGCTATCCGGACGTCGCTTCGATCGCGCAGGCTTTGCTCGACGAGCACGAGCGCTCGCTGCAGGAGCGGCTCCTGCGCGGGCCGCCGCCGCTCGGTCCGGGCGCGCCCCCCGCCGAGCGCCTGGCGGCGTTCTACCGCGCGATGATCGCGTTGCTCGAGCGCCACGGCCACCTCGCGCTCGCCGGCGAGACCGGTGACCGACGGTACGAGACGGGCGCCTACGACGCGTGGGCGCGGCACGTCGCCGCTCTGCTCGCCGCGGCCGGGGTGGCCGAGCGTCCCGCGCTGATCGATGCCCTGCTCGCGCCCCTGGCGCCGGACGTCTTCGCCCACCAGCGCGACAGCGGCCTCTCGCCGCGACAGATCGCCGACGCCCTGACCGTGCTCGCGACGCGGGCGCTGCGACCGCAACCGGGCAATCGACGTAGGCTGCGCCTCGATGCCCGAACAACCGTACTTCGACCAGTCGGGCGAACCGTCGGATGCGCCCGGCCGGTTCGTGCACATCGACGACCTGGAACCGCTGCAGCTGGTCCCAGGACTGGAGTTCCGGCCGGTGAGCACCGACTCGGTGATGACGAACTTCGTGACCTTCGAGCCGGACGCGCCCGCCCCGATGCACCATCACGTCGAGCAGCAGATCGCGATCATCGTCGCCGGCGAGCTCACCTTCACCGTCGGCGGTGAGACCCGGGTCATGCGCCCGGGCGACTGCGTGGTGATCCCGCCCGACGTCCCGCACGGCGGCGTCGCCGGCCCGCAGGGCTGCACCGCGGTCGACGTCTTCACGCCGCCGCGCGCCGGCATTGCGCGCGCTATGACGGCGTAGGCGTCGTCAGAACTTGCTGCCGAGGCGCTTGAGTGCCTCGTCCACCTCGGCGCGCGAGGAGGAGCGCGCAGCGTTCTGCTGCGCGATCTCGAGGTAGATCTCCTTGCGGTAGACCGGGACCTCGCGCGGCGCCTGGATGCCGAGCCGGACCTTGTCACCGACGACCGAGAGCACCCGGACCTCGATGTCGTCGCCGATCATGATCGATTCGTGGGGCTTTCGGGTCAGTACGAGCAAGGGCCCTCTCTCCACTCAGGCATGGCGGGCTACTCGTGCCGCGACGCCGGTCATCCCGAGCCGGTTCGCCGTCGCGGCCGCATCGCGCAGGAGGCGATGGGCCCTGGGTTGGTCGGCTTGTCAGAAACTCTGCCGTAGTCGCAGCGCGTGCGGGCCAGGAGCGCCGGGGCCTCCAGCTCGGCGTGGCGCGTCAGTGCCGCCTCGAAGTGCTCGCACGCGTCCTCGTCGCGGCCGGCGACCGCGGCCGCTCGCCCGAGCACGCGTCGCACGGAGCCGCCGTTTCCGGTGAAGCTCCACTGGATCAGCCGGTCGCGGTGGGGCAGGAGCTCGGTGTAGAGCCGTTCGCAGCCCTCGGCGTCACCCGAGCTCGGCCGCGGCCTCGCACAGCGGAACGCCGTCGCGGTGAGCCACAGCATCGAGCGCGGCGGTTTCGCCGGCGTCCTCGTAGGCCGTGCGAGCGCGCGTGCGGTCGCCGGCGTCGAGGTAGGCGAGGGGGAGGAGGCTGCGCCACACCGCCGCGTGCGCCTCGCCCTGGGCGAGCCGCTCGATCTCCTCCAGCAGCTCGTCGAGCCGCCCCTGCTCGCGGCGGATCGCGACCAGTTGTGCGGTGAAGTGCGTGCGCGCGTCCGGGGCGCCGGCGCCTTCGGCCAGCCGGACCGAGTCGCGGGCGAGCTGCTCGGCTTCGTCGAAGCGGCCCGCGAGCCCGGCCCACACGCCGCGCCAGGCCAGCGCCGAGTGACGGTAGAGCGGCTGCTGGAGCTCGCTCGCGATCCGCTCGAGCTCGACGTGGCGACGGCGCGCCGCTTCGAGATCGCCGAGCTCGGCCAGGTCGTAGAGCAGCCAGTGGCGGGCGAGCGCGGCGAGCTGCGGATCCTCGAGCTCGCCGGCGACGGCGACCATCTCCTCCCCGATCCGGGCGCGCTCGGGCAGGTGCTCGACGTGCAGCAGGGCGGCGTGGCGACCCATCAGCGCGGCCGCGAGCGAATCCGGCTCGGCGAGCCGCTGGGCCGAGCCGAGCGCCTCGTCGGCGAGCTCGAGCGCGTACGCCGGCTCGGCCAGCACGAGGTTCTCGGCCAACCGCGCCAGCACGCGCACGCGCAGCGTGCTGTCGTCCGGTCCGAGCGCGCGGAGGACCTCGCTGAGCAGGTCGGTGTAGGCGAAGTCGGTGGCGACCGGGGCATAGAAGCGCCCGCCGGCCCCGAGCGCCGCGCGCGCCAAGCGGTCGGGCGAGCCGAGCCCGCGCGCCAGCTGCGAGCGCCTGGACGAACGTCGAGCGCGGATCGGGTTCGCTGGCCTGCCAGCGTGCCGCCCCGAGCGCGAGCAGCAGATCGCAGCGCGCGGCGTCGTCGTCGCGCCCGACCAGCGGCAGGATGCTCGAGCACGCGCTCGTAGTGCTCGACGGCCGCCTCGTAGGCGTGCGCCATCTGCGCCGCCGCGCCGGCCTCGAGCCCGAACAGGATCGCCTTGTCCGCGCCGCCGACGGTCCGGGCCTCGAAGTAGTGGTGGGCCAGCTCCGCCGGATGCACCTGCATCGGCGAGAACTCGAGCGCCTCGGCGACACGGCGGTGCAAGCGCAGCCTGCGGCTCGCGATCGGGCGTTCGTACAGCGTCTCGCGCACGAGCGAGTGGCCGAACGAGAAGCGGTCGACCTGCTCGGGATCCTCGACGATCAGCCCGGCCTGCACCGCCGCCTCGAGCGTGTCGATCAGCTCGTCCTGCTCACGCTCGGGCGCGACCGCCTCGAGCGCCGTCAAAGTGAAGTGGTTGCCGAGCACGGCCGCCAGCGTCAGCGTCTCCAGCGAGTCGCGCGGCAGCTGATCCAGGCGCTGGCCGATGACGCGCTTGACGGCGACCGGCACGCGCGCGCCCTGCTCGCTCCGCGGGGCGAGGGGCTGCGCAGCAGCTCCTCGATGAACAACGGGTTGCCGCCGGTCTCGTCACACAACCGGTCGGACTCCTCGTCGGCCAGCTGATGCCCGCGGGCCGCGATCAGCTCGGCGGCCTCGCCCGGGTCCAGCCCGGTGAGGGCGATGGTCTCGACCTGGGCTTCCCGCCCCAGGTCTTCGAGCGCGGCGGAGCCGGCCGCGTCGCGACCGTCCACGGTCGCGACGACGAGCAGGCGCGACCCCTCGGCCCGGCGCAGGACGTGCCGCAGCAGCAGCGTCGTCGGGGCGTCGGCCCAGTGGAGGTCCTCGAGTACGAGCAGCAGCCCTGCCGGCTGCGCGGCGTGCAGCAGCAGCCGGACGACGGCCTCGACGAGCTGGTGGCGGTTTCCGTCGCGCTTGTCCGCGCGCCCGGGATGCTCGGGCGTCGCGAGCTCGGGCACGAGCGCGGCCAGCGCGTCCGCGGCCGCGGGCGGGACCTGTGCGGCGGACACGACCCCGGGCCGGTGGGCGGCGTAGTGGCGCAGCGCTTCGACGAACGCCTGGTAGGGCCAGACGCTCTCCTCGTCGGCGCGCCCGCAGAGGACGATGCCGCCCTCGGCGTGCACGCCTGCTGCGAACCGCGCGACCAGGCGCCGCTTGCCGATGCCGGGCTCGCCGGTCACGACCACGAGGCCGGCCGCGGCCGGCGCGTCGTCGCGCCAGCGATCCTGCAGCTGGCCGAGGGCCGCGCGACGGCCCACGAAGGGCGCCTCGTCGGCGCGCGCGAGCCCCGCGGGCAGCGGGACCGGCCCGCTCGCCGCCACCTTCGGACCGCTCAGGAATGCGTCCGCAGCGGGCTCGGCCAGCAGTCCGGAGCCGAGCTCCGGATCACGCGCCGCGTCATTGCGTCCCTCGATGGCCACGCGACGCGCATACCCGGATCGCCGCCAGGTGAGACCACGGACGCGATCTCCCGGTCCACAACACGACCGGAACATGAACCAGTCAGGAAACCCGGGTGTCGGGCATCGGACGGTCACGTCGGCCTTGACTCCCTCCAGAACGGGTATAGGGCCGCTACGCGAGACAACGAGAAGGGGGGCCAAAGCAATGTTCCGTCTCGTGGCCGGCATCGTGCTGGCCGCCGCATTCCTCATCGCACCCGGGACCGCCCGTGCCCAGGACCCCCCGTACATCGAGTGGCCGGCGCTGCTCCCGGGCTTGACCACCGAGTTCAACCCGTCGAGCGAGAACGACTGCACCGCCGGACGCAACCGCTGTGTCGACGCCGTGATCCGCGAGATGCGGCGGCGCTTCGACCCGCTGGCCGCCTCCTGCGACCACGACAACATCTTCGCCCTCTCCTACCTGCGCACGACCGAGGAGTACCGGCGCACGATCGAGAACCCGAACTTCTTCGACGACACCGCGTTCGTCAACCACGAGGATGTCGTCTTCGCCCGTGCCTACTTCGATGCCTTCGACGCCTGGCACGGCGGCCGCCCGCAGGACACGCCGCCGGCGTGGGCGATCGCGTTCCAGGCCGCCGCCGACAACGCGGTGACCGCCCAGGGCAACCTGCTGCTGGGCATCAACGCCCACGTCCAGCGCGACCTGGCCATCACGCTGGCCGCGATCGGGCTCGTGAAGCCCGACGGATCGAGCCGCAAGCCCGATCACAACCGCGTCAACCAGATCCTCAACCGGATCACCGATGAGCTCTACGCCGAGATCGCGCGCCGCTTCGATCCGACGATCGACGACGCCGACGTGCCGGGGACGGCCGACGACCTCCTCGTCTTCCAGGTCATCCCGACCTGGCGTGAGACCGCGTGGCGCAACGCCGAGCGCCTGGCGGCGGCACCCACGCCCGCGGTGCGCGCGCAGGTGCTGCAGAGCATCGAGACCTACGCCGCCTCACAGGCCCAGACGATCGTCCTGACCAACTCCTACGGTCCGCTGCGCAGCAGCTCGGGCCGGGACGCGTACTGCGCGGCCAACCACGGCTGAGTCTCGGCCGAGCTACAGCGGCTCGGAGCGCTCGCAGAAGAATGCGCCGCCCGGCCCGGCCTGCTCGACGCCGAGCACGTTGACGCCGTCGGGGAAGGCGCGGGTCAGGTAGAGCCGCCGGCGGGCGCCGGGTTGGAAGGCGGCGTCGGCGAGGTCGGCGCCGACGTGGCCGACGTGCAGCTCCGGGTGCTCGTAGGCGCCCTCGACCACGGCGAGCACGCGGTAGCGCATCAGCGCGATCGCATGGAACATCCCCCGGAGCGGCATCGGCGGCCCAGGGTCGAGCAGCTCGGCGTCGACGATCAGCTCGGGCATCACGGCGGGGCGGGTTCCTCGACGCGGATCACGACGCGGCGGTTCTGCGCGCGCTCCGCTTCGGTCGCGTTGCCGGCGACGAAGTTCGTCTGCCCGCGCCCGTGCGTGTGCATCGCGTTGCGCAGCGGTGCACCGCCCGCGCCCACCATCACGTCGCGCACCGCGTCCGCGCGGCGCTTGGACAGCGGATCGTTGACCGCCGGCGTGCCCACGTCGTCGCAGAAGCCCTCGAAGCCGACGGTCGCCTGGGGGTGGGACACGAGGTCGGCGAGCGCGGCGGTCACGGCCGCGGCGCCGCCCGGCGGCAGCGCGTTCGAGCCGGTCACGAAGCGGTCGATGGTGTGCTCGGAGACGACGACGCGGTCGGCCTGGCGCGACGCGGTGAGCTGGAAGTCCGCGGGCGGGTTGATGGTGATGTCGAGCACGAGGAAGTGGGTCTCGTAGTCGCCGACGAAGACCTGCTGGTTCGCGGCCGCGCCGGCCGCGACCCGCTCGGCCTGGCGGCCGCCCGGACCGACCGTGTCGGCCAGGACGGCGTTCTCGGCCGCGATCCCTGCCTGGTGCGCGGCCGGGAACAGGTCGGTGCCGGCGGCGGGCGTGTGCGCGTGGGCCTCGAAGTTCTCGGCCAGCTCGTGTGCGAGCGCGGCCAGCCCGTGCCCAGGGGCGCCGGCCTCCATCGCCTCGATGTCGTCGAGGTCGATCCGCTGCACGCGCGAACCGGTCATGTCGGTCGGCACGGGGAACGCGCCCACGAGCACCCCGGCCTGTGCGGCGCCGAACGTCACCTCGGCGTTCTGGGTCGGGTGGTCCATGATGTTCTGGAGTTGCGCCGCGAACGCGGGTGAGGTCGCGGGGTCCTGCAGCGAGCCGATCGCGGTGATCGCGCCCGTCGTCGCGTCCTGCGCCAGCAGCAGCCCGCTCGCGGGCTCGGCGATCGCCCGGAAGCGCTCGAAGTCGCCGGCCGCGATCAGCGCGCGCCCCAGCACCCGGCGCCCGCCGGCGGAGGCGCGGATCATCCGCCCGACCGCGCGGTTGCCCGCGGTCGTCTGCAGTGCCAACGCGCGCGCGACGAGGTCCGGCGCTTCGACCCGCCGCACCGGCGGGCGCTCCGGACGGGCCTCGGCGGGATCGAGCACGACGCGCCGGTTCACAGCGCGACGCTAGCCGGGAAGGCGGCTGAACGCAACTCCGTCGCGGACTCCGGCCAGGTGAAGATCAGCGTCATTCCTACGCGTTGAGCCGCAGCCCGAACTCGACGGCGATCGTCACGCCTTGGGCCGGGTCCGACGCTGTCCCGAGATGGACCCCGACGCCGATGTCGCGATAGCGCGCGCGCAGGAGGTTCCGGCGGTGGTCGGGCGAGGCCAGCCACGCCTCCATCAAATCGGAGGCTGAGCTCTGGGAGCCCGTGCCGAGGTTCTCGGCCAGGTCCCGGCCTGGCGTAGCCGGCCTCGCCGATCCGCTTGTAGAAGGGCACGCCGGCCGGGCTGGTGTGGTCGAAGTAGCGCTCGCGCACCATTTCATCCGCGCGCAGGTCGGCCGCCCGGCGCAGCCTGGCGTTCGCCTTCAACGGCGGCAGGCCACGGTCGACGCGCGCTTGATCGTGCAGACACAGCACGGCGTCGCGGACTTCGTTCAGGTTTGCGGCGGACGGAGCGGTGTCGGCGTTCGCGCACGGGGCGGCGTGAGCGGCGGGTGCGGCGAGGAGCGCGACGATGAGTGAGGCGAGCGGGAGGAAGGAGCGCATGCCCCGAGTGTCGATCTCGTCAACATCGTGCTCCAGCGTATGGTCCTACGGAACTCGCGCGAGGCGCTACTGAGGCGCTTCGCTCTCTACGTAGGCGTACGGACCGGCGAACTGCGCCGGTGAGGAGGTGGCCAGATCGCGTGAGCTTTGGTCCCTCGTCCGCACCCCGCGCCTGTCGAGGTGTGGTGTTTTCGTTTGGCCTTCCGCAACGAGGACACCACACCTCTCGAGGTGCGCCGGTTTCACACGTATTTCCGGGACGCAACCGGCACACCTCGCCCCGCACGAGCGGCCACGCGCCACGCGGCGCGGATGCGCCGCGGACTCGAGGCGTTCAATCGACGGAGCGCTCCGACCGCCGGTCCAGCTACGCGGCCACCGCCTCGCCTGAGTGCCGGATCGCGTCGACGAGCCCGTCGTGGTAGTGGTCGGCGAACATCTTGGCCACGAGCTCGCCGCGGCTCGAGACGCCGGCCTTCTCGTACACGGACTTCAGGTGGTCCTGGATCGTGTAGCGCGAGAGGTGCAGCTCGCGGGCGATCTCGTTCGTCGACAGGCCGCGCGCGAGCGCGCGCGTCACATCGACTTCGCGCGGGGTCAGTTCGTACGCGTCCACGATCAGCGGCGCCACCTCGCTCGCCTTGGCCGGCTCGATCACGACGGCGGCGTCGGCCGCCGTCCCGTCGGCGCGCTGCAGGCAGGAGGCGTGGATCAGCAGCCAGACGCCGCAGCGTGTCCGCGCGCGCGAGCGGGTGGCCGCGCCGCCGCGCGCTCGCGCCTCCTGGGCCGCGATCACGACCTCGCACGGCACCTCGCGGCCGAGCACCGGATCGGGCAAGCGGTAGGCGGACTCGAGGTCGTCGAACCAGGCCAGCGCCTCCGGGGTGGCGGACACGAGCCGGTTGTGAGGATCGACGATCGCCATCCCTGGCCCGCGTCCGGCGGCGTTGCCGGCCGGATGCGAGATCAGCGACAGCCGCAGCGCGCGGCCGACGACGGGGGCGATCGCCTCGACGAACGCGATCTCCTCGTCGCGGAAGCCGTGCGCGGTCCCGGCGCGGTTGAGCTGCAGCAGACCCCAGCCGCGGCCGCCGGCGTTGAAGGTCGCGCGCAGCTCCGCGTCGGCATCGAAGAACGTCCGGAACTCACGCCAGCGCGCGCTGCGCTGCGGGCGTCCGCCGGTCGCGGCGTGCAGGTCGGCGACCTGGCACGGCGCATGGGCGAGGTCGCTGAACTTGTTGAAGTCCGGGACCTCGAACTCGTACTCCCAGAACGGCGCGCACGCCGCCGGCGGCATGCCGTGGACGACGCCGGCACCCAGTCCGAGCAGGGTGTCCGGGTCGGTGGCGACCATCACCAACGCGTCGATGGGCATCGCCGCGCGCAGCTCCTCGGCCACGCCCTCGATCAGGGCCTGGGCCGGCAGCCGCTCGGCGGCGAGCGCATCGATCCGCCGCGCCGCTCGCTGGAGGGCGCGGGTGGCGATCGAGTGCATGCGCGGACGTTAAATGCATCATTCCGGTGCGGCGATGCGGCTAGCCCCACATCGGGATGGCGGCGGACCGCCCTCCCCCTGAAACGCGGGGGGAGGCGTGCCGCGATCACCCGGCATCCGTGGGATCGACGGCACGCGCCCGACGCCGGACCATCGGCGCATGATCATCGCGACACATTCCCCGCTCGCCGAGGCGCTCACCGGCGCCGTCGTGCTCCCCGGCGATCCGGGCTGGGACGACGCCCGCTCCTCCTTCAACCTGCTGCTCGACCAGCATCCCGCGGCGGTGGCCTTTCCCGCCGACGCCGACGACGTCGTCGCGGCGGTCGCCTACGCCCGTGCGGCCGGGCTGCGCGTCGCACCCCAGGCGACCGCGCACAACCAGGGCCCGCTCGGCGGACCTCGAGAACACGCTGCTGCTGAACGTGAGCGCACTGCAGGACGTCCAGGTCGATCCCGGCGCTCTGCGCGTCCGCGTCGGCGCGGGCGCGAAGTGGGAGCGCGTCGTGCCGCGGCTGTCCGCGCACGGGCTGGCCGGCCTGCACGGCTCGTCGCCGGACGTCGGGATCGCCGGCTACTCGCTCGGCGGCGGCATGGGGTGGCTGGCGCGCAAGTACGGCCTCCAGGCCAATGCCGTGACCGCGCTCGAGCTCGTCACGGCCGAGGGCGAGCTCGTGCGCGCCGATGCCGAGCACCACGCCGACCTCTTCTGGGCGCTGCGCGGCGGCGGCGGCAACTTCGGCGTCGTGACCGCGATCGAGTTCGCCGTCTACGAGGTGGACGATCTCTACGCGGGCGCGATGTTCTTCCCGTTCGAGCGCGCCTCCGAGGTACTGCACACGTGGAGCGAGCTGCTGCCGACGCTGCCCGACGAGCTGATGTCGTGGGCGTCGCTGCTGCACTTTCCGCCGATCCCCGACGTGCCGGCGTTCGCCCGCGGGCGCTCGTACGCGGTCGTGATGGCGGCGTTCCTGGGCAGCGAGCCCGAGGGCCGCGCGCTGCTGGCGCCGCTGCGCGAGCTCGGGCCGGAGCGCGACACGTTCGCGATGGTCCCGCCGGTCGTGCTCTCAGACCTGGCCATGGACCCGCTCGATCCGGTGCCGTTCCACCTCACGAGCCACCTGCTGGACGATCTGCCCCACGAGACGATCGACGAGCTGCTGGCGAACGTCGGTCCCGGCTCGGGACGCGGCCCGACGGTGACCATGCTCCAGTTCCGCCAGATGGGCGGGGCGCTGGCGCGCGAGACTTCCGGCGCCGGCGCCCGCGCGACGCTGCCCGGCGAGGTCTGCATGGTCGCGCTCGGCGCTGTCTTCGACGAGGCCTCCGACGTCGCGGTGCGCGAGGCCCTGGCCGACGTCGACGCGGTCTTGACGCCCCACCGCGTCGGCGACTATCCCAACTTCGTCGAGGTGCCGGCCGACGCCAGCGCGTTCTTCACGCCCGCCGTCTGGGAACGACTGCGCGACGTCAAGGCCCGCTACGACCCGGCCGACGTCTTCGCCGGCAACCACCACATCCCGCCGGCCTGACGACTATTCCGCCGCTGCCCGGCCGGGGACGAGCACGATCATCGTGGCGTCGTCGCTCAGCGGCTTCTCGACGGCCTCGCGGACGGCGTCCTCGATCGCGCGCAGCGTGCCCGCGGCCGACTCCGCCGGTGCCTTGCGGACGGCCTCGCGGATGCCGTCGAGCCCGAGCGTGCCGCCGCGAGACCGTCGGGCGGTTGAGCACGCCGTCGGAGAGCAGCAGCAGGCGTTCTCCGGCGGCGATCCGGCGGCGCTGCGGCTCGCCGGCGTCGGGCATGCCGGGAGCGCCGAGCGCCGGCAGCACGCCGTCGCCGAGGACCTCCAGCTCGCCGTCGGCGGTGATCAGGATCGGCGCGTGCTCGCCGCAGGTGAGCCAGCGTGACGGTCGACGTCGGGCCGTTCCAGGTCGCGATCGTGGCGGTGGCGGTCACGTCCTCGTGGGCGACCTCGCACAGCACGGCGTGCATCGCCGAGACGGCGTCCCACGGGTCGGTCGAGCGCTGGCGGGCGGCACGGAAGGCGCCCAGCGTGACGGTCCCGAGCCCGGCCGCGGTCGGGCCGCGGCCCTCGGTGTCGGCGATGCCGATCCAGGCGCAGTCGGGGTTCTCGGCGTAGTCGAACCAGTCGCCCCCGATGTCGTAGCCCGGCAGGACGTTGCCGGCGATCAGCGCGCCGCCGAGGCGCAGGATCCGCGGCGGGAGCAGCTGTTGCTGGATCTCGGCTGCGGCGCTCGTCGGCTTGAGCCGGCGCACGCCGTCGATGTGATCGGTGTACTCGTCGGCGAGCCCGATGGCGGCGGCGGCTTCGGCCGCGAGGTCGCGCAGCGCGTCATCGGTGGCGCCGATCGCCATCAGCGCGCCGGTGGCGCGGCCACGCAGGTACATCGGCGCGAGCACCGTGCCCGGCAGCAGCTCCTCGATCGCCGCCCGCAGCGCGCGCGATCCCCTCGCGCGGGATCTCCGGCCCGACGGCGAGCGGGACCGCGATCCGCTCCGGGAACGTGCCCGGGCCGGCGAGGCGCTGCATCGTGGTGCCCTCGAGGTCGACGAGGTAGACGGCGGCGGCGGTCACGCCCTTCAGGCGCTGGGCCTCGGCGACGATCTGGTCGCCGACCTGGAACGGCGGGACCTTGTTCAGGACCTCGGTGATCGACAGCGGCGTCGGGGCCAGGTGCGCGAGCTGCCCCGCGGGGCGCAGGTGCTCCTCGTCGTTGGACTCGGCGTCGTCGCGGACCTGCGTGCGCACGGCGTCGACGATGTCCTCGCGGCGTCGCGAAATGCCGATAGGCCGTCGAGCGCGCCACGCCGGCCGCCTCGGCGATCTCGCCCATCTCCGCGTCAGGGTCGCGAGACAGCAGCTCGCGCGCGGCCTCGACGAGCTTGACGCGGTTCAGTGCGCGGTCGCTGCGCTGCCGCCGCCTGCGTCCCTGCGGGTTCTCGGCCATGCCGTCAGTCTAAAGCGGGACGTCACGTCCCGATATGCCGAGGTCAAAACTCGGACACGTCTCGTTTCGAAACGGTACGGGAGGAAATGCGTATCCCGGGACAATCGGAGGAGTTGAGTGACGGATATGCGCACCCAGGACCAGGAGCGACTGCGGGCACCCAGTGCCTGGACTCGGCCGGCGCCGGAGCCTCGCGTGCTCGAGCCACTGCTCGATCTCGACCCCGATCTCGGCTGCCTGCTGCGCGAGGAGCGCGCGGTCGCGGCGCATCGCGACCTGCAGGTGTCCTCGCACGAGGTCGCTCGCGGCGACTGGGAGCCCGCCAGGCACCTGGCGCCGGTGCCCAGCGCGATCGGCCTGCTCGTCGTGTCCGGGATCGCCGCGCGCCAGCTCGTCATCAACGGTGAGCCCAGCGCCGAGCTGCTGGGAGCGGGCGACATCATCCGGTCCTGGCAGGGGGATGACGCACCCGACGCGCTGGGCTGCGACGTGCGCTGGAGCGCGCTGAGCCCATTGACGGTCAGCCCGCTCGACACCGCGATGGCGATCTCGCTCGCGCGCTACCCGGAGGTCATGCTGGCGATCCTCGAGCGCATCGAGGCGCGAGCCCGGCGGCTCTCGGTGACCCAGGCGATCTCGCAGATGACCGGGGTCGAGCTGCGCATCGAGTCGCTGCTCTGGCACCTGTCCGAGCGCTGGGGCAAGGTCCGCCAGGACGGCGTGCTGCTGCCCTTGGACCTGTCGCACCGGCTGCTCGGGCACGCTCGTCGGCGCGCGGCGGCCGACCGTGTCGAGCGCCGTCGCGCTCCTGGCCGAGCAGGGGCGGGTCACCCGGTGTGCCGACGGCGCCTGGCTGCTGCACCGCACGTGGGAGCCCCGCGCCCAGCCCGTCCGTGTGCTGAGCCGCGCGGCCGCGTAGATCAGAGGTCGCGGCGGTTGCGGACGCCGAGCTTCTGCATCGCGCGGTACAGGTGCGCCTCGACCGTGCGCACGGAGAGCACGAGCTGGTCGGCGATCTCGGCGTTGGACAGCCCGCGCTTGGCCAGGCTGACGAGCTGGGCCTCGCGGGCGGTCAGCGTCGTCGCGGTCGCGTCGAGTCCGTCGATCGCCGGGGGCTCGAGCCCTTGCCCGGCAACGTGCAGCTCGCCGACGCGCGTGGCCGCCCGCCGGGCCGAGTCCTGCCGCCCGGCCGCGACGAAGAGCCGTGCGGCATCCGCGGCCGCGCGCACGGCGTAGCGCAGCGCGCCGATCGCGGCGAAGTCATCGGCGACGCCCAGCAGCGCGGCGCCGTCGCGAGCCGCGAGCGCCGCCGCGTGCGCGGCGTAGGCGTCGACCAGGCGCGTGGCGCTGCGCGGCGCGACCGACGCCAGCAGAGCGTCGATCCGCGGCCGCCGCCGCGCCGGCCAACAGGGCGTCGTAGGCCAGCAGGCAGGCGAAGCCCGGCATGTCGTCCAGCAGCGCTTCGGCGCTTGAGAGCAGCATCGCCGTGCCCGCCGCCGGATTGCGGATGCACGGTCGCCAGTCCCTCCGCCCGCTGCAGGTAGGCGAAGCGCGAGAGCGGACGCGGGCGCGTGCCGCCGGTCAGCGCCCGCAGGCGCTCGAGCGGCTCGGCGGTGGCCGCGGCGTCGCCCGTCGCGTAGGCGATCGAGACCTCGAGCATGCGCACGTCGGCGATCAGGGAGAACGCGTCCTCGTGCTCGAAGTGCAGCTCGGCCTCCGAGATCCAGCGCCTGGCGTCATTCAGGCGCCCGCGCTGGAACTGCAGGTGCGCCAGCCCGACCGCGGCCTGCGCCGCGGCCTCGTGGTCGTTGCAGCGCACGCCGTCGCGCAGCGTCTGTCCCAGGTAGGCCTCGAGGTCGGGCCAGTCGACGCCGGACTCGATCGTGGCCGCGCGAAACGCCGGCAGCGCCATCAGCGCGGAGTAGTCGCGGATCGGGATCTCCGGGCGGTGAGCGGCGGACGGCGGCGTGCGCCTCGTTCCAGCGCCCGCTGTAGAACAGCAGCATCGCGTAGCGGATCTCGAGCCGCCGGCGGATCTGCGGCTCGAGCTCCGGGTCGGCCAGGACGCCCTCGGCCGCGGCGACCGCCCCGGCCAGATCCGAGGCGACGACGACCGGCATGCTCAGCGGCACGAGCTCCCGCTGCCAGCCCGGGTCGTCGGACCACGACCGCGCCCGCTCGAGCAACGCGCGCATCTCGTCGACCCGCCCGAGCCCCCAGAACAGCACCCGGACGCGTTGCTCGAGGTAGGGAACGGCGGACTCGTGGCCGGGCATCTGCGCCTCGATCGCGGCCAGCGCCGCCTCGGCCTCCTCGAAGCGCTCGAGCATGGCGTTCGCCCGCGCGAGCGCGAGCGTCGCCGGGACGTCCCCGCCGCCGGCGACCGCGCGCGCGGCCAGCTCGGCGCCCAGCCCCGGATCGCCGGCGAGGTTCGCCGCCCACGCCGCGTCGACCAGCAGCGTCGCCGGGATCGTCGCGCCGGCGTCGAGCAGCAGGCGGGCGACGCGGAGGGCGTCGTCGGCGGTCAGCGGCGTGCGCTCCTGCAGCGTCGCCGCGAGTGCCAAGCCGCAGCTGCGCGCGCCCGCAACGCGGGCATCGGGCGCGCAGGACCTCGCCGTAGAGCGGGTGCGCGAGCCGGATCTCGATCGCCGGCGGTCACCACCAGCCCGTGCGCCTCGGCATCGAGCAGCACGTCGTAGCTCGTGAGCGACGGCGATCTCCTCCAGCCGCAGCGGCTCGCCGACCGCGAGCAGCTCGATCGGCGCCCGCTGCTCGCGCGACAGTCCCGCCATCCGGTCTGGACCAGCTCGACCAGCGTCCCGCCGACCGGCGGCCGTCCCGCGCAGCCGCCACAGCCCTTCGACGAGCGCGAGCGTGCCCGCCTCGACCGCGCCGAGCACGAGCTCGCGCACGTAGAGCGCGTTGCCCGGCTGCGCTCGCTGACCCAGCGCAGCGACGGCCGCCTCGAACGGGCCGCTCGAGCGCGGACTCGACGAGCGCGGCGATGGCGGCGTCGCTCAGCCGCCCGAGCTCGACGCGCTGCGCGCCGGCGTCCTTCCACAGCGACACGATCGCGTCCGGGATCGGCTCGCCCGAGCGGATCGTGGCGACCACGAAGACCTGGAGGTTCGTCACCAGATGCAGCACCAGCGCGGCCGAGATCGGGTCGAGCAGCTGCGCGTCGTCGACGGCGAGCACGATCGCCCGGCCGCCGGCGCGCTCCCGCAGCGACGTCGGTGCTGCGGCGCATCAGCTCGAGCGCGTCGTCCGCGCGCACCTCCTCGGGCAGCAGCCCGGCGAACGCGGCCAGCGGGACGGAGGCGGCGCTCCGGGTCGCCTGGATCCAGTCCGTCAGCGCGCCCTGGTCGGCCGCCGCGGCGAACGCCTCGCGCGCAGCCGCGACTTGCCGGCCCCGGCGTCGGCGGTCACCACGACGCCGGGGCAGCCGTCGGCCCGAGCCCGGGCGATCTCCCCGAGCTCGGCTTCGCGTCCCTTGAACGGCCACGCTGAAGGCGGCGCTTGCACGCGCGAATCGTGTCAGAGCGGCGTTACGCGGTCACGAGCTTGCGCGGGCTCGCGATCGTGCGCCGGGCGACGATCAGGTTCTGCACGGCGAACGAGAGCCCGAGGAACAGGAACACCTCGCCCACGCCGGTCATCGGGAACCAGCCCGTGAGATCGGCCACGGTGCCCATCGCGAACTTCGCGGCGATCAGCACGATCCAGAGCGTGATCGTGAGCTTGTTGCCCTTGCTGATCCAGGTGCCGGCCGCGTCCTGCCAGGCCGGGATGACGGCGCCGCGCCAGGCGCCGAGGGTGACGGAGAGCGTGAGGCTGAGGGCGAGATAGGCGAGCGCCGCCGCCCTGGTGGGGAGTTCGTCGTGCTGAATCGAGAGCAGGCCGACCGCGGCGAAGATGATCGGGAGCTTGATGAGGCCTTCGCGGGTGATGGCGTGCTCGTGCATCTGGCGCCAGAGCGACCAGGGGAGCAGGACGGCGAGAATGAGCATGAGGGTCATGCCGCAAGCTTGCGTGAGCGCGCTCCGGCGGTCTGCAGTAGCCGGCTACGGCACTGGTGGCCCGCACTACGTAGCCGGCCCCTGAGTACGAAACGACCGCGAATGCCGTAGTCGGGTACTGATGAGCGCAGGCGCGTTGCCCGCGAGTGTTCCTGTCACCGCTCCGACTGCCCGGGGCGCCCCCGACCTAAGGACACCCGGATGACCGTTCTCGCTCGTGATCACGCCCTCAAGGGCCTCGTCTGGTCCGCGCTGCTGACGTTCGTCTGCCTGCTGTTCTCCGCATGAGCATGTCGACGTCAACTGCACCCACTCCGCGCCGGCATCGCCCGCAGCCGGCTCGTCGGCCACGCGGCAAGGGCGAGGCGCCCTCGCCCGGCCGGCTCCTGAAGCCCCGACCGCTCGACGAGCGGTGATCCGCATGCTCCTCACGCACTTCGAGGACGCCGACTTCCAGCACGCGCTCGCGACGCTGATGGTCGAGGCCGGGCGCGGCGACGCCGACGCCGACGCAGTTCTGGCGACCGCCGCGCGGATCTCCGACGGGGACGCCGACGCATGGGTGCTCGAATGGATCGCCACTGCGGGCACAGCCTGGGTCGCCGCGCGTGCCGGCGACTGCCCGCTCACCAACTACCGGCATGCGATCGCCTACTACACGGCGGCGCTGAGGGCGCTCGGGCGCTCGGGCGAGCGCGATCGCCGGCTCGAGCTGTGGCGGCGCCGGCGCGCCTGCTGGGAAGGCATGGTCGAGCTGGCCGGAGGCGAGCAGCTCGCGATTCCCTACGAGCAGACCTCCTTGCCGGGGTTCTTCTTCCGCGCGCCCGGCGGGCGTCGGCCGCTCGTGCTGATGGTCAACGGCGCCGACGCGCCGACCTCGTCGATGTGGGGTCTCGGCGGCGCGGCTGCCGCCGCGCGCGGCTACCACTGGGCGACGTTCGACGGCCCGGGCCAGGAGGCCGCGCTCGTCGAGCAGGGCCTGCTGTTCCGCCCCGACTGGGAGGCCGTGCTGACGCCGGTGCTCGACGCGCTGCTCGCGCGCCCCGAGGTCGACCCGGCGCGGGTCGCGGTGATCGGGATCGGACAGGGCGGCTTCTGGGTCCCGCGCGCGCTGGCGTTCGAGCACCGGCCGGTGGCGGCCGTGGTCGACCCGGGCGTCGTCGACGTCTCCGAGGCCTGGGCGGCTCCGCTGCCGCCGCGGATGCGCCGACATCTGCACGCGGGCGAGACGGAGGCCTTCGACCGCGAGGTCCGGCTGCAGCTGCTGTTCGCGCCGCAGGCGGCGGCGACGCTCGAGGACCGCGCAACCCCGTACGGGCTCGTCGGCGCGTCGCCGTCCGAGCTCTACGCCGAGGCCGGGCGCTACCGGCTGGGCGACGAGGTGGCCGGCATCCGCACGCCGCTGCTGATCACCGAGCCCGCTAGCGAACGATCTTGGCCCGGGCAATTCCGCCGGCTGTTCGACCGCTTGCAAGGTCCGCGTGCGCTCTGGCCCGTCAGCGCGGATGACCGCGAGGTGCGGGTCTTCGAGTGGCTGGACTCGCGGTTGTCTTAGCTCAGAGGCCGCTCGCGTTCGCGATCGCCGTCGATTGCCGGGCCTGAGACCGCCGCATCGCCGGTCCCGCAGGAGCGAGCCCGGCCGCGGTGGTAGCGTCGGCTGGGGATGACGTGGCCCCCTCAGCATCGGCCGGGTAGGCGGCGGGCGACGGTGGGCACGATGCCGGAGGTCGTCGGTCCCTACCGGATCGTCGAGCCAGATCGGGCGCGGCGGGATGGCCGTCGTGTACCTCGCGCGGCAGCCGGTGCTCGGGCGCAGCGTCGCGCTCAAGGAGCTCGCGCCGTTCGGCAGGCCGCGACCCGTCGCTGGCGCAGCGCTTCATCCGCGAGGCGCGGGTCGCCGGCTCGCTGAACCACCCGAACGTCGTCACCGTCTTCGACTTCCTCGAGCAGGACGGCGTCCCGTACATCGCGATGGAGTACCTCGAGCGCGGGTCGCTGCGGCCGTTCGTCGGGCGGATGTCGCTGGCGCAGGTCGCCGGCGTGCTCGAGGGCCTGCTGGCCGCGCTCTCGCACGCCGAGGCGACGGGGATCGTGCACCGCGACGTGAAGCCGGAGAACCTGCTGATCACGGCCGACGGCGGCATCAAGATCGCCGACTTCGGGATCGCCAAGGCCTACCAGCAGGTCGCCACCGAGGAGATGCTCACGCCCGCGGGCGCGACCGTCGGGACGCCGGCCTACATGGCGCCCGAGCAGGCGATGGGGCAGGAGATCGGGCCGTGGACCGACCTCTACCAGACCGGCGTCGTCGCCTACGAGCTGCTCGCGGGCGACGGTGCCGTTCCGGGCCGACGGCGCGCCGATCGCGGTGATGATGAAGCACATCACCGAGCCGGTGCCGCCGCTGCCCGCCGGCACCGATCCGGCGCTCGAGGCGTGGGTGATGCGGATGCTGGCCAAGGACGCCGGGCGAGCGGCCGGCCGAACGCGCGGGCGGCGTGGAACGACCTGGAGGAGATCGTCGTCGGACAGGTCGGGCCGCTGTGGCGCCGCGAGGCCCGGCTCGGCGAGCACGAGCCGACCGTCGAGCACCCGACGCCGCTGACCCCCGCGCGCTTCTCGTCGTGGCAGGACTACATCCCGCGGCGCGACCCGCACGCCACCGCCACCGCCGCCCGAGCCCGCCGACGGCGGCCGGAAGTCAGCGCCGCCCGGCGAAGCGCCGCCGCCGGTCGCGCCGCGCGACGTCGGCGCGACGCCGGCCGCCGAGCCGGAGACGCCGGCGCCGAGCCGAGCCGCCGGCGGCCGAGCCCGACCGGCCGGCGCCGAGCCCGAGTCGGCCGCGCCGGCCGAGCCGACCGGCCGGCCGCGGACCCGCCAGCGGGCCCGAGCCGCCCGCGCCGGACCGACGCCGCCGGCCGCGGCCGACGCCGCCGGCGCCGGCCCGACGCCGCGGCCGCGGCCGACGACGCCGCCGCGCGCGGCGACGCCGCCGCCGGCGCCCGCCGGCCGCGCCGCCGCGCGCCGGACGCCGCCGGCGCCGCGCCGCGCCGAGCCGCGCGCGCCGCCGAGCCGACGCGCGACGCGCCGCCGCCGCGCCTCGTACCAGCCGCCGCGCCCGCGGCCGTCCCGCCGCCGCGACCGGAGCTGCACGCTCGCACCGAGGCGCCGACCTCGCCGCCGCCGCCGAAACGCCGCGCTCGCGTGCGCGACCGCTGGTCGCGCTGGCGCTCGCCGCGCTCGTCCTCGGCCTCGTGGCGGCCGCGGCGCTGCTGATCTTCACCGGCGACGACGACGATCCGACGCCGACCCCGACACCCACGGCGACCGCGACCGCGACGGCGACCGCCGAGCCGCCGGCCGGGCCGTTCCCGGTCGGCGACGGGCCGGACGGGATCGCGGTCGGCGCCGGCGCCGTCTGGGCCGCCGCCAGCCGCGACGGCACGCTCACGCGCATCGATCCGGCGTCCGGCGAGACCACGAGCGTCGACGTGGGGGAGAACCCCGACAGCGTCATCGTCGCGTTCGACTCCGTCTGGGTCTCGGTCACCGGCGAGAACAAGGTCGTGCGCCTCAGCGCCGACGCGCAACCCGAGGTGCATCGACGAGTTCGACGTCGGCGCGCAGCCCGAGGGCCTGGCCGCCTCGAGCCTGGCGATCTGGGTCGCGAACTCGGGCGACGGCACGCTCTCGCAGATCGTCGAGGCCACCGGCGACGTCCGCACCGTCGAGGGCGTCGGCGGCCAACCGGTCGATCTCGCCGTCGGCGCGGGCGCCGTCTGGGTCGCCGACGCGTCGCGGCGACAGCGTCGCGCGCGTCGACGGCGGCCGCCGGCAGCTCGCGGACACCATCGGCGGCATCGGGCCCAACCCGCGCGCCGTCGCGATCCTCGGCCGCGACGTCTGGGTGGCGACCGCCGACGACGGCCGCGCCTGGCGCATCGACGCCGACGCCAACCGGGTGACCGGCAGCGTGCGCGTCGGCGGCACCCCGCGCGACATCGCGACCGACGGCGAGCCGCCTGTGGGTCACCGACCGCGAGCGCGACCGCGTCGTCGAGATCGACCCGGAGGCGATGCAGGTCGTCCGCCGCGAGACGGTCCAGGACGGCCCGCTGTCGATCGCCGTCGACGAGCGCGACCTGTGGGTCACGCGCTTCGACGGCGGCGACGTCGCGCGCCTCGCGCGCTGAGACTCAAGCGGTCGCCGCCGCCTCGACGGGCTCGAACGGGCGCTGCTCGATCACGCCGCCGTGGCGCACCGTCACCGCCGTCGACTCCGGGATCTCGTGCCAGATCCCTGGCAGGTCGTTGAACGGCTCGGACACGACCAGCCGGTCGTCGGAGCTGAGGCGCTGGAAACGCGGGTTGTCGGGATAGAGCGCGCGCACCGTGTCGTAGTCGGCGGACGCGTACAGCGTCCGCGGCTTGCCCGTGGTGGCGTACCGCACCGCCCACAGCGTCGCGCCGTCGGTCACGCAGAACGTCCCCTGGACGGCGTCGGGCACGCCGTGCGTGCGCGCGGTCGCCTCGATCAGGCCGATCGTGCGCTCGAGCGCGGCGATCGGGTCCTCCTCGAGCCCGTACGTGAGCGCGAGGTGGAACGCGATCTCGGTATCGGTCGATCCGTGCACGTCGGGAAAGAGCTCCGGGTCGATCGCGAGCATCAGGTCGCGCTTGACGGCGCGCAGGCCCCCGAGGTACCCATTGTGCGCGAACAGCCAGCGGCCGCGCCGGAACGGGTGGCAGTTCGTCTCCTGGACCGGCGACCCGATCGCGGCCCGCACGTGGGCCACGAACAGCGGCGACTCGATGTGCGCCGCGAGCTCACGCAGGTTCGGATCGCCCCACGCCGGCGCGACGCTGCGGTAGACCCCGGGACCCTCCCCACCGCCGTACCAGCCGAGCCCGAAGCCGTCGCCGTTCGTCGGCTCCGCGCCCATGCGGGAGTGCAGGCTCTGGTCGACGATCCCGTGCTGGGTCTCGAACAGCAGCTCCTCGATCAACATCGGCTGCCCCAGCCACGCCATCCAGCGGCACATCGCGTCCTCCTGTCAGCGGGTCTCAGGTCATCCTACGCCAGCGTCACACGTCGGCGGCGCGCAGCGCGACGCCGGCCGCGATCGGCTCGTCGCTGATCTCGGGCGGCCGCGAGTTGGCGAGGACCCACGTGCCGTCCGGACGCCGGAGGACGCGGCCCTCCTCGGCGAGGCGCGCGATCGCGCTGGAGACGGTCGGGCGGCGCGCGCCGATCAGGGAGCCGAGCATGCGGTGCGAGAGCGCGAGCGGCACGATCACGCCGTCGGCGCCGACCCGCCCCCAGCGTTCGGCGAGATGCCAGAGCAGCGTCTCGACGCGGGTGTCGACGCCCGTGATCTGCGAGATCGCCTGCGTCACCGCGAGCCGCTCGGCGCGAGCGTTGAAGCGATCCATGATGATCGCGGTGACCTCGGGGTAGTGCCGCAGCGCGAGCGCGCTCTGGCGATCCATCACCGCCACCGACGCGCGGTCGAGCGCCAGCCAGCAGGCCGAGGTGCGGAGCATCGTCGGCGGCGTCTCGGCGCGGCACGTGCGGATGATGTCGCCGGGCCCGAACAGCTCGGTGCTCGGCGCGTCGCGCACGCAGAGCTCGCGCGCGAGGACGCCCCGGAGGACGAGCAGCCCGACGTTGGCGGCGTTCGGGCCGCACAGCTCACCGGGGTGCCAGGTCCCGATCTCCAGATGGGCGACGGCGACCGTGAGATCACGCGTCGCCGCCTCGAGGCGGTTCGGTGACAGGAGCTGCCCGAGGTCGGGGTCCAGTTCGAGCAGCGGTTGTTCCGGGATGGTCTCGATCATTTGGTCTTGATCCGGGTCGATGGAGCGGCGGGCGTCTCTCGCGCCCGTGCAACCGGTTACACCCACGATAGGGGATCACGCTTCACGTGAATCCGTAGTCTCCCCTCAACTCTCGTGGAGGGCGCGGACGACATGCAACCCCCGATCGGGTCGAATTGGGCCGGCAACTACCGCTACGGCGCCGAGCGCCTGCACCGCCCGTCGTCGCTCGACGAGCTGCAGGAGATCGTGGCCCGCGCGGAGCGAGTGCGCGTGCTCGGCTCGCGCCACTCGTTCAACGAGATCGCGGACTCCGACGAGCTGGTGTCGCTCGCGGGACTGCCGGCGGACGTGGTCGCCGAGGACACCACCGTGTCCTTCAACGCGGGGCTGACCTACGGCGAGCTGGCCGGCGAGCTCGACGGCCTCGCGCTGCACAACCTCGCCTCGCTCCCGCACATCTCGGTCGCCGGGGCGATCGCGACCGCCACCCACGGCTCGGGGGACGCCAACGGCAACCTGGCGAGCGCCGTCGCCGGGCTCGAGCTCGTGACCTCGAGCGGCGAGCTCGTCCGCGCCTCGCGCGGCGATCCGGACTTCGACGGCATGGTCGTCTCGCTCGGGGCGACCGGCGCCGTGACGCGCCTGACGCTCGACGCCGAGCCCGCCTACGAGGTGCGCCAGCGCGTCTTCGAAGGGCTGGCGTGGGACGCGCTGTACGAGCACTTCGACGAGATCACGACGAGCGGCTACAGCGTCAGCGTCTTCACCCGCTGGGGCGAGGACATCGACCAGGTGTGGGTCAAGAGCCGCGTGACGTCCGACCCCGAGGCGACGCCCGACGAGCTCTTCGGCGCGCGCGCGGCGACCGAGGAGCGCCACCCGATCCTCGGCCTGGACCCGGTCAACACCACGGCGCAGCTCGGCCGCCCCGGTCCGTGGTGGGACCGGCTGCCGCACTTCCGGATGGGGTTCACGCCGAGCAACGGCGACGAGCTGCAGAGCGAGTTCGCGGTCCCGCGCACGCATGCCGCCGCCGCGATCGAGGCCGTGCGCGCGCTGGCCGATCGCGTCCGTCCGCTGCTGCAGGTCACCGAGATCCGCACGGTCGCCGCCGACCGCCTGTGGATGAGCCCGCAGTACCAGCAGGACACGGTCAACCTGCACTTCACGTGGGCGCCCGAGCAGGACGCCGTCGTCGAGCTGCTCGGCGAGCTCGAGCCTGCGCTCGCGCCGTTCGACGCCCGGCCGCACTGGGGCAAGCTGTTCGTCGGCGACGTCGCGGGTCTGTACGAGCGCCTGGGCGATTTCGTCGCCTTGACCGAGCGGCTCGATCCGCGCGGCGCGTTCCAGAACGCGTGGCTCGAGGAGCACATCCTCCAGCGGGTGTGAAACCTCACACCTAGGCTCTCTCGTCACCGCATCTCGAGCGGTGGAGAATCCCGGCGTCTTGCCCCCGCCGAATGGACCGAGTAGAACAGCGCTGTGGCCGACGCCGTCCCCGCACAGGTGTTCGCCGGTTATCGCATCGAGAGCCGCATCGGCCGCGGCGGGATGGGCGTCGTCTACCGGGCGACGGACCTCTCGCTCGACCGGATCGTCGCGCTCAAGGTCCTGGTCGACGATCTCGCCAAAGACGAGGCCTTCCGGCGGCGCTTCGTGTCCGAGTCCAAACTCGCGGCCTCGCTCGACCACCCCCACGTCATCCCGATCTACGCCGCCGGCGAATCCGAGGGGATGCCGTACATCGCGATGCGCTTCGTCGGTGGCGACGACCTGCGCGCCGTCCTGCGCGCGCAAGGCCGGCTGGAGCCCGAGCGCACCGCGAGGATCGTCGCCCAGGTCGCGTCGGCGCTCGACGCGGCTCACGCCCACGACCTCGTCCACCGCGACGTGAAGCCTGCGAACGTGCTCGTTGCCGCGGACGATCACGTGTACCTGACCGATTTCGGCCTGACCAAGCGGGTCAGCGCCGACACCGAGGCCACCCGTACCGGCATGGTGCTCGGCACGCTGAACTACATGGCGCCGGAGCAGATCCGGGGCCAGACGATCGGGCCGTTCACCGACATCTACTCGCTGGGCGCGATGACGGTGCACCTGCTGACGGGCCAGGTCCCCTTCCCGATCGAGACCGAGGAAGGCAAGCTGTGGGCGCACGTCGCCGAACCGCCGCCGCGGCCCAGTGAACGAGTTCCAGGGCTCGGGACGGCGTTCGACCCGATCGTCGCCCGCGCGATGCACAAGCTGCCCGAGCAACGCTATGCGACCGCGAGCGAGTTCGGCGCCGCGCTGGTGGAGGCCGCGTCCCGGCCGGCGACCGTCGTGACGGCGCCCGGTAAGCGCGATCTCCTCCTCACGGCGGCGAGTGAGCCCTTCAACATCATCGTGCTCGGCGCCCTCTTGGTCGCCGGGATCGTGCTCGGCACCGTCGCGCTGATGGTGCCGCTCGCATTGCTGGTCTACGCCGCCGCGGTCTTACGCAGCTACCGCGATCCGGCGACCGCCGAACGGTTCGCGAAGCTGCGCCGACCACGTGACAGCCGGTGAGGAGGACCTCCCATGCGAAACCGGTTCGCGATCATCATCCTCGCCCTCGCGGCCGTAGCGGTCGCCTTCGCAGCCAGGCCTGAGGGCGAAGCCAAGGAGGCCGTGAAGGCCGCGAAGCCCACGGGCGCCGCGGCCAACGCCGTCGTCGTCCCGTTCGTCTACTCGACGGAGAAGAAGCAGTTGATGGACACGCTGGTCGAGCGCTTCAACCGCTCACAGCGGGCGGTGGTCGTGAAGGGCCAGGCGATCGCCTCCGGCGAGGTTCAGACGAAGATCGCCGCCGGCAAGCTCAAGCCGGTCGCATGGTCGCCCGCATCGTCGCTGTGGGGAAGCCTGCTCAACTACGAGGCCGACCGTCAACTGGCACCGGAGAGCGAGCCATTGCTGCAAACGCCGCTCGTGATCGCGATGTGGGAGCCGATGGCACGCGCGATGGGCTGGCCGCGACAGCAGGTCGGGTTCGCGGAGCTGGTCCGCCTCGCGCGCTCGGGCGCCGGCTGGGGGGACTTCGGCCACCCGCAGTGGGGAGCGTTCAAGCTCGTGCACACGAACCCGGACTTCTCCACCTCGGGTCTCGAGGCCGTCGTCGCCGAGTACTACGCCGCGACCGGCAAGAGGGAAGGACTGACCGAGGACGACATCTCCTCGCGTGCGCGGCGGATCGTCCGCGACCTCGAGCGCTCGATCGTCCATTACGGAGACACCACGCCGTTCATCGCCGAGCAGTTGAAGAAGCACGGACCGGGCTACGCGTCGGCGGCGGTGATGGAGGAGACGACCGTGGTGGCGTTCAACCGCACGCGCGGAAAGCAGCAGCGGCTCGTCGCGCTCTATCCGACCGAGGGCACGTTCTACTCGGACAGCCCGTTCATCGTTCTGAACGGCGATTGGGTGCGGCCGGATCAGCGGCGCGCGGCCGAGACGTTCCGGCGCTTCTTGATCGAGCAGATCACCCCCGAGGTCGCGGCACAGGGCGGCATGCGCCCGGCCGACCTGGACACGGCGCCGGTCGCGCCGGTCACGGCGGCGAACGGCGTCGACCCGAAGCAGCCGACCCGGGTGCTCGGCCTTCCCGAGCCGCGCGTGCTGGCGCGGCTCAAGGAGACCTGGCGCGCCGATCGCAAGCCCGCGAACGTGCTGCTGGTGCTCGACGTGTCGGGCTCGATGGTCCGAGGAGAAGCGGCTCCCACGCGCGAAGGACGGGGTCCGGGCCTTCCTCGAGCACGTGGAGCCGCAGGACCGGATCGGGCTGACCGTGTTCTCCACCGACGTGGTGCCGCTGATCAAGGTCGGGTCGTTCGCGAAGAACCGCGCTCGACTGCGGACGGCAGTGGACGAGCTGATCACCGATGGCGACACGATCGTTGTACGACGCCACCTCGGCGGCCTTCCGGACGGTCCGGGGGCTGCGCGAGCGCGAGCGGCGGATCAACGCCGTCGTGCTCCTCACCGACGGCGAGGACACCGGTTCGGTCATGCGCCTCGATCAGCTGCTCGCGGAGCTCGATCAGGGCGACCGTGGCAACCCGGTACGGGTGTTCACGATCTCCTACAGCGCCGGCGCGCACGGCTCGGTGAAGATCCTCCAGCGCATCTCGGCCACGTCGGGCGGCATGCACTCACCTGGCGACACCAAGGACATCGAGTCGGTGTTCCGCTCGATCAGCTCGTACTTCTGAGCATGGACGAGCCCCGCGCAGAGCTGGGCCGCGCGCTCGTCGTCAACGCGCTCACGAAGCCCGTGAACGTGCTCGCGCCGGCCGCCGTGCTCGCGGCGGCGGCGCTGCTGGGCGCGGCGTGGCTCGCCGCCGTCGCGCTCGTCTGCTGGCTGGCGCTGGCGACGGTCACGTTCTTCGACGAGCGCGAGGCCCAGCGGCTGGGCGAGCAGCGGCGCGCACGCCGGCCCCGCGTGGCCGCGGATGCCGCGAGCCTGGCGCCGGAGATCCGGGCGAGGGTGACGGCGGCCAGGCAGGCCCGCGAGGCGATCCGCGCCTCCGGCTGGCCCGACCTCGACGAGGAGGTCGAGGCGCTCGTGGAGGCGCTGGAGACGCACGCAATCAGCGCGCAGCGGATCCATGCGTTCCTGGCCGAGCGCCCGCTGCGCGAGCTCGAGCAGCGGATCGCCCGTCACACTGCGGCGCCCGACGCGCTCAAGGCGCAGCTGCGCGCGCTCGAGCGGCTGCACGACCGGCTCGACGACCTGCTGTCCGAGATGGACAACGTGGTCGCCGCGCTGGAGACGATGCACGCCGAGCTGCTGGTCGCCGATGTCGTCGAACAGCAGGCGAGCGCACGACGCTTGGCGGAGCTGCGCACGAATGTGCAGCTCCGCTCGGCGGGGATGGAGGAGGCGTTCGCTGAGACGCGAGATCTCAGCCGGCGCGGCGGCTGAGGCGGGGCAGGAAGGCGAGCGGGGTGGTCCGGCGCGGGCGGGGGCGGCGGACGGGCTCGGGCCGAGAGTGGTACTTCGCGGCCTCGTCGATGCGGATGTGCAGAAGCTCGCGCACGACGTGGGTGTTGATGTTCGGGTCCATCGGGGCCCTCCCTCGGGCTTGGACGACGAAGAGGATGCCGTCGATCCTCCGCCCGTCGGCGGCCGCCGGAAACCGTCCCCAGGGGTGCCGATCCACACCTTGCGACTAAGCTGCGGCCCGCCGAGACGATTCGAGGAGGAGAAGCCGGGATGCCGATTGACACGCTGGTCGCCTACGTCGGGGTGTACGACAACGTCGCCGACGCCGAGGCCGACTACCAGCTCGTGAAGGAGCTGCACACCGAGGCGGGGCTGATCGACGCCTACGACGCGGCGGTGGTCGAGCGCCGTGACGGCGGCAAGACCAAGATCACCAAGAAGCACGAGACGCCGACGCGCGCGGGTGGCGTGCTGGGTGGCGGCGTCGGCCTGGCCACCGGGCTCGTGGTCGCCCTCTTCCCGTTCGCCGCCGTCGGCGGCGGACTGCTGGTCGGCACCGCCGCCGGCGGAGCCGTGCTCGGCGCCGTCGCCGGCCACGCCGCGGCCGGGATGAGCCGCCACGACCTCAAGGAGCTGGGCGAGTCGCTCGACACCGGCCAGGCCGGGCTCGTCGTCGTCGGCGTCTCCGACATGGGGGCCAAGATCGAAGCCGCGATGAAGAAGGCGGAGAAGCTCCAGCAGAAGGAGCTCAAGGCCGACCACGCCGAGATCGAGAAGGACGCCGCTGCCGCTCAGGAGGGCTAGAGGCCGTTGAGCGTGTCGGCGACCTTGAAGACGTCGCCGCGCTTGTAGAAGTCGACCGCGAGCAGGTGCACCCGCCGCTCGCGGATCCGTTCGCACTCGCGTGCGCGGCGCAGCAACGGCCCGTACGCGTTGACCGTCGTGGAGTTGCCGGGCCGCGGCAGCGGGTCGGTGTTGATCCAGTGGTTGACGAGGAACAGCGGCGCGTCGTCCGGGCCGCGGTTGGGCTTGCAGCTCGCGGCCAGGTTCGCCGGGTCGGTGAGCTGCGGCGTGCGCGTGAAGGTGAACGGCGTCTCCTGGGTCAGGCGCTCGTAGACGGGCTGGTACCAGGGCGCCGCGCCCGCGTGGTTCTCGGCCATCACGAGCAGCCGCTGGTTGCGCTCGACCAGTTCGCGCAGCGTCGGCCACGACGATCCGCTGGGCGGCGTCAGCGCGTACTTCGCCAGCCCGGCGTCGGTGATCGCGGCCACGAAGTCCGCGGGCGTGACGTAGTCCTGGTTGACGATCACGAGCACGTCGGCGGGATGGGTCACGAGGAACGTGTGGATGTCGTCGAGCACGTCCTCCAGCGGAGTGGCGCCGAGCTCGCAGAACGTGTGGCAGAGATACATCCCGCGCTCGCCCTTGCCGCGGAACCCGATCCGGTCGCGCAGCCGCAGCGCGGCCTCGACGCTGGCGGGGCTGACGCCGTCCTGGGTGATCGCGCGCTGCATCGCCTGCGGGTCCCCGAAGTACGTGCGCGTGCGGCCGTTCGCCAGCCGGTCCGCGTAGTGGGTGTCGAACAGCAGGCCGCGGATGCCGTCCTCGAGCTGGCCCTTGATCGGGCGCTCCTGGAGCGCGGCGAACCAGCCCGGCAGCGGGACCGACATCGAGTTGTGGGTGGCCGGCAGCGTGACCTCGTCGAGCGGGCGGTCGCACAGCTCCTCGCGGCCGTTGCACGGCGCGATCGTCGGCGTCGGCTCGTCGATTCCGCCGGCGGTGGCGTAGGTCACGGTCGCGCCGCCGACCAGCAGCACGGCGGCGATCGGGACGGCGATCGCCCGCCACCGCAGGCGCGGCCGCTCGGCCGGCGCGCGCCCGTTGACCACGCGCATGATCGCCTCCAGCCCTTTGTAGAGGACGTAGACGCCGCCGACCGTGACGAGCACCTGCAGCACGGCCGCGGGCTGGGCGATCAGCAGCGCGCCGACGGCGACCAGCGCGAGCCCGCGCACGACGCGCAGCGCCGGAGAGCGCGGCTCGGCGCTGACGATCCGCCAGGCGGCGCGCAGGCGCGCCTCGACCTCGAGCGGCCGGATCAGCGACGCGGCGGCCGCCGTCAGCACGGCGCCCGCGCCCGCGATCAGCCACCCGGTCGTGCGCAGGTCACCGAGGTAGGCGTCCCACACCGCCGCCGCGGCGGCGCGCTGTTCGGGCGCGTCGAAGCGATCGAGGACGATCGTGCGGGCCACGAGTTGCGCGACGACGATCACCACGCCCGCGACGGCGATCGCGATGCCGAGGTTCGCCGCCGCCCGCCGCCGGTCCGCCGACAGCGCCAGGGCGCCCGCCGCCGCGGCGACGGTGAGCAGCGCGAGCACCACCACGAGCACGCGCGCGTTCCTCGCCGCGCGCGCGAGGTCGCCGGTCAGGCCGCCGACGTCGTAGTCGACCAGTGCGGCCGGCTCGCGCGCCTCGAGCTCGGACGCGAGCTGGGGCTGCAGGAGGCGCAGCGCCTCCGCGGCCACGACCCCGACGTCGGCGACGGTCAGCGTGACCGTGTTCTGGTTGCGCCGGAAGACCGCGCCGTGGACGTCGCGCACGCCGCTGCGGAACAGGCTCGCGAACGCGTCTCCGCCGACGACGCCCGAGACGGCGGAGACGACCGCCGGCCGGACCGCCAGCGCGTCGGGTTCGCGGCGCACGAGCTCGTCGGTGACCCGCTCGGCGATCAGCTCGCGCACGCTCGGGTCCTGCAGCGCGACCGTCGCGCGGGCGGAGAACTCGTCGGAGTCGAACAGCACGCGCCAGGCGTAGCCGCCGAGCGTCGTCGCGATCAGCAGCACCGCCGCCGCGACGAGCATGCTGTCGGCGGCGATGCGGCGCACGGTCACGAGCCTAACCGGCTCTCGCCATACTGGCTCTCCGCATGCGGCTTGTCGATGTTCTTCCGAGCGAGCCCGATGCCGACGCCGTCTACGAGGCGTTCATGGGCTGGGCGGAGCAGCAGGGGCTGAGCCTCTACCCGCACCAGGAAGAGGCGGCGATCGAGCTGTTCAGCGCCAACAACGTGATCCTGGCCACGCCGACCGGCTCGGGGAAGTCGCTGGTGGCGGTCGCCGCCCACTTCGCCGCGCTGGCCGACGACCGGATCACGTTCTACACCGCGCCGATCAAGGCGCTCGTGTCGGAGAAGTTCTTCTCCTTGTGCGCGATCTTCGGCCCCGACAACGTGGGCATGCTGACGGGCGACGCGGCGGTCAACAGCGGCGCCCCGATCATCTGCTGCACGGCCGAGGTGCTGGCCAACATCGCGCTGCGCGAAGGCGTGCACGCCGACGTCGGCCAGGTCGTGATGGACGAGTTTCACTTCTACACCGAGCCCGAGCGCGGCTGGGCGTGGCAGGTGCCGATCCTGAGCCTGCCGCAGGCGCAATTCCTGCTGATGTCGGGCACCCTCGGCGACGTCCGCGCACTGCGCGACGACCTGACGCGGCGGACCGGGCGCGAGACGGCCTTGGTCGACGACGCCGTGCGCCCGGTGCCGCTGTACTTCTCGTGGTCGGTAGAGCCGCTGCACGAGCTGCTCGAGGAGCTGGTGCGGACCGACCAGGTCCCGGCCTACGTCGTGCACTTCACGCAGGCCTCGGCGCTGGAGCGCGCGCAGTCGCTGCTGTCGGCCAAGCTCTGCACGCGCGAAGAGCGCGATGCGATCGCCGAGGCGATCGGCGGCTTTCGCTTCACCGCCGGCTTCGGCAAGACGCTCTCGAAGCTCGTCCGCAGCGGCATCGGCGTCCACCACGCCGGCATGCTGCCGCGCTACCGGCGGCTGGTCGAGCAGCTGGCCCAGGTCGGGCTGCTGAAGGTGATCTGCGGGACCGACACGCTCGGCGTCGGCATCAACGTCCCGATCCGGACCGTGGTCTTCACCGGGCTGGCGAAGTTCGACGGCACCAACCAGCGGCTGCTGAAGGCGCGCGAGTTCCACCAGATCGCCGGCCGCGCGGGCCGCGCCGGGTTCGACACCTCCGGCTACGTGGTGGTCCAGGCGCCCGAGCACACGATCGAGAACGCGCGGCTCGTGGCCAAGGCCGGCGACGACCCGAAGAAGCTGCGCCGGATCCAGCGCAAGAAGCCCGCGGACGGCGTGGTGAGCTGGACCGAGGAGACCTTCGAGCGCCTGCGCAACGCGACGCCGGAGGCGCTGCAGTCGCGGATGCGCGTCAACCACGCGATGCTCCTGAACCTGATCAACCAGCGCGCCGACCCGGAGACGACGCTGCGCGCGCTGCTCGAGGACAACCACGAGGACGAGCGCGGGCGCCTGCGGCTGGCCGAGAAGGCCGTGGCGCTTGCGGGAGGAGCTGCTCACGTCCGGCGTGCTCGAGCTCTTGGCCGAGCCCGACGAGTACGGCCGCACGCTCCAGCTCGCGCCGGCGCTTGCAGGCCGACTTCGCGCTCAACCAGCCGCTGGCCTCGTTCGCGCTGGCCGCCTTCGATCTGCTCGATCCGGAGGCGCCGACGTTCGCGCTCGACGTCGTCTCGGTCGTCGAGGCGATCCTCGACGACCCGTTCCCGGTGCTGATGGCGCAGGCTCGCAAGGAGCGCGACGCGGCCGTCGCGACCATGAAGGCCGACGGGATCGAGTACGAGGAGCGGATGCGGCTGCTCGAGGAGATCACCTACCCGCGGCCGCTGGCGGAGCCGCTCGAGCAGGCGCTGCGGCTCTACCGCGAGACGCACCCGTGGGTGCTCGAGTCGGACCTCGCGCCGAAGTCGGTCGTGCGCGACATGTACGAGTGGGGGCGGACGTTCACCGAGTTCGTGGCCTTCTACGGCGTCGCGCGCGCCGAAGGGCTGATCCTGCGCTATCTCAGCGACGCCTACCGCGCGCTGCGCCAGACCGTGCCCGAGCGCGTCAGGACCGACGAGCTCGACGACATCATCGAGTGGCTCGGCGAGACCGTCCGCCAGATCGACTCGAGCCTGCTCGACGAGTGGGAGGCGCTGACCGACCCCGACCTGGTCGCCCAGGCGCTGGCGGCCGCGGCCGCGGGCGAGCCGCCCGCGCCGCCGCGCCCGATCACGGCCAACGAGCGCGCGTTCGGGGTGATGGTCCGCAACGCGATGTTCCAGCGCGTGCAGCTGGCGGCCCGCGACCGCTTCGGCGAGCTGGGCCAGCTCGACGGCGAGGCGCCCGGGAAGGTGGTCATGAACGCGGCCGCGTGGGAGGCCGCGCTCGGCGACTACTGGGACGAGCACGAGACGCTCGACGACGGCCCGGCCGCGCGCTCTGGAGAGCTGCTGCTGATCGACCGTTCGCAGCGGGGCGTATGGACGGTGCGCCAGATCATCAACGACCCGGAGGGCCATCACGACTGGGCGATCGTCGCGACGGTCGACCTCGACGCCTCCGACGCCGCCGGCGAGCCCGTGATCCGGACGCAGTCGTTCGGGCCGGCGGGGGAATAGTTCGCGCTCGCGTAGCGTTCGTCGTCGTATGAGCACACGGATGCGAGACCTCCTGACCGAGGCGCGCAGCCGCCTCCGCCACGAGCCGGTCGAGCGGCGCGTCCGGGCGACGATCGGCTCCGACGTGGTGGTCGACACCACGCGGCCGGTGCTCGTCTGGGAGCCGCGCCGGGTCGTCCCCTCCTACGCCGTCCCCGCCGAGGACATCCGGGCCGAGCTCGCGTTCGCGCCCGCGTCCAACGGCGACGTGCCGGGCGTGCTGCACCCCGGGATCCCGTTCAGCGTCCACACGGCCGCGGGCCAGCCGGTCACGATCGGCGACCGCACCGGCGCCGGGTTCCGGCCCGCCGACGAGGACCTGGCGGGCTACGTCGTGCTCGACTTCGACGCCTTCGACGAGTGGTACGAGGAGGACGAGCGGATCTTCGGCCACCCGCGCGAGCCGTTTCACCGCGTCGACGTCCGGCGCAGCTCACGCCCGCTCCGGATCGAGGTCGGCGGCGAGGTCGTGGCCGAGACGACGGCCGCGCGGCTGGCGTTCGAGACGAGCCTGCCGGTGCGCTTCTACCTCCCGCGCGAGGACATCCGCGTCCCGCTGCGCCCGAGCGAGCGGCGCACCTACTGCCCGTACAAGGGCGAGGCGTCCTACTGGTCGCTCGACGCCGGCGGGCGCGCTCGCGAGGACCTGGGCTGGAGCTACGAGCAGCCGCTCCCGGACGCCGCCGAGCTCACTGGCCTGGTGGCGTTCTGGGACGAGCGCGTCGACGTCTTCCTCGACGGCGTGCAGCGGCCGCGGCCGACCGGCCCGATCGCCGACGCGCTGCGCGACGAGTTCGGCGTGTAGGGGCGGCGAGGTGAGCCGGGTGCGTCTGGCCAGACCAGACGAGGACGGCGCACCTGCGGAGGTGTGGTGTCCTCGTCGCGGATAACGCAAACGAAAACACCACACCTCGGGGAGCGACCGCGGCGCGCCGATGAGGGACCACCGGCCACGCGAGGTCTGACCACCCCTTTACCGGCGCAGTTCGCTCGCGCCCACGTGGCCGCTTCGTGCTCGCGCTAGCGATCCGCGACCGTCGCGGGCGTGCGCTCGCGCAGCGCGCGCAGCACCACCAAGCTGGCCACCGCGACGATCGCCATCAGCACGAAGCCGAGGGCGTAGCCGCCGGTGGCGGACTTGACGACGCCCATCACCAGCGGCGGGAAGAACCCGCCGAGCCCGCCCGCGGCGCCGACGACGCCGGTCACGGAGCCGACCCGGTCCGGGAACCACTCCGGCACGAGCTTGAACACCGCGCCCGTGCCGAGGCCGAGCAGCACGGCCATCGTGAGGCAGCAGATCGTCAGCGGGACCATCGACGTGTAGGCCACGGCGAGCACGGCGGCCAGCAGCGCGATCCCGCTGAACGAGACGAGCAGCACGCGCGTGGCGCCGATCCGGTCCGAGAGCACGCCGCCGGTCGGCCGCCCGATCACGGCCAGCAGCGCGAACCCGGCGGCGCGCGCGCCCGCGTCGGCCTTGGTCAGGTCGTGCTCGCCGGTCAGCAGCTTCGGCAGGTACAGGAACATCGCCACGAACCCGCCGAAGGCCAGGAAGTAGAACAGCGTCAGCGCCCACGCGCGGCCGCTCGAGCGGAACACGGACAGCGAGGCGAACATCCCGGGCGCGGGCCGGCGGGCCGGCGCGCTCCGCGTCGCGCGCGAGCACCGCCCACACCACGGCCATCACCGCGACCAGCGCGGCGGCGACCCAGAACGGCGCCGCCAGGCCCCACTCGTCGGCGATCTTCGGCGCGGTCAGCCCGGCGATCACCGTGCCGCCCATGCCCACGCCGTAGAGGCCGAGCGCGAAGCCCTGGCGCTCGGGCGTGTACCAGCCGTTGACGAACGGCACGCCGACGGCGAACGAGGCGCCGGCGAAGCCGAGCAGGAACCCGAAGGCGATGATCGGCGCCAACGAGTCGTGGAAGAGCGCGAGCGCGATCAGCGGCAGCGGCGTGAACGCCATCAGCGCCGTGAACACGAGCCGGCCGCCGTAGCGGTCGGCGAGCCAGCCGAGCGGGATCCGCATCAGCGAGCCGAGCAGCACCGGGACGGCGACCATCACCGAGGTCTGCACGTCGGAGAGCCCGAGGTCCTCCTGCAGCTCGGGCCCGAGCGGCCCGAGCAGGCTCCAGCCGTAGAAGCAGATCGTGAACGCCAGCGTGGCGAGGACCAGTTGCCGGGTGCTCATCGCGGGGTGTAGCGGCGCCGGTAGAGGACGTACGGACGGCCGAGGTACTGGAGCGGGATGCTCCAGGCGTGCACGAGCCGGCTGAACGGGAACAGCGCCCAGAACGCCCAGGCGATGATCGCGTGCACCTGGTAGACGGTGTTGGCGCCCTGCACGGCCTCGACGTCCGGCTGCAGGATGAACAGCGAGCGCCACCACGCCGAGACCGAGTCGCGGTAGTCGTACGGCGTCGCGGTGATCAGGTTGTGCGCGATCGTCATCCAGACGCCGAGGCCGATCAGCACGGTCAGCAGGAAGTAGACGAGCAGGTCGGTGCGCGAGGTCGTGCGGCGCACGCGCACGTTGGTGGCGCGGCGGTAGACGAGCCCGACGAACCCGACACGCAGATCACGCCCGCGACGGCGCCGGCGATCGCCGAGAACCAGCGGTAGGTGTTCTCGGACATGCCGACCGCCTCGGTGAACGACTTCGGGATCATCAGCCCGATCACGTGCCCGCCGACCGCGGCCAGCGCGCCGTAGTGGAACGTCGGGCCGGCCCAGCCGAGGATCTTCTGCTCGAACAGCTGCGTCGAGCCGCTCGTCCAGCCGAACTGGTCGGCCCGGTAGCGCCACCAGGTGCCGACGACGAACGTCGCCATCGCGACGTACGGCAGGATGATCCAGAGCAGGATCTCGCCCGCGTTCATGCGCGCGCCCCGGTCGGCATCGCCTCCGGCGGCCCGTAGGGCTCGAGCCCGACCGCCTCCTCCGGCGGGCCCTCGCGCGCGAGCCGCGCGACCTCGGAGCGCTCGGACACGGTCAAGGGCGGCAGCAGCGCCGCGATCGCGTCGAGCACGTGCGCGTACGGGCTCGTCGAGGTCGTGCAGCGAGAGCCGCAGCAGCTCGATCGCCGGCCGGTGCTCGGCCAGCAGCGCCTCGCCGTGTCCTTCGGCCGCGAGCGCGGCGAACGCCAGCATCACGGTCAGGTGGTCGGGCAGCTCGGCCGACTCCATCGGCAGCCCGGCGGCGCGGTAGAGCTTCTTCAGCCGCAGCAGCGCCATGCCGCGCTCGCGCGTGTCGCCGTGCGCGTAGTAGGTGAGCTCGAGCGTCGCCCGCCGGCGCAGGTCGAACGTCTCGACGTAGCGCGCGGCGAGCGCGGTCGCGTCGAGCTCCAGCACGCCATGAAGCGCTCGAGCGCCTCGCGCACCGGGCCGGCGGGAGCGTCGGCCACCAGCGCCGGCGCGGCGCTCGCGACGCCGGCGTCGGGATAGCGCAGCAGGTACGACAGCAGCGCCCAGGCGCGGGCGGAGCGGTCACGCGGCGCGAGACCTCATGGCCCCGGCGCTCCTCGCGCTTGAGGATGTCGATCAGGTGGAAGCTGCTCGCCGTCGTAGGGCACGTGCGGCGAGGAGGTGTCCGGCCGCGGGTCGACGGCGCCGCAGTTGCCCGGGCCGCCCGCGAAGTCGAGCCCGCAGCCGCCCTGCTCCTGCATCAGCCGCTCGCCGAGCTCGGCGTGCGCCTGCGGGATCACGTAGCGGTCCTCGTAGTCGGCGATCGCCAGCAGCCGGTACATGCGCTCGAGCTCCGGCCCGGTCAGGCCGACGCGCCCGGGCAGCTCCTCGTCGATCTCGTCGAGCACCTCGCGCTTGCGCATGTAGGCGCGCATCGCGGCGAGCCGGTGCAGCACGGCGCGCACGGCGTCGACGTCGCCCGCGGTGAGCAGGTTGGCGAGGTACTCGAGCGGGATCCGCAGGTTGTCGATCGCGCCGAAGACGTCGTCGGGATCGGCCTCGTAGCCGTCGATCTCGAGCGTCGAGACCACCGGCGAGAGCGGCGGCACGTACCAGACCATCGGCAGCGTGCGGAACTCGGGATGCAGCGGCAGCGCGACGCCCCAGCGCATCGCCAGGTCGTAGATCGGCGAGCGGCGCGCCGCGTCGATCCAGTCGTCGGGGATCCCGTCGCGCCGGCGCCGCCTCGCGCACCTCGGGGTCCTCGGGGTCGAGGAACACGTCGCGCTGGGCGGCGAGCAGGTCCTGCGCGTCGGGCACCGACGCCGCCTCCTGCACGCGGTCGGAGTCGTAGAGCACGAGGCCGAGGTAGCGGATGCGCCCGACGCAGGTCTCCGAGCAGATCGTCGGCTGGCCGATCTCGATCCGCGGATAGCAGAGCGTGCACTTCTCGGCCTTGCCGGTGCGGTGGTTGAAGTAGACCTTCTTGTACGGGCAGCCCGAGACGCAGTAGCGCCAGCCGCGGCACTTGTTCTGGTCGACGAGCACGATCCCGTCCTCCTCGCGCTTGTACATCGCGCCCGACGGGCAGCGACGCGACGCACGACGGGTTCAGGCAGTGCTCGCAGATGCGCGGCAGGAAGAACATGAACGCCTGCTCGTAGGTCAGGCGCACCTCCTCCTGGATCGCCCGCAGGTGCGGGTCCTTGCGGCGCTGACTCCGGCCGCCGGCCAGGCCCTCGTCCCAGTTCGGGCCCCAGCGGACGTCCATCGGCTTGCCGGTGAGCTGCGAGTGCGGCCGCGCGACCGGGTCGAGGTCGCCCGAGCGGCGCCTCGACCAGCGTCTCGTAGTCGTAGGTGAACGGCTCGTAGTAGTCGTCGATCGCCGGCAGGTCGGGGTTGGAGAAGATCGTCAGCAGCTTCTTGAGCGGCCCGCCGGCCTTGAGCCGCAGGCGCCCCTTGCGGTCGAGCTCCCAGCCGCCGTTCCAGCGCGCCTGGTCGGCCCACTGGCGCGGATAGCCCTGCCCGGGCGCGGTCTCGACGTTGTTGAACCAGACGTACTCGGTGCCCGGCCGGTTCGTCCACACCTGCTTGCAGGTCACCGAGCAGGTGTGGCAGCCGATGCACTTGTCGAGGTTCATGACCATCGCGACCTGCGCCCGGACGTGCATCAGTACACGACCTCCTGGCTGCGCCGGCGCACGACCGTGACCGAGTCGCGGTTGGAGCCGGTCGGCCCGTAGTAGTTCGGTCCCCACGAGAACTGCGCGTAGCCGCCGACCATGTGCGTCGGCTTCATCGCGATCGTCGTCAGCGCGTTCTCGGTCCCGCCGCGGCGGCCGTCGATCTGCGAGCGCGGCGTGCCGATCTGGCGGTCCTTGGAGTGGTACATCAGGCACACGCCCTTCGGCACGCGGTGCGAGACGACCGCGCGCGTGACGACGATCCCGTTGCGGTTGTGCGCCTCGACCCAGTCGTTGTCGCGCACGCCGATCGTCTCGGCGTCCTGCGGGCTCAGCCACAGGCCCGAGCCGCCGCGGAACAGCGTCAGCATGTGCAGGTTGTCCTGGTACTCGGAGTGGATCGACCACTTCGAGTGCGGCGTCAGGTAGCGCAGCGTGACCTCCGGGATGCCGTCGCTCTCGATCGGCTGGGCGCCGGCGAGCATCAGTGCGGTGGTCGATCGGCGGCCGGAAGGCGGGCAGCGACTCGCCGAGCTCGCGCATCCAGGCGTGGTCGACGTAGAGGTGCATGCGGCCGGAGAGCGTGTGCCACGGCTTCTCGCGCTCGACGTTGATCGTGAACGCGGCGTACGCGCGGCCCTCCTCGTCGATGCCCGACCACTCGGGCGAGGTGATCACGCGCCGCGGCTGGACCTGCGTGTCCTGGAACGTGATCCGCGTCTCCTCGGCGATCTCGGCGAGGTCGGCCAGCGGGACGCCGCAGCGCTCCTCGAGCGACTTGAAGCCCGCGACCGACAGGCGCCCGTTGGTGACGCCGGAGAGCGCGAGGATCGTCTCGGCGACCTGCTGCGGGCGCTCGAGCGACGGCCGGCCGTCGGCGACGCCGCCGCGCGCGCACGCCGTTCGCGCCGCGAGCTGGGCGACCTCGCGGTCCGGGATCCAGGACGCGCTCTTGACCGTCGAGCCGAGCTTCTCGGCCAGCGGCCCGAGCGCCGCCCACATGTCGGCGACCGCGGGGTAGTCGCGCTCGACGACGGTCAGCACCGGCATCGTGCGGCCGGGCACCGGCTCGCACTCGCCCGTGCGCCAGTCGAGCACCTCGCCGCGCGGCTGGCGTGATCTCGCCCGGCGTGTCGTGCAGGACCGGCCCGCTGACGATGTCGCGGCGCACGCCGAGGTGCTCGCGCCGCGAGGCGCGAGAACGCCCGGGCGATCGCGCCGAACGTGTCCCAGTCCGTGCGCGCCTCCCACGGCGGCGGGACCGCCTGGTTGAACGAGTGCACGAACGGGTGCATGTCGGTCATCGACAGGTCGTACTTCTCGTACCAGGTCGCGGCCGGCAGCACGACGTCCGAGTACAGGCCGGTCGTCGTCATGCGGAAGTCGACGTTGACCAGCAGGTCGAGCTTGCCGCGCGGGATCTCGTCGCGCCAGCGCACCTCGGTCGGCCGCTCGCCCTCGGGCAGCGGCTCGGCCAGCGGGCCGTCGTGCGTCGCGCCGAGCAGATGCCGCATGAAGTACTCCTGGCCCTTGCCCGAGGAGCCGAGCAGGTTCGAGCGCCAGACGAAGAACACGCGCGGGAAGTTCTCGGGCGCGCTCGGGTCCTCGACGGCGTAGCGCAGCCGCCCGCCTTGCAGCTCCGAGACGACGTGCTCGGCGGGGTCGACGCCGGCCGCCGCCGCCTCGTCGGCGAGCTCGAGCGGGTTGCGGTTCCACTGCGGGAACGACGGCATCCAGCCCATCCGCACCGCCTTGGCGTGCGCGTCGATCGCCGTCATGCCGGCGAACAGCGCCGGTCCCGAGCGGCGACGCGAACTGCTCGGGCCGCAGCCGGTCGTAGCGCCACTGCTCGGTGTGCGTGTAGTACAAGGACGTGCCCTGCGCCTGGCGCCCCGGCCGGCGCCAGTCGAGCGCGAAGGCGAGCTGCTGCCAGCCCGCGAACGTGCGGATCTTCTCCTGGCCGACGTAGTGCGCCCAGCCGCCGCCGTTGATGCCGACGCAGCCGCACAGCAGCAGCAGCGCGATGAACGAGCGGTACGTCTCGTCGGAGTGGAACCAGTGGTTGGTCCCGGCGCCCATGCAGATCATCGAGCGCCCGCCGCTGACCTCGGCGTTGCGCGCGAACTCGCGCGCGATCTTGACCGCCAGCCGGCGGTCGACGCCGGTGATCGCCTCCTGCCACGCCGGCGTGTACGGCACCGACGCGTCGTCGTAGTCCGCGGGCCACTCGCCCGGCAGCCCGTCGCGCGCGACGCCGTAGGTCGCGAGCATCAGGTCGAGCACCGTCGTCACCAGCCGGCCGCCGACGCGGATCGCCGGCACGCCGCGCCGCATCACGGTCCCGCCCGGCCCGTCGCCGGTGTCGAAGCGCGGCAGCGTGACCTCGACGAGCTCCTCGTGGCGGCCGTGCAGCGTGAGCACGGGGTCGAGGTCGCCCAGCCGCAGGTTCCAGCGGCCCTTGCCCTGCTCGCCGTAGCGGAAGCCGACCGAGCCGTTGGGCACCGCGGGCGCGCCGCTCGTCGCGTCGAGCAGGACCGGCTTCCAGTCGGCGTTCTCGCTCTCCTCGCCGATGTCGGCGGCCATCACGAAGCGCCCGGGGACGTGCGCGCCGTCGCGCTCCTCGAGCTCGACGAGCAGCGGCAGGTCGGTGAAGCGCTTGGCGTAGTCCTGGAAGCGCTCGACCGGCCGGTCGACCCAGAACTCCTTGAGCATCACGTGGCCCATCGCCATCGCGAGCGCCGCGTCGGTGCCGGGCTGGGCGGGCAGCCAGTCGTCGGCGAACTTCACGTGGTCGGAGTAGTCGGGCGAGACGACGACGACCTTCTGGCCGCGGTAGCGCGCCTCGGTCATGAAGTGCGCGTCGGGCGTGCGCGTGATCGGCAGGTTCGTGCCCCACACGATCATGTAGCTCGCGTCCCACCAGTCGGCCGACTCCGGCACGTCGGTCTGGTCGCCGAACACCTGCGGCGACGCGGGCGGCAGGTCGGCGTACCAGTCGTAGAACGTCGTCGTGTGGCCGCCGATCAGCGACAGGAAGCGCGTGCCGGCCGCGAACGAGACCGGCGACATCGCCGGGATCGGCGTGAAGCCGCCGACGCGATCCGGGCCGTGCGTCGTGATCGCATGCACGGTCGCCGCGGCGATCAGCTCCGTCGCCTCCTCCCAGCCGCAGCGCACGAACCCGCCGCGTCCGCGCTCGCCGCGATAGCCGCCGTCGGCGGCGACCTCGGCGAACGCCGCCACCGGGTCGGGCGCGGTGGCGAGCGCGGCGCGCCAGCGCTCGAGCAGGCTGCCGCGCACGTACGGGTACTTGAGCCGGACCGGCGAGTACGTGTACCAGGAGAACGAGGCGCCGCGCGGGCAGCCGCGCGGCTCGTGGTCAGGGCGGCCCGGGTCGGTGCGCGGGTAGTCGACGGCCTGGCTCTCCCACGTGATCAGCCCGTCCTTGACGTAGACGTTCCACGAGCACGAGCCGGTGCAGTTGACCCCGTGCGTCGAGCGCACGACCTTGTCGTGGCGCCAGCGGTCGCGGTAGGCCGACTCCCAGCCGCGGCCCTTGGCGATCAGCATGCTCCAGCCCTCCGCGTTCGCCTTCCCCTTGCGGAAGAACTCGTGCGCGGCGAGCACCGGATCCCTGTGTTCGGTCGGCGTCGACATCCACCCTCTCCGTGATGGCGTCGACATCCACCCTCTCCGTGATGGCGCGGCGGACCGTACAGGATTTGTCACCGCAAGCGGTAAGTAACCCCTAGCGTGGTGTCACACCACCGACATCGACGAGGCAGCCGGCGGTGAGCGGATCCTTGGCGACGAAGCCGGTCAGCTGCGCGCGCGGGTCCAGGCGATCGAGCAAACCGCGCGTGATCCCGCGGTGCAGCCCGCACACCGCGGGCTGGTTCTGGAGCACCGCGTCGCGGTACGGGCAGTTGCGCAGCACGAAGCGCACGACGTCGGCGCCCGCGACCTCGGCACGCGGCGCGAAGCCCAGCGCCGCCAAGGCGTCGCGCAGGCTGTCGGTCACGGGCCGCCCGTTGGCGCCCGCGGCCAGCTCGCGGCCGATCTCGCGACCGGTGTCCTCGATCGAGTCGAGGTCGCCGCCGGCCGCGATCGCCCGCGCCAGCCAGCCGCTCAGCTGGCCATGGGCGTCGGGCGGGCGGCCGCCCGGTTCGGCCTCCGGCGAGACCGCCCACTCGTCGCGCGGCCGGCCGCGCCGCTTCTGCGCGACGACGCGCCGCTCGATCAGCCCGGCCGCCGCCAGCCGCTGGAGCTGCACGCGGACCGTGTTGTGGTGGCGCCCGACAAGCTCGGCGAGCTCCTGCGTGGTCGCCGGCCGGCAGAGCGTCGTCAGCGCATCGAACAGCTGTGCGCGGAGCGGAAGCGCCAGAAGGTCAGGTTCGGTGTCGGGCGGAAGGTCCATCCGACACCAGCATGGTGCACGAAAGGCGCGGCTTCTCGCAACCTCTACGAGTTGGCGGGTACGGGATAGGCGACCGGGCTGCGGTTGCCGTCGCGGTCGATCGCGCGCACGCCGACCTGGTAGTCGTCCTTGTTGAGGTCTTCGATCGTGGCCGTGGTCACGTTGCCGAAGCGGCGCGAGTGCGTCCACAGCGCCTCGGTCGAGTCGCGCCACACGACCTCGTAGCCGACCACGTCGGGCTCCGGGTTCGCGTTCCAGCGCAGCTCGGTGTCGTAGGAGAGCTCGGCCGTGATCACGCGTGCGTTGGCCGGCGCGCGCGGCGAACGCGCGAGCGCGGCCAGCGACGAGCCCGACGACGCGGGTCACGCGCGCGAGGTAGCGGAAGTCGACGAACTCGAGCAGGTCGCCGTACTGCGTGCCGTTCTCGACGCGCACGTCCTGGTGCTGGTGGTCGAAGTTCTCGAACGGCTCGCTGAAGCGCACGGCCGGCCAGCCGCGCTGCAGGAACGGGATCTGGTCGCCGCCGCGCAGGAAGCGGTCGCGCCGCCAGACGAGCTTGACGCGCATGTCGGTGGCGCTGTTCTCGCCGGTCTCCTTGACGTAGCGCGCGAGCTGGCGCGAGATGCCGTCGTTCTCGCCGCCGATCGACTGCCGCCGGGCGGTCTGCTGCGGCGTCTCGCTCGTCGGCACGCCCTCGGAGAACAGCCGGATCGTGCGCGGGTCGCGGGCGCCGTTGCCGCCGACCGGGCTGCCGATGATGTCCATGTTCAGCACGCCCTGGATGTTCCAGCCCGCTGCCTGGGCGAGCTCGGCGAAGTGGTTGGAGCCGTACAGGCCCTGCTCCTCGCCGGCGAACGCGACGAAGACGATCGTCGCCTCGGTCGGACGCGGCGCCATGACGCGGGCGAGCTCGATGCACGGCGGAGGTGCCGGAGCCGTCGTCGTTGGCGCCGGGCGCGTCGCTCGTGCGCGTTCGAGCACGTCGGTGACGCGCGAGTCGTAGTGCGCGCCGACGACGTAGACGCGGTCGGCGGACGTCGGATCGGTCCCGCGCAGCGTGGCGACGACGTTGGTGATCGTCGTCGGCGGTCGGGATCCGCGACGCCGGCGGCTGGACGTAGCTCTGCAGCTCGACGGTCATGCGCCCGCCGGAGGTCGCGGCGATCTGGTCGAACTGGCGCTTGATGTAGTCGCGCGCCGCGCCGATGCCGCGGTGCGGATCGTCCTGGGTGGACAGCGTGTGGCGCGTGCCGAAGCCGACCAGCGCGCGGTCGTAGCGCTCGAGGCTGCGCGCGTCGACCTGGTCGAGCATCCGGCGCACGTCGCCCGGCGGATTCCACCACCGGTCCTCGTGGCGGTTGTCGGCCGCCGTGCCGGGCGCACCCCACGCCGCCACCCCTGCGGCCAGCGCTCCTGCCACGACGATCGCCTTGCGGCGCAGTCCGGACATGACCTTCCTCCCTCCAACGACAGACGAGAAGGTCGTACCCGAGGCAGGACGGTGGGTCACCCGGGTCGAAACCACCAGTGCCGCACTCAAACCCCCGCCTGGAGGCCCCAGCGATGCTGTTCGCAGCCGACTACCCGTTCCTCGACGTCCTCTGGACGATGATCCTGTTCTTCGCCTGGGTGGCGTGGATCTGGATCCTCGTCGTGATCATCACCGACCTGTTCCGCCGCCACGACACTTCTGGCTGGATGAAGGCGCTGTGGGTGATCGTGTTGATCGTGATGCCGTTCCTCGGCACGCTGATCTATCTGATCGCCAACAGCAAGGGCATGGCCGAGCGCCAGGCGCAGCAGGCCCGGCACGCCCAGTCGCAGTTCGACAACTACGTCCAGTCGGTCGCGTCGAGCGGCCCGGCGGCGGAGATCGAGAAGGCCAAGGCCCTGCTGGACAGCGGCGCGATCACGCAGCAGGAGTTCGACGCGCTGAAGACCAAGGCGCTCAACTAGAAGCGCGGCCGCGACATCGTCGATGTCGCGGAACAAGCGGCTTGCGCGTGCAACTGCGCGCGCCGGCCGATCCGTTCTAGGGTTTCCTCGTGGCCGAGCGCCTGGAGATCGAGGAGCTCGACGTCCAGGAGGAGTTCTTCGAGCGCGGCTGGACCGACGGGCTGCCGATCGTCGCGCCGACGCCCGACCGCGTGCAGGCGCATGCTCGACCTCGTGCTGGCCGACGACCCGGACACGCTGATCGGCTTCCTGCCCGCGCGCGGCCGCGGCGTGACGATCGAGCAGGCCGCGATCAACGCCGTCATGGCCGGCTGCCGGCCGGAGTACTTCCCGGTCGTCGTCGCCGCGCTGGAGGCGATGTTCGACGAGGCCTTCAACCTCCACACGGTGCTGACGAGCACCGGCGGCGCCGCGCTGTGCGCGATCGTGAGCGGCCCGATCGCGGACGAGATCGGCATGAACGCGCGCCACAACGTGCTCGGCCCGGGCAACCGCGCGAACGCGACGATCGGCCGCGCGCTGCGGCTCGTGGCGCATGAACGTGCTCGGCTCCAAGCCGGGCGAGTCCGACGCCTCCTCGTTCGGGCACCCCGGCAAGTTCACGCTCTGCTTCGCCGAGGACCCGCCGCCGGCGCCGTGGCGAGCCGCTGCGCGATGGAGCTCGGCTACTGCGAGGAGGACACGACGGTCACGGTCGTGCCGGTCGAGGGCCCGCACCAGCTCGCGCAGCAGCTGACCGACTCGGCCGCCGACGTCCTGCGCTCGTTCGCGACTCTCGATCCGCCATCCCGCCTGGTTCTCGACCGGCAAGGGCGGCCACGGCGCGCTCGTGCTCGGCCCGGAGCACGCGGGCTTCTGCATCGCCGAGGGCTGGTCGCAGGCGCGACGTGCGCGAGTACGTCTACGAGCACGCGCGGATCGACGCCCGACGAGCTGGTCGCGGCCGGCGTGCAGCTGGAGGCACGGCGCGCAGCACGACATGCGCCCGGCGACGGACGGCACGCTCCCGTCGCTGCGCTCGCCCGACGACGTGCTGCTCGTCACCGCCGGCGGCGAGGGCGCGGGCTGGTCGGCCTGGCTGCCGGCGTGGGCGCCGACGATCCACGCCTACCGCGCCACGCGCCGCGTCCGCCCGGCCGGCGAGCCGCTGCCGGAGTGCGGCCCCGACGGCTGCCTCGTCCCCTGGATGCGATGAAGATCACCGTCCTGCGCCCCGACGTGCCGCCGCCCGCCGTCGCCTCGGTCGCGCTGGCCCCGCGCCGCGAGCTGCCCGAGCGGCCGGTGATCGGCGTGATCTCCAACGGCAAGCCGCTGGCCAAGGAGCTGCTCGACGCGCTCGTGCTGCGAGATCGCGCGCGCGGCTCGGCCGCGACGTCGACGTCGAGCGGCTGGCGAAGCCGAGCGCGGCCTACGTGATCAGCGCCGAGGAGGCCGACGTGATGGCCGTGCGCGCGCACGTGGTCATCAGCGGCCTCGGCGACTGAGGCGCCTGCTCGTCGTGCAGTCTGCACGACGCGGTGATGATCGAGCAGCGCGGGCACGCCGGCGACGGTGCTGATCACCGAGCCGTTCCAGACCGTCGTCGCCTCCAACGCGGCCAAGCTCGGCGCGCCCGGCTACCACCACGCTCACGGTCCCGCACCCGATCTGGGGCAAGGACGAAGGGGCCCTGCGCGAGCTGGCACGTTCGATCGCCGGCACGGCCCTGCGGCAATTGCAGTAGGTGCCGGCCGCAGACCTCGCGGCCGGCACTGTCGTCGAGGGCTGCGCTAGCCCGCCTGCGCCTTGATCGTCGAGTCGAACTCGAGCTCGCCGCCCTTGATCGCGTAGACGCCGTAGTCCGTGAGCGTCGTGTCGCCGTTCTCGTCGATCGAGTAGGTGCCCAGCACCGAGCTGCGGTCCTTGGTCTGGAACAGCGCCTTGATGACGTCCGCCTTCTCACCGGTCTTCGAGCGCGCGATCGCGTCGAGCGCGAGCCGCATCGTCTCGTAGCCGTAGATCGCGTACGGGTTCGGGTTCTCCTCGCCGTACTTCTCGGTGTAGGCCTTGAAGAACTCCTGGCCCTCGGGCGGGTACTGGTCGGGGGAGAGCGTCGCGATCGTCACCTTCGTGCGTGCGGCGACGTCCGCCGGGATGCCTTCCTTGGTGCTCGCGAACCCGGTGTCGGCGACGCCGTCGGGCCCGTAGAGCTTCGCGTCCGGCAGCGCCGCCGCGAAGTCCTTGAACACCTGCACCGCGTTGTTGGCGGTGATGCCCGAGAACACCATGCAGTCCGCGCCCGCACCCTTGGCCTTCTGGGCCAGCGAGCGGTAGTTGGCCGCGTTCTTGTCGGTCGCGTCGTTGGAGAGAATCGTCAGGCCCTGGGCCTTCGCGGAGGACTCGATGTTCTTGGCCAGGCCCGCCCCGTAGACCTCCTTGTCGTTGAGCAGCTGGACCTTGGCGCAGCCGTCCTGCTTCATCAGCGTCGCCAGCGCGGCGCCCTGGATCGTGTCCTTGGGGACGATCCGGGCGTAGTTCCGCTGGCCGCTCGGGTAGTACTTGTCCGGCTCGCCGGGATTGGCGCCGGGTTCGTCGCTGGTCAGGCCGACCGCGGTGTTGGACGGGCTGATCTGCGCGACCCCGGCCTCGTTGAGGATCGGCAGCGAGACCGCCGTCGCGCCCGAGTTGAACTCGCCGAAATAGACCGCCGTCGACTCGTCCTGCGCGGCCTTGCGGGCGTTGGCGGACGTCGCCTCGGGCGTCCAGGTGCCGGCCTGGGCCGTTGAGTCGTCGAGCGGCTCGTAGGTGACCGAGATGTCCCCGGCCTTGTTGCCGGCCTGCTCGAGCGCCAGCTTGGCGCCGTTGACCGCGGCGATCGACTGCAGGCGCCCGGGACCCTGCAGCGGGTACGACGAGTAGATCTTGACCGCCTTCGCGCCCTGGGTCGACTCGTCGGTACCGCCGCTTTCGGGATCGTCGCCTCCGCACGCCGCGGCGCCGAATCCGAGTGCAACCACGAGGCAGCCCGCAGCTGCCATGGATCGTGAGATCACGTGAACCCTCCTCAGGGATCGTTGCGCGGTGGAAGCTACCGAAGGCGTTCGAACTTCCGCCGACGATTCTGTTAAGCGCAGAGGGCCGTTCTCGAACGCCCGCGCACCTGGGACGGCGGCGACCGCCGGCCGGAGGTCATGCCCGGCAGAACGCGGGAATAACCGAGCGCAGGGCGGCCGCGAAGGCCCGCACCTGGGCGAGCTCGACCCACTCGACGTCAGTGTGCAGACCGCCGCCGGCCGGTCCGCAGACGACGGTCGGGACGCCGGCGCGCTCCCACAGCGCGGACTCCATCCAGTACGGGAAGCCGATGCGCGAAGGCGCGTCGAGCGCCTCGTCGAGCAGCGCCGCGAGCCGTTCGGCACCCGGGCCCAGTTCCCACGCCTCGCGCGCCAGGGACTCGCGGCAGCTCGCCCGCACGGCGGGGTCCGCGGCGCTCAGTGCGGCGAGGATCGACTCGACCTCGTCCAGTGCCACGCCGGCCGGCTCGCCCGGAAGCGTCCGGCGCTCGATCACCGCCGACGCACGCGCGGCGAGCACGAAGGGCGAGCTGCCACCTGCGGCGACGGTCGCCAGCAGCGTGCCGTGGCCGGCCTGCGGGTGCGGTGGGCGCGACGCGAGCTCGGCGTCATGGCGCTCGACGGCGGCCAGCAGCCGGCCCAGGTGCGTGACCGCGTTGACGCCGTCCTGCGGGCGCGAAGAGTGCGCCGCGCGGCCTTCCAGCTCGACTTCGACGACGGCGAAGCCGCGGTGCGCGACGGCCAGGTCGAGCCACGTCGGCTCGGCGACGATGCAAGCGTCGGGCAGCCGCCCGGCCCGCTCGAGCCGCTCGATCAGCGCGGTCGTCCCCAGGCTGCCGTGCTCCTCGTCCGCCGCCAGCGCGAGCACGATGTCGCCGTCGGTCCCGGCCGCGGCCGCGTGCTCGGCGGCGACGACGATCGCCGCGATCCCCGCCTTCATGTCGCAGCTCCCGCGCCCGTACATGCGGTCGCCGTCGACCCGCGGCGAGAACGGGTCGGTCATCGCGCCGGCGCCGACGGTGTCGAGATGGCCGTTGAGCGCGAGCGCCGGCCCGCCGCCGCGCCCGCGATGGGTCGCGAGCAGGCTGGGCCGGTCCTCCGGCCCCACGACCTCGGTCTCGAACCCGCGGCCGGCGAGGCGGGCGCCGAGCAGCTCCACGGCGGCGCGCTCCCCGGGTGCGCCCTCGACCAGCGCCGGGTTGACCGTGTCGAGCGCGATCAGGGTGGCGGTGAGCTCAACGGCTTCGTCGTCCATGGGCCGTAAGCATGAAGCGCACGACCCGGGGCGGGCGCTAGCGCGCGCCGGCGGCGAGCCGCAGGGGCAACCTGTGAGACTGGGCGTCCCATGGAGCACGTCGACGTCCTGATCGTCGGAGCCGGCCTGTCGGGGATCGGCGCCGCGCACCACCTCCAGGACCGCCTGCCGCACAAGCGCTACGCGATCTTCGAGGCGCGCGAGACGATCGGCGGGACCTGGGACCTCTTCCGCTATCCGGGCGTGCGCTCGGACTCGGACATGTTCACGCTCGGCTACCGGTTCCGCCCATGGTCGGACTCCCGGGCGCTCGCCGACGGCCCTTCGATCCTCGACTACGTGCGCGACACCGCGCGCGAAGACGGGATCGACCGGCGCGTGCGCTTCGGCCATCGCGTCCGTCACGCCTCGTGGTCGAGCGAGGACGCGCGCTGGACGGTCGAGACCGACGGACGGCCCGACATCACCTGCGACTTCCTCTACGTGTGCGGCGGCTACTACCGCTACGACCAGGGCTACCTGCCCGAGTTCGCCGACATCGAGCGCTACGAGGGGCAGCTCGTGCACCCGCAGTTCTGGCCCGAGGACCTCGACTACGCCGGCCGGCGGATCCTGGTCATCGGCAGCGGCGCGACGGCGGTCACGCTCGTGCCCGCGCTGGCCGAGCAGGCCGGGCACGTGACGATGTTGCAGCGCTCGCCGAGCTACATCCTCTCGGTGCCTTCAGTCGATCCGATCGTCAACGGGCTGCGCCGGATCCTGGGGCCGCGCGCGTCCTACGCGCTCGCGCGCTGGAAGAACGTCGCGATCGCGACGCTCGTCTACGAGGCCTGCCAGCGCCGTCCGAAGTTCATGCGCTCGCTGCTGCGGCGCCTCGTGACGCGCGCGCTGCCGCAGGGCTACGACGTCGACACCCACTTCAACCCGGCCTACGGCCCGTGGGACCAGCGGCTGTGCCTCGTGCCGGACGGCGATCTGTTCAAGGCGCTCTCACGCGGCCGCGCGTCGATGGTCACCGAGCGGATCGAGCGCTTCACGCCCGCCGGGGTGCGGCTCGAATCGGGGATCGAGCTCGAGGCCGACATCATCGTCACCGCGACCGGCTTGAACCTGCTCGCGCTGGGCGGCATCGAGCTGTCGGTCGACGGTGCGCCGGTGTCGGTGCCCGAGCGGCTCGCGTACAAGAGCATGATGCTCAGCGGCGTGCCGAACCTCGCCTTCACGATCGGCTACACGAACGCCTCGTGGACGCTGAAGGCCGACCTCGTGGCCGAGTACGTCTGCCGCCTGCTCGCGCGCATGGAGCGCGACGGCTACCGCCAGTGCGTCCCGGTCGACGACGACCCGACCATCGAGCGCCGGCCGCTGCTGGACTTCGCCGCCGGCTATGTCCAGCGCTCCGTCCACCTGTTCCCGAAACGCGGCTCGCGCGCGCCCTGGCAGCTCGGGCAGAGCTACCCGCACGACGTCCTGTCGCTGCGCCACGGTGGCCTCGACGACGCGGCGCTGCGGTTTCAGCGCTCGCCCGGGAGGATGATCCAGAGCGCGAAGTAGAGCAGGAACTGCGGCCCGGGCAGCAGGCAGGAGACGACGAACAGCGCGCGCACCTGCCACGGCTTGAGGTTGAACCGCCGGGCCAGCGCGACGCACACGCCGGCCACCATCCGCCCGTCACGGGGGCGTGCGAGCGCGGTCGAGCGGGCCATCACGCCGAGGCTACCAGCGCGTCGGCGACCGCCTGCGGCTCGCTGAGCGCGTTGAGGTGCCCGCCGGGCAGCGCCTGGACGGCGCAGCCGATTCGCTCGCGCGCGATGCGGCGCTGGAAGTCGAGCGGGAAGAAGCGATCGACGCGGCCGGCGAGCACGGTCGTCGGGACGTCCGGCCAGCGCTCGAACGGGCACGGCTGCTCGAAGGCGATGTCCGCCTCCGGCCGCTGGTGGGGCAGGCCGTCGGCGGCGACCGCCGGCGGGACGTCGTGCAGGAAGTACGTCTCGAGGTCGAACGTCTCCGGGTAGCCGCCGGTGCGCGCCGCCGCGATCCTCGCTTCCGCCGCGCCGGTGTTCTCCCCCCACTCGCTCGCGGTCTCCCCGGGCGCGGGAATCATGGCGTTGAGGAGGACGAGCGCGCGTACGGGCAGCCGTCCGCACGCCGGCACTGCCGAGAAGGCGCCCATCGACTGCGCGACCAGCACGAGCTCGGTCTCGCCGGCGCCCGCCAGCGCGATCAGGTCGGCGTAGCCCTGCAGGCCGATCTCCTCGTTGTCGCCCGGAAGGTCGACGGCGATCACGGAGTGGCCGGCCGCCTGCAGCAGCGGGCTCACGCGGTGCCAGTACCACGCGGCGCCGCCGGCGCCGGGAATCAGCAGATAGGTGCTCATGGGCCTTAGGACGGCGGCGGGCCGGCGGATTCATCGCCCGCCGAGCGACGGCACCCGGCCTCTCGCCGGGTGCCGATACTTCGCGCTCAGCAGCGCGCCACGCGCGACGGGCAGGCGTGCGGCCGGGCACGGGCGACCTGCAGCACGGCGTGCGCCCGGTTGTCGGTCAGCCGCCTCTCACGCGTCGTCGTGTGTACCGCGACGCGGTTCACCACACGCCCGGTGAGCCGCGTCCGCACGGTCGCATGGATCGTGATCTGCGCGCCCGGCGCGAGATCGCCGAGCCTGCAGCTCAGCGGGCGCGTGCTGGTGCAGTCGACGCCCGGCGGCGCCTCGGCGTTCACCGGCAGGGTGCTGGGCGGCTGGGCCTCGTCGATCCTGACCTCACCCGCCGTCGTGCGACTGGTGTTGGTGACGGTCACCGTGTAGCGCACACTCTGGCCGCTGACGATGCTCGTCGGGCTGACGCGCTTGGTGATCCTGAGATTGGTCAGCGGGCTCGGATCGGACGTCTCGCCGCCGCCCTCCACACCGCCGCCGGGGCTCGGCGTCGGGCTGGGACCGGGCTGCGGCTGGGTGCGCGTGAACCGGTTCGTGAACGTGCACGTGACCTCGGGCTCGTCGGCCGTCAGGCGGACACGGACCCGCCCTTGGGCACTTCCCACCGGGATGCCGTTGCATCGCACCGACTCGAGCGACCAGCGCTCAGAGTCCGTCGGCGCCGGCGACGTCTCCAGGATGTCGTACAGCCCGATCGGGATCTGATCTGTCGAGTCGCCGACGGCTGTGACGCCGCGCGCGTGGCTAGCCGGTGGCGATCGGGCGGCCCTCCGAGGGCTGGATCAGCACCCAGCCCTGACCCGTCATCCCGATCTGGATGCTTTCGCCCGAGCCGAGGCCGATCAGCGACTTGGCCTGCATGTCGGTCTTGAGGTTCGTCGAGACGCCCGCCGACCAGGCGATCGCCGCCTGCGGGTCCACGAACGTGGGCGCCTCGGCGACGTCCAGGCGCAGCGGCTCGCCGTCCGAGAGCAGCGCGACCATGCCCGTCCCGCGCAGGTGGATGTTGAACAGCCCGCCCGCGATCATCCCGGTCGCGCCGCCCTTCACGCGCGTCACGTCCCAGTCGATGCCGACCTCGAACGCGAGGATGTTGGCGCCGTTGACCGTCATCGAATCGTCGCGCAGCGTGACGACGTGGACCAGCATCGCCTGGTTGGCCAGGAAGACCTCGCCCGAGCCGGTGGCCTCCATCAGCCGCAGGCTCTCGCCGGTCGCGGCCTTCTTGAGCAGCCGCCCCATGCCGCCGCCCTTGTGCTTGAAGTGCACGTCGCCCTGATAGGCGACCATCGCGCCGCTGCGCGCCATCACCGACGTCTCGGACAGCTCGACCTTCAGCAGCCGCGGATTCTGGATCGTGAACGCCTCGCCGGTCTCCACCTCGGCGAAACGATCGAGTGGTGCGCCCATGTCCGGCATGTGATCTCCCTTGTTGCCCACGGGCGAGGGTACTCGACGCCATTCGGCGACGGATAGCCTGCGGCGCCAATCATGGGAACCGCGACGCGACATCGGCGGATCGGCATCGAATGGCGCTGGCCGGAGGCGCTGCGCGGGGCGCTGTGCGCGCTCCCGGCCGTGCCGGTCCTGATCGCGGTCGACGTCAGCCTGGGGATCTGCGTCGCGCTCGGGACGCTGCCGGTCGCCCTGCTCGGCGTGCCGCCCGCGCGGCGGGCACGCCCACGGATGGTCCTGATCGGCGTCCTGTTCGCCGCCTCGTATCTCGTGGGCAGCGTGCTGGGGCAGTGGCCGGTGGCCGCCGTCGTCGCGGCCGGCGCGCTCGGGTACGCCGGCGTCGTGCTGGCCGCGCGGCGCCCGCCCGCCCGGCTGCTGCCCGGCCTGCTGATGCCCGCGTTCGTGCTCGGGATGAACGAGCCGCCGTCGGACGCCCTCGTCCTGGCCGCGATGTTCGCCGCGGGCGGCGTGTGGGCGACGCTCGTCGCGTACTGCTGGCCCGACGCCGAGGCGCCCGTGGATCCCCCGCCGCAGCGGCCGAGCCCGGCCGGGGAGGTGCGTGCGTACGCGGTCGGTTTCGGTACCGCCGCCGCGCTCGGGCTCGTGTTCGGGTTCGTGCTCGACCTCGACCACCTGGCCTGGGCCGCGGCCGCCGCGATCATCATCATGCGCCCCGATCCCGGGCTGCTCATCGGCCGCGCGGTCGGGCGCTCGCTCGCGACCCTGGCCGGCGTGGCCGTCGCGTCGCTGGTCTTTCACAGCGGCCCGGCGGCGGCCGTGCTCGCCGCCGTCGTCCTGGCCACGCTCGCGGCGATCCTGGCCGTGCGCGCCAGTCCCTGGTACGTGACCGCGGCGGGCACGGGCCTGCTGGCGCTGCTCGCGAGCGGCGTGGCCGGCGACGAGGAGTTCCGCATCACGCTCGACGATCGCCTGCTCGAGACCCTCGTCGGGGCGCTGCTGGCGGTGGCCTTCGGCGTCGGCTTCCCGCGGATCGCGCGCCGGATCAGGGCGCGGACCGCCTGATCAGCTCAACAGCAGCCGGTCGAGCCCGCGGATCAACCCCACGTGTCCGCGCGCGCGGCGGACGGCCAGCAGCGTCCCGGTGACGTAGGGCGCGGCGGTCCCGCCCGCGTCGTGGCGGATGCTCAGCCGCTCGTCGGGTGCGCCGAAGACGACCTCGGTCGAGACGACGAAGCTGGGGATGCGGACCGAGTGGACCTGGGTACCCGCGATCGTCGCGCCGCGCGCCTCGGGGTGGCCGGCGACCTCCTCGACGGGCAGGCCGAGCTCCGGCTCGCGGACGGTCTGCAGCCGCTCGGCGAGCTCGCGCGCCGTCCCGCTGGGCGCGTCGGGCTTGGTCGAGGACGCGTAGTCGATGATCTCCCACTGCGGGAGCTGCCGGGCCGCCAGCTCGGCGGCGGCGAGCGCCATCGCGGCCGTGAGGCTGAAGTTGCCGGCCGAGACCGCGCCGACACCGGCCTCGCGCGCGGCCGCGTCGATGTCGGAGAAGTCCGCCGCGGTGAGCCCGCTCGAGCCGATCACGACGGCCACGCCGCGCTCGATCGCGGCCAGCGCGATCGGCTTGGCGTGCGTGTGCGACGTGAACTCGACCAGCACGTCGACGCCGTCGAGGGCGTCGGTGACGTCGGCGTGGACCGGGACGCCGAGCGGCTCGCGCCCGAGCGCGGCGCCGAGGTCCTGGCCGGCGGCGCTGCGCGCGACGGCGCTCTTGAGCGTGATGTCGGGGGCGGCGAGCGCGCCGTCGACGATCGCGCTGCCGGTCCAGCCGGTGGCGCCGGCGATCGCGAGGTTGATGGTGCTCATTGGCGATGACGGTACCGTCGGCCGCGTGGATGCTCCGAAGCCGATGCTGGCCAAGCTGGTCGACGCGATCCCGCCCGGGCTCTACTACGAGCCGAAGTGGGACGGGTTCCGCGCGATCGTCGTCCGCGACGGCGACCGGGTCGAGATCCACAGCCGCAACGGCAAGCCGATCGCGCGCTACTTCCCGGACCTGGTCGCGGCGTTCCGCGCCGCGCTGCCGGCGCGCTGCGTGATCGACGGCGAGATCGTCGTGATCGACCCGGTGAGCGGGCGACTGAACTTCTTCACGCTGCAGCAGCGCGTGCACCCGGCGGCGAGCCGCGTCGACCGGCTCGCGGTCGAGACGCCGGCGAGCTTCATCGCCTTCGATCTGCTCGCCCTCGGCGACCAGGACCTGATGCCACGGCCGTTCCGCGAGCGGCGCGCGGCGCTGGACGAGGCCTTCCGCGGGGTCGCCCCGCCGCTGCACCTGACGCCGATCACGCGCGACGAGCGGATCGCGCGCGAGTGGTTCGAGCGCTTCGAGGGCGCCGGGCTGGACGGCGTGATCGCCAAGCACGGCGACGATCCCTACCGCCCGGGCGCACGCGCGATGTTCAAGGTCAAGCACCAGCGCACCGCCGACTGCGTGGTCGCCGGGCTATCGGTTGCACAAGAACGAGCCCGACGCGATCGGGTCGCTGCTGCTCGGCCTCTACCAGGACGGGGAGGGACCGTCGTGGGCCGCGACGTTCGGCGGTCTGCTGCCGATCGGCGCGGCGGCCTCGTTCACGCTCGCCCGCCGCCGCGAGCTGCTGGTCGAGCTGCGGCCGCTCGAGATCGACGCCGAGACGCACCCATGGCAGCGAGCGATGCAAGGCCAGCAGCGCGAGGGCAACCGCTGGAACCCGGCCCGCGAGGCGCAGTTCGTCGCGCTCGCGCCCGAGCGCGTGGTCGAGGTCCGCTACGACCACATGGACGGCGGCTTCCTGCGCCACCCGGCGACGTTCCTGCGCTGGCGCGAGGACCGTGACGCCGCCTCGTGCGGTTTCGGTCAGCTCGAGCGGCCGGTCGGCCTCGACGTCGCCGAGATCCTGTGAGCAGACCACGTACCGGTTCGACCGTGGCGAGCGGGGTATAGCCGTCGTGTGAGCGACCTGCGCGAGCTGTTCGAGCTGATGCTGCTGATCCGGGTGTTCGAGCCCGAGGCCGAACGTCAGTACAAGAAGGCCCGGATCGGCGGCTACTGCCATCTGGCCACGGGCCAGGAGGCGACCCACGTCGGCGCCGTCGGCGCGATGGCCGAAGACGACGTGCTGGTCGCGGCCTACCGCGACCACGGGCTGGCGCTGGCGCGCGGGCTCGAGCCCGGCGCGGTGATGGCGGAGCTGTTCGGGCGCATCGACGGCTGCGCGCACGGCCGCGGCGGCTCGATGCACCTGCTCGACGTCGAGCGCGGGTTCCTCGGCGGCTGGGGCATCGTCGGCGGGCACCTGCCGGTCGCCACCGGCGTCGCGATGGAGATCGCGCGCCGCGACGAGCCGCGGGCCGTCCTGTGCGAGCTCGGCGACGGCGCGGTCAACACCGGCGCCTGGCACGAGGCGCTCAACCTCGCCGCCTTGTGGAACCTGCCGGTCGTGTTCCTGGTGGTCAACAACCTCTACGGGATGGGCACGAGCGTCGAGCGCGCGTCGGCCGAGCCCGAGCTCTACAAGCGCGCGAGCGCCTACCGGATGCACGGCGAGCGCATCGACGGCGACGATCTGAAGGCGGTCTACGAGTCCGTCGGCGGCCTGCTCGAACGAAGCTCGCGACGAGCGCAAGCCCGTCGGTCGTCGAGGCGATCACCTACCGCTACCGCGGCCACTCGGTGGCCGACGCGGGCTGGAGCTACCGCAGCAAGGACGAGGTCAAAGATCATCAGCGCGACGATCCGATCGAGCGCGCCGCGGAGGCGCTCGGGCTCGGCGAGGACGAGGTCGACGAGCTGCGCGAGAAGGCCAAGCAGCGCGTGCGCGAGGCGGTCGAGTTCGCCGAGCAGAGCGCCGAGCCGGACGTCGAGAGCCTCGCCGAGCACGTCTACGGCGACCCCGACTCCGACGCGCAGTTCGAGCGCATGCTGGTCGGTGCGCCCTTCGGCGAGGGCAGTTCATGAGCGAGCCTGGCCAGCGGCTGCCGAAGGACCAATCGCGGGTTTCAGGCATCCCGGGGGTGGCCCCGTGAGCGAGAAGATGAGCGTGCGCGAGGCGCTGCGGCTCGCGCTCAAGCAGGAGATGGCGCGCGACGACCGCGTCGTCATCCTCGGCGAGGAGGTCGGCCTGTTCGACGGCTCCTACCGCGTGACCGCGGGCCTGATGGAGGAGTTCGGCGAAGCAGCGCGTGCGCGACACGCCGATCTCCGAGGAGGGCTTCGTCGGCGCCGCGGTCGGCGCGGCGATGGCCGGCGGGCGCCCGGTGGTGGAGATCATGACCGTCAACTTCAGCCTGCTGGCGCTGGACCAGATCGTCAACAACGCGGCCAAGATCCGCTACATGTTCGGCGGCGAGGCGGGCTGCCCGCTGGTCATCCGCACGCCGGGCGGCGGCGGCAGCCAGCTGACCGCCCAGCACTCGCAGAGCTTCGACGCCTGGTTCGCGCACGTGCCGGGGCTGAAGGTGCGTCGCACCGGCGACGCCCGAACGACGCCAAGGGCCTGCTCAAGGCCGCGATCCGCGACGACGACCCGGTGATGTTCCTCGAGAGCTTCCCGCTCTACAACCAGAAGGGCGAGGTCGACTGCGACGAGGACGCGGTGACCCCGATCGGCCGCGCCCGGATCGCCCGCGAGGGCACCGACCTGACGATCGTCGCGCACTCGTTCGCGGTCGTGCGCTCGCTGCGCGCCGCCGAGTGGCTGCAGGAGAAGAAGGACATCTCGGCCGAGGTGATCGACCTGCGCTCGCTGCGGCCGCTCGACATGGAGACCGTCGCCGAGTCCGTGCGCAAGACCAACCGCGCGCTGTGCGTCGAGGAGGGCTGGCCGACCTTCGGCGTCAGCGCCGAGCTCGCGGCGCGCATCGGCAATGCCTGCTTCGACTACCTCGACGCGCCGGTCGAGCGCGTCGGCGCCGCCGAGGTCCCGCTCCCGTACGCGAAGAACCTCGAGCAGGCGGCGCTGCCCTCGGCCGAGAAGATCGCCGAGGCGGCGCTGCACGTGATGGCATAACGGGTAGGTGACAGGCATGAAGTCCCCCGTTCCCGACCCGCGGCCGCCCGGCCCCGAGCCGCCGCCGCCCGATCCGCGGCCACCCGGCCAAGAGCCGGAGCCGGTGCCGCCCGTGCCGACCCCGCTGTAGCCGTTCCCGATAGCGTGGCCGGCATGCCCGAGGCCACGCTCGTCATCGACCCGGCGTTCACGATCGCGGACGTCGACGAGCGCATCTTCGGCTCGTTCGTCGAGCACATGGGCCGCTGCGTGTACGGCGGGATCTACGAGCGCGACGGCGGCCAGATCCGCACGGACGTGCTCGAGCTGGTGCGCGAGCTCGGGCGTCACGATCATCCGCTACCCGGGTGGCAACTTCGTCTCCGGCTACGACTGGGAGGACGGGATCGGCCCGCGCGCCTCGCGGCCGCGGCGGCTCGAGCTGGCCTGGCGCTCGATCGAGACCAACCAGGTCGGCACCGAGGAGTTCATGACGTGGGCGCAGGCGGCCGACGTGGAGCCGATGCTCGCGGTCAACATGGGCACGCGCGGGCTCGACGCCGCGCGAGCACTGGTCGAGTACTGCAACGCCGCGCGCGGCACCGAGTGGGCGGACCGCCGGGTGGCCGAGGAGCCCTACGGCGTGCACGTGTGGTGCATCGGCAACGAGATGGACGGGCCGTGGCAGCTCGGGCACCTCGACGCGGTGACCTACGGCAAGCTGGCCAACGAGGCCGGCAAGGCGATGCGGCTCGTCGACCCGTCGATCGAGCTCGTCGTGTGCGGCAGCTCGCACTCGCGGATGCCGACGTTCGGGGCCTGGGAGGACACGGTGCTCGACCTCGCGTGGGACGTCGCCGACCACATCTCGCTGCACACGTACTACGACCCCGCGCGCTTCGAGACCACCGAGGACTACCTGGCCGCCTCGTTGGACCTCGACCGCATGATCGACACCGTCGCGGCGACCGCCGACGCCGTCGCCGGTCGCAAGCGCAGCCGCCGCAAGGTCTCGCTCAGCGTCGACGAGTGGAACGTCTGGTACCAGACGCCGCGCGAGGCGTTCGAGCGCAAGGACAAGCCGTTCGAGGTCGCGCCGCCGCTGCTCGAGGACACCTACACGATCACCGACGCACTCGTCTTCGGCTGCATGCTGATCACGCTGCTGCGCCATGCCGACCGCGTGAAGATGGCGTGCCTGGCCCAGCTCGTGAACGTGATCGCGCCGATCCGCACGCTCGACGACGGGCCGGCCTGGCGCCAGACGACGTTCTTCCCGTTCCGCGACGCCGCGCGCCACGGGCGTGGAACCGTGCTGCGCGTGGAGCACGAGCTCGCCGCGCTCGAGGCCACCGCGGTCCATGACTCAGACCAGGGGCTGACGCTGTTCGCCGTCAACCGCGACGCCGAGGCGCTCGCGCTGTCGGCCGTGCTGCGCGGGGCCGCGGACGCCGAGGTGGTCGAGCACGTCGTGCTCGCCGATGACGACCCGCAGGCCGCGAACACCGCCGAGCAGCCCGAGCGGGTCGTCCCGCGCCCGGAGGACGGCGCGCGCGTCGAGAACGGCGTCCTGCGCGCGCAGCTGCCGCCGCGGTCGTGGAACATGCTGCGGCTGCGCGGCGTCAGCGGTTGACGAACTCCTGCAGCTTGCCCTTGACCGCCTCCTTGACGATCTGCCCGGTCGCCGGGTCGCGCTGCGCGAGTGCCTTGCCGAGCTCCTTGGCCTGCTCGAAGCTGATGTGCGGCGGCAGCGGCGGCACTTCGGGGTCGGTGATCGCCTCGATCACGAACGGGCGGTCGGCGGCCAGCGCCCGCTGCCAGGCCGGCGCGACCTGCTCCGGGTCGTCCACCCGCACGCCGTCGAGCCCGAGCGAGCGCGCGTAGTCGGCGTAGGGGAAGTCCGGCAGCGTCTGTGACGCCTCGAGCTTCGGGTCGCCGGCCAGCACGCGCTGCTCCCACGTGACCTGGTTGAGGTCGCGGTTGTTGCAGCACGAGCACGACCAGGCGCGGATCGCTCCAGCGCGAGTAGTAGCGGGCGGCGTCGATCAGCGCGTTGATGCCGTTCATCTGCATCGCGCCGTCGCCCTCGACGGCGATCACCGCGCGATCCGGGTAGGCGAACTTGGCGGCGATCGCGTACGGCAGCGCCGGGCCCATCGTCGCCAGCGTGCCCGAGAGCGCGGCGCGCATCCCGGAGCGCAGCCGCAGCTGACGCGCCCACCAGTTGGTGCCCGAGCCGGAGTCGGCGGTCACGATCGCGCGGTCGGGCAGGAACTGGTTGAGCTCCCACAGCACCCGCTGCGGGTTCAGCGGCTCGGCGTCGAGCAGGCTGCGGTCCTCGACGATCTCCCACCAGCGCGCGACGTTGTCCTCGATCTCCTCGCGCCACGCGCGGTCCGGCTTGCGCTCGAGCAACGGCAGCAGCGCGCGCAGCGTCTCGCGCGCGTCGCCGCACAGGTTGACCTCCATCGGGTAGCGGATGCCGAGCATGCGCGCGTCGAGGTCGATCTGAACGCCGCGGGCCTGGCCCTCCTCGGGCAGCCACTCGGAGTAGGGGAAGCTCGTGCCGACCATCAGCAGCGTGTCGCAGCCGGACATCATCTGCTCACTGGCCTTGGTCCCGAGCAGGCCGATCGAGCCGGTCACCCACGGCAGGTCGTCGGGCAGGACGTCGCGGCCGTTGAGCGCGCGCGCCACGCCGCAGCCGAGCGCGTCGGCGACCTGCGCGATCTCCTCGGCGGCGCCGCGGGCGCCCTGACCGACCAGCATCGCGACCTTCGCGCCGGCGTTGAGGACCTCGGCGGCGCGGCGCAGGTCGGCGTCGGCCGGCAGCACGCGGGGCGCGGTGATCGCGCCGCCGCTGAAGACCGCCCCGTGCTCGCGCGGCGGGTCCTCGTAGGGCTCCTCCTGGACATCGGTGGGCACGATCACGGCGGTGACCGAGCGCGTCGCCTGCGCGATCCGGTACGCCCGGTCGATCACATGGCGCGCCTGCGCGGGCGCCGAGATCTGCTGCACGTACTCGCTCGCGACGTCCTTGAACAGCACGGGCAGGTCGATCTCCTGCTGGTAGCTCGCGCCGAGCGAGATCAGCTTCTGCTGGCCGATGATCGCGACCACGGGCTGGTGGTCGAGCTTGGCGTCGTAGAGACCGTTGAGCAGGTGGATCGCGCCCGGGCCGGAGGTCGCCATGCAGACGCCGACCTCGCCGGTGAACTTGGCGTGGGCGCAGGCCATGAACGCCGCCAGCTCCTCGTGGCGCGTCTGCACGAACTCGAGCTCGTCGCCGTGCTCGTGGAACGCGCCCAGCAGCCCGTTGATCCCGTCACCGGGATAGCCGTAGATGCGCTGCACGCCGAAGCCGCGAAGGCGCTGCAGGATGAAGGAGCTGACGTTCTGGGCCATGCCCACTGCCTACCCGCATCGCCTGCGCGGCCCGGCGCCCGGTTCGCAGCGTGACGTTCAGCCCGCCACCGGCGCGCTGTGGCGCAGGGCGCTGAGCGTGCGCTGCACGGCGTGCCGGACATCGCGCCGCCGAGCGCCCGAGCGTGGTGGCGGCCTCGGCCTCGGGCGTGCCGTCGAGCAGCATCCCGACGAGCGCCCGGTCGTCATCGGGGATCCGGGCGTGGGCCTCGCGCAGCGCTGCCGACGACGGCTCGCCGACGAGCCGCTCGCCCCGGTTCACCCGCCGGATCGCGTCGAACAGCTCGCGCGCCCCGACGCCCTTGGAGAGCAGCCCGTCGGCCTTGGCCAGCTGGGCGGGCAGCATCAGCTCGGGGCTCGCGTAGGCCGAGAAGATGATCACCGCCGGCGCGGGGACCTGCTGCTTGATGCGGTAGCAGAGCTGCAGCCCGTCGCCCTTCGGGAGGTGGTAGTCGAGCAGCACCAGGTCGGGCTGCACGCGCCGCAGCAGCGACCACAGGGTCTCCTCGTCGCCGCTGCTCTCGCCGGCGTAGACGATCCCCGGCTCGCTCTCGAGGACGGTGTGCAGGCCGGCGCGCAGGGCAGGGTGATCGTCGACGACGACGACGCGGATCATGTCGGGCCTCCGTTGAGGGGGATGTCGAGTTCGATGCGGGTTCCGGAGCCGCCCTCCGGCGCGCCGACGCTCAAGGTCGCGCCGATCGACGCCGCGCGGTTCTCCATCGCCACCAGCCCGGTGGCGCCCGGGCGCGGCTGCTCGGGCAGCCCGCGCCCGTCGTCGTGCACGACCACGCGCAGCCGACCGCCGGCTTGCGTCAGCGCGACGTCGATCGCGGAGGCATCGGCGTGGCGGAGCGCGTTCGTCAGCGCCTCGGAGGCGATCCGGTACGCGTGCGCACCGACCAGCGGCGGCAAGTCCGGCGCCACCCCGCGGACATCGATGCGCGGCCGCCCGTCCGGGGCGAGCTCCTCGGCGCGGGCGCGCAGCGCGGCGTCCAGACGCCGGCCCTCGAGCGGCGAACGCAGCTCGGCGAGGCTCGTGTCCATGTCCGACGCGGCCGACTCGAGCTCGACGGCCGCGCGCGCGACGGTGGCGTCGAGCGCGTCGGGCACCCGGCCCTGCAGCGAGGTCACCAGCAGATGCGCGGCGTGCAGGCGCTGCTTGGCGGAGTCGTGCAGCTCCCACGCGATCCGCTTGCGCTCGGCCTCGATCGCGAGCCGCTCGCGCGCCGAGCGCTCGACCGACAGCCGGCGCAGCGCCTCGGCCGCGTAGGCCAGCGCGACGACGAGGATGAACGGCAGCGAGACGTGGATCGCCAGCGTCTCGGTCGAGACGAGCTGCAGGCGGCCCGGCACCGGGCCGCCGACGAGGGCGACGAGGAAGTACACGACGGAGGCGCCGACCCCCAGCCAGACGGCGCGCCGCGGCGGCAGCGACGTCGCGGGCAGGGGGAGGCTTGCCAGCCACAGCAGGTAGAACGGGCTGCGCCAGTCGTCGGAGAGCACGACGAACGTGAGCGTGAGCAGCGAGTCCGCGGCCCACGCCCACGGGCTCCGGCGCACGGACGGCATCGCCGCGAGCACGAGCGTGCTGATGGGGCCGTAGAGCAGCAGCAGCGCGTCGGGACGCGGCCAGCCGCCCCAGGCGATCAGCGCGGCGGCGATCGCGGTCGCCGCCAGCCGCCCACCGACGAGCAGCAGCAGCCAGGCGCCGTCGTCATCGGCGGCCGACGGCCGGGCGATCCGTGCCGGCAGGAGCTCGCCGAGCGACATGGACCCAGTGTGCCGTGCCCGCAGTGCGCGACGACCGAGCCCGGTCAGGCTGACGACTGAGCGCGAGTTGCTAGACATCGCGGGATGGCGACACCCCTGCTGACGGCGGCGCGCGCGGGCGACGAGCACGCGTTCGGCCGACTCGTCGAGCCGCACCGCCGCGAGCTGCACGCGCACTGCTACCGGATGCTCGGATCGGTGCACGACGCCGAGGACGCCCTGCAGGAGACGCTGCTGCGGGCCTGGCGCGGGCTCGAGCGCTTCGAGGGCCGCAGCTCGCTGCGCTCGTGGCTCTACACGATCGCCACCAACGCCAGCCTCAAGCAGCTCGAGCGGCGCCCGAAGCGCGTGCTGCCGACCGACTTCGGTCCCGCCTCCGAGCACGGCGCGGAACTCGGGGCGCCGCTGACCGAGTCGGTGTGGCTCGAGCCCTATCCGACCGGTCCTGAGGACAGCTACGAGCTGCGCGAGTCGCTCGAGCTGGCCTTCATCGCCGCCGTCCAGCGGCTGCCCGCCCGCCAGCGCGCGGTGCTGCTCCTGCGCGAGGTTCTCGGCTTCAGCGCCGCCGAGGTGGCCGAAGCGCTCGACACCTCGGTCGCGTCGGTGAACAGCGTGCTCCAGCGCGCGCGCAAGGCGATCGAGGAGCGGCTGCCGCAGCAGAGCCAGCAGGCGACGCTGCGCACGCTCGGCAACGAGGCCGTGCGCACCGTCGTGGGCAACTACATGGCGGCGTGGGAGCGCGGCGACATCGACGCCGTCGTGGCGATGCTGACCGAGGACGCGATCCTCGCCATGCCGCCGATCGACACCTGGTTCCGCGGGCATGAGGCGATCGCCGACTTCTACCGCCGCTACCCCGGCCAGACGCGCTGGCGCCACATCCCGACGTCGGCCAACGGCCAGGCCGCCATCGGCTGTTACGCGCTGATCGACGGCGAGTTCACGCCGATGGTGATCGACGTGCTGACGCTCGAGGGCACGCGCATCCGTGAGGTCACGGCGTTCCTCGCCCCGCGGCCGTTCGCCGACTTCGGGTTGCCGCCGGGGGTGCGATAGCCGCACCCCCGGCCCGCCGGCCTACAGCGACGCGTACAGCGCCGCCTCGAAGTCCTGGTACATCTGGAACGCCTCCGGCGTCACGAACGGCAGGAACTGCGTGTAGATCGCGCCGGTCACGCCGGTCGTGCGGTCGACCCAGAAGTGGGTGTTGAGCAGCCCCGCCCAGGCGCCGCTCCACGCCCGCCGCGCGCCCGGCGCGTCCTCGGTGTTCAGCAGCAGGCCGTAGCCGAACTTGAAGCCCGGTCCGGCGTTGAAGTCCAGCGAGGAGGCCGGATCCGTGCTGGGGATCTCCGGCGGGAAGTCGAGCGCGCCGATCTGGTTCGAGAATGCGGCGTCGACGGCCTCCTTGGGGAGGATCTCGATGCCGTCGGGCGACGTGCCGTCGCCGAGCAGCATGCGCTGGAACTTCAGGTAGTCGCGCGGCGTCGAGTGCAGCCCGTGGCCGCCGGCCCAGTAGTCCGGGTCCTGGCGCAGGTCGATGTCGCTGGCGGCCCAGCTGCCGTCCTCGTTGCGCAGGTGCACGGGCGTCGAGTTCGCGCGCTGCGCGTCGGACATCAGGAACGCGGTCTCGTCCATCCCGAGCGGCTCGGTGATGCCTTTGGCGATCACCGCGTCGAGCGTGCCGCCGGTGGCCGACTCGATGACCTTTCCGAGCCAGTCGGTGTTGATGCCGTACTCGAAGCGCGTGCCCGGGTCGGCGACCAGCGGCGCGGTGAAGATCACGTTGTCGCCGGAGAGCACGTTGGGCGTTCCGGTGACGGCTTCCCAGCGCACCAGCTCTTCGCTGAAGAACCAATAGCCGAGGCCCGAGGTGTGGGTCAGGAGCTGCTTGACCGTGGCCTTGGAGGCCGGCGGGCGCAGGCGTGGCGTGTCGCCGTCGAAGCCTTCGAGCACCTGCAGGTCGGCCCATTCCGGCCGGTAGTCCTCGATCGGCGCGTCGAGGTCGAGCCGCCCGTGCTCGACGAGTTGCAGCGCGGCTACCGTCGCGACCATCTTGGTCATCGACATGATCCGGAAGTGGGTGTCGACGCCCACCGGGTCACTCTCGCCGGCGATGCGCGGGCCCGCCGCGCCCTCGTAGATGATCCCGTCACGGTCGGCCGCGATCGCGACGACGTTCGGGACCGCGCCGGCGTCGACCGCCTCCTGCAGGACCTGATCGATCGACGTGCGTGTGGACAGCATGCGGATCTCCTCCTCCGGGGTGGGGCACGATCGTATTCGGGAATACGAGCCCGCGCACGCGCGTCATGTCGGAGACCATGCTCAGCGCCCACGCCTTCACCATCCGACCCGCCCAGGAGTCCGACGAACCCACGCTCGCGTTCCTCGCCGCGCTCGCGTCCAAGCCGGCGCTGCGGCGACCCGCGCTGATCGGCGACATCGACGGCATCCCGGCGGCCGCGATCTCGCTCGCCGACGGCCATGTCGTCGCCGACCCGTTCCGGCCGACCTCGGCCCTGGCCGGGCACCTGCGGCTCCATCGCTCCGGCTGGCGGCCGCGCCGTCACGGCGACGCCATGCGCCGCGCGCTGCGGACTACGCCGCTGTGGCCCTGACCGTCGCGGCGCCCAGCACCATGCCGGTGGCGAACGCCGTCGTGCCGAACGCCTGATTGAGCGACTTCGCCGCGCTGGTCGTGAGCACCATCGGGATCCCCGCCAGCGTGAACCGCCGGCCCTTGCGTGCCGGCTTGACGGCGGTCAGATCGAGGTTCGCCAGCGTCAGGCGGTCGCCGTCGAGCTCGGCGCTCAGCCGCGGGCGCTTCGACAGCCGGAGCACGAAGTCGCGCAGCCGCAGCGTCGCGGGCGCCCGGGCGAAGCTGAGGCCCGCGCGGGCGTCGTGACCGATCGACCCGCTCGCCCCGGCGGCGTCCAGGCGTCCGCCGGCGATCGGGATCGAGAAGTCCTCGCCGGGTGCGATCGTGTCCACGGTCACGCCGAGCGACTGCAGTGCCGCGGCCAGCGCCGGATCGAACGCGACGCTCGTGCGCCCCGCGCGCAGCGCGACCGAGGCCGGCTTGGCCCGGATCGAGAGCGTGCCGAGGTTCTGGTCGCGCGCGAACTCGGACGTCGAGAAGGTGCGGTTGAGCGCCCGCGCGGACGCGGGCGTGAGGTTCGCGATCGCGCCGCTGATGCGCGTGTCGAGCGCCCGGCGGGTGACGCGCGCGCCGCGCAGGTCGAGCACCGCCAGCGTCATGCGCCTGCCGCCGATCAGCCCCGAGAGGGTGCTGCGAGGGCCGAGCTGCACGACGAGCTCGGTCGCCGTCAGCGCCCTGGACTCGCCGCGGAAGGTCAGCGCGCCGGCGAGCGTGATCGCGCCCAGTGCGTGGCCCGCGGTGAGCGAGCCGCCGGAGATCTCGAACGACCGCTGCTCGAGCGCGATGCCCTCGCTCACGAGCTTCACGCTCACCACCCGCCCGGGCGTCATCCGCACCGTGCCTCCGGCCAGCGGGTCGTTCGCCTGCGCGGCCGGGACGAAGGCCAGGAACAGAGCGAGTGCCGCCAGCAACCTCGTGAGGTATCGCACTACCTCCATGCTTTCCCGCAGATGCGCGCGGACCAATCAGAGCCCGAGCAGCCGGACGGCGTTCTCCTTGAGCACGAGCGGGCGCACCTCGTCGCGGATCGGCAGCTTCTCGAAGTCGTTCAGCCAGCGGTCGGGCGTGATCAGCGGGAAGTCCGAGCCGAACAGCATCTTGTGCTTGAGCTGGGTGTTCGTGTAGCGGATCAGGTTCTCCGGGAAGTACTTCGGCGACCAGCCGGACAGGTCGATGTAGACGTTCGGCTTGTGCACGGCGATCGCCAGCGCCTCGTCCTGCCACGGGAACGACGGGTGGGCGAGGATGATGTTCAGCGCCGGGAACTCCGCGGCGACGTCGTCGACCGCCATCGGGTTCGAGTACTTCAGCCGCACGCCGCCGCCGCCCGGCATCCCCGCGCCGATCCCGGTCGTGCCCGAATGAAAGAGCGCGATCAGCCCGGCCTCCGCGATCACTTCGTAGAGCGCGAAGAACGCCGTGTCGTTGGGCCAGAAGGCCTGGGTGTTGGGATGGAACTTGAAGCCGCGCGCGCCGCGCGCGATCCACTCGCGCGCCTCGCGCACGCCGAGCTTGCCCTTGTGCGGGTCGACGCTGGCGAACGGGATCAGCACGTCCGGGTTGGCCTCGGCCGCCGCGAGCACCTCGGCGTTGCCGAGCCGCGGCCGGCCCATGCCGGCCTCGTCGTCGACGGTGAAGATGACCGCGGCCATGTTGCGCTCGCGGTAGTAGTCGGCGACCTCCTGCGCCGTCGGCTGCGGCGGCGAGCCGCCGAAGTAGCGCGCCGCCGCGGCCAGCACCTCCTCGGTGACGGCGTCCTGCGGCTCGCCCGTGTTGCGCTCGGCGTGGGTGTGGACGTCGATGGCGACGAGCTGTTCGACGTTCATGACAGCGGCGGGAGCTGGACGCCGTAGGGCTGCGGGGCGAAGTTCCAGGCGGCGGCGATCTCGTCCGCCGTCCAGCCGCCCTCGCGCAGCTCGAACGCGGCCTCGGCCGGGTGCGAGTAGAGGCTCAGCCGGTCGCCGCCGATGCCGATCGCCTGCCCGGTGACCCCGGCGGCCGCGTCGGAGGCCAGGAAGACGACCAGCGGCGCGCAGTCCTCCGGCATGCCCAGGGCGTGGTCTTCCCGGACCTGGCGCGGGAACGGCTCGCCCGCCTCGGCGAGTCCGATCAACCCTTCGTAGATCGGGATCGTCGCGGTCATCTGCGTCCACGCCGTCGGCACGATCGCGTTGACCGTGATCTGCGCGCGCGCGAGCTCCATCGCCCACGTGCGGGCAAAGGCCACGATGCCGGCCTTGGCCGCGGCGTAGTTCGTCTGGCCGAAGTTGCCGTACTGGCCGGCGGGCGAGCCCACGACCACGATCCGGCCGCCCGACCCCTGCTCGCGCATCTGCACGGCCGCCGCGCGGGCACAGGTGAACGTCCCGCGCAGGTGCGTGTGCACGACGAGGTCGAAGTCCTCGTCGGTCATCTTCCACAGCACCTTGTCGCGCAGCACGCCGGCGTTCGTGACCATCACGTCCAGGCGCCCGTACTCGGACACCGCGCGCGCGACCAGCGCGTCGGCGGCCGCCGTGTCGCCGACCGCGCAGACCTCGGCGACGCCGCCGGTCGCGGCCGCGACCTCCTGCGCGGCGTCGCCGTCGAGATCGTTGACCACGACCGAGGCGCCGGCCGCGGCCAGCGCCTCCGCGTACGCGCGGCCGAGCCCGCGGCCCGCGCCGGTGACGATCGCCACCTTGCCGTCGAGCCTCATGCGTAGTACCTGAACAGGCAGTCCGCGACCAGCGCCGGCTTGGCCTGGTCGCGCACCTCGAGCGTGAACGTCGCCTTCACCTGCATCCCGCCCTTGACCTCCGTCACCTCGACCACTTCCCCTTTCCCGCGGAACTCGGCGCCGACCGGCAGCGGCGCGGGGAAGCGCAGCCGGTCCATGCCGTAGTTGACGCTCGTCGCCGCATCGTCGACCTGCAGCAGTTCCTGCGAGATCGGGGCCAGCATGGAGACGCTGAGGTACCCATGTGCGATCGTCCCGCCGAACGGCGACTCCTTGGCGCGCTCGACGTCGACATGGATGTAGTTGTGGTCCTCCGTGACGTCGGCGAACTCGTTCACGCGCTCCTGCGTCATCTCCCGCCATGCGGTCGGGCCGAGCTGGCGCCCGCTCAGCCCCGGCAGCTCGGCCAGCGTCGTCATCACTCGTCCCCGAACGTGTAGCTCTCGGCGTCGGGCGCGGCCGCCGGCTCGCCGATCGCCTCGAGGCCGCCGGGCGCGTCCTTGCTCACCTTGGCGATGTAGACGAGCGAGCCCGGAGGCCGCGCCGGGTCGGTGAAGTCGAGCGTGCCGGCGATGGTGCCGCCGGTGTCGAGCGCGTTCAGCGAGCGCAGCGCGCCGAGCACGCCCGCGCGCGTGAGGTCCTTGTTCTCGCACGCCTTGGTCAGCGCGGCGTCGGCGATCTGGGCGCCGGCGTAGGCGTACAGGGAGCCGTTGGAGGACGGCGTGCCCTTCGGGATGCGCGGCCTGGTACTCGGTCAGGAACTTCTGCACGCCCTCGGCCTGGACGGTCAGCGGCGCCATCGAGGACACGACGTAGTAGTTGGCGGTCAGCGCGTCGGCGGCCGGGGTGGTGAGCAGCTGCGGCGTCCAGCCCGGGCCGTTGGCGACGATCGGGACGTCGAGCTTCTGCGAGGCGGCGACGCCGGCCAGCGAGGCGGCCTGCGGCGGCGCGGCGCTGAACAGGATGGCCTTGACGCCTGCGCGCTTGAAGGCGGAGACCTGGCCGGTCATGTCCTGGTCGGCCGGGGTGATCTTCTGCTCGACGATCTTCAGCTGATGCTTGTCCGCGGCGAACTTCGAGCCCTTGAGCGCGTTCTCGCCGTAGTCGCCCTCGAAGTACAGGTGGCCGATCGTGTCGCCGGACTTCACGCCGTGCTCGTTCATCAGGTAGTCGACGGCGTTGATCGACTCGATGTCGTAGGTCGTGCCGGCGATCGCGACGTTCTCGGCCGGGAGGATGTCCGACGTCCAGCCCGCGAAGTTGAGGAACATGCCGTCCTGCTCGACCGACGGCAGCAGCGCGGACACGATCGAGGAGCCGAGCACCAGCCCGAGCCCGATCACGTCGCCCGACATCTGGCGGTAGGCCGCGACCGCCTTCTGCGGGTCATAGCCCGTGTCCTGGACCGTGACCTCGATCTGGCGGTCGCAGATCCCGCCCGCCTTGTTCTTGGCGTCCCAGTAGAGGTTCGCGCCCTCCATCTGCGACTTGCCGTTGGGGGCGAAGACGCCGCTGAGGTCGGGCAGGTAGCCGAGCGTGATCTTGTCCGCGGTCGCGCCCGGGCCGGTCTTGACCTCGCTGGTCTGGCTCGACCCGTCGCTCGAGCTCTGTTCGGACTCGCCCTTGCCACACGCCGCGACCACGAGCGCGAGCGCCACCACCACGACCAGACTCCTCATGCCACCCTCTCCTTTCTGACGCGGTGGACGAGCCCAGCGAGCCCGTCACGCGCGAACAACAGCACGGCGACGATCGCCGCGCCGTAGATGAACCGGCTGAACTCCGCGGCCCCGACGCCCCCGGTGCCCGGCTCCGCGAGCAGCGGGAGCGAGCCGCTGTAGTGGTTGAGCACGAGCGGCAGCGCGGTCACGAACAGCGCTCCCGCCGCGGCGCCGCCGACCGAGCCGGCGCCGCCGATGACGATCATCACCAGCAGGTCGACGCTGAGCAGGAACCCGAACGACTCCGGCACGATGCGCCCGAAGGCGAGCGCCGTACAGCACGCCGCCCAGGCCCGCGTACATGGACGAGACCGTGAACGCGGCGGCCTTGTAGCGCACGACGTCGACCCCCATCGACCTCGGCCGCGACCTCGCGAGTCGCGCAGCGTCGTCAGCGCCCGGCCCGGGCGGCTGCGGACGAGGTTGCGGCCGTACCAGATCGAGATCGCGACCAGGACGACCCCGAGGTACCAGAGCCGCTCGAGCGCCCCGTAGGGCACGTCGAGGATGGTGAGGTCGCCCTCGTTGGAGAAGCTCGAAGCCGAACAGGCTGAACGGGGGCGACCGCGATGCCCTCGTAGCCGCCGGTGATCGCCGGTCGCGTTCTGGAGGATGTGCTGGCCGAGGAAGACCAGGCCGAGCGAGGCGAGGCCGAGGTAGATGCCTCGCACGCGGCCCGAGATCGGGCTGAACAGCGCGCCCGCGAGGCCCGCCAGCAGGACGGCGCCGACCAGCGCGAGCAGCGGCGGCACGCCCTGCTCGGCCAGGTAGGCGTAGCCGTAGGCGCCGATGGCGACGAAGAACGCGTGCCCGAGCGAGAGCTGGCCGGCGATCCCGACCAGCAGCGAGAGCCCGATCGCGGCGATCATCGCCGCCATCGCGAACAGCGCCGTCTGCAGCCAGAAGCTCTCGAGGTAGAGCGGCAGCGCGGCCAGCACGACGACGACGCGCGATGTACGCCGCCGCCCTAAACACGCGTGACCTCCCGCGTCCCGAACAGCCCGGACGGCCGCACCAGCAGCACGAGCAGCATGACCGCGAACGGCGCCACGGCGCCGAGCCCGCGGCCGAGGAACGACGAGCTCCTCCTGGTAGCCGGCGGTGAGCACGCGAGACGACGCCGATGATCAGCCCGCCGACGACCGCGCCGGCCGGGCGAGTCGAAGCCGCCGAGCACGACCGCGGGGATCGCCGCCAGCGCGACGAGGCCGACGCCGCCGGTCACGCCCGCGGCCGGGAAGCTCGTCAGGAACAGCCCGCCGATCGCCGCCAGCGCGCCCGCGAGCGCCCACGCCGTGGCCGCGACGCGGTTCAGGCGGATGCCCATCAGGCTCGCGGTCTCGCCGTCCTCGGCCGCGCGAGCGCATCGCGACGCCCCAGTCGGTGAACTTGAACGCGGCGGCGAAGCCGGCGACGAGCACCAGCGCGACGCCGCCCGCGATCACGCGCGACGTCGGCGACGCGGATGCCCGGCGAACTCGACCACGTCGTTGCCCCACGGCGCGCCGACGCTCAGCACGTCGGTGCCGATCCGGCGCGTCAGCTCGGTCAGCAGCAGGATGTCGACGCCGAGCGTGAGGATCGCCAGCGTGCCGAGGTCGGCCCGTGCGGACGCGCCGGATCAGCACGATGTCGATCAGCGCCGCCGCCAGCGCGGCCGACCAGGATCCCGAGCAGCACGCGCGAGGCCGAAGCCGATCGATTCGTGCGTGCGGCCGATCACGTAGGCGCCGAGCAGCAGCATCGAGCCCTGCGCGAAGTTGATCACGCCGGTCGCGCGGAAGATCGTCACGAACCCGAGCGCGACCAGCGAGTAGATCGCGCCCAGGAAGAGCCCGCCGATCAGCAGCGTCACGAACTGGTTCATCCCGCCACCTCCCAGGTAGGCCCGCAGCACCTCGGGGTCGCGCTGGACCTCGGCGGGCGTGCCGTCGGCGATCCGCTTGCCGAAGTCGAGCACGGTCACGCGGTCGGCGATCCCCATCACGAACGCCATGTCGTGCTCGACCAGCAGCACCGAGATCCCGAGCTCCTGCCGCGCGTCGGCGATCGCCCGCGCCATCGCCATCGACTCGTCGTGCACCATCCCCGCCACCGGCTCGTCGAGCAGCAGCAGCCCGGGCTCGGCGCACAGCGCCCGCGCCAGCTCGACCCGCTTGCGCGTGCCGTAGGAGAGCGTGCCGACGCAGCCGCCCGACGTCGAGCTCGCAGCAGCTCGGCGATCTCGCGCACGCGCGCCTCGTTCTGGCGGCGCTCGCGACGCGCGCTCGGGAGCTCGCAGCCCGTCGGCGACGAACCCCGCCGCATGTGCCGGTGGCGCGCGACCAGCAGGTTGTCGAGCACGGTCGCGGTGGGGGAGAGCGCGATGTTCTGGAACGTCCGCGAGACGCCGAGCGCGGCGATCGCTGTGCGGCTTGAGCCGCGTCAGCTCGCTCGCCGCCGTAGCGCACGCTCCCGGCGGTCGCCGGATAGACGCCGCTGAGCACGTTCAGGCAGGTCGACTTGCCGGCGCCGTTGGGGCCGATCAGCGCGTGCATCGAGCCGGGCGCGACGCTGAAGGAGACCTCGGAGAGCGCGCGTGATGCCGCCGAAGCGGACGGTCAGCCCGTCGACGACGAGCTCGCGGACGGCGGCGCGCTGCGAGGGCGCGGCGGCCGGGGCGGCGTCGGCGTGCGAGGCGGCGATCGCGGCGGGCCGCGACGGCGCCTCGTCCGCGCGCGCGGGGGGCGAGTCGTCGAACGCCGGCGGGGCCGGCGCGGGCGCGTCGTCGGACGCCGGCGGGGCCGGCGCGGGCGCGTCGTCGGACGCCGGCGCCGGCGCGGCGCGTCGTCGCCGCGGCCGGCGTCGCCCTCGAGCGCCGCCGCCGTGACGCCGAGGTAGCGCTCGCGCACCTCGTCGCTCTCGCGCCAGCTCCGCTGCGCGTGCCCGCCAGCGCGACGCGGCCGACCTCGAGCACGACCGCGCGGTCGGCGACCGCGAGCGCCATCGCCGCGTTCTGCTCGACGAGCACGACCGTCACGCCCTGCGCGGTTGATCTCGCGGATCACCTCGCGCCACCTGCTCGACGATCCGCGGCGCCAGCCCGAGCGACGGCTCGTCCAGCAGCAGCACGCGCGGGCCCGGCCATCAGCGCGCGGCCGATCGCCAGCATCTGCTGCTCGCCGCCCGACAGCAGGCCCGGCGCGCTGCGTGCGCCGCTCGCGCGAGGATCGGGAACAGCTCGTCGACGCGCGCGCGGCCGCGCTCGCGCGTCGCCTTGTCGCGCGCCGCCAGCCCGCCCGCGCGCAGGTTCTCCTCGACCGTCAGATGGCCGAAGATGCGCCGCCCCTCGGGCACCTGCACGAGGCCGGCGCGGGCGATCTCCGCGGCGTCGGTGCCGACCAGGCTGCGGCCCGCGAACTCGATCGTCCCGCGTTGACGCGCCCGCGCTGCGCCGGCAGCGTGCCCGAGATCGCGCGCAGCAGCGTGCTCTTGCCCGCGCCGTTGTTGCCGAGCACGGCCATCACCGTGCCCTCGGGCACCGTCAGCGACACGCCGCGCAGCGCCTGCACCGCGCCGGCGTAGCGGACGTGCAGGTCGCGCACCTCGAGCACGAGCTCTGCGCGATCCCGCGCGTTCGCGTCACGATCGGCGGACATCAGTCCTCGGGCAACTCCCACCACACCTCTCTCCTCGCAGGGCGGTCGGCGCGGGACTGTATCAGGCGTCCTGATGTTTGCAAGCGGACACGCGAACCGCTCCGTACGGCGCCGCCGCGATGTTCGGTCGCCTGTCTCGGGCTCAGTGCGAGCCGAGCCGGTGCACGCAGCTCGATGAGCGCCTGGAAGAGCTGTTCGCGCTCGGCCTCGTCGAGGTCGGCGAGCATCGCGTTCTCCATGTGGCCGACCGCTCGGTCGCAGGCCGCGAGCACCTCGTGTCCGCGTTCGCTGAGCACCGTCTCGACCACGCGGCCGTGGTGGGCGGCCGGCGAGCGGACGATCAGCCCGTCGGCCTCGAGCGCGATCAGCACCTCGTTCATCGACTGCGGCGCGACGTAGGTGCGCCGGGCGAGCTGGGCGTTCGAGAGCCCGGGGCGGTCGCGCAGGATCGACAGCGCCGTGTACTTCGGCACCGTCAGCCCGTAGCGGCGCGACGAGCGCGCCGATCTCGCGGCGCAGCGCGCGGTCCAGGCGGCCGATCACGTAGCCGATCCGCGGGCTGACCGCGACGGTCGTCGGGCTCACGCTGCGACCGTATCAGCACTCAGACGTCCTGATACTTCGTGCTTGCGCACTTCGCCGCTGCAGGAGTAATCGTCGCCGCGGGTTCTCAGGTAACCTGTGACCAGAGGAGGAGAGAAATATGGTCGGCAGAGGGCTGGCTTTGGCGTGTCTGCTGGGCCGCTGCGTCTGGGCGGCGGCGAGGTCGCCTCCGCGAGCGTGGTGCGAGTCGCTCGAGGTGGTCTCGAACCGCGCGGACCTGATCTCCGGCGGTGACGCGCTCGTCTCCGCGACGCTGGCCGAGAACGCCGCGGGCGTGCGCGTGGACGTCGACGGCGTCGACGTCACGAGCGCGTTCGGCGTTCGCCCGAACGGCCGCTACGAGGGCCTCGTGACCGGTCTGAAGCTCGGCGCCAACACGCTCACCGTGCGCGGCGCCGACGGCGGCGGCAAGCGGATCACGATCACCAACCACCCGATCGGCGGCCCGGTCTTCGCCGGCCCGCAGGTGACGCCGTACGCGTGCAACCCGAACGTCTCGAACCCGCCGCTCGGCCCGGCGCTCGACGCGCAGTGCAACGCGCCGACGAGGATCGAGCTGCTCTACCGCAACGCCGCCAACCAGTTCGTCCCCGTACGACCCGGCCAACCCGCCGGCCGACGTCCAGACCACGACCACGGACGCCGGCAAGCACGGTCCCGTTCATCGTCGAGCGCGTGACGGGCACGGTCGACCGCGGCATCTTCCAGATGGCCGTGCTCGTGGACCCGTCGAAGCCGGTCGTGCCGTGGTCGGCCGAGCAGCCGTGGAGCCGCAAGCTCTTCTACACGTTCGGCGGCGCCTGCGGCACCGAGCACCGCCAGCTCGCGCCCGGCAACGTCCTGCAGGCCACGCAGCTCGGCGCCGGCTTCGTGGTCGCGACCTCGAGCCTGAACATCTACGCCAACAACTGCAACGACGTCGTCTCGGCCGAGGCGGCGATGATGACCAAGGAGCTCGTGATCGAGCGCTACGGCCCGCTGAAGTACACGATGGGCAACGGCGGCTCGGCGGCCTCGATGCAGCAGCACCTGCTGGCCGAGAACTACCCCGGGCTGCTCGACGGGCTGACCACGAGCCAGGTCTTCGAGGACCACTGGACGCAGGTGCAGGGCTCGTTCGACTGCCGCGTGCTGATGCACTACTTCTGGCCGACGAGCCCGCTGCGTCAACCCGGGCCACGCGACCGCGCCGCCGAACGCGCTGTTCCCGACGGCGGCCGTCGCGGCTGCCGGTGTGGGGCAGCAACCCCGACGAACCCGGACAACCTGTGCGGGCAGAAGGTGATCTCCTTCGGCGCCGACCGCACCGAGCTCGTGCCGACGGCGAACGTCGCCTGCGGGCTGCGGCCGGCACAGCTGTGGAACCCGGTGAGCAACCCGACCGGCGAGCGCTGCGGGATCGCGGACTTCATGCGCTCGATCTTCGGCGTGACGGTCACGCCGGACGCGCCCAACGGCAAGGGCCGGCTCGCCGTCGACAACGTCGGCGTCCAGTACGGGCTGCTCGCGCTGCAGCGCGGCGAGATCACGCCGGAGCAGTTCGTCGACCTCAACGCCAAGGTCGGCGGGATCGACATCGACGGCAACTTCGTCGCCGCAGCGCACGAGCGCCGACCCGGAGGCGCTGCGGATCGTCTACGAGACCGGCCGCGTCAACAGCGGCACGGGCGCGACGGACATCCCCGAGATCGACAACCGCACCGGCGCCCAGATGGACGACACGGGCTTCCATCCCGCGTTCCACTCGTTCTCCTACCGCGCGCGCCTCGACAAGGCCAACGGCCACCACGACAACCAGGTGATCTGGCTCTCGCGGCCGGGCGGCGTGGTGCCGAACCAGTTCGACCTCATGCGCCAGTGGCTCGACAGCGGCGTCAAGCCGGCGACGCTGCGCGACGCCTGCTTCATGGCCGGCGGCGTCGAGGGCGACCTGACGTGCAACGGCACCTGGACGTACTACGGAGCGCCGCGGCACGTGGCGGGCTCGCCGCTGAGCCTGGACGTCGTCAAGTGCCGGCTCAAGCCGCTGGCCCGAGCCGACTACGGCCTGATCGCCTTCACCGACGCGCAGTGGGCGCAGTTGCAGGCCACGTTCCCGGACGGCGTCTGCGACTACTCGCGGCCCGGTGTCGAGCCAGCAGCCGCCGAAGGCCCGCTGGCTGACGTTCGCCGACGGCCCGGGCGGCCGCGCGCTCGGGACCGGCGCCGGCGGCGGCGGAGTTCGCCACCGGCACCGTCGGCGGGACGGTGCCCGCCGACGCTCTCGCTGAGCGTCGGCCCGGCGTCGTTCGGCGCGTTCACGCCCGGCGTGGCGCGCGAGTACACGGCGACGAGCACGGCCACCGTGACCTCCACCGCCGGCGACGCGGTCGCTGACCCATTCCGATCCGGGCCACCTCGCGAACGGCGCGTTCACGCTGCCGCAGCCGTTGCGCGTCGAGCTCTCGAAGTCGGCGTGGACGGCGCCGGTGTCCAACGACGCGGTGGCGATCACGTTCAGGCAGGCGATCGGAGCCAACGATGCGCTCCGCACCGGCACCTACGCGAAGACGCTGACGTTCACGCTGTCGACGACGCAGCCGTGAGCTAATCGTCGTCGGGCTCGGGGAAGCGCGCGCCGCCGCCGAGGCGCGCGCCTTCCTCGACGACCGCGTGCATGCCGACGAGCGCGATCTCGCCGTCCGGCTCGCCGACCGAGCCCCGGACCTCGACGCCGTCGTCGAGGATCGCGCGCTCGACGGTGGCGCCCGAGCGCACGACGCTGCCCGGGAGCAGGACCGCGCCGCGCACGACCGCGCCCTCCTCGACGCGCGCGCCACGGCCGATCACGCTGCGCTCGACCGTCCCGGCGACGGTCGCGCCGCTGGCGATCACGCTCGACTGCACTTCGGCGGTCGAGCACACCCGCGCAGACGCCCGGTTCGAGCGCGCCTGCGTGAGGATCGGCCAGGCGGGCTCGTCGAGGTCGATCGGCGGCTCGTCCTCGACCAGCTCCTGGTGGCAGGACCAGTACGCGGGGATCGTGCCGACGTCGCGCCAGTAGCCGTCGAAGCGGTGCTCGCAGACCTCGCCGTTGTCGACGAGGCACGGCAGCAGCTCGTCGCCGAGGTCCTCGAGCTCGCCGTCCTTCTCGGCGAGCTCGTCGAGCGTGTCGAGCAGGCGGTCGGGCTCGAACACGAAGACCTCGTTGGCGATCAGGTTGCCCTTGGGCTCGTCGGGCTTGTAGGCGTACTCGCGGACCTGGCCGCCCTTGACCTGCACGACGCCGTAGCGGTCCGCGTCCTCGGGGTCGACCTCGGTGGTCACCATCGTCACCGCCTTGCCGGCCTCGCAATGTTCGTCGACGAGCGCGCCGTAGTCGAGCTTGTAGACGGCGTCGGCGCTGAGCACGACGAGCGCGGTCGGGTCGAACTCGCGGATCAGGTCGGCGTTGCGCCACAGCGAATCGGCCGTTCCCTGATGGAAGCCCGTGCCGCGCTCGTTTCCTTGTCTCGGGTGCAGCGCGAGCAGGCCGCCGGTCGTGCGGTCGAGGTCCCAGGGGCGCCCGTTCGCGAGGTGGTCGCTGAGCGAGACCGGGTTGAACTGCTGCGAGACCCAGACGTCGTCGATTCCCGAGTTGAGGCAGTTGCTGAGCGAGAAGTCGATCAGCCGGTGCGTGCCGGCGAACGACACCGCCGGCTTCGCGCGGCTGTGCGTGAGCAGTTCCAGGCGACCGCCGGCACCGCCGGCGAGGATGATGACGAGCGTTCGAATCCGGGGCACGGGCAGCCCCTACCCCGTGGGCTCTCACTCCACGCTCACGCGGGGGTCGCCTCGCAGCAGCGTGATGATCGACGCGTCGTCGAGCCGGCTCAGCCCGGCGCGCTTGCCGGCCACGTAGAGCTGCTCGGCGACGGCGGCCAGGGGAGAGGGGTACGCGTGCTCGCGCGCGGCGGCGGTCACGAGGCCCATGTCCTTGACGAAGATCTCGAGCGCGCTCTTCGGCGGCGTGAAGGCGTCGTCGAGCATGCGCTCGCCGCGGTCGTCAAGCATGAATGACGCCGCCGCGCCTTCGCGGATGACCTCCCAGCACGCGCGCGCGTCGAGGCCGATCGCCTCCGCGAACGCGAGTGCTTCGCCCGCCGCGGCGATGTGCACGCCGCACAGCAGCTGGTTGACGAGCTTGACCTTCTGGCCGTCGCCCGGTTGCGCGCCGACGACGGGCGCGCTGCGGGCCAGGTCGTCGAGCAGCGGCTGGACGCGCCCGATGGCTTCTGTCGGCACCCGCGACCATGATCAGCAGGTCGCCCTCGCCCGCTCGGGCGACGCCGCCCGACACCGGCGCGTCGACCAGCTCGACCTCCCGCTCGGCCAGGCGCTCGGCCCATCCGACCACGGGCGCGGGCCCGACGGTGGCCATGATGACCACGATCGCGCCGGGTTGGAGCGCTTCAACCACGCCGTCGTCGCCGAACAGCGCGCTCTCGACCTGGTCCGGCGTCGCGACCATGACCACCAGCACGTCGGCGTTCTCGGCCGCGGCGCGCGCCGAGTCCGCTCGTTCGGCACCTTCGACCGTGCGCTCCGGGTCGATGTCGTACACGCTCAGCTCGTGCCCGGCGCGGGCGGCCACGGCGGCCATCGGACCACCCATCGCGCCCAGCCCGATCCATCCCACGCTGCTCATGGGAACCAAGTGCCCGTCGCGGCGCGGGAACAGTCGCGAGCGTGCGCGAGCGTGCGGTGCTCACCCGGGTGTTTCGTTTTCGTTCACCCCCTCCGAACGAAAACGGAACACCCCCCACGGCGTGGATCAGGCGGCTTCGAGCAGCTCGCCGACCTGGCCGATCAGGCTGGTGCCCAGCGCGGGCTTGGGCAGGAACGCGTCGACGCCCGGGCGCAGGCGGGCCAGCTCGTCCGGCGCCGGCGACTGCCCGCTGACGACCAGGACCGGGACGTCCGAGAGATCGCGCAACCGCTCGAGCGTCTGCCAGCCGTCGAGCTCGGGCATCCGCAGGTCGAGCACGACGAGGTCCGGCCGGTCCTCGTAGAACCGGCGCAGCCCACTGCGGCCGTTGTCGGCCGAGATGACCTCGTGCCCGGCCCGCTCGAGCAGCATCCGCATCACGAGCGCGAGATCGGGCGCGTCGTCGATGACAAGGATTCGATGCGCCATAACGACCTCATGATGAGACGCCGAGGGCGATCGTCCGCCCCCCGATCGGTCAGGCTGGGCCGCGGCGATCGGGTCGATCGCCGCGGCCCCGCTCACGTCACGGTGCCGTGGTCGACAGCGTGAACGTCAGGGTCTTGCCGTAGTACGCCCGTCCGCAGGGCGTCGTTGGCGCCGATCGCCTGCTGGAACGACACCGTCACGGTGACGTTCGAGACCGGCCCGCCGTACGTCAGCACGTTCGTCGGGCTCGCCGAGCCGCCGACGTTGGCGTAGTCGCCGCCGGTGCCGCCGGCGCCGGCCGCCTTGACCTTCAGCGGCTGCGGCAGCGAGAACGCCCCGTTGACGAGGTGGCCGGTGGCCGTCGGGCTCGGATCGGCGACGCTCAGCGCCGCGTTCCCGCGCCGTCGAGATCACGTTGGCCGTGGTGGACGCGTCATAGGTCCGGCTGACGCCCGGGGTGAAGGCCCCGAAGGTCGCCGGCGCGCCGAGCGAGAGCGACAGCGTCGGCGGCACGGTGCCGCCGACCGTGCCCGGCGTCGACGTCTGGATGACCGAGACGCCCTTGCCGTTGAACTCGACGTAGTTGAGGTTGAACAGGTTGTTGCCCGTCTGACCGCCGTCGACCGCGCGGAACACGAGGAACAGCTCGTTCAGGCCGGCCAGCGAGATCGGGAACGTCTGGCTGGTCCAGACGCCCGTGCCGCCGGTCGACGTCAGGTTGTACGTCGACACGAGCGGCCCGGTCGCGGAGCCCGTGCGCAGCTCGACCGCCGCCAGCGGCGAGCCGGCCGTGCGGCCCGCGGCCGTGTCGGCCACGCGGAACGTCAGCGAGTCGATGTTGGCCAGGTTGAACGGCCCGTTGAGCTGGATCCAGTCGCCGGGGGCGAGGCTCCCGCGGTGGGTGCCGCTGCCCTCGTCGGTGTTGGTGCCCGTGTTGGTGCCGGACTGGTTGACGACGTGCTCCACCTGCTGCTTGCGCTGGCGGATCTTGACTTCCTCGATCGTCGTCAGCGCCGGCACGTCGCCCGGGCCGCCCGTGTCCTGGTAGCGGACGTTGATCACGCCGAACACGTTGCCGCCGTGCGACACGTCGTCGGCCAGCGTCTGCAGCGAGCCGGTGCAGCCCGTCGTGGACTCCTCGGCGTGGCCGTGCTCGTCGTGGCCGAGCACGAACGTCACCTGCACGTCCGCGCAGTTCACCGGCCCGTCCTCGGGGTCGGTGACCGTGACGGCGTACGGGATGCTGTCGCCGAAGGCGAACGTGCCGCCCTCGACCGGGACGTGGATCGTCACCGTCGGGCTGGTGTTGCCGACGGTGATGACCGTGCTGACCCGTGTCTCGCGGCCCGCGGAGTCCGTCACGCGTCAGCACGGCCGTGTAGCGCCCGCGCTGCGTGTAGGTGTGCGTCGGGCTGACCTCGGTCGAGAGCGGTGAGCCGTCGCCGAAGTCCCACTCGAAGCGGATCGAGTCACCCGGGTCGGGGTCGACCGAGCCGTGCGCCCGAGAAGTTCACCGTCAGCGGGACCGGACCGTCGGTGCGGTCGGCGTCGAGCACGGCCCGCGGCGCCCGCTGGCCCTTGGCGTACTCCCACTTGTACATGCCGGCGTCGGGGTTGATGTTGAAGAAGCCGTCGCCGTACGTGAGCAGGTAGAACGCTCCGTCGTCACCGAACTGCAGGTCCATCGGGGTGTCGCACTCGAACGCCCCCGCGGGCTGCGGGAACGTGCCGCAGTCCAGGAAGTTCGATGATCTTGAACACGTGGTTGTCGCCGTCGAGCTTGACCTCGCGCAGCGAGTCCCGCGTGAACTCCGCCGATGATCACCGTGTCGTCGTAGTACGGCGGGAACTTCTTCGGGTTGGGGTTGTCGGGGTCGTACTCGTACTTGTCGGCGCCGTGCGGGCCGATGCCGCCGTTGCCCAGCTCCGGGAACAGCCGCGGGCACTCGGTGGTGGAGCCGGGCGCGATCGGGCCGGGCGTCGTGGCGTAGTAGCCGAAGCACGGCGTGCCGAGCGGGCTCGGCGCCAGGTTGTCGTTGTAGGAGTACCAGATGTCCGGGTCGGTCACCGGCGGCAGCTCGCGCAGGCCGGGCTCGACCGACGGGCCGCCCTCGAGGTTCCAGCGCGAGTCGTTGACCTGGGATCGCGCCGCCGCAGTCGTGCGGCTCCGGCGGATCGTTGAGCGGGACGCCCACCGTGGTGGTGCCGGGCGCGAACTCGTGGAAGTTCCACTTGTAGTAGCCGAGCTTGCTCGAGTAGCAGGTCGGCCAGCCGTAGTTGGACGGCTTGCGCACGATCTCGTAGCGGCCGGTTCCCGCCGGGCCGCGCGAGCGCTGCGGGACGCGCGAGTCGGGCGAGTAGTCGGTCAGGTACGCGACGTCGTTGGAGTCCACCTGGACCCGGAACGGGTTGCGGAAGCCCATCGCGTAGACCTCGGGCCGGGTCTTGGCCTGCGGCGCGCCGGCGACGAGCGGGAACAGGTTGCCGGCCGGGATCGTGTACGCGCCGCGCCTGGCCGAAGTCGGCCTTGTTGGCGTCGGCGGCCGCGATGTCGCCGGCCTTGACCGTGAACCGCAGCAGCTTGCCGCGCAGGTCGTTGGTAGTTCAGCGCGCAGCGGCGGGAGTCACCGGTCGGGCGCTGGTACCAGCCGCCCTCCTGGGCGGTCGCGGTGGCGACCGTGCCGCCGGTCAGCCCGGCGCCGTCGGCGCTCACCTGCGCCTGGTTGGCCTGCTGCTTGCCGCGCCGGAAGAACACGTTGACGTTCGCCGTGTTGGCCGGGCCGCCGCTGGTCTGGATCTCGTTCGTCGGCGATGTTCGAGAGCGCCTCCAGTGCGGCGTCGATATCGGCGCCGGTGGCGTTGAAGGGCAGCGGCGCGGTCGTCTGGCCGTCGAACGTCAAGCGTGAACGTGCCGCCGGTCGCGTCGTTGACGCGGACCGTCTGCTGCTCGTCGGTGAGCTGGTCGTTGGACGGGCCGAAGCCGCCGGCGTTGATGCCGCCCGCCGGGTTGTCGTCACCCGTGACCAGCCACAGGTTGTTGTGCGTGTCGAAGTCGATGTCGCCGCGCGACGTGGCAGCACTCCTGCCGGTTGACCGGCACGCGCAGGATCTGCTGCTCGGAGCCGAGGTCCAGGCGCGCGCCGCTGCGCGTCCTCGACGAACTTGAAGCGCGAGAGCTGGAAGTAGCCGACGTACGGATCCCACGCCGTCTTGGACGGCGCCGCGTTCGGCGGCGCCGTGGTCGGCGTGGTCTGCGTGACCACCGAGCCGTCGGAGAGCTTGACGTCGGTGACGGTCTGCGGCGAGTAGAACAGGTACACCCACTTGTTGGTGGCGAAGTCGTTGTCGATCGCCGGGCCGTAGAGGCCGTCCTCGGAGTTGGTGTAGATGCGCTGCGTCAGCGGGACCGACGCGGCGGCGAAGTCGGCGATGATCTGCGTCGTGCCCGGTCGCCGGGTTGTGCAGGCGCACCGTGCCGGTGCGGGCCGTCTGCAGGATGCGGCCGTCCGGCAGCTGGTCGAAGCCGATCGGCTCGTTGAGGTTCGGCGGGGCCGAGATCTTCGTCTGCTCGTAGTTGGCCAGCACGGTGGCGCCGCAGTCGCTGTAGATCGGGTCGGCGACGCCTGCGGCCCAGCCGATCGCGCCCTTGAGGTGCGTCGTCAGCGACGGCGTCATAGGCCGCCGCCGTGTTGCCGAGCGAGGTGTAGAACGAACGCCCGCCCTGGTAGTCCTTGCACCAGGACACCGGGTGGTCGGCGCCCATCGTGCCGCCGTCGATGCCCTCGAGGTTCTTGCCCTGGGGCTGCGGGTTGAACGGGTCCTCGACGACCGTGGCGAGGACGTGCGAGAGGCCGCGGACGTTGCTCGTGAAGTTGTAGAAGTGGTCGCTGCGCGTCCAGTACTGCGGCAGGTCCTTGGACGCGTCATGCACGCGGTCGGCGACCTTGACCGTGGCCGACTGGGCCGTCGTGCGGCCTGACGGCGCGCGCGCCCAGGAGGGTGCTCAGGAACGGCCATGACGCGTCGGTCTCGATCGCCGAGCCGATGCCGACGAAGCCGCCGCCGTCGCGGTAGTAGCCCTCGAACGCCGTGCGCTGGGCATCCGTGAGCGGGCTGGCCAGACCCGTGGCCAGGAACACGACCGCGTTGTACTGGCTGAGGTTCGCCGGCGTGAACTCGGCGCCGACGTCCGCGGGTGCCGGCGCCGTGACGGTGAACCCGTTGCTCGACGCCACCGACTGGATCGCCGCAAGCCCGGCCGAGGACACGTCGTCCACCGCGCTTCGCACGACGAGGACCTCGTAGTCCTCCACGGCGCGGACCGCGGCCGCCGCGGGAGCCGCTCCCGACAGCATCAAGGCCAGGCTCAACAGAGCCATGCCAAGGCCTCTCCCCCTCATTGGGTCCTCCTCCCCGATGTGACTTGGCTGGGCCAAGCGCCGCGCTTTAGGCGAAAAGCAGGCTCAAGGCCCGACACCCTCATGCCGAACCGTGCCGGAGCGGGCGGTGCTTGTCAAGCCCTTCGCGTGTTTCCCAGCGCTACACCGCAATCGGCCAACCTTGGCCGCGGCCCACGGGTCTGCACCTGCTGACAAGTACACGATCCCCAAGGAGGGGACATGCCGTCCAGCAGGAAGCTCTTCGCAGGCCTCGCCGCGCTCGGCGCGCTGGCGGCCGTGGCGCCCGCGAGCGCCCAGGCCGACTGCGAATCCAAGACGTGGGCCTCACCGCCGAAGGTCGTCATCCACACCGGCGAATTCGTCGGCAGCCCGCTCCGCAAGGCGAACATGATCGCGGCGGTCGAAGCCGTCAACGCCGAGTTCAACAAGGTCGGTGCGACGTCGGCCCGCATCACCGGCACCGAGCTCTCGACGGAACCGTTCACGCAGGAGACGCTGTTCGACGCCTCCGAGCCGGTCATCCACGTCGGCTTCGTCGACAGCTTCACCAATCCGAATGCAATCGCCTCCGCCAAGCCCTTCTGGTACACGGAATCCTGCACCTACGCGCGCGTGAACATCGGCGTGCTCAGCCTCGATGTCTACGACTGGCGCTTCAATGCGCCCGCCGACTCCGGTGAGAACTACTGGGAGGCAGCGGCCTCGGACGGCGAGCAGAACCGGTACTTCCGCACGAGCTATCTGCACGAGCTGCTGCACGGCTTCGGCCTCGACCACAGCGCGACGACGTTCGCGTTCATGAACTACGGCGCGCGGCCGTGGGCCAACCGCCCCGACGACGAACGCGTGCGGCCGCTGCCGGCCGACGTCCGGCTGCTGCGCGACCTCTATCCCGCCGCCGGCGAGCGCACGGAGCTCGCGACACTGACGACGTGGTACGACAACGACGACATCTCCGACACCGGCGCCGCGCTCGGCAAGGTGCTGTGCGCGCCCAGCCGCGGCAGTGGCTTCAGCGCGTCCTACTTCGACGCGCACTGCGGCAGCGGCGGCGCCAACGGCGGCTCGACCGAGGTCTGCGCCGGCAACCAGCTGCGCACGCGCTTCACGCTCGCGAACTACTCGACCCACGGCGTCGACTTCGACGTGCGGTTGTGGTTCTCGACCGACGCCCGCTGGGACCCTTGGGACACGATCTCGCCGACGCAGCCGGACCAGATCCACCTCGACGACGCCCACTCTGCGCGCAAGGGCCTGTCGTTCGAGGTGCCCGCACTGACGCCGGGCACGCGCTACCACACGATCGTCCGCGCCGCGGGCGAGGTGTCGGACTGGATCCCGCTGCCGGGCACGGTCACAGGCTGCTGAGCGCGAGTGGGGCCCCGGCGGCTCGCCGGGGCCCCGCTTTGCTCACGCGTCGTTGAACGGCGCCACGAGCGGGTTCGTGCCGTTGAACACGCCGTCCGGGTTCGGGTACCAGAGCCACAGGTGCAGCGTCACCAGGTCGGGGTGCCAGAAGCTGAAGGCGGCGCCACCAGCGCTTCTCGGCGCGCAGGCGCGCTCATCGGTCTGGGGAACGAACGTCCCGTCCACGTAATGGCAGGCGGCAGCGAAGGAGCCGTACTTCGCCCCCGGCAGCGGCGGCTTGGCCGGCCGGCTCGGGAACACCCACTCGGCGGCCACCAGCTGCGCCGAGCGCCCGCGGCCCACGTAGACGTGGATCGGAGGGCGGCGGACGTCGAACCGCCTCACGTCCGGGTCCATGAAGTGGTAGCCCATGGATGGTGCGGCGAATGGTGGTCCTCCGATCGGTCACTTGTCGCGAACGTACGGACGGCCGGCGGACGCCACATGGGGAGAATCCCCGGGGTTGCGGGCGAGCGCTACCCGTCTTGGGGCAGCCCGAGCCGCACGGAATGCACGGCCGCCTCGCTGCGGGTCCGCGCCCCGAGCTTGCGCAGGATCGCCGACACGTGGTGGTCGATGGTCTTGGGCGACAGGAACAGCCGCTGCGCGATGTCACGGTTGCGCAGGCCGTCGCCGAGCAGCGCAAGCACCTCGAGCTCGCGAGCGGTCAATTGCGCCGGGTTCCCGCGCGTCGCCGGGCGCGGGCCGCGCGGCAGGTTGCGCGCGCCGCGCTCGCGCAGGCGGCGACTAACGACGCCGGCCACGGCGGTGGCGCCCAGCGCCTGCAGCCATGCGGTCTCGGCGCGCGCGGCCGCGATCGGCTCGAGCCGCTGCAGCTCGTGGCCCGCGAGCGCGAGCGCTTCGTCGAGCGGCGCCCACGGGTCGGCCTCACCGCGGCGGGCACGCAGACGGCCGGTCACGCTCAGCGCGAGGATCACCGGCACGGGGGAGGCCCGGCGCTCGCGGATCAGCAGCGCGGCGGTGTCGGCGGCCACCGACCAGCGGCCCTGATCGAGCGCGGAGCGCGCGCGGTAGCCGAGCAGGTGCAGCCACCAGAGATCATGAACCGGGTCGGAGGCGTACTCGAGCCCGCGCTGCAGGTAGCGGTCGGCGAGCGGGTACGCGCGCGTGCGAAGGGCGGCCCAGGCCAGATTGGAGCAGGCCCGCAGGATCTCGTCGGGCTGCTGTGCGCGCTCCAGGCTTCGCTCGGCCGTCGCGCGGCGTCCGGGCCGTCGGTGAGGAACTCCATCACGCCGATCGAGCCGAGCACGTGCGTCTCGATCGGCTCGTCCGCGAGCGCGAGCGCCCGCGCGCTCCCAGTGCGCGACGCCTGCCACGTCCTCATGATTCATCGCCAGCGAGGCCAGATTGGCGTACGCCATCGCGAGCTCGCGGCTCGGGCCGAGCGGCTCGAGCAGGGTGATGGCCTGCGCGGCGGCGCGGTCGGCCTCCTCGAGTCGCCCGGGGCACCACACGATCGCGGAGAGCGAACGCAGCAAGTCGCCCTCGCGGCGGGTGTCGCCGAGCGCCCGCCGGCACTCCAGCGCGTGCTGCAGCTCCTCGGCCGCCTCGTCGGCCTCGTCGGACACGAACAGCGCGTGCGACCGGCGCTCGTGCAGCTCGGCCCGGGTCGCGAACCCGGACGCGAACCGCAGGGCGCGCCGGTACTGCGCGGCAGCCTCGCGATGGGCGCCTGCGGCGGCGGCGCGCTCGGCCGCCGCGGACGCGTGGCGGAGCACCGCCTCGCCGTCCCCGGCGCCCTCGGCGTGGTAGGCGAGCCGGGCCGGATCGGCCGCCCCTTCGAGCGCGGCCAGCGCCCGCCGGTGCAGGGTGCGGCGCCGCGTGGGGGTGAGCGTGTCCTCGACCGCGACGCGCGCGAGGTCGTGCCGGAAGGCGACGCTCGCGCCGTTCGCGGCGAGCACGCCGCACGACAGGCACTCCTCGAGCTGATCGACCTCGGCCAGCGCCTCGAGCAGTCCGAGCTCGACGGTCCCGGGCACGATCGCGGCGGCGTCGAGCACGCGCCGCGCCGGCGGGCTCAGCGGCGCGACGCGAGCCAGCACGGCATCGCGGACCGTCGCCGGCAGCTCGACGCCGCCGGCGGCGAGCGCCTCGGTCACGAAGAACGGATTGCCCGAGGTACGCCGGTGCAGCTCGCGCGCATCGACGCCGTGAGGCGCCGCGAGCTCCGCTACGGCGCCGCGGGACAGCCGCTCGAGCCGCAGCCGGTCGGTCGTCGCGCGGCGCGACAGCTCGCCGAGCGTGGCGCGCAGCGGATGCGCTGGATCGAGCTCGTCATCGCGGTAGCTCGCGATCAGCATCGACGGCACGGTCGCGATGCGACGCCCGAGCAGACGCAGCACGTCGAGCGTGGCCTCATCCGCCCAGTGCACGTCCTCGATGACGACGATCGACGGACGGCGCAGCTCGCGCAGGAGCGCCGCGGCAACGTCGCGCGGCGCCGCGCCGGCGGCGACGAGCATCTCGAGCTCGCCGCCGGTGAGCAGCGCTATGTCGGCCAGCGGCTCGAGCGCGGCGGGCGTGAAGAGCGCGTCGCAGTCGCCCCACAGCACGCGCGCGGGCCGGCGCTCGCAGAACCGGCGCAGCAACGCGGTCTTGCCGACGCCGGCCTCGCCCGCCACGAGCACGAGGCGGCCGCCGGCGGCCGCCGCATCGAGCGCGGCGAGCGCCGCGCCGCGCTCGAGCAGAGGCGTCAGACGGCTCGGCGCAGCAAGGGACATCGCGCACGCCATTGTCCACGCCGCCGGTTGATGGAGTCAACCGGCCAACTTTCCGGGCGTTGCGCAGGTCTTCCAGTCCGACGACCACGAATGAATCGGATGACCTCGCCATGCCCTTCAAACCCCTGCTCGTGACCGCCGCCGTCCTTGCGCTCGCCGGCGCCGCCGCCGCGCCGCTGATGGAGGAGGAGGGGATCGGCTGGAGCTTCGTCGGCCACGGCCCCGCCCAGCTCGTCGCGCCCCAACTCGACGACGGCCACAATGCGCCCCCATGGACTTCGACGCGTTCGACGCGCTGACCTTCGACTGCTACGGCACGCTGATCGACTGGGAGACCGGCCTGCTGGCGGCGCTGCGGCCGCTGGTGGGCGCGACCAGCGACGACGAGGCGCTGCTCGCGGCCTTCGCCCGCCACGAGGCCGCGCTCGAGGCCGGGCCGTATCTGCGCTACGCCGACGTGCTGGCGGGCTGCCTGCGCGGCCTCGGCGCCGAGCTCGGCTTCGTGCCGACGGCGGACGAGCAGGCGGCGTTCGGCCGCTCGGTCGCCGATTGGCCGGCGTTCGCCGACAGCCCGGACGCGCTCGCGGCGCTCAAGCGCCGCTTCCGGCTCGGGGTCATCACGAACTGCGACGACGAGCTGTTCGCGGCCTCCAACCGCCGCCTGGGCGTCGAGTTCGACTGGGTCGTCACCGCCGAGCAGGCGCGCGGCTACAAGCCGCGCACCGAGACCTTCGAGTTCGCCTTCGAGCGCATCGACGTGCCGCGCGAGCGGATCCTGCACGTCGCCCAGAGCCTCTTCCACGACCACGTCCCGGCCAAGGCGCTCGGGATGACGACGGTCTGGATCGACCGCCGCCATGGCCGAGGCGGGAGCGGAGCGACGCCGCTCGCCCACGTCGCGCCGGACGCCACCTTTCCGGACCTGCGCAGCTTCGCGGGCCGCGCCGCCACGGGCTGAGGGCGGCGGACGATCGCGGCGTCCTGTGCTGGGGTAGATTGCCGCGCCATGCCGCGCCCCTTCGAGTCGCTCTACAGCCACGGGTTCGCGCGCGTGGCCGCGGCGGTGCCGCACCTGCGCCCGGCCGAGCCCGTCTTCAATCTCGAGCGCACGCTCGGGCTCGCCACACGCGCGTCGGACGAGCGCGCGGCGGTCGTCGTTTACCCCGAGCTCGGGCTCTCGGCGTACGCGATCGACGACCTCTTCCAGCAGGACGCCCTGACCGACGCGGTGCTCGACGCCGTCGAGCAGCTCGTCGACGCCAGCCGCGAGCTGCTGCCGGTGATCGTCGTCGGCGGGCCGCTGCGGGCGCAGCACGGCATCTTCAACGTCGGCTTCGTGATCCACCGTGGGCGCGTGCTCGGCGTCGTCCCCAAGAGCTATCTGCCCAACTACCGCGAGTACTACGAGGAGCGGCAGTTCCGGGCTGCGCGGGAGTTCGTCGGCGGCGAGGTCGAGCTGCTCGGGGCGACGGTCCCGGTCGGGTCCGACCTCGTGTTCGCGGCCTCCGACCTGCCGGGTCTCGTCCTGCACGTCGAGGTCTGCGAGGACGTCTGGGTGCCGCTCCCGCCGAGCACGTTCGGCGCGCTGGCGGGCGCGACGGTGCTGGCGAACCTGTCGGCGAGCAACATCACGATCGGCAAGGCCGACTTCCGGCGCACGCTGTGCATGGCGCAGTCGGCGCGCTCGATCGCGGCCTACATCTACACCGCGGCGGGCTCGGGCGAGTCGACCACCGACCTGGCCTGGGACGGGCAGGCGCTGATCTGCGAGAACGGCGACCTCGTCGTCGAGGCCGAGCGCTTCTGTAAGGAGGAGCAGCTGCTGTTCGCCGACCTCGACCTCGACCGGATGGTGAGCGATCGAGCCAGCACGAACAGCTACGGCGACTCGATCGCCGACCACTGCGACCGCCTGCGGGGCTTCCGCCGCGTCGGGTTCGAGCTCGGCGCGGGCGCCGCGCCGACGCCGCTGCGCCGGCGCGTGGAGCGCTTCCCATACGTCCCGGCCGACCCGGTCACGCGCTCCGAGCGCTGCTACGAGGTCTACAACATCCAGGTCCACGGGCTCGAGACGCGGCTGCGCGCGACCGGGATCGAGAAGGTCGTTATCGGCGTCTCGGGCGGGCTTGACTCCACCCACGCGCTGATCGTCGTCGCGCGTGCGATGGACCGGCTCGGGCTGCCGCGCTCGAACGTGCTCGCCTACACGATGCCGGGCTTCGCCACCTCGGGGCACACCAAGGGCAACGCCTGGAAGCTGATGGAGGCGCTCGGCGTGAGCGCGCGCGAGATCGACATCCGCCCGTCGTCCGAGCAGATGCTGCGCGACCTCGAGCATCCCTATGCGGAGGGGGAGAAGCAGTACGACATCACGTTCGAGAACGTGCAGGCCGGCGAGCGCACATCGCACCTGTTCCGGCTCGCGAACTACCACGGCGGGCTCGTGATCGGGACCGGCGACCTGTCCGAGCTGGCGCTGGGCTGGGCCACCTACGGCGTCGGCGATCAGATGTCGCACTACGCCGTCAACGCGTCGGTGCCCAAGACCCTGATCGGCTTCATGCTGCGCTGGGCGATCGACACCGAGCAGTTCTCCGACGACGTCAGCGCGGTGCTGCAGTCCGTGCTCGACACCGAGATCTCGCCCGAGCTGATCCCGGGCGAGTCGGGCAAGCCCACGGCCGACAGCGAGTCGAAGGTCGGCCCCTACGAGCTGCAGGACTTCGTCCTCTTCTACATCCTGCGCTTCGGCTACCGGCCGAGCAAGGTGGCGTTCCTCGCGCAGCACGCGTGGGGCGCCCGTGACCGCGGGCCATGGCTGGACCTGATCCCCGAGGACCGCCGCAACGAATACTCGCTGGCGGAGATCAAGCATTGGATGGAGGTCTTCCTCGACCGCTTCTTCCGCCTGAGCCAGTTCAAGCGCTCGGCGATCCCGAACGCGCCGAAGGTCGGCTCGGGTGGGTCGCTGTCGCCGCGCGGCGACTGGCGCGCGCCCAGCGACTCGAACGCCACGGTCTGGCTCGACGAGCTGCGCAGAAACGTGCCGTGATCAGCTGACGGTCGGCTGTGGTCGCTCTGGCGTAGAACTCGAACAAAGCGATAACGACCGCGCACGAACGGGTAGCCCTCGGCCTCGAGGAGATGGCGTCCGGGGTCTCAAGAGAGCAATGGCGCAAGACCGGGCTGGCGGCGATGGCCAACTACATCGACGCGGGCTCGATCGTGGCCGGGGCGGTGTCGCTGCCGCTGTGGGCCAAGCAGTTCGGGTTCGGCGACGACTTCGTCTCGCTGCTCGGGGCGATGAGCTCGAACGCGATCTCGGCCGGCATCGGGGCGCTGATCGGCGGGCGCGTCTGCGACCTCTTCGGGCGCAAGAAGATCTACCAGTACGACCTGCTGCTGTACGCCTTCGGCGCGCTCTGGATCGTGTTCGCGCAAGCGCCGTGGATGCTGCTGTTCGGCTACTTCGTCGTGGGGCTCACGGTCGGTGCCGACGTCCCGGCGTCGTGGACGCTGATCACCGAGACGGCGCCGGCGAAGATCCGCGGGCGCATGGCGGGGCTCGCCCAGGTGCTGTGGTACGTGGGCGCGATCGCGCCGCTGCTGATCGGGATCGCGCTGCTCGACCTCGGCGACATGATGCCGCGGATCCTGTTCGCGCAGCTGGTCGTGGTCGCGCTGATCACCTGGGCCCTGCGTCAGGGGATGGTGGAGTCGCAGGTGTGGAAGGACGCGCAGGACAAGGCCGGGCAGGCGGCGGGCGCGTTCAGGGAGCTGTTCCGGCACACGCGGGCGCTGGTCTTCCTGATCGTCATGTACGGCGTCTGGAACCTCGTCGCCGGCACCTACGGCTTCTTCTTCCCGTACATCCTCGAGGCCGTCGGCAACACGAGCGAGCGCGCGAACTACACGCTGCAGGCGATCTGGTTCCTGTCGACGGCGATCGCGGTCGGGACGATCTACATGCCGCTGATCGACCGCGTCAGCGGGCGCAAGATGCTGTTGTGGGCGAGCGTGCTGCAAGTGCTCGGCTTCGTCCCGTTCGTGCTGTTCGAGGTGAGCTTCTTGACCGCGCTGGTCAACGTCATCCTGTTCGGCATCGGCGCGGGAATCGGCCAGCAGTCGCTGTTCCAGCTCTGGAGCGGCGAGCTGTTCCCGACGCTGCTGCGCTCGACCGCCCAGGGCTTCATGTTCGGCGTCGTGCGGATCGCGCTCGGCGGCTGGAGCCTGCTGTTGCCGACGGTCCAGGAGGCCGGCTTCCGCACGCTCTCGATCGTGCTTGCGCTGATGCTGATCGTCTCCGGCGTGGTCGGGATCATCTTCGCCCCGCGCGGTCACGCGCGCGAGTTCGGCAGCGAGGAGTGACCGGGGCCCGCCGAGGCTCAGCTCAGGAGCCCGATCCGGCCGAGCCCGTGCAGCACCTCTGACGCCAGCTGCGCCGCGACCGTCTCGGGCACGTCGCGCGCCGGATCGACCTTGAGCGCGAGCCGGTAGCCCTCGTGGCGGGCATCGAGGTGAACCTTCCACGTGAACGCGCCGCTGCGCTGCATCCCCGCCGCGAAGCGGCTCGAGCTCAGCTCGGTCTTGGCGTCGTGCAGCAGGCCCGCCCCGACGCGGTCGTGCGGGGGCCGGAAGTCGTAGGCGTGGCCGGCGGGCACGGCAAAGAGCCAGAGCGCGCGCGGCGCGAGCCCGTCGGGCTGCACGAACAGCAGATGCCGCGAGACGTAGCCGACACCGCCCAGGCTGCGGCGGGCCGTCTTGCCGGGCTCGGGATGCTGGGCAGCCGGGATCTGGGCCAGGATCAGCTCGGCCGCACGATCGACGACCTCCTTCCCCCAGGTTTCCACCCGGCGAACGCTACCCGGGCAGCGGCCCGGTGAACTCGATGCCATGGGCGGCGGCGAGTTCGACGACGTTCTCGGGGTGCGTCGCGACGGCCCGGACGAAGTGCTCCATCTCCGTCCCGGGCACGAACGTGACGTAGGCCCGCGCGTCCGAGGACGACTCGTTGCGCACGGTGTGCGGTCGCCCACCGGCGATATGCACGACGACGCCGGGAGCGAGGGCGATGCGCTCGACCTCGCCGTCGTCGTCCTGGAGATAAACGGCCAGCTCGCCCGCCTCGCCGCGGTACACCTCGGCCGAGGGGTGGCGGTGCATGGCGGGCGGTCCGCCGCCCGCGGGCAGCTTGACGTCACAGGCCACGAGCGCGCCGTCGCTGGCGGCGCTCGTGACCCGCAGGGTGATTTCGTCGGTTCCGATTTGCAGGCGCATCAAAGGCTCCTTTTGGACAGCCAGACTGTCTATATGCTGCGGCTAGAATAGGCAGGCATCCTGTCCAAGTCAAGCTCCCGACTCCCGCAGACCACCGCCCGACAGGGACCCGAGAACATCGCGATCCTGCTCCGCGAGCCGTTCCGGGCGATGAGCGAGGAGCTGATCGAGCGGCTGGCCGAGCGCGGCCATCCCGAGGTCCGCTTCGCTCATGGCAACGTCTTGCAGTTCCTCGACGACCACGGCACCCGCGTCAGCGTGCTGGCCCAGCGCGCCCAGATGACCAAGCAGTCGATGGCCGCGCTCGTCGCCCATCTCGAGGCGCATGGTTACGTCGAGCGCATCCCCGATCCGAGTGACGGTCGGGCCAAGCTCGTCCGCGCCACCGATCGCGGCGCGGCGGTCTTCGCGATGGTGCGGGACTACGTGGCGGAGGTCGAGGCGCGCCTCGACGACCGTCTTGGCAAGGCCAACCTCCAGCGCTTGCGCGAGCTCCTGGGCGAGCTCAACGATGCGCTGTGACATGGTTCGCGCCTCAGCAGCAAGGGAGGCGGAATGGCGAAGGTGCTGTACACGGCGCAGGCGACGGTGACCGGCGGGCGAGCGCAAGGGCACGGGGTGACCGACGACGGAGCGCTCGACGTTCAGTTGCGGCCGCCGAACGAGGGCGGCGGGACGAACCCCGAGCAGCTGTTCGCGGTCGGCTACGCGGCCTGCTTCGAGGGCGCGATCGGCGTCGTCGGCCGGCGCGCGAAGGCGGAGGTTGGCGACGTGTCGATCGACAGCCGCGTCTCGCTGCTGCCGACCGAGGAGCGCGGTTTCCAGATCGGCGTGGCGCTCGACGTCACGCTGCCGCAGGTCGACGACGCCGAGCTCGCCGAGCAGATCGTGCGCGACGCGCACAAGGTCTGCCCGTATTCGAACGCGACGCGAGGGAACGTCGACGTCGCGCTCAGCGTGAACGGGAAGCGGCTGGACTGAGCTCGCCGCTGCCGCGCGCGATCAGCGGGGTGGGGAGCACGACCCGCCGGGCGGGCCCGGCGTAGCCGTCGAGCCTCGAGAACAGCAGTTCGGCGGCGGCGCGGCCGATCGCCTGCGCGTCCTGGGCCAGGATCGTCACGGCCGGCTCGACCGAGGCCGCGAAGAGGATGTCGTCGAAGCCGACGAGCGCGATCTCGTGCTGGCGGCCGAGTCCGTGCAGCACGCGCAGGATCTCGATCGTGATCAGGTTCTGGCTCGTGAACAGCGCCGTCGCAGGACGTTCGAGCAGGGCGAGCGCTTGCCCGCGGACTTCTGCCGGGCCATCCGGGTGCGCGACGAACTCCTCGTCGATCCCGGCCTGCGCCAGCGCGGCGCGGTAGCCCGCGAGGCGCTCGGTCGCCGTGTGAAGCGCGATGGCGGGTAGCCGACGAAGCCGATCCGGCGGTGCCCGTGCGCGAGCAGGTGGGCGACGGCGCGCTCGGCGCCGGCGCGGTCCTCGCTGAGCACGCAGTCGGCGTCGAGCGCGACGGGCGGGCGATCGACGAACACGACGCCGACGCCGGCTGCGACGTCGCGCAGCAGGTAGCTGTAGTCGTCGCCGGTCGGGATCACGATCAGGCCGTCGACGCGGCGCGCCAGCACGGCCTCGATCAGCTCGCGCTCGCGTTCCGGGTCCTCGTCCGAGCTGCCGGCGAACGTGACCACCGAGCGCGCGCGCGCGACCTCCTCGACGCCGCGGTGGACGGCGGAGAAGAACGGGTTCGCGACGTCCTCGAGGATCAAGCCCAGCGACGCCGACTGGCGGTCGGCCCGCCGCAGCGAGCCCGCGGTGTGGTTGTGGCCGGTAGCCGAGCAGCTCGACCGCGCGCTCGACCTTCGACGGCCAGCTCGGGGGCCACCGGCGGGCTGCCGTTGACGACGCGTGAGACCGTGCTGAGGCTGACGCCCGCGACCGCGGCGACGTCGTTCATCGTCGGCCGGCGGGACTTGGGCGCGCGTGCGGACACGCGGCGAACGTAGCGGACGCTTGTCCGTTACGACCGGCGCGATCTCGCCCGACCCGCGCGTGATCAGCTGCGTCGGCACGACGACCCGGCGCGGCTCGTCGCCGCGCGCGAACAGCAGCTCGCCGGCGCGGCGGCCGAGCTCGTAGGGATCCTGGGCGACGACGCTCACCCCCGGCTCCACGAGGTCACCGAGCACCACGTCGTCGAAGCCGACGAGCGCGACCTGTCCACTGCAGGCCGAGCTCGCGCAGCGCCCGCACGGCGCCGATCGTGATCAGGTTCTGACCGGTGAACAGCGCAGTCGGTGGGTCGGGCAGCCCGAGCAGCTCGACCACGGCCCGCTGCGCGCGGCTCGCTGTCGGCGAGCTCGGCACGCTCGAGCTCCGGCATCGCGCGGGATGCCGGCCGCGTCGAGCGCCTCGTGGTAGCCGTTGCGGCGCTCGACGGCGGTGAACACCGACAGGCGGTCGCCGAGGAACGCGATCCGGCGGTGGCCCGCGGCCGATCAGGTGCTCGACCGCCGCGCCGGGCGCCGCCGAGATTGTCGGTCAGGACCGCGTCGCCGGGCATGAAGCGCGGCGGCCGGTCGACGAACACGAGCGCGGTGCCGGCCTGCTGATCGCGGCGCAGATAGCTCTGGTCGCTCGCAGCACGGCACGATCACGAGCCCGTCGACGCCGCGCGCGGCGAACGCCTCGGCGAGCTCGCGCTCGCGCGCGGGGTTCTCGTCCGAGGAGCCGACGAAGGTCAGCACGCCGTGTGCGCGCGCGACGTCCTCGACGCCGCGGTGCACGGCGGAGAAGAACGGGTTCGAGACGTCCTCGATGATGAGCCCGATGCTGGCCGACTGGCGGTCCGCCCGGCGCAGCGTGCTGGCGGTCAGGTCGCGCCGGTAGCCGAGCATCTTCACCGCCTGATGCACGCGCTCGGCGAGGTCCGGGCGCACCTCGCCCGACCCGCTGAGAACCCGTGAAACCGTTGCCAGGCTGACGTCGGCAACGCGAGCCACTTCCTTCATCGTCGGCCGACGACCAGGCTCAGGAAACGTTCTCACGATCGGGACTGTATCGCGTAATTCCGCGGAACCATCATGAGAATTCGTTTTCTCAATCCCTTGACAAGTCTGGCACCGCCGCGGTACAACTCCCGCTGAGAAAACGTTGTCTCACGGCGAGGTGCCCTGGGGCGAGGAGATGGAGGAGCAAATGAAGGCATTCGGAACCGGCCGCGCGATCGCGGCCGTCGGGTCGGCGGTCGTTCTGGCCGTCGGAGTGGCCGCCTGCGGCGGAGACGACGAAGCCAGCACCAGCGGCGGCGGCGGCGGCGGTGGTGATGAGGCGGTCAAGGTCGGCCTGATCACCAAGACCGAGACGAACCCGTTCTTCGTGAAGATGAAGGAGGGCGCGACGGCGGCCGCGGAGTCCGCGGGCGCGGAGCTGCAGTCCTTCGCGGGCAAGAAGGACGGCGACAACGAGAGCCAGGTCGCCGCGGTCGAGAACCTGATCTCGGCCGGCGCGAAGGGTTTCATGATCACGGCCAACGACTCCAAGGCGATCGTGCCTTCGCTGGATAAGGCGCGCCAGGCCGGGCTGCTGGTGATCGCGCTCGACACGCCGATCGAGCCGCGCCGACGCCGCCGACGCGACGTTCGCCACCGACAACTATCAGGCCGGCCTGCTGATCGGCCAGTGGGCGAAGGCGAAGTTCGAGAAGGAGGGCAAGGAGGCGAAGATCGCGATGCTCGACCTCAACCCGGACGGGGTCTCGGTCGACGTGCAGCGCGACCAGGGCTTCCTCGAGGGCTTCGGCGTCGACGTCGCCGACAAGGCCAAGATCGGCGACGAGTCCGACCCGCGGATCGTCGGCCACGACGTGACCGACGGCGCCGAGGAGGGCGGCCGCACGGCGATGGAGAACCTGCTTCAGAAGGACGCCGGCGATCAACCTCGTCTACACGATCAACGAGCCGGCCGCGGCGGGCGCGTACGAGGCGCTGAAGGCCGCCGGCAAGGAGAAGGACGTCACGATCGTCTCCGTCGACGGCGGCTGCCCGGGCGTGGAGAACGTCAAGAGCGGCGTGATCGGCGCGACCTCGCAGCAGTACCCGCTGAAGATGGCCGAGATGGGCGTCGAGGCCATCGAGGCCTTCGCCAAGGACGGCACGAAGCCCGAGCCGACGGCCGGCAAGGACTTCGTCGACACCGGCGTGACGCTGATCACCGACGAGCCCGCCGACGGCGTCGAGTCCGAGGACACGGCGTTCGGGCTCGAGAACTGCTGGGGCTAGATCGTGACCGAATCGCTTTCAGTAAGCTCGCGCCCGCGGGCGCGGGCGGCGGGACGGCCGACGCCGTCGGGCCGCGCGGCAGGCCACGCTCGGCACCCGCATCCATGACGTCCTGCACCGCAACGCGACGCTCGGGCCGCTGTTCGTGCTGCTGCTGGCGGTGCTGTACTTCAGCGCCACCACCGACCGCTTCCTGGAGCCGGCGAACCTCTCGCTGGTCGTCCAGCAGGTGATGGTGGTCGGCACGCTGGGCATCGCCCAGACGCTCGTCGATCCTGACCGCGGGCATCGACCTCTCGGTCGGCGCGATCATGGTCCTGTCGTCGATCGTGATGGCCAAGCTGGGCACCGAACAGGGGCTGCCGGGCGCGCTGGCGCTGCTGCTCGGCTTCGGCGTCGGCACGGCCTGCGGCCTGCTCAACGGGGCGCTGATCACGCGCCTGAAGCTGCCGCCGTTCATCGTCACGCTCGGCACGCTGTACATCTTCTTCGCGATCAACCTCTGGTACTCGCGAGAGCGCGACGATCCGCGGCGTCGACATGCCCGACCTGCTGCTGTGGACGGGCAACACGATCAGCCTCGGCGACACCCGGATCACCTACGGCTCGATCCTGATGCTGGTGCTGTTCGGCGTCTTCGCCTGGGTGCTCAAGAACACGGCCTGGGGCCAGCACGTCTACGCCGTCGGCGACGACGCCGAGGCCGCGCGCCTGGCCGGCGTGCGCAAGGACCGCGTGCTGCTCAGCGTCTACATCGTCGCCGGGCTGATCTGCGCCGTCGCGGGCTGGATGCTGATCGGCCGCATCGCGTCCGCGTCGCCGCAGGCCGGCGGCATCGGCGAACCTGGACTCGATCACCGCCGTGGTGATCGGCGGCACCTCGCTCTTCGGCGGCCGCGGCCGCGTGATCGGGACGCTGTTCGGCGCGCTGATCGTCGGCGTGCTGCGCAACGGGCTCACGCTCGCCGGCGTCGACGTGCTGTGGCAGGACTTCGCCGTCGGCTTCTTGATCATCGCCGCCGTCGCGATCGACCAGTGGATCCGCAAGGTGAAAGCATGACGACGCCCGTGAACATCCTCGAGGCCCGCGGCCTCGTCAAGCGCTACGGCCACGTGACCGCGCTGGCCGGCTCGGACTTCGACCTGCGGCCGGGCGAGATCCTGGCCGTGATCGGCGACAACGGCGCCGGCAAGTCCTCGCTGATCAAGTGCCTGTCGGGCGCGGTCGTGCCCGACGAGGGCGAGATCCTGCTCGACGGCAAGCCGATCCAGATGCGCACGCCGCTCGACGCCCGCGCGCTACGGGATCGAGACCGTCTACCAGACGCTGGCGGTCTCGCCCTCGCTGGACATCGCCGACAACCTGTTCCTCGGCCGCGAGCCGCGCGCGCCGGGCATCATGGGCACGGTCTTCCGCAAGACTCGACCGCGCGAAGATGCAGGCCGAGGCCAAGAAGCAGATGACCGACCTCGGGATCATGACGATCCAGGACATCTCCCAGCAGGTCGAGTCGCTCTCCGGCGGCCAGCGCCAGGGCGTCGCCGTGGCCCGCGCCGCGGCGTTCGGCAGCAAGGTGATCATCCTCGACGAGCCGACCGCGGCGCTCGGCGTCAAGGAGTCCGCGCACGTGCTCGAGCTGATCCTCAAGGTCCGCGACTCGCGGCATCCCGGTGGTCCTGATCAGCCACAACATGCCGCACGTGTTCGAGGTCGCCGACCGCATCCACATCCACCGCCTCGGCAAGCGGATCGCGGTCATCACCCCGAAGTCGCACACCATGAACGAGGTCGTGGCGATCATGACCGGCGCCGCCGAGCCGGACTACCAGCAGGCGCTGGACGAGGTCAAGCGCGAGAAGGTCTAGCGGCCCGGGGGTGTTCCGTCTCTTCGGGGTGACGAGAACGGAACACCCCCTCACTCGCTGCGGGCGCGGCGCCGCAGCGCGCGCTGGTGCGACGGGTCGAGCTTGGACGAAGCGGCGCGCGAACTGCGCCAGCGCGAGGTCGCCGTAGGCGTCGACCAGCGCGTCGACCTCGGCCTCCGAGCGCGCGCGCCGGTACTCGTCCTGGTCGACGGCGGCGACGTAGACGTCGCGCTTGCCCTCGCGCCGGCGATCCAGGAAGCCCTTGCGGTCCAGGCGGGTCATCACGGTCAGGATCGTCGTGTACGAGCGCGGCCCGTCCGCCGCCACGGCGTCGGTCACCGAGCGCACCGTCGCCTCACCCTGAGCCCAGACGGCGGACATCACGCGGGACTCCAGTTCGTGCAGTGCGGGAGGGAGCGTCATGGTCCGCCGAGCGTACTACGGCCATAGTTGACCTCGGTACGATGGGTGCCATGGGCCACGACCATCACGGCCACAGCCACGGCCCGTCGGCCGACGCCGACCGCAAGTGGCTGACCGTCGCGCTCGTCGCTGATCGCCGTCGTTCATGGTCGTCGAGGTCGTCGTCGGCATCATCGCGTCCTCGCTGGCGCTGCTCTCCGATGCCGCGCACATGCTGACCGACGCGGGCGCGATCGCGCTCGCGCTGTTCGCGGTCCGCGCTCGCCGCGCGGCCGCCGTCGCGAGCGCTACACGTTCGGGCTCGGCCGCGCCGAGATCCTCTCCGCCCAGGCCAACGGCGCCACGCTGCTGGTGCTCGCCGGCGTGCTGGCGATCGAGGCGATCCGGCGGCTGTTCGACCCGCCCGACGTCGAGGGCGGCCTCGTGATCGTCGTCGGCGCGCTCGGCGCCGTGCGTCAACGTCGCCGCGGCCTGGGCGCTCTCGCGCAGCGAGCGGCGCGGGCTCAACGTCGAGGGCGCGATCGCGCACGTGCTGGCCGACCTCTACGGCTCGGTGGCCGCGGTCGATCGCCGGCGTGATCATCGTCACCACCGGCTTCGGCGCAGGCCGACGGGATCGCGGCGCTGACCGTCTCGGCGCTGATGCTGCGCTCGGGCTGGCGGCTGCTGCGCGACTCGGGCCGGATCCTGCTCGAGGGCTCGCCCGAAGGACATCGACCCCGACGAGGTCGGCCGCGTGCTGGCCGCGCGCCGACGGCGATCGTCGAGGTCCACGACCTGCACGTCTGGGAGGTCACCTCGGGCTTCCCGGCGCTCGCCGCCGCACGTGCTCGTCGCCGAGGGCGACGACTGCCACGCCCGCCGCGGCGAGCTCGAGCGGCTGCTGCACGAGCGCTTCGGGATCGACCACACGACGCTGCAGGTCGACCACGAGCACGCGCCGCGGCTGCTCGACATCGCCCCGGCGCGCGAGCGCTCGTAAGTCACATACCGGTCTGGACCGAGCGCGCGCGCTCGGCCGCGCTGACCGCGTTGATGTCCGGCTCCTGCTTGACCGCGGGCTCGCCGGCGCTCGGGTCCTCGGCCAGTCCCGAAGGATCGTCCTCGAGCACCTCGATCCGCCCGCCGTCCGCCATGTCGCGAGCCGCCAGCTCGGCGGCCGCGCGCGTCCCGAACTCCTTGATCGGCGATTCCGCGCCCGCTTCGAGGACTGCCCACCGTTCGCCGTGGGGATGCACCGTGATGTCAGGCATGCGGAGCGGCCTACCCCGGGCGCGCCACTGGCGCGTTAGCCGTCGCGCGACAGTTGGGTAGGGAACGCGGATGAGTTCACTGCCGCAGCCCAGGGGTCCGGTGAGCGAGGCGCTGTTCGCCGGGTTGCGCCGGCCGCCGCACGCGCTCGAGCTGCCGGCCGGCGAGATCGACGCCGAGGACCTGCAGCTGGCGCTGTACTGCTGCTACGAGCTGCACTACCGCGGCTTCGAGGACGTCGACGACGCGTGGGAGTGGGAGCCGTCGCTGCTGGCGCTGCCGCGCGCGAGCTCGAGCGCCGCTTCGAGGCCGAGCTGCACGAGCTCGTCGGGCCGCCCGGCGAGCCGCCGGACCCGCGCGAGATCGACGTGCTGCTGCGCGAGCTGATGCACGGCCGACGACGCGCCGTCGGTGTCGACCTTCATCGAGCGCGAGGCGAGCGCCGAGCAGGTGCTCGAGTTCCTGGTCCACCGCTCGGCGTACCAGCTCAAGGAGGCCGACCCGCACTCGTGGGCGCTGCCGCGGCTGTGGGGCAAGCCGAAGGCGGCGATGGTCGAGGTGCAGGCCGACGAGTACGGCAACGGGCGCGCCGACGACATCCACGCCGAGCTGTTCGCGCGCGCGATGGACGCCGTCGGCCTCGACTCGCACCTACGGCGCCTACCTGGAGCAGATCCCGGGCGTGACGCTGGCGACGGTGAACCTGATGTCGTTGTGCGGCCTGCACCGGCGGCTGCGCGGCGCGATCGTCGGCCACCTGGCGCTGTTCGAGATGACCTCGTCGGTGCCCAACCGCCGCTACGCCGACCGGCCTGCGCCGGCTCGGCTACGGCGAGGACGCGACGCGGTTCTTCGACGTGCACGTGGTGGCCGACGCGGTGCACGAGAGCATCGCCGCGGTCGACCTCGCGGGCGGGCTCGCCGAGCAGGACCCGCGGCTCGGCGCGGACGTGCTGTGGGGCGCGAGGGCGCTGCTGGCGATCGACGGCCGCTGGGCGCGGCACATGATGGAGGCGTGGTCGAGCGACGCGTCGTCGCTGCGCCCGGCGCTGGCGCTGCGCTGCGGTGACCGGGACTCGCGGCGATCTTCGACGCGCCGCAGCCGCTGACCGTCGGCCTCGAGGAGGAGGTCATGCTGGTCGACCCGGTGTCGCTCGACCTCGCCCCGATCGCGCGCGAGCTGCTCGACGGCGACCAGGGCTCAAGCTCGAGCTGCCCGCGTCGCAGGCCGAGATCGTGACGGCGCCGGCGCGACGCGTCGGGGACGGCGATCGCGGAGCTCGCCGCCGGCCGCCGCGCGGCTCGCGAGCGCGGCCGGCGCGCGCGGGCGCGCGTGATCGCCGCCGGCGTGCACCCGTTCGCCGCGCCGCTCGGCGCGCTCAACCGCGGCGAGCGCTACGACGCGATCCTCGCCGACCACGGCGACGCCGCCCGCGTCCAGCTCGTGTGCGCGCTGCAGGTGCACGTCGCCGTCGGCTCGGCGGACACGACGCTCGCCGTCTACAACGCGCTGCGCGGCCACCTGCCGGAGCTCGCCGCGCTGGCGGCCAACGCGCCGTTCCACGCCGGCCGCGACACCGGCTTCGCGTCGGTGCGGCCGCTGATCGGCGCGCCTGCTCCCGCGCCAGGGCGTGCCGCCGCAGATCCCCTCCTGGGCGGAGTTCGCCGAGATGCTGCGCTGGACGGGCGACCCGAAGAGCTGGTGGTTCGAGCTGCGCCCGCACCTCGTCGTTCGGCACGCTCGAGCTGCGCGTCTGCGACACGCAGACGACGCTCGGCGGAGGCCGCCGCGGTCGCGGCCTACGCGCACGCGCTGGTCGCGTGGCTGCGCGAGCGCGACGACCTGGGCTGCCCGCAGTCGTGGCGGATCGCCGAGAACCGCTGGCGCGCCGCGCGCCACGGGCTCGACGCCGAGCTCGCCGACCTCGTCACGCGGCGAGCGGCGGCCCGTGCGCGAGCTGCTGCGCGAGCGCGCTCGACGACGCTCGCGCCGGTCGCGGACCGGATCGGCTGCGCGGCCGAGCTCGCAGGCGCCGCGCGCGCTGATCGAGCGCAACGGCGCGCTGCGCCAGCGCGAGGTCGGCCTCGACGCGCGTGACCGGCTGGCTCGCCGACCGCTTCCTCGACTAGCGCGTCCGTTCTCCGCGCCGCTCGGCGCGCGGAAGCGGACGACCTGGTGCGTGCCGTCGCAGAACGGCCGCAGCCGCGACTTGCCGCAGCGGCAGAGCGCGGTCACGGTCTCGCGGCCGCCGACGGCGATCTCGTTGCCGTCCTGGTCGACGAGCTGGAAGGAGCCGCGGACGAGCAGCGGGCCGTCGCGGTAGGGCGTGATCACGGTGTCGGAATCGGCCATCTGGCGCTCGTCCTCCCCACAAGCCGCCCGCGCAGAACCATCACGTCCTCGTGCTCCTGCCCGGGCGCGCAGCAGGCCGCGCGCCTCGAGCTCGGCGCGGCGCGCGCGCAGCAGCGGCCCGAGCGGGCCGCGCTCGCGGGCTGCGACCTCCGCCTGCGAGGCCGCCGCGCCGCGAACGCGTCGCAGCGTGCGCTCGCTCGCCGCAGACCTCGGAGTGCACGATCAGCAGCGTCCCGCCCGGGCCGCAGGTGGCGCGGCGCCTCGGCGCAGATGCGGTCGAGCATCGCGCGCCCGTCGTCGCCGGCGTCCCACGCCCGCGCCTGCGCCGTGCGACGGGCGGCGGCGGGCCGGGCACGTACGGCGGGTTGGCGAGGATCAGGTCGAAGCGCTCGCCCGCGCACCGCCGCGAACAGATCGCCGCGCAGCGCCCGCACGCGCACGCCGTTCAGCCGCGCGTTCAGCCGCACGTTGCAGCACCGCGCAGCCGCGAGACGTCGACCGTCGTCAGGCGCCGCTCGCGCGCGAGCGCCGCGCTCATGCCGGCGAACCCCGGCCCGGCGCACAGCTCCAGGATCCGGCCGCCGGCGCGGCAGCGGCTCCCGCGCGCCGTCCGCCGCCAGCAGCCACGTGTCCGAGCGCGGGCGGAAGACGCCCGGCAGGTCAAGCCACGCATGCTGCCGCACTTCCCAGGCCTGGCGCGTTCGCGCCGCGCCGCGTCATGGCGCGGCGAGGTTCACACGCGGCTCACGGGGTAATGCCAGCCCCGTGGCCACGAACCGTCGCTTCATGCCCGTTCCGCCCGCAGGCCGTGTGGGACGGCGCTCGCCGACCCGTCCGGCTACGGCTACTGGGTCGTCGGCTCCAAGGAGATCCGCGACGCCGAGCCCGGGTTCCCCGCGCCCGGCACGAAGTTCCATCACACGATCGGCTTCGGCCCGCTGACGCTGCGCGACCACACCGAGGTGCTCGAGGCCGTGCGAGCCGCAGTACCTGCACCTGCGCGCGAAGGGCCGGCCGCTCGGGACGGCGAGCGTGATCCTGCGCCTGACGCCGGTCGACGGCGGGACGTCGGTCGAGATCGTCGAGAACCCCGACGGGCCGTACTCCGTGCTCGCGCTCAACCCGCTGCTGCAGGTCGCGACCAAGGTCCGCAACGCGGAGTCGCTGATGCGCCTCGAGGAGCTGGCGCTGCGATGAAGGGCTCGTTCTGGCTCCAGACGGCGCCGCCGGCGCCTGAGCACGCGCGCCTCGACGGCGAACGTCACCGCCGACGTCGCGGTGGTCGGCGGCGGCATCGTCGGCGTGACGACCGCGCTGCTGCTGCACGAGGCCGGCGCGCGCGTCGTCCTGCTCGAGGCCAACCGGATCGGCCACGGCGTGACCGGCCACACCACCGCCAAGGTCTCCTCCCAGCACGGCCTGATCTACTCGCAGCTGCGGTCCAAGCACGGCGCCGACGCGGCGCGCGCGTACGGCGCGGCCAACGAGGACGCGCTGGCCTGGATCGCCGACCGCGTCGAGCGCGACGGCATCGACTGCGACTTCCGCGTGCGCCCGGCGTACGCCTACTCGTCGCAGCGCTCGGACATCGAGGACGAGACCGAGGCGGCGGTCGAGGCCGGGCTGCCGGCGATGCTGGTCGAGCGGACGCCGCTGCCGTACCCGGTCGCGGCCGCCGTGCGCTTCGACGGCCAGGCCGAGTTCCACGCGCACAAGTACCTGCTCGCGCTCGCCGACCAGCTGCCCGAGGTCTACGAGCACACGCACGCCGTCCAGGTCGGCGACGCGGTCCGCACGCCGGGCGGGCGCGTGACCGCCGAGCACACGATCGTCGCCACGCACTTCCCGTTCCCGGACCGCTCGCTGGCCTTCGCGCGCGTGCACCCGCAGCGCTCCTACGCGATCGCCTGCCGGATCGCCGGCGCGCCGCCGGAGGGCATGTTCATCAGCGCCGACTCCCCGACCCGAGTCGATCCGCGGCGTCCCGGCCGGCGACGAGGAGCTGCTGCTCGTCGGCGGCGAAGGTCACCGGACCGGCACCGGCGGCGACACCGAGCGGCGCTACCGCGCGCCTGGAGGACTTCGCGCGCGAGCACTGGGACGTGCGCTCGGTCGACTACCGCTGGTCGGCGCAGGACAACACGAGCGTCGACGGGCTGCCGCTCGTCGGGCCGGATGACGCCGTTCGAGTCGCGCGTGCTGATGGCCACCGGGTTCGCGAAGTGGGGGATGACGAACGGCACCGCCGCCGCCCGCCTGCTCACCGACCTCGTGCTCGGCCGCGACAACCCGTACGCGTCGCTGTTCGACCCGGTCCGCCTGAACCCGCGCGCGTCGGCGCTGCAAGCTCGTGACCGAGAACGCGAAGGCGGGCGTGCGCTTCGTGTCCGACCGCATCTCCAAGCCGGGTCGCGGGACGATCGAGGACCTCCCGCGCGGCGAAGGCGCGATCGTCCGCCACCGCGGCGAGAAGGTCGCCGGCTACCGCGACGAGGACGGCATCGTCACCGCGGTCTCGCCGGTCTGCACGCACCTGGGCTGCCAGGTCAACTTCAACCGCGCCGAGCGCAGCTGGGACTGCCCGTGCCACGGCTCGCGCTTCGCGCCCGACGGGACGGTGCTGCAGGGCCCGGCCGTCCACCGGCTCGAGCGCAAGCCGCTCTAGCCCACGGGGGCGAAGCGGGCCGCCTCGACGGCCGCCTCGACCCCGCGCGTCCACGGCTTGCCGTGGCCGCAGAGCACGGTCCTGACGCCGGTCGCGGCCAGCGCGTCGAGCGTGGCCAGGTTGCGCTCGCTGTCGACGGTGGCGGCGCGCGCGACGATCCGCGGGCCGGTCCGGCGCGTGTACGGATCGAGCGTCACGAGCGCGTCGCCCGCGAGCACGGCGTTGCGGTCGGCCAGGTGCAGCGCGCAGTGCCCGAGTGTGTGGCCGGGCGTGGCGACGATCCTCGGCTCGCCGGGCACCGGCAGCGTCCCTTCGTTGCCGTAACGTGCGACCACGCCGATCGGCCGCGGCCAGAACGCCCGGTGCCGGAGGAACACCGCCACGGTCGGCAGCGACCCGGGATAGCGCGAGCGCGCCCGCTCGTGGTCGTAGCGCCACGGGTGACGGGTCAGCGGGACGTCGTCCTCGTGGACGAAGACCGGCACGCCGAGCGTCCGGCGGGCGCGCTCGGCGAACCCGACGTGGTCGAAGTGCGCGTGGGTCAGCACGATCGCGCGCACGTCGCCGAGCGAGCGCCCGATCTGCGGCAGCGCCTGCTTGAGCGACTCCCACGAAGCCGGGACGCCGCAGTCCACGATCGTCACGCCGTCGTCGGCCTCGACGAGATACCAGTTCGTGAAGACGTCCTCGACCCGGTGGACGCCGTCGGCCACATTTCGGAAGAGCATCCTCGGGCCCTACCCCGCGAGCGCGGAAGTGACTGGATCGGGTTGGTGTCCGCTGACCGTGGGCAGGACGGCGGTCATGAATCTCAGCGCGTTGTTCCCTCCCACGCTGATCGGGCGACTGCTCGACGACCTCGGCGCGATCGCCGACGCCACGCGCGTGCTGCCGCGGCTGGAGCGCGAGCTGCTGATGCGGCTCGACGCGCTGCACGCCGAGCTGGGCGCCGTCCGCGAGCTGCCGGCCGTCCGCACGGCGGTCGAGTCGTTGCCCGGTCAGATCGACGACCTCGCGACCGGTCGCCCGATCCGCAGCTGCCCGCGGTCCGACGGCGGTCGAGCAGCTGCCCGGAAAGATCGACGACCTTGCGGCCAGGTCGAGCCGCTGCAGCAGCTCCCGGACGTCCATCGCGAGATCGCCTCGCTGCATGCGGTCGTCGACGGCATGAGCCGGCAACTCGAATCGCTCGAGGCCGTGACCACCGGTATCGAGCCGCTCCACGAGGACATGCGTGCCGTGCGCGACTCGGTCGACACGCTCGAGCCGCTCCTGCGCGAGGTCAACTCCCGCCTCGGCGGGCTCGAGACGCGGCTCGAGGCGCTGCGCGAGGACCTGGCGCCGGTCGGTGAGCTGGCCGAGAAGGTGCCGGGGATCGGTTAGTCCGCGAGCGCGTCGACGCCCTCGGGCTCGCGCTCGAAGAAGTCCCAGATCTCGAGCACGTTGCCCTCCGGGTCCTCGAGGTAGACCGAGCGATCGCCGCCGTCGTGCTCGACCGGGCCGCGGTAGTCGGCCGCGTGCTCCTCGAGCCGCGCCCGCAGGCGGTCGAGTCCGCGCGGCGGGACCGAGAACGCGAAGTGCACGTGCCGGCCGCCACGGTCGCCGAACTCCTTGGCGCCGCGGGTCCAGAGCCCGAGCCGCGTGCGTTCGCCGCACGACAGCCAGATCCGATCGTCCTCGCGAACGAGGACCTCGCAGGCGAGCACGTCGCGATAGAAGCGCTCCAGTGCGCTCGGATCATTGGACTCGAGGGTCAGTTCACAGATGCCGTTCAGCAGTTCGTCGGGCGTGTGGTGCATGCCCGCCGTACGGACTCCGGCCGCGGTCGGATGATCTCAGTGCCCGCGGCGCTCGGCGGCGTCGCCGAGCAGCCAGAACATGACGGGCCACAGGCCGACGAAGAGCGCGCGCCGCTCGGCATTGCCGCGCTCCTCCTGGGTGACGGTCTTGGCGCGGATCCAGAGCGAGATGCAGAGCGCGATGGTGCCAAGCGAGGTCGCGTGAAGGGCGTCAGAAGCACGAGGAGGGAAGTCGGGCACGTTCGCGTCCTACCCGTGGGTAGGACGAGCGAATGCCTGATCTGCGGCGACTCACGACCACGCTGCGCTGGCCCGCCGGGGTCGTCATGACGTCATGGAGCTACATCTGGCGCACGACGCCGATCTACCGCCGCGAGCTCGACGGCGCCTGGCCCGCCGACGCGCCGCCCGACGTCGACGCGAGCGTCAGCCGCGCGGGCGTCCAGCGGCCGGAAGATGGCGTCGGGCCGCTGTTCCGGCGACGCTACACGGGGCGCATCCACGGTCCCGAGACCGGCGCCGGCGAGCTGATGGCGGCGGTCCAGGCCGACCCCGACCGGGTCGCGCCCGGCGGCCTCGCGCGCTTCCTCAAGGAGGTCGGCGAGCCGGGCGAGATGCGCGTCGGCGACGAGTTCCTCGTGCGCATGCCCGGGCCGTGGGACGGCCCGATCCGGGTCGTCGAGGCGACCGCCGGCTCGTTTCGCTTCGTGACGCTCGACGGGCACCTCGAAGCCGGGCAGATCGAGTGGCGAGCGGACGATGTGGACGGCTGTCTGGTGTTCGAGATCGAATCGTGGGCGCGCGGCGGCGATCGCCTGTCCTACCTGCTGCACGACCGGCTGCGGATGGCCAAGGAGGTCCAGCTGCACATGTGGACGCGCGTGATCGAGCGGGTCGCGCGGCGCGTGCAGGGCACGCTCGCCGAGGGCATCGAGATCGAGACGCGGCGCGTCGAACTGCAGTAGGTGCGCGCGACCCGTGACATCGCGCTCGTGGGCGCGGCGTTCGCGCTGTGCCCGCTGGCGGCCGCGCTGGCGCCGCGCGACCCCGGCGCGCCGCTGCGGCGCGCGACCGACATCGTCGCGTTCGAGCGCGAGCTCGGCCTGTACTTCGAGCCGGACATCCACGGCTGGCTGACTGGCGCGCCCAACCCTGCTCGCGCTCGCCGGCTTCGTCTACTTCTGGGCGCACGTGCCGGCGACCGTCGGTGCGCTCGTGTGGGCGCGGCTCGAGCATCCGCGCGCATTCGGGCTCGCGCGCGACGCGTTCCTGGCCACTCAGGCGCTCGTCGTGGCGGGCTATCTGCTTGCGCCGACGGCGCCGCCGCGGTTGCTGTCGGGCGGCGTGGAGGTCGACGGCTGGCACTACACCGTCCAGAGCCCGTACGCGGCGATGCCGAGTGGCCACGTCGCCTTCGCCGTGGTGGCGGCCGGCATTGTGTGCGCGCTCGCGCCGTGGCGCTGGGGGCGCGTACTGGCGGTGGCCTATCCGCTGCTCGTCACCGTGATCGTGCTCGGCACCGCGAACCACTTCTGGATCGATGCAGCCGCCGGAGCGAGCGCCGCGGCGTCAGGCTTCGGACTTGCCGTCATCGGCCGGACCCTTATCGGCCGTAGCCGCGATGAGCATGTCGGCAGCGACGCATCACCGCCCCGCCGGGGCGCCCGGTCGGCGTCGCCCGCCTAAGGTCGTCGTCGTCGGCGCAGGGCTCGGCGGGCTCGCGGCCGCGCTGCGGCTGCAGGGCGCCGGGTGCGACGTGACCGTGCTCGAGCAGCGCTCCGCGCCCGGCGGGCGCGCGTCGCAGCTGCGGACGGACGGCTACACCTGGGACACCGGGCCCTCGCTGATCACGATGCCGTGGGTGCTGGAGGAGGCGTTCGCCGCCGGCGGGCTCGACCTGCACGCCGAGGTGCGGCTGCGGCGGCTCGACCCGCTCTACCGCATTCGCTGGGCGGGGGAATCGCGGGCCTTCGACTTTCACGCCGACCGTGCGCAGCTGCGCGAGCAGGTGGCGCGCTTCGACGCCCGCGACGCCGCGCGCGTGGACGGCTTCCTGGACGCGTTGCGGCCGATCTACGAGGACGGGATCCTCGCCGCGGGCCGGCGCGCGTTCGGCGACGTGCGCTCGTTTGCCGCGCTGCTGCCGCGGATGGCGCGGCTGGGCGCGATCGTGCCGCTGCACCGCTTCGTCGCGCACTGGTTCCGGCACCCGCGCGTGCGCGAGGCGTTCTCCTTTCACTCGCTGTTCATCGGCGGCGATCCCTTCCGGGTGCCGGCGATCTACGGCGCGCTGGCGTACCTGCAGGTGCTCGACGGCGGCTGGTACGCCGACGGTGGCGTCTATTCGCTGGTCGAGGCGATGGCGCGGCCGCTCGACGTGCGCTGCGGCGCACGGGTGGAGGCGATCGAGCCCGGGCGGGCGGTACGGCTGGCGTCGGGGGAGCGGATCGCGGCCGACGTCGTCATCTCCAACGCCGACGTCCTGCGCACGCACGAGCTGCTCGGCAGGCGCGCGCCGCGGCGGCGACTGCGGCCGACGATGTCGTGCTTTCTCCTGTACCTGGGGACGGACCGCGTGCAGCCCTCGCTGCTGCATCACACGCTGCTCGTGGGCGACGGATATCGCGACTTCATCCGGACCGTGACGCGCGGCCGCGGGCTGCCGCGGACGTTCTCGACCTACGTGCACGCGCCGGCGCGCACCGAGGCCGCGATGGCGCCGGCGGGCGGCGACTCGCTGGCCGTGCTGCTGCCGGTTCCGAACCTGCGCGCGGACGTGGCCTGGGAGCGCGCCGCGGACGGGCTCCGGGACGCGCTGGTGGCCGATCTGGAGCGCACGTTCGGCCTCGAGGGCCTCGGCGCCTCGGTGCGCGTCGAGCACCGGATGACGCCGGTGGACTTCGCGCGCGAGTTCGGCGCGGTCGACGGCAATGCGTTCGCGGTCGAGCCGACGCTCCATCAGTCCGCCTACTTCCGCGCGCCCAACCGCGTCGCGCCGGGGCTCTTCCACGTCGGCGCGGGAACGCATCCGGGCGCGGGGATCCCGGGCGTGTTGCTCGGGGCCGAGGTGACGGCCGGCCTCGTGTTGGCAGAGGCGACCCGGTGACCTCGACGCTCGTCCTCGCGCGGAGCACGACGAACCGCGTGGCGCGCACGTTCTCGCTCGCCTGCCGGCTGCTGCCGCGGGGCGTGCGCGACGACGTCTACCTCCTGTACTTGGTGTTCCGCACGCTCGACGACCTCGTCGACGAGGGCCGCCCCGACGCGCCCGAGCGGGTCGGGGCGGTCGAGGCGTGGGCGGCGGGCGAGCCGGCGGAGCCGACGCTCGAGGTGCGAATCCTCGAATCGTTGGCTACGCGGCACGACCTGCCGCGCCAGGCGCTGTCGGACTTCTGCGCCGGCATGCGTCAAGACCTCGTCGGCGCGGATTTCCTCACCGAGGCCGACGTTGACCGCTACTGCTACCGCGTTGCCGGTACCGTCGGGCTGGTGATGGCGTCCGTCCTCGGGACCGTCCGCTTCGACCGCGCGCGCCCCGCCGCCACCGCGCTGGGGATGGCGATGCAGCGCACGAACATCCTGCGCGACATCGACGAGGACGCCGCCAACGGCCGCGTCTACGTCGCGCGCGAGGCGATCCTGCGCTGCGGCGGTCTGGAGCCCGGGCGGCGAGAGCTCTTGCTGCGCGACCAGATCCCGCGCGCCGACGCGCTGTACGAGCGCGGCCTGGCGGGGATCGGGGACCTGCGCCAGGGCAACCGCGCGATCGCCGCCGCGGCCGCGATGTACCGCGAGCTGTTGCGCCAGCTCGAGCGCGAGGGCTACGGCGAGCGCCCGGGCCGCGCCGTCGTCCCGCGCGGCCGCAAGCTGCGCGTGGCCGCCACCGCGGCATGGCGCGCGTGACCGGGCTCAGGCCGGTTCGGACGCGCCGTCTCACCCTCTCGCGCCGGGTCGCCTCGAGGGGGCTGACGCCGTGGGCGCTTGGGGCGCTGGCCGCCGCGCAGGTGGCGTACGGGCTCGGCTCGCGGCCGCCGAGGGCGACGCGGGCGATCGTCGCGTTGATGCTCGCGACGTCGGCTCTGGAGGCACGGCGCGCGGGGGACGGGCGGGCGGTCGCGGCGGCGGGGGCGGTCGGGTTCGCGGCCGAGCTCGTGGGCGTGGCCACGGGGCGCCCGTTCGGGCACTACTCGTACTCGTCGCAGCTCGGCCCGCGTGTGGGCGGCGTGCCGCTGCTGGCCGCCGCCGCGTGGGCGATGATGGCGCGGCCGGCGTGGGTCACGGCCGGCCGGCTGAGCGCGCGCCGCTCGCGCCGGATCGTGCTTGCGGCCGGCGCGCTCACGGCCTGGGACGTCTTCCTCGATCCGAGGATGGCGCGCGAGGGCTACTGGACATGGCCGGGCGGCGGGCGCTACGAGGGCGTGCCGGCGAGCAACTTCGCGGGCTGGTTCGTCGACCGGGCTGGCCGTGTTCGCCGCCTACGCTGCGCTGGCGCGCGAGCAGGGCGCGAGCGCATCGGTAGCGCGCGACAACGACGCGGCGCCGGCGCGCGGCGGCGAGGCCCCGGCGCGCGATGCGAGCGCCTGGGTAGCGCGCGACAACGACGCCGCGCTGGCGCTCTACGTGTGGACCTGGCTGGGTGAGCTGTTCGCCAACGCCGCGCTCTGGCAGCGGCCGCGGGTGGCGGTCGCCGGTGGGCTGGCGATGGGCGCGTTCGCCGTGCCGGCGCTGTGGCGGCGATGAAGGTCGCGGTCGTGGGGGCCGGCGTCGGCGGGCTCGCGGCGGCGATCGAGCTGGCCGCGGCCGGCCACCAGCGTGACGGTCTTCGAGCAGAACGCCGCGCCCGGCGGCAAGTGCGCGCGCGTCTCCCGCGGCGGCTTCACTTGGGACGCCGGGCCGTCGCTGCTGACGATGCCGTGGGTCTTCGCCGACCTCGACGTCGAGCTCCTGCGCGTCGAGCCGGTCACGCGCTACCGCTTCGCCGACGGGAGCAGCGTCGAGCTGTCCGCCGACCTCCCGCGGGCGCTGGAGGCGCTCGAGGCGTTCTCGCCGGGGGCAGGCACGGACTGGGCGCGATTCCTGGGGTCGTGTGCCGGGATGTGGGCGGCGTCGGAACGCTTCCTGACCGGGCCCGCGCCCTGGCCGCCGCGGCGCGGCGGCGACCCGCGCGACGCGCTGCGCGTGAAGCCGTGGTGGACGCTGCGCCAGTTCGCCCACGCCCACGCCCGCGACCCGCGGCTGCGGATGATCATCGAGCGCTTCGCCACCTACGCGGGCGCCGATCCGCGGCGGGCGCCCGCGGCGTTGGCCGTCGCGGGCTACGTCGAGCACGCCTTCGGGGCCTGGCACCCGCGCGGCGGGCTGTACGCGCTCGTGCTGGCCCAGGTGTCACGGCTGGAGTCGCTCGGCGGCGAGCTGCGGGTGGGCGAGCGCATCGAGCGGATCCTCGTGCGCCGCGGCCGCGTGCGCGGCGTGGTGACGCCCGCGGGCGCGTTCGCGGCCGATGCGGTGATCACCGACGTCGACTATCACGCGGTCGCGGCGCTGCTCGGCCGGACGCCGCGCCGGCGAGAGCACTCGCTCTCGGGGCTCGCGCTGATGCTCGGGCTGCGCGATCGCACGCCCGGCCTCGCGCACCACCGGATCGACTTCCCGGCCGACTACGACGCCGAGTTCGACGACGTCTTCGTCCACCGCCGGCCGGCGCGCGACCCGACGATCTACGTGAGCGCGCCGGCGGCCACCGAGGACGGCCCGGAGGCATGGTTCGTGCTCGTCAACGCGCCCGCGGCGTCCGCCGACTGGGCGGCGGAGGAGGAACGGCTGATCGACCGGCTCGGCGTCCGCGACCGGATCGCCGAGCGCGCCTCCCGGACGCCGGCGGACCTCGAGCGCGAGACCGGCGCGGCCGCCGGCGCGATCTACGGCGCGGCGCCGCACGGCCGGCTCGGCGCGCTCAAGCGCCCGGGCAACCGCGTCCGCGGCGTGCGCGGGCTGTGGCTGGCTGGCGGAACGGTTCACCCGGGCGGCGGGCTGCCGCTCGTGGCGCTCGGCGGCCGCACGGTGGCGCGCGAGGCGATGTCGTGAAGCGGGTCGCGCCCGTCCCACGTGCCCTCGGCGCCGTAGGGCGCGAGCCGCGCGAACAGCTCCTCGCTGTACCACCCTTCCGCCCGCGTGCGCCGGATCACGTCGCGGTGGCGCGGCTGCCGGTAGGCGTACGCGGTCGCGTCCTCGAGGCTGCGCCAGAGCGAGAACGTCGCTTGGCGCAGCAGCGGCCACTCGCCGATCCCGACCGACGCCAGCAACCCCGGCGCCTCGAGCAACTCGCGCGCGGGCGGCCCGATCGCGCGGTAGAAGGCAACCGCACGGCGCGGCCGGATCGCCGCCCGCGTGAGGATCGCCACCGGGCCTTCGGGCACGAGCGCGCGGTCGCGCCGCCCCGCGGCGGTCACGCCGCTTGCGGCGACCTCGTCGCGCTCCGCCGGCCCACGCCCGCAGTGACGTCGTCGCGCTCCGCCTGCCCGGCGCCCGCCGTGGTGTCGTTGCCGGCTGCCCGCACGGCGGCGGCGCCCTCGTCGCCGCCCGGCCGCCCGGCGCCCGCCAGCGGGTTGCTCCCGCCCCACGCACCATGGCTCTGCAGCGGCGCGAGCCGGACCGTGTAGGCCTCGCCGGCGCGCCAGCCCGCGGCCACCGGCGATCCGGTGAGGAAGGCGTCGAGCGCGGCGTCGTCCTCCCAGACCGCGAACAGTGCCCAGCGGCGCAGATCGGCCGACAGCGTCATCGTCCGCCCGCGGCCCGTTCCCAGCGCCCGCCAGAAGCGCAGGCCCGGCGTGCGGGCCAACGCGGGCCGGTCGAGCCCCATGCGCGAGAACGCGCGCCGCGCCGCCGGCCCCGGCGGGTAACGGATCAGATGAAACGAAGCGACGGGCACGGATGGAGTACGTAATCGCGGCCGTGATGGGCTACGTGTGCGGATGCATACCCGTCTCGGCGCTCGTCGCGCGCCGCCACGGCGTCGATCTGCAGCAAACGGGCGACGGCAACCCGGGCGCCTGGAACGCGCTCGAGCAGCTCGGCGCGCGCCGCGCGTGGCCGGCGTTCGTCGGCGACGGCCTGAAGGCGCTGATCCCGGTCGCGCTCGCGCACGTCCTGTGGGGCTACTGGCCCGCCTGGGCGGCCGCGCTGGGCGCGATGGCCGGGCACGCGTTTCCGCTGCCCGACCCCAGAAAAGGCGGCAAGGCCGTGATGTGCTTCGTCGGCGCGGCGATCGCACTCGCGCCCGCCGCTGCGCTCGCGTGTGCCGTCCTGTGCCTGGTCGTGACCGCCGTCCGCGGCTTCGCCTGGGGAGCGCGCGCCGGCGTGTTCGCGTTTCCGCTTGCCCAGCTCGTCACCGACCCGATCGAGCACGTCGCCGGGACGGGCGTGCTGATGACATTCATCGGTGTCCTGTTCCTGCTGCGCCGTAGCTCCGCCCCCGCCAGCGGCGCGCCGGGCGCAGCGCCGAGACCGTGAGCCGGACCGCCGCCACAGGGTCGGCAAGCGGCGAGAGCCAGAACGGCACGCCGCGCAGCGTGTAGCCGGGCGCCAGCGGGGCGAGCATGAGCCAGCGCAGCGCGAGCAGCGCGAGGTCGAGCCGGGTCGGTCGTCCCGTCAGGACGCGCAGCGGCGGCAGGGCGAGCGTCAGCCACACCACGGCCAGATCCGCGAACCGCCAGGCCGGCGAGGTGAGGTCGGCGAGCGCGATCGAGCGCCCCCACTCGCGCCAGGTCTCGCGACCGGACTCGTGCATGTCGACCGCGAGCAGGTCACCCGCGTCGTGGAAGGCGACGCGCCAGCCGCGCCCGGCGAGCCCGCGGGCGAACGCCGCGTCGTCGGTCATGTGCCCGGCGGCGTGGGCGTAACCGCCGGCCGCCAGCAGTCGCTCGCGCGGGACCGCCGTGCACTGGCCGTTGATCAGCAGCCGGCTCGTCGCCACCGGCGACGCGCTGTCGGGCGGGCCGTAGCGGTACACCAGCGTCATCAGCAGCGCCGGGTGCAGCCAGCGCTCGCCGGCGGTGTCGCAGATGAAGCGCGCACCGGCGCTCACGAGGTCCGCGTCGCCGAGTGCGGCCGCCAGCGCGCGGGCCAGCCCCGGCCGCGGCCGGGTGTCGGCGTCGACGCTCACCACGACGTCGCCCGCCGCCGCTTCGAGCCCGCGCTGCAGCGCCCACGGCTTGCCGACCCAGTTCTCCGGCGGCGGCCCGGCCTCCACCACCCGCGCCCCGCAAGCGCGCGCAAGCGAGGCCGTCCCGTCGGTCGAGCCGTCGTCGACGACGATCACCTCCAACAGATCCGGGTCGGCCAGCAGCGTGTCGAGGCAGGGACCGATCCGCAGCGCCTCGTCACGCGCCGGCACGACGGCCGAGATCGAGCCGGCGAATGCCGCCGCCCCATCGAGCGGCGCGCGACGGCGACGGCCGCGCGCGAGGCGCGCCAGCACGATCGCCGCCGCAAGCGCTTGAGGGCCCATGGCTCTCATACGGCTGAGATTCAACCGTGGCGCAACCGGGGTAGCGCGACCCCATGCACGTGCTCGTCGTCGGCGCGGGGCACAACGGTCTCGTTGCCGCGATCGGGCTCGCCGCGCATGGGCTCGACGTCACCGTGCTCGAGCACGCGCCGCGGCCGGGTGGAGCGACGACCTCGACCGAGGCGACCCTTCCGGGCTTCGTCCACGACCACTGCGCGGGCTTTGTGCCGATGACGCTCGCGTCGCCGGCGATGCGCGAGCTCGAGCTCGACGTCGAGTGGGTGAACCCGCCCGTCGTGCTTGCCCATCCCTTCGACGACGGCAGCGCGATCGCGCTGCATCGCGACCTCTCAAAGACGGTGGCGTCGCTCGGAAGCGCCGGGCCGGGCTGGGCGGCGGCCATGGAGCGGCTGCTGCCGATCTCGACCCCGCTGATCGAGGCGATCGTCGGGCGGCTGCCGCCCGTGCGCCCGGCCGCGCAGCTCGCGCTCGCGCTGCGGCGCGACGGGCTGGAATGGGGGCGGCGCCTCGCCGGCTCGGTCGAGGCGCTCGGGCTCGACGTGTTCGAGGGCGATCGGCGCGCGACCGCGTGGCTGGCGGGCTCGGCACAGCACTCCGGGCTGCCGCCGACGGCCGCGGGCAGTGGCGCCTTCGGGCTGCTGCTGCAGATCCTCGGCCACAGCCACGGCTGGGGCCTGCCGCGCGGCGGGATGCAGGTGCTGGCCGACGCGCTCATTCAGCGAGCGCAAAGCGAGGGTGCGCGGATCCGCTGCGACGCCCCCGTCGAGCGCGTGTTGGTGCGCAACGGCCGCGTCGCCGGCGTGCGGCTCGAAAGCGGCGAAGAGGTCGCGGGCGAGGCGGTCGTCAGCACGGTCAGCGCGGGCGTGCTCGGGCGGCTGGTGCCGGACGGCGCGCTGCCGGGGCGCCTGCACCGGCGGCTGCGGATCTGGCGCTACGGGACCGCGCCGTTCAAGCTCGACTACGCGCTCTCGGGACCCGTGGGCTGGACCGCAGCAGAGGCGCGCTCGGCGGCGGTCGTGCACATCGGGGGCGAGCTCGAAGAGCTGATCCGCGCCGCCGACGAGTCGCGCCGCGGCGTCGTCCCTGAGTACCCCGCGCTGGTCGTCGGCCAGCAGTCGCTGCACGACCCGACGCGGGCGCCCACCGGTCAGCACACGCTCTATGTCTACGCGCACGTCCCGTCCCGCAACGAGCTTGCCGATGAGGAGGTGGCGGCGCGGATCGAGGCGCAGCTCGAGCGCTTCGCGCCCGGTTTCTCGTCGCTCGTCCTGGCGCGCGCGATGCGCTCGCCGGCCCAGACCGAGGCCGGGAACCCGAGCCTCGTGGGCGGCGACCTGGCCGGCGGCTCGTACGAGCTCGACCAGCAGCTGATCTTCCGGCCCGCGCCCGAGCTCTGCCGCTACCGCAGCCCGCTGCGCGGGCTCTACGTGGCCGGCGCCTCGACCCACCCGGGCGGCGCCGTGCACGGCATGAGCGGCCGCGGCGCCGCCCGGGCGCTGCTGCTCGATCACCGGATCAGGAGGGTGTGATGTACGGCGAATGCCGCTCGGCGGAGATCGCGGCGAGCCCGCAGGCGTGCTTCGACGCGCTGACCGATTTCGAGCGGCTGCCGTCGTGGCAGGGCGCGGTGCGCCGCGTCGACGTGCTCGAGCGCGATGCCTCCGGGCGCGGGACGGTGATCGAGTTCGAGGTCGACGCCAAGGTCAAGCGCGTCCGCTACCGGCTGCGGCAGCTCTACGAGGAGCCGCAGCGGATCGCGAGCGAATATCTCGGTGGCGACTTCCGGGACTTCGCGGGGGAGTGGCGCTTCATCGCGGCCGACGGCGGCACGAGGGCCGAGCTCGACCTGCGGATCGATCCCGGCCGCTTCGTCCCGCGCCCGGTGCGCGACGCGATCGCCGACGCGGTGATGCGCCGCTCGCTCTCGGACCTCAAGCGCCACCTCGAAGCGGCAAACGGGGTAGGGCGTCCGGAATGACTCCGCTGGCCGTCGTGACGGGAGCCTCGAGCGGCATCGGCCGCGAGCTCGCCCGCGTGTTCGCCGAGAACGGCTTCGAGCTGCTGCTCGCCTCGGAGACCGAATCGGACCTTGCGGCCGAGACGGTCCGCGTCGACCTCGCCACGCCGGCCGGCGTCGAGGAGCTCTACGCGCGCATCCCGCGCGCGCCCGACGTGCTCGCGCTCAACGCCGGGATCGTGCTCGGCGACGAGTTCGTCACCGGCGACCTGCAGAGCCACTTGCGGCTGGTCGACCTCAACGTGCGCTCGGTCGTGCACCTCGCGCGGCTCGTCGGCAACGACATGGCCGAGCGCGGCCGCGGCCGGATCCTCTTCACGTCGTCGATCGTGGCCACGATGCCGGGCCCGTACCAGTCGACCTACAACGCGTCGAAGTCGTTCGTGCAGTCGTTCGCGCTGGCGCTGCGAAACGAGCTCTCCGACCGCGGCGTCAGCGTCACCGTGCTGATGCCGGGGCCGACCGAGACCAACATTTTCGCCCGCGCAGGCATGCTCGACACCCGGCTCGGCGCGTCGGACCACAAAGACGATCCGGCCGACGTCGCCCGTCAGGCGTTCGACGCGCTGATGGCCGGCAAGGAGCGCGTGGCCACGGCGTCGCCGGTCATGAAGGTGGCGAGTGCCGGCAGCCGGCTGCTGCCGGACTCGGTCAAGGGCCGGATCAACCGCTTCCTCTCGAAGCCCGGCTCGGCATGACCCCGCCGCGGGCACCGGGCCTCCTGCTCGGCATCGGCCTCGGCGGCTTCCTCGACGGCATCCTGCTGCACCAGATCCTCCAGTGGCACCACATGCTCACGGGGACCGACGAGAACCCGATGACGACGGTCGCGGGGCTGGAGACCAACACGCTCGTCGACGGTTTCTTCCACCTCGCCACGTGGATCGCCGTCGCGGTCGGGTCGTGGCTGACGGTCAAGGCGTGGCAGGAGGGCCGGCTCGCCCCGCCCTACCGGTTCCACCTCGGGTTGCTGCTGATCGGCTGGGGCGGCTTCAACGTCGTCGAAGGGCTGATCGACCACCAGCTCCTGGGCATCCACCACGTGCGCGACGATCTCGGCGGGCCGCTCGGCTGGGACCTCGGCTTCCTGGCGCTCGGGCTTGCGCTCGTCGCCGTCGGCTGGGCGCTGACGCGGGCCGCGATCAGTCCTGCGCCAGCACCGCGAGGGCGGTATTCCACGGATCGCGGGTGAGAAAGCCGCCAGGGACGTCCTCGGCCTGGTCCACGCGGGCGCGGACCGCGGCGACGTCGGCGGCGCTCGGGAGCACGATCGTCCAGTGGCGCAGCCCGGCCGTGTGCGCCGGGGCCGGCCCGACGCCGCGCCCTCGCCAGATGTTGAAGCCCAGGTGATGGTGGTAGCCGCCGGCCGAGACGAAGGCGGCCGAGCCGAGGTTGGCCTGCAGCTCGAAGCCGAGCGTGTCGCGGTAGAAGGCGAGGCCCTCGTCGACGTCGCCGACGTGCAGGTGCAGGTGGCCCATGCGCAGGCCCGGGCCGACCTGCGCCGCGGGCGCCTCACCGGCGATCGTGTCCAGCAGCGCGCGGAGGTCGAGCGCGGCCGGGCCGCCGGCGTATCCGAGGTCGGGCGGCCAATCGGTCCGCGGGCGGTCGGCGGCCAGCTCGATCCCGTTGCCGTCCGGATCGCTGAGGTAGATCGCCTCGTGGGTGCGATGGTCGGAGGCGCCGTCGATCGCCGTCGAGGTCACCGACAGCCGGACGGCGGCGCGGGCGAGCTCCTCGCGCGAGGGATAGAGCAGCGCGTAGTGGTAGAGGCCCGCATGACGGCCGGCGGGCCGCGCGAGCGGATCTTCGTGCAGCACCAGCACGGTGGCGGCTCCGTCGCCCAGCGACGCGCTGCCCGTGTCCTGCGCGTGCACGCGCAAGCCGAGCGAGCGCTGGTACCAGGCCACGGACCGATCGAGGTCGGAGACGATCAGGTGGACGGCGCCGAGCGTCAGGGTCAGGGGCAGCGTGGGCAAGGAGGTGGGGGCCATGTCATCGAGGATCCAAGCACGCGCGCTACGATAGATGCTTGCAGAAAGCAACTATGTCATCGTCCGAAGATCTCGTCATCGCGCTCTACCGCCTCGGCCTCGTCCAGCGCTCGATCGCGCGCCACGCGCTCGCGGAGCTCGGCTCGCAGGGCTTCACCGCCCTCGCCGTGATCCACCGCGAAGGCGACGCGCGCGTGAGCGAGGTGGCCGAGCAGCTGAGCGTCGACCTGTCGGTGGCCAGCCGCCAGGTGGCCGCGCTCGCGCTCGCGGGCTACGTGGACCGCGAGCCCGATCCCGACGACCGGCGCGCCACACGGCTGCGCGCGACCGAGCTCGGCCGGCGCGTGCTCGCCGACTCGCACCGGCGCATGGTCGCGACAGCGACGAGCGCGCTCGCGGCTGGTCGGAGGAGGAGGTCGCCACGCTCGCCGCACAGCTCGAGCGGCTGCGCGAGGACTTCGCGGCGGTGGCGTCGATCCCGATCACCCGCCAGGAGCCCGCCGCATGACCGCCGCCGTCGAGACGACCCGAGATGACGCACCGCGAGGTGCTCGAGGCCCTCTCCGGCCTGCTGCTGGCGATGTTCGTCGCGATCCTGTCGAGCACGGTCGTCACGACCGCGCTGCCGGAGATCATCGGCGACCTCGGCGGCAGCCAGTCCTCCTACACGTGGGTCGTGACCTCGACGCTGCTGGCGCTGACGGTCACGACGCCGATCTGGGGCAAGCTCTCGGACCTCTTCGACCGCAAGCTGCTCGTCCAGACCGGGCTCGTGATCTACGTCGGCGGCTCGATCCTGGCCGGCCTGTCGCCAGTCGACCGGGTGGCTGATCGCCTGCCGCGTCCTGCAGGGGATCGGCGTCGGCGGGCTGACCGCGCTCGTCCAGGTGATCCTCAGCGACCTCGTCTCCCCGCGCGAACGCGGGCGCTACGCGGGCTACCTCGGCGCGGTGTTCGGGATCGGCACGGTCGCCGGCCCGCTGATCGGCGGCGTCGTCACCGACGGGCTGGGCTGGCGCTGGTGCTTCTACATCGGCGTGCCGTTCGCGATCGCCGCCTTCGTCGTGCTGCAGAAGACGCTGCACCTGCCGCGCCGGCGCCGCGAGGCGAAGATCGACTACGTCGGCGCGACGCTGATCGCCGGCGGCGTGTCGTCGCTGCTGATCTGGGTCTCGCTGGCCGGCCAGCAGTACGACTGGGTCTCGTGGCAGACGCTCGCGCTCGTCGCGGCTCGGCCTCGTCCTGTGCGCGGCCGCGGTCGCCGTCATGCGCCGCGCGCCCGAGCCGCTGATCCCGCTGCGGCTGTTCGGCGACCGCACGGTCGTGCTGGCCGTGATCGCCAGCGTCGCCGTCGGCATCGCCATGTTCGGCACGACCGTCTTCCTCAGCCAGTACATGCAGATCGCGCGCGGCAAGTCGCCGACGGAGTCCGGCCTGCTGACGATCCCGATGGTCTTCGGGCTCTTCATGGCCTCGACGATCGTCGGCCGGCTCGTGACCGCGACCGGCCGCTACAAGCGCTTCATGCTGCTCGGGCGCGGTGCTGCTGACGGCCGGCCTCGGGCCTGATGGGCACGCTCGACGAGACGACCAACCTGGTCGAGCTGAGCGTGTTCATGCTCGTGATGGGCGCGGGCGTCGGCATGCTGATGCAGAACCTCGTGCTGGTCGTGCAGAACACCGTCCGCTTCGAGGACATCGGCGCGGGCAGCTCGCTGATCGCGTTCTTCCGCTCGCTCGGCGGCGCGATCGGCGTCAGCGTGCTCGGCGCGCTGCTGGCCCACCACGCCAGCGCGACGATCGTCGAGGGCCTGGCCGCGCAGGGCATCAAGGCCGCGGGCAGCGCCGACAAGGTGCCGGACGTGAGCTCGTTGCCCGCGCCGGTGGCGCAGGTGGTCGAGCACGCCTACGGGACGGGCGTGGGGGAGATCTTCCTGCTCGCGGCGCCGCTCGGGCTCGTCGACGCTCGCGGCGATCGCGCTGATGCGCGAGGTGCCGCTCGGCGGCAAGAGCGGGATCGACATCGCCCGCGAGCAGGGCGACCACCCACGACCAAGGAGCTGACCGCGGATGAGCGTCGCTCAGGCATCCCGGAGGCTCGGACCAGCGACCGCTCGGCGAGCTCGCCCTGCACCGCCTGCTGGTCGCGGTCGACGGCTCGGCCAACGCCGAGCTCGCGCTGACCGCGGCGATCACCGCCGCGCGCCGCGACCGCGCGACGATCACGCTGATCACCGTCGGCCCGGACCTCGCCGTCGCCCCCGCCGAGCTGGAGCATGCCGCTGGGCGGCGCGTTCGACCAGGCCGACGTCGACGCCGACGGCCGCAAGCGGCTGGACGCGACCGTCGCGCAGATCCCGGAGGACATCACCGTCCACACGATCTACCGGCGCGGCAAGGCCGGGCCGGAGATCGTCAAGGCCGCGCGCGAGGGCACCTACGACGCGATCCTCCTCGGCGCCCGTGGCGTCGGCCGCGTCGGCGCGTTGATGGGCAGCGTCTCCAGCCACGTGCTGCACCACGCCGACATCGCGGTCTTCGTCGCGCACGCCCCGCGTGACTAACGTCCCTCGTACGTCGCCTTGCCCGGGCCGTCGCGGAGGAAGCTCTCGACCGCGTTGCGCAGGTCCTGGCTGGCGAACAGCGGGCCGGAGACGTCGGGGACGAGCGCGTCGGCGGCGCGCACGCCGTGGTCGGCGGCGGTGCGCACGAGCCGCTTGGTCGCGGCGTGGGCCAGCGTCGGACCGGCAGCCAGGCGCTGCGCCAGGCTGCGCGCCGCGTCGTGGAAGCCGTCGTCCGGGAGCACTTGCGTGACCACGCCCCAGCGCTCGAGCGTCGCCGCGTCGAACAGCTCGCCCGTGTAGACGAGCCGGCGGGCCCGCGCGGGCCCGGCGCGCTCGGCCAGCCGCTGCGGGCCGCCCATCGAAGGGGTGAGGCCGACGACGGTTTCGACGAGCCCGAACTTCGCGCTCTCGGCCGCTATCAGCAGGTCGCACGCGAGCGCGATCTCAAACGCGGCCGTGAGGCAGAGGGCGTGCGCGGCGAAGACCGTGGGGCAGGGGAGGTCCTCGAGCGCCTGCGCCGTCTGCAGCAGGCGCCGCCACGTCGCGGCGGCGTCGGCGGGCGAGAGGCCGTCGAACTCGTGGACGTCGACGCCCGCCGAGACGACCCGCCCCTCGGCCTGGATCAACAGGCCGCGGGGCGGCTTGGCGACGAGCTCCCGCGTGGCCGCGATCAACGACTCGAAGACGGCGTGGTCGAACAGGTTCAGGTCGCCGTGGTCGAGCGTGAGGACGGCCAGCGGGCCGTCGTCGGAGCGGAGGAAGGCCATCGCCACAGGATGCACCCCGCGCCGCCCCAGGCGCGGGGTGCTCCAACCGGGTCTACGAGGCCGCGACGCAGCTCGAGAACTCGGACGTGCCCAGGTCGACCCCGGCGGTCATGCGCGTCGCGGTCATCGAGATCTCCTGGCCCGCGGTGCTGAGGGCGCCGAGGACGGCCTGACCGGAGGCTCCCCCGAACTGGCTGGTGGTGACGATCTGCGTCCCGAGGTAGACCTGACCCTCGCCGTGCCCCGAGGCATCGCACGAGTCGTTGGCATAGAACTCGAGCCGGAAGTCCGTGTTGAGGAGGCTGTTGAGCGTCCAGTTCACGGTCGTCACCGCGCCGGCCACGGCCGACGTGACGGTCCCGGAGTTCTGGAGGAGGTTCGCGCCGACGTCCAGGTCGAAGACGTCGTTCGCGGTCACCCCGTCGCTCTCCAGATCGACCCCGAGGTCGCCGTTGTGGTGGATCGAGTTGCGCAGGACCGAGTTGGCGACGCCGGCGTCGATCGCGACGCCGTTCTCGTCGTTGTAGGCGATCGTGTTCAGAGCCGCGGAGCTGAGCGGATCCCCGATCCGGTTCTCGTTGCCGCCGTCGATGAAGACGCCGTTGCGGCCGTTGCCAAGCTCGTCAGTGCCGTTGAGCTCGGTGCCGACCAGGTTGGCCTCCAGCACGTTGTTGTCCGCGCCGGCCTCTTGGATGACGACGCCGTCGCCGCCGTTGGCCGAGATCACGTTGCCGCTGAGCGTGTTGAAGCCCGAGGCCTCGATCGCGACGCCGTTGTTGCCGTTCTCGAGCCCGTCGTCACCGTCGACGTCGGTGCCGACCAGGTTGCCCTGGACGTCGTTGCTCGTCGCGGCGGTCTGCAGTCGCAGACCCGCGTGGGTGTTGCCCGACAGCAGGTTCCCCTCACCGCGGCGGTGCCGCCGATCTGGTTGTTGTCGCCGCCGGAGACGATCACGCCCCAGAGGTTGGCGATGCTCGCCTCGCCGTCGAGGTCCGTGCCGACATGGTTGCCCTGCACGACGTTGTCGTTGCCGGCGATCACGGGCGCCGGTGTCCTGGCCCGAGAGCAGGTTGTCGCGCACGGTGTTGTTGTTGGACTCGACCACCACGCCCGCTCCGGCGCCCAGCCCGGCGTCGCCATCTGCGTTCGTGCCGATGCGGTTGCCCTCGACCACGTGCTGTGAGCCGTTAGTCGATGCGGACCCCGCTGGAGCCGCCGACGATCACGTTGCGGTCCGCGTCATCGGGGCCGCCGATCGTGTTGCCGGTGCCGTGCACGAGTACGCCGTCGACGCCGTTGGGCTGCGCCACGGTGCCGGCGCGGTTGGTGCCGATGTGGTTGCCGGAGATCACGATCCTCGAGCCCTCGACGAAGATGCCGGTGGCCTGTGCCGAGCGAATCGCGAGCCCGTGCACCTCGACGTCATCCGATCCGATGTCGAGTCCCGCGTACCGCATTGCCGGCATCGAGCACGATCTGGAGATTGGCCGCCGTGGTCGCGGTCGCCGGGGTTGCACCGTTCTCCGTATAGCCCTTGATCTCGAGCGGCTGCGAGATCGTCGGAAGATCGTTGGCCAGCGTGATCGTGTGAGGACCTGCGCCCGGGATCGCGAACCGGATCTCATCAGCGGCGGCCGTCTGGTTGGCGGCGTTGATGGCGCTGCGCAGCGAGCCAGGCCCGCTGTTGGCCGCGGTGTTGACCGCGATCGGCACGGCGTGCGCCGGCGCCGCCGCGGCGGCGAGGGCGAGCGTGATGAGGCCGGCTATCCCGGCCGGCCGCTTGATGGACATGTGCTTCCCCTTCGTGGGTGGTGGTGGTCGTCGGGAGTGACCTCCGGCTCCGCTCGCGGGTTGGCGGGATGCGCCGAGTTGGCGCGTTGGCGTTCATTTAGACTCCGCTCGTGCGCTTGGCGGAGCCGATCGCGGCGCTCTCGCTCGCCACCGACCTCGGGTTGGGTCGGCCGCTCGAGTACGAGCTCGGCGTCTGCCTCGGAGCGCTCGAGCTGGCCGAGCGCCTTGGCTGCGATGCGCAGGAACGCGCGGACGTCTACTACCTCGCGCTGCTCCTGCACGTGGGCTGCAGCGGTGCCGCGCGCTATCTCGCGAGCTGGGTGGGCGGCGACGAGATCCGCTTGCAGCAGGGCGTGCAGCTGCTGGGGCCGGCGTCGGAACCGTCGGAGGACCTGCGCTACTTCGCCCGCGGCTTCGCCGACGACCGGCCGCTGGGAGACCGCGTGCGGCGCGTGCTTGCCATGCTCGCGCAAGGCGACCAGCGGGTGACGACGATGGCCGCCAACCTGTGCGAGGGCGCGAGCCTGCTCGCCGCCGGGTTGCGCATGCCCGACTCGGTCACGCGCGCGCTCGGCCAGCTGATGGAGCGCTGGGACGGCGACGGAGTGCCGGCCCAGCTCGCGGGCGAGCAGATCTCGCGGCCGCTGCGGATCGTCCGCGTCGCCCACGACGTGGTCGTAATCGGCCGTGCGGCTGGCGATGCCGCCGCGCTGATGGGCCGCCGCCGGCGACGCGGATTCGACCCGCCGGTCGACGACGTCGTGGCGATGTTGCGGCGCCGCCGCGGGCGCGGCTACGACCCGCTGGTCGTCGATGCCGCGCTCGAGGACCCCGGCGCGCTCGTGCGGGCGGCCGACGTCCCCGACGCGTGGGCGCGCGTGCTCGACGCCGAGCCCGCGCCGGTCGCGACGATCTCGCCCGCGGCGCTGCCGGCGGTCGCGCGCACGTTCGGGGCGTTCGCGGACGTCAAGGTGGGGTTCCTGGCCGGCCACTCGTCGCGGGTCGCGGCGCTCTCCGGGTGCGAGCTCGCCGGTCCGTTGCACGACCTCGGACGCCTCGCCGTGCCCAACGGCACCTGGGAGAAGCGCGGTCCGCTGAGCGCGGCCGAGCAGGAACGGGTCCGGCTGCACCCGTACTTCAGCGAGCGCGTGCTCGAGCGCTCCGGTGCGTTCGCGGCGGTCGCGGTCCTCGCCGGCTCACATCACGAGCGGCTCGACGGCTCCGGCTACCACCGCGGGTCCGCGGGCGCGCAGCTCAGCCCCGAGGCGCGCGCCCTGGCCGCCGCCGACGTCTACGACGCGCTGACCTACGACCGCCCGCACCGGCCCGCGCTCTCGGCGGCGGCCGCCCGGGCCGAGCTGGGCGAGGAGGTGCGGGCGGGCCGGCTCGACAAGCGGGCGGTCGACGGCGTCCTGGAGATCGCGGGCGAGGCGCCGCTCGTGGCGCGGCCGCCCTATCCGGCCGGGCTCAGCGAGCGCGAGGTCGAGGTCCTGCGACTGGTCGCGCTCGGCCGGACCAGCCGGGAGATCGCGAGAACGCTCGTTATCACGGAGAAGACCGCCGGACACCACATCGAGCACATCTACGCCAAGCTCGGCGTCTCGACGCGCGTGGGCGCGACGCTGTTCGCGATGCGCCACGACCTGACGTGAGGATGGGGAGTTCTCCCGATGCCGGGAGCGGCCCGCGGGCGTAGCGTCGTGCGATGTTCATCCATCACGAGGAGCATGGGCACGGCGACCCGATCCTCTGCATCCACGGGACGGGCAGCTCGGCGCTCGTCTGGAGCGACGCCGTCCGTGAGCTGGCGCGGATCGGCCGCGTGATCGCCTACGACCGCCGCGGCTGCACGCGCAGCGAGCGGCCCGAGCCCTACGAGCGCACGAACGTGGCCGAGCACGCCGAGGATGCCGCCGCGCTGCTGCGCGAGCTCGACGCGGCGCCGGCGATCGTGATCGGGCGCAGCTACGGCGGGACGGTGGCGCTCGAGCTCGCGTGCCGCTACCCGGATCTCGTGCGGGCGCTGGTGGTGCTCGAGGGCGACGCCACACGCGAGCTGGCGCCGGCCACGGCGCGCTGGCTCGACGCGGTCGCCGAGCGTCTGCGCGCGGTGCCGGACGAGGCCGTCGCCGCAGACGCTGATGGACGAGGTGCTGGGGGAGGGCACCTGGCCGCAGCTGCCGGACGGGCTGCGCGAGATCGTGAGCGCCAACGCGCCCGCGATCCGGGCCGAGCTCAACGGTGAGTGGTGGCTGTCCGGCGATCCTGCGCAGATCACGGCGCCGACGCTGCTGGTGGCCGCCACCGATTCGCGTCCCGAACTGCGCGAGCCGACCGAGGCGCTGGCGCGCGTGCTGCCGGACGCCCGGCTCACGGTCGTGCCGGGCGGCCACCTGATCGACCCCGCCGGGCCGGAGGTGCTGGCCTTCGTTCGTGCATGCTGTAGGGCGTGACGCTCGCGGTGGTGACCGGCGCCTCGCGCGGTCTCGGCAAGGAGATCGCGCTCAGCTTCGCCCGCGACGGCGCGCGCGTGGTGCTGATCGCGCGCACCCCGGGCCCGCTCGAGGCCGTCGCCGAGGAAGTGCGCGCGGCCGGCGGCGAGCCGGTGGTGGCCGCCGTCGACGTCGGCGATCCGGCGGCGCTGGGCGCCGTCGCGGCGCAACACGGGCCGGCCGATGCCGTCGTCACGGCCGCCGGCATCACCGGGCCCACCGCGCCGCTGTGGGAAGTCACGCCCGAGCAGTGGGACGAGACGCTGCGCGCGAACCTGACCGGGATCTACGCCACCTGCCACGCCTTCCTGCCCGCGATGGTCGAGCGCGGCGCGGGCAGCGTGGTCGTGATCGGCTCGATGACCGGCAAGCGCCCGCTGCCCGGCCGCACGCCCTACGCGGCGTCCAAGACCGCGCTGATCGGGCTCGTGCGGACGCTGGCCTGGGACGCCGGCCGGCACGGCGTCCGCGTCAACATCGTCTCGCCCGGACCGGTCGCCGGCGAGCGGCTCGACGCGGTGCTGAAGGCGCAGGGCGAAGGCGCCGAGGAGCGCTTCCTGTCGGCGTCGCCGCTGGCGCGCTTCGCCACGGCGCAGGACATCGCGCGCGCCGTCCGCTTCCTGTGCAGCGACGCCGCCGCGGCGATCACCGGCGAGGACCTCAACGTGTCCGCCGGCACGGTCAGCTACGGCTGAGATGCTCGTGGTCCCGGACCTGGCGACGCTCCACGAGCGGCGCAGCGAGAAGTGGAGCGGCCACGAGCCGGACGTGATCGCGTCGACGGTCGCCGAGATGGACTTCGCGCTCGCGCCGCCGGTCGCCGAGGCGCTGCACGCCGCGATCGACCGCGACGACCTCGGCTACGTGCCGCCGGAGCAGCCGGCGCTGAGCGCCGCGTTCGCGGGCTTCGCCGCCCGCCGGCTGGGCTGGACGGTCGATTCCGAGCAGGTCACGCTCGTGCCCGACGTGATGGCCGGGCTCGTCGAGCTCTGCCGCACGCTGGCGGAACCCGGTGACACCGTCACGTTCGCCACGCCCGCCTACCCGCCGTTCTTCGCCGAGCTGCCACAGGTCGTCCGTCAAGCTCGCGGACGCGCTGAAGCCCGACACGCGCGTGCTCGTGCTGGCCAACCCGCACAACCCGACCGGTCGCGTCCCCTCACACCAAGAGCTGGCCGAGCTGGCCGAGCGCTGCGCCGAGCGCGGGATCTGGGTGCTGGCGGACGAGATCCACGCGCCGCTCACGCTCGCCGGCGCCCGCCACACGCCCTGGCTCGAGGTCTCCGATGCCGCCCGCGAGTACGGGATCGCGCTCACCTCGGCCTCGAAGGCCTTCAACCTCGCCGGGCTCAAGGCCGCGCTGGTCGTGACGGCCTCCGAGCGCGCCCGCGCGGCGGTCACGCGGCTGCCGCCGCTGTCGGATCGCGCCGGCCTGCTGGGCGTGGTCGCGGGCGAAGCCGCGTTCGACGCCGGCGACGAGTGGCTCGACGCGGTGCTCGCCCAGCTCGACGCCAACCGGGCGCAGCTCGCTGCCGCGCTCGGTGCTCTGCCCGGCATCGCCTGCACGCCGCCCGACGCCACCTATCTGGCGTGGCTCGACTGCCGCGCGCTCGGGCTCGGCGACGAACCCGCGGAGACGTTCCTGGCTCGCGGGCGGGTCGCGCTCAGCCGCGGCCTGGACTACGGCCCGCCAGGCGCCGGGCACGTGCGGCTGAACTTCGCCACCAGCCCGGAGCTGCTGGCCGAAACCGTGCGCCGGATCGCGGCGACGATCGACGTCAACTGACGTCGAAGTCCAGCTTGAACTCGTTGCCGGCGACCTCGAACGGCCCGGCCGCCGCGCCGTGCACGATCACCGAGTAGCCCTCACGGGCGAACTCTGGATAGCCGTCACCGAGCGCCTCCGCGCCCACCGTGACCCGGTCGCCGGCGCGCTCGACCATGAACGTCGTGCGCAGGAACCCGCCGGACAGCGGTGAGCCCGTCGTCCTCGTGCAGCAACGACTCGTACGTGCCGTCCGCGACCGGGACGAACACGTGCAGCTCGATCGACGACGGGTGGTAGCCGGCCGTCGACGGCGGCGCCTCGGGCCACATCGGGACGACCGAGCCGCCGCGCGCGAACACCGGGATCCGATCCATCGGCGTGTCCACGAGCAGCCACCGCTTGCCGCCCACGTGCGCGCCGGTGTGCCAGTCGTACCAGTCGCCCTCGGGCAGGTAGACCTGGCGCGCGGTCGTGCCGGCCGCGGTCACGGGCGCCACCAGCAGATCGCGCCCGAACAGGTACTGGTCGTCGAGCTCGCGCACGGTGGCGTCGTACTGGTGATCGAAGACCAGCGGCCGCTGGACCGGCTCGCCGGTCTCGGACGCCCGCATGAACGCCGAGGCGATGTAGGGGAGCAGCCGGTAGCGCAGCTCCAGCGCCTCGCGGACGGCGTCCAGCACCACGTCGCCCCACGCCCACGCGTACTGGTCGGCGTTGCCGAGCTCGGAGTGGTTGCGGCAGAACGGGGTCAGCGTGCCCATCTGCATCCAGCGCAGGAACAGCTCGGCGTTCGAGTGCCCGCCGAAGCCGCCGATGTCGGCGCCGACGAAGGCCTGGCCCGAGACGCCGAGGCCGCAGCCCATCGGCAGGCTCAGCCACAGGTGGTCCCAGCGCGCCATGTTGTCGCCCATCCAGTTGGCGGCGTAGCGCTGGATGCCGGCGAAGCCCGCGCGCGAGAGCACGAACGTCCGCAACTCCGGCATCGCGTCGCGCAGGCCCGCGACCGTCCCCATCGCCATCAGCAGCGCGTACTGGTTGTGGAAGCGCGCGTGCGAGGCGCGGCCGCGGTCGAAGCGCATCCGCTCGGCCGGGATGCGGCCGGTGGCCGGCTCGTTCATGTCGTTCCAGATCCCGGCCAGGCCGGACTCGACGTGGGCCGCGTTCAGCTCGCCCCACCAGCGGCGGGCGTCCTCGGTGACGAAATCCGGGAACGCGGTGTCGCCCGGCCAGACCTCGCCGATGAAGACGTCGCCGCCCTCGGTGCGGCACAGCACGTCGCGCTCGACGGCGGCGTCGAAGACCGCGTAGCCGGGCTCGTACTTGACGCCCGGGTCGACGATCGTGATCACGCGGAAGCCGGCCTCGGCCAGCCGCTCCAGCATCCCGGCGACGTCCGGGAACGCCTCCTCGTCCCACGTGAAGACGCGGTAGCCGTCCATGTACTCGATGTCGAGCCACAGCGCGTCGCACGGCACGCCGAGCTCGCGGTGCTTGGCGCCGAGCGCCTCGACCGCGTCCTGCGTGTAGCGAAACCAGCGGCACTGGTGGTAGCCCAGCGCCCACAGCGGCGGAGGGGCGATGCGGCCCGTCAGCCACGTGTAGGCCTCCAGGATCGCCGGCATCGACGGCCCGGCGAAGATGTACTCCGTGTACTGGCCGCCCTCGAAGCGGAACGCGTACTCCTCGGAGGCGCGGAAGTCGTAGGCGGCGCGGTAGCCGTTGTCGACGAACGACGCCGCCATCGTCCCGGCCATGTGGGCGTGGTGGTAGAAGAACGGGATCGAGACGTAGTAGGGGTCGAAGTCCGTGCTGCGCACGTCGCCGCGCGGCCCCTCGCGGTCCGCGGTGAACTCGCGCGTCTCGTGCGGGTTGAGGACGTCGACGTTCCAGAGCGTGAAGTCGCGTCCCTTGCGGTTTGAGCCGCCGGTCTTCTCGCCGAGCCCGTAGATCGCGTCCTCCGCGCGGCAGCGGCGGCGGACCTCGAAGGCGTCGTTGAGCGTCGCGTAGGCGACCACGCTCTCGACGACCACGCTGCCGTCGGGGCGGTGGACGTCGAGCCGGAACGGATCGAGCCACAGCGAGGCGACGAGCGCGGGCGTCTCGACGCGTACGACGCCGTCGCCGCGCGTGATCGTGACCTCCGCCGCATGCGCCAGCGGGTCGACGCAGACCGCGAACGTCGGCGACTCGTCGAACGCGCCGCCGCGCGAGAGCTTGACCCGCAGGACGTCATCGCGCACGACCTCCAGCCGCAGCTGCTCGCCGTGCAGCGAGGCGAGCAGCCCGCGCTCGATCTCCTCCACCGCATCGACCCGCTCGAACGCCCGCATTCGGGACATCATTCCCGACATGAGCCTCTACGCACTCAACCTGTTCGACCTGGCCGACAACGATGACTACCTGAGCTACTCGAAGCGGTCGCCGGCAGCGGTGCGCAAGTACGGCGGCACGGTCACCGCACTGGGCAAGCTCGACGCCGAGGCGCCGGTGCAGCTCGGCGACGGCGCGCCGCGACAGGCGATGGTGCTCGTCGAGTGGCCGTCGCGGGAAGCGTTTCAGGGCTTCCTCGACGACCCTGACCACGCCGACCTGCACCCGCTGCGCGAGAACGGCACGCGCAACTACATCTGGTGGGCCTACGAGCGGCTCGAGGACCTGCGCCCGCTGCTCAAGACCTAGCGCCGTTGCCCACGAGCACGCCGCGGCGCGGTGTCGCGGCCTCCGTCTCGAGCTTGTCGCGGCGCTCACGCTGGTAGGCGAGCAGGGCGCCGCAGATCGTCGCCACCGGGACGGCCAGGAACGCGCCAGCGATGCCCGCGATCGTCCCGCCTGCCGCGACCGCGACGAGCACGGCGATCGGGTGCAGCCGCAGGCGCGGCCCGATCAGCACGGGGTAGAGCACGTTGCCCTCGACCTGCTGGACGACGACGATCGCGACCAGCACGATCAGCGCGTCGGTCATGCCGCCGGTGACGAGGGCCACGAGCACCGCGGCCGCGCCCGCGACGATCGCGCCGATGATCGGGAAGAACGCCGCCAGCCAGGTCAGCACGATCAGCGGCAGCGCGAGCGGGACGCCGAGGATCAGCAGCACGGCGCCGATCAGCACGGCGTCGACGGTGGCGACGAACACCACCCCGCGCGTGTAGGCGGTCAGCGACGCCCAGGCGCGCGAGCCGCCCTCGTCGATCGCGTCGCGGCGGTTGCGGGGCGCGAACTCGAGCAGCCAGGTCCACATCCGGCGCCCGTCCTTGACCAGGAAGAAGGCCAGGAAGACGATCAGCACGGCGCTGGCAAGCACGCCCAGCAGCGAGGAGACGCCGGCGACGGCGTCGCCGGCCATCCCGCCCGCGCGCTCGCGCAGACGGTCGGCCGCGGTGTCGAGCTGGCGGTCGACCTCGGCGCGGTCCATCCCCGCGAGGCGATCGCCGAGCGAGTAGGCGACCTCCTGGATGCCCTCCTGCAGGCTCGCACCCAGGTCGGCCACGCGCGCGACGAACGGCGGCACGATCAACGCGATCAGCGCGCCGATGACGGCGATCGCGAGCAGGATCGAGGCGATCGCCGCCACCGCCGGGCGCGCGCCGCGGCGCTCGAGTGAGGACGCGACCGGCCGCAGGAGCGTGGCCAGCAGCACCGCGATCGCGAACGGCAGCACCACGGGCATCAGCCGCCCGAGCGCCCAGCCGACGAGCAGGACCAGCACGACGATCCCGAGCAGCGCCCAGGCCGCGCCGCCCGCTCGCCCGAGCCGGCCGTTGGGGGTGAGAACGGTCGACATGAACTCTCTGACTACGGTTCCCCGCTCAGCGGCCGTTCATGCCGTTGGCGTCACGTGCCGATGACGATCGTCGACGAGGACCATCGCGGGTTCAGGCAGCTTGAAGCTGGCTCCATGAGCGAAGTTGCGATATACATCTCGCCGCTCTCATGAGCCGCCGTTTCACGATGCCTCGTCGCAGCCTCCTGGCCTTCGCCGGGATGTTCGTGCTGGTCGCGCTCGCCGGGCTCGCCGAGCCCGGGCTCGCGCTCACGATGGCGCCGGCGCTGCTGATGCTCGCGCTGTTCGCGAGCGGTGTTCGCCCGGGTGAGGCGCTGATCGAGCGTCTGCGCAGCCGGCGCCGCGCGCCGAGGCCGCGCGCCGTCTCCGCCACTCCGGCTCCGGCTCGCGCTCGTCGTGCGCCCCACCGGCCGGCTGCTCGCGTCCGCGCTCGCGATGCGGCCGCCTCCCGCTCTGCTCGCAGTCTCCAGCTAGGGCGCGCTCGGACTGGGCGCGCCCCAGTCCATCGCTGTCCGAAGAGCAGGAGGAAAGGCGCGTGCGCGCCCCAGTTTTGAAGTCATCGCTCGTCGCGATGGCGGCCGTAGCGGCGTTCGCCCCGCAAGCGCGGGCGGCCCCGCCGGCGCCATGCGGCGGCACTCCACAGATCACCGACGCCACGGGCGACGGTCACCACCACAACGGCGACGTCACGGCTGCCTGGCTGACCGAGTCCGGCGGGCGTCTGCAGGCCGTCGTCCAGGTCGATTCCGGGCTCTGGGAGCCCGCGCACCCGGACTCCGCACAGGCCGGCCTCGCGCTGCTCTACGAGCTTGCCGGCCAGACCCGCTACGTCCGCGTGCAGACGGTTCGCGGCCGCCGCCCCGGCGTTCGACCACGGCACCTGGACCCGCGCCGGCGGGTTCGTGTCCGCCGGCTCGACGGGCGGGGCGGTCACGACCGGCGCCGGCGGCACGGTCACGCTCGACGTGCCCGCGGTTGCGGCGGGCACGGTGCTGGCGCGGCCGTTCGTGCTGACCTACGACGGCGAGGAGGCCGGCGCGCCGCACTGGGTCGACCGCGCGCCGGGCGGGACCTCGGTCGACGGGACGGAGGCCGGTGCGGATTACGTCGTCGGCTCGTGCTCGGCCACCGCCCCGCCGCCGGCCGGTCCGGTGACGACGACCGCGGTCGAGCTGACCGCGCCGAAGAAGCTGACCGGCAGCGCCCGCGCGACGATCGCGGGCAAGCTCACCCCGGCGCGCGCGGGCGTCCCGGTCGCGATCACCGCGTCCGCGCGGCGCTCGACCACCCACCGGGTGACCACGGGCGCCGACGGCTCGTTCTCGCTCTCGCTGCCGGTGTCCGAGACGACGCGCGTGCGCGCCGTCGCCGAGGGCCGCGGCTCGCAGACGCTGACCGTGCGCATGTACTCGAAGGTGCGGGTCAAGCTCCGCACGCTCAAGTCCGGCACGGTCGTCGTATCCGGCAGCACCTCGCCGAAGCTGGGCGGCCGGATCCTCTGGCTGCGCAGCACCGCCGTCCGGCCGAGCGCCCGCGCCACGGCGCGCGCCGGGCGCTTTGAGATTCGCGTCAAGCATCCGCGGCCCGGTCGCTACCAGGCCGTCTTCATCCCGAGCGGCGGTCGCGCCGAGCGGTCCACCTCGAACACTGGAGTCATCCGATGAACAAGTACCTCGGCGCGGCCGCCCTCGCGACCGCTGCAGCCCTCGCCGTCCCTGCGGTCGCCTCAGCGCACCCGTCCGTCTACGAGTCGAAGGCCAAGATCGGCGCCGACCGCGACGGACGAGGTGCGCTACTTCGTCACCAACCACGGCTACAGCATGCTGTTCAAGGAGTCCAACGGCCTGGCCGGCAAGAAGGGCGTCGTCGGCTACAACCTCGCGCCCAGCGCGTGGCGGACGGGCAAGACGTTCGACCCGGTGATGGACGCCGCGGGCACCGGCGTCCAAGCGCACGCGACCTGCGTGGGCGCGGCCGGCGCTCGAGAACGAGCTGGCGATCAAGGGCTGGCAGGGCGCCGACGCGTTCTACAACTACGTCCCGTTCCAGACCACGTCGGCCGGCCTCGAGGACGATCCGGCGAAGTGGCTGGCGACGCTGCAGAGCGCGGGGGTCGACCTCGCCGCCCTTAGCAGCGACCCGACCGCGGCGTGCGCGGCGCTCGGCGGCACCTACACGCCGGCCGACGCGATCGCGACCAGCGCCACCGCGCTCGCCGAGGGCCTGACCAAGCCGATCGAGCAGAAGCTCACCACCGCCACGGCGCAGGTCGCCACGCTCACGTCCGAGCTGACCGCGGCCAAGACGCAGCTCGCGGGCATGATGGTCGCCGCGACCCCGCTCAAGCTGACGCTCGCGTCGGCCAAGGCCAAGACCGGCGCGAAGGTGACCGTCAGCGGTCAGCCGCTGAAGCCGGTGACCGTCGCGATCTCGGTCAGCGACGCGCAGGCGCGCAAGCTCGGGCTGCGCTCGACCGTGATCGGCAAGCAGACCGTGACGACCGCCGCCAACGGCACCGCGAGCGTGACGGTGAAGCTCTCCGCAAAGGCGGTCAAGGCGATCAAGAAGCCGGTCTTCGTGTCCGTCGAAGCGACGTCGGGCGACCGCTTCGTCACCGCGAAGGGTAAGGTGACCCGATGAAGGCGCCGGATCGTCGCGCTCGCCGTTGTCGCGAGCGCCGTTGCCGCCACGCCCGCGTTCGCCCACACCGAGGTCGCCTCGACCTATCCGGCCAAGGGCAAGTCGGCGAGCACGCGGATCGGTAGCGTCAGCGTGACGTTCACCGGGCCGATCCGCAGCGGCTCGATCAAGGTCACCGGCCCGGGCGCGGTCCACGGTCTCCTCCGGCAGCGGCGGCCGCGACCCGCGCAACGTCAAGCGCCTGCGCGTGCCGCTGAAGTCCTCCAAGCGGGCCGGCAGCTACAAGGCGAGCTGGACCATGAAGGCCGCCGACGGGCACACCCAGCGCGGCTCGTTCACCTTCCGCCTGCGATGAGAACGCTCATCGCCATCGCCGCCGCGGTGCTGTCCGCGGCGGCGTTCGCCGCGCCGGCCGGCGCGCACATCCAGGTCCGCCCCGCGGTCGCCGCTCCCGGCGACCCGGTGCTCTTCCAGGTCGATCGTGCCGGGCGAGCGTGACGCGCACACCGTCGAGGTCACGCTGCAGGTGCCCAAGGACGTGCTCCCGTTCTCGTTCGAGGACCCGCCGGGCTGGACGCGCACGAACCGGGAGGCGCCGGACGGCAGCACCGGCACGGTCACGTGGCGGGGCGAGCTGGCCGAGGACGGCTTCGCCCGCTTCGCCTTCCTGGCCTCGACCCCCGAGCAGGAGGGAGAGATCGTCTGGAAGGCCTTGCAGCGCTACGACGATGGCCACGTCGCGCGCTGGATCGGTGCGCCCGACTCGGAGAACCCCGCGGCCGTCACGCGGATCACGGCGTCGGCGGCGCGCGAGAACGCGGGCGGCGAGGGCGCCGAGGCGGCCGAAGCGACCGCCACGCCGCAGGCGACCGTCGCGGCCGCCGCGCCGGCCTCCGACGACGACAGCCCGCTCCCGCTCGTGCTGGCGATCGTCGCCGTCGTGATCTCGGTCGCCGCGCTGGGGCTGGCGCTCAGACGGAGGCCTGCCTGATCGCTGACGCTCGCTGGCTAAGCGTGCCGATCGTGGGTAGCGCCCAAGGCGTCCAAGCCAACCCGAAGGAAGGGACCTTCATGGGTAAGACCGCACGCGAGGTCATGACCGGCGGCGCCGAGTGCATCGGCGAGAACGACAGCGTTCTCGATGCCGCCAAGCGACTCGCCGAGCTCGACGTCGGCGCGATGCCGATCTGCGGCGAGGACAACCGCCTCAAGGGCATGCTCAGCGACCGCGACATCGTGGTCAAGGTGCTCGCCCAGGGCAAGGACCCGGGCTCCACGAAGGCCGGCGAGCTCGCCGAGGGCAAGCCCGTGACGATCGGTGCCGACGACTCCGTCGAGGAGGCGCTGCACACGATGGCCGAGCACAAGGTGCGCCGCCTCCCCGTCATCGACGGGCACGACCTGATCGGCATCGTCAGCCAGGCCGACCTGGCCCGGAGCGTCGACGAGGAGAAGGTCGGCGACCTCGTGGAAGCGATCTCGGCCGTCTCCTAGGCGGGAACCGGCCAGTCCGCGCGCGGGTCGGGCAGCGGCGTCAGCCGCCGCTCGATCTGCTCGCGCCGGTCCTCGAGGAACGGCGGCAGGATGATCTTCGTGCCCAGCTCGGAGACGTCCAGCCCGTCGACCAGGAACCCGGGCTCCTCGGTCGCCAGCTCGTAGAGCACGCCGCCCGGCTCGCGGAAGTACAGCGAGTGGAAGTAGTGGCGATCGACGAAGCCCGAGTTCGGGATCCGCGCCTCGTTGATGCGCTCGATCCAGGTCGTGCAGGTCGGCGTCATAGGTGCCCCACGCGATGTGGTGCACGGTGCCGGCGCTCTGGCGGCCGCGCTCGGCCGGCGCCGGATCGAACGCGATCCAGCCGCCGCGCTTGGACCCGCGCAGCACGAAGCGGTCCTCGTCGCGGACGGCGCCCATCAGGCCCTCGAGCAGCGCCGCCGAGCCCTCGGGGTCGAAGCTGTAGGCGCGCACGCCCTCGAAGCCGCGGATCGCGTGCTCGGCCGGGATCTCCGGATGGACGGCGACCAACGGCGCGTCCGAGGACGCGTCGACGACGAGCTCGTGGTCGAGGCCCTCGGGATCGGAGAAGCGCAGGCTGTCGCTCGGCGAGGTCGAACGGGACGCCCTCGGCCTCGAGCCGGGTGGCCCAGAACGCCAGCGAGCCGACGCGGTGCACGATCCGGTGCACCATGCCCGCACCTGGCCGGCCCGGGATCGCGCGCGGGTACTCGAAGAACGTCAGGTCAGCGCCGGGGCGCGCGTGCTCGTCGCCGTAGAACAGGTGGTAGACGCGAGGATCGTCCTGGTTGACCGTCTTGGCGGTCAGCCGCAGGCCCAGCACGCGCGTGTAGAAGTCGACGTTGCGGCGCGCGTCGCCGGTGATTGCACTGATGTGGTGGATGCCCTCGAACTGCACGGTCTGCCTCCTAAGTGATTGCATGAGCAACTATAGCGCGAAGCGGTTGCCGATGCAATCGGGCGTGTCGGGCGCAGCCCGCGCGGGCACCAACCTCGGATCGTGACCAAGAGCCTCGATCGTCCGCTCGCGCCCGTAGACGAGGAGCACCACGCTCCCGAGATCACCTACGACGAGCAGTTCTACCCCGCGCGGCCGCGGCGCCTCCGGCCGTCCGCGCGCCGCTCGCTGCGCCGGCGGATCTCCGATCGCTTGAGCGGTGACGGCGCTGCCGTCGCCGACAACCGCGAGTACGTGGAGTGGCTCGTCGAGGCCTCGATGCTGACCGACGCCAACCGGCTCGCCACCCAGCTCTCCGGCCAGGGCAGCATGTGGCAGAACCCGTATGCGCACCCCGACCCGCGCGCCGCGCTCGAGCGCGCGAGCGTCTGGTTCACCGCCTACCCGCTGTCGTTCGTCACGCGCAAGGGCGAGACGTTCCTGTCCGCGCTCGCCGACCCGGCGCTGTGGCAGGCGTTCCGGGAGATCGGCATCGACGGCGTCCACACCGGCCCGGTCAAGCAGGCCGGCGGGCTCAACGGGCGCCGGCTGACGCCGTCCGTCGACGGCCACTTCGACCGCATCAGCATGGAGGTCGACCCGGAGTTCGGCTCAGAGGACGAGTTCCGCCGGCTGTGCGCGACCGCGGCGGAGTTCGAGGGCACCGTGATCGACGACATCGTGCCCGGGCCACACGGGCAAGGGCGCGGACTTCCGGCTGGCCGAGATGGGCCACGGCGACTACCCGGGCATCTACCACATGGTCTCGATCCGCGAGGAGGACTGGCCGCTGCTGCCGGACGTCCCCGACGGCCGCGACTCGGTCAACCTCGACGGCTTCACCGAGGCCGCGCTCGAGCGCGCCGGCTACATCATCGGACGGCTGCAGCGGGTGATCTTCTACGAGCCCGGCGTCAAGGAGACCAACTGGAGCGCGACGCGCGCGGTCGCCGGCGTCGACGGCGTCACCCGCCGCTGGGTCTACCTGCACTACTTCAAGGAAGGCCAGCCCTCGATCAACTGGCTCGATCCGAGCTTCGCCGGCATGCGGCTCGTGATCGGCGACGCGCTGCACGCGCTCGCGGACCTCGGCTCCGGCGGCCTGCGGCTCGACGCCAACGGCTTCCTCGGCGTCGAGAAGACGACCGAGGACGCGCCGGCGTGGTCGGAGGGGCACCCGCTGAGCGAGGCCGCGAACCACCTGATCGCGAGCATGATCCGCAAGATGGGCGGGTTCAGCTTCCAGGAGCTCAACCTGGCGATGGACGACATCAAGGCGATGGGCGACTCCGGGGCCGACCTGTCCTACGACTTCGTCACGCGGCCCGCGTACCACCACGCGCTCGTGACCGGCGACACCGAGTTCCTGCGGCTGACGCTGAACCTGAGCCGCGGGCTGGGGATCGACCCCGCCTCGCTCGTCCACGCGCTGCAGAACCACGACGAGCTCACGCACGAGCTGGTGCACTTCTCGACCCGTCACCGCGACGACCGCTTCGTCTACCGCGGCGAGGAGCTGACGGGCTGCGAGCTCGGCGAGCGCATCCGCGGCGACCTCAACGGCAGCCTGACCGGCCCGCACACGCCGTACAACCGCCGCTTCACGCAGAACGGCATCGCCTGCACGACGGCGACGGTGATCGCGGCCACGCTCGGCATCGGCGACCTGGCCCAGATCACCGCCCGCGAGCGCGAGCAGATCAAGCGCGTCCACCTGCTGCTGGCCATGTTCAACGCGCTCCAGCCGGGCGTGTTCGCGCTCTCCGGCTGGGACCTGAGCGGGATGCTGACGGTCGACCCGGCCAAGGTCGCCGACCTGATCGCCGACGGCGACACGCGCTGGATCAACCGCGGCGCGCACGACCTGCGCGGCGTCGACGAGCCCGCGCGCGCGGGCCGCATGCCCCCGGCCCGCAGCCTCTACGGCACGCTGCGCGAGCAGCTCGCCGATCCCGCGTCGTTCGCCTCCGGGCTGCGCGCGATCCTCGCCGTCCGCCGGCGCCACGGGATCGCCACCAGCGTGCAGGTCGACGTCCCGAGCGTGTCGCACCGCTCCGAGCTCGTGCTGGTCCACCGGCTCGACGACGGTGCGCACCAGGTCACGGTCCTCAACTTCGGGCCCGAGACCGTCTGCTGCACCGTCCGCTCCGAGCAGCTCCCGCCTGCGGCGACGGTCACGGACATGTTCAGCGGCGAGACGGTCGGCACCGTCGACGATCTGCACAGCTTGCGGCTCGAACTCGACGGCTACACCGGCACGTCGCTGCTCGTTCGCTGACGTCACGTCTGCGTCCGCCTCCGGGTGGGAAGCTTCTCGTTGTGGATGACGATCGGAATATGAGCGCAACGACAGAGAGTGGACAGCCGGGGCCGCTGGGCTTCGCCAAGATGGCCGGGTCCTCGATCGCCGGCCGCGACGCGGCCCCGTGGGTGACCGACTTCCTCAACGCGGCGTACTACCGGCGTGACCCGGGCGAGCGCGACGTCGACGACCTCCGCTTCGCGTTCAGCGTGCTGACGACGCGCTGGTATCGCGACCACCCGTGGCGCCGGCTGCGGATCACGGATCTCGCCGCCTTCCACCGCGCGTACGGGTCCGACCGCTTCGCCAGGCGCGGGACGCTCGACCGCGAGGCGCTCGAGCGCGGCGGCGCCAAGCTGATCGGCGACTGGTTCCCCGAGGCCTATCAGGACGACGCGCGGCGCGGCTGGGGGATCGGATTCGAGACGGAGGAGGAGCGCACGTCGTACGACCACTCGCACCGCCTCAAGCTCGCCAAGCTCGGCGAGCTGACCGCGGAGAGCGCGCCGCTCGACGAGCAGGTCTGGCACACCTACGACCCGGTCGAGGTGCCGTCGGCCGAAGCGGTGATCGCCGCCGTCACCCAGCCCGAGACGTGGCCCGACTACGCGACCGAGATCGGCCGCTTCACGCCGCTGCGCGAAGGCGGCCTGGCGAACCAGACGTTCGAGATCGAGGTCGCCGCCAACACCCGCACGCCACTGCCGATGTTCACGCGCGGCTACGTCACGATCACCTCGCTGGTGACACCCCACGACGAACAGGCGCTCAAGGACTGGTTCGAGGCGCTCGAGGCGGGCATGTCGCAGTACGGCAACGAGCCGCATCCCGTCCCCGAGGGCGGTGAGCCGCTCGTCGGCTTCGACCTCACCACCCATCACGGGCACTTCATGGGCTCCGGGCACAACCGGCTGATCCTCTACACGCACGACGGCAAGGCCTGGCTGCGCGCCGTCGGCACCTGGGATCCGATGCCGTGGCACGTCGACAAGGCCTACCGGGCCGCGGGCAGCGAGGCCCAGCACGCGTTCTGGGGCCAGGGCGCGGATCCGTCGCTGAGCATGCTGCACCAGATCGCGATCCAGACCGCCGGGTGAGCGACGCGGTCGTCATCGGCGCCGGCCCGAACGGCCTGGCGGCCGCGATCCGGCTCGCCGAGGCCGGCCGCGAAGTGCTCCTGCTCGAGGCCGCCGACAAGCCGGGCGGGGCGGTGCGGACGGAGGAGCTGACGCTCCCCGGCTTCCACCACGACACGTTCAGCTCCGTCTATCCGGCGAGCGCGGCGTCGCCGGTGTTCGCGCGCATGCCGCTGCACGAGCACGGGCTCGAATGGGTGCATCCGGACGCCGCCTACGCGCACCCGCTGCCCGGCGGCGAGGCGAAGCTGCTCTACCGCGACCTCGACGCCACGGCCGCCAGCCTGGGCGGGCGCGACGGCGAGAACTGGGCCTCGTTCGCCAAGCCGTTCCTGGACAACTTCGACGCCGTGCGCGCGACGATGCTGTCCGGCTTTCCGCCGGTCGGAGGGCCGCTCAAGCTGCTGACCGGCGCCGGCCCGCTGCGCCTGCTCGACTTCGCCCGCATGCTGCCGGGCTCGGCCGTCGGGCTGGGGAACCGGTTGTTCGAGGACGGCGGCTCACAGGCCTGGCTCTACGGCGCGGCCATGCACGGCGACACGCCGCCCGACGGCAAGGGCTCGGCGATCGCCGCCTTCTACCTGAACCTGCTCGGCCACGCCGTCGGCTGGCCGAGCCCGCGCGGCGGCGCCGAGCGGCTGACCGACGCGCTCGTGTCCTACTTCGAGAGCCTGGGCGGCGAGCTGCGCACCGGCGTGCGCGTGGACCGGATCCTCAGCGCCGACGGCCGCGTGACCGGCGTCAGCGGCGCCGACCAGCAGTTCCTCGCGGACATCGTCGTCGCCGACGTGATGCCGGGGGCGCTGCTGCGGATGGCCGACCTGCCGGGCTGGTATCGCACGGCGCTGCGGACCTACGTCCACGGCGCGGCCACGGTCAAGGTCGACTGGGCGCTCGACGGCCCGATCCCGTGGCTCAACGAGGCGGTCGGCCGCGCCGGCACCGTCCACGTGGCCGGCAGCCGCGACGAGTTCCTGCGCTCGGTCGCGCAGGCCCACGACGGCCTCTCCGACGACCCGTTCCTGCTGCTCGGCCAGCAGAGCGTGGCCGACCCGACGCGCGCCCCCGAGGGCAAGCACACGGCGTGGGCCTACACGCACGGGCCGCAGAAGGGCGTGCACTGGGCGAGCGCGACGCCGCAGGTGGCCGAGCGCATGGAGGCGCAGGTCGAGCGCTTCGCCCCCGGCTTCCGGGACCGCATCCTGGGCCGCCACGTGCTCGGGCCGGCGGAGCTCGAGGCCCGCAACGCGAACCTCGTCGGCGGCGACGTCGGCGGCGGCAGCTACCGCCTGCGCCAGGTCGTCTTCCGCCCGCTGCCGAAGCTCACGCCCTACAGCACGCCGCTCAAGGGCCTGTTCATCGGCAGCGCCGCCACGTTCCCGGGCGGAGCCGTGCACGGCGTACCCGGCGACGCCGCCGCGCGCGCCGCGCTCGACTAGGGTCATGGCCGATGGACGAGCTCGGTCTCCGGCGACTGCTCGACGTCGGGCGCTCGCTCGTCACCGAGCTCGACATGGAGGCCGTGCTGCAGCGGCTGCTCGAGGTCGCGCGCGAGCTGACCGGCGCGCGCTACGCGGCGATCGGCGTGCTCGACGAGCGCCGCGAAGGCCTCGAGCGCTTTCTGACCGCCGGCGTCGACGCGCAGACCCGCGCCCGGATCGGCGACCTGCCGCGCGGCCGCGGCGTGCTCGGCGTGCTGATCAAGGACCCGCGCCCGCTGCGGCTGAGCAACGTCGCCTCGCACCCGCAGTCGTACGGCTTCCCGCCCGATCACCCGAGCATGACGACGTTCCTGGGCGTGCCGATCAAGCTCGAAGGCCAGGCGTGGGGGAACCTGTACCTGACCGAGAAGGACGAGGGCGAGTTCACCGAGTCCGACGAGGAGGCCGCGGTCGTGCTCGCCGACTGGGCCGCGATCGCGATCACCAACGCGCGCCTGTACCGGTCCGAGCGCGAGCGCCGCGACGAGCTCGAGCGCACGATCCGCGGGCTTGAGACCACGACCGAGATCAGCCGCGCGCTCGGCGGCGTCACCGACCTCGAGCGCGTGCTGGAGCTGGTGGCCAACCGCTCGTGCGCGCTGCTCGAGGCGCGGTCGGCCGAGATCGCGCTGCACGGTGCCGACGTCGTCGTGATCGCCGGCGAGGACGCGCGCGACGGCGCTCCGCTGACGGCGCCGATGGTCTTCCGCAACCGCCCCGCTGGGCTCGCTGAAGGTCTTCGGCGGCCCGTTCGGCGAGGAGCACGAGCGGCTGCTGCAGGCGTTCGCGGCCAGCGCGGCGACCGCCGTGGCGACGGCCCAGAACGCCAGCGAGGAGGCGCTGCGGCGCGCGATCGAGGCCTCGGAGGCCGAGCGCGGCCGCTGGGCGCGCGAGCTGCACGACGAGACGCTCCAGCAGCTCGCCGGCCTGCGCATGCTGCTCTCCGGCGCCCGCCGCAGCGGGGACCGCGAGCGCATCGAAGTGGCGATCGAGGCCGCGCTCGAGCGGATCACCACCGGGATCGCCGACCTGCGCGGGCTGATCACCGACCTGCGGCCGGCGGCGCTCGACGAGCTCGGGATCGAACCCGCCCTGGAGTCGCTCGCGGGGCGTTCCGAGGTCGACATCGAGCTCCGCGTCGAGCTCGCCGAGCGACCGACCGGCGAGGTCGAGTCGACGATCTACCGGCTGGTCCAGGAGGCGCTGACCAACGTCGCCAAGCACGCCCAGGCCACGCGCGTCGAGGTCCACGTGAGAGATCCCGGCAGCCACCTCGAGGTGCTCGTGCACGACGACGGGACGGGCTTCGACCCGCACCGGCGCTCGTCGGGCTTCGGGCTGGTCGGCATGCGCGAGCGGCTCGCGCTCGTGCGCGGGACGCTCGACATCGAGACCCGCCCGGGCGGGGGAACCACGCTGCGCGCGCGGATCCCCCGGGCGTAGAGCGAGTTACCGCGCCTCCAGGGCGACCCCGGTGACGGGTTCCTCGACGCGGCCGCGCTGGAGCCCCAGCTTGGCGACGACGAAGGCGGCGGCCATCAGGCCGGCCATGATGAAGACGACGGTCTGGGTCGAGTGCGCGATGTCGACCTGGATGGCGTGCACGAGGGCCGCGGGCGCCGAGCCGGACTCGGCGGACGCGCCGCCGGCCGTGATGCCGTGGGCGAGCTCGTGGGCCTGCGCGGCGGGGACGCCGTTGGCGGTCAGCGTGTCCTGGACGCGGGAGACGTTCTGGGTGATGAACAGCGATCCCATGACGGCCAGGCCGAGGCTGGCGCCCAGGTTGCGCACGGTCTGCGTGATCCCGGTGACCTCGCCGTAGCTCGCCGACGAGGCGCGGTTGAGGGCGTCCGTGCTGACCGGGCCCAGCACGAGGCCGAGGCCCGCGCCGGCCAGCGCGAGGTAGTACCACTGCCCGCTGAAGTTCAGCTCCGGCAGCTGCGTGCTCCACAGGTAGAAGCCGGCGGCCGACAGGGCGCAGCCGAGCAGGACCGCGGGCCGCGCCCCCTTGGTGTCGAGGATCTTCCCGCCGCGCTGCGCGGCGAGCACGAAGCCGCCGAAGAAGACCAGCAGCAGCAGGCCGGCGTTGGTGGCGTCGTACCCGAGCGAGGCCTGCGCGTAGACGCTGGCGAAGAAGAAGAACGGGACGAAGACCGCGGACATCAGCCAGAGCACGACGTTGTCGACGGCGAATGCGCGCTGGGCGAAGATCCGCACGTCGATCAGCGGATGCGTCCGGCGCAGCTGGGTGGCGACGAACCCGGCGATCACGAGCAGGCCGGCCACGATGCAGCCCAGCGTCCGGACGTCGCTCCAGCCCCAGGCCGAGGCTTGCTGCAGGCCGAGGACGACGAGGCCGACGCCGGAGGAGATCAAGAGCGCGCCGCGGTAGTCGAGCGGAACGTCGCGCCGCTCCTGGGCGGGCTTGGCCTTGACCGTCAGCACCAGGGCGATCACCGCGACGGGGATGTTGATCCAGAAGATCGAGCGCCAGGTCCATTCCGTGAGGTAGCCGCCGAGCAGCGGGCCGACCGAGGTGAGCGCGCCCGTCACGCCGAAGAAGACGGCCGGCGCGCGGCCGCGCTCACGCAGCGGGAAGGCGGCGACGACGATCGCCAGCGCGGCCGGGAACAGGAGCGCGGCCCCCGCGCCCTGCAGGACGCGGAACGTGATCAGCCACGGCTCGGCCCATGCGGCCCTCGGGCGTGGCCCCGCAGAGGCCCGAGAACCCCGCGAAGGCGACGATGCCGATCAGCACCATGTGACGATGGCCGAGCACATCGGCGAGCCGGCCGCCGAACGCGAACAGCGCCGACAACGAGAGCAGATAGCCGTTGACGATCCACTGCGCTCCGTTGGACGACAAGGAGAGTTCCTTCGACAAGCCAGGGACCGCGAGCGCGACGATCGTCTGGTCGATGAACATCATCGCGACGGCGAAGATCATCGCCACGAGTACGAGTGTCTTGTTGTTGTGAGCGTTGGGCATGGCTCGCAGACTCCCGGCCGCGGCGCCGCGGGTCTTCCGTAGTGCGCTACTGCAATTTCGCCCGGCGGCTACGCAGTCCCGCACGCCACCGCCGGCTCAGAGCAGGACCTTGCGCTCGCGCGCCCGCTGCGCGGCCTCGACCCGCGAGCGACAATCGAGCTTGCGCAGGATGTTGCGCACGTGCATGTCCACGGTCCGAGGGCTGAGGAACAGCTCGGCGGCGATCTCGCGGTTCGTTCGGCCGACGGCCACGAGCCGGAGCACCTCGAGCTCGCGTCGTGAAAGCCCGGCCCCGTCTGCGTCGGCGGCTGCGCGGCGGCCGAGACGCCGCACCACGGGCTCACCGAGCGACGCCACCTGACGCGCCGCCTCGGTGGCGAGCGGTCTCGCCCCGAGCTTGCGGGCAGTGCGGTATGCGCCGCTGAAGCGTTCGAGCGCCAGTTCGCGCTCGCCCGCGCCGACGAGCGCGACACCGGCGCGCAGCTCGATCTCGGCGCGTTCGAACGGCACATCGACCTGGCGCAGCAGCTGCACGGCGTGCCCGAGCTGGTCCGCGGCCGCGTCGTGGTCGCCCTCGGCGAGTGCGGTCTCGCCGATGGCGGACGCGAGCGCGGCGAGCGCGTCCGGATGGCCGCTGCTCGATGCGATCGTGGTCAGCACGTCGGCGCAGGCGATGGCGCCGGCGAGGTCGCCTCCGCGGGCGAAGAAGCCTGCGCCCCAGCGCAGCCCGCTGATGGCGTAGTGGCGGTCTTCGCTGTCCTCCCAGCGCGCGAGCAGCGAGCGGCACCGCTGCGCGGCCTCGTGGTCGTCGCCGGCGGCGGCGGCGACGCGCGCCAGGTTGGCCGTGATGTCGACCGTCATGTTGTAGTGCCCGAGCCGGGAGGCGGACGCGAGTGCGGACTGGAGCATGCGCCGCGCGGCGCGCAGCTTCCCCTGGGCGCCGCGGATGCCCCCGGCGAGTCCCTCGGCCACCCAGACCTGGGTGCCCGAGGCGATCAGGTCGCCCGCGAGCCGGAGCGCCTCGGGCCATTCGCCGCATTCACGCAGGACGTAGACGAGGCAGGTCACGCACGCGACTTCGGTCTCCACGCTGCCGCTCAATTCACAGAGGGCGAGCGCGTTCTGCAGCGTCTCCTCGGCGCGCCGGTAGTCGGCGGAGTCGTAGAGCACCACGCCGAGCCGCTCGTACAGCTCGGCGGCGACTGGCGTCAGGTCGTGCTCGAGAGCCAGCGAGAGCCCTCGGGTCACCAGGTCCAGCCCCGCGGCGTATTCGCCGTGCTTGGCGCGCGCGAGGCCCTCGAGGCCGAGCGCACGAGCACGGAGGTCGAGCCGGTCGGCTCGCTCGGCGTCGCGCGCGGCCGCCTGCGCGGTCTCGATGGCGGCGCGGTAGCTCGCGGCGCCGCGCAGGTAGTTGCCGATCGCCAGCCGTTCGACGGCCGCCTCCGCAAGCAGCCCCGCGGCCTCGTAGGCATCGCCGGCCGAACGGCGCGCCGGCAGCGCCGCCGCGCGGTCGCCCTGCAGGTCGTAGACGGCCGCCACGCGCCGCAGGGCATTCGCGTACGCGGCATCCATGCCCGCCGCCTCCTGGATCGAGCAGAGCTCGCGCAGCGCCCTCGCGGCCTCGGCGAGATCGCCGGACAGCTCGGCGCACGCCGCGTAGCAATCGAGCATGGCCGTGCCCCGCTGCACCTCGTCATCCGCCGGCCACAGGTCGAGCGCCTGACGCGCGGCCAGCGCGGCATCGCGATAGGCATGCACAGCGCGCGACTCCTCCGCAGCGCGCACGAGCGCGTCGCGGGCACGGGTCTCATCGCGCGCGCCGAGCCAGTGGGTCGCCACCTCGTGCCCGCCGGCGCCGGCCGCTTCCAGCGCCTCAGCCAGCCTGCGGTGCAGCGCCTGGCGCTGCAGCCACGGCACGTCGGCGTAGAACGCCTCCCGCGCCAGAGCATGGCGAAACGCGCCGCGGCCGGGGCCCGCCTCGCCGAGGACGTCGGTAACCAGGGCCGCCGTCTGCGCGCAGTCGAGCGGGCCGAGGACATGCTCCTCCAGGCGGCCGACGCGCCGAAGCTCGTGTCGCAGACGGCGCAGCAGGTGGCCCCGCGGCAGACCGTCGGAGCGGTAGATCGCCACCAGCAGCAGCGGCAGACGTTCGAGTCGCTCGGCGAGCGCCGGCAGGATGTCGAGCGTGGACTCGTCGGACCACTGGAGATCGTCGAGCACCAGCACCCGTGTTCCCTCGGCGGTCATCGCCTCCAAGGCCGAACACACGGCTTCGAAGAGCATCGCCCGGTCGGTTTCGGCCGCCGGCTCGCCGAGCTCGGGGAGCAATACGGCGAGGTGCCGCGCCGGCGAGCCCGTGCCCGACATTCCCGTCGGGCTCAAGCGCAGGTACGAGCGCAGCGCCGCGACGATCGGGCCGTACGGCGCCGTAGTGCCCTCGCCCGCGCGGCCCCACAGGATCGGAGTCTCGAGATCCTTGGCGAGGTCCTGGGCCAGCCGCGTCTTGCCGATTCCGGCCTCGCCCGCCAGCAGGACGATCGAGCCGGTGCCTTGCGTTGCCCGTCGCAACGCCGTGCCGAGTCGCTCGCGCTCAAATTCCCGTCCGATGAGCGCACCGCAACCCCGCATGGCGCAAATTCTATGGTGCCGATCAGGCCCCAACCGGGGCGGGGTCCGGGCGGACGATCACGGTGTCGGCGACGCGCGTGAGGGTGAATGGCTCGGACTCAGCGGCAGCCCGGCCGGCCGACGTGGTCGATCCGGATGACCTTGCCGGTGAGGGTGATCACGTAGGCGCTCTTGCCGCTGAGCTCGAGCGACGTCGGCTGGTCCAGACCTTCCACGACTGTCGCGAAGCCGCCGTCGCCGTCGGCTCGCAGGAGGCTGCCGGTGCCCGGCGATGCGGGCTTGCCGTCGTTCTCCGGAATCGGCGGCAGGTCCCAGATGCCCTGTGAAAGCGCATACAGCTCCCGCCTGGAGCCGAGCTCGACATCGACGATCAAGCTGGCTCCCGACGCAACTTCCCTGGTCGCCGATCCTCGGTCGAGGCGGACGACCTTGCCGGTCTCCGGGAGATGCGGGATCGGGCCGGCCTCGGCCATGAGGATCGTGTTGCCGCGCACCTCGAGGCCGGTGGGGACGATGTTGCCGAACGCGGCCAGCTCGCGGACATCGCCGTGCCGCGAAACACGCACCACGCGGTTGTGGTGCCCGTCGCTGACGAGCAAGCCGCCATGGAACTCCTCCAACGCGTACTGGACCCCGCTCGAGACGACGAAGTCGGTCGCGGGCGGATGCGCGATCGACCAGGCGCCGACATCGGCGACCGCGGTGACACTGCCGTCCCGCTCGACCCGATAGATGCCGTTGACGACATCGGGCTGGCCGAAGGCGGGACCGACGAGCGTGACGAGCACGTACGCGGTGTGACCGACGAAGGCCACGTCGATCGCTCCGCCGATCCCGACCGCGGGAAGCGCCGCGGGCAGGCCGGTCGCGAACGCGGTGGTCGCGCCCGTTTCGGGATCGACGCGCAGCACGCGCCCGCCGGGGCCGTCGGTCACGTACAGGGCGTCGTCCGGACCGATCGTGCTGCCCGAGCCACAGCCACCCACACAGCCCGGCGCCGCGAAAGTGGTCAGCTCGTGCACGGCCGGCCGCGGCACGGAGGGCTGCCGGGCGCTCGCCGCAGCCGGCAGCGCCACGGCGATCGTCGCGACGGCCACCACCGCCGTGATCAAGGCTCGCGTGCTCGGCATCGCGCTCATGGCCGTGCCTCCAGCGCCTGCCCCAGGAACGCCGTCATCTGACGCTCGTCGATCGCGCCGGACGCGCCCTGGATCTCGGTCGTCATCGCTTCCTCGTCTCGTTCTCGGGGAGAAACGACCGTACGCGCGGTGCCGCGCGCGATCATCCGCCAAACCGCCGTACTTCGCGGTCGGCTACGCCGTAGAACGTTCGCCGCTCAGGCCGAGCCGATGAGGTCGCCGGTCGCGCCCGGCGCCATCACGATCACCGGACAGTGAGAGCTGCGGATCACGCGCCCGCTCACGCCGCCCGCGACCACCGAGCGCAGCGGCGGATAGCCGCGCGAGCCGGTCACGAGCAGGTCGAGCCCGGCACTGTGGTCCGACAGCTCCTCGGCCGGGTCGCCGCTGCGCAGCGCGGTCGCCGCCGCGACGGTGAGGCCGGCGGCCGCGGCTCGGAGGCCTTCGAGGACCTCGTCGTCGACGCCTGCACGCAGCTTCGCGTGCCGGTGCGGCCCTGTGTACCAGTCCGACGCGGCGACGCCGATCAGCTCGAGCTCCGCGCGCAGCGTCCGCGCCAGCGCGGCGGCCGCGGCGAGCGCGGCCTTGGCCTCCTCGGAACCGTCGTAAGCGATGCCGATCCGGCGGAACGCCCGCCCCGCGTATCCGCGCGGGACGACGGCGACCGGGCACGGCGCGCCGCTCACGAGCTTCTCGCCGGTGGCGCCGGGGACGACCCGGCCCAGGCGGCCGGTGTGCGTGGAGCCGACGACGATGAGCGAGGCGAGCTCGACGCTGGCGAGGTGGAGCAGCGCCTGCGCCGGAACGCCCGCGGGCGCGCGGATCGAGATGCGGTTCGGCGCGACGCCCTCGAGGCGCTTGCTCATCGCGTGCGCGGTGTCGAGCGCGGCGTCGCGGAGCGCGGCGTACCCGGGCGATTGGTCGGCGCCGAACGCGCAGGCCACGATCACGTTTGCATCGGTGGCCGCGGCGAGCCGGCCACCGAACGTGATCGCGTCCACGGAACGGGCCGAGTCGTCGACGCCGATCACGATGGTGCGCTCGCTCATAGAGCCACCTTCGCGATGCCTGAGACGCGTGGTGGGTCCTTCGGCAGTCGATGGCCGGGCTCGCGCATACAGCGACCGTAGCGCCCGCCACGGCGGCTTCATCCGAACAGAGGCGCGCGCGATCTGCGGGTTTCCCGCAGTCGCCTCCGCTGCGATCCCGGACGCACCCCGACGGCGACAGGCGTACGGTGCCGCCATGCCGACCAACGTCCTGATCGCCGGGGCCGGCCCCGCCGGGCTCGAAGCCGCGCTCGCCCTGCAGCGTCTCGCCGGTGACCGGGTCACGACCACGGTGCTCGCCCCCGAGGCCGAGTTCACGTACCGCCCGTTGAGCGTCCTGGAGCCGTTCGAGGCCGGCAGCACCGCGATCTACCCGCTCGAGCGCGTCGCGCACGACGCCGACTTCCGGCACGTGCGCGGGCGGCTCGCCGGCGTCGACCCCAACGCGCGCGAGGTCCTGACCGCGAGCGGCGATCGGTTGCCCTACGACGTGCTGCTGATCGCGGCCGGCGCGCGGGCGGTCACGCCGTTCGCCGACGCCGTGGCGTTCAGCGGCTCGCCGGCCGACCAGGAGCGCCTGCACGCGATCGTCCGCGACGTCGAGGCCGGCCGCGTGCCGTCGCTGGCGTTCGTCGTCCCGCCCGGGGGCACCTGGCCGTTGCCGCTCTATGAGCTGGCGCTGATGCTCGCCGGGCGCGCGTTCGCGTGGGGAGTCGAGGTCGAGCTGCACCTCGTGACGCCCGAGGCGGAGCCGCTCGAGCTGTTCAAGAGCGACATCCGGAGCCTGCTCGAGCTGGCCGGGATCGAGCTGCACACCGGCCTCGAGTGGACGCCCGGGCTGCTCGACGTCGAGCGCGTGGTGACGCTGCCGGTCTTCGAAGGCCCATCGATCCAAGGGCTGCCGAGCGACGAGGGCGGTTTCCTCGTCGCCGACGACTTTGGGCGCGTCGTTCCGGGCGTGTACGCCGCCGGTGACATCACCGCGTACGAGATCAAGCAGGGCGGCCTCGCCTGCCAGATGGCCGACGCTGCCGCCTCGCACATCGCCGCCGAGGCTGGCGCGCCGGTCGAGCCCGAGCCGTTTGAGCCCAAGCTTCAAGGCCTGTTGCTGACCGAGCACTGGGCGCGCTATCTGCGCCCGGAGGGCGGCGGCTCGACGCTGGCGACGAGCGGCGTGCGCTGGCCGCCGGCCAAGATCGCGGGACGCGAGCTGACGCGCTATCTCAAGCGCGTCAACGCGCCCGTCTGAGTCGCGGCGGCGCCGGGGGGCGCCGCCGCGCTCGCCACTACGCGGCGGCGAGAACCTCGCCGTCGAAGTAGGCCTCGCCCCGCTCGGCTCGCGCCACCAGCGACTCGGGCGGCGTGAAGCGCTCGCCGTAGGTCGCCGCCAGCTCGCGGGCGCGGGCCACGAAGCCCGCCACGCCGCCGTCATAGCCGTTGATGTACTGCAGCACGCCGCCCGTCCAGCCCGGGAACCCGATGCCCATGATCGAGCCGATGTTCGCGTCGGCGACCGACTCGATCACGCCCTCATCGAGGCACTTGACGGTCTCGATGGCCTCGATGAAGAGCATCCGCTCCTGGAGGTCCGAGAGGTTGATCGTCGTCGGGTCCGAGACCTGCGGGAACGCCTCGCGCAGGCCCGGCCACAGCCGCGTGCGCTTGCCGTCCACATACTCGTAGTAGCCCGCGCCCTCGAGCTTGCCCGGACGCTCGAACTCGTCGAGCATGCGGTCGATGACGCCCTCGGCGGCGTTCGCGACCCACTCGCCGCCCTCGGCCTCGGTGGCGGCCCTGGACGCCTTGCGGATCCGGCGCATGAGCTTCATGTTCAGCTCGTCGCAGAGCTGCAGCACCGGGGCGGGGTAGCCCGCCTGGCTCGAGGCCTGCTCGATCGACGGCGCCGGGATGCCCTCGGCCAGCATCGCCATGCCCTCGTTGAGGAACGTGCTGATCACGCGGCTGGTGAAGAACCCGCGCGAGTCGTTGACCACGATCGGCGTCTTTGAGATCTGCTTGGCCAGGTCGAGCGCGCGGTAGAGCGCGGCATCGCTCGTCTTGTCGCCCTTGATGATCTCCAGCAGCGGCATCTTGTCCACGGGGCTGAAGAAGTGCAGGCCGATGAAGTCGGCGGGCCGGCTGACGTTCTCGGCCAGCGAGGTGATCGGCAGCGTGCTCGTGTTCGACCCCAGCAGCGCGTCCGGCGCCAGGTGCGGCTCGATCTCCGCCATCACCTCGGCCTTGACCTGCGGGTCCTCGAAGACGGCCTCGATCACGAGGTCGGCGCCCGCGGCGTCCTCCGCGCGGGTCGTCGCAGTGATCAGCCCGAGCAGCTTGTCGCCCTTCTCCTGCGTCGTCTTGCCGCGCTCGACGCCCTTGGCCACGAGCTTGACCGAGTAGTCCTTGCCGCGGTCGGCGGCGGCCTGGTCGACGTCCTTGAGCACGACCTCGATGCCGGCCTTCGCGCACACGTAAGCGATCGCCGCGCCCATCATGCCCGCGCCGAGCACGACGACCTTCTTGACCGTCGTGGGCTCGAGGTCCTCCGGGCGCCCGCGGCTGCCATTGACGGCCTGCAGGTCGAAGAAGAACGCCTGGATCATGTTCTTCGCCACCTGGCCGGTGACGAGGTCGGTGAAGTAGCGGCCCTCGATCTCGATCGCCGAGTCGAAATCGACCTGCGAGCCCTCGACCGCCGCGGCCATGATGTGGTGCGGCGCCGGGTAGTTCGCGCCCTTGATCTGCTTGCGCAGGTTGGCCGGGAAGGCCGGCAGGTTGGCGGCGAACTTCGGGTTCGACGGCGTGCCACCGGGGATCTTGTGGCCCTTGACGTCCCACGGCTGAACCGCCTCCGGGTTGGCCGCGATCCACTTCTTGGCCGCCGGGACGAGCTCCTCGCGCGTCGGGACGAGTTCGTTGACGAGGCCCATCTCGAGCGCCTTCGCCGGGCGGTGGCGCTGGCCCTGGAGCAACAGCTGCAGCAGCGCGTCGGCGATGCCGAACATGCGCACGCTGCGGGTCACACCGCCGCCGCCGGGCAGCAGGCCGAGCTGGACCTCGGGGAAGCCGAGCACGACCTTCGGGTCGTCGAGGGCGATCCGGTAGTGGGCCGCGAGCGCGATCTCGAGCCCGCCGCCGAGCGCGGCGCCGTTGATCGCCGCGACGACCGGCTTGCCGAGCGTCTCGAGCCGGCGCAGCTGGAGCTTGAGCTCACGCACCATCTTCGCGATCTCGGCCGCGTCCTCCTTGCGGGCGCGCTTGAGGTCGTTGAGGTCGCCGCCGGCGAAGAACGTCTTCTTGGCCGAGGTGATGACCACGCCGGTGATGTCGTCCTTCTCGGCTTCCAGGCGCTCGACCGTGGCCGCCATCGAGGCCTTGTAGGCCTCGTTCATGGTGTTGGCCGACTGATTGGGGTCGTCGAGCGTGAGGATGACGACGCCGTCGTCGTCGCGCTCGTAGCGGATCGTCGAGTCGCTCATCAGACGCGCTCCACGATCGTCGCGATGCCCATGCCGCCGCCGATGCACAGCGTGGCCAGCCCGACGCGCTTGTCCTGGCGCTCGAGCTCGTCGATCAGCGTGCCCAGGATCATGCCGCCGGTGGCGCCCAGCGGATGGCCCATGGCGATCGCGCCGCCGTTGACGTTGACCTTGTCGAGGTCGAGCTCCATGTCCTTGACGAAGCGCAGCACGACGGCCGCGAACGCCTCGTTGATCTCGATCAGGTCGAGGTCGTCGACCGTCATCCCGGCCTTGGTGAGCACCTTGCGGGTGGCGGGCGCCGGGCCGGTGAGCATGATCGTCGGGTCCGAGCCCGAGACCGCGGTGGCGACGATCCGCGCGCGCGGCTTCAGCCCGAGCTCCTCGGCGATCTGCGGGCTGCCGACCGCCACCAGCGAGGCGCCGTCGACGATCCCGGACGAGTTGCCCGGCGTATGGACGTGGTCGATGGCCTCGACCCAGTGGTACTTCTGCAGCGCGACGGCGTCGAAGCCGCCGTGCTCGCCCATCATCGCGAAGCTCGGCTTGAGCGTCGCCAGCGTGTCCTTCGTGGTCCCGGGGCGGATGAACTCGTCGCGGTCGAGGACGACGTTGTCGTTCAGGTCGAGCACGGGGACGACCGAGCTGGAGAAGCGCCCGTCCTTCTGCGCGGCGGCCGCGCGGTCCTGCGAGCGGACGGCGTAGGAGTCGACGTCGTCGCGCGTGAAGCCCTCGATCGTCGCGATCAGGTCCGCGCCGACGCCCTGCGGGACGAAGCTCGTGTCGTAGCTGGTCTCCGGGTCCATCGCCCAGGCGCCGCCGTCGGAGCCCATCGGCACGCGCGACATCGACTCGACGCCGCCGGCGAGGACGAGGTCCTCCCAGCCCGAGGCGACCTTCTGGGCGGCGACGTTGACGGCCTCGAGGCCGGAGGCGCAGAAGCGGTTGAGCTGGACGCCGGCGACCGTGTTCGGCAGGCCGGCCTTGATCGCGGCGGTCTTGGCGATGTCGGCGCCCTGGTCGCCGACCGGGGTCACGCAGCCGAGGACGACGTCGTCGATCCGGCTCGGATCAAGCCCGTTGTGGCGCGAGAGCACCTCGTGCATGAGCCCGACCACGAGGTCCACGGGCTTCGTCGCGTGCAGAGAGCCGTTGCTCTTGCCCTTTCCGCGCGGCGTGCGAACCGCGTCGAATACCAGTGCTTCAGTCGCTGCCATGGCCGTCCTCTCGGTGTTGAGGCCAGGAAGTCTATCCCCAACATTCGTTCGTGAACGCAAGTTTCTGCCACTCTGGTCACAGATGTCGTCTGCCGCGCGTCGCACCCAGGCCGAGCGCAGCGCCGCCACCCGCGAGGCGCTGCTCGACGCCGCGATCGACTGCCTGATCGACGAGGGCTACGCGTCGACGACCACTTCGCGCGTCGCCACGCGGGCCGGCGTCTCCCGCGGCGCGCACCTGCACCACTTTCAGACGCGCACCGCGCTGGTGGCGGCGGCCGTCGAGCAGCTCGCGCGGCGCTGGCTGGCCGAGTTGCGGGAGGCGAGCAGCGCACTGCCGTCGGGCCCCGAGCGGACGCTGGCCGGGCTGGACCTGCTGTGGGCCCACTACGCCTCGCCGCTCTACCAGGCGGCCCTGGACCTGTGGACCGACGCGCGCAACGATCCCGACCTGCGCGAGCGCCTGATCGAGGTCGAGCGGCTGCTGGACCGCGAGACGCTCGAGCTCGCCGACCGGCTCTTCCCGCCGCGCGCCGATGCGCGCGAGCTCGTCCAACTCTCCGTCGCCACCGTGCGCGGGCTGGCGATGCTCGACACGTTGCACCCCGACGGGGAGCGCAACCGCGAGCAGTGGGCGTTCATCCGCCAGCGGTTGGCGGCGCTGTTCGAGTAGCCCGGCTATTCGCCGATGTCCTCGTCCCAGACCTCGGCGTGCTCGGCGATGAAGCCCTGCAGCAGCTCGTAGCACTCGTCGGAGTCGAGGTCGACGACGGTCACGCCGTGCTCGCGCAGCCAGTCCGCTCCGCCCCGGAACGTGCGCGACTCGCCGATCACGAGCGTCCCGATCCCGAACTGCCGCACGAGCCCGCTGCAGTACCAGCAGGGCGAGAGCGTGGTGACCATGATCGTGTCGCGGTACGAGCGCCGGCGGCCCGCGTCCCGGAAGGCGGCGGTCTCGCCGTGCACCGAGGGATCGTCGTCCTGGACGCGCCGGTTGTGCCCGCGGCCGAGCAGCGTGCCGTCGGCCGCGAAGAGCGCGGCGCCGATCGGGATCCCGCCCTCGGCGCGCCCGGCGCGCGCCTCCTCGAGCGCCACCGCGAGCATCTGCGCGTAGTCGTTCATGCCCGGCAGGGTTTCAGCTCGCGAAAGCGAAGTAAGGTCGACACCATGATCGGCGCAATCATCCTCGGTTTCGCCGCCGGCATCATCGGCCGCATGCTGATGCCCGGCGACGTGTTTCGCTACATGAGCGGGCCGACGTCCTGGCTCATCTCACTCGGCCTCGGCCTCGCCGGCGCCGCACTCGGCTGGCTCATCTTCACCGGCCTGTTGGGCATCGGCGACGACGACGTCTTCGACCTCGGCGGCATCCTCTCCGCGATCATCGGCGTGCTGATCCTGCTGCCGATCGCGGGCTGGGTGCTGCGTCGTTCCGGCAAGTCGCAGGAGCGGTCGCGCACGCCGCGTGGGTGACCGCGCGCCGCAGCTCGGGGCCGTTGTACTGACCGCGTGCTACGTCGCGCTCGCGGTCGTGTGGATGGGGCGCGAGCCCCCGTATCAGGAAGTGGAGTGCAGCGTCGCGGGCCCGCCGGCGGTGCGCGAGGCCTGGATCTCCGGCGCCGCGCTCGCGGGCTTCGAGGTCGCGCTGGTGAGCGCCGCGATCACGGCGTGGGCGAGCTACTGGGCGCGGCGGGATCTGATCGGCCTGGGCGTCGCGCTCGCGCTCGGAGCCCTGTGGTGGGCCACGGGAACGGCGACGCCGCTGTGGTACTGGAGCCTGGTCGCGCTGCTCGGCCTGGCGGTCTCGATCTTCGTCGTACCGCTCTTGCTCGTCCATATCATCCGCACCAAGGGCCGTGAGGCGCGGCGCGCTCTGCGCGTGCTGGGGTGGTGGAGCACGGTCGTGCTCGCGCCGGCCTTCGTCGCGCTCATCGTCGGCTGGGAGTCGGATCCGTTTTGCTGACCATCACGCACATCGGCGGGCCAACCGCGCTGATCGAGTTCGGCGGCTGGACGCTGCTGACGGACCCGACGTTCGACCCGCCCGGGGAGCGCTATCGCTTCGGCTGGGGCACCGGCTCGCGCAAGCTGGCGGGACCCGCGATCGAGGCGGCCGACCTGCCGCCGCTGGACGCGATCCTGCTCACCCACGACCACCACGACGACAATCTCGACCCGGCCGGCCGCGCGCTGCTGCCGGCGGCCGGCACGGTGGTCACGACGGCATCCGGCGCTGAGCGTCTGGGCGGCGCGGCGCGTGGGCTGGTGGACTGGGAGGGGACGCGGCTCGAGGCGCCGGGCAAGCCGACGCTCGAGATCATCGCCACGCCGTGCCGGCACGGCCCGCCGCTCTCGCGACCGCTGGTCGGCGACGTGATCGGCTTCGTGGTGATCGTGGACCGGCGCGTGCTGTGGATCTCGGGCGACACCGTGCTCTACGACGGGGTGCGCTCGATCGCCGGCCGCTTCGACATCGACGTCGCGCTGATCCATCTCGGCGGCGTGCGCTTCCCGGTCACGGGCCCGCTGCGCTACACGATGACCGCGCGCGACGCGGTCGAGCTGGTCGGGCTGCTCGAGCCGCGGGTCGCGGTTCCGATCCACTACGAGGGCTGGAAGCACTTCCAGCAGGAGCGCGCGGCGATCGAGCACGAGCTGGCCGCCGAGCCGCGCTTTCGCTGGATCGAGATCGGCGCGCCGGCCGAGTTCCCAGCCGATCCCCAGGATCACGCGCGACCATCGGGGCCATGAACTCTCTGCGACGCCGCGAAGCCCTGGTGGTGCTCGGCGGCATGGTGCTCGGCGCCCGCACGCTGCTGCGGCCGACGACGGCGCTGAGCGCTCCCGACTGCCTGCTCCAGCGCGAGCTCACCGAGGGGCCGTACTACCTCGACCTCGACCTCGTGCGGCGCAACATCAAGGGCGACCGGCGCGGGACGCCGCTGTCGCTGCGCTTCACCGTCGTCGACGCCACGTCGTGCCGGCGACTCCAGAACGCCGCGGTCGAGATCTGGCACGCGGACGCGGCCGGCGTGTACTCGGGCGTGTCCGGGAACAGCGGCAACTTCCTGCGCGGGATCCAGCGCACGAACGCGAGCGGCGTCGCGCGCTTCGAGACGATCTTCCCGGGCTGGTACCGCGGCCGCACGCCGCACATCCACATGAAGGTCTTCGTCTCGGGCGACGAGATCCACACCGGGCAGGTCTTCTTCCGCCCGGCGGTGACGCGCAAGGTCTACGGCACGGGCGTCTACCGCTCACGCGGGCAGGCCGACACGAGCAACGCTGCCGACGGCATCTACCGCTCGGCGGGCGAGCGCGCGCTGTGCTCGCTGACGCACAAGGGCAGCGGCTACGCGGGGTCGATGACGATCGGCGTCGACGCTTCCTGAAGGAGGGTCTGACCCGGGGGAAGTAGCCTGGCCGGATGCGGCACAACCCCAAGCACGCCGTCACCGACCCGGCGGTCGTGCGGCGGCTGATCGCCGAGAACCCGTGGGGAACGCTGGTCAGCCTGGCCGACGGGCTCGTGGCCTCGCACTACCCGATCCTGCTCGACACCGACAGCTCCCAGCTGGCGATCGTCACCCACGTCGGGCGGCCGGACGAGCAGGTCCACCAGTTCGGCGAGCACGAGATGCTGCTGATCGTCGCCGGGCCGCACGGATACATCTCGCCGAGCTGGTACGCGCCCGGTGCGACGCCCGCGCCGACCTGGAACTTCAGCGTCGCGCACTGCTACGGCGTCCCGCAGGTGCTCGAGGCCGACGAGAACCTGCGCGTCCTGACGCGGCTCGTCGCGCACTTCGAGCAGCACGTCGACGAGCCGGTCTGGCTCGACCAGGAGATCGGGGCGCGGATCGCGCGCGGGACGGTCGGCATCCGGCTCCCGATCACGCGCTTTGTCTGCAAGGTCAAGATGAGCCAGGACAAGGACGACGTCTCGCAGCGGCAGGTACTCGCGGCGCTGCGCGGTGACGGCCCCTACGCGTCGGCCGCGCTGGCCGGCGACATGGAGCGGGCGCTGGCGGGCTGATGCAGGTCACGGTCTCGGTCAACGGCGTCGAGTACGCGCGCGAGGTGGAGCCGCGGCTGCTGCTCGTGCATTTCTTGCGCGACACGCTCAGGCTGACCGGGACCCACTGGGGCTGCGATACCTCCAATTGCGGCACCTGCGTCGTGCTGATGGACGGCGAGCCGGTCAAGTCGTGCACGGTGCTGGCGGCGACCGCCGAGCGCTACGAGATCACGACCGTCGAAGGGCTCGAGCGCGACGGCGTACTCGACCCCGTGCAGCAGGGCTTCCACGAGAAGCACGGGCTGCAGTGCGGATTCTGCACCCCCGGCATGCTGCTCACCGCCCGCGCGCTGCTCGACCGCAACCCGGACCCGACCGACGAGGAGATCCGGGTCGCGATCTCGGGCCAGATCTGTCGCTGCACGGGCTATACCACGATCGTGCGCTCGATCCGCTGGGCGGCCGAGCACCCGGACGGTTCGCCGCGGGTCTAGGTGACGCGCCCGGGGACGTTCAGAACGCGGTGAGGTTGTAGGTCCGGGCCTACCGAGACGGTGTGGGTGTCGAAGCTCACGCCTTCAAGGAGGCCCGGATGCCGCACCATAGAGCCCGTTTCACTGCGCGTGGACGTTGGGAAGTCGCGCGCCGCGTGATCGAGCAGGGAGAGACGTTCGCCCAGGCGGCCGCCTGGGCGAACGTCTCGACGTCGACCGTGTGGACGTGGGTCCAGCGCTGGCGCCGCGCGAGTCCGGCCGAGCGTGTGTCGTTGGCGTGTCTGGCGGAACGCTCCAGCCGCCCACGCCACTCGCCCGAGCAGGTCCCGGCCGAGGAGGCCGAGCGAATCCGCGTGCTGCGCGAGCAGACGGGGTGGAGCCCGCGCCGCTTGGCCGATGCGCCCGAGATCGCGCGCGGGCATTCGACGGTCCATCGGGTCTTGCAGCGCGCCGGCTGCTCACGTCGCCCGCGGCCCGAGCGCCCCGCCATCGTCCGCTACCTGTGGCCGTGTCCCGGCCAGTTGCTGCACATGGACATCAAGAAACTCGGTCGCTTCGAGCAGCCCGGCCACAAGTTCACCGGCGACCGCACACAGCGCTCACGGCGCGTCGGCTGGGAATACGTGCACTCGATCATCGACGACTGCAGCCGGCTCGCCTACTCAGAGATCCACGACGACGAGACCGCTCCGACGGTGACCGCGTTCACGGAGCGCGCCCTGGACTTCTTTCTCGCCCATGGCGTCGTCTGCGAGCGAGTGATGACCGACAACGCGTTCGCCTACATCCACAACCGCGGCCTACGCGAGCTGCTTCATCGCCGCGCGATCCGCCACCTCCGAACCCGCCCCTACACACCCCGCACCAACGGCAAGGTCGAGCGCTACCAACAGACCCTCCAACGCGAATGGGCCTACGCCCTCGAATACGCCTCCAGCACCGCTCGCCGCCAGTCATTGCCACACTGGGTGCGCCACTACAACGAGCAGCGCACCCACAGCGCTCTCGGCAACCGGCCCCCGCTGCAGCGCGTTCGGGAGGTCACCGGGCTCAACATCTAGGTGGGCCGGCCGCGCGTCGAATGGACAGCGCGTCCGAAGGACAAGCGAACTGCGCCGGTAAAGGGGTGGGCGACCGAGGGATTCGATCATCCGCGGGAGGGGGGTGCGGCAATCTACTCTCGCTCTGCGCGGGTAGATTGCCGCACCCCCACGAACGCGCCAACTCGATCGCGCGCTGTTGTGCGAATCGCGCGCGAGCGACGATCGATCTCGCGCGTTCGAAGAGCCGCCTCGCGCACCGACGCGCGAATGACCCGCCGCTCCTTACCGGCGCAGTTCGCCGGTACTCCACACCGGCTGATGCCGCTACTACGCCAGCGGGAGCGGCGCTCCGTGCTCGGCCTCCGGGCGGGGGCCGAAGATCCGGCGCTCGGACTCATCGATCGCGACGTCGTTGATCGACGCCTCGCGCCGGCGCATGTAGCCGTCGGCGTCGAACTCCCACTGCTCGTTGCCGTAGCTGCGCCACCACCGGCCGGAGGCATCGCACGACTCGTACTGGAAGCGCACGGCGATGCGATCGCCGGAGAAGGCCCACAGGTCCTTGCGCAGCGCGTACTCACGCTCGCGCTCCCACTTGCGCCGCAGGAACTCGACGATCGCCTCGCGCCCGGTGAAGAACTCGTCGCGGTTGCGCCACTGGGAGTCGGGCGTGTAGGCCGCGGCGACCTTCTCGGGATCGCGCGTGTTCCAGGCGTCCTCGGCGGCCTGGACCTTCGTGCGGGCGGTCTCCTCGGTGAACGGCGGGACGGGCGGGCGCATCGATATCAACCTCCTCGGGCGGCGACGGACTGCCACAGCGTGACGTGGACCTTCGGGCGCGCCTGCGACGAGACCGCGCCGGCGCGGCCCGGTCGAGATCGCCTGGGTCGCCTCGGGCGTCGTCGCGAAGCGCTGCAGCGCCAGCGCGGCCGGCAGCGCGCGGCCGAGCCCGAGCGTCGAGGCGTGCCACATCTCGACGATCGGGGTGCCGCGGACGTCGAGGCGCACCAGCGCGCGGCGGCGGACCTCGTCGACGACGGCGTGGGCGAGCGTCAGCACGATGCCCTCGCCGGCCGCCGCGGCGGCGATCGCGGCCGCGCCGCTCGAGCTGTAGGTGGCGACGCGAGCGGGCTCAGGCCGTGGCGGGCGAAGAAGGCGCCGGTGCCCTCGGCGGCGTCGAGGTCGGGCTGGCCGACGAGCCAGCGCTCGTCGGCCAGCGCCGACGGGGCGAGCGCCGCGCGCGCGTCGCCAGCGGATGCGACGGGCGCGGCGACGAGGATCAGCCGGCAGCGCAGGAACGGCGGCGGAGGCGATCGTCGCCGCCGCGCCCGGGGACGGGCCGAGCGCGATGTCCGCGCGCCGGTGCTCGAGCGCCTCGGCGAACGACGCGCCCGCGGCGGTCGCGACCGCGATCTCCAGGTCGTCGTCGCGGGCGGTGAAGAGCTCGATCAGCGGCCCGATGTGCTCGGCCACGAGCGGCGTCGCGAGCACCGACAGCCGCCGCGACTCGCCCGACTCCGGCGACCGACCGGCGCGCCTGCTCGGCCAGCCCGAGGATCTCGGTCGCGAGCGCCGCGAGCCGCCGTCCGCCCGGCGTCAGCGCGATCCCGCGGCCGCTGCGCACGAACAGCTCGTCGCCCAGCTCCTTGCGCAGCGCGCGCGACCGCGACCGAGACCGCGGGCTCGGTCACCTCGAGCTCGGCGGCGGCGGCCTTGACCGATCCGTGCCGGGCCACGAGCACGAACGACTGCAGCTGCGCGAGGGTCATAAGCGATCACTTAGGTCCGGTTGACAGCGCGACCATAACACCGGAAGCTGGTCGCGGAGGAGAGACCAAGGAGGAGTCCTGCAGGTCCCAGCACCGTTCGCGTACGAGCGTGCGACGAGCGTCGACGAGGCGCTCGCGCTGCTCGAAGAACACGGCCCGGACGCCCGGCTGCTCGCCGGCGGGCACAGCCTGCTGCCGATGATGAAGCTGCGGCTGGCCAAGCCCGAGTACGTGATCGACATCGATCCGCTGGCGGACGTGCTCGGCTACATCGCCGAGCACGCGCGACCAGCGTCCGGATCGGCGCGATGACGCGCCACCGCGACCTGCTCGAGTCGCCGCTGCTGCAGCGGCGGCTGGCGATCTTCACCGACGCCGAGCGCGTGATCGCCGACCCCGTGGTGCGCAACCGCGGCACGATCGGCGGCGCGCTCTGCCAGGCCGACCCGTCCGAGGACCTGTCGCGCCGTGTGCGCGGCGGTCGGCGCGCAGCTCGTCATCCGCAGCACGCACGCGGCGAGCGCGTCGTCGGACATGCACGAGTTCCACCGCGGTCCGTACGAGACCGCGGTCGGCCCGGCCGAGATGCTGATCGAGATCCGCGTCCCGCCGCACCGCGCGCCGGCAGCGCCTACCTGAAGGTCGACCGCCGCGTCGGCGACTGGGCGGTCGTCGCCGCGGGCGCCGCGCTCGACCTCGACGACGGCACGATCGCCCGCGCCGGGCATCGCGCTCGCCGCCGTCGGCGGCGAGCATCACCGCGCGCGGAGGCGGAGGCGTCGCTGCTCGGCGAGCAGCCGACGCCTGAGACGCTTCGCACGCGCCGCGGCGCTCGCCGCGTCCGCGTGCGAGCCCGTGACCGACCAACGCGGATCCGCGGACTACAAACGACACGTCGTCGGCGTCCTCACGGAGCGCGTCCTGCGACGCGCCACCGAGCGCGCACAACAGATGAGGGAGGTGTGACTTGTCCACCGGATGGACCGTGGGACTGATCCTCGGCGTCGTCGTCATCCTGATCGCCGCGGCGATCGTCATCACGATCGTGCATGCTCGCGCAGCGGATCGCCGACCCAGGCGCGGACGGCGGTCGACGGCGTCGACGCCGTGCGCGCAGCAGACCGACGCAGCTCAACGACATCGGCCGCATCAACGACTCCGGCGTGCGCATCCTGCACTCCGCCCGCGCGCTGCGGAAGGTGGCGGTGGGCAAATGAGCAACGACGACGCCTGGACGCTCGCGCTCATCATCGGCCTCGTCGCCGCGCTGATCGTCGCCGGCCTGCTGCTGCTCCTGATCAAGGCCGTGCGCGACATCGAGGGCTCGGTCAACGGGCTGCTCGAGGTCGCCGCCAAGGTCGCCGGCAACACCGCCAACATCCCGCAGCTCGCAGGCCACCGCGCCGGTGCTCGGGCAGATCGTCGACGAGGCCGATCGTCCAGGACGGCTACATGAACGCGCTCACCGACGGCTACGGGGCTGGTGAAGGCATGACCGTCCTTCAGCATCCTGCTCGCGGTCGTCGTGATCGCGGTGCTGGCGGTCGCGCTGATCGAGGTCCGCCGCGCCTGCGCAACATCTCGCCACGGGCCTCGCGACGCTCGCCGACGCGCTCGAGACCGTCGAGTCCGAGCACCTGCGCGCCGCTCGAGCCCGCCGTGAAGGCCATCAACGCGCAGTTCGACATCATCCTGTCAGCGCCCTGCCCGGCATCGGCGCCAAGGCCGCGATCGTGGCCGAGAGGAGGCCGCGATGATCGTGGTCGTCGCCCTCGTGTCCTGCTGGTCGTCGTGCTCCCGGTCGTCGTGATCCTGCTCAAGCGGCGTGCTCGACGAGGCGAACGCGATCGTCCCGCAGCGTCGACGCGCATCAGCGACGCCGCGCGCGCCGGCTCGCAAGGACCTCGACGCCGTCCCGCTGCTGCTGACGACGCAGCAGCAGGTCAGGGAGACGGTCGCGAACGTCGCCGCGTACGGCGGCTCGCTCGACGTGATCCTGGACGACGCGTGATGACCGCTCGCCGGAGTCGCTGCTCCTGATCGCGGTCGTCCTGATCGTGCTCGCGCTCGTCTACTTCCTCGGTCTCGATGATCGTCGCGCTGCAGAAGATCGCGACCGGCCTCGACGAGACGATCGCCGCGGTCGGCGAGATCATCGAGAAGACCGAGCCGGTCGCACCCGATCGTCGACGACATCAACGCCAACCTCGACGCCGCCGTCGCCGCGCTCGAAGGCCTGCTGGTCAAGAAGGCCGGGATGGCCGACGCGATCGGGCCTGGTCGACGGCCTGTACCCGGGCGCGGCCAAGGCAGGGCTTCCGCAACTTCCCCGACAGCGCGACCACGCAAGGCGCCGCGGATCTCCGACGGTCTACACGCGCGGCACGCTCACGCTCGCGCGGCTCGGCCGCGAGGCGCCGATCGCCGCCGCCAGCCCGAACGGCCCGGCGCTGCGCGACGCGCGTCGCGGGCAGCCTGCGCCGCGCGCGGGCTCTACCGCGGCGGACCGGCCCGGCCGCTCGCCGATCATCGGCACCGACTCCCCCGTCCAATACGAGGCATCAGATGCAGACCCCAGCACCGTTTGAGTACGAGCGGGCGACGAGCCTCGAGGGCGCGATCGCCTCGCTGCGCGAGCACGAGGACTCGCGGATCATCGCCGGCGGGCACAGCCTGCTGCCGATGATGAAGCTGCGGCTCGCGCAGCCCGTCGCGGCTGATCGACATCAACGACCTCACGGACCTGCAGTACATCCGCGAGGAGGGCGACGAGATCGCGATCGGCGCGCTCACCCGCCACGTCGAGCTGCTCGAGTCCGAGCTGCTGCGCGAGCACTTCCCGGTCTTCCGCGACGCCGAGCTGGTGATCGCCGACCCGGTGGTGCGCAACCGCGGCACGATCGGCGGCTCGCTCTGCCAGGCCGACGCGGCCGAGGACCTGTCCGCGGTCTGCGCGGCGCTGAAGGGCGACCGTCGTCGATCCGCGGGCGCCGACGGCACGCGCACCGTGCCGATGAGCGAGTTCCACCTCGGCCCGTGGACGACCGCGGTCGGCGACGGCGAGATCCTCACCGAGATCCGCTTCAAGGTCCGGCCGGGCGCGGGCAGCGCGCACGAGAAGGTCGAGCGGCGCGCGGGCGACTGGGCGATCGCGGCGGCCTGCCGCCGCGCTGTGGATCGACGGCGGCAAGATCGCCGACGTCGGCATCGCGCTCAGCGCGGTCGGCCTGACGACGATCGACCTCACCCGCGCCGAGGAGCTGCTGCGCGGCGAGACGCCGTCCGACGCGCTGTTCGAGCAGGCGGGCGCGATCGCGTCCGAGGACTGCTGCCGATCCCCGACGGCCGCGGACCGGTCGACTACAAGCGCCACCTCGCGGGCGTCCTCACCAAACGCGCACTGCGGAAGGCGGCGGCACGGGCACTCGTCATGAACATCTCGATCACATCAACGGCGAGACCGTCACGCGTGACGTCGAGCCGCGCACGCTGCTCGTGCACTTCATCCGCGACACCGCCGGGCCTGACCGGCACCCACTGGGGCTGCGACACCTCCAACTGCGGCGCCTGCGTCGTGCTGATGGACGGCCAGCCGCTGAAGTCCTGCACCGCGCTGGCGGCGATGTGCGAGGGCCACGAGATCCGCACCGTCGAGTCGCTCGAGGTCGACGGCGTGCTCGACCCGATCCAGCAGGGCTTCCACGAGAGCCACGCGCTGCAGTGCGGCTTCTGCACGCCCGGGATGCTGATGACCACGCGGGCGCTGCTGGACGAGAACCCGGACCCGACCGAGGACGAGATCCGGATGGCGATCTGCGGCGCGATCTGCCGCTGCACGGGCTACAAGAACATCGTCGCCGCCGTCGCGCTGGGCCGCGGAACACCGAGGAGGTGACAGCGATGAGCGCGATCGAGGACCGGCCGATCGGCTTCGGGCGGCTGAAGCGCAAGGAGGACGCGCGCTTCATCCGCGGCAAGGGCAACTACCTCGACGACATCCGCCTGCCCGGCATGGTGCACGTGGCGATCCTGCGCAGCCCGTTCGCGCACGCGAAGATCAACTCGATCGACACGTCGCGCCGCGCTCGCGCTCGCCGGGCGTCGCCGCGGTGATCACGGCCAAGGACCTGGAGACGCTCGGGCTCGCGTGGATGCCGACGATCTCCTACGACACGCAGGCCGTGCTCGCGGGCGACAAGGTCCGCTTCCAGGGCCAGGAGGTCGCGTGCGTGATCGCGACCGACGAGTACATCGCGCGCGACGCGCTGCAGCTGATCGACGTCGACTACGAGCCGCTGGACGCGGTCGTCAACGCGCGCAAGGCGCTCGACGACGACGCGCCGCTGATCCGCGACGACAAGGACGGCCAGACCGACAACCTCGCGTCGCCCGACGTGGGAGGCGGGCGACGAGGAGGCCACCGAGAGCGCGTTCGCCGAGGCCGACACGATCGTCTCGCGCGACATCATCTACCCGCGCTGCCACCCGGCGCCGCTGGAGACGTGCGGGATGATCGCCGACTTCAACCCGGAGACCGGCCAGCTCGACCTCTACAACGGCAACCAGGCGCCGCACGCGCACCGCACGGTCTACGCGCACGTCGCCGGCCTGGCCGAGCACATGATCCGGATCACGTGCGACGACATCGGCGGCGGCTTCGGCAACAAGGTGCCGGTCTATCCGGGCTACGTGTGCGCGATCGCGGGCTCGATCGTCGCCGGCGTGCCGGTCAAGTGGATCGAGGACCGCTCGCGAGAACCTGATGTCCACGGGCTTCGCCCGCGACTACATCATGAAGTCCGAGATCTGCGCCAAGGACGGCAAGATCACCGGCCTGCGCGTGGACGTGATCGCCGACCACGGCGCGTTCGACTCGACCGCCCAGCCGACGAAGTTCCCGGCCGGCTTCTTCCACATCGTCTGCGGCTCCTACGACCTGCAGGCGTCGCACGTGAAGGTCAAGGCCGTCTACACCAACAAGGCGCCGGGCGGCGTCGCGTACCGCTGCTCGTTCCGCATCACCGAGGCCGTCTACCTCGTGGAGCGGATGGTCGACGCGCTCGCGCTGGAGATGAAGGTCGACCCGATCGACCTGCGCATGCGCAGCTTCATCGGCGACGGACCAGTTCCCGTACGAGACGACCACGGGCTGGACCTACGACTCCGGCGACTACCACAAGACGATGCGGGTCGCGATGGACATCGCGGGCTACGAGGACCTGCGCCACGAGCAGGCGGAGAAGCGCGCGCGCGGCGAGCTGATGGGCATCGGCGTCTCGTTCTTCACCGAGGGCGTCGGCGCCGGCCCGCGCAAGCACATGGACATCCTCGGGCTGTCGATGAACGACGGCGCGGACCTGCGCGTGCACCCGTCGGGCAAGGCCGTCGTGTCGCTCTCGCGCCCAGACCCAGGGCCAGGGCCACGAGACGACGTTCGCGCAGATCGTCGCCGAGGAGCTCGGCATCCCGCCCGAGGACGTCGAGGTCCGCCACGGCGACACCGACAAGTCGCCGTACGGGCTCGGCACCTACGGCTCGCGCTCGACGCCGGTCTCCGGCGCCGCGGTGGCGGTCGTGTCGCGCAAGGTCCGCGACAAGGCGCGCGCGATCGCGGCGCACGATGCTCGAGACGCGGCCCGAGGACCTCGCGTGGGAGAAGGGCCGCTGGTACGTCAAGGGCGACCCCGAGCAGGGCGCGTCGATCTTCGACATCACGCAAGCGCGCCTACTCCGGCGACACGCTGCCCGAGGGCATCGAGGGCGGCCTCGACGCGCAGGTCATCTACGACCCGCCGAACCTCACCTATCCCTACGGCGCGTACATCGCGGTCGTCGACGTCGACCCCGAGACCGCGCACGTGAAGGTCCGGCGCTTCATCGCCGTCGACGACTGCGGCGTGCGCATCAACCCGATGATCGTCGAGGGCCAGATCCACGGCGGCCTCGCCGAGGGCATCGGGATCGCGCTGATGGAGGTGATCACGTTCGACGAGGAGGGCAACTGCCTCAACTCCTCGTTCATGGACTACCTGATCCCGACCGCGCTCGAGACGCCCGACTTCGAGCTCGGCGAGACCGTCACGCCGTGCCCGCACCACCCGCTCGGCGCCAAGGGCGTCGGCGAGTCGCCGAACGTCGGCTCGCCGCCGGCGATCGTCAACGCGATCATCGACGCGCTGCACGAGACGCACGGCGTCGACCACATCGACATGCCGTGCACGCCCGCGCGCGTGTGGGCGGCGATGCAGGGGCGCGCCGAGCCGCCTCAATGAAGCACCTGGTCCCCGATGTCGAGACGCTGGCGCAGCGGCTGGCCGCCGTCGACTACCTGGTCGACGAAGGGCTGGCGACGGCGCTGTTCCTCAGCCTCCGCCTCCCGCAGCCGCTGCTGCTGGAGGGGGAGGCCGGCGTCGGCAAGACCGAGGCCGCCAAGGCGCTGGCGAGCGTGCTCGACACGCCGCTGATCCGCCTGCAGTGCTACGACGGCATCGACGCCGCCGAGGCGCTGTACGAGTGGAACTATCCGCGCCAGCTGCTCGCGCATCCGGCTGGCCGAGGCGCAGGACGACCGGCTGACCGAGGACGCGCTGTTCGGCCCCGAGTACCTGGTCGCGCGGCCGCTGCTGCGCGCGCTCCAGCACCCGGGGCCGCGGCCGGCGGTGCTGCTGATCGACGAGATCGACCGCGCCGACGACGACTTCGAGGCCTTCCTGCTCGAGCTGCTGGCCGAGGCCGCGGTGACGATCCCCGAGCTGGGCACGATCCGCGCCACGCACCCGCCCGTGATCGTGCTGACGTCCAACCGCACGCGCGACCTGCACGACGCGGTCAAGCGCCGCTGCCTGTACCAGTGGATCGACTACCCCGACGCGCGGCGCGAGGTCGAGATCGTGCGCCGCCGCGTGCAGGGCGCGTCGGAGACGCTGGCCGTGCAGGTCGTGACCGCGGTCGGGAGGATGCGCGACGGCGACGTGCAGAAGCCGCCGGGGATCGCCGAGGCGATCGACTGGCTGAAGGCGCTCGAGCTGCTCGGCGTCGACGCGCTCGACGAGGCGACGATCGGCCGCACGCTCGGCTCGCGTGCTCAAGTACGCGAGGACCAGGACGTCGTCCGCGCCGCGGGCCTGGAGAGCCTGGTGTGAGGCTCGAGACCGTCGAGCTCGACCTGGCGCCGCTGGTGGCGCGTTCGGCCGCCGGCTGCACGAGGCCGGCGTGCCGGTCACGCCCGAGCGCTCGGCGCGGCTGGCCGCCGCGCTGACGCTGACGCGACCGGTCGTCGCGGACGCGGCTGTACTGGACCGCGCGCGCCGTGCTGGTGTCCGACCAGGCGCAGGTCGAAGGCCTTCGACCGCGTGTTCTTCGCCGTCTTCGGATCGCGCGTGGACGGTCCGCCCGACCAGGAGGATGAGCGCCGCGAGGTCGAAGGCGCGGAGGCGTGGCCCGGCGACGACCGCCCGGCAGCCCCGCCGGGGCCGGCGGCGCGGTCGCAGGGCAAGACGCGCCGGCCGGCGAGACCGGTGCAGACGTGACGCACCCGGCGACGGGCGCTCGGCCGGCACGAGCGACGGCGAGACCCGGCCGTGCCGGGCGCCGGCGGCGCCCGCGGGCGCGCCGCCGCTTCGGCCGCGGGCGAGTCCGGCGAGACCGGCGACGCGGGCGCCCCGACGCTGGCGAGCGCCGACGAGCGTCTGGGCAGCAAGCGCTTCGACGCGCTCGAGCCGGGCGAGCTCGCGCAGCTCTACCAGCTGATGACGCGAGATCCGGCTCGCGACGCCGACGCGCGCCGACGCGCCGCGCCGAGCGCGACCGCCGCGGCCGAGCACATCGACCTGCGGCGCACGCTGCGCGGCTCGCTGCGCACCGGCGGCGACCCGATCCACCTCGCCCACAAGCGCCGCCGCGTCGGTCCGGAGAAGGCTCGTTCTCCTGTGCGACATCAGCGGCTCGATGGAGCCCTACGCCCGCGCCTACCTGCAGTTCCTCACGTGCGCGGGCCGCGACGCCGAGGCGTTCGTGTTCGCCACGCGGCTGACGCGCATCACCCGCGCGCTGGCCACGCGCAGCCCGGAGCGCGCGATCCAGCGCGCCGCCGCGGCGGCGCCGGACTGGTCGAGCGGCACGCGCATCGGCGACGCGCTGAAGGCGTTCAACGACCGCCACGGCCGGCGCGGGATGGCGCGCGGCGCGGTGATCGTGATCCTCTCCGACGGCTGGGAGCGCGGCGACCCCGCCGCTCGTCGGCCGGAGATGGAGCGCCTGGCGCGGCTCGCGCACCGGATCGTGTGGGTCAACCCGCGCGCGGCCGCCGCGGGCTTCGTGCCGCGCGTGGGCGGGATGGTCGCGGCGCTGCCGCACATCGACGCGCTCGTCTCCGGCCACTCGCTCGAGGCGCTGCACGAGGTCGCGGACGCGATCGCGGGCGCCGACAACGTCGTCGAGGTGCCCGAGGAAGAGGAGGAGACATGGGCGAGCGCGACGCCGGTCGCGGGCAGCTCGGTGGCGATGCCGAGCGGTACGGCCCGAGCCGCGGGAAGACGACGCCGGGATGGTGAAGACCTGCATCTACCCGGGGTGCGAGCGGCCGGCGGTGCCGCCGCACCCGCTCGGCGGCCCGCAGCCGGCGTTCTGCGACCGCGAGGACCACAACGCGCTGACCGCTCACCAGAAGACGAAAGGAGCTCGAGACGTGGCTGACGAGGCCTACCGCGCGGTGTTCCTGCGCGTCCACCCGACCGGCAAGATGGTGCTGAGCCTGACGACCGAGCGCCGACGGCAACGAGGGCGAGTACGCGCAGCTCGTGGCCGCCGAGCTCGGCGTCCCGGCGCTCGACGTCAAGGTCGTGCCGGCCGACGAGAGCCGCTTCGGCACCGGGCACGGCTTCAACACCAGCCCGTCCGACGGCGTCCCGGAGGCGATCGCCACCGCGACCGAGAAGATCCGCGCCAAGGCGCAGCTGCTCGCCGGCGCGGCGCTCGGACGACCGACGCGAACGCGCTGCCTGGGAGGACGGCGCGTTCGTCGGCTGCGCGGGCGCGCGCACGATCGCCGACATCGCCCTCTACGCCCACGGCACCGGCGAGCTGCCGCCCGGGCGTCGAGGGCGGGCTCGACGCGCAGACCGTCTACAGAGTGACGCAGCTCGGCCCCGAGAACGGCGACGCTGACGGTCCGCACCGGCAAGGGCGGCGCCGCGTCCAAGGCCGGGCACAACCTCGTGCTCGAGGTCCAGCGCTGGCAGGGCTCGCTCACGCCCGACGACGGTCGAGCTGACCGCCGACGCGCGCTCGCTGCGCGTCGTCTCCGGCAGCGGCGGCATCTCGCCGCTCGGCGACGACGAGAAGGCCGGGATCGCGCAGACGATCGACGAGGAGGTGCTCGAGGGCGGGACGATCGCGTACCGCTCGAGCGCCGTGACGCGCCCGCGACGCGCGGCTACGACGTCGACGGCGAGCTCGACCTGCTCGGCGTCTCGCGCCCGCTCGCGTTCGCCCTGCGCCTCGACGGCGACCACCTCACCGGCCGCGCCCAGGTCAAGCAGACCGACTTCAAGCTCAAGCCGTACTCGGCGCTGTTCGGGACCCTGAAGGTCGCCGACGTCGTCGAGGTCTCGATCGACGCCACCCTCCCGAAAGAGCCCATCCGATGGTTGAACTCGACCACGCCTTCTCGACCGGCAAGGACGACCGACTACAACTGGGACGCGATCCTCGACCTCGACCGGATCATCCCGTGCGTCGAGGGCGGCAAGGTGATCGAGCGCGAGATCGCCCGAGAAGGCCAAGGCCGAGATCAAGGTCAAGATGGGCGCGATGTCGATGACCTTCCGCGGCACCGTCGAGGTCGCCGAGCGCGACGACGACGGCGCACCGGGCCGTGCTGCGCGTGAAGTCCAAGGACACCGGCGGCTCGGGCTACGCGAACGCCGACGTGCGCGTTCGCGCTCGACGACGGCGGCGGCGACGATCCACACCGAGGCGAAGATCACCGGCAAGGCGGCGTCGATGGGCGAGGGCGTGGTCGCGACCGTGCTCGACGCGCTGATCAAGGACTTCACGACGAAGCTCGCGAAGATCTGATGGCGGAGCGGATGGTCATGCGGCGCGTCCGCGAGGGCGAGGTCCCGCCCGACGGCGGCACCGCGCTCCAGGACGACCCCGACCGCCCGGTCTTCCGCGCCAACGGCCCCTACGACTACGTCTGCGTCGAGTGCGGCAACGTGCTCGCGCGCGTCGATGGCGCTGGAGGCGATGACCAAGCGCGTGCGGATCAAGTGCGGGCGCTGCAAGACGATCAACGTCGCCGTCTTCGACGCGAAGGGCGAGACGTGATGCCGGCTTCGGGTCGGTCCGGCGCAAGGAGGACGCGCGCTTCATCCGCGGCCAGGGCGCCTACGTCGACGACATCCACCTGCGCGGGACGCTGCACGGCGCGATCCTGCGCTCGCCGGTCGCGCACGCGCGGATCGTCTCGATCGACACCTCGGCCGCGCTGCAGCACCCGAAGGTCCACGCCGTGCTCACCGGCGCCGATCTCGACGACGCCTGGATGCCGACGCTGTCGGCCGACCAGCAGGCGATCCTGGCCACGGACAAGGTCCGCTTCCAGGGCCAGGAGGTCGCGTTCGTCGTCGCCGACGACCGCTACTCGGCGCGCGACGCGCTCGAGCTGATCGAGGTCGACTACGAGCTGCTGCCGGCCGTGGTCGACGCCCGCGCGCGCGCTCGAGCCCGGCGCGCCCGTGATCCGCGACGACGAGCCCGGCCGGATCGACAACCACGTCTTCGACTGGGAGGCCGGCGACGCGGCCGCGACCGAGGCGGTGTTCGCGCGCGCCGACGTGGTCGTCGTCGAGCAGGAGATGCGCTTCCCGCGCTCGCACCCGGCGCCGATGGAGACCTGCGGCGCGCTCGCCGACTTCGACCGCGTCAACGGCAAGCTGACCGTCTGGTGCACGACCCAGGCGCCGCACGCGCACCGCACGCTGTACTCGCTCGTCACCGGGCTGCCGGAGCACCGCATCCGGGTCATCTCGCCCGACGTCGGCGGCGGCTTCGGCAACAAGGTGCCGGTCTATCCCGGCTACCTGTGCGCGATCGCCGCGGCGCGGCTGCTCGGGCGCCCGGTGAAGTGGGTCGAGGACCGCTCCGAGAACCTGATGTCGACCGGCTTCGCGCGCGACTTCGCGATGCGCGGGCGGATCGCGGCGACGCCGGCGGGCAAGCTGCTCGCCGATCGGCGTCGACGTGATCGCCGACCACGGCGCGTTCAACGCCACCGCCCAGCCGACGCGCTACCCGGCCGGCTTCTTCAGCGTCTTCACCGGCTCCTACGACGTCGAGGCCGCGCACTGCGCGGTGACCGGCGTCTACACGAACAAGGCGCCGGGCGGGGTCGCGTACGCGTGCTCGTTCCGGATCGCCGAGGCCGTCTACCTGGTCGAGCGCTGCGTCGACTGCATGGCCCGCGAGCTGGAGCTCGATCCCGGTCGCGCTGCGGCTGCAGAACCTGATCCGCCCGGACCAGTTCCCGTACGCGTCGAAGACCGGCTGGGTCTACGACTCCGGCAACTACGAGGCGGCGCTGCGGCAAGGCGCTGGAGCTCGGCGGACTACGACGCGCTGCGCGCCGAGCAGGCGGAGAAGCGGGCGCGCGGCGAGCTGATGGGCATCGGCGTCTCGTTCTTCACCGAGGCCGTCGGCGCCGGCCCGCGCAAGCACATGGACATGTTCGGGCTGGCGATGAACGACGGCGCCACGCTGCGGATCTCGCCCACCGGCATCGGCCCAGCTCGCGATCAGCGTGCAGACGCAGGGCCAGGGGCACGAGACGACGTTCGCGCAGATCGTCAGCGCACGAGCTCGGGATCGCGAGTCGACGACGTCGACGTCGTCCACGGCGACACCGACACGACGCCGTACGGGCTCGGCACCTACGGCAGCCGCTCCACGCCGGTCTCCGGCGCCGCGACCGCGATCGCGGCGCGCAAGGTCCGCGACCGCGCGCGGATCGTCGCCGCCGCGATGCTCGAGGTCGCGCCCGAGGACCTGGAGTGGCGCGACAGGCCGCTGGTCGGTCAAGGGCGATCCGTCGCACGGCGCGTCGATCGCGCGAGATCGCGCTGGCCGCGCGCGGTTCGGTCGACCTGCCCGAGGGCGTCGAGACCGGCCTCGACGCCGAGGCCGTCTACGACCCGCCGAACCTGACGTTCCCGTTCGGCGCCTACGTCTGCGTCGTCGACGTCGATCCCGGCACCGCGCACGTCAAGGTCCGCCGCTTCGTCGCCGTCGACGACTGCGGCGTGCGCATCAACCCGATGATCGTCGAGGGCCAGATCCACGGCGGGCTGACCGACGGCGTCGGGATGGCGCTGATGGAGATGATCGCCTTCGACGAGGACGGCAACTGCCTCGGCGGGCTCGCTGATGGACTACCTGATCCCGACCGCGGTCGAGGTCCCGGACTGGGAGACGGGCGAGACGGTCACGCCGTCGCCGCACCACCCGATCGGGGCCAAGGGGATCGGCGAGTCCGCCACCGTCGGCTCGCCGCCCGCGATCGTCAACGCGATCTGCGACGCGCTCGGCGTCCGCCACGTCGACATGCCGTGCACACCCTCACGAGTCTGGGAGGCGATGCGATGATCAAGGCCGATCTCGTGGCCCAGCATGGAGCAGCTGCTCGCCGACCGCGTGCCGTTCGTGACCGCGACCGTCGTGCGCGCGGCCAAGCCGACCAGCGTGCGCCCGGGCGACGCGGCGCTGGTGCTCGCCGACGGGACGATCGAGGGCTTCGTCGGCGGCGTCTGCGCGCAGGCGTCGGTGCGGCTGCACGCCGCGCGGGCGCTGGAGACCGGCGAGGCGGTGCTGCTGCGGCTGCTGCCCGGCGCGGGCGACGACGACGAGCGTCGACGGCGTGGTGGTCGCCCACAACCCGTGCCTGAGCGGCGGGTCGCTGGAGATCTTCCTCGACCCGCAGCTGGTCGCGCCGCGGATCGTGATCGTCGGCGAGACGCCGATCGCGCGGGCGCTGGAGGACGTCGCCCGCGCCGCCGGCTACGCCGTCGCGCGCGACGCCGAGCCGGAGGCCTCCGACGCCGCGCTCGTCGTCGCCTCGCACGGCGACGAGGAGGAGGCGCAGGCGCTCGACGCGCGCGCTCGAGGCCGGCGTCGGCTACGTCGCGCTCGTCGCCAGCCCGAAGCGCGGCGCCGCCGTGCTCGCCGCGCTCGACGTCGACGACGCGCTGCGGTCCAGCGTCCACACGCCCGCCGGGCTCGACATCGGCGCTCGCGCGCCGGCCGACATCGCGATCTCGATCCTGGCCCAGATGATCGCCGAGCGCACCACGCACGCGCCGGCGGCCCCGCCGGAGACGGCGATCGACCCGATCTGCGGGATGCAGGTCGTGGCGAGCGAGGCGACGCCGAACCTCTGCATCGGCAACGAGCGCGTCTACTTCTGCTGCGACGGCTGCCGCGCGCGCTACGCGGAGGAGCATGCCGTCGCGGGTTAGTGGGCTGCGTCCTCGCCGCGGGCGGGTCGTCGCGGCTCGGGCGGCCGAAGCAGCTGCTGCCGTTCGGGGAAGCGACGCTGCTCGACCACACGCTGGACGTCGCCCGCGCGTGCGCGTTCGACCAGCTCGTGTGCGTGCTCGGCGGGAGCGCGCGCGAGGTGCGGGCGGCGGTCGATCTGTCGGGCGTCGAGGTCGTGGTCAACGACGGCTTCGGAAGCGGCTGCTCGTCGTCGATCGCGGCCGCGCTGCCGGCCGTCGACGGCGACGTGCTCGTGCTGCTGCTCGGCGACCAGCCGGGCGTGCGGCCGGAGACGGTGCGCGCGCTGCTCGCGGGCCGCGGCGACGCCGCGCTCGCGGCCTGCCGCTACGACGACGGCCGCGGGCACCCGTTCGCGTTCGCCCGCTCCGTGTTCGGGGAGCTCGCCGCCCTGCACGGCGACAAGGGCGTCTGGAAGCTGCTCGACCGCGGGCCGGTCACCGACGTGCCGATCGCGGGCACGGTTCCGCCCGACATCGACACCTGGGAGGACTACCGCGCGGCGACCTCGAGCTCGACGGCGAGCTCGGCCAGCGGCGCGCCCCAGTCCTCGAGCGAAGCCGGCGCGGGCAGGCTGTAGCCGGCGCCGACCGCGGACACCGCGCCGCGCAGCGCCCACTTGGTGAACGTGTCGGCGAAGCGCTCCTGGGTCTGCGCGCAATCGGCACGCGCGCCTTCGGGGCAGGCGCCGGTGCGCGGGACGGCGGCGGCGAGCCGGTCGCGCAACGCGTCGGGCACGAGCGCGTAGTCGACGACGTGGCCGAGCTCGTGGATCACCACCACCTCGCGGTCGAAGACGCGCTCGACCGTCGAGGCGGGCGACGTTGAAGCGCACCTCGTAGCGCTGACGCCCGATCGGCTCCGCCCAGCCCATCGCCCAGCCATCGGGCTCGTGGAACGTCCTGACGTGCGTCAGCCCGTCGACCTCGGCGATCAGCCGCGCCGCCTCGGGCCGCACCGTGGCCAGCGCGGCGATGATCCACTGCCGGTCGGCCGGCGCCGCGCCGGCGTCGAACGTCAGCCCGCGCGCGCGGTCGGCGGCGGTGATCGCCGGTGAGGCCTCGGCCTCCGGGCGCAGCAGCGGTGTGACGATCACGAGCGCCGCGATCACGCACAGCGCCGATACGGCCAGCCTCATCGCCGGCCACTGTGGCGCGAGTCGTCGGCCGCTCGCACTGGACGAAGGTCCAAACCGCCGACCGCACCGTTCGCGGCGCGTCTTTCCGAACGTCACACTCCGGCAGGGTCCGCCGTCAGCCGGGTATGACCACGATGATTCCCGCGCAGCGCCTGCAACTTCCCGCCGTCGCCCCGCGCCAGTACGGCGCGCTGCTGTTCGGATGATCGACCGCTTCACAGCCGCGCGTCCGCGCCTGCTGCGCCTCGCCTACAGCCAGCTCGGCGACCTGGCCGAGGCGGAGGACGTGGTCCAGGAGGCATGGCTGCGGCTCGAGCGAACCGGGGCCGAGAACATCCGCGACCTCGACGCGTGGCTGACGACGACGGTCGCCCGGCTCGCGCTCGACGCGCTGCGCTCGGCGCGCGTGCGGCGCACGTCCTACGTCGGGCCCTGGCTTCCCGAGCCGGTGGTGGCGACCGAGCCGGATCCCGCCGACCGCGTCACGCTCGACGAGATCGGTCAGCTACGCGCTGCTGACCGTGCTCGAGCAGCTCACGCCCGCCGAGCGCACCGCGTTCGTGCTCCACGACGTCTTCGACGTGCCGTTCGGCGAGGTCGCCCAGATCGTCGGCCGCACGCCGGAAGCGGTGCGCCAGCTCGCCTCGCGGGGGCGCCGGCACGTCTCCCGCGAGCGGCCACGGCGTCCGGTCTCGGCCGAAGAGCACCGGCGGCTGGTCGAAGCGTTCGCGCGCGCCACGGCCGAGGGTGACGTCGAGGCGCTGACCGGCGATCCTCGACCCGGACGTGACGTTCGTCGCCGACGGCGGCGGCGTGACGATCGCGGCCCGCAAGCCGCTGCACGGCGCTGCGCGGGTGGCGCGGGCCTGGATCGGGATCAGCCGCCGCTACGGCGCGGCCGCGCGGCGGTCGCTGGTCGAGATCAACGGCGCGACGGGGGTGCTCGTCGAAGGGCGTGCGGGCGGCCGGACGGCGCTCGCGTTCACGGTCGACGGCGGCCGGATCGTGCGCATCGACGCCATGCGCAACCCGGCCAAGCTGCGCTTCTAGCCCGCGACCACGCCGGCGATCGCGGCGTTGGCGAGGTTGACCATCGACCCGGCCAGCAGCGCTTTCAGGCCGAGCGCGGCCACGTCGCCGCGGCGCTCGGGCGCAAGCCCGCCGATCGCCCCGATCTGGATCGCGATCGAGGAGAAGTTCGCGAAGCCGGCGAGCGCGAACGTGACCACGACCACGGTCTGCTCGGACAGGTTCGGGACGTCCGGGCCGAAGTCGGCGTAGGCCACGAACTCGTTGAGCACGGTCTTCTCGCCGAGGTAGGTCCCGGCTTGCGCGGCCTCGTCCCAGGGCACGCCGATCAGCCACGCGATCGGGGCGAACACCCAGCCGAGGACCTTCTGGAACGTCAGGTCGTCGTAGCCGAAGATCTCGCCGACGCCGCCCAGCAGGCCGTTGGCGAGCGCGATCAGCGAGATGAACGCGATCAGCAGGCAGCCGACGATGACCGCGATCTTGCCGCCGTTGAGCGCGCCGCGCGCGGTGGCGTCGATCGCGTTCTCGGACACCTCGTCGCGGACCGCGCGGACGTCGGCGTCGACCTTGGACTCCTCGGTCTCGGGCATGATCATGCGGCCGAAGTAGAGCGCGGCGGGCGCGTTCATCACCGCCGCGGCGAGCAGGTACGGCAACGGCGCGCCGAGCAGCGCGTAGCCGACCAGCGTCGAGCCCGCGACCGACGCGAACCCCGCCGTCATCACGACGAACAGCTCCGAGCGCGTGAGCTTGTTCAGGTAGGCCTGGATCATCAGCGGCGCCTCGGACTGGCCGAGGAAGATGACCGTGGCGGCGTAGACCGACTCGACCTTGGTCGTGTGCATCAGCCACGCGATCGCGCCGCCGACGATCTCCACGAACCACTGGATCACGCGCAGGTAGAACAGCAGCCCGACGAGCGCGCCCAGGAAGATGATCACGGGCAGCACCTGCAGCGCGAAGATCGTCGCCTCCTTGTCGGCCACCAGCGGGCCGAAGAGGAAGTCGATGCCGGCGTTGGTGTAGTCGATCAGCGCCTTGACCTGGCCGGCGACGAAGTCGAGCACGTCCTTGCCGACCGACCAGCGCAGCACGAGCACCGCGAACGCGACCTGGATCGCGAGCCCGACGATCACCGTCCGCCAGGGGATCTTCGAGCGGTTGCTCGAGATCGCGTAGGCGAGCGCGAGCAGGAACGCGAGACCGAGCAGACCCCTCATTCCCCCCGGCATACCCCCGCGCGCGGAATAGTCGTCCTATGACTGCGTCCTCGCGGGCATGAGAACCCTCCTTGCCTGCCTCGTGGCCGTGATGGCCGTCTCCAGCGCGACGGCGCTGGCCGCCGGAGAACTGATCACGAGCGGCGACCAGATCGCCTCCGGCGTGATCGACGACAGCCACGTCAAGACGCAGAGCCTCGGCAAGACCGCGCTCACTCATCCGACCCTGCGGTTGCGCGTCACCGAGAGCGGTGGAACGTTCGGCGACCCGCGCGACGCCACGGTCCAGCGCCAGTCGACCGGCGTCTACATCGTGACGTTCGACATCGGCGTGCTCGGCGGCTCCTACGGGCCGCGCAACCCCCGCTGGCTGGACACCTGCGCGGTCACGGCCACGCCCCGCACCGGCGGCTTCTCCGACGGGCGCCAGCAGGACGTGACGCTGACCACGATGCGCAGCATGACGTCCGCGATCACCGTGCTCGCCACCCGCCCGGACTACGACCTGAAGCGGTCCGTCCTGCGCGACGCGCCGTTCGACATCGCCGCGGTCTGTTGAGCGACCGCGTCTGGGTGACTAGCCGGCGTACTTCGCCGTCAGCGTGTACGGGCCGCTGCCGGAGCGCCGCACGACCGTGATGCGCAGGTTCTCGGTGCGGTGGTCGCGGCACGCGATCCGGTAGTGGATGCGGTCCTTCGAGGTGCGCGTGGTCGTGCGTTCGACGGTCGAGCCGCCCGACTTGACGACGATGTCGTAGTTCGCTCCCGCGGGCCCGGCGAGCTGCAGCGTGAAGGCGCCGTCGAGCGTGACCGGGAGCCGGAACGTGCGCGTCCCGGTGCCCGTGAAGGTCTGGCTGACGCGCTTGGCCCACGGCTGGGTGACGTCGGCCATCGCGGCCAGCGTCGAGCCCTGGGTCGGCTGCAGCAGCGGCGTGAAGCGCCAGCCCTCGGCGGGGAACACGAGCCGGGCGTAGGCCTCGGCCCACGCCTCGCCGGGATTGCTGAGGTAGTTGGTGCCCTCGTCACCGGGCGCGAGCCGCCCGTCGATCGTGTTCTTGCACACGAGCTCGTAGGACGACCAGCGCTTGGGCCCGAAGTCGAGCGCCGCCAGCGGCGCGTTCGAGCGGTTGGCCGCGATGTGATGCCCGTACTCGTGGGCGATCACGTAGTTGACCGACACATCGCTGCCGGCAGGCTGGTCGCCGGGGACGATCATCGTCTTGTCGTTGGCGCCGTAGCAGGCGAGGACTCCGGAGTCGTCGTCGCCGCCGCACGCGCTCGCGATCTCGGTCGAGGGGACGACGATGACCCGCAGCGCGGCCAGCTCGGACCCGTGGGGGAGGGTCCCGAGATAGGTCGCGTAGTTCTGCGCCACCGCGGGGTCGCCCGTGTAGGAGGCGGCCAGGGTGACCGGGATCAGCGTGCCGTCGGCGGTCGGGTAGCTCTGGGTCGTGCCCTGGACCTGGGCGGCACGGGCGGTGGTCCGCTTGATCACGCGGTCCTTGAACGGCTCGGCCGAGGCGGCGGCGGGGAACGCGAGCAGTGCGAGGAGGCACAGCGCCGCGTAGCGACGGAGGAGCATGACGCAGCGAAGGTAGTGGCGGTTTCTTAATGCTGGCGAAGATCGCTCAGGAAAGCTCGCCCGGACGCCGGGACCGACGCTACGCTCGCGCCCGGCCGCCTAGCATTCCTGACACACCGCATGCCAGCGCGCCCACGTTCCCGGAACGGCCAGCGCGTGACGAGCGCCGACGTGGCCGCGGCCGCCGGGGTCTCGCGCGCGACGGTCAGCTACGTCCTCAACGGCGTCCACGACCGCATCTCCGAGCAGACGCGCACGCGCGTCTACGACGCCGCCGAGCGGCTCGGCTATGTGCCCAACGCGGTCGCCTCCGCGCTGCGCGCGGGCCGGACGGAGATCGTGCTGCTGGCGCTGCCGTCCTGGCCGCTCGGCCCGGCGGTCGCCGAGTGGGTGAGCGCAGGCGTGGCGGCACTCGAAGGGCTCGGGTACACGCCGCTCGTGCACTTCGGTCACGGCGGCGACAGCCGCGGCTTCGCGCGCGCGTGTGACCGCGTGCGTCCGGTCGGGCTCGTCGCGCCCGGCGAGGAGCTGCCGCCGGCCCGGGTCGCGACCCTGAGAGAGAACGGCACGCGAGCGCTGCTGGCGATCGCGCCGGAGCCGCTCGAGCACGTCGCCACGATCGTGGTCGACCAGTCGTCCGTGGGCGAGCTCGCGGTCGCGCATCTGGCCGAGCGCGGGCACCGCAGGATCGTGGCGCTGATGCCGAGTGAGCCGCACTTCGCCGCGATCGGCGCCGGCCGGCTGCGCGGCGCGCAGCGCGCCGCCGACGAGCACGGCGCCACGCTGCTGCCCCTCGACGCCGCCTGCTCCGCGCGCGACATCGCCGCGGCGCTCGCGCCCGTGCTCCCAAGTCGCCCGACGGCGCTCTACGCCTTCAACGACGAGTACGCGCTCGGCGCGCTGGAGGCGCTGAGCGAGGCCGAACTGTCGGTCCCCGGCGACGTGGCCGTGATCGGCTGCGACGACAGCGCGGCGGCGCGCCGCATGCGGCTGACGTCGATCGCGCTCGGCGATCCACGCCATTGGCAGACGTTCGTCGCCCGCCTGCAGGCGATGATCGACGGCAGCGACGACCGCTCGCCGATCATCGAGCGCCCCAAGGTGGTCGCCGGCGCGACCACATCGAACGACCTGATGACCAACATCCTGCCGTTCGTCGAGGCCAACTACAACGTCTCGACGAGTCCGGACGATCGCGCGGTCGGCGGCCTCTCGCTGGGCGGGCTGCGCACGAACGAGTTGCTGTTCAACCGCACGAGCGCGTTCGGCTACTACGGCGTTTGGAGCACGGCCGGCGGCGTTCCGCCGGCCGACAGCCCGCTGTGGCTCAACGGGGCGCTCAAGTCGCGGCTCGGCTTGCACACCAGCGTCGGGTTCCAGGACCCGATCGTCGCCACCACGACGACGTTGCAGCAACGGCTCGCGGTCAACGCGATCCCGCACATCGTCGACAACTTCGACGGCGGCCACGAGTGGCACGTGTGGCGGCTGAACCTGCGCGAGTTCGCGAGCCAGGTCGCCTTCCGGGCGACGCGGACGGCCGCCCGGGTCGTGGGCGACCGCGTCGAGATCACCGTCAGCGCGGCCACGACGCAGCCCGCGACGCCGACCGGACGGTGACGCTCCCGCCCTAGTTCGAGAACGTGAAGCCGATCAGCTGATTGGTCGTCCCGGTGACCGTGAGTGCGTCGATGCCGGGCTTGGTGTCGACGTGCAGGCGGTCGAGCTCCGGGTCGGTGCCGCGGACGGTCGTGATCGCGGCCAGGCCGGTCGTGCGGACGTCCGGGCCGGCGCCGTGGACGTTGATCGTGTCGTTGCCGAAGGTCGCGTCGATGAACACGCGGTCGATCAGGTTGTCGCCGCCGATCTGCCCGCGGGCGACCGAGAGGTTGAAGTCGACGTGGTCGGTGGCGGTGCCGCTCAGGTCGGCGACGCGCATGATGTCGCCGCCCGGGCCGGGCAGGATGTCGATCCGCTCGAGGCCGCCGAGGTCGAGGTTGACGTTCTCGATGTCGCGCGTGACCCGCGTGCGCGGCCGATCGGCAGCACGTCGAAGCGCTCGTTGCCGCCCGAGCCACTCATCTGCAGGAAGTCGGTGCCGGACTGGCCCTCGACGATGTCGTTGCCGTCGCCGGTCGCCCAGGTGAACGTGTCGAGGCCGCTGCCCATGAGGGCGACGTCGACGTCCGTGCCGCCGGCGATCACGTCGTCGCCGGTGGAGCCGATGAGCGTGTCCCTGAGCGCGCCGCCCTTGAGCGTCGGCTGGAGCGCGTCCTTCGTGAGGCCTTGGGCATTGATGACGTCCTCGCCGTCGCCGGCGTCGATCGCCAGCTTCTGGCCGCGCTCGGGGTTGACGACGTCGACGGTCGCGGGCAGCCCGCTGATGGTGTGCGTCGTCCCGTTGCTGGTCGCCTTGATCGAGTCGTTGCCCTGCGTCCCGCGCACGGTGAGGTCGTCCGAGCGCAGGTCGGCCGTGTTCATGGACACGTCGACCTTCGTGGTCGCGGTGCCCTTCAGGTCGCCCACGGTGACGTTGTCGGTGCCGCCGAACGGGTTCGTGGTGATGTACTCGACGCTGCCCATGTCGGCCGAGCCGGTGAACCCGTAGAGGAACCGGGTGCGGGCCAGCAGGCCTTGAATCGAGATCGAGTCGTCGCTCTCGGTGCCGGACGCGCTCAGCTGGTCGAAGCCGTTGCCGCCCTCGATGCGGTCGATGCCGTCCGCCACCGTGCGGCTGTAGCGGTCGTCGCCGTCGCCCAGATCGGCGACGTCGTTGCCCTTTCTGCCGCTGACGACGTCGGGACCGGGCCCGCCGCGCAGCGTGTCGGCCGCATCGCTGCCCTCGAGAATGTCCTGGCCGTCGCCGCCGTCGAGGGTCAGCGCGATCCGCTCGCCGGTCGAGGCGATCGGCGGTGATGAAGTCGACGTCGCCGCGCCCGAACGACCGTCAGCCGGTCGTCGGCCGCGTGGGCGTTCTCGATGCTGATCGTCGGGAACAGGCCCTCGACCCGCACGGTCTCGAGGAACGGCCGCACGTCGATGTTGTTGAACCCGTCGCCGCCCTGGACGAAGATCTGGTCGCGCGCGCCGTCGGCGAAGCCGAGGTCGGCGACCACGCTCAGGATGCCGGAGCCGAGGTCGCCCACGTCGACGAGATCGGGCCCGCCGCCCGCGGTCACGTCGAGCACCTCGACCGCGCTGGTGTCGGTCGAGGACGGGCGCGTGTCGAGCGAGACCCGCGCGCCGGTGCCGACGGCCTGCAGCGTGAACTCCTCCGACTCGTCGGTGCCGATCGCCCGCAGCGTGTCCTTGCCGGCCTGGCCGTCGACGGTGTCGGAGTTCTCGCCCTGCAGTGCCGTGTCGTCGCCGCTGCCGAGCAGCACCGTGTCGTCGCCGCCGCCGGGCTGGACGAAGTCGGCGTCGTCGCCGGTGACGATCGTCTCCTTGCCCGGGCCGCCGATGACGGTGTCGGCGCCCGCGCCGGACTCGATGCTCGCCGGCTCCGTGAGCGCGTCGGCGATCCGGATGGTGTCGTCGCCGGCGCCGGAGCGGATCGAGATCCGCGTGAAGGTGCCGCGCGTGAACGGGATGCCGTTGACCTCGAGCGTCGTGGGGGAGGTCAGCCGCAGCGTGATCGTGTCGGCGGCGCCGTCGCCGGTGACGGTGAGCGTGTCGCCGGCGACGGTGGGGATGACCGCGGCCTCGGCGGCGGCGGGGAGCGCGGCGGCGGAGAGCATCGCGGCACACAGGATCAAGATTCGGCGCATTGCGACATCCTGCGTGCCGCGGCGCCGCGCGAGTATGGGGGAGTTCCCTGAACCTAGGCCGGGACCTGGGGTTCCCGCATCAGCGCCATCCGCTCGCGGCGGGGGCGGGTCGCCTCGGCGAGCAGGATCTTGACCACGGCCGCGAACGGGACGGCGAGGATCGCGCCGACGACGCCCAGCAGCGAGCCGAAGATCAGCACCGCGACGATCGTGGTGAAGCCGGTCAGCTCGACCGCTTGGCGGTAGACGATCGGGTACACGACGTAGTTCTCGATCTGCTGGTAGACGAGCTGGACGATCAGCATGATGATCGCCGCCTCCGTGCTCACGGTCAGGGCGACCGCGACCAGGATCACGGCCGCGATCGTGGCCCCGACCTGCGGGATCAGGTCCAGCAGGCCGGTGATGACGGCGAGCACGAGCGGGAACGGCATGTCCAGCAGCAACGCCGTGACTCCGGCGACGATCGCGGCGATCAACGAGATCGCGAGGTTGCCGATCAGCGAGGTGGAGACCGCCCGGATCGCGTTCTCGACCGTCGGGTGCCAGCGCTGCTCGGACGTGGGCGTGGCGAACCCGAACAGCCAGTCGGTGATCATCGGGCGCTCCATCAGCAGGAACAGCGCGAGGAACGTGAGCGTCACGAGCGACAGCACCGAGCCGAACACGCCGCCCGCGATCCCGAGCAGCGTGCTCGCCGCATCGGGCAGCCCGGCGGCAAGCTCCTTGAGCGCTTCCCGGATCGTGTCGTCGGCGTTGGCGGAGTTGACGATGTCCTGGAACGCGGGCTTGGCGGTCAGCTCGTCCCACATCGCCGGCAGCGCGTTGCACGAACTCGACGATCTCCTCCCAGACCGGGCCGGCGGTCACGACCACCAGCACGAACACGGTGACGAACAGCAGCGCGAAGCACACGAGCGAGGCGACGCCGCGCTTCCAGCCGCGTCGCACGAGCTTGGCCACCACCGGGTCCAGCCCGAAGGCCACGACCGCGGCGAGCAGGATCGACAGCAGCGTGCCGAGCGAGAGCACGGCGAACACGACGAGGACGCCCACGCCGAGCAAGGCCAGGACGGTGCGGGCGGAGACCGTGACTTCCACGCGTGGCGACTCGGGCGTCATCGTGAGCGCGACGCTAGGACGCGGAGGGATGACGGCGCCTCACCCGCCGTGGGCGAACTACGGCCGCGGCGGCACGATCAGCACCGGCCGCTCGGCGTTGTGCACGAGCCCGCTGGACACCGAGCCGAGCAGCGCCGAGCGCGCCCCGCCGTGCCCGCGCGCGCCGCTGACGATCACCGCCGCGTCGCCCGCGTGCGCGCAGAGCGCGCGCCAGACGCCCTCGCCGCTGTCGAGCGTCTCGCCGCTCGCGTCCAGGCCGGCGAAGCGCGCGAGCTCGACGCCGCGCGCCGTGATCTCGCCGGCGGCGTCGGCCAGCTGCGTCCTCAAGACCCTCGACGAGCTCGTGCAGCTCGTGCACGCCCGACAGCGCGCGGCCGGTCAGCGAGTGCCGGTACGGCGACTCCCAGACGTGGACGACGACCACCGGCCGGTCGCCGAGCACGCTGCCCGCGGCCGCGATCGCGTGAGCCGCGGCCTCGGAGCCGTCGTAGGCGATCAAGGCGGGCCCGTCGGGAACGGGAGCGTCGGGCACCGTCAACAGCGGCACCGGGCTGTGATGCAGCAGCGACCGCGAGGTCGAGCCGAGCAGCGTGCGGGCCAGCCCTGCGCGGCCGCGGCTCCCACAGACGAGCACGTCGGCATCGGCGGCGGCCTCGACCAGCCCGGTCCAGGCCGGCGATCGCGGCTCGGCGACCACGCCTTCGGCGGCCAGGCCCGCGGCGCGCGCCGCATTCACGCCCGCGTCGACGAGTTCGCCGGCGGCGGCCTGCGATCTCGGCGCCGAGCCGGGCCCAGGCCTGTGCGACCGGCTCCGTCGAGGGCGGCGCCGGCAGCGGCTCGGGCACCGTGACCACGGTCGCGTCCGCGCCGGCGAACAGCCGCGCGGCCGCCTCGATGGCGCGGGAGGAGCCGTCGGAACCGTCGTAAGCGATCGTCACACGCGGCGGCATGCCGCAGATCCTAGGCCGCGAGCCGCTGCGACTCGTCGCGGATCTCGCCCACGAGCTCCTCGAGCACGTCCTCGAGCGCGGCCACGCCGAGCACCGAGCCGTCCGCGCCCTGCACGCTCGCCAGATGCGCATTCGAGCGCTGCATCGTCTGCAGCACCGTCCGCAGCCGGTCCGACGCGCCGACGACAGCCAGCGGCCGGATCCGGGAACGGGCCAGCGGCCGGTTGCGATGCTCGTCGGAGACCTCGAGCGCGTCCTTGAGATGCAGGTAGCCGGTCAGCGCCCCGTCCTCCGAGACCGGGAAGCGCGAGAAGCCGGTGCGTGCGGCGAGCGCCTCGACGTCGGCGGGCGTGACGTCCGGCGCGAGAGTCTGGAGGCGGTCGAGCGCCAGCAGCACGGCGCGCACGTCGCGCTCCTCGAATTCCAGCGCCCCGATCAGCAACCGCTCCTCGCCGGCGTCGAGGATCCCCTCGCGGTGCGACTCGGCGACGAAGCCGGCGACCTCGTCGCGCGTGAACGCGCTCGTGATCTCGTCGCGCGGCTCGACGCCGAAGGCCCGCAGCGTCCGGTTGGCGAACCAGTTCAGCAGCGCGATCACCGGCCGCAGCACGCGCACGACCATCGCCAGCGGCGGCGCGAGCAGCAGCGCGGCGCGGTCCGGGCCGGCCAGCGCGAGGTTCTTCGGCACCATCTCGCCGAGCACGACGTGCAGGTACCCGATCAGCCCCAGCGCGATCGCGAACGCGGCCGGGTGCACGAGCGCGCCGGGCAGCCCGATGGCTTCGAACGGGCCTTCCAGCGCGTGCGCGATCGCCGGCTCGCCGAGGTAGCCGAGGCCGAGCGAGCAGACCGTGATCCCGAGCTGGGCGCCGGCCATCATCAGCGACACGTGCTCCATCGCCCGCAGCGTGATCGCGGCGGCCCGCCCCGAGCGGGCCTCGATCGCGGACCGGCGGGCCGAGATCAGCGCGAACTCGGCGCCGACGAAGAACGCGTTCGCCGCCAGCAGCACGGCGCTGACGGTCAGCGCGACACCGATGTTCACGGGGCCACCCCCATGATGCCTGAAACCTGCGGTGAGGCCTTCGGCAGCCGCTGGCCAGGCTCGTTCATCGCACCACCAGCCGCACGCGGTCGACGCGCAGCTCGTCCATCGCCAGCACCGTCAGCGTGACGTCGTGCGAGGCGCCGTGCTCGTCCCAGCCGCGCAGCGTCAGCTGGTCACCGGCGTCGGGAATCCGCGCGAGCCGGTCCGCGATCAGGCCGCCGACCGTCTCGTAGTCCTCGTCCTCGGGCAACTGGATGCCGACGACCCGGCGGATCTCGTCCGGCCGCATCAAGCCCGGCAGCGTCCAGCCGTCGGCCTCGCGGTGGGCCCGCGGCTCGCCCTCGTCGTGCTCGTCGCGAACCTCGCCGACGATCTCCTCGACCAGGTCCTCAAGCGTGACCAGCCCGGACACGTTGCCGAACTCGTCGACCACCAGCGCCATCTGCAGGCCGCCCGCGCGCAGCTGGTCGAGCAGGTCGTCGAGCTCGAGGCTCTCGGGCACGAGCACCGGCGGGTCCATGACCTCCGCCACCGACACGTCGTCGCGCAGCTCGAACGGCACCCCGACGGCGTGCTTGACGTGCACGATCCCGCTGAAGGCGCCGCTGTCCCCGAGCACCGGGAAGCGCGAGCGGCCGCTCGCGCGGGCGCACTCGACGACGGCCGCGACCGGATCGTCCTCGTCCACGGTCACGACGCGCCCGCGCGGGGTCATGATCTCGTGCGCGGTGCGGTCGCCGAACGCCAGCGCACGCTGCAGCAGCACGGCGGTCCCGCGCTCCAGCGTCCCCTGTTCGGCCGAGCGGCGGACGAGCGACGTGAGCTCCTCGGCCGAGCGCGCGGAGGCGAGCTCTTCCTGCGGCTCGACGCCGATCCGCCGCAGGATCGCGTTGGCCGTGCCGTTGAAGAAGCGCACGATCGGCCCGGCCGCGATCGTGAACCCCCGCTGGAAGCGCTGCACCGCCTTCGCCGTGGCCAATGGCCGTGCGATCGCCAGGTTCTTCGGCACCAGCTCGCCGAAGATCATCGTCACGCCCGGTCGCCAGCACGAGCGCGATCGCCAGCGCGACGCCGCCGATCGCGTTCTCGGGCACGCCCGCGGAGGCCAGCGGCCCGGAGACCAGGTCGGCGATCGCCGGCTCGGCCATGTAGCCGATCAGCAGGTTGGTGATCGTGATGCCGACCTGCGCCGACGACAGCTGCGTCGACAGCCGGCGCAGCGCGTGCTGGACGCCGCGGGCGCCACCGTCACCGGCCGCGGCGGCGCGGTCGACGGTCCCGCGGTCGACCGTCACGAACGAGAACTCGGCCGCCACGAACGCCCCGCAGGCGACGACGAGCGCGAGCGCCAGCAAGATCAGGAGGACTTCGATCAACGCGCCCCCCAAGGGCGCGTGGGACTACAGCTGGGGTCGTCGGTCATCGACCAAAGGACGCAACGGCATCGCCGTGCAGGTTGCGAGGTGTCGGTTAAGCGCAGATCAGCTCAAGCTGCAGTGGGGTGGGACGGGTGCGAATCATCCTCAGTGGGCGATATAGAACCATCCGGCGGCGGGCGACGCTGTAGATCCTGGAATGCCGAGGAGGTCGTTGAATGGCGTCGATGGATGTCCCCGCCGGGGGCTCGACGATCAAGCAAGCAAAGGCGATCGTGACGTCGCCGGCGTTCATCTCGTGGACGGCGCTGGCCTTCATGACCACAGGGTCGGTGGCCAGCCTGCGGAGCTCTCCGACGATGGCCGTGTACGGGCTGGCGTGCGTGTTCCTGTACGTCGTGCCGGCGATCGTGTTCCTGCTCCCGCAGGCGCTCGTGGCCGCCGAGCTGGCCTCGGGCTGGTCGGGCGGCGTCTATCGCTGGGTGACCGAAGGCCTCTCGGGACCCTGGGGGCTGCTCGCGATCTGGTGCCAGTTCGCGATGACGATCTTCTTCCCCGACGCTGCCGGCGTTCGTGGCCAGCACTTGGCCTACATATTCAACCCGACCTGGCGTCCAACGGCGTCTACACCGGCGTGGTCATCGTCGTCGTCTTCTGGGCCGGCGTCTTCGTCTCGCGCGCGGGATGGACGCGATCGCCAAGCTCGCCTCGAGCGGGCTGATCATCGGCACGCTGATCCCCGGTTCTGCTCGTGATCCTCGGCATCTACCTGCTGCAGGGCAACGCCTCGGCCGCGCCGATGGACGCCGACCACCTGCTCCCGGCCTGGACGGGCATCGCCAGCCTGGTGCTGATCGTCAACAACTTCCTCTCCTACTCGGGCATGGAGATGAACGCCGTCCATGTCTCCTCGCTCAAGGAGCCCGGCTCTGAGTTCCCGAAGGCGATGTTCCTGCGATCGGGCTCGTGCTGGTGATCTTCATCCTCCCGACGCTCGCGATCTCGTGGGTGATCCCGGCGCAGCAGCTGAGCCTGACGGCCGGCGTGATGCAGGCCTTCTCGGGCTTCTTCGGGCACTTCGGGGTCAGCTTCCTGGTCCCGATCGTGGCCATCATGCTGGTGATCGCCTCGACCAGCGGCATGCTGGCCTGGCTCGCCGGGCCGTCGAAGGGCCTGCTGATGATCGGCCGCCAGGAGGGCTACCTGCCGCCGATCCTGCAGAAGACCAACGTCGCACGGCATCCAGGTCAACATCCTCGTCGCGCAGGGCTCGGTGACGACCGTGATCGCGCTCATGTACGCGCTGATCCCGGACGTGTCGAGCGCCTACTGGATCCTGAGCGTGATGACGACCCAGGTCTACCTCGTCGTCTACCTGCTGATGTTCGTCGCCGCGGTGCGGCTGCGCAAGACGCAGCCCGACGTCAAGCGCGGCTACCGCGCGCCGGCGCTGACGTTCCTGTGCGTGATGGGCTTCGTGGCCTCGACCCTGGCCTTCCTGATCGGCTTCGTCCCGCCGTCGCAGTTCGGCGACAACAGCACCGGGTCCTACATCGTCGCTCATCCTGAGCGGGATCGTGGTGATCGGGCTGTTGCCGCCGCTGCTGCTGCTGTGGCGCCGAAAGCCGGCCTGGAAGCAGGCGGAGGCGGACTCATGAGCGAGCACGATCACCGTCCGGTCTACTACGCGATCGCCGGCGTGTTGATCGTGCTGACCGTGATCGGCCTGTTCACGTACGCCTCCGGGTCCGACGACCGCGAGGCGCAGGACAAGGCGCAGCAGCTCACTCAGGAGTTCGAGGCCGCCGGCCTGCCCGTCTTCGCCAGCCAGGACCAGATCACCGCCGCGCTGGGCAACGACGGCGGCGCGGTCTGCGACGACCCGACCGCCGGCGCTGCGCAAGGCGACCTGAACGCGCTGCTGTACAACGGCGCGTCGTTCGTCGGCATGCGCCCGGTCGCTGGTCGACCGGGCGATCGTGCGAGGGCGAGGCGCTGATCCTCAAGATCTACTGCCCCGACACGCTCGAGGACTATCAGGACCGCATCGACGACCTCAAGTTCGACGACACGGTCAAGGACTGATTGATGGACAAGAAGGCCGGCGGCGGCGTCCTGGCCGCGGCATGCGTGTCGGCGCTCGTCGTGAACGCCAACACGTCGGCGGTCACGATCCTGCTGCCGTCGATCAGCGAGGACGTGGGCGCGCCGGTCGCGACGCTGCAGTGGGCCGTGACCGGCTACTCGCTCGTCGGCGCGGCGGTGATCGTGACCTCGGGCGCGCTCGGCGACGTGCTCGGGCGCCGCAAGGTGTTCATCGCCGGCCTCGTGCTGTTCGTTGCCTCGTGCGTGCTGATCGCGCTCTCGACCTCCGGCGCGGGCGTGGTCGCGGGGCGCATGATCCAGGGCGCCGCGGGCTCGACGATCCTGGCCTGCGGCATGAGCCTGCTCTCCGTCGCCGCCTCCGGCGCCGGGCAGATGAAGGCGATCACGATCTGGGGCGCGGCGTCGGCGGGCGGTGGCGCGTTGGGCCCGCTGATCGGCGGCGTGCTGGTCGACACCACCGGCTGGCAGGGCCTGTTCTGGATCGACGCCGCCGTCGCGGCCGCCTGCATCCCGCTCACGATCGCGACGGTCCAGGAGTCCAGCGACCCGCATCGCTCGCGCTCGATCGACTGGGTGGGGACGGTGCTGATCGCGACGATCCTCGTCCCGCTCGTGCTGGCATTCAGCAGCGGCAACGACTGGGGCTGGGCGTCGGCGGCCACGCTCGGGTGCTTCGCGATTACGATCGTGGCCACGGTGCTGTTCGTCGTCGTCGAGAAGCGGGTCGAGGCGCCGCTCGTCGATCTCGCGCTGCTGCGCAACCGGGTGCTGGTAGGGCGCCACGCTCTCGATCCTGATCGTCGCGGGCTCGATCAACGCGCTCATGTACGTGCTCAGCCTCTACTTCCAGGACCCGGCGGCGTTCGGGATGAGCGCGCTCGACGCCGGCCTGGCGACGCTGCCCGCGGCCGCGGTGATGATCGCGATCACGCCGCTGATCACGCCGGTGGCGGTCAAGATCGGCACGGCGCCGACGATCGCGCTCGGCTTCGGGCTGACCGGTGCAGCCTTCGCCGTGCTGGCCTTCGTGCAGGCGGACTGGACCTACTCCCTGTTCGTCGGCCCGCTGGTCGTGCTCGCGGTCGGCCTCGGGCTCGCGAACGGGCCCGCGTCGTCGGCATCGACGTCCGCGGTCGCCGACGACCAGGTCGGCGCGGCGTCGGGGATCTCGAACATGGCCCGCTACATCGGGGGCTCGGTCGCCGTGGCCGCGATCGCGACGGTCTTCAACGCGGTGACCGTCAACCACCAGGAGGCGGGCGAGTCCGCCGGCGCCGCGCTGGCCGCCGGCCTCGGGGGCGCGTCGCTCGCGCTGGCGATCTTCGCCGCGTCGGGCATCGCGCTCGCGCTGCTGATGCTGCGCCACCGTCCGGAGCAGCCGGAGGCGATCCACCGCGCCGCGGCCGCCGCCGGGACCAGCCACACGATTCCCACGCGCCCGGTGGCGGCGTGACGAAAAGGAGCGAGCATGCCCGCTGATGCACTGCGCGAGTCCGTCCGCGACCTGATGGGGCGGGCGAAGGACGACCTGGCCGAACTGGTCGCGTTCAAATCGGTCGCCGACCCCAAGCAGTTCCCGCCCGAGGAGTGCGCGAACGCCGCCCAGTGGGTGATCGACGCGTTCGCCGAGGTCGGCCTGCAGGACGTGCAAGATGTCGCCGACGCCGGACGGCAGCATGGCCGTCCACGGCCACGTCCCGGCGCCGGAGGGCACGCCGACCGTGCTGCTGTACTGCCACTACGACGTGCAGCCGCCGCTGGGCGAGGAGCACTGGGACACGCCGGTGTTCGAGCTGACCGAGCGTGACGGCCGCTGGCACGGCCGCGGCGCCGCCGACTGCAAGGGCAACATCGTCATGCACCTGACCGCCCTGCGCGCGCTGAAGGAGGTCAACGGCGGCTTCCCGTGCGGGATCAAGCTGATCAGCGAGGGCTCCGAGGAGCAGGGCACGGGCGGCCTCGAGGAGTTCGTGCCCGACAACGTCGAGCTGCTGCGCGCGGACACGATCCTCGTCTGCGACACCGGCAACTTCGCCGTCGGCGTGCCGACGCTGACGACCACGCTGCGCGGAATGACGAGCGTCGACATCAAGCTCGAGGCGCTCGCCAGCGCGATGCACTCCGGGATGTTCGGCGGCCCGGCGCCGGACGCCGTCGCCGGACTGCTGGCGATGCTCGCCTCGCTGCGCGACGAGCACGGCAACACCGACGATCGACGGGATCGAGAACACGCAGACGTGGCAGGGCGTCGACTACTCCGCCGAGCAGTTCCGCGCCGACGCGAACGTGCTCGACGGCGTCGACCTGGTCGGCTCCGGCTCGCCCGCGGACATGCTGTGGGCGCGGCCGGCGGTGACGGTGCTCGGCATCGACGTCCCGCCCGTGATCGGCTCGGCCGCGGCGATCCAGGCCTCGGCCGCCGCGCGCGTGAGCCTGCGGATCCCGCCCGGGATGGACGGCAAGGCCTCCCAGGACGCGCTGATCGCGCACCTCGAAGCGCGCGTGCCGTGGAACGTGCGGTGCACGATCGAGCGCGTCGCGGTCGGCGACCCGTTCGTCGGCTCGCTCGACGGCCCGGCGTATGAGTCGCTCAAGGTCGCGCTCGAGGAGGCCTACGGGCGCGAGATGACCACCGAGGGCCAGGGCGGCTCGATCCCGCTGTGCAACGTGTTCGCCGAGACCTTCCCCGACGCCGAGATCTTCCTGATGGGCGTCGAGGAGCCGAAGTGTCTGATCCACGCGCCCAACGAGAGCGTCGACCCGTCGGAGATCGAGCATCTGGCGCTCGCCGAGGCGCTGTTCCTCGAGCGCTACGCGGCAGGTCTCGCGATGACCGTTCAGTTCACCGCCGACGACTACCGCGGCCGGATCGCGCACGCCGCGCAGCAGGCCGCGGACATCGGCCTGTCCGGCGTCCTCATCACGCCCGGCCCGGACCTCGTCTACCTGACCGGCTACATGCCGACCGCGATCACCGAGCGGCTGACGATGCTGGTCGCCCACCCGGATCGCGAGCCCGCGATGCTGGTGCCGATCCTCGAGCGCCCCGACGCCGAGGCCGCGACGGGCGCGCCGGCGCTGAGCCTGAGCGATTGGACCGACGGCTCGGACCCGTACGCGGCGGCGGCGAAGCTGCTCGACCCGGGCGGGCGCTACGCGGTCTCGGACTCGACCTGGGCGATGCACGTGCTCGGCCTGCAGGAGACGCTGCCGCAGTCGGGCTACGTGTCGATGACGGCCAAGTTGCCGATGCTGCGGGCGGTCAAGGACGGCGCACGAGCTCGAGCGGCTGGCCGCCGCCGGCGAGGCCGCCGACGCCAGCTTCTACGAGATCATCAAGGTGCGCTTCGCGGGCCGCCGCGAGACCGAGGTCGCGGCCGACCTGGCGAACCTGCTGCTCGAGCACGGCCACTCGCAGGTCGACTTCACCGTCGTCGGCTCCGGGCCCAACGGGGCCAATCCGCACCACGAGGCGGGCGAGCGGACGATCGAGGAGGGCGACATGGTCGTGCTCGACTTCGGCGGGCTCAAGGACGGCTACGGGTCAGACACGACCCGCAGCGTGCACGTCGGCGAGCCGACCGAGGAGGAGCGCGAGGTGTTCGAGATCGTGCGCGCCGCCCAGCAGGCCGGCTTCGAGGCCGTGCGTCCCGGGGTCGCCTGCCAGGAGATCGACCGTGCGGCGCGCAAGGTGATCTCCGACGCCGGCTACGGCGAGTACTTCATCCACCGCGTCGGCCACGGCATCGGCATCACGACGCACGAGCCGCCGTACATGGTCGAGGGCGAGGAGCACCTGATCGAGCCCGGGATGTGCTTCTCGATCGAGCCCGGCATCTACCTCTCCGGGCGCTTCGGCGTGCGGATCGAGGACATCGTCACCGCGACCGCCGACGGCGGCCGCCGCTTCAACCACACGCCCCACGAGCTGCACATCGTCGCCTGAAGGAGGCCACGACATGAGCGATCCCACCGTCCCGGTCAACGACACCAACCCCGATCACTGCACGCCGGACCACGACTGCGACCACCACGACGACGAGCACGAGCACGGCCCCGACTGCGGTCACGAGACGATCCAGCACGGCGATCACGTCGACTACGTCGTCGGCGGCCACCTCCACCGCCCGCATGGCGACCACTGCGACGACCACGGGCCAGTCGACGACGGTTAGCGACGACGTCTTCGAGCTCCTGAAGCGGCTGCTGACGGTCGCGCTGGAGTGGAGCTTCGAAGGCACCTTCCGCTCCGAGCAGATCGTCCGGCACGTGGCCCGGCGCTACGGCGCCGAGGTCGAGGTGTCGGTGCTCGCCGACAGCGCGATCCTGACCGCCGGCGGGCGCACGTTCTCGGTCACGCGCGCGCCGGTCGTGCCGCCGCTCGACCAGGTGTCGGACGCCAAGGCCTGGCTGGCGAGCATCGACGAGGGCCTCGAGGCGCGCGACGGCGCTGGCCCGGCTCGAAGCGATCCTGCACCGTCCGCCGCGGTTCTCGAAGCCGTGGCAGGTGTTCGGCCTGACGCTGTTCGCGACCGGCTTCGGGATCTCGGTCCAGGGCACCACCCAGGAGGTCGTGGCGTCCGCCGTACTGGGAACGCTGGTCGGGCTGGTCGCGGTCGCGGCGCAAGGGCGGGCGCGGCTCGCGCTCGTCGCCCCGTTCGTCGCCTCCGTGCTCGTCTCGACCCTGACGCTGATCGCGGTCAAGCAGGGCTGGGTCGAGGGCGGCCCGATCCAGCTGATGGTGCCGTGCCTGTTCTTCTTCATCCCCGGCGACGCGATCAGTGCGGGGCTGCTCGAGCTCGCCGACGGGCGCATCACGGCCGGGGCGACGCGGCTGATCTACAGCGTCGCGATCCTGCTCGTGCTGGCCTTCGGCGCGCTGGTCGGGACGGTGCTGGCCGACGTCCCGACCCAGGCGCTGTTCGACGTCGACGTGCAGGACACGCTCGGGTTCTGGGCCGCGTGGGGAGGCTGGGTGATCTTCGCCGTCGGGACGATGCTGACGTTCTCGATGCGCCCTGCCGACTTCCCGTGGGCGCTCGGCTTGATCCTGTTGACGGCCGTGGCCGCGCAACTCGGCACCCGGGCCTTCGACGAGGTGCTCGGCACGTTCCTGGGCGCGGTGGTGATGACCGCGACCGCCCTGACGCTCGCGCGCAACCCGCGCCGGCCGCCGGCCTATGTGATGTATCTCGGCGCGTTCTACGTCCTGACGCCGGGCTCGCACGGGCTGCGCGGCTTCGAGAGCTGGCTCGGCCACCATCCGATCGAGGGCTTCAAGGGCCTCAGCGACATGCTGGCGCTGATGACCGCGCTCGCCGTCGGCATGCTCGTGACCGCCGCGGCGATCCGCGTCCGCGATGAGTGACCAGGCGGTCCGCTTCATCGTCGAGCTGGCCGCCGCGCTCGACCGCTCGGGCGAGGCCGTCAGCCTGAACCAGCGCCGGGTCGAGCGGATCGCCGCGGCCTACGGCGTCTCGGACGCGCGCGTCGCGGTGATGCCGAACGTCGTGCTCGCCGGCGGGCGCGGGACGGCGCCCGTGCTCGAGCGCGCCAGTCCCTCCGCGCTGCGACTCGACCAGGTCGGAGCCATCTCGCGGCTCGCCGACCAGGCCGACCACCGAGCGATCGAACCGGCGGACGGGCTACGGCGGCTCGACCAGATCGGCGCGCTGCCGCACCGCTTCGGCGCGGTCGGCGTCGTCACGGGGCACGCCGTCCTGACCGTGGGGCTGGCGCTGATCCTGCAGCCGACGCCGGGTGGCACTGGTGACGGCGACGGTCTTCGGCACGCTGATCGGCGTGCTCAAGCTCTACGCCGGGTACATGGCCACCGCGCAGATCCTGATGCCCGTGTGCGCCGCGATCCTCGTCAGCTGGCTCGCGTTCGCGGTCGCGCCCGAGAAGACCACGGACGCCTCGATGCGGGTGCTGATCCCCGCGCTCGTCACGTTTCTGCCCGGGAGCCTGCTGACCACGGCGACGCTGGACCTCTCGGCCGGGGAGGTCATCAGCGGCTCGAGCCGGCTCGTGGCCGGGGTGATGCAGCTCGTGCTGCTGAGCTTCGGGCTGGTCGTCGGCGTCGAGCTTTCCGGCGTCCCGCTCGACGAGGCGATCACGAACACCGCGCAGAACACGCTCGGCGACTGGGCCCCATGGCTCGGCGTGATCGTGTTCGGGCTCGGCGCCTTCGTGCACTTCTCGGGGCCGCCACACGCGCTCGGGTGGCTGCTGCTCGTGTTGCTCTCGGCCTATGTCGGCCAGCAGCTCGGGGGCCACCTGGTCTCGAAGGACCTGAGCGGGTTCACCGGCGCGCTGGTGGTGACCGTGGTCGCCGCCTGGGTGGCGCGACGCCCCACCGGACCACCGCAGATGGCGACGTTCCTGCCGGCGTTCTGGCTGCTCGTCCCGGGGGCGGTTGGGCTGATCGGCATGGCCGAGTTCGTCGGCACCGACCGCGAGGCCGGGCTCGACCACTTCGTCCACATGATCGACACGTTCATCGCGATCGGGCTCGGCGTGCTGGTCGGCAACGCGCTCGTGCTGCGCTTCACTCGCGCGTCGGCTTGAGCTCCTCAAGGGCGCGCTCGATCCGCTCGAGCCGCGCGATGAGCTCCGGGTCGGATTCGACGCCTCGCCGGCGCCGCGCGGACTCGACGAAGGCCGCGCTGATCGACGCCGTGACGACGCTCACGAAGGCGATGCCGGTGACCATCACGACCGCGGCGATCAACCGCCCCGTCGTCGACTCCGGCGTCACGTCGCCGTAGCCGACCGTGGTGATCGTCTGCAGCGACCACCACATCCCGGTGCCGAAGGTCGGAAACTCGTCCGTGTCGAGCCACCAGATCAGGAGCCCGCCGGCGACGGCGACGACGATCGTCGTCATCGCGATCGCCCGCCCGGCGCGGCCGGCTGTCGTCGGGCTGTTGAACGCAGGCAGGTTCGGCACGCGACGCGCAGGCATAGCGCGAGAGGATCTGTGAACGGCGGGTGACGGGACATCATTCGCCGCGGGTGATGCGACCTCACCCGCGGCGGCGGCAGGCTCGGCCCCGCGTGCCCTTCCGCCTCGTCGGCCGCCTGCTCGTGGTCCTGCTCGTGGACGCCGTCGCGCTGCTCGCGCTGAGCTGGCTGCTCCCCGGCTTCACGCTGGCGGGCCCGTGGGCGGCGCTCGGCCTCGCGGCGGTGATCGGCGTCGCCAACTCGGTGCTGTGGCCGCTGCTGATCCGGTTCGCCCTGCCGTTCACCGTCGCCACCCTCGGGCTCGGGGCCCTGGCGCTGAACGCCGCGATCGTCCTGGGCGCGTCGGTGCTGCTCGACGACGTCGTGATCGAGGGCTTCTGGGAGGCGCTGGTGGTCGTGCTCGGCATGACGATCCTCACGACGGCGATCGGCGGCGTGCTCGCGCTCGACCGCGGCGACCTCTGGTACCGCCACATCATCGTCCGCCAGGCCCGGCGCTCGAAGCTGGCCGAGGAGACCGACGTGCCCGGCGTCGTGTTCCTCGAGATCGACGGGCTCGCGCACGACGTCCTGCAGCGGGCGATGCGCGACGGCAACGCCCCCGCGCTCGCGCGCTGGGTGCACGAGCGCGGCTACCGGCTCGAGCGCTGGGAGACCGATTGGTCCTCGCAGACCGGCGCCTGCCAGGCCGGGCTGCTGCACGGCAACAACTTCGACATGCCCGCGTTCCGCTGGTGGGAGAAGGACAACGGCCGCGCGATCGTCACCAACCACCCGAAGGACGCGGCCGAGATCGAGCGCCGCCAGTCCGACGGCCACGGGCTGTTGTACGCCGACGGGGCGAGCCGGGCCAACATCCTCTCCGGCGACGCGCCGCACAGCATGCTCACGATGAGCACGGTGCTCGACCGCGGCCGCCCGGGCCGGCTCGGGCAGGACTACTTCGCCTACTTCGCCAGCCCGTATGGCGTCGCACGGACCGCGCTGCGGGTGATCGGCGAGATCTTCATCGAGCGCTTCTCGGCCATCCAGCAGGTCCGCCGCGACGTCCGGCCGCGGATCAAGCGCAACTTCGAGTACGCGCTCGTGCGCTCGTTCGCGACCGTGATCCAGCTCGACCTGCAGGTCGCGGCCGTCACGTCCGACGTGCTCGCCGGCCGGCCCGTGATCTACACGACGTTCCTGGCCTACGACGAGGTCGCGCACCACTCCGGGATCGAGCGCCCGGACACGCTGGCGGTCCTGCGGCGGGTCGACCTCGCGATCGAGCGGATCGCCGAGGCCGCCCAGCACGGCCCGCGGCCCTACGAGCTCATCGTGCTCTCCGATCACGGCCAGAGTCAGGGCGCGACCTTCCGGCAGCGCTACGGCGAAGGGCTCGAGGACGTCGTCAAGCGGCATTCCGGCGGCGAGGTCCGCGCCGAGGACGCCCAGAGCGACGAAGGCCTGGCCTCGTTCAACGCCGAGCGTGGCCGAGGTCGCGTCGCGCGACACGCCGGTCGGACACGCCGTGCGCACGGCGGCCGGCAAGCGGATCGAGGAGCCGGAGGCCGACGAGACGCTGCCCGAGGTCTCGGTGATGGCCTCGGGGAACCTCGGCATCATCTCGTTCCCGCGCGAGCCCGGGCGCGTCACGCTCGAGCAACTCGCCGAGCGCCGCCCGGGGCTGCTGGACGAGCTGCGCTCGCATCCGGGGATCGCGTTCGCGCTCGTCCGCTCCGAGCACCTGGGGCCGGTGGTGCTCGGCCCGGCGGGCCAGCGACTGCTGCGCGACGACACCGTCGAGGGCATCGACCCGCTGGCGCCGTTCGGCGAATTCGCCGCCGATCACGTGCGGCTCACCGACTCCTATCCGCACTGCCCCGACATCGTGCTCAACGGCACCTTCTGGGTGGACCTTGAAGAGGTCGCGGCCTTCGAGGAGCTGGTCGGGTCCCATGGCGGGATGGGCGGCGGGCAGGCGCACCCGTTCGTCCTGCATCCGCCGGAGCTCGAGTGGCCGGACGGGCCCGTCGTGGGCGCGGCGGCCGTGCACCGGGTCTTGCGCGGCTGGCTCGCGCAGCTCGGGCAGGACGCCTACGCGACCGTGAACGAGTCGCCGGGTGCGAGTGTCTCCACCCGCGTGGCGGGTGCAAACTCCGCGACGTGACGCGCGAAGGCCAGCGGCGGCTCGGACAAGATGTCGGGCCGGCGCAGGCCGATCGGGAGGAACGTGCCCCAGTGAATCGGAATCGCGATCCGCGGCTCGATCAGCGCGACCGCCTTCGCCGCGCCCTCGGGGTCCAGGTGCCCTGGCCCGAGTGACGGTCCCCAGCCCCAGATCGGGATCAGCGCGACGTCGACCGCGCCGCGCAGGTCGCGCATGCTGTCGTCGATGTCCGTGTCGCCGGCGAACCAGACGCCGTCCACCACGAACCCGAGCGTCTCGAGATCGAGCGAGCCCGGGCCGGGGCGGCGGCGCCCGTCGTGCCAGGCCGGCACGACCCGGACCTCGGTCTCGTTGAGCTTCAAGGTCTCGCCGACGGCGACCTCGTGGATCGCGCCGAAGCTCATCCCTTCAGCAGCTTCGCCGCGCCGGCCGGGATCACGGCGGTCGTCCGGTCGGTCGCTACGCGCCGCAGCGAGGGCTTGTCGAAGTGATCGTGGTGCAGGTGCGAGACCAGCACGCCGTCGAGTGCCGCCGGGTGCTCGGGGTCGGGCACGCGGCGGCTCAGGTGGGCGATCCGGCGGCGCAGCACCGGGTCCGTCAGCAGCCGCACGTCGGCGGTCTCGAGCAGCACCGTGGCGTGGCCGAGCCACGTGATCGTCATCCCGCGCGAACGAGGCGGGCTCACCCCGGCCATGTCAACACTCTCGCCATGTCGCTCGGTCCGCTGCAGATCATGATCATCAACTTCGACGACGCCAACTTTTCGGGGGAGATCGAGGCGGAATTGCGCCGCCTGGAGCAAGCCGACACCCTTCGCGTCCTCGACGCCGTCGTGGTGGCCAAGTCCGACGAGGGCGAGGTCACGGTGGTGCGGACCCACGAGGCGCAGACCGGCGAGCTCGGCGCGGCTGTGCTGGGCCTGGATCTCGAGGAGCCGCACGAGCCGGGCGAGGGCGACGCCGACGTCTGGTACGCCGCGGATGCGATCGCCCCCGGAGGCGCGGCGGCGGTGATCGTGCTCGAGCACCGCTGGGCGACCGGGCTGCGTGACGCGATCCTCGGCGCCGGCGGCCGCGACGTCGCGACCGAGTGGGTCGACGAGGCGGAGCTCACGAGCCTCGGCGTCGCGCTGCCCACGGACTGAGCCGTCATGGCGCCAGCCTCGCCGAGCCGGGGGTGGGCGCTCATCACCCGTTGCGGGTGAGCGCCGACCGATACACGCTCTGGCGCCGCCGGCTGGCGGACGGTCGGCAGACGACGATCTACGCCGTGCGCCACCCGGCCGGGAGGGCGCGCGTCGTGCACTTCCCGGGCGCGCAGCGGCTGGACGTGTGGTGCCGGCGGCACGGCGTGGGCGAGGCGCTCGTGGCCGGGTTCTTCGTCCGCGACCCATACCGCCCGCTTGGCGAGTTGTGGCTCGACGGCCGCCCGGTGGCGGGCGAACCCGTGCCGGCGCCCTACGCGGCGCTGAGGGGATGCGTCTGGAGCGATGATTCGCAGGTGCGACTCGTCGCGCGCGCCGAGGCGCCGGAGCCGCCGCGCGGCGACCTCGTCCAGGCCGGGCCGTTGCTGGTGGCGGACGGCGCCGTGGTCTTCGTGCCCGGCGAGGACCGCGAGGGGTTCTCGGGCGCGGCGGGCCAGTTCGACTCCGACATCACCGACGGGCGCCATCCGCGCGCCGCGCTGGGGATCGGCCCGGACGGGCTGATCGCCGTCGCCTGCGACGGCCGCCGCTCGGGCGTCGACGCCGGGCTGACGATGGCCGAGCTGGCCGAGGTGATGATCGAGCTCGGCGCCGAGCACGCGATCAACCTCGACGGCGGCGGCTCGACGACGCTTGTGCATCGCGGGCACCTGCTCAACCGCCCCTACTCGTCGCAGGACCAGCCGGGCCCGCAGTCGCGCCGGATCGTCACGGCTCTGACGTTCGATTGACGTGCCAGGCCTCCACGCGGTCGGCGATCAACGCGCCGCCGGTGGTCGCCACGACGATCGCGCCACCGGCCACCACGAGCCACGTCAGCAGGGCGAAGCCGATCCCGATGATCCCGAACTGGGCCGCTGAGCTCGCCAAGAGGTGGGGCATCCACAGCACGGCCCAGATGCCGACGCCGGCCATCGTGATCGCGGTCAGGACCGCGCCAGGCAGCAGCCGCCGCCAGCTCACGCGGCGGCCGAGCAGCAGGTAGGGCGTGACCAGCCACAGACGACGTGCTCAAGGTGAGCGTGACCACGATGTCCAGTACGCCGTGCAACGGGTCCGTCACGATCGGGCGGATCGCGAAGAACAGCACGACCAGGAACAGCCACTGCAGCGCGCGCGGGGTGTTGCGCACGCCGAGCTTGGCGAGGTCGAACGCGCCCTCGTAGAGGCGCTGCATCCCGCGCGTGAACGACAGCGCCGAAACGATCAGCAGGATCACGCCCAGCGCGGTCACGCTCGACTCGACCTCGCCGGCGGGCGCGAACGCGCGCTTGAAGCTCGTCGCCGTCGCGCCGCGCAACTGGAACTCGTCCACCATCAAGTCGGCGAAGTCCTCGTTGTCGGCGCGCGGCAGCACCGAGGCGTAGACGATCAACAGCGGGATCAACGCCGTGTAGGCCTGCGCGCCGAGTGCCATCGCGCGATCGATGCCTTGGACCTCGACGAAGCGGCGGAGCCAGTCGCGGGCGATGCCGATCACGACCTGATCGTCGGTGGTCGCGGAGCGAAGCGGCCTCACCCGCCGGGGATGACGCGCGGTCATCCGGGCGCGCGCGACCGTGTCGGCGACCCGACCCGCGGAGGTACTCGACCATGGCATCTAAAGCAGACCCGAACCACCCGACCCGCCGGACCGACCGCGAGCCGCGGCGCATGGGCAGCGGCTGGGTCGCCTTCGCGGGCACGTATCTGATGATCGTGGGGCTGCTTGAACCTGATCTGGGGAATCGCCGCGCTATCGCAGAAGGAGTACTTCGTCGAGGGCGGCCTCGTGTGGTCGTCGCTCGGGACCTGGGGCTGGATCGCGGTCATCATCGCGATCGTGCAGTTCGGGACCGGCTCGCTGCTGTTCGCGCGCAAGATCGCCGGCGTGATCATGGCGCTCGTGATCTCGATGTGCGGGATCCTCCTGAACTTCCTCTCGATCGGCGCCTATCCCATCTGGTCGGCGGTCGCGATCGTGGGCAGCGCGCTCGTGCTCTGGGCCGTGACCGTGCACGCGGACGAGTTCGTCTGACGGATTCGTGGACCGGCGGTGGGAAACGGGGCGCGTCGAGGCCTTCAGCGACGGCGTGCTCGCGATCGCGATCACGCTGCTCGTCCTCGACATCAAGGTCGAGCCGTCGGACTTCGACGAGCTCTGGCGCGCCCTGGCCGACGAATGGTCCTCCTACTTGGCGTACGTCACGAGCTTTCTGACGATCGGCGGCGTCTGGCTCGCCCATCACGCCCTCTTCGGACGGCTGGCCTACGTCGACCCGACGCTGATGCGGCTGAACCTGCTGCTGCTGCTCACGGTCGCGTTCCTGCCGTTTCCGACGTCGCTGATGTCCGAGGCACTCACCGGCCCGGAGTCCGCCGAGCGCACGGCGGTCATCGTCTACGGGGCCGTCGCGGGGGTGATCGAGCTCCTGATGTCGACGGCGTCCCGCCACGCGGCGGCGCGGCCGGACCTGCTCGCCGAAGGCGTCACGCTGCCGGTGGCGGAGCGCCGCCGAGGCGTGCTGCGTGCGGGCTTGTACTCGGTTGCGCTCGTCCTGGGCGTGCTGGTGTTCCCGAAGCTCGCGGCGTTCGGGTATTTCGTCGTCGCCGCGCTCGCCGTGCTCTCGCCGCGCGGTGAGGGACGCCTGACCCTCGGCAGCCTGCGCGGCAGCTGACGCTACGCGTACGTCGCGGTCTGCACCGGCGGCGGGTCGTCGTTGCGCGCCGCCGTGCGCAGCTTGAACCCGATCACGACCGCGAAGATGCCGCGCACGAGCATCGTCACGGCGAACAGGATCGCCAGCGTCACGAGCCCGATCCCGGGCCAGGCCAGGATGACGATGCCGCCGATCACGTCCACCACGCCGACGATCACGCTCCAGAGCCGCGAATCCGGGGAGCCGAACGCGCGCACGACGCGGATCACGCCCTCGGCGATCAGGAAGACGCCGGCCACGATCACGATCGCCAGCAGGCTCTCGCCCGGCCGGCGGATGCAGACCACCCCGGCGATCAGCGAGATGATCCCGAGGATCGCGCTCAGGGCCCGGCCGCCCGGATCGCCGGCGATCGCGTCGATGATCTCGAGGATCGCGACGACCAGCAGGTAGATGCCGAGGAAGATGCCGAGCGTCAGCAGCGTGATGTCGGGCCAGACCATCGCGAGCACGCCGACGACGATGCACACGACCCCGAGCACGACGAACAGCCACCAGTTGCGGCCGATCTGGGGGACATCGCTGACCATTAGGCGCTCCTCTCGGGCATCGTCGCCGGCCACGCTACGCGGGGCGCGGGATGACGCCGCCTCATCCCGACCGGGCGAAGCCCGTTAACACCTCGCCGCCTCATGCTTCCTCCATGGCGCGTCGCATCGAGATCCGGGTCCGCGGAACGCTCCCGGCCCATGCTGCCGAGCAACTCGGGATGGTGGCGAGCGTCGAGCCCGCCGATACGGTGCTGCGCGGCCGGCTCGCCGACCGCCCGGCGCTGCACGGCGTGCTCGACCGGCTGGGCGCGCACGGGCTCGAAGTGGTCGAGGTCCGGCGGCTGCCGGAGCGCAGCCGGGAGCGATCATGAGTATCGGCGCCAGCCTGTTCCTGATCGCGGTCGGCGCGATCCTGCGCTTCGCGGTCACGGCCGAGGTCGCGGGCATCGACATCCAGGTCGTCGGCACGATCCTGATGGTCATCGGCGTGATCGGCTTCGTGATCACGTTGTGGCTGTTCCTCAGCGCGCGCCGCCGCGGCGAGGTCCCCGGCCCGCCGTACTGAGACCCCGCTCATCCTTTGAGGGTGACCCTGCCTCACCCCGCCGGCCCGGAGGATCAGCGTCATTCAGCTGTCGCTCGAGCCTCTCGCTGCCCCTTTGGAACGAGCGCTCGGCCGCTTCCGGGTCCAGTCGGTGCACAATCTGCTCGACGAGGCGTTCGGCGCATCGCCCGCGGACGTGGTCGCCCGCGAACTGGTGCTGCCGTTGTTCGAGCGCGTCGAAGCCGCCGGTGACCCCGGCGTGACCCGCTTCGCCGCCTCGCTGTTCGAGATCCGCCTGCTGGTGCAGGCGCGCGGGTGGGAGCGGATCGGCGGGCCGCCGGTGACGCTCGCCTGCGCCCCGCGCGAGGAGCGCACGCTGGGGCTGATCACGCTCGGCCTCGGTCTGGCCGCCCGTCGCTGCCGAATCGCGTATCTCGGCGCCGCGACGCCCACCGCGCTGCTGCGCGAACAGCCGGATCACCTGACCGTGGTCAGCGCCGAGGACGACGACCTCGAGCCGGCCGAGCGGGTGGATCTCCGAGCGCTCGACGAGCTCCTGCTCACCGGAGCGGCCGCCCCGGGGCTGGCCGGGGACCTGGCGGCGACGTCGCTGCCGGCCGAACCGGCCGCGGCGGCGCTCGTGGCCGCCGAGCGCGCGCACCGGAGGTCATCCCGCACGGGGGACGCGACCTCACCCGATCAGCCCTGACTATTCGTCTCCTCCGGTGGCGATCATGTATGAGATCCGCATCAAGGGCCTGGTCGGCGATCACCTTGCCGATGCGCTCGGACTGCACGCCGAGGTGGAGCCGGTCGACACGATCCTGCGCGGCCCGGTGGAGGACCAGAACGATCTGCACGGCCTGCTCGGCCGCCTCCAGGACCTCGGCCTCGAACTGGTCGAGATCCGCCAGCTGCCGCCGGATCTAGAGCGACGCGGCGGTCGCGAGCGGGTCGTCGCCGACCGGCGTGGCCGCGAGCGCGACGTCGCCGTCGATCACGATCGCCGCCGGCTCCAGCGCGTGGGCGGCGCTCTCGAACGCCGCGACGGGCGTATCGGCGCCGAGATAGACGACCCGCCACCCGCGCCGCCGCAAGGCGAGCGCGCACACGATCGCGCCCAGCGGATCGTGTTCGCCCGGGCCGCAGCCGACGAGCACGAGCCGCCCCTCACCCTCGTGCCAGCGCGCGCCGAGGCCGAGCAGCCGCGTCTCGACCATGCGCCGCGCGAGGTGGCGACGGTCCGCCGGGCAGGCGGGCGATCAGCGGCACGACGGTCAACGCGGCCACGACCTCCGGTTCGGGGACGTCGAGCAGCGTGTCGAGCGCGCGCTGCGCGGCCTCGATGTCGAGCGCGCGCCATGCCGCGGCCAGGTCGGACTCCGTGCTGGCGCTCTCGGCCAGCACGAGCGCGGCGGACTCCGCGGCCGAGACGCCGTGCGCGAGGTGAGCGCGCATGCGCCGGGCTCGCCGCTCCTCCTCGGGTCCGTAGAGCCGATAGCCGCTTGCCGTCCGGACCGGGGCGAACAATCCGTAGCGCGCCTCCCAGGCGCGCAGCACCGCGGCAGAGATCCCCACACGCCGGCTGAACGGCCCGATTCGCAGCAAGCTGGAATCCGGAGCGGACACGGCTCATGAACCTACCCTTCACAAGTCTCGACAAACCTTCGACAGCGTGTAGTCTCCGGCGCTGACATGCCGGGGGGCAAGCCACTCAGGCAACCGTCACTGGTTACCCAATTCGTGCCACCGGCGCCGCCCTTCGGCCTGGTCGCTCGCCCGCGCCTGCTCGAGCGGCTCGAGCGAGGCCTCGACGAACCGGTGACGCTCGTGTGCGGGCCGGCCGGCAGCGGCAAGACCGCACTGCTGTCGAGCGCGCTCGGCCGGGACTCGCCACGGCGGGTGGCGTGGGTTTCGATCGAGCCCGGCGACGACCACCCCGCGCGCTTCTGGGACGCGGTCCTGACGTCGCTGACGCTCGCCGGGGCCGCACCATCGGGGTCCGCGCTGGCCGCGCTCGCGCCGCCGGTCCGGGATTCGCGCCGGACCTTCATGCCGCTGTTCGTGAACGCGCTGGCCGAAGTGCCCGAGCGCGTGATCCTGGTGCTCGACGACGTGCACCTCGTGCGCTCGCGCGAATGCCTGAACGACCTGGCGTTCCTGGTCCTGCACGCCCCGGACACGCTGCGGCTCGTGCTCGGCGCACGTGCCGATCCGGCGCTACCGCTGCACGTCCTGCGCGTCAGCGGGCGGCTGGTCGAGATCCGTGCCGCCGACCTCGCCTTCACCGAGCCCGAGGCCGCGGCGCTGTTCGCCGCGCACGACCTCGACCTCGCGCCGGCGCTCGTCGCGGCGCTGTGCGTCCGCACCGAGGGCTGGGGCGCCGGCCTGCGGCTGGCGGCGCACAGCCTCCAGGGCCGCGAGGACCGCGAGCGCTTCGTCACCGAGTTCGCCGGCGACGACCGCGTGATCGGCGACTACCTGCTCGCCGAGGTGCTCGATCGCCAGCCGCCGCGGCTGCGCCAGTTCCTGCTGCGCACGTCGATCGTCGACCGCGTCTGCGGCGAGCTGGCCGACGCGCTCACCGATCAGGATGGCGGCAGTGACATGCTCGCCGAGCTCGAGCGCACCAACGGGTTCGTGCTGGGCGTGGACTCGCGCCGCGAGTGGTTCCGCTACCACGTGCTGTTCGCGAAGCTGCTGCGCACGCGCGCGCGGCGCGAGCTGGGCGACGAGCTGCCGCGGTTGCACGACCGTGCGGCGCGCTGGTACGCCGCCCACGACCTGGGCTCGCAGGCGCTGACCCACGCGGTCGCCGCGGAGCAATGGGACCTTGCGGTCGAGCTCGTGGCCGAGCACTGGTTCGACCTGTTCGTGCGCGGGCAGGGCAACGCGATCCGGACCCTGGTCGAGGTGCTGCCGGATGACCGCCAGCGTGCCGACGCCGAGCTGGCGGCGGCGCTGGCCTGCGCGGCCTTCGAAGTCGGCGACGCCGAAGCCGGCGCGACCCATCTCGAGCACGCCGCCAGCGCCGAGCCCGACTTGCCGGCCGAGCGCTGCCGGCGCTACCTCGAGACGCTCGCCCTCGCCCGGCTCTACCGCGCGCGGGTCGAGGGCGACTTCGAGGCCGCGCTCGCCGCTGCCGACGACCTGCTGGCCCAGGCCGCGCAGCACGGCGGCTGGTCCGACGACGCCCGCCAGGCGCTCGCCCGTACCGCGCTCGGCCGCACGGCCCTGTTCGCCCACCGCCTCGATCGTGCCCGCATCGAGCTCGAGCAGGGCGTCGCCCAGGCGCGCGTCGCCGGGCTCGACTACGTCGAGGTCTCGGGCCTGAGCGCGCTCGGCCTGCTCGACGTGATGGACCACGGGCCGGCGGGGACGGCCACGGCCGACGCGGCGATCGCGCTCGCCGCCCGTCGCGGCTGGGCGACGGTCCTGGAAACCGCCCCCGCCTACGCCGCGCTCGCGATCGCCGCGTTCTTCGACCTGCGGCCCGAGGCCGCCGAGGAGCACCTCGAGCGCGCCCACGACGCGATGAGCCACGGCCGCACGCGGCACATCGAGTTCATGCTCGGTCATCTGCGGGCGCGCATGGCCGGTGCCGCCGGCCGCCCGGCCGAGGGGCTGCGCGTGCTCGAGTCCTACGCCGTCACCCACCGCGGCGGCGCGCCGTCCCCGTTCGAACGCGCCTCGCTCGCGACCATGAGCGCGCGCCTGCTCGCGGCCTGCGGCGACCTCGCGGCGGCCCAGGCGGCGCTTGCGCCCGTGCGCGGGCAGCCGTGGTTGGAGATCGAGATCGTCTCCGCCCGGCTGCTGCTCGCGAGCGGCGACCCCGAAGGCGCGCTGGAGATCCTCGACCGCGCCCGCGGCATGGTCGGGGTCCACAGCGTGGTCCATGTCGAGCTCGCCGTGCTCGAGGCGCTCGCCCGTGACACGACGGGCGAGGACGCCCGCGCCTGCCAGGCGCTCGAGCGGGCGCTGGGCCTGAGCGAGGCCAACGGCCACCGCTGGTCGTTCATCGAGGGCGGTCGCCGGATCGAGACGCTGCTACGCCGCCAGATCCGCAACGGGACCGCGCACCGCGCGATCGCCGGCGAGCTGCTGGCGGCCTTCGAGGACCGCGATCACGAGCGCAGGTCGGTGGCGCCGCTGCTCGAGCCGCTCAGCGAGCGCGAGTGCGCGATCCTGCGCTACCTGCCGACGACGCTGTCCAACCGTGAGATCGCGGCCGAGCTGTTCGTGACGACGAACACGGTCAAGACCCACTTGCGCAGCATCTACCGCAAGCTCGACGTGGCACGGCGGCGCGAGGCCGTCGAGCGCGCCCGCGACCTGCAGTTGCTGTCAACTGCGGGCCGCCGTTGAGTGCAGGGCGAACGCGGCCAGGCCGAGCGGCAGCGGCAGCCAGTACTGGAACAGGCGGTAGGCGAACGTCGCCAGCACGGCGTCGCCCGCGGACACGCCGGCGAGGGCCAGCATCGCGGTCAGGCCGGCCTCGACGAAGCCGAGTCCGCCGGGCGTGATCGGGATCTGCGCCAGCACCTGCGCGCCGCAGAACGCGAGCAGGACGAGTCCGGCGCGCGGGTGCGAGCCGATCGCGGCCAGCGCCGCCAGCAGCGTCAGGTAGTCGAACGTCCAGCGTCCGACGGTGGCCAGCAGCGCTCGCTTCCAGCGCGGGCCGAGCGTGCGACAGGATCCGGTCGCGCTCGCGCAGCAGCCGCTCGGGCAGCTTGTGCAGCGGCTCGGCAGAGCGGCGCAGGCGGTTGCGGACGCGCTGGATGCGCCGCCCGACCCAGGCCAGCGGCCGGTCGGTCGAGAGGAAGAGCGTGCCGAGCCCGCTGGCGACGGCGAACACCGCCAGCCCGATCAGCGCGGTCTCGAGCAAGCTGCGGTCGACCGAGCCGCGCAGCAGCGCCGGGATCGCCAGCACGGGCAGGGCGAGCACGACGGCGAACACGAGCAGGTTGACCGCGGTCAGCGCCGCGACGGTGGCGGCGGGTGGCTGGCCGGCCTGGACGAGCATCTTGTACTGCAGCGCCGAGCCGAGCGCGCCGCCGCCGGGCGCGACCTTGGCCAGCGCGTTGCCCGCGAGCTGCGAGGTGATCACCGGTCGCCAGTGCCGCGCGCGCAGCGCGAGCCGCTGCAGCGCCCACAGGCAGGCGAGCGAGGCCAGCTGCAGCGCGGCCATCGCCGCCAGCGAGCCGATCGAGAAGCGCCGGATATCACGCCATGAACTGAGCGTCTCGAGGATCGACGGGAAGACGAGATAGAGCGACACGCCGGTGACGGCGAGCCAGAAGATCGTCTTGCCGAGCTTGCGCCCGGGCTGGGCCCGCTCGAGCTCGACCGCGACGTCGGTCCGCTGTTCGATCGCGTGCTCGAGCCGGTCCCCGAAGGTCTCAGTGGGTCGATCAGGGGGCGTCTCCGTAGACGGTGAGGGCGTAGATCACCACCTAGCTCTGGCCCGGGGTTGCCATGACGAGACGTTCGCGCGTCGCGGGGTGACGGCGGATCACCTGGATCGGATGAGCACACGTCACCCGCCCGCGCGTAAGTTTTCGTCGCCAATGGCCGATTCGGCGATGCAACTCGAAGTCGAGCGCCTGCGCGCGGAGAACGAGCAGCTCAAACGCCGCGCGTTGACACGCGACCGCGTGCGACGCACGTCCGTCGTCTTCCTGCTGGTCCTCGGCTGCTTGCTGGCGGCGCTCGCCGTGATCGCGATCTGGCTGCGGGTCACGCTGCTCGACACCGATCGCTACGTCAAGACCGTGGCGCCGATCGCCGCCCAGCGGCCCGTCCAGGACGCGGTCGCCGACAAGCTCTCGACGGCGATCAACCAGCGCATCGACTTCGCCGCGCTGGCGCGCGACGTGCTGCCCGAGCGCGCCGACGTGCTGGCGCCGGTGATCGAGACCGGGATCGAGGGGTTCATCGACGACCGCGTCACGGACTTCACCCGCTCGCAGCGCTTCCAGGACCTGTGGACGGAGGCCAACCGCCGCGCCCACACGCGGATCCTCGAGCTGCTCGAGACCGGCCGCTCACGCCGGCTGGCGCTCGAGGGGGACACGATCTATCTCGACCTCTCGCCGGCCGTCGACCGGATCAAGGCCGGGCTGCAGGAACGTGGGCTGAACCGCGTCGCGGGCGCGATCCCGCCGAGCGTCGACGGGCGGATCGAGCTGGTCCAGTCCGAAGGACTGGTCAGCGCGCGGCGCGCGATCAACCTCCTGAAGGCGCTCGCGATCGTGCTCCCGCTGCTGGCGCTGCTGTGCCTGGGCGGGTCGATCTGGCTCTCGCGGCCGCGCCGGCGCGGGCTGCTGCACGTCGCGATCGGCGTGGCGATCGCGATGCTGCTGGTGATCGCGGCGCTCGGCGTCGCGCGGTCGGCGTACCTCGACGCCCTCGGGCAGACCGGGCTGCCGCGCAACGCGGCCGATGACATCTTCGACACGGTGGCCTCGCTGTTGCGCGACGGGCTGCGGATCACGATCGTGGCGGCGCTGGTCCTCGCCCTGCTCGACGTTCGTCGCCGGCCTGCCGCTCGGCCGGCTGTGGGCGCGCTTGGTCACCGACTCGCGGCGCGCGTGGATCGCCCGCAACCGCAACGTGCTGCTGTCGATCGTCGGAGGCCTCGCCGCGCTCGCGCTGCTGGTGCAGAACCCGCTCACCGGCGGCGACGTGTTGATCACCGTGCTGATCGCGGCGGCGCTGGCGGGGGTGATCGCGGTGCTCGGGATCCCGGCGCGTGCGAAGCCGGGGCCCGATCCCGAGCACGTCACCCAGCCCGTGTGAGGCGCCGGGCAGCGCGTGCTGGCCGGCGGCTGAATCGACCGGCCTGTCAGGGTGGAGGCGTCCGCTCCCGCATCGTTCGTACGATGCGGCCACCCACCGAAAGGAGTTCCATGAGCAATCTCGTCGCTGTTGCGTTCGACGACAAGGCCACGGCCGAAGAAGTCCTGGGCACGCTCGCCCGCCTCCAGAAGGAGCACTCGATCGAGCTCGAGGACGCGGTCATCGTCACCCGCAACGAGGACGGCAAGGTCAAGCTGCATCAGTCCAACAAGCTCGCCGCGGGCGGCGCCCTCGGCGGCGCGCTGTGGGGCGGCCTGATCGGCCTGATCTTCTTCGTGCCGCTGTTCGGCATGGCGATCGGCGCCGCCACCGGAGCGGCGGCCGGCGCGCTGACCGACGTCGGCGTGGACGACAACTTCCTGAAGGACCTCGGCGCGAAGCTCAAGCCCGGCGGTGCCGCGGTGATCGTGCTGATCCACCGCTCGACGCCCGACAAGGTGCTGCCGGAGATCGCGCCGTTCGGCGGCGACGTGATCCACACCTCGCTCGACAACGAGGCCGAGCAGCGGCTGCGTCACATCCTCGAGACGCGCGACGCCTCGGCGGCGTAGTCCGCTGAAAGCAAGGGGAGGGCGCGGCCTGCCGCGCCCTCCTCGTATCACCCGATGTGAGCGATGCCGCTTCACCCGCCGAAGGTGAATACTCCCCGGTGTGAGCACCCCAGAGGCTGAGAAGCCGAAGCGCCGGTCGCCGCACGTCAAGCGCGAGCACGTCCGGCTGGCCGTCGCCGCGCTGCTCGGGGTCCTGATCACCGCCTTCGCACTCCTCAACCTCGACAGCGTCGAGGTCAACTGGATTCTGGGCACGTGGTCGACGCCGCTGATCGTGGTGATCGTCGTCTCCTTGCTGTTCGGCGTCGCCATCGACCGTTTCCTCGTCGTCCGGTCGGCGCGGCGTCACCGCCGCTGAGGCGCCTGCGCTAGCCCTCGACGCCGGTCGACGCGTGCGGCGCGCCGACCGGCTTGGACTCCGGTGAGCCGCGCTGGCGCAGGTAGATCGAGAGCACGGCCATCGAGCCGACGGCGAGGAACTCCGACTGCCAGTTCTGCAGCGTCCGGTTCCAGAAGTCCGGGGTCAGCACGTACGCGCCCCAGCTCACCGCCGCCTGCTGGTGGTCGAAGCGCTCGGCGTTGTAGGCCACGTGGCCGGTGATCGACTGCCCGAGCCACGACGCGATCCAGATCGCGCCCATGACCAGCAGCAGCGAGTTCGAGAACAGGAACGTGCGCCAGCCGCCGGCGCGCGCCCAGCCCGGGGATTCCGCCTCGGCGTGGTCGCCGACCTGCTGGTCGGCGTCGGACTCCGTGCCCGCCTCGTCGGGCTTCTTGGACTCGGGCGAGCCGCGCTGGATCAGCCACACCGTCCCGAACACGTAGAGCGAGAACTGCAGGTACTCCGACTGCCAGTTCTCGAGCACGTCGACGCCGAACTCCGAGGAGCGGATGTAGCGCCAGAGCGAGATCGCGTCGCCGTTGTGGGCGAGCTGGTCGGCGTTGAAGTCGGCGTGGCCGACGAAGGCCTGTCCGACCAGCGTGCCGAGGAACAGCACCGCGAACGCGATGCTGAGCCGTTGGCGCGGATCACAGCGCCCATAGGCCGAGCGCCGTGAAGTAGACCAGCCCGGCGACGATCATCACCAGGTAGAGGACGAACATCGTGCGCATCAGGCTTCGACCTCGCACGTGTACGGGCGGTCGCCCGGCTCGGGGCGTGCAGCCGGCGGCGGACAGCCGCCAGCCGCTCGAGGTGAGCTCGAGGAAGGCGCTGTCGCCGTCGGCGAGGTCGACCTTGGCGGCGGTCGAGAAGACCTCGGCGCGGGTCACCCGGCTCGGCTCGAGTTCGAGTCCGCGCGCGGCCTCGGCGCAGGGCTCGGACTCGTCGTGCTCGAGCGCCGCGACCGCGCCGGGGGAGAGCTGCGCGCACGCGCGCTCGCCGTCGTCGCCGTCGACCGCGACCAGGAAGCGCTCGGTCACCGCGCTCACCGCTCGCTCATCGTCCGCGCGCCCGCAGCCGCCGAGCGCGACGGCGACCAGCACCAGCATGGCGAGACGGGTCACGTCGTGACGAGTTTCGGATCGGGCGGGCGATTCCTGCTCCGAGAAACGTCCTGACGATTTCGTAAGTTTCCGGACATGGCCGCCACCTCATCGCACGACGACGCCGCCCAACTCGCCGAGCTGGGCTACGAGAGCCGGTTCGAGCGCCGGATGGGGTTGTGGGAGAACTTCGCGCTCGGGTTCACGTACCTGTCGCCGGTCGTCGGCGTCTACTCGACGTTCGCGATCGCGTTCGTCGCGGGCGGGCCGCCGATGATCTGGAGCATCGTGATCGCCGGCCTCGGCCAGTTGCTGGTCGCGCTGGTGTTCGCCGAGATCGTCGCCCAGTTCCCGGTCGCCGGCGGCGTCTACCCGTGGGCGCGAAGGCTGATCGGGCGCCGCTGGGCCTGGATCACCGGCTGGATCTACGGCTGGGCGCTGATCGCCACCGTGGCCAGCGTCTCGACCGGCGCGGTGCCGTTCATCGGCTCGCTGTTCGGCTTCACGCCGACCCGGACGACGACCGTGATCCTGGCCGCCGCGCTGGCCCTGTTCGCGCTCGCGGTCAACCTGAGCGGGACCAGGACGCTCGGGCGGGTCGCGATGGCCGGGTTCGTGGCCGAGCTGATCGGCGCCCTGGTCGTCGGCGTCTGGCTGCTGCTGTTCGAGCGCCATCACGACTTCGGCGCGCTCTTCGACACGCTGGGCACCGGCGGCGACGGCGGCTATCTCGGCGCCTTCCTCGCTTCCGCGCTGCTCGGCCTGTACCTGTTCTACGGCTTCGAGGCCTGCGGCGACGTCGCCGAGGAGGTCCCCGACCCCGGACGCACGATCCCGAAGGCGATGCGCCGCACGATCTACGTCGGCGGCTTCGCCGGCCTGCTGATCACGGCCGCGCTGATCCTCGCCCAGCCCGACTTCGACGCGATCCTGTCCGGCGAGGTGGCCGACCCGGTCGGCGCGGTGTTCAGCGACGTCTTCGGCTCCTTCGGCTCGAAGGTGATCCTGGTCATCGTGCTGATCAGCTTCGTGTCCTGCGTGCTCTCGCTGCAGGCCGCGGCCAGCCGGCTGATCTACTCCTACGCGCGCGACCGGATGGTCTTCGCCTCGGACGCGCTGTCGACGTTCTCGCACACTCGCCACGTCCCGCCGGTTGCGCTGATCGTGGCCGCGGTGCTGCCGGCCGCGATCGTCGCGATCGCCGAGGTGATCTCGCAGGACGCGCTGCTTGAAGGTGATCTCGTTCGCCGCCGCCGGCATCTACATCGCGTTCCAGCTCGTCGTGCTGGCCGCGCTGATCGCGCGCAGCCGCGGCTGGGTGCCGCGCGGCAAGTTCACGCTTGGGGCGTGGGCGTGGCCGGTCAACATCGCCGCGCTCGTCTACGGCGTCTGCGGCGCCCTCAACCTCGCCTGGCCGCGTCAGGTCGAGGGTGCGAGCTGGTACGACGAGTGGATCGTGGTGCTCGGCTGCGCGATCGTCGCCGGGACGGGCCTGCTCTACATGCTGCTCGGGCGGCCCTACGCGCGCGGGTCTTCGCCCGCCGGCGACGCGATCTCCTCGGCCACCAGCTCGAGATCGGAGACGAAGGAGCGGAACGCCTGATCGCGCGCCTCCGGGTCGCGCTCGCGCAGGATCGCCGACGGGTGGATGGTGACCATGACGACCGGCGCGAGGTCTGATTCGAGCCGCTTCCCGCGGTCCTTGGTCACCCGCACCTTGCTGCCGAGCAGGGCCTGCGCCGCGACCGCGCCGAGGCAGACGAGCACGCGCGGCTTGACGGCCTCGAGCTCGGCGTCGAGCCACGGCCGGCAGGCCTTGATGTGCTCGGAGCCCGGCCGCTGGTGGATGCGGCGCTTGCCGCGCTCGTTGTAGCGGAAGTGCTTGACGGTGTTGGTCACGTAGGCCAGCTTGCGGTCGATCCCGGCCTGCTCGAGCGCCTTGTCGAGCATCCGGCCGGCGGGGCCGACGAACGGATGGCCCTCGCGGTCCTCGCGGTCGCCGGGCTGCTCGCCGACGAGCATCACCTCGGAGCGCTGCAGGCCTTCGCCGAACACGGCCTGGGTCGTCCCCTGGTAGAGCTCGCAGGCGCGGCAGCCCTGGACCGCCTCGCGCAGGTTGCCGAGCGTGCGCCGCTCGGGGATCGGGGGCGCGGTCATGCCAGGGCACTACCCATTCACTGCGCGCGCAGGTACGCCAGGACTGCCAATACGCGGCGGTGCGAGGACGGGTCGGCCTGTAGGCCGAGCTTGAGGAAGATCTGCTTCGTGTGCGCCTCGACGGTGCGCTCGGTGACGAACAGCCGCTCGGCGATCGCTCGGTTCGAGAGCCCTTCGGCCAGCAGCGCGAGCGCCTCGCGCTCGCGCGGGGTCAGCTCCTCGAAGCGGATCGGTCGCGACGGCGGCGGCCGAGCAGGCGTGAGACGATCGTGGGGTCGACGACGGTCTCGCCGTCGCTCAGCCGGCGCAGTGCGTCGACCAGCAGCGCGACGTCGAACACGCGGTCCTTGAGCAGGTAGCCGACGCGTCCCGGGTGCTCCTCCAGCAGCCGCAGCGCGTAGCTCGGCTCGACGTACTGCGAGAGCACGAGCACGCGCGGTGTCCGGATGCTCGGAGCGGATCCGCTGCGCGGCGACGATGCCCTCGTCGGTGTGCGTCGGCGGCATGCGGATGTCGACCATCGCGGCGTCGGGTGCGGTGCGCCGCACCTGTCGCAGCAGCTCGTCGGGATCGCCGGCCTGGCCCGCGACTTCGACCCCGGCGTCCTCGAGCAGGCGTACGATGCCCTCGCGGGTGAGCATCACGTCGTCGGCGACAACTACGCGCACGGCAGCTCGACCTCGCTCGCGCTGACCCGGCCGCCGAGCGCGCCGACGCGATCGACGAGCCGTTGCGGTGGTTTCCAGCCATCGGCGATCCGGACGCGGAGCCGGCCGTCGTCGCGCTCGACGTCGACCGCGACGTGCCCGGCGCCCGCGCGCCCGGCATCTTCGACCGCCGCGGCCACCAGCAGATAGGCCGCGGTCTCGACCGCCGCGGGCAGGCGCTCCGGCGGCAGTCGCACCGAGCTCGACCGGCACCACGGCGGTCTCGGCGAGCGCGGTCAGCGCCGGTGCGAGGCCCGCCTCGGTGAGGATCGCGGGGTGGATGCCGTGCGCGAGGTCGCTCAGCTCGTCGAGCGCCGCCTGGGCCTCGGCGCCGGCCTCGGCGAGCGTGTCCGACAGCTCGCCGGTCACGCCGGCCCGGGCGAGCCGCAGCTCGAGTGACAGCGCGAGCAGCCGCTGCTGGGCGCCGTCGTGGAGGTCGCGCTCGAGCCGGCGGCGGGCGGCGTCGCCCGTCTCGACGACGCGGGCGCAGCGAGGCGCGGAGGTCCTCGAGCTGCGCGAGCACGACCGCCTGCAGGCGCTCGTTGTCGACCGCGAGCCGCGCGGCGGCGCCGATCTCGCGCGTCAGCGCCTGCCCGTCGCAGGCCGGTGTCGTGCGCGACGATCGCCACCGGCTGCCCCTGGCGCTCGATCCGCGTCAGCGCGCGCCCGGAGGGCGGCGTGAGCGGCGCACCGCCGGCGTCGACGGTCCGTTCGGAGCCGGGCAGCGGATAGGCGACCTGCAGGCCGGGATCGCCGAGCGCCCGCGCCAGCACGTCGCGCAGTGGAGACCGACCGGGCGGCCACGAGGTGCGCGACGGCGGCGCGTGCCCGGCGCTCGCGGGTCGCGACCCAGGCGAGCCCCGCCCCGAGCGCGGCGAAGGTCAGCGCGCGGACGGCGAACAGCAGCGCGAACCCGGTCCGCGACGGGTCCTCGTCCGGCACCAGCAGGAGCGCGATCGCGGACGCCGCGCTCGCCACGCCCGCGGCGCGCGACGGGGACGAGCACCGGCCACGGCCGGCGCCGCCCCGCGGCGACGCCCGCCGCGAGCAGGCCGAGCGTGACCGCGCACGATCGACAGCAGCGTCCCGAGCGATCTGCGCCAGCCGCTCGTCGGCGGTGACGAGGAACACGTTGTCCGAGCAGTTGCTCCAGCAGTGCTCGTCCGCGAACGGATCGCGCACCAGCGCCAGCCCGATGCTGAGCGCGCCCACCGCGGCGTACGCCGGCGCGACCGCGCGCGCCCGACCGCCGGTGACCGCGAGCACGAGGTGCAGCAGGAGCACGCCCAACAGCGGCGCGAGCACCATCCCGAGGCTGCGGACGAGCGGCGGCCCGTCCCTCCCAGCCGACCCACTCCGGAGCGAACCAGACGACGCCGGCACGCGATCGCCACCGGTCCCGCGAGGCGCCGCTCCCAGACGGCGACGACGCCGGCGGCCAACAGCGAGATCCCGGCCACCAGGCTGAGCGCGGCGAGCAGTTCCGACGCGCGTGTCGTAGCTGGTGGCGAGCGGTCCCGAGCGCGGCAGCAGGAAGCCGATCGCGAGCGCCGTAGGCGATCGCCGCTGCGATGAGCGCGATGCGCGCCCATGGCGCATTGTTGCCAGCCACAGTGCGCGGCGGGAGAATCTTCGTGGCCGCCGCGATGTGCGGCGCGATCGCGCCGCCATAGCGTCATGCCGTGAGACCGCTCACGCTGCTTCTCGCTCTGCTGGCCGTGCTCGCCGCGGGCTGCGGCGGCGACAAGGCCGGCGGCTCCGGCGGCGTCGGTCACGCTGCGGATCGGCACCGACGACAGCCAGGGCGCGCGCCTCCGGCGACATGATCGACGAGTTCGCGCGCCAGGCGCGGGCGCTCTCCGGCGGCCGGATCCGGATCGAGGGCGACTTCCAGGCCGCCGGCAACGAACCTCGACTGAGTTCGACCAGCGGGTCGCGCGCATGGTCTCGAGCGGCGAGCTCGACCTGGGCGTGATCCCAGCGCGCGCGTGGGACACCGAGGGCGTCACGAGCCTGCGCGCGGTCCACGCGCCGTTCCTCGTCAGCTCGCAGGCGCTGATGGCGAAGATCGCCCAGGGCGAGCTGGCGAGTGAGCTCCTGTCCGGGCTCGACGAGGCCGGCGTCGTCGGGCTCGCGCTGCTGCCCGAGGCGCTGCGCCACCCATTCGGCTTCGGCCGGCCGCTGACCGCACCGGCCGACTTCGCGGGCCGGACGATCCGCGCGCCGCGCTCGGAGGATTCGTTCGCCCTGTTGCGCGCGCTCGGCGCGACGCCGACCGACGATCCCGCTTTCAACGTCAAGGTGAAGTCGGGGGAGATCACCGGCGCGGAGTCGTCGTTCACGCTCGCGAGCGGGCTGCCGAGCCCGGCGATCGTGTCGGGCAACGTCACGCCGTTTCCCAAGTTCCAGACGCTCGTCGATCGGCCGCAGGGCGTGGAGGAAGCTCGATGAGCAGCAGCGTGAGACGCTGCGCGAGGCCGCGCGACGGACGGTCGGCCAGGTGGTCGACGAGGCCGTGCCCGAGATCGAGGCCGCGCGGCGCTATTGCCAGTCGGGCGGAACCGTGGTCGTGGCGCCGCCGGAGGACGTCAAGGCCATGGTGCGCGCGGCGCGGCCGGTCTACGCGCAGCTCGAGCGCGATCCGCGCACGAAGGCGCTGATCGGCCGGATCCGGGCGCTGGCCCGTGAGGCCGGCGCGTCCAGTGCGCCTTCGGCGTGCGATCCGCCGGCGGCGCCCACTACCGCAGGGGTGGCCTCGCCGGTGCTCGACGGCGTCTGGCGCCCGGATGTCTCCCACGCGGCGATGCTCAAGGCCGGCGTGCCGCGCAACGTCGCCGACCACGAGGCCGGGTTGCAGACCGTCCGGATGCGCGGCGGGCGCTTCGACTGGCGCTGGCGCGCGCGCGACGGGAACCACCAGTGCCTCGGCCGCTACACCTTCCGGGGCGACGTCGTCGTGCTCACCGACGGCGGCGAGTGCGGAGTGGATTCGTGGGAGGCGACCTACCGGCTCGACGGCACGACGATCCGCTGGAGCCGCGTGCGGGAGCTCACCGACCCCGCGCCGCACCAGCAGACGGTCCGCGAGCACTTGCACGAGCAGCCGTGGAAGCGGATCGACGCGCCGCCGCAGTTCCCGGCGGGCGTCTACCGCGCCGACATCCCGGTGGCGTGGCTGCTGGCGAAGGGCATCGACCCGGAAACCGCCTACAACAGCGGCGGCCTGCAGACGCTGACCTTCAAGGGCGGCCGCTGGCGCCATCGCACCGCGAGCGACTCGAACCAGCCCGACTGTGACGGGAGCTACTCGGTGACGGGTGACCGGGTGACGCTCGTGGCCGACGCCACACCGGTCTGCGGAACCGCAGCGGGCGGCGTGCTGTTCAGCGCGGCGAGCGGGCGGCCGTCACGCTCGATCAGCGTCCGCGCGCGGCCCGGAGGAGGGGCCTCGAGCCGTCTCCCGTCGCCGTCGACGTAGGCTGCATCCGGCTCCGACCAGTAGCCGAGCTCGAGCCTCGGGTCGCCGAGCGCGGTGGCCAGCGCGTCGCGCAGCGCCGAACGCCGTTCGCCGAGCTCGACGACGAGGTCGGTCAGCGCGCCGCGGCGGCTCGCGCCGACGAGCGAGAGCGCGATCCCGCACAGCACGACCTCGTAGGCCAGCAGCGAGGCCTCGTCCGCCTCCCCGCCTCCGAACGCCAGCCGCGCGAGCGCGCCGGCGGCCAGCACCGCCGCCAGCGCGGAGGCCGCCGGCCGGCGGGCGATCAGGGCGAGCGCGACCGCGAGCACGAGCGTGGCCGGTTCGCTCGCCTACACCGGCTCGATGACCGCGGCCATGTACCCGACCGTGATCGCGAGCCGGTTCGCCGTCAGCGCGTGGATCAGCGGCCCGCGGTGCACGTAGAGCGCGGCGGCGGCGAAGTTGCCCAGGAACCAGGTCAACCCCGTCGCGGCCAGCAGCGGGCCCGTGCGCTCGCCACGGCGCCAGAGCACGAGGCCGCAGCCCAGCACGATCCAGCCCGTGGCCAGGTCGGCCGCCGCCTTGGCCGGCTCGTCGAACCCGTACGCCGCGTACTCCGCGGCGAGGCCCAGGACGACCCCGGCGGGCCACAGCGCTCGCTCAGCCCAGGAGCGCCGCAAGGGCCGCTCCGCTGAGGTCGCGCTTGGCGATGAACCCGCGCGCGGGCGCGGCGGCGAGCCGGGTGCCGTAGGTGCGCGCGTCGCGGCCCGAGATCAGGACGACCGCGGGCGGTTCCACTTCCGCCGCCAGCCGCTCCGCGACGGCGAACCCGTCGAGGTCGGGCAGCTGGATGTCGAGCAGCACGATCGCGGGGTGGTCGCGCGCGGTGGCGACGATCGCCTCGGCGCCGTCGGCGGCCTCAGCCACGACGTCGTACCCCTCCGCCTCCAGCAGGGCGCGCGCGGAGCGTCTGAACTCCGCGTGATCGTCGACGACCAGCACCGTGGGCCGCACCGCGCGATCGTCTCAGAGCCCGTCGCCGGCGTCATTGTGGCCAGCCGCAATATCGCGCCCGCGAAGTCTCGGGCCAGCCCCGATGTGCCCGCCGGTGGGCGCGCGTAGCTTCGCCGCACACGCTTCTCGAGGAGGTACGGCATGCGTCGGACAGGCTTGTTCATCGTGGCGCTGGCGGTGCTCGGCACGCTGGCCGAGACCGTCGCGGCCACGCCGCCGGGTACGAACGGATCGATCACCTTCCGGCGCTACCTCGGCCCGGACCGCACGATCGGGGCGATCTTCACGGTCGCCCCCGACGGCACCGGTGAGCGCCAGCTGAGCCAGCCGCCCGAAGGTGCCAGCGACGACTTCCCCGACTTCGCCGCCGACGGCAGCTTCGTCGCCTTCCAGCGCTGCCAGGACTTCTGCAAGCTCTTCACCGTGCGCGCGGACGGGAGCGGCGTTCGCCAGGTCGGCCCCGGTTGCGAGGACGGACAGGCGCCGCCGCGCTGCGCCGACGTCTGGTATCCCGCGGTCTCGCCCGACACCAAGCGGATCGCGTTCGCCCACGCCTCGGGACGGATCGTCGACGACATCATCGCCCACGTCGGCATCTCGGTCATGCGCACCGACGGCTCCGGTCTGCGGCGCGTGACGTTACCGCCCAAGCGCGCGGCCGAGGACGGCGAGCCGCAATGGTCGCCCGACGGCCGCAAGCTCGTCTTCGTCCGCTACATCCTGAAGTCCGGAAAGCAGGCGATCCATACCGTCAACGCCGACGGCTCGGGCCTGCGCCGGGTCACGCCCTGGGCGCTGAAGGCCGGCGACGGCCCCGACTGGTCGCCGGACGGCTCGCGGATCCTCTTCCGCAGCCCCGAGAACGACGACTTCCTGGGCTCGAACCTGTACACGATCCGTCCCGACGGGTCCGGCCTGCGGCGGATCATGAACGTGCCCGAGGGGACGCGGCTCTACTCCGCCTCGTGCTCGCCCGACGGCACGGCGATCACGCTCGGCCTGCAGGGCACCGACGGCGCCGCCGACGTCTTCCGGATGCCGGCCGACGGCAGCGCGATCACGCCGGTCACCCGCACGGCGGCCTGGGACAGCGCACCGGACCGGGGCGGGACCGCCTCAGGGCGCGGGCGCTGACGCCTCCTCGAGCTCGTGCAGCCCGTGCCGCAGGCCTTCGAGCATCGACCAGACGTCGTCGACCTGGTCGCGGTCGGCCACGATCCCGAAGTCGAGGTGATCGCGGTAGCTCATGACCGTGATGTTGAGCCCGACGCCGTCGACGACGACCGAGACCGGATAGTGCGCGTCGAGTTGCGCGCCCGCCAGGTAGAGCGGGGTGCGCGGGCCGGGAACGTTCGAGATCACGAGGTTCAGCGCCGGCCGGGTGCGGCCCAGGATCTCCATAGCCGTGCGCGCGGCCAGCGCGGCGACCGCGGGCGGGATGAACGTGGTGGCATCCGTCAGGAGGTCGGCGGGCAGCGCCTGATGCCGCTGCTTGGCGCTCAGCAGCAGCTCGTGCGTGCGCAGCAGCCGCCGGCGCGGGTCGGGCTCGTCGGTCGGGATCGGCACGATCATCATCGACACGCGGTTGCCGAACTGGCCGCGCTGCTCCTTCGAGCGCACCGACACGGGCACCATCGCGACCAGCGGGTCTTCCGGCAGCGCGTCGCGCTCGAGCAGCCACTCGCGCACCGCCCCGGCGCAGAGCGCGACGATGACGTCGTTGACCGTGCAGCCGAACTCGCTCTTGAGTCGCCTGACGGTGTCGAGCGAGAGCTGACCGAACGCGAACCGGCGGTGCGCGGAGATCGGGCCGTTGAACGGCGTCTTCGGCGCGCGTGCCGTCGTCTCCTCGAGCACGCGGGGGTCGCGACGGGCCAGCCGGCCGACCGTACGGCTCAGCCTCGGCCCGCCGGGGAACGCGGCCACGCCGGGAAGCTCGGTCAGATACGGGAGCGTGCCTGGGATCGAGCGGACGACGCGCAGTGGTTGCTTGACCAGTCCGACCGCACCGCGGCGGGCCATCGAGAGCTCGCCCGGCGCGCGCTCGCCGTGCTGACCGTCAGGGGCGGACGGGATCTCGCGCCCCTCAGGTTGCGTGTCGAGCAGGACACTGAAGATCTCGCCGCCGGACACGCCGTCGACGGCCGCGTGATGGATCTTGGTCAGCAGCCCGACGCGACCCTCGGGCAGGCCCTGGATCAGATAGATCTCCCACAGCGGGCGGTTGCGGTCGAGCGGGCGCGCGAAGATCCGCGCGATCGTCTCGGCCAGGCGGCGGTCGTCGCCCGGCGGGGGAACGGCCGACTCGCGGATGTGGAAGTCGAGGTCGAAGTCGGGGTCCTCGATCCAGTACGGCAGGTCGAGCCCGAAGGGCACCTGCACCAGTCGCCAGCGGAACGGCGGCAGCAGGTGCAGGCGCTCGCCGACGAGCCGGCACAGGTCGCCGACGGTCAGCTCGCCGCCGGGCGCGGTCGACGGGTCATAGACCGCGAGCCCGCCCACGTGGCCGTACGTCCGCGCGGACTCCACCGCCAAGAACTGCGCATCGAGCGTCGTTAGCTGCCGCATCGTCTCTCCTCCGGTTCTCCTGAGGACCTTCCTGCCCGTTCGTGCGGCGGCGAATCACCACTCACGTTCGACTGGAGGTCGAGGTCTCACCGACGGATTGGCACCCCCCGCCCGGGGGGTCGTGACGTGCCCGCCCGCCGATCCGCCGGTCCGACGTTCAAGGTTTGTCCCATGTTGACCCACGACACGACCCAGCAGGCCGCGTCCCCCGACGTCGCGCCGCCGTTCCCGCACCACGCCGCTGCTCCCCAGACCCCGCTGGAAGCGGCCGAGCGACAGTACGCCGATCCTTCGAGCGCGGCGCCGCAGTGGCTGCCCGAGGAAGGCGACTTCGCGTAACCCTTATCGGGTGACGGCGTCGGCGCTCAGCTCCGCGATCCGCGGGTAGCCGGCGAGCGCCAGCGAGGTGGCCAGCTCCGCGCGCAGCAACTCGAGCGCGCGGCGCGCGCCGGCCTCGCCCGCGGCGCCGAGCCCGTACACCAGCGGGCGGCCGACGAGCACCGCCCGCGCGCCGAGCGCGAGCGCCTTGATGATGTCCGTGCCGCGGCGGACTCCGCTGTCGAGGTAGAGCTCGGCGCGGCCGGCGACGGCCTCGGCGATCGGCGGCAGCGCTTCGATCGAGGACTGCGCATGGTCGAGCTGGCGGCCGCCGTGGTTGGAGACGATGATCCCCTCGACGCCGTGCTCGACCGCGAGCACCGCGTCGTCGGCGCGCATGATCCCCTTGATGATCAGCGGCCCGTTCCAGTGTTCGCGCAACAGCGCGATGTCGTCCCAGGTGACGGTCGGGTCGAACTGGCGGTTGACGAACTGGGCGTGGCTCGCCGCCCCGCCCCCCAGCGCGACGTTGCCGGGTGAGATCCGCGGGCGCGCGACGAAGCCCGCCGACCAGCGCGGGTGCACGACGCCGTCGAGCAGCGCCCGCGCCGTCAGCCGCGGCGGGACGCTGAAGCGGTTGCGCACGTCGCGCTCGCGCACGCCGGCGACCGCGACGTCGACGGTCAGCACCAGCGCTTCGTGGCCCGCGGCCGCCGCGCGCGCCAGCATCTCGTGCACGAGCCCGCGGTCCTTGAGCACGTAGAGCTGGAACCACTTCGGCCCCGGGGCGGCCGCGTGCACCTCCTCGATCGAAAGCGAGGAGAGCGCCGACTGCGTGTAGATCGTGCCCACGGCGTGCGCCGCGCGCGCGATCGCGGCCTCGCCGTCGGGGTGCATGAGCCCGGTCAGCCCGGTCGGCGGCGCGATGATCGGCAGCTCGATCCGGCGCCCCAGCGCGGTCGTCGCGAGCTCGATGTGCGACACGTCGACGAGCGCCTTCGGTCGCAGCTCGATGCGCTCGAAGCCGGCACGGTTGCGCCGGTAGGTGACCTCTTCCCAGGCCGCGCCGTCGACGTAGTCGAACACCGGCTTGGGCACCGTCCGGCGCGCCAGCGCCCGCAGGTCGTCGATCGTGTGGCAGCGCGCCGCGCGGCCCTCGTCCGAGAAGCGCCGGCGTGCAGCATCGGGCGCGCCGCGCAGATCGGACGCGAGCTGGCGGGCGACGAGGTCGAGCAGAGCGTTCACACGATCCGACGTACCCGCTCGGCGCCGGCGCAACCCGGCGCCTGCGGCCCATAATCACGCTGTGGCCCCCACGCGGACAGAGCTGCGGCGCCGGATCGGCACGGCGATCGCCGAGCGCGTGTCGCCCGAGCGCACGCGTGCGGCGACGCTGACCGAACGCCTGACCGTGAGCCGGTTGTCGTGGGACTGGCTTGTGCGGGCCAACCGCTGGCTCGGGCTGCTGGGCAAGTTCACGACCGGCCTGTGGTGCGGGTTTGTCGCCGCGGTGATCCTCGGTTTCGACGTCGAGCGGGTGGTCCGCGATGCGCTCAACTCCGGCCAGCCGATCAAGGAGGCGTTCGTGCTCGCGATCCTCCTGCCGACGATCGCCTTCTTGCTCGCCCGCTCGGCGATCGGCTACGCGCGCTGGCGGCTGCAGCGCGAACTCTGGCGCCGCGACGTCGAGCGGCTCTCCGACGCTGCGCCGCGACGACGAAATGTAGGCTCGGGGACCATGGACGACGCCGTCGATCTCGAACTGCACCCGAACGAGGCCTCCGACCTCGCGGTCGTCGACGAAGGGCTCGTCGAGCGCTTCGACCAGACCTTCGTGACCGTGCTCGACGAGGGCGTGATCGAGCAGTCGGTCGCCGTGCTCGGCCACCGCGGCGACGACGTGATGGACAACTGGGAGCCGGTGCGGCTGCGCCTGACGCCGACCGACCACGGCGGCCGCACCGAGGACGCCGAGGCCTGCGACTTCTTCGGCGAGCACCTGTACGTGCTCGGGTCGCACTTCGGCTCCAAGGACGGGCCGCTCGAGGCCAAGCGGGCCTGGATCGCGCGCGTGGCCAAGGACGACCTGGCGGCGGCGATCGACGGCGCGGCGCCGCCGATCGAGATCGCCCGCAACCGCTTCGGCCTGCACCGCGCGCTCAACGACCGGCTGCTCGAGTCCGGCGTGGCGCTGCGCGAGCTGGGGCCGCGGGCGCGCGAGCGGCTCGTGCGCCGGACGATCGAGCGCGGCGAGGCCAAGGGCAAGAGCTGGGCCGGCCGGATCCGCGAGGGCGACCAGCCGATCAACATCGAGGGCGCCTGCTTTCTCGAGGACGGCACGCTGCTGCTCGGCCTGCGCTGCCCGGTGAGCGCCGACGGCGGGCCGGTCCTGGTCGAGCTCTCAGACCTCGAGGGCTACTTCGCCGAGCCCGACGCGCCGCCGACGCTCGGCGACGTGTGGACGCTCACGTGCGCCGGCAGCCCCGCCGATCCGCGCGGCGTGCGCGCGCTGCACCGGACCGCGGACGGCCGCATCCACGCGATCGTCGGCAGCCTCGACGCGCTCGGCAAGGACTCCGCGCTCGTCGCCGACGACGCCACCGCGGGCGCCGCGCACTGCGAGCACTGGGAGTTCCGGCTGCCCGAGTCCGGCGGCGGCGGCGTCGTCGAGTGCCGCAAGACGCACGACTTCCCGGACGAGCGCAGCGTCGAAGGCCTGGCGAAGATGCCCGCCGGCCCGTTCCTGTACGTCGTCGACCGCGACGACAATGTCTCACTGCGATTCCTGATGGTCGAGGAGGAGAGCTAGTCATGCCCGCCAAGGGACCCTGCCCCAAGTGCCACGGCGAGTTCGTGGAGCTCGAACGCAGCGGCATCCGGATCGACGCCTGCCGCGAGTGCCGCGGCGTCTTCCTGGACCGCGGCGAGCTCGACCAGATCATCGAGCGCGAGCAGAAGGCCGTCAGCCGCGTCTACGACGACGACCAGGAGTTCTTCCGCGAGATGACGGGCCCGAGCCACGGGGCCAAGCACCACCACGACAAGTACGGGATCGACATGAAGACCGCCCAGCGGTTGCTGGGCGACTTCACCTCACACCAGTCCTCGCACAAGAAGAAGAAGCCGAAGAGCCTGCTCGGACGAGTCTGCTCGGCTGAATCTCGTCAGGCGCAGCGCGTGAGCCGGCGGACGGGGAAGCCGTCCGACCACGGCTCCGACGGGCCGTAGTAGGCGCCCTGCATCCACAAGCGGTCGGAGGCGTCGGCGCCGCGCAGCGTCGTGCGGATGAAGTCGCCGCGCCAGGCGACGCTCGTGTTGGTGTCGATCAGCCGCTTGTTCGAGCCACGCGCGATCGCCGTGTAGGCGCCGATGCCGTACCCGATCGCCTTGTCGTCGCCGTTGAGGAAGGTCGCGGTCTTGACCGTCAAGCCGTCCTTCCCGTCCTGCTTGCAGGCGTAGTGCTTGAAGGCGTCCTTGCGGACGTAGGTCCAGTCCCCGCCGGGCGCCTGGGCCGACGCGGACGGGGCGAGGATGCAGCCGGCGACGATGGTGGTAGCGAACATGCGTTTGATCATTACTCAGCACCATACGACGCAATCTCTGGCGCGGCATGGGTCGCAGGGCCCAACTTGAAATAGGGTCCGGTCCCGGGTGAGCCGGGTACTCGCCGCCCGTGCACCGGAGGGAGGACTACGCGCTGCTGGCGATCGGGATCATGTGCGCCTCGACGTCGCCGCCGCTGATCGCCGCGACCGCGCGCGCCGGCGCTCGCGATCGCGTTCTGGCGCACGGGCGCTGCGGCGGTGCTGCTGCTCCCGGCCGCGGTCGTGCGGCGCGAGCGACCGCGGCGCCGGCGCGCGGTCTGGCTGGCGCTGCTGGCCGGCGCGGCGCTGGCGGCGCACTTCGGCACGTTCATCCCGAGCCTGAGCTACACGAGCGTCGCCTCCGCGACCGCGCTGGTCTGCTCGCAGGCCGTCTGGGCGGCGCTGCTCGCGGCGCCTGCTGGGGGAGCGGTTGCCGGGGCGGGCGTGGCTGGGCACCGCGATCTGCCTGTCGGGCGTGCTGCTGATCACCGGCGTCGACGTCTCGCTCTCCGGCGACGCGCTGCTCGGCGACCTGCTGGCGCTGCTGCGGCGGCGTCTTCGGCGGCGTCTACATCGTCACCGGCGGGTTCGTCCGGCGCGAGCCTCAGCACGCTCTCCTACACGCTGATCTGTTACGGCGTCTGCGGCGCGCTGCTGCTCGTCGTATGCCTCGTCGGCGGCGTAGCCGCTGGGCGGCTACGCCGCCGACGACTGGGTGCGGATCGCGGCGCTGACCGTGCTTCGGCCAGCTGCTCGGGCACTCGCTGTTCAACCTCGTGCTGCGCTCGATCAGCCCGACGATCGTGTCGCTGGCGTCGCTGTTCACGGTCCCGCTGGCGGCGATCATCGCCGCGATCGCGCTCGGGCAGACGCCGCCCGCGGCGGCGGTCCCGGCGCTCGCATTGCTGCTGGCCGGGACCGCGCTCGTGATCAGCGCAGCGAGCGAGCTCCGGCAGAGGCGACCTGAGCAGTCCGCGCGATCGAGAGCCCGGCGAGCAGCGCCATGCAGATCGCCGACGCCGACGCACCAGATGCAGATCGCGTTCGAGCTCGCCGACCTCGACGTAGGTCAGCCAGCCGCTGAAGCCGAGCCCGACGATGCTCAGGAACGCCGTCACCGTCCGCCACGTCTCGGTGTCGCGCAGCAGCGAGACGAGGATGCCGACGTAGCCGAGCAGCCCGAGCACCGCGACCGGCACGCCGGCCAGCTTGGCGTAGTCGGACTTCTGCACGGTCGCGCAGCCGTGGGCGATCGCGCACACCGGATCGCGTCGCCGGCGTAGTGCACGATCGTCAGGTAGGTCGCGATCCCGAGACCGATCACCGCGATCGACGATGGAGGCGACGCGGGTGATCACGACGAGCGCCTCGTCGAGCTTGGCCTGCAGGTCCTCGATGCCGACCGCGATCACCTTGTTGGTGCCGTTGCGCTTCATGACGAACGTCGGGGTCGAGTCGACGCCGAGCGTCTGGGCGTCGGCGTCGGCGCTGTCGAGCGACGTCCTGCGCGGCCTGCGTCTCGGCGAAGGCGAGCGCCTTGTCGGCGTCGACGCCGGCGGCCTCGGCGACGTCGGTCAGGAAGTCGTCGGTGACGTAGCCGGAGTTCTCGCGTGCCCTGGTAGGCGTAGAACGTCTCGAGGAAGGCCCACAGCTTGCCCTGCGCCTTCGCGCCGGCGGCGAACTTCGCGGCCTTGACCGAGTCCGGGCCGAGGAAGCTCATCGTGCGCCGCCTTGAGCTTGACCTTGCCGGTGCGGACGTAGTTCTCGATCAGGTGCGGGAGCGCCTGCTTGGAGGCCTCGGCGCAGATCGGGCACTGCGGGTCGACGAACTCGGTGATCGTGATCGGCGCGCTTCGGGTCGCCGAGCACGCCGTCCTTCTCGGGGATGCCGGCGACGAGCTTGGCGGCGCTGCTGTTGGCGTCGACCGTCTCCGGCGCGCCGCCCGAGGCGGAGACGGACGATGGCGACGACGACGACGACGGCTGCGAGGCCGACGGCCCGCCGAGCAGCTGGACGAGGCGGCGGCGGCGAGCGGTGGCCTGGGCCTCGGCGCGCTCGGCGGCCTCGCGGGCGGCCTTGCGCTCGGCGCGCAGCTCGCGCTTGGTCTGGGTCATGGTGGAGCTCCTTCGAAGATCGTTTCGGTTCGCGCGCTCGATCGGCGCGCGCGGGCGTGGGCTGGAGGACCTACGCGAGCGCGGGCGGTGCGCGATCCCGCGTGAAGCGGGCGAAACGACGAAGCTGAGGAGTCCGTGGCGGGGGAGAGGCCGAGGCGGACGAGCTCGGTCGGCGGTCGTCGGCCGCGGGGCGCTGGGCCGCAGTGAGCGGATCAGCTCGCGGGCCGCCGGCAGGGCCTTGAGCGCGAACGCGAGAACGCGCGCCCGCGAGCGCGCCGAAGGCGAGCATCTGCAGCCAGCCGCCGCCGAGCACGGCGCCGCCGCCGAGCGCGGAGACCAGCATCGCCTGTCCGCCGCACGCGGCCCACAGGCCGGCGGTGGCGACGATCCAGAGCAGCGGAGAGGTCTTACGGCCGCGTGCCAGGCGGGCGATCAGGATCGCGATCGCCGACGTGTAGGTGACGACCGCGAGCATCGCGGCGAGCCCGAAGCGGCTCTGGCCCGCGGTCTCGAGGCAGCTCTGCGCGCCCGGGGGACAGACGAGCGAGACACGCGCCTGATCCATGACCGCCGCCAGCACCGGGACCAGCACCAACGCACGGAGCGTCAGCGGCAGGCGGGCGAGCAGAGCGCGAAGGTCCACCCGCTCATGATCGGCACGGGCGTCGCCCGGGACTTAAAGATTCGTCTTGATGTCCCCTAAAGTGGTATGGACCACTTATGGCGCCGCACGCGACGAACACGGCACCGACGCGCGTCCTGTTGATCGACGGCGGCCAGAGCGGCTGTCGCGGGCGCTACGTCGACGGCCTCGCCGCGACGTCCCGTGGCCCCGACGTGTGCGGGCCGGGCGTGCCGCGGCGTGGCCGTGACTGGAGCGTCCTGCGCTCGCTCGTCGTCGGCGAGGTCGACCTCGTCGTCGCCGGCCTGACCGGCTTCGACGGTGACGCCGCGGCGGTCGCGCGCGCCGTCGGGACGCGCGTGATCGTCACCAACGACGCCGTCACCGCGTACCTCGGGGCGCTCGGCGCGCAGCCGGGTGTCGTGATCGTCGCCGGCACGGGCGTGATCGCGCTCGCTGTCGGGCGAGGACGGCCGCTGGGCGCGCGCCGACGGCTGGGGCTCGCTGCTCGGCGACGACGGCGGCGGCTACTGGATCGGCCGCCGCGGCCTCGCGCTCGCGCTGCGCGCCCGCGACGGCCGCGGCGGCTCGCCCGCGCTGCTGCGGCGCGCCGAGAGCCGTTTCGGCGCGCGGCTCGTCCCCGCGATCTACGACGCTCCCGACCCGGTGGCGGCGATCGCCGTCGTTCGCGCCGGACGTCGCCGACGCCGCCCGCGCCGGCGACGAGCTCGCCGTCCGCGATCTGGACCGACGCCGCACGCGAGCTCGCCGCCACCGCCACCGCGGCCCTCGCGAGCTTGGACGGGAACCGTCCTGCGCGATCGCCGGACGGGGACGGTCCCGCTTCGTGTTCGTACGCCGGTGGGCTGTTCGCCGCAGGCGAGCTCCTGCTCGCGCCCTTGCGGGCGGAACTGCCGGGCCTGCGCACGCCGCTGGGCTCGCCGCTCGACGGTGCCGCGCGGCTGCTCGAGCGTCCGCCACTGTTCCAGGACCTGATCGTCGAAGCCGGAGCCCCATGAGCACGCTTGGCCACCTGTCCACCGAAGGCGCGCGCGCCGAGCGCGCGGAGATCGACCGGCTGCCCACGGCCGAGCTCGTGCGGCTGATGAACGACGACGACCGCGGTCGTGCCGGAGGCCGTCGGCGCGGCCGCGGACGCGATCGCGGCCGCCGTCGACGCGATCGCCGACGCGGATGGCGCGCGGCGGGCGGCTGATCTACGTCGGGGCCGGCACGGCGGGCCGGATCGGCGTGCTCGACGCCAGCGAGTGCGGCCCGACGTTCAACACCGACCGCGGTGCTCGGCGTGATCGCCGGCGGCGCAGGTCGCGGTCAGCACCGCGACCGAGAGCGCCGAGGACGACGCCGCGCGCCGGCGCCGCGCGCGCTCGCCGACCTCGCGCTGAGCGCGGCGCGACGCGGTCGTCGGGATCAGCGCCAGCGGCCGCACGCCCTACGTGCTCGGCGCGATCGCGCTTCGCGCGCGAGCGCGGGCGCGCTCACGATCGGGCTCGCGTGCAACGCCGGCTCCGCGCTGAGCGCCGCGGTCGAGCACCCGATCGAGGTGCTCGTCGGCCCGGAGTTCATCGCCGGCTCGACGCGCCTGAAGGCCGGCACCGCCCAGAAGCTCGTGCTGAACATGCTCTCGACGCTGACGATGGTCCGGCTCGGCAAGACCTACGGGAACCTGATGGTCGACGTCCGCGTGACCAACGAGAAGCTGCGCGACCGCGCGATCCGGATCGTCGAGCAGGCCGCGGGCGCCTCGCGGCGACGCGAGGCCGCAGCGGCGCTGGACGCCGCCGGCGAGGACGCGAAGGTCGCGATCGCGATGCTGCGCGCGGGCGTCGACGCCGACGCGGCGCGGGCGAGGCTCGACGCCGCCGGCGGCCACCTGCGCCGCGCGCTCGGCGAATGAGGGCGCGCGAGTGTCGGATTCCACAACCAGGGTTGTGAAACTCGACGCTCGCGCGTGATCGGGCTGATGTCGGGCACGTCGTTCGACGCGATCGACGCGGCGGTGGCCGACATCGAGCTCGAGGGCGACGTCGCTGCAGCTGCGGCCGCTCGGCTCGCTCAGCGCGCCCTACGACGACGACCTGCGCGAGGAGCTCGCGGCCGCGCTGCCGCCGGCGCAGACCACGCTCGAGACGGTCTGCCGGCTCGACACGCGGATCGGCCAGGCGTTCGCGGAGCTCGCCGCGCGAGGCCGCCGAGCGCTTCGGCGGCGCGGACCTGATCGTCTCGCACGGCCAGACGCTCTTCCACTGGGTCGCAGGACGGGCGCGTGCGAGGGCACGCTGCAGGTCGGCCAGCCGGCCTGGATCGCCGAGCGCACCGGCCTGCCGGTCGTCTCGGACCTGCGCGCCCGCGACGTCGCCGCCGGCGGCCAGGGCGCGCCGCTCGTCTCGCTGCTCGACGCGCTGCTGCTCGCCGGACCGCCCGGGCGTGCCCGCGGCGCTGAACCTGGGCGGGATCGCGAACCTGACGATCCTGCCGCGGGGCGGCGAGGTCGCGCGGCGCAGGCCGGCCGCGAGGGCGCCGGCGGCGGTGGCGGGCGGCGACGCCCCCGCCGCGATCGCGTTCGACGTCGGCCCCGGCAACGCGCTGCTCGACGCCGCCGCGCGCCACTTCACCGGCGCGCCCTTCGACGAGGACGGGCGGCTCGCCGCCGCCGGCACCGTCATCCCGGCGCTGCTCGAGCGCCTGCTCGACGACCCCTACTACGCGCGGCACGCGCCGAAGTCGACCGGCAAGGAGCACTTCAACGCCGCCTACCTCGACGGACGTCGCTCGACCACGACGCCGCAGGACGTGCTGGCGACGCTCACCCGCCTTACCGCGCGCACCGTGGCGCACGCCGCGCCGCAGGCGTCACCGAGGTCGTCGCCTCCGGCGGCGGCGTCCAGAACCCGACGCTGATGGCCGCGCTGGGCGAGGAGCTCGCGCCCGCGACGCTGATCACCAGCGACGCGCTCGGCCTGCCCGCGCAGGACAAGGAGGCGCTACGCGTTCGCCGTGCTCGGCTTCCTCACCGTGCACGGCCTTGCCCGGCACGCTGCCGAGCGCGACCGGCGCGCGCCGAGCCAGCGTCCTGGGCTCGGTCACGCCCGGCGTCGGCGGCCTGACGAACCTCGGGCAGCCGTACTGCGTGCGCGCCGACGCGCCTCGACCTCGGCCTGAGCGGCGGAATACGATCGCGGCGTGACGGCGCTCGCGATCCTGCTCGGGCTCGCGATCGGACTGATCGTCGGCGCGATCGGTGGGCGGCGGGGCGATCCTCGCGCTGCCCGTGCTGATCTACGTGCTCGGCGAGCCGGTCGGGCCGGCGTCGACGGCGTCGCTGGTCGTGGTCTCGGTGGCCGCGGCGATCGGGGCCGGCTCGCTCGCCCGCCACGGCCGCGTGTGCTGGCGCCTCGCGTTCACGTTCGCCGTGCCGGCGGCGCTCGGCTCGCTGCTCGGGACGTTCGCCAGCCGCAACGTCAGCGCCGCGGCGCTCGTGCTCGCGTTCGTGCCGGTGATGCTGGTCGCCGCGGTCGCCACCTGGCGCAACCCCGAGGCGAGCGACGAGGACGGCGGCTGCCCGCGCCCGCCGCTGGGCCGGGTGGTCGTCGCCGGCCTGCTCGTGGGAGTGATGACGGGGTTCTTCGGCGTCGGCGGCGGCTTCGTCATCGTGCCGGTGCTCACGCTGTGGCTCGACGTGCCGTTCCGCCGCGCCGTCGCCACCTCGCTCGTGATCATCTGCCTGACCGGCCTCGCCGCGCTCGCCAGCCACCTGCTCGCCGGCGCCAGGCCCGACCTCGTGACGACCGCGCTGCTCGCGGGCTCGACGGGGCTCGGCGCGCTGGCCGGGACGATGGTCGGCGAGCGGCTGCCGCAGATCGTCCTGCGGCGCGGCTTCGCCGTGATCGTCAGCGCGGTCGCCGTGGCGCTGCTGGTCGACGTGCTGGTGCTCGGCGGGCCACCGGCGTGAAGCGGCGCCGACAGGTCGCCGACCGCTGACGCAACGTAAGCTCTGGCTGGTGTCCGACGACGCCGGCGCCCGACCGGGTCCTCATCACGCTCGTGCTCGCGGGCGTGGTCTTCTCGCTCTCGCAGACGCTGGTCGTCCCGGCGCTGCCGGCGCTGGCGGAAGAGTTCGACGCTTCCCCGTCGGCGGTCTCCTGGGTCCTGACCGGGTTCCTGGTCTCGGCCTCGATCGCGACCCCGATCGTCGGCAAGCTCGGCGATCTCTACGGCAAGGGCCGGATGCTCACCGCGATCCTGCGTGCTGTTCTCCGCCGGCGGGGTGGTCTGCGCGCTGGCGACCTCGATCGAGGTCGTGATCGCCGGCCGCGTGCTGCAGGGTGTCGGCGGCGGCGTGTTCCCGCTCGCGTTCGGGATCGTCCGCGACACGTTCCCGCGCGAGTACATCTCCGGCGGGCTGAGCATCGTCAGTCGGCGATCTTCGGGATCGGCGGCGGGATCGGCCTGCCGCTGTCGGGCGTGATCGTCGACAACCTCGACCTCGCACTGGCTGTTCTGGATCAACCTGATCGCGCTGCCCGCCGCGTTCGCCGCGCACCGGCTCGTCCCGCCCTCGCCGCCGGTGGAGAACGCCCGCGTCGACTGGCTCGGGGCGCTCGTGCTGCTCGTGCGCGCTGGCCGGGATCCTGCTCGGCGTCTCGCAAGGCAGGCGAGTGGGGCTGGGGCTCGCCCGCCAACGTCGGCTGCATCGCGCGGCGGGCTCGTGCTCGTCGGCGTGTTCGTCGGCGATCGAGGCGCGCGTGGAGCAGCCGCTGATCGACCTGCGGCGTCCTGCGCCAGCCCGCGGTCGCGGCGACCAACCTCACCGGCTTCCTGGTCGGCGTCTCGATGTTCGCGAGCTTCCTGATCATGCCCCAGTTCGCGCAGTCGCCCGAGAGCACGCGGCTACGGCTTCGGCTTCACCGTCACCCAGGCCGGCCTGCTGCTGGCGCCGACCGCGCTCGCGCAGTTGCTGGCCGGCCCGGTCGCGGCCCGCCTCGCGCGAGCGCATCGGCTTCCGCGCGCTGCTCTCGATCGGCGCGGTCCTGATCACGCTCTCGTTCCTGATGGCGACCTTCGTCCACGACCAGCCGTGGGAGCTGATCGCCTCCGGCGTCCTGCTCGGCGCCGGGCATCACGTTCGCGTTCGCGGCGATGGCGAACCTGATCGTCGACGCCGTGCCGCAGTCCGAGGTCGGGATCGCGACCGGGATCAACACCGTCATGCGCACGGTCGGCGGCTCGTTCGGCGCCGCGACGGCGACCGCGATCCTCGCCGTCGACCTGATCGCGAGCTGCCGCTGCCGACCGAGGGCGGCTACACGGCGGCGTTCGCGTTCTCGTGCGTCGCCGGCGTGCTGGCCCTCGGCGCGTCGCGGCTGGTTCCGGCGCGCCGCCCGGGGGTCCGGCTCGAGCCCGTGGCCGAGTAGTCCATCACGGCCCGTGCGTGGTGATCGAGAGCCCGCCGCCTGGCGGGCGGCGCGCTCATCGCCTCCAGCCGCCCGTGGAACGCGCGCGCCACCCGCAGCGCGTGTGACTTCGCGAGCTCGGCCCGCGGGCCCTCGAACAGCGAGTCGACGGTCTCGCGCCAGAGCACGAGCCAGCGCTCGAAGTGGCCGGAGCGCAGCGGCGACCTTCATGTGCAGCTCGGCGTGCGGGCGGAACGCGCCGCCGCGGTAGGTCTGGGCGCCGAGCAGGATCGTCTCCCAGAACGAGGCGATCTCGCGGCACGTGCGCCTCGACGTCGAGGTGCGCGACGTCGGTGAAGATCCAGCCGATGATCGGATCGGTCAACGCGCGCGCGTAGAACGCGCGCACGAGGCGCTCGCAGTCGGCCCGGTCAGAGATGTCGCGCACGCAGACTCACATGTATCAGGCGGCGGCTGTGCGCGCTCTTGGTGGCGATCCGACTCGACCCGAAGGGATTCAGGACGTGCAAGCACGAAGCTTCAAGTGGGCCGCGACGATCGGATTCGTCGCCGCCGGCCTCGCCGCCCCCGTGGCGCTCGCGCAGGAGGACCCGGCCAACGTCGTCTACAGCGCCGAGTTCGAGAACGGCAAGATCGTCAAGGCCGGCCAGCACGCCGCTCGGCAAGGAGTCGTTCGGCCGCGCCGAGCTCAAGCCGAAGGACGTCAAGGAGGACCGCCTCCCGCCCGAGGGCAAGATCCAGCCCGCGCTGCTGGACCTGCTGGCCTCGGCGGCGACCCGCACAAGCCGGTCGAGATCGTCGTCAACTACCGCGACCCGCTGACGATCCCGACGTTCCCGATGCCGGTGCTCGACGAGGACCGTGACAGCCCGCGCAACAAGGAGATGCTGGCGCCAGATCCAGGGCATGATCGGCGACATCAAGGCCCGCCGCGCCGACCTCTACAAGCAGCAGTCCGCCGAGCTCGAGCAGCTCGGCGGCAAGGTCCTGAACACCTACTGGCTGATCCAGGGCGCGCACGTGAGCCTGCCGCTGGAGGCCGTCAAGCGCCTGTCCGCCGACGACGACGTCGACCTACCTCGAGCTCGCCGACGGCGTCGACGAAGCCGCCCGCCGACGCCAACCCGGACAACGACCTGGTCGACGCCCGCGCGCAGATCTTCTCCGACCCGTACTTCAACCTCGGCCAGACCATCGGGCTGGATCGGCCTGCTCGACACCGGCGTGCGCACGACGCACATCGTCTTCAACTGCCCGACCACATCGCGATCGCCGCAGGACCTGACCGGCGACGGCGACCCGTCCGACCAGTGCGACCACGGCACCGCGTCCGCGGGCGAGATCACCGGCAACGCGCGGCCTCGGCAACAACTGGCGCGGCGTGTCGGCGATCAGCGTCGACTCGTGGGACGTCTACGGCAACGACTGCCCGTCGGCTCGGCGCACACCGTCGAAGGCTTCGAGGCGGCCGTCAGCTGGGCTCGACCGCGTGATCGTGGCCGAGATCCAGCTCAACGCCGGTGAGGCCAGCGCCTCCAGCACCGCCGCCGACGCCGCGTTCGACGCCGGCTCGGTCGTGATCGCCGCCAACGGCAACTTCGGCCCCGGCGCCGGGCACCGTCCGCTCGCCGGGCAACGCCCACAAGGCGATCGGCATCGGCGCCGCCGACCTGCAGACCGACGCGCTGATGGGCTACTCGGGCCGCGGCCCGTCGGCCGACGGCCGCTTCAAGCCCGACCTCGTCTTCCCGACCAACGTCGAGACGCCGCGCGCGACCAGCGACACCGCGCTCGGCTCCTTCGGCGGCACCAGCGCCGCGACCCCGATCGCCGGCGGCGCCGCGGGCCTGCTGCGCAACTGGATGCGCGGCGGCATCGGCTCGATCGACGCCGGCCACGTCTACAGCCACATGATCCTCGGCGGCCAGACCACGTAGCCGTTCAACAACGACACCGGCGCCGGCCCGTTCCAGCTCGGCACCGGCGGCCACGCCTACTGGGGCAAGACGAACGTGGCCAACGGCGCGCGCGTCGACATCCCGATCTACATCCCGGCCGGCAAGACCATGTTCGAGGGCTCGCTGTGGTGGCCGGAGGCGACCAGCGGCCACAACGACGTCGACCTCGAGCTGATCGCCCCGGACGGCACGGTGCAAGGACATCAGCATCTCGATCATCAGCGTGTTCGAGCGCGCGAGCGTCACCAGCGGCGTCTACGCCGGCACCTGGAAGCTGCGGATCAAGGGCTACTCGGTCAGCGGGACCCAGAAGACCTTCTGGTCAGCCCGGACCCGCTAGAGCAGCATCGCCGAGGTCGGCCACCTTACGGACGTGGCGCGTCCATTCGCGACGCGCCACGTCCAGACCGACGAGCGGCGGACGTCGACTCCGTCGCGCCTGCCGGTCACGTGGCCGATCACGATCACCGAGCCGGGGATGATGCGGAAGTCCTCGGCGTGCAGGACCAGTTCCTCCCACTGCTCGGCCGACGTCGGCGAAGTACTCGCGGACGCCTTCGTGGCCGCGGTAGGGCGCCGGCGCGCCCGACGAGCCGGGCGGTGCCGCGCAGGTCGAGCTCGCAGTCCGGGGCTGACGTAGGCGCAGCATCGCCATCGAGGTCACGCCGGGCGAACGCGTCGTAGATCGCCCGCACGATCTCCGCCTCGTCGGTCAGCCGGCCGGGTTGCCGTAGTAGTCGGGGCGCGCCACAAGGCCTAGAGCCTGACATACGGGCAACGGCGGTAGGGTCCCGGGCAATGAGCCAGATCGGGGTCACCGGGCTCGCCGTGATGGGGGCGAACCTGGCACGCAACATCGCCAGTCGCGGCGTGCCGATCGCCGTCCACAACCGGACGGCGTCGCAAGACGCAGCGACTTCATGTCCGAGTTCGCGTCCGAGGGTGACTTCACCGGCACCGAGACGCTGGAGGAGTTCGTCGAGGCGCTCGAGCGCCCGCGGCGGATCATCGTCATGGTCAAGGCCGGGCGCGCCGGTCGACGGCGTGATCGCCGACCTCGTGCCGCTGCTCGACAAGGACGACATCGTCATCGACGCCGGCAACTCGCACTACGTCGACACGCGCCGGCGCGACCGCCGAGCTGCCGCGAGAAGGGCCTGCGCTTCATCGGCACCGGCGTCTCCGGCGGCGAGGAGGGCGCGCTGCTCGGGCCGTGCGATCATGCCGGGCGGCGACGCGCGGGGCCTACGGCGAGGTCGAGGAGATCTTCACCACGATCGCCGCGCAGGTCGACGGCGAGCCGTGCTGCGCCTACGTCGGCGCCGACGGCGCCGGCCACTACGTGAAGATGGTGCACAACGGCATCGAGTACGCCGACATGCAGCTGATCGCCGAGGCCTACGACCTGCTGCGCTTCGGCATCGGGCTCGACGTCCCGGCGATCAAGGGCATCTTCGACGACTGGAACGCGGGCGACCTCGAGTCGTTCCTGATCGAGATCACGGCCACCGTGCTGGGCAAGACCGACGAGGCGACCGGCAAGCCGCTGGTCGACGTGATCGTCGACCAGGCCGAGCAGAAGGGCACCGGGCGCTGGACGGCGCAGGACGCGCTCGAGCTCGGCGTGCCGCTGACCGGCATCACCGAGGCCGTCTTCGCGCGCTCGCTGTCCGCGCTGCGCGACCAGCGCCGTGAGGCCAGCGGCGTGCTCGCCGGGCCGCAGCCGGGCGGCGCTGCCCGAGTCGCTGGTGGACGACATCCGCGCCGCGCTGTACGCGTCCAAGGTCGTCGCCTACGCGCAGGGCTTCGAGCAGATGGCCGCCGCCGCGCGCACGTACGAGTGGGACCTGCAGCATGGGCGAGCTGGCGAAGATCTGGCGCGGCGGCTGCATCATCCGCGCCCGCTTCCTGAACCGCATCACCGAGTCCTACGGCGAGCACCCCGACCTCGTGAACCTGCTGATGGCGCCGTACTTCCGCGACGCCGTGGCGAGCGCCCAGGACGCCTGGCGCAAGGTGATCGTCGCCGCCGTCGAGCAGGGCATCGCGGTGCCCGCGTTCTCGTCCTCGCTCGCCTACTACGACGGCTACCGGCGCGAGCGCGGCCCGGCGAACCTGATCCAGGGCCAGCGCGACTTCTTCGGCGCGCACACCTACCGGCGCGTGGACAAGGAGGGCTCCTTCCACACGCGCTGGTCCCAGGACGGCACCGAGGTCCAGACCGACTAGTTGCTGATCCTGCTGCCGCCCTCCGAGGGCAAGACCGCGCCGTCGGAGGGCGCGCCGGTGGACCTGGGCGCGCTCGCGTTCGACGGGCTGACGAAGACCCGCGAGCGGCTGCTGGACGTGCTCGTCGCGGCTGACGTTCCCGCGCGCGCTGAAGTACCTCGACGTCTCGCCGGGGCTGACCGAGGAGGCGCAGCGCAACCTGACCCTGCGCGAGGCGCCCGCCGCGCCCGCGCACGAGGTCTACACCGGCGTGCTCTACGAGCACCTCGGGCTCGGCTCGCTGCCGGGCGAGAACGTGCTGATCGCCAGCGCGCTGTGGGGCTTCGTGCGGCCCGTCGGACCGCATCCCCGCCTACCGCCTGTCGATGGGCGCGACGCTGCCGCGGATCCCGTCGCTGCCCGCGCTGTGGCGCGACCCGCTGCGCCGCGCGCTGCCCGACGAGGGCCTGATCGTCGACCTGCGCTCCGGCAGCTACGCCGCGGCCTGGAAGCCGCAGCAAGGCGACGGTGTCGGCGTGCGCGCGTTCGTCGACGGCAAGACCGTCAGTCGCACATGGTCAAGGCCACGCGCGGCGACGTCGCGCGCATCCTGCTCGCCTCGGGCGAGCAGCCCGAGACGCCCGAGGACGTGGCGTCGATCGTCCGCCAGGCCGGCCTCACGTCGACTCGGGCGCTCGCTCGACGTCACCCTGTAGCCATGCGCCGTGCCGGGCACGCGTCAGCCGTCGAGCGCCGTCGGCCACCCGGTGTCAGCGCCGCGCAGCGCCGTTCGCTGGCGATGCAGCCGGCGACGCGCCGGTAGGTTCGGAGACCTGCAGTGAGCCGAGCCGTCGCCGGGCTGCTCTTCGACGACCGTGACCGCCACCCGGCGGAGGTTCCGCTCCGATAGTGGGTGCGGCCACCCCGCCGTCGGCGGACCGCCTCCGACCGACCGCCCTGCAGCGGCGCGGTGTTCGCGTCCGAGGCGCCGCGCCGCCAAGCGCTCACGGCCTCTCGCGCACGACCGACCGCGCGGGCTTGTCGAAGCGCAGGCCGAGGAAGCGCGGGTGGCGCAGGCGGCCGGCGCTGGTCCACTCCGCGAAGCCGATCTGGGCGACGAGCTCGGGCTCGACCCAGGTCGCGTCGCGGAAGCGCGGCGCGTCGGCGAACGGCGACGACTCGCGGCGCAGCTCGCGCAGCCGCGCGCCCAGGTCCTTCAGCGTCGCGCGGTCGAAGCCGGTGCCGACCTTGCCGGCGTAGCGCAGCGCGTCGCCGTCGTAGACGCCGGCGAGCAGCGCGCCGAACTCGATCCGCGAGCCGCGCGGCGCCGTGAAGCCGCCGATCACGAGCTCCTGGCCCTGCTCGCACTTGAACTTCAGCCAGTCGCGCGAGCGGCGCTCGGTGTAGACGCTGTCGGCGCGCTTGGCGATCACGCCCTCCCAGCCCTTGCGGCAGGCCTCCTCGAACAGCGCCTCGCCCGCCTCGTTGCGGTAGGGCGTCCAGCGCACGCGGGTCCTCGAAGGCCAGCGCGTCGCGCAGCAGCGCCTTGCGCTCGCGCAACGGCCGCCCGCGGACGTCCTCGCCGTCGAGCCACAGCAGGTCGAAGACGTAGTAGAAGATCGCCGCGCCGGGCCGGCCGAGGCGCTGGAAGCTCGTCTGCGCGCCGTCGAACGCGACGACCTCGCCGTCGAGGGCGAAGCGCGTGCACGGCTCGGCCTCGAGCGCGGCCACGACGCCCGGGTAGCGGCCGTTGAGCGAGAGGTCGTTGCGCGAGAGCAGCCGCACGGCGCCGCCGTCGCGGATCGCGATGCAGCGGATGCCGTCGAGCTTGCGCTCGAAGATCCAGTCCGGGTCGCTGAAGCGCTCCTGGGTCAGGACCGCCTTCATGGCGCCCGCTTTCAGCGGCGCTTGATCAGCAGCCATTGCGGCTTGTCCTCCGGCCCGCCGGTGCGGTGCAGCGTCCAACCGCCGACGAGCTTTGAGCCCTCGAGCCAGAACTTCGCGTGCCCGCCGTCGAGCGCCTCGGCCATCGAGCGCTCCTCGTCGAGGTTGCGGTAGGTGCCGCGGTCCCAGATCTCGACCGTCGGGCCCTCGTAGTCGCCGTGCGGCCAGCGAGTGGTCAGGGACCTGCACGGCCAGGCGCTTGTCGGCCGGGTCGGTCGACGGGCCCTTCGGCACGGCCCACGAGCGCAGCACGCCGTCGACCTCCAGGCGGAAGTCGTAGTGCAGCGTGCGCGCGTCATGGAGCTGGACCACGAAGCGCGGCATTGTCGCGGTACTACCCCGACGGTCTGGTTGAGTTCACTCTTAGTGCGTCCGGGTCGCGATCCCCGGATACTCGACGACGATCCCGTCCGCGCCGAACACGAGCCGGCTGCGGAAGCCGGGGGATTCGTAGTCGTACGTGCGCTCGCCGGCCGCGCGCGTAGGTCTGCTCGAGCCGCTCGACCGACAGGTCCAGCCGCACCCACGCCGCGGGCGCGTCGGTCGCGCCGCGCGCGACCGGGAAGGCGTTCGTGAACGCCGACCCCTCGAGGTCGACGTCCACGCAACCATCGAGGTCCGGCCGCGACCGCTCGTTCACACGCCAGTGGCCCTCGCCGTCGGACTCGAGCACGACGGCTCCCGTGGCGCCCGGTCACCTCCGCGCGCCGCGTGCGCCACGCGTCGTCGACCTCGATCGCGTAGCGGAGCGCGAACGGCTGTCCTTCCTCGACGCCGGTCGACTGGCCCTCGTAGCGGTTCGGCTCGACGAATACGACCTCGATAGCCCTCGCGGGCGGTGTGATGCTTGAAGGCGGCGAACGTCATGTCCACCCGTCTCCCGCGAGGCCGCCGTGTTACACGAGCTCGGCCGCCTGCGGTGGCCATCTCGAGCTCCTCGTTGGTCGGGATCACCAGCACCGCGACCTCGGAGCCGTCCGCGGAGATGACCGTCGCGCCCGGCCTCGTTGCGCGCGGGATCGACGACGATCCCGAGCCGCTCCAGACCGGCCAGGGAACGGGCTCGCACGATCGGGTCGTTCTCCCCGACGCCGGCCGTGAACACGATCGCGTCGGCGCCTCCAAGCGCCGCCAGGTACGCGCCGACGTACTTGCGCACCCGATAGCAGTAGACGTCGAGCGCCAGCTCCGCCGCGGCGTCGCCCGCCGCCACCCGGCGCTGGACCTCGCGCATGTCGTTGTCGCCGGCCAGGGCCAGCAGCCCGCTGCGCGAGTTGAGCCCCTTGTCGATCTCGTCCGTGGACAGGTTGCGCGTGCGCCGCAGATGCAGGATCAGCGCCGGGTCGACATCGCCCGAGCGGGTGCCCATGACGAGCCCTTCGAGCGGCGTCAGCCCCATCGAGGTGTCGATCGACCGCCCGCCCGAGACCGCCGAGGCCGACGCGCCGTTACCGAGGTGCAGGACGATCACGTCGGCGTCGTCGCGGCCGAGCACGCGCCCCGCCTCGCGCGAGACGTACGCGTGCGAGGTCCCGTGGAACCCGTAGCGCCGCACGTCCCACTCCTGCGGCACGGCGTAGGTGTATGCGCGCGGCGGCAGCGTCGCGTGGAAGGCGGTATCGAAGACGGCGACGTGCGGCACCGACCCGAGCGCGCGCCGCGCGATCTCGATCCCCTTCGCGTTGACCGGGTTGTGCAGCGGCGCCAGCACGGCGAGCTCGCGGATCGTTTCGAGCACGGCGTCGTCGATCACGACCGGCGCCGAGAAGCGCTCGCCGCCGTGGACCACGCGATGCGCGACCGCGACCAGGCCCTCCAGCGGCGCTTGATCGAGCACCGCGTCGAGCGCCGCCGCATGGTCGGTCACCGAGCCGACGGTGCCGCCCGCGACGACGGAGCCCGCGGCCTCGTCGACCACCGACCACTTCAGCGACGAAGAGCCGCAGTTGACGACGAAGACGCTCACGGGGGCACCCCCGGGATGCCTGAAACCCGGGGTCGGTCCTTCGGCAGCCGCTGGCCAGGCCCGCTCATGCCTGGATCGCCGTGATCGCGACGGTGTTGACGATGTCGTGCACGGTCGCGCCGCGGGAGAGGTCGTTGACCGGCTTGTTGAGGCCCTGCAGCACCGGGCCGATCGCGATCGCGTTGGCGCTGCGCTGAACCGCCTTGTACGTGTTGTTGCCCGTGTTGAGGTCGGGGAAGATGAAGACCGTCGCGCGCCCGGCCACCGCGCTCCCCGGGAGCTTCGTCTGTGCCACCGAGGCGTCGACGGCGGCGTCGTACTGGATCGGCCCCTCGACCGACAGCGACGGCGCGCGCGAGCGCACGATCTCGGTCGCCTCGCGCACGCGCTCGACCTCCGCGCCCGCTCCGCTCGTGCCCGTCGAGTAGGACAACATCGCGACCCGCGGCTCGATGCCGAACTGGGCCGCGGTCTCCGACGAGGAGATCGCGATGTCGGCCAGCTGCTCGGCCGTCGGGTGCGGGTTGATCGCGCAGTCGCCGTAGACCAGGACCCGGTCGGCCAGGCACATCAGGAACACCGAGGAGACGATCGAGACGTCCGGGCGCGTCTTGACCAGCTCGAAGGCCGGCCGGATCGTCTCCGCCGTGGTGTGGACCGCCCCGGACACCATCCCGTCGACCATCTCGAGCAGGACCATCAGCGTCCCGAAGTACGAGACGTCGCTGACCACGTCGCGCGCCTGGTCGACCGTCCAGCCTTTGTGTGCACGCTGGACGGCGTACTCGTTGGCGAAGCGCTCGACCAGCGCCGGATCGGTCGGGTCGAGCACGTGCGCGCCGTAGAGGTCGAGCCCGAGCCGGCCGGCGGCGCTGAGGACCTCGGCCTCCGAGCCGAGCAGCGTCAGCTCGCACACGCGCCGGCGCAGCAGGATGTCGGCGGCGCGCAGCACGCGCTCGTCGGTCCCCTCGGGCAGCACGATGTGCTTGCCCGCCGCCCGCGCGCGGTCGAGCAGCGTGTACTCGAACATCAGCGGCGTGACCGCGTCCGAGTGCGTGATCTCGATCCGGTCGAGCAGCGCCTCGCCGTCGACGTGGGTCTCGAACAGCGCCAGCGCCTTGGTGATCTTGAGCGGGGCGTCCGGCGTGATCGCGCCCTCGCGCGCGCTGGCCAGCGAGACCGTCTCGTACGTGTTGTGATCGGTCAGCACGACCGGGATCGCGCCACCGAAGCTGCCGAGCGGCCCCAGGATCTTCTCCGGGGGGCGCAGCCCGCCGGTCAGGACGACCGCGGCGGGGGAGGGGAGCTCGGTCGATCCATGGGCGAACATCGCGGCCAGCAGGACCTCGGCGCGGTCCCCGGGCGTGAACAGGATCGCGCCGTCGACGATCCGATCCATCAGGTTCGGCAGCGTCATCGCCGCGACGATCAGCTGCAGCGCCTCGCGGCCGAGCAGTTCCGGGTCACCCGCGATCACCGTGCCCTCGACGGCGTCGGCGACCTGCCCGACGGTCGGCGCCATCAGCAGGCCGACCTCCGGCATCGCGTAGACGGGCACCTCGCCGGGCGTGGCGATCTCGTCCACCAGATCGGCGCGCACCCGGTTGGCGACGATGGCGACCACCTCCGGGCCCCAGCGGCGCCAAGTCGTGAGCGCCACGGACGTCGCCGTCCGGATCTCCTCGGCCGTGCGGTCGTGCCCGGAGATCACGAGCAGCGCCGGCAGCCCGAGATTCAAGGCCACGCGCGCGTTGAACGCGAGCTCGGACGCCGTGCCGGCGAAGTCGGTTCCGACCACGAGCACGCCGTCGCACTGCGCGGCCAGCGCGCGGTAGCGCGCCACGATCTCCTCGAGCGCGCGCGCCTCGTCGGCGCGGACCTCCTCGTAGCTGACGCCGATTCCCGCCTCGTAGGGGAGGAACGCCGGGCGCAGCAGGTCGATCAGCGGGTCGTGCTCGCGGTCGGCGACGACGGGCCGGAAGACGCCGAGTCGCTCGACGCGGCGCGCGAGCAGCTGCTGGACGCCGAGCGCGACCGCCGACTTGCCGGTCGCCGGTTCGCTGCCCGCCACGTAGACGCCGGGGGTCATGCCGGGCAGCGTGTCAGGTCAAGCGCACCGACGCTTCGCCGAGCGCGACCACGTCACCAGGCCGTAACTGGCGTCCGCGGCGCAGCTCGACCTCCTCATTGACGGTCACGAGACCCTCGGCCAGGACCAGCTTGGCCTCGCCTCCCGTGTCGACCAGGCCCGCCGCCTTGAGCAGTTGCCCGAGCCGGATCATGCCGTCGCGTGCGTGGAACTCCTCGATGGCCACCATGATGACTGCCCATGGAGCTGCGCCACCTGCGCTATTTCATCGCCGTCGCCGAGGAGCTGCACTTCCGGCGCGCGGCGGAGCGCCTGCACATGTCCCAGCCGCCGCTGAGCCAGCAGATCCGCCAGCTCGAGGAGGAGGTGGGCGCCACGCTGCTGCTGCGCAACCAGCGCAAGGTCGAGCTGACCGCGGCCGGCGTCGCCTTCCTCGCCCGCGCGCGTGAGATCCTCGACGCCGTCGAGGACGCCGCCCGCGAGGCGCGGCGGGTGCAACGCGGCGAGGTCGGGCGGCTGGCTGTGGGCTTCGTCGGCTCGGCGATGTACTCGTTCGTGCCCGAGTTGCTGCGCGCATTCCGCGACGAGAAGCCGGACATCGGGTTGCGCCTGCACGAGGTGGGCACCACCGAGCAGTTGCGTCAGCTCGAGGATGGGCGGCTGGACGTGGGGTTCGTGCGCCTGCGCGGCCCGCGGCCCGGGCTCGCGCACGAGACCGTGATGGACGAGCCGGTCGTCGTCGCGCTGCCCGACGTGCACCCGCTCGCGCAGCGACCGCGGCTGCGGCTCTCGGACCTCGAAGGGGAGTCGCTCGTCCTGCTGGCTCCCGCGGGCTCGCCCGGGCTGCGGGCGGCGCTGGCGGACGCGATCGCCCAGCTCGGCGGCGAGGAGCGGATCGTGCAGGAGGCGGCCGAGATGCAGACCGTCGTCGGGCTGGTGGCGGCCGGGGTCGGCATCTCGCTCGTGCCCGAGTCCGTGCGCGCGCTCGTGCGCCATGGCGTCAGCTATCGCCCGCTCGTGGGCGAAGCGCCGGTCGTGCGGCTGGCGATGGTCTGGCGCGAGGCCGACGAATCGCCCGTGCTCAAGGTGTTCCTGGAGCAGGCACGCGCGGCGGCCCCCGCCGAAGGAGAGAGAGGTCGACGGGGGCCGAGCGCGTAATTGACGTCACCTCGGCCCCGGGGAGGAGAGATATGTGCCGGAGCCGCGGTGAGGTGGGGAGCCACCAAACCGTCCTGACGGAGGCTACTGACCCCGTGTTGATTGTTCCAATATCCAATCAGCCGGCCAGTGATAGCTTGAGAATCTCAACGGTTCGCGTTGAGGCGCCTCCACACTCAAAGTTGTTCGATTGGCTCGAGCGCTGGTAAGTTCGGATACAGAGGTGCGACGGTACGGATCGCCGAGCGCCGTTGAGAAGAGAGGGCACGAATGCGAGGTCGGTCGTGGGCGGCCATGGGGGGCATATTCCTGAGTCTTGCGCTGAGCCCCACCGCGAGCGCCCAATTCTCGCCTGGGGCACGAAGCCTGGGCGACCCCTACTACGTCAACGTCGGCAACGGGGGCTATGACGCGCAGCGCTATGACGTGACGATCAACTACGACCCGGCGGCGCATGCCTTCAAGTCGGCGAGCACCAAGGCGACGCTGCGCGCGACCCAGGGCCTGTCGCAGTTCTCGCTGGACTTCGTGGGCTACTACGACGTCGCCGCGGTCACGGTCAACGGCACGCCGGCGACCTTCGTGCGCGACGTCGACGCCGGGGCGTACAAGTACAAGCTCGTCGTCACGCCGGCCGCCGGGATCGCGAGCGGCTCGACGTTCGAGGTCGTCGTCGACTACAGCGGCACGCCGCAGAACTTCCTCGACCCGGACAACTCGTGGGAGGGCTTCATGCGCACGACGGCCTCGATCGGCTCGTTCACGATGAACGAGCCGGTGGGCGCGATGGGCTGGTTCCCGAACAACAACCACCCGGCCGACAAGGCGACGTATGACTTCCACCTGACCGCGCCGGACGCCTACGACGCGATCGGCAACGGCGAGCTGGCCTCGAAAGTCCCCAACGGGGACGGCACGACGACCTGGAACTGGAACCTCGACCATCCGATGGCGAGCTACCTCTCGACATCGACGATCGGTCTCTTCGACGATTCCACGTACACGGGCGCGACCGCGGTCGGGGCGAGCGGGCAGGCGTTGCAGCTCTACGACTTCATCGAGAGCGCGCTGCCGGAGACCGGGACGGGCACCGCCAACAAGGCGAACAACAACACGCAGCGCGTTCGCCAGGACGAGATCGTCAAGTACATCGCCGACACGATCGGCGCGCGCTACCCATTCGAATCGCACGGCGTCGTCGCGGGTCGCGCGCCGTCCGTGCCGGGCGTCGCGAGCGGTGTCTATGCGCTCGAAGTCCAGACGAAGTCGCACTTCGGCAGCGGCGGTATCGGCATCGGCACCCTCGCGCACGAAATCGCGCATCAGTGGTTCGGGGACAGCGTCGGTCCCGCGAGCTGGCGCGAGATCTGGTTCAACGAGGGCTGGGCGACCTGGTGGGCGACGTGGTGGCAGAACAAGCGCAACGACAGCCCGATCAGCACGGAGAGCTCCTTCACCGCGAACTACGACTCGACGATGAACCCGAGCCGGTGGAACACCGCGCCCGATGCGCTCTCCGGCCCGGGCCAGCTGTTCGACACGTTCCCGGTCTACACGCGTCCGTCGATGGCGTTCGAGGGCTACCGGCAGATCGTCGGCGACACGGCGTTCTTCGCCTTCCAAAAGGCGCTCGTGACCGAGTATGCGTACGGCACGATCACCGGCGCGCAGGTCGTCGCGCTGGCGACGCGGATCGCGGCCGAGAAGGCCGGCTTCGAGGCCTCGAACCTGGCCAAGCTCGATGAGTACTGGCGCCAGTGGATCTCGACGCCGTCGAAGCCGGCGCTGACGCCGACGACGTTCTTCCAGAGCACGAGCGTGCCCGGGCCGGTCACCGGCACCGTGCCGCCGACGCTCTCACTGACGCTGGGCTCGAGCGCCGGCTTCGGCGCCTTCACCCCGGGTGTCACGCGCACCTACACCGCCTCGACGGCGGCGACCGTGACCTCATCGGCCGGCGATGCGGCGCTGTCGGTCGTCGACCCGAGTTCGAACGCGCCGGGTCGCCTCGTCAACGGGACGCACGCGCTGGCCCCTCCGCTCGAGGCCCGGACCGGCTCGGCGGCGTTCGCGGCGCATCAGCGCCGGCCCGCTGGTGCTCAAGAGCTACAGCGCCCCGGTCAGCAACGATCAGCCGACGCTCGACTTCCAGCAGCGGATCGCGTCCACCGACGCGCTGCGCACCGGCACCTACAGCAAGACGCTCACCTACACGCTGTCGCACAACCAACCCCTAGGCTCCGGCGGGTGCTGACCAGCCTCGTCGGGTCCTACCCGCAGCCCGAGTGGCTGCTCGATCGCGAGAAGCTGCGCTCGCGCCTGCCCCCTCGGGTACGCGCGAGCGACTTCTGGAAGATCGATCCGCGCTACCTCGAAGAGGCGCAGGACGCGGCGACGCTGGCCGCGATCCGCGATCAGGAGCGCGCCGGGGTCGACATCGTCACCGACGGCGAGATCCGGCGCGAGTCCTACTCCAACCGCGTCGTGACGGCGCTCGACGGCGTCGACGTCGACAATCCCGGCACGACGCTCGACCGCAACGGCAACCCGTCGCCGGTGCCGCGGATCGTCGGCGACGGTGCGCCGGCGCGGGCCGATCCTGACCCGCGACGCCGAGTTCCTGCGCGCGAACACCGAGCACACGATCAAGGTCACGATCCCCGGGCCGTTCACGATGTCGATGCAGGCCCAGGACGACCATTACGGCGACCCGCGGGCGGTCGCGGCGGCGTTCGCCGACGTCGTGCGCGAGGAGGTCCAGGACCTGTTCGCGGCCGGAGCGGACATCGTCCAGCTGGACGAGCCGTGGATGGAGTCACGCGCCGAGCAGGCGCGCGAGTTCGGCGTCGACACGCTGCACCGGGCGCTGGACGGCGTCGACGGCACGACCGCGCTGCACATCTGCTTCGGCTATCCGCTGTTCGTGCCCGGCCACGCGCGCCGCTACCGCTTCCTGGCCGAGCTGGCCGACGCGCCCGTCGACCAGATCTCGATCGAGACGGCTCAGGCTCAGCTCGACCTTGAGGTCTTGTCGCAGCTGAGCGGCAAGACGATCATCCTCGGCGTGATCGCGCTCGATTCCGACGAGGTCGAGGACGCCGACACGGTGGCCGAGCGGATCCGGCGCGCGCTGCCCTACACGCAGGATCTGATCGCCGCCCCGGACTGCGGGATGAAGTACCTCACGCGCGAGGCGGCGTTCGGCAAGCTGCAGTCGCTGGTCGCGGGCGCGCGGGCCGTCTCAGTAGAGCCGGCGTGACGCGATCGCGGCGCCCTCGCTGAGCGCGGCCAGCTTCGCCCACACCACGTCGGGATCGACGGCGGCCTGGCCGACCCACGTGCCGTAGCCGCAGTCGCTGCCGGCCTGGACGTTCTCGCGCGCCGACGAGGTCGGCGTAGCGGCGGATGCGCTGCGCGATCAGCTCCGGGTGCTCGATGAAGTTGGCCTTGGACTCGAGCACGCCCGGGATCAGCACCTTGCCCTCGGGCAGCCGGACGTCCTCGAAGATCTGCCACTCGTGCGCGTGGCGCGGGTTGGCGGCCTCGAAGGCGATCGCGTTCGGGCGCGCCGTGAAGACCAGGTCGACGATGTCGGCGAACGGCACGTCGCAGTGGTGCGGGCCCTCGTAGTTGCCCCAGCAGACGTGCATGCGCAGGAGCTCGGGATCGATGTTGCGGGTGGCGTGGTTGAGCGCCTCGATGTTCAGCCGGGCCTCGTCGCGGAACTGCTCGAGCGTGGAGTCGGCGAACTGGATGTGGCGGCCCATCGCCAGGTCCGGGCAGTCGATCTGGACGAGGACGCCGGCGCTCGTCACCGCCTCGTATTCGACGCGCATGGCCTCGGCGATGGCGAACAGGTACTCCTCGCGCGTGGCGTAGTGGTCGTTGCGGAAGAAGAGCGCGATCACGCCGGGCGACGCGGCGTTGAGGAACGCCTCCCGCTCCGTCGGGGAGCGCGGCCTTGAGGTGCTCGACGTCGACGGCGGCGGCCTCCGGGTCGCGGACCTTGATCTCGGCGTCGCACGCGGGCGTGCGGCGGCGGCTGCGCCCGGGGTCGCCGAAGACCTTCTTCTGCAGCTCCGGGAAGTCGACGAGGTCGGCGTAGGTCAGCGGCTGGCTGGTGCCGCCGAAGCCGTCGAGCCGGTCCGAGATGTAGGTCACGTACGACGGCTTGCTCATCTCGCCGTCGGAGACGACGTCGACGCCGGCCTCGAGCTGCTTGGCCACGACTTCGGCGACCGCGGCGCGCGTGCGCTGCTCGAGCGCGACCGGATCGATCGGCACGCCCTCCTGCTTGGCGAACATCGTGCGGATCAGATCGGCGGGCCGCGGCAGGCTTCCGACGTGGGTGGTGAGGATGCGTTCGGTGCTTCGATTCATGGTTCGATCCGTGCGAGAGTATTGACTCAAACCGAGGAGGAGTCGCATGAAGCAACCGCTCAAGGGGCCGCATCACTTCACTGGGGTCACCCGCGACGTCGTGACCAACGTCGACTTCTGGTGCCGGGTCATGGGCATGCGGTTCGTCAAGAACACGCTCAACTTCGAGACGACGTTCCGCTACCACACCTACTTCGGCGACGAGGAGGGCAACCCCGGCAGCGTCGTCACTTTCCTCGAGTTCAACGAGGCGCCGCCCGGCGTCCCCGGTGATGGGGACATTCACCGCATGGTCCTGCGGGTCGCCTCCTACGACTCGCTCGAGTACTGGATGGACCGCCTGATCGCCAACGACATGCACTCGGAGCTGCTGCGCCTCGATCCGACGTCGCCGCAGTCGCTCGTGTTCTGGGACCCGGAGAACCACGAGGTCGAGCTGATGGTGTCCGACACGCCGGACACGCCGCTGCTGGCCGATGCCGACGACATCCCGGGCGAGCACCGCATCCGCGGCCTCGAGGGCGCGCGCTCGTACACGACGATCGAAGAGCAGGCGCCGTTCGCCGCCCACCTCGGGTTCCGCCAGGACGGCAACCGGCTCGTGCTCGACGGCGAGCGCTCCGGCCGCTGGTACTTCTCCGAGCCCACCGGCCGCCCGTCCAACGACGGCCGCGTCGGCGTCTGGCACCACATCGCCTACGACGCGGGCGACGGCGAGGAGACGCAACGGGCGCGCGACGAGGCCAATGAGGGCCTGCGGCCGTGGACGGGGATCTTCGACCACTACTTCTTCGACAGCTGCTACACGATGTCTCCCGGAGGGCGGATGGAGATCTGCACGACGGGGCCTGGATTTCAGCTCGACGAGAAGCTCGAAGACCTCGGAGACCGTCTCTGTCTCTCGCCTCGAGTGGAGCCGCTTCGCGCCAAGCTCGAAGCCGAGCTGACGCCGATCGTCAACCCGCGCCCGCGCTCGAAGAAGAAGGCCGCCAAGCCGTCGAGCAACGGCGCCGGCGCGCCGACGGAGCCTGCGACCGTCGCCTGAGCTAACGATCACGTTCGACAACGGCCCGGACCCGGAGGCCACGCCCCGGGTCCTGGACGTCCTGCGCGAGCGCGAGTGCAAGGCCACGTTCTTCGTGGTCGGCGAGCAGCTGCGCGCGCACCGCGAGCTCGCCGAGCGCGCGCACGCCGAAGGTCACTGGATCGGCAACCACACGCTCACCCACCCGCGGCCGCTGGGGGATGTGGGCGAGTGCGCCTGGCACGAGATCGGCGCCACGCAGGAGGCGATCGGCGCGCTCGCGCATCCCGACCGCCTGTTCCGGCCCTCGGGCGAGGGCGGCGACCTCGAGCCCGGGCTGCTGAGCCCACCCGCCGTCGACGCGCTGGTCGAGGGCGGCTACACGTGCGTGCTGTGGAACGCCGTCCCCGGTGACTGGAAGGACCCGGAGGGCTGGGTGCAGACCGCGCTCGAGCAGTGCGCGCGCCAGGACTGGACGCTGCTCGTCCTGCACGACGTGGCCGGCGCCGCCGCCGCGCGCCTGGGCGAGTTCCTCGACCGCGTCGAGGCCGACGTCCGCCAGGACTTCCCGCCGGCCTGCGTCCCGATCCGCCGCGGCGAGGTTGTGAGCATTGACACGACGGATCGGCTCACGCGATGATCGCCCGATGCCCGAGCTGTTCGCACCGGGAACACCCGACGAGGTCGTGCAGCGCGAGCGGCGCGGCCCGCGCGTGCCGAGCTTCGACCCCACGCTCGGCCGACAGGTCAGCGTCGCACCCGACGGCACGCCGCGGCACCGGCTCGTCGTCATCGGCGACTCGCTGACGCACGGCTTCCAGAGCGGCGCGATCTACAACACCGATCTCTCCTACGCGGCGATCATCGCGCGCGAGCTCGGCTGGGCGGACTTCCGCTTCCCGCGCTACGGCGGGCCCGGCGGGCTCCCGATCAACCTCGAGTACATCCTGCGCGACCTCGAGCAGCGCTTCGGCTCGAAGATCGACCCCTGGGAGCTGCCGATGGCGCTCTTTCGGGCGCGGCAGGTGATGGACGAGATCGAGGACTACTGGGAGCGCGGGCCGGGGAACGCCGCGCCGGTCGATCGGCGCGATCAATCACGCCCTGGCGGTCTACGGCTGGGACCTGCGCGACGCGCTCGAACGGACCGCGGAGACCAGCGAGCGCACCATCAAGACGCCGAAGGACGACCTGCTCGACCAGATCGTCGAGCACAACGGCGCGCGCGCCGCGCTGCGCGTCTACCCGCGCTTCTCGGACGAGGCGCGGCGGATGACGCTGCTCGACGCCGCCGCGGCGCTCGGCGGCGACGGCGGGATCGAGACGCTGATCGTCTTCCTCGGCGCCAACAACGCGCTCGGCGCCGTGACCGACCTGCGCGTGGCCTGGAGCGGCGACGACTACAAGCAGCTCGGCGCCAAGAGCGCCTACACCGTCTGGCGCCCCTCGCACTTCGTGGCCGAGCTCGAGGAGCTGATCGCGAAGGTCGAGCAGGTCGCGGCCCGGCACGTGATCTGGGCCACCGTGCCGCACGTGACGATCGCGCCGATCGCGCGCGGCGTGGGGCGCAAGGTCGCGCGCAACTCACGCTACTTCCCGTACTACACGCGGCCGTGGATCGACGACGCCGGCTTCGACCCGCGCGAGGACGCGCACATCACCGACCAGCAGGCGCGCGCGGTCGACTACGCCATCGACGCCTACAACGACGCCATCCAGACCGCGGTCGAGACCGCCCGCGACGCGGGCCGCGACTGGTACCTGATCGACATCGCCGGCCTGCTCGACCGGCTCGCCCACCGGCGCTTCATCGAGGACGTCAACGCCCGCCCGGACTGGTGGACGCCGTATCCGCTGCCGGCCGCGCTGGCCGCGCTCGACCCCGTGCCCGACTCACGCTTCGTCACCGGCGACGGCGATGGCGGCCGCGCGAGCGGCGGGCTCTTCTCGCTCGACGGCGTGCATCCGACGACCGTCGGCTACGGGCTGATCGCGCAGGAGCTGATCAACATCATGCGGCTCGCCGGCGTCGAGTTCCGGCACGGCAACGGCGCGTTGCGCTCGGACCCGGTGACCGTCGACTTCGGGCACCTGATCAAGCGCGACTCGCTCATCAACCGGCCGCCCCAGAACCTGCGGCCCGGGCTCGCGACGCTGGCCTGGGGCGACGAGGCGCTGGACTGGATCCGGCGCGCCTTCCGCTAGCTCGTGCGGTGGCGGATCCACCAGAAGCAGCCGCCCACCAACGCGAGCGCGAGGCCGAGGAAGACCGCGGTCTCGACGGCCTGGAGCGTCCAGTAGCGATCGGCGGGCTGGTAGACCACCCGCTGCCGGTAGCCCTCGCGGGCGAGCCGCGGGAAGCAGTCCGCGTCGCGCAGCCTCGCCGCCGCCGGCTCCCGCGAGGGCACGCAGCCGCGCCACCCAGGACGGCAGCTCGGAGACGACGGCGCCCGACCGGTCGAGCGTCTCGTTGGCGATGATCCACGCCCCCGCACGACACCAGGAATTCACCAGCGGTGGTGATTGTCAGCATCTCGGCCGCCCGCCGTCTGTGGCCTGGCCAAAATGCGATCGGTCAGCGTCTGTTCGCCAGCTATGACCGGCCTCAGGGCGACTGGCAAACTGTCGTTGGAGTGGTGGGTGATGCCCGCTATCGCGGTCTGACGGAACCCACGTTTGACTTGTACAAGCCTTATCTGCAGTCCGAAGACACCGTCAAGCACTTCGTCGTGCGGGCGGCAGAGAACCCGTCGACTTTTGTGGCACGGTTGCGATCCGAAATCCGTTCAGTGGACCCCGATTCGACAGTCGATGCCATCCGCCCGATGGACGCAGTCGTGGCTCGTCAATTGGCTCCGTGGCGGTTTGCGGCGCTGCTCTTTTCCATGCTTGCGGCGCTCGCGCTGCTGGTGGCAGTCGTTGGCCTGTACGCGGTGGTTGCGCATCACGTGGCGGATCGCACCCGCGAAATTGGCATTCGAATAGCGCTGGGTGCCCGCCGCGGACAGATCGTACGGTTCTTCGCGCTCCGCATGGCCCGCGTGATCACAACGGCACTCGTGACGGGACTACTTATCGCCGTCGGCGCCGCCAGAAGCATGAACGCGCTGCTCTTTGATGTCGCGCCCGGCGATGCGGCGACTTATGCGATTGTTTGCCTGCTCATGGTGGTCGCCGTAAGCGTAGGGGCTTACTGGCCGATCCGGCGCGCCACGACCGTCGATCCGGTCCTCGTGCTCAGGCGGGAATAGCCGCACGCCAGCCACAGTGAAGCGTTCCGAGTTCGATCCGCTTGTTGCCCTTAGGCACGACTCGTGGGCGTGAGTGAGTCGAAGCTCTAAAGTCAAAATCACCCCGTTCCTCAAGCCGTGTATGCCGTGTATTAGGAGGGGGTTCTGGGCTGGTGGAGAGAGTGGGATTCGGACTCTTGCGCGTCCTTTCGATTCTGTAACTTGCAGATTCCACAATGCCAGGGTTGCCGTAGAAGCCGTCAATGCCGTGGCGCCTTGCCCGCTATTGCCCGCCAGCTGAGCGAGATCGTCGAACCAATTCAGATTCAGACCACGACCAGCCCACGGTGCGAGGTGGATAATACGCATGTGCCGGTCGGCGGATCGTTCGGCCAATGAACTGGTCCGTGCCCCGAGGCTCGTTCGCCTCGAGCGCGAAAGGTAAGGTGCCACGATGAAACGCACGCTGTACGCACTGCTCGTCCTGTCGGCGCTGGTTATCGGTGACGCGACAGGTCAGACACCTCAACCTCCCTCGCCGACTCCGGCTGCGACGGTGAGCTCAGCTCCCCACAAGCTCACGAGCGACACGCCGCACACAACGGCCGGCGGCGCTACGTTCACAGCGCCGAAGGACTGGTCGATTACGGTGAATGGATCGACGGTCGTGCTGATCGCGCCCGACGGTGATTCGCGAATCGGCATCGTGGACTCGTCGGCTGCGGAGCCCGATGCCGCCGTGGCCAGCGCGTGGGAATCAGTCCGTCCAGGCACCAGGCGGACGCTCAGGCTTACCACGCCTGCGCCGGGACGGGATGGCTGGGACGAGCAGCGATCCTACTCGTACGAGACCTCACCAAATGAGCGTCGAGTGGTCACCGCGGTGGCCTTGAAGCGCGGCTCGACCTGGACCGTGGTCGTCGTCGATGCTGCGCAAGCCACGCTCGAGCAGCGAGGCGCCCAGACTGCGCTCGTCAGGCAAAGTCTCAGGCCGAAAGGGTACGTAGAGGAGACCTTCGCCGGGAAGAAAGCACACTCCCTCGATCCGGCGCGTGTGAAGCAGCTCACCGACTTCGTCGAGACGGCGATGAAGGAGTTGTCCATTCCGGGCGTCGGGCTCGCGATCATCGACAACAACAACGTGGTGTTCGAGGGCGGCTTCGGCGTACGCGAGCTCGGCAAGCCCGAGAAGGTCGACGTCGACACGACCTTCCTGATCGCCTCGAACACGAAGCCCCTCACGACGCTGCTCATGGCGCGCCTCGTCGACGACGGGAAGCTCGATTGGGATACCCCAGCAACCAAGGCGTTCCCCTCGTTCAAACTCGGCGACGCGAACACGACGCAGCAAGTGTTGGTGAGGCATCTGCTCTGCGCGTGTACGGGGCTGCCGCGGCAAGACTTCGAGTGGCTCTTCGAGTTCAAGGGTGCGACAGCTGCGTCGGCGCTGCGCACGCTCGGTGGTATGCAGCCGACGACAAAGTTTGGTGAGCTGTTTCAATACAGCAATCTGATGGCCGCTGCTGCTGGTTTCATTGCCGGCAGCTCGCTGTATCCGGACAAAGAGCTCGGGGCTGCCTACGACGAAGCGATGCGAACCCGTGTCTTCGAGCCCCTGGGGATGCGGACGGCGACGTTCGACCTGGCTCGAGTGCAGCGCGGAAACCACGCGCGTCCGCACGGCTTCGATTCTGGACGGCAAAGTCGCAGTCGCCAGCATGGACCTGAACTATTCGATCGTCCCGGCTCGACCCGCTGGCGGAGCATGGACGAGCGCGCGAGACCTTCTCCGCTACGTGCAGATGGAGCTCGCCAGTGGACGGCTCCCCAATGGCCGCGAGCTCGTGTCTGAGAAGAACCTGCTGGCGCGCCGTGCGAAGCAGGTCGCGATCGGAGAGACCGCGGCGTACGGGATGGGGCTCTTCACTGACCTGAAATGGAACGTCACCGTCGTTCGTCACGGCGGCAGCATGGTTGGCTACAAGAGCGATATGGTGATGCTGCCGGAGCATGGCGTTGGCGCCGTGATTCTGACGAATGCGGACACCGGCTCCATCCTCGCCAACACGTTTGGTCGTCGGCTGCTCGAGGTCCTATTCGATGGCAAGCCCGAAGCGACGGAGAACCTGCTCACGGCGTCGAAGAATTGGAAGACGGCCGTTGCGAAAGAACGCGAACGTCTCGTCGTCCCGGCCGATCCGACGGAAGCGGCGAAGCTGGCCCCGCGATACCGAAACGCTGCTCTGGGCGACATCATCGTGCGCACGGCGAGCGGTGGAACCATCTTCGACTTTGGCGAGTGGAAGAGTGCCGTCGCGTCGCGAAAGAACGACGACGGGACCATGTCTTTCCGCACTATTGATCCGGGCGCTGGCGGCTTCGTGTTCGTGGTCGCGGGCAATACGCTCGTGCTTCGCGACAGTCAGCACGAATACGTGTTCGCGCCGCAATCGGCCACTTCGTCGAATGAGGCGTGACGCCGTTGAATATAGCTGGAGCGCCGCATATGTTTCGACTGAGATGCGGTGACACTCAGCTGTACCAAGACCATCGCCTTTGAGCGACTGGGTGTCTTTGCCTGCGTCGCACCGCCGAAATCGAGTCTCTCGCACGACCACCCACCCAGACGCTACAATTCCGCCCATTCCGGCGCACCACCATGTCTCTGTCGCCACGCTCACGACTCGGCGTCTACGAGATCATCTCGCTCATCGGCCGCGGTGGCATGGGTGAGGTGTATCGCGCCCGCGATACTCGACTTGCGCGCGACGTCGCGCTGAAGGTGCTTCCGGAGGCCGAGGCGTCCGACCTGGAATGGCGCACGCGTTTCGAGCGCGAGGCGCCGCGCGCTTGCCTCGCTGAACCATCCCAACATTGCTGCCATCTATGGACTCGAAGAAAGCGGGGCGGTCCAACCCGGTAGACCTTCGACCACTGCCATCGTCATGGAGCTGGTCGATGGTGAGACGCTGGCCGATCGCTTGGTGAGAGGTCCGTTCCCGCTCGACGAGGCGCTGGACGTTGCCGGACAGGTCGCCGCCGCGCTCGAGGCAGCCCACCTCAAGGGGATCGTTCATCGTGATCTGAAGCCAGCCAACGTGAAAATCACGCCGGCGGGCGCGGTAAAGGTTCTGGACTTCGGTATCGCGAAGGTCCTGGCCGATCCTGCGCACGACGATGTCACGCTCTCGGTGACGGGGCCGGCAGTGGTGCTAGGCACGCCGGCATACATGGCTCCAGAACAGGCACAGGGCCGATCCGCCGACACCCGTGTGGATGTGTGGGCGTTCGGCGTGGTCCTCTACGAGATGGTCACCGGCGAGCGACCATTTCGACGCGAGTCGCTCCAGGACACGCCGCGGTCGTTCGCACCGATGACCCGGAGTGGGATCGCGTTCCGCCGACGGTGCGACCGCTGCTGCGCGCCTGCCTCGAACCGGATCCGCGCAAGCGGCTGCGTGACATCGCCGATCATCGGTTCCTGCTGGCGCCATCCGAGGTCAGCGCCTGCGCGCGTTCGGCGATCACCTGCTGCGGTCGTTGTTGATCGCAACCGCGGCACTTGCCGCCCTGATTCTCGCGTTCGTCGCAGGGAAGTGGCTCACTCGGGACCGCTGGCGGTTCAGCGCCGGCGGCACCGATTCGACTTTCGACCATGCTGCCGGCCGGCGTGAGCGTGACCCGCGGACCCGGCTACACGTCTTCAGTTGCCGTGTCGCCCGACGGTCGAACGGTCGTCATCGCTGCCAGTGACAAGAACGGACAGCGGTTGTATCGCCGATCGCTCGACCGGCTCGAGCCGACGCCACTCGCCGGGACCGAACGCGGATCGAGCCCGTTCTTCTCGTGGGACGGCGAGTGGATCGGATTCTTCGCCGACGGTCGCCTGAAGCGGATTCCAGCCAGCGGCGGTACCTCGGTTGACATCGCCGACGTGCCTGGATTTTCGTCCGGCGCGAGCTGGGGTCCCGACGACCGCATCGTGTTCGCCTATAACGCCGACTCGCATCTGCACGTGGTTCCCGCGATGGGGGGAAGGTCGAGCCACTGACGAACGAGGCGCCAGGCCGGCAGCCGGAGGTGCTGCCAGACGGGCACACGGTGCTCTTCGAGGGTGCGGGACATATTCACGCCTACGATCGCCGGACCGGCGCGATCACGAAGCTGCTGCCCGGCACGGCGCCGCGTTACGCGAACGGACACGTCATCTTCACCCGGGGCACGACTCTGCTCGCGGCGCCGATCAATCTCGAGAATTCGTCGACTGGCGCGGCATTTCCGGTTGCAGAAGGTGTCGCGGTACCCTAGTGGCCCGCGCCTGATCGCCGCTCGTGTAGACAAAGCGGCAGGCGTCAAGCTCTCGGCGAGCCGGATCGTCATCGATCCATTCCTGCCACCGTTGTACGACGACTACGACATCCATCGCGACGGCCGCACGGTCGTGATAGTGCGCCCCGCCAATAAGACGCAGGGCCGTGAAGTGACAATGGTCCTCGACTGGTTTGCCGAGTTCCGTCGAGCCGACCACTGACGTGACGTTCTGCGGCCGCCATGTTGAGAGATTCACGGCGAGGCAGGTCAGTCCACCGCGAAGAGGAGACTGGGCCGGCCAATGGAGGACATGACGAATCGCGCGCTGGCTCCGGAAGAGATCTTCGGCGCGTTCGCACGAGAATTAACCCATCGTCTCTACGACGCCCCGTCGTGGGATGCCCGCTTCGCGTGCCTCGACCAGGCCCTCTCCAGGCGGATGCACGATCCGCGCGGGACGTGCCCGCCCGTGTGCGGTGTGCTTGGCGGGACAACACCAGGGGCACTGCGGCACAGCCTGCTTCCAGATGGCGGCGGCTTCGCCAGCTAGTCCAGGGGTAAGGTCAAGAGTCCGCTTGAGCGCGGTACCAGTCGACGATCGTCGGCATCTTGGATTCGAAACCGCCGGGAATGAAGACATTGAGCGCACCGGCCCGGCGGTCGGTCCTGTTCTCGAAATCGTGTGTGACGCCCGCCGGCACGCGGAGAAAGGTGCCCGTGGGCGCATCGACATGCTGGTCGCCGACGAGGAAGGTCAGCGTGCCCTCGATCACGTAGAACAATTCCTCGTTGTTCTCATGAGAGTGGGCACCAGGCCCAGGTCGCTCGGGATTGACCCACCAGATCGAGACCGAGTAGCGGTTGCCAGATTCCTCGCCGTCCGCGAGAAAAATGCTCTGCATCGGGCCGCACGGGTAGTGGCGTCCTTCTCCCGGGGGAAGAAGGATGACACCTGCGGGCAGCGCGTCGGTGATTGATGCCATGGCTCCATCCTTTCAGATGTCGGCGCGGCCGGATTGTAGAAATTTGACCTGGCCCTTGAAACGTCGCGGACCTCATCGTCGTGCGCGAAGCGAGCGTTAGGAATTCGACCGCTCGCTTTCAATCGGGCGCAGATTACGGTGCGGTTCGGTACTTTCGGACGGCGGCCATGCAGTTTCGCGGCGCGGCGGTTTATTTCAAACTAGCAGTGAATACTAGATCCAGGGACCTCTTCTTGTAATTATTGACTACTACCTCTTGATACGAGTTACCCCTGATTTAAAAAAAGGGGTTTTGATGTGGATTCCTCATTCACACTTGTCATTGGGCCATGGACAGAATTTTTTTTTTGGATTTTATCTCAAATTACTATAAAGTGCAAAAGAGAATAATAACTGAAGGTCTTTTTTTTGCTCTTCAATTAAATTTGAGAGAAGCTCATAGAGCAATTGGATAGTGATGTTTAACAAATGATTCTACCAATGCGGACAAAAATTGATGTCATTCTTGTTCAATCAATCAATCAGTAAGATGTTATGAATAATTATTTAGTTTCTTCTATTATCGTATTAGGAATTTTCATAGTCTTTACACTTGTAATTTATACTAATATCATTAAATTACATGATAACACATCTGAGAGTAGTTTCTTTAATGAATTTGATGCTGGTGTATTGCAGGCTCAAAGTGATTTCTTTTCACCTGTCGTAACCGAGTTTATGAATATTTTATCCGATTTTGGTCGAGAGTATTTTTGGATTATTATTCCTATCCTGTTGTTTGTATTTGGAGGAATTGATGGTAGAATTGTTGCCTTAATTATCTTAATTTCATTTATTCTTGTTATTCCCTTCACTACATTGGTAAAAGATTTGGTTGACAGGGATAGACCGCTAGTTTATTACGGAACTTCTGTCAATAAATTACCGGTAGATGAATCCTATCCTTCTGGTCATGCCAGTATGGTATCAGCTGGTGCAATGGGAGCTTCTTTATTATTGCTAAGAAAATGTCCTAGGCAGAAATTGATATCCTCTCTTCTTGTAATCGAAGCAGGATTAGTTTGTTTATCCAGATTATACCTTGGAGTTCATTATCCTACTGATGTAATAGGCGGTATTCTATTTGGAAGTGGAGTGGCACTTTTAGTAACCATACTCATAAGATGATTGAACGATTTGTAAAGTCCAAAATCTGATATGGTTTTTCTCGATATTAAATAGTTCAAACCAACTACCGAGTCATAAGTCAGAGATTCTAAAGGTTAATTCAAAATGACAAATGTTAGAAGACAATAATATTAGTATGTTTTGTCGCAAATCTATCCTTAAGAACTGTTACTAAAAGGCCTCCATTAAAATATATCTTGAAATTAATCATGTTGACTTGATGAACTAATCTGGATCCTGGACCTGCCACTATACCATGATCTTCTGCATTTAATTACTGCGATCTAAACTACAACACAAAGTTAACTAACTGATTCAACGGGGTTGTAGACTGTCATGATAAGATACAATGATTGCATAGTGGTATCTAAATATCATAGCGATACTGTAAAATTTAATAATTACATATGATAAACAATACATCACTTATTCAGATTTAGAATAAGTCATTACAATATTGCAATCCTTCGTTTCGACTTTCATTATTCCACCGGTACAGTCACTGGAGTAGGAAGAATTGTAGTGAGGGATAGGTGATGTAGTAACAGCGTACATTCCCATTGATAATTTTACCACAGTTCCAGAAGGATTTCCTTTAAAGGTATCGGGGACTGGGTCGTTGGCATGAATATTCACTGTGAAATCGGAAGAGATCTTCCTTCCATGATCTCCATTTATTGTGGTTACTTTCACTATTAGTATTCCTTTATTCTCTTCTGTCCCCAAAGCTGATGATGAGTTAACAGCGCTATGTTTACTTTCCAGGTCGATTTGGTTGGTCTTGCTGAAATTGGCCCCAGTAGCGGTGTCATTTCTTAATTTTAAATCTAATTCAAAGCCAAAACAGGTCAATGTTACCAGAGAAGTCACTAATACGGATAAAAACGGAAGTAAAAACAGTTTAGAAGTAAATTTCATAGATGATGATTGTATTGCCATATTAAAAAGGGTACATGTTTTTGAAATTCCATTATGACAATTGATAATTTAATTAGGCCAATATTTC
>CAVWJU010000001.1:0-534279 GCA_963755275.1 uncultured Solirubrobacteraceae bacterium | reverse complement strand
AGCTCGCCGATGAGCGCGTCGACGCGGCCTCGAAGAAGACGCGGTCGCCGGGGCGGATCTCCTCGATCGGCCCGCCCTCGCGCTGGCAGCGGCCGACACCTTCGGTGACGAAGATCGTCTGGCCGTGGGGGTGGGTGTGCCACGCGGTGCGGGCGGCGGGCGTGAAGTGCACGAGCGCCGAGGCGAACGTGGAGGTCGCCTCGGTGGGCGGCGACGGCGTCGATGTATACGTCGCCGGTGAACCAGTCGGCGGGTCCCTTCTGGGTGTCGATGCTGCTGCGGGTGATCTGCATGAGAGGTTCTCTCCTTGTCAGGGTGGTCAGGCGGCGGCGCAGCGTTCGCTGAGCGCCGTCTCGGTGCGTCGCGTGGTCGTCCGCGTGGCCAGCGTGACGATCAACGCCAGCACGAGGAACAGGCAGGCGGCGGTGAGGGCAGCCGACACGCGGTCGGCGAGCAGCGCCCGAGTGCCGCCGGACGCTGATCCGGCGGCGTCGAAGATGGTGACGAGGATGCCGAGGCCGAGTGCGCCGCCGAGGTGATGGGCGACGTTGACCAGCCCTCCGGCGACGCCGGCGTCGCGCGGCTCCACGCCGCCATGCCGGCGGTGGTGAGGCTGCTGAGACCGAGGCCCTGGCCGATGCCGAAAACGATCATCGGCAAGGCGACGCCGAGCAGGTAGCTCGTGCCGACGGACACGCGGCTCATCCACGCGGTCCCGATCAGCATGGCGGCGCAGCCGGCGACGGCGAGCATGTCGTTGCTCACGCGCCCGGCCGCGCGGGAGGTCACCACGGCGGCGGCGAACGTGGTGGCAGTGACCGGCAGGAACGCCAATCCGGCTTGCAGCGGGCTGTAACCGGTGACGCCCTGCAGGTACTGGGTCATGAAGAAGTTGAAGCTGACCAGGACGGCGTTGAACAGGAAGCGAGCGGCGTAGGCGCCGGCGCCCGGGCGGTCGGAGAACAGCCGCAGCGGCATCAGGGGCTGCTCCGCCCGGGCCTGGGTGGCGACGAACACCGCAAGCAGCGCGACGCCGGCCGCGAGTGCGATGACGGTCGGCGTTGCGGTCCAGCCGGCATCAGCGGAGTGCACGATTCCGAACACCAGCGCGCTCGCGCCGAGCGTGCCGGTGAGTGCGCCGGCCACGTCGAGACGCGCGGCATGCCGGTCGCTCTCCTCCAGCACTCGCGGGGCGGCGAGGATAGCGGCGATGCCGACGGGGACGTTGAGGTAGAACCCGAAGCGCCAGGACAGGGCGCTGGTGAGGACGCCGCCGACGATGAGGCCGAACGCCGTGCCGATGCCCGCCAGCGCGCCGTAGGCGGCCATCGCTCGGTTCCGCGCGTGTCCTTCGGCGAAGTTGGCCGACAGCAGAGCCAGCGTCGCCGGCGCGAGCGTGGCGGCACCCATGCCCTGGACGGCGCGCGCGGCGATCATCCAGCCCGGCGACTGCGCCGCGCCGACGGCCAGCGATGCGGCCGTGAACAGGGCGATGCCGAGCATGAAGGTGCGCCTGCGGCCGAGCAGGTCGCCGACGCGCGCGCCAAGCAGCAGCAGGCCGCCGAACGTCAGCGTGTAGGCGTTCTGCGCCCATGAGAGCCCGGCCGGCGAGAAGCCGAGGTCGGCACGGATGGTCGGCAAGGCCGCCATCAGGATCGACACGTCGATCAGGACCAGCAGGTAGCCGACGAGGATCACCGCCAGCACCGCGCTGCGATGCCGGCGACGGGTCATTGCGCGCGCTCGATCGTGGCGCTGAAGTCGTCGCTTTGGCGCGCGATCGCGTTCAGCTCGTCGTTGAATTCCCCGATGCGCACGATGCCGTCGTAGTACGGGGCGCCGCTGTCGTAGTAGAAGACGAGGTCGCCGTCCGGCGCCCAGTAGCCGATCTCGCCGGCGGCGGGGTCGTGCCCTTTGGGCGCACCGTCCAACGAGAGCGCGTTGGGAAGCGGCGCGGTCTTCTCGACGGTGTTGTGATCGCGAAAGGTGAGCGTCAGCGGCAGTTGGGCGACGAGGTCGCGCGCGGTGGCGTTGGCCTGCAGCCGAGCGGAGAGCTCGCTATCGCCGACCGTGATCCGGATCGCCGTGCCATCCGGGGCGCCGGCGTCCTGCTCGTCGGACGCCCGGCCCGGACTCGGCGACGGAGACGAGACGTTCGCCCCGGTAGCGCCGCCAGCCCGGTCGCCGGCCTCGCCTGGGCCGCTACAGGCCGAGAGCGAGATGATGGCAAGGAGGGAGAGCGCGAGCGTTCTGGACACGATTTCGGTGTTCAACGGGCGGTGTAGCCGCCGTCGACGGGGAGGGCGACGCCGAGCACGAAGCTTGCTCCTGGGCTGCACAGCCACAGGACGGCGGCGGCGATCTCGTCTCCGCGTCCGAGGCGGCCAATGGGCTGGTTGGCCTCGGCTTCGGGGATGTCGAGCTCGCCCCGGGCGACCATCTCGGTCACCATCGGCGTCTCGATCGTGCCGGGGCAGACGGCGTTGATGCGGACGCCGCGTGGGGCGTATTCCAGGGCGGCGCTCTTGGTGAGGCCGATGACGCCGTGCTTGGTGGCGTGGTAGGAGGCGCGCCCGGGGAGCCCGACGAGCCCGCCGAGGGAGGAGCAGTTGATGATCGCGCCGCTGCCCTGGGAGCGCATCTGGCGGAGCTCGTGCTTCATGCAGTTCCAGACGCCGCGCAGGTTGATCGCGGAGACGCGGTCGAAGCTCTCGGCGGGTTCGTCGGCCGCATCGGACGGCGCGATCATGATGCCGGCGTTGTTGAAGGCCATGTCGAGCCGCCCGAAGGTGTCGACGGTGCGCTCGACGAGCGCGACGACCTGGGCCTCGTCGGCCACGTCGCACGTGACGCCGAGCGCCTGCTGACCGGCGGCGGTCAGCTCCTCAGCGGCGATACCCACGGCGTCCGGGTCGATGTCGGCGAGCACGACGGCGGCGCCGGCGCCGGCGAACGCGCGGGCGGTGTCGCGGCCCATGCCCGAGCCGGCGCCGGTGACCAGCGCGACCTGGCCGTCGAAGTCGTAGGTCGGGTTCACGGGGTCACCATGACCTTGATCGACTCGCGCTCGTCCATCGCGCGGTAGCCATCGGGGACGCCGTCCAGGCCGACGGTGCGGTCGAAGACGCGGCCGGGCTGGATGCGGCCCTCGAGGACGTCGGGCAGCAGCTCCTCGACGTACGCGCGCACGGGGGCGGGGCCGCCACCGACCGTGATGTTGCCGAAGAACGCCGGCAGCGACCCGGGGATCTCGGTGTGCTGCGGAACACCGACGCGCCCGACGGCGCCGCCCGGGCGCGTGATCCCGATCGCGGTCTCGACCGCCTGCTCGTAGCCGACGCATTCAAGGACGGCGTGGACGCCCTCGCCGTCGGTGAGCTCGCGTACGCGCTCGATCGCCGCCTCGCCGCGCTCGGACACGACGTTGGTGGCGCCGAACTCGCGTGCCAGGGCGATGCGATCGTCGTGGCGGCCCATGATGATGATCTGCTCGGCGCCCAGCCGCTTGGCGGCGATCACGCCGCACAGCCCGACCGCACCGTCGCCGACCACCGCCGCGCGCTTGCCCGGCGCGACCTTGGCGACGACGGCCGCGTGGTGGCCCGTCGCCATCACGTCCGACAGCGTCAGCAGCGACGGCATGAGCGCATCGTCCTCGCCGACCGGCAGCGGGAACAGCGTCCCGTCGGCGAACGGGATGCGCACTGCCTCGGCCTGCGCACCATCGGTGCCGGCGTTGCCGAAGAAGCCGACATGCACGCACGCGGTCGGAAGCCCCTCGTGACAGAACACGCAGGTGCCGTCGGAATACGCGAACGGCATCGCCACGAGATCGCCCTTCCTGAGCGTGCTCACCTGCGATCCGACATCCTCGACGACGCCAATCGCCTCGTGACCCATGCGCACGCCGCTCTCGCTGCGCTGCATCTGGTGGTACGGGTGCAGGTCGCTGCCGCAGACGCATGCCCGGGTCACTCGCAGGATCGCGTCGGTGGGCTCGACGATCGCCGGATCGGGGACGTCCTGGACGCGGACGTCGCCGGCGGCGTACATGACGGTCGCTCTCATGCCGTCCAGACAAGCACCGATTCGCGGGAGCTGAGAGACCCTGCGAAGGTGACCCTCGCAGGGTCCCCCAACGCTCACCGCGGGGCTCTACGCTCGTGAGGCGATGGACGCCCGCAGCGAGATCCGCGAGTTCCTCACCTCCCGCCGAGCCAGGCTCAAGGCCGCCGACGTCGGGCTCCCCGACTACGGCCCCCGACGGGTGCCCGGGCTGCGTCGTGAGGAAGTCGCCGTCCTCGCAGGCGTCAGCGCCCCGTACTACACGCGCATGGAGCGCGGCGATCTCGCCGGGGCCTCGGAGAGCGTGCTCGACGCGCTGGCGCGCGCGCTGCAACTCGACGACGCCGAGCGTGCGCATCTCTTCGACCTCGCCCGCGCCGCCCATCCCATGGCTGCTCCGCCCCGGCGCCGACCGGGCAAGCACCGCATCCGCCCCTCCGTGCAGCAACTGCTCGATGCGCTGACCGGCGCTCCCGCCCACATCGGCAACCACCGCCTCGACATCCTCGGCGCCAACCCGCTCGGCCGCGCGCTGTTCCTGGAAATGTTCGACGACCAAGAACGCCCGAACGCCGCGCGCTTCGTCTTCCTGGACCCGCGCGCCCGCGACTTCTACCTCGATTGGGACCGCATCGCCCGCGACATCGTCGCCAGCCTGCGCTCAGCCGCCGGCCACGACCCCTACGACCGCGACCTCAGCGACCTCGTCGGCGAACTGTCCACCCGCAGCGACGAGTTCCGCCAGCTCTGGGCCCGCCACGACGTCCGCTTCCACATCAGCGGCGTCAAGCACCTTCACCACCGCGACGTCGGCGACCTCGAGCTCAACTACGAACGCCTCGAAATCGTCTTCGACACCGACCTGATCATCTTCGCCTACACCGCCGACCCCGGCACCCGCACCGCCGACGCGCTCAAGCTCCTCGGCAGCCTCGCCGCCACCGAGAGCGCCCCGACGGCACCCTGATTTGGCACACGTCCTCGTCACCGGGTCCGTCGACGGCCTCGGCCGGGCATCCGCGCAAGCCCTGCTCGACGCCGGACACAGGGTCGTCGTCCACGCACGCAGCGACGACCGCCTCGCCGCCGTACACGACCTGGTCGACCGGGGCGCCACCCCCGTGATCGGCGACCTCGCCGACTTGGACGAGACGCGCGGTGTCGCCGAGCAGGTCAACCTGCTCGGCGTGCTCGATGCCGTGATCCACAACGCCGGAGTGGGCTCGGGCTCGCAGGTCCTGCCGGTGAACGTGGTCGCTCCCTACCTCCTGACGGCGCTCATCCGCCGCCCGCAGCGCCTGGTGTACCTCAGCAGCGGCATGCACCAAGGCGGGCGAGACGCCCTGGATGACATGGATTGGAGCGGGCACCGCAGGACCAGCTCCTACTCGGACAGCAAGCTGTTCGTCACCACGCTCGCCGTCGCCGTCGCCCGGATCTGGCCGAGCGTACTCAGCAACGCCGTCGATCCCGGCTGGGTACCCACCAGGATGGGCGGAGCGGGCGCGCCCGACGACCTCGAGCTCGGGCACCTCACCCAGGACTGGCTCGCCACCAGTGACGACCCCGAGGCGCTCACCACCGGCGGTTACTGGCATCACCAGCGGCGCCGCACCCCACATCCCGCCGTTCACGACCTTCGCTTTCAGGACGAACTGCTCGCCGCGCTGGCTCACTACACGGGTACCGGCCTCGGCTGACGCCGTGCGACCATACGCATGCGGGACGACGGTCGCGGGTCGCGGCTCGCGTCGCGGAGCGTTACCGGTCGCTTGCTCGCGCACCCGACCGGCGCGACGATCGCAGGGCTTTCTAGACGCGACCTAGTAACCGAACGAGAGAAGTGATGTCGAATCGTCATCGTCGAGCCGGCCCGAACCACCCTGGGTGCGCCGATCGCGCAGCGGTTCGGACGCGTGGTCGGGAGTCCACTCTGCGATGCCGGGCGGCAGGCCGGGCACCCACGGGCGCGGCCTGGTGCCGAGGCCATCCAGCCGTCGTCGTCGATCGCGCGACTGCCCATGATCTCGAAGTACTGCGGGATCTACCGGGCGCGTCGGGATCGTCGAACGCGTAGGCGAGGCTGGTGCCGTCGATCGGCACAAGCCACCCGCCGGGCATCCACGTCCGCGGGCGCTCGCCGCAGTCACGCCGCGCCCGGCGGCATACTCCTGCTTTCCAGCGTCAAAGCGACTGTACGTTGAGTTCCTGCGTCGACGCTCGCTCCGGACGAGACGGAGGCGTGTCTCACGACAGCGACGAGGCGTCGTGAACGCTCGCTTCACGGGTGAAAGCAAGCGTTCACGCGAAGGGATTGCGGACGGCCGGCGGCGCTCCGACCCGATTCCAGGTGTTGGTCAGAGCTGGAGTCCGGCGGTGGCGGACATCATCGGCGCTCGCCGGGCGTGCACGGTGGCGATGATCTCCTCGGTGTCGATGCCTTGCAGATAGATGCTGGTCGTGCCGAGGTTGGCGTGCCCCAGCTGGCGCTGGATGACGTTGAGCGGGACGCCTTCGCGGGCGAGCTCGATGGCGTGGGCGTGGCGTATCTGGTGTGGCGCGAAACGACGTCGCACGCCGGCCTGGGCGGCGAGCCGACGGAACTCGACCCGGACGCCGGCGCTCGACCAGGACCGGCCCGCAGGTCGGGCCGTCGATGATGCAGAACAGTGGCCCGATGGGCAGCTCGACGCGTGCGCTGAGCCAGGGTGCCAGCTGTTCCCAGCCCCAGGCGTCCATGCCGATCTCGCGCCGGCGGCCGCCCTTGCCGCGGCGTACGAGCAGCGAGCCGTGCCGCGGGTCGAGGTCGCGCTCACCCAGTGCGAGCGCCTCCTGGACGCGCAGTCCGCCGCGCCAGAGCACGACGATCAGTGCCCGCAGCCGAGCGCCGTGACGATCGTCGGTGGTCTGGCGCATGACCGCGATGATCTCCTCGACGGTTGGTGGGTCGGCGGGATAGAGCTGTCCTTTGTTGCGGGGTGTGCGACCGGCGTGATAGCCGGGGATGGTCGCGGGCGATCGCCGCCGCCCGGCGGCATCGAGCAGTACTGGGACGGTCATGGGATCTCCTCCCAATCGCACAGCAGACAGAGCCCGCGGCTTTACCAGCGCCGCGCGTTGTCGGCCGGCGTCATGTCGGAGATCAGGCCCGCATCGCCCGGCGAAGCGAAAGTTGGCGCCCCGTCGGCTCAGACACCCGACGCTCGTCCAAGGGGAGCGTGTGGAGCGACGATCCGAATTCGCTCGCAAACCAGGGCGGGAGCGACAGTGCTCGTATCGTCGAAGGAGCACTTCGGGGCTGCACAGCGACGCGCGCGGGGTTCTGGATCGGCGACATGGAGTCGTTGGTGAGCACGACGTCACACGGCGCGGGAAGCGCGCCAGCACGACGCCGTACCAGTGCCGCGTCTGCGGCGGCTGGCACCTCAGGTCGCGCTCAGACGACGCGCGAAGCGTCCAGATCCTTGGATACCGCCGAAGAGTCGATACTGCGATCCGAACGCTGACCCGGACTGCCTGGCGCGGACCGCTCGGGCAGACGGCGTGACGGCGCGCACTTGCATGGGTTGCCGATGGCCGGCGACGGCGCGTGATGTCGGTGGCGAGACCAGCCGAGCCACGACGGCACCGTCGTTAGCCAGCGGTCGCGCGAAGCCGTCCCTCATGAATCCGGGCGGCGAGGTCCTTCGACTCTTCGCGCAGCGCGGTCCCATCCTCGAATTCGATAACGGGTAGCCGTTTCTGGCCGGTGAGCGTCGCGATGTCGTCTCGCTTCCATCGGAGGATGGTGTGCTTGACGACGACGTACTCGATACCGGCGTCGTCGAGTGCCTTCTGGACCTTCCAGCACGGGTGTCCGTCTGACTTGGCGAGCGTGACGGGGCAGCGGTGGAGCTTTACGGGCAACGGTGCCTCCTCGGGGTTTGAAATCGACGGAAACGTCGACGGCTACGGCTTCCCGATCGGGGCAGCTCGGGATCATCGATCGCCTTCTGGGGTCGAATCGACGCCGACCAGCCGCAGCTCGCTCGTGTAGTGGCGCCCGTCAGCGTCGGTGATCCAGCAGTGGTCCAGGTCAGGGAGCATCTCGCTGAACCGGATTTGCGTGTTGGCGGCGGCGGCGCGGATGTGCCGGAGCGCGATCCGCCGTAGCGCCGGGCTGTCGAGGTCGAGGTAGAACGGCTTGCGCTCGACCGGGGTCTTGACGAACACGCGCCGCGGCATTCCGAGTGTGCGAGCCCAGGCGCTGAAGTCGTCGGGCGAGTCTGGAATGTCGGATGGCGCCGCGGCCCATGTCTCGCGCCGCAGGACGACGCGGCCGGCTGTGAGTCGGGACTGATGCGCAGTCGCTGCCCAGGGCGCGAACGTTCGGACCGCTGCGACGAAGATCGGCATCGCGAAGACCTCGGCGAGCGCGACGCGCAGCCGGCCGGATCGGTCGACGACGTCGCCGCCGTCCACCCAGAGTTCGTCGGCATGCCAGGTGCGGTGGCCGTTCGGTGCGCTCGACTCGGGGTTGATCGAGATGTGGATGGCGTCGTCGCCGACGAGCGGCACACCGCGGGCGTCGACCTGCATTCCGGGTCCCCACGGCGGCAGCAGGAACGCCAGCCCGGCGCCGGCCTCGTGGCGAAGCAGCTCGTACATGCGGGCGGGCGTGGGGTGGCGGTTGCCGAAGAAGCCTTGCAGGAGCGGGTTGGACCCGGGGTGCATGTCGCCGAGGACCGCGAGGTAGTCGCCGTCGCGGATCGACAGCTCGTCGCGTGCGGCGATCTGCACGTCCGCCGACTGGTAGACGGCGGACGGCCAGGCTGGCCGGCGGTCGACGAACGCCGCCGCCGCGCGCGCGGCCAGCGTCGACGGGTCCGGATCCTCGACGAGTGTGGCGATTCGGCGCTGCAGCTCGGCGACCTCCGCATCGATCGCAGGCGGCAGCCGCATGAGCGGCTCCAGGATGCGCGGGATGACGGCTGCGAACGGCGCGCGTCGGCCGGCCGGGAGCGCAGCGTCGATCACGGCATCGCCGATCGCCTGGATGCGCCCGCAGTACCAGCGCCCGGCCTCGAAGAGGGCGATGAGGGCCGGTGCGATGTCGTCGAGGAAGTCGGGACCGAGCGTGACGTCCAGCTCGCGCAGGCAGTCGAGGTAGGCGAGCGTTCGGGCACCGTAGGCGCTCCCGTGGTTGCGGGTCGGCGCGGTCCCTGTGAGCGTCACGAACGTTGCGTCGAGGGCGGCCAGCGCCGCCGGCAGGTGGTCGCGGTCGGCGCGCGCCAGCGCCTCGCGCGCGTTCTCGAGCGCGGCTAGTGCTGCCAAGCCGCGGGTCCGCAGCGCGGGGTCGCAATGCTCATTGAGGAGGACGCGCAGGTCGTCTTCGGAGCGCGGGCCGAGCGAGACGCGGAGCTCGGGATCCAGCGCGCCGGCGAGCGTCTGAACGCCCCACGACTCCAGATGCACGCTGCGCTCGCGGACCAGGCCGCCGCTGCGGGCGTGCAGCGCGAGGGCCGGAGGATCCGCGATGCGTCCCCAGGCGAGAGGGCCGAAGAAGCCGATCGTGTCGTTCTTGGCGCAGTAGCGCTGCCAGTAGCTGGCCACGACGTCTTCGCGCCGGCGCGCCTTGCTGGTCAGCGTGCCGCCGTCCGCGGCGACGTTCTCGAGTGCATTGGCGACGGCGGCGGGGTTCTGCCACGTCATCGCCTCGCGGAAGGTGGCGTTGCGCGCGACGTCGCGGAGCCGAAAGGTCTCGTCGCCCGGGCCGAACGCTGCGAGGCCTTCGACAGGAAATCCCGCGCTGCGGACCGCAAAGTCCCGCCACATCAGCCAATCCCCTCCCAGCACGACGCGGTCCGCGACGTACGCCGGAGGGTGCGCTACGGCGCGCTGCGGCGTCACGGCTCGCACTTGGGTCGCGTCGCGGGCTCTGCGGGCGGCCCGGTGACGAATCCCAACGCGCACGACGGCGACGGGCTCTGGTCATTAGGCACTTGGTCGAGCACGTCGCGCACGGTCGCGGTCCGCCGGGCGACGGCGGGGCGGTGGATACGGTGGGTAGTGGTGAGCATCGTGGCCTCCTGCCGGCGGAGTGGGCGCCGGGTGATCGCGCGGGCGCAGCAGCGACGGACGACGGCGAGCGACGATCGTCGCTCGGCTACGGCAGGGCGACGCCCATCTGACGGAGTCCGCTGACCTCGTCCATGCAGGCCCAGCTCTCCGCGACGAGCCCGTCCTGCATCCGCCAGATGTGGATCTGGTCGAACTCGATCGTGCGGTTGCTGGGCGGGATGCCATTGAACGGACCGACGTGCAGGGCGTTGAAGCGAGTGCGCGCGACGACCTTGTCGCCGCAGGCGATCACGTCCTCCGGCGTGATCGAGATCTCGGCGAATGCCGCGCCGAGCCAGCGGACGACGTCGCGGAAGCCCTCGGGTCCGCCGCGTGGGCTCCCCGGCCTGTGATTGACGAAGTCCGGATGGATGACGTCGCCGACGGCCGGACCGGCATTGCCGTTGCAGATGAGCTCGAGCGAACGTAGCGCCGCGTCGACGTTGGTATGTGTGGTGGTGGTCATGCCGCCGATGGTCGCGGCCGGCGGGTCGCGGAGCGACCTGGGTGACCCTGGGATCGACCCTGGGATTTGGCATGTCGTGGCCGCCGGGCCTATGGTCACGTCGATGCCGGTGCCCAGCGTCGAACTGGTCGAGCGCGACGCGGAGATCGCGCTTGTCGACGCGCTGCTCGACGAGGCGCGCTACGGCAGGGGTGGCGTCCTGGTGTTCGAGGGCGAGCCGGGCATCGGCAAGACGGCGCTCCTACAGGCGGCGGTGTCGAGTGCCGGTGCGGCGGGCATGCGCGTGTTGTCGGCACGCGCGAGCGAGCTGGAGCGCGGCTTCGCGTTCGGCCTGATGCGCCAGGCGCTCGAGCGCACCGTCGCCGGGCGGGAGCACGTTTTCGCCGGGCGCGCGGCGCTCGCGCGCGCCGCGCTTGGGCCAGCCCCGCCGCGCGGCGGCCCCGCCGCGATCGAGGGCACGCACCATGGGCTGTACTGGCTGCTCGCCGAGCTCGCTGAGGCCGAGCCGCTGCTGCTTGCCGTCGACGACGCGCAGTGGGCCGACGACGAGTCCGTCGCGTTCTTGCGCTTTCTCGCGTTGCGCCTCGCCGGCATGTCGGCCGCGGTCCTCGTGGCCGCGCGCCCGCCCGCCGCCGACGATCGGCTCGCCGGCCTCCTCGCAGACCCCGCCGTCGACGTCGCGCGACCGCGTGCCCTCGGCCTCGACGGCACGGCGCGCCAGCTGGCGCGGGAGCTCGACCGCGAGCCGAGCCGCGCCTTCGCCGCGGCCTGCCATGCCGTGACCGGCGGGAACCCGTTCCTGATCGCGCAGGTCGCGCAAACACTGCGAGCGGAGGGCGTCGAGCCGACTACAGATTACGTGTCGCGCGTCGCCGAGCTCCGTCCCCACGGTCTCGCCGGCACCGTGATGGCGCGCCTCGATGGCCCGGCGCGCGCTTTGGCTCGGGCGGTCGCGATCCTCGGCGACGACGTCCCCACCGGCCTCGCAGCCGGGCTCGCCGGGCTGGCGCAGGCCACGACGGAGTCGGGCGGCCGACGCGCTCGCGACGGCCGGCGTGTTCGCTGATCGGCGGCCGCTTCGCTTCCGGCACGAGCTGCTGCGCGGCGCGGTGCTCGCGGAAATGCGAGCAGGCGAGCAGGCGCGCGCACGCGCGGCCGCCGTGGAGCTGCTGCGCGCGCACGGCGCGGAGCCCGAGCGCATCGCCGCGCAGCTGCTCCACATCGAGCCTCGCGGCGATGCCTCCGCCGCCCTGACGCTAAACGAGGCTGCCGCTCGGGCGTCCGCCCGCGGCGCGCCGGCCTCCGCCGCGGCGCTTCTGCGCCGTGCGCTCGCGGAGCCACCGCAGGACGACGCGCGGGTGGCGGTCCTGATGGAGCTTGGAGCTGCCGAGCAGAGCCTCGGGCGCGCCGAGGCCGCCGATCGCTTCCTGGAGGCCGCGCGTGTCGCTCCCGATCAGCAGGTGCGCCTCGCCGCCGCGGTTGCCGCCGGGCACGCTGCCACGCTCGATCCCACCCGTTGCGCGGCGGTGCTGCGGCTGCTGGATGGCATCGCGCTGCCCGGCGGCGACCGTCGGCTGGCGGTGCGCGTCATGAACGCTCGCCTGGCCGCGGCATGGGGCGACATCGGGCGCTTTCATGCGGCCGCGGGCGAGGCCGCGGCGCTCGCTCCGATCGCCGGCGCCACGCCAGACGAGCGCAGGCTGCTCTCCCACCTCGCCCGTGCACGACTGGAGGACGGTGCGCACGCCGGCGAGGTCGCGGCGCTGGCCGAGCGCGCGACGGACCTCGCGGCCGATAAGCGACCCCGGCTGGTTCGTCACCGTAATCGTCGCGCTCACCGCCACCGACCGTTACGACCCCGCGGAGCGACTTGCGCTGAGCGCGGTCGAGCGCGCACGCGAGCGCGGAGCACTCAGCCACTACCACATGGCCATGGCCTGGCGGGCACGGATCGCCCTGCTGCGGGGCGAGCTGGAGGAAGCGGAGGCGCTGGCGCGCGCGGCGCTCGAGGCAGGAGAGGTCCTGCGCGAGTGGTGGCGACTGATCCCCGCCGCCGTGCTGATCGAGGCGCTCGTCGACCAGGGGCGTACAGACGATGCCGCCGCCGCCTGGAACGCGACGCGGCTCGGCGACGCAATGCCACCGCAGCGGCCGCTCACCCAGCTGCTGCACGCCCGCGGCCGCCTGCGGCTGGCCACGGGCGAACACCCTGCCGCACTCGACGACTTTGCCGAGGTCACCCGCCGGCTCGGGCCGCCCGCGGCGGGGACCGTGCACGGCCTGACGACGCGGCTCCGCACAGCCGAAGCGCAGCATGCGCTGGGCCGCGACGCCGAGGCGCGTCGCGAGTCGCTCGCCGCCGTCGAGATCGCCCGCCGGTTCGGCGCGCGCCTCGGCGGTCGGCGCGGCGCTCCGTGTACACGGCCGACTGAGCGCCGACGAAGCCGCCCTTCAAGAGGCCGTCGACAGGCTACGCGACGCCCCGACACGGCTGGAGCTCGCACGAGCGCTCGTCGATCTCGGCGCGACCAGACGCCGCCGCGGCGCACGGCGAGAGTCGCGCGAACCGCTGCGCGCGGGGCACGAGCTCGCACTCCAATGCCACGCGCGCGGCATCGCCGAGCATGCCCGCAACGAGCTGGCGGCAAGCGGCGTCCACGTCGAACGCGGCGACCTCGCCCGCCGCGACGCGCTCACCCCCAGCGAGCGACGGATCGCCAAGATGGCCGCCGAGGGAGCCTCCAACAAGCAGATCGCCCAATCGCTGTTCCTGACCATCAAGACCGTCGAGATGCACCTCTCGAACGCCTACCGCAAGCTCGACATCCGGTCGCGACGCGACCTGACGAGCGCGCTCACCTCCTCGCCCGGCGAGCCGGCAACCTGAGTGAGAACAACCGCCCACAGGTGTGGGGCCTACCGCGACGGCTCAGGGTCTCGCCGCGACGTGAAGCGAGCGTCAGGCCGAGAGATCGTCACTCCTGCTCGCACTCGTCTGAAGATGCGCCGCGGCGGCCCCGAGCAAAGTCCCGCTGTTGTCGATTTAGGCACTTCTGGTGTCCCGCGCAAGGAGGCGTCCCGGTCACGGCCCGCGAGACGCTCGGAATGGACGAGGACCAGGCGTGCCGGATCGTCAGCGGCGAACTCTCGTGACGCTGCTTTCCGGAATGCGAAGCGGTCGCTCCCCGAGGCGTGGCGGGACCCCAACGGCGGCCCCGCCGTAACCGCGTGTTGGTCAGAGCTGGAGTCCGGCGGTGGCGGACATCATCGGCGCCCGCCGGGCGTGCACGGTGGCGATGATCTCTTCAGTGTCGATGCCTTGCAGATAGATGCTGGTCGTGCCGAGGTTGGTGTGACCGAGCTGGCGTTGGATGACGTTGAGCGGCACGCCTTCGCGAGCCAGCTCGACGGCGTGCGCGTGGCGCAGCTGGTGCGGCGCGAAACGCCGTCGCACGCCCGCCTGCGCGGCGAGGCGACGCAACTCAACCCGGACGCCGGCGCTCGACCAGGACCGGCCTCGCGTCGGGCCGTCGATGATGCAGAACAGCGGCCCGACCGGCAGCTCGACCCGTGCGGCGAGCCAGGGCGCCAGCTGCTCCCAGCCCCAGGCGTCCATGCCGATCTCGCGCCGACGGCCACCTTTTCCGCAGCGCACGAGCAGCGACCCGCGGCGCGGGTCGAGGTCGCGCTCGCCCAGCGCCAGGGCCTCTTGGATGCGCAGCCCGCCGCGCCAGAGCACGGCGATCAGGGCCCGCAGCGGGCGCCGTGGCGATCGTCGGCGGTCTGGCGCATCACCGCGATGATCTCCTCCACGGTCGATGGGTCGGCGGGATAGTGCTGCCCCTTGTTGCGGGGTGCGCGACCGGCGTGATAGCCGGGCATGGTCGCGGGCGATCGCCGCCGACCGGCGGCATCGAACGCGGCAGAGACGGTCATGGGATCTCCTCCCAATCGCACAGCGGACAGGGCCCGCTGCTCTATCGGGCCTCGCGCTCCGCAGCGAGAGTTCGTGCTCGTGATCGCACCCCCGCTCCGCCTGCGCCTTGCGGAAGCCGGCAGCTCGTCGGACACGCGCCTCTACATCGTCCGAGGCGGGAGGGCGCTGGGTGCGAGCCGAGACGCTCGCATCTCTGGAGAGGCGGGACTTTGGGTGGCGTCGCCACGTGCGGCTGCCACCGACGGATTGGGCGAGGCACACGCGAGGCTGTTTAGGGCGCGGCGGCATCTGCGACGGCGATCAGCGAGGTCGCGTCGGCGTAGGCAAGCACGCGCACGATCGGGAGGTCGAGCGCCGACTGGTACGGCGCCAGTCGCTCACGCACCTGCGATGGCGTCGATGCGGTCACGCCGACGCTTCCGAGCGGAACGTCCAAATCCGCGAAGTGGTTGCGGTGGTTCTGGTTGATGTTGCGGTAGTGGCGTTCGTCGTCGCGGAGTCGCCGAAGCGAGCCCGAGCCCATAGCGACCCGGACGTAGGAGGCGACGGTCGGCGGGGGGCGCCCCGCCTCGTCGGCTCCTTCGTGCACCCGGCGGCGAGCCTCGGCGAGCTGATCGGGCAGCATCCAGTTGAGAAGGACGCCGTCGGCCACGGCGCCGCCGAGGCGGCACAGCCGTGGTCGCATGGCCGCGACGACGATGCGCGTCTCCGCCGGGAGGAGCTCGCGGAGCTCGGCGACGGCGCGTCGCACCGGTTCGATTTGAGGACGGAGCTGGCCGGATCCGAGCCCGAGCCAGAGCTTGGCGGGATCGATTCCGAGGCGGTCGATCTCGGTCGCGATCCGGGTCGGCCGATGTCGGTCGAGGGGAAGGACGCCGACGCCGAGCTCGAGCCTTGGTACCGCGGCGGCGAGCTGCGCGAGCGTCTCCAGACCGGAGGCGGCCGGCTCGTCGTTCGACCACAGTGAGTGGTATCCGAGATGCTCGCAGCGGGCGGCCAACTGCCGGACGAGTCCGGCATCGAGGCCCGCGGCGATGCCCAGCCCTCGGCGTGTCGGCGTAGCGGTGATCATGGCTTCCGGATTCCCGGCCGTCGGTGCTCTAGCGTGCCGCCAGCTGGATGGGAACGGCACCCTTAGGCCGCAGTGTGATGCCTTCGGTGTCGAGCGGCACCGTCTCTTGGTGGCTGCGGACCTGGAAGCGCTGCAGCAGGATGGACACGGCGACCACCGCCTCGAGCATCGCGAAGTGCGATCCGATACAGGCGCGCGGGCCGCCGCCGAACGGGAAGTAGGCGTGGGAGTGCCTCGCGCTCTCGCGTTCCGGGTAAAAGCGCGCGGGGTCGAACGCCTCGGCGTCGTCCCAGAGCTGCGGATGCCGGTGCGTCGCGAACTGGCTCACGACGACGTAGGAGCCGGCGGGGATCGAATAGCCGCCGATCTCGTGTTCGCTCTGCGCCAGTCGGCCCAGCGCGTAGGCCGGTGGATACAGCCGCAAGGCCTCCTTGATCGCCATCGTCGTGCGCTCGAGCGCGGGTGCGTCGTCGAGCGTCGGGCCGCGGCCGTCGAGGACCGCATCGAGCTCGTCGTGAATGAGCCGTTGCTGGCCTGGATGGCGGCCGAGGAGGTGGAGCGTGAACGTCAGCGCGGTCGACGTGGTCTCATGCCCGGCAAGCAGGAAGATCAGCGCCTCGTCACGCACCTGCTGGACGTCCATCGCCTCGTCAGTGTCCGGATCGCGGGCGTGGAGCAGTCGCGAAAGGAGGTCGTCGCCATCGGCGCTGGCCTCGCGCCGGTGCGCGATCAGCTCGTCGACCACCTCGTAGAGCGCTCGCCGGGCGCGCGAGGCCCTGCGGTTGTCCGGGGTCGGCCAGGACGCCGGCGGCGCCAGCGGCGACATGGCGCGACGGAAGGCGTGTCGGTTGAGCACAGGGAAGGCCGAGTCGAGCACCTCGCCGGCCCTGGAGACATCGTCGCCGAAGATCGCGCGCCCGACCACGCGTAGCGCAAGCCGGACCATCTCGGCGTTGGCGTCGACGACGGCGCCGTCCGGCGCGGCGCGGTCCCAGCCCTCGACCACGGCTGCGGCCTCCTCGAACATGAGCTCCGCGTACGCGGCGACCTGCTTGCGGGTAAACAGCGGCTGGACGAGGCGGCGCTGCCGCTGCCAGAGCTCGCCCTCGCTGGTCAACAGCCCCTGGCCGAAGGCCTGCGCGATCTGTTGGTAGAACCGGTTGCCCTTCGAGTAGCTCTCGCGAGTGCCGGCCAGGACGGCTTTGACCCCGTCGGGATGGAACACGCAGTACAGATCGAACCGCACTCCGGGCGGTCCGACCGCCAGACGGACGACGTCCCCGTATTCACGCATGACGCGCTCGTACGTACGGATTTGGCTGCTGCGCAGGTCAGGCGCCCAGCCGAACACCCGGTTGCCCCGTGGATGCGGTGGCGTTGCCATCAGGCTTTGGGGTTGATGTTGTGGTTGAGCCGGAAGTGGTTGTCAGGGTCGTAGCGCCGCTTGAGCTCGACGAGCCGCTCGTAGTTGGGGCCGAAGGCGTGGCGGACGCGGTCGTAGTCGTCGGCCGATAGGTAGTTCGTATAGGAGCGGTCGGCCATGTAGGGCGACAGCGCGTCGAAGGTCTCGCGCGCCCACGCGATGGCCGTGTCCGTCAGGTCCGGGTCACTCCATTGCGCGATCAGGAACAGGTTGAAGCCCGGGTTCCGGTGCGGGTAGGCCGTGGCCGTCGGGGACACGCGCGTGACCGCGCCGTGGAAGTCCTCGACCACGAACGCGCATAGGTCGCTGGGCGACCGCTCAAACGCCCTGGTCATGACCTCGATGGCCGTGTCGGACAGCTCGGAGAAGAACGCCGACTTCCAGTAGCTGAGCACGCCCGCCGGGGAAAGCCAGTCGACGCCGGTGTTCACCGCGGGGTACGGCATGCGCTGGATCATGTCCGCGGCTGGCGACCCGAACCGGCGCAGCGGGAGCACGTCGGCCTCGGCCCGGTCGACGTCGTCGCCCGCGTGGCAGACCGCGATCCCGCAAAGCTTCGTCCCCGATCTGTCGGGCGCGTGCAGGAACACGGCTTGCGTGGAGAGCTCGTCCGGGAGGTCGGCAGCGAACTCGCGGTAGAACGAGAACAGCTGCGGCGCCGCCGCGAGCGGATGCAGCACCGGACCGCCGAGGACGCTGGCGAGCGGGTGCGCGCGGTACTCGAACGAGGTCACCACGCCGAAGTTGCCGCCGCCGCCGCGAAGCGCCCAGAACAGGTCGCCATTGGTGTCCTGACTCGCCGTCACGACCTCTCCGGACGCGAGCACCACCTCTGCCGACAGCAGGTTGTCGACCGCCATCCCGTGCTTGCCCATTAGCCAGGCGATCCCGCCGCCGAGCGTGAGACCCGCGATCCCGGTGGTGGAGACGACGCCGCTGGGAGTCGCGAGTCCGAAGGCGCCCGTGGCACGGTCGAGCTCGCCGACCTTGACGCCCCCCTGCGCCCGGACGGAGGAACGGCCGGGATCGACATGGATCCCCTTCATCAGTGAGAGATCGATCATCAGCCCACCGTCGGTGACCGCCCTGCCGGCGACGTTGTGGCCGCCGCCCCGCACAGCGAGCTCCAGCCCCCCGGCCCGGCCGAAGTCGACCGCGTCCACGACGTCTGCCGTGTGCACGCAGCGAGCGATCACGGCGGGACGCTTGTCGATCAGCCCGTTGTGGACGCGCCGGACCTCGTCGAAACCATGGTCCCCCGGAGCAAGGACCGGTCCCGACAACGCCTCGCGAAAGACCTCGACGGCATCTTCGATCGTCACACCAGACATATCGCCCTCCTTTGACGGGCGCGGCATCTATACCGATCGGTATAGTACCGATCGGTACGCTACCAGAACGCCATGGGACGAGCAAGAGCCTTCGACGCCGATGAAGCCCTCGAGAGGGCGATGATCGTGTTTTGGACCAAGGGCTACGACGGGGCATCGCTCTCGGACCTCACGGAGGCGATGGGCATCAACCGTCCCAGCCTGTACGCCGCTTATGGCAACAAACAGGAGCTGTTCCGCAAGGCCCTCGAGCGCTACGGCGAGGGGCCCTCGTCATATGAGCGCGAGGCGCTCGCGCACGCGACCGCGCGCGACGTCGCCGAGGGCCTGCTGCGCGGCGCCGCCGAGGTGCAAACCGATCCGAACACCCCGGCCGGCTGTCTTGCCACCCTGGGCACCACGTACTGCGCCGACGGCTCCTCGCCCGTCGGCGAGATGCTGATCGCGTCCCGGCTCGCCGCCCATGCAACGATCCGCGAGCGCCTCGAGCGCTCGCGTGCCGAGGGCGATCTCCCGGCCGACGCCGATCCCAAGGCGCTGACGCACTACATCGGGGCCGTCGTCTGCGGCATGGCCGTCCTGGCCGCATCCGGCGCAACACGAGAAGAGCTCGAGCGCGTCATCCAGCTCGCCATGCGCGCGTGGCCACAGTGACGATGCCCCCTGCGCTCCGCCTCCCCGGCCGACCGCAGCCGCGACACACGAGAGTGCCGCTGCCCGATGAAACGAAGCGTCTCGGCCGAGGCGGCGGGCGCCCCCGCTCCGGACGACTCACGAGAGTGCCGCCGCGCCCCGCGTCGACTGCCGCAGCCGTTGGGGAAAGCGGGCGTGCGGCGACGCGCTCGCCACGCTCCTCCCAATCGTCCATTCCGAGCGTTTGACGGACGCAAGGCCGGACGCCCGCTCGTGATGCAATGCGAGCGCCACGAAGAGTCGCCGACGCCGCTCATCGCGCCCGGACTCGTCCCCGGCGAGCGTCGTCGCCACCTCCGCGGGGACGCGTCGTTGCGGTTGGAATACGAAGCTCTCGATCGGGGCTTGAGCGGGCTGTCGGTCTTCACTCCGGTGCAGGCTCCCGCTTCGCTGTAAGGCGGGCGTGCGCCCCGCCCATTCCGAGAGGGCCGAGGTGTCCTCAGTAGGCGTGCCTGGGATTCGTTTCGCGATGCTTCGGGGAGCCGGGCACCCCAGTCGGGGGGCGACGAAATGCCGGCACGGTCGCGAGCACCGCGGTTTTCCGGCTCCGAACCAGCGCGCCGCTGGACCGTGAGCCGGTCTCGTGTGGGAGCCGGAGCGTGCGGGATCGCGGGCTGTCAGCGTGGTGTGTCTGACTCCACGAGCGCGGTGATTCTGGTGGCCTCGGCGATCGGGTCGCCGCTCAGCGTGAGCGTGCCGCTTGCCTGCACGGCCGCGGGTCCGGCGAGCGCGACGCGGTAGCGGCGGGCGAGCTTGCGCAGCGGTGCCAGGAGCGGCGCGGCGGGTCCGCCGGCGACCGCGGCGAGGACGACGAGGCTGGGCCGCACTCGGCGGCTGGCGTCCTCGACGGTCTCGACGGGCGTGTCCGCGCCGAGGTAGACGATCCGCCAGCCGCGTGCGCGCAGCGCGAGCCCGAACGCGATCAGCCCGAGATCGTGCTGCTCGCCCGGCAGGCAGGCGAGCACCGCCACCGGGCCGAGTCCCCAGGCCCCAGCCGCGGGCGATGGCGAGCAGCCGGCCGCGCAGGACGCTGGAAGCGAAGTGCTCGTGCGCGATCGTGGCCTCGCCGCGTTCCCAGCGCGCCCCGAGCTCGCGCAGGTAGGGCAGGATCACCTCGGCGAGCAGCGTGTCGACGGTGACCGCGGCGAGCACCTGGTCGAGGATCGCTTGGGCGCGCGGTTCGTCGAACTGGTCCAGCGCGGCGGCGAGATGCTCGCGCATCGCCGCGGGCGAGAGGACGGCCGCGGGAGCGGACTCGCTGGTGCCGGAGCGCAGCGCCAGAGCGGCCGCCTGGGCGGCGGCCAGTCCCTCGTCGAGGTGCCGGCGCATGACGCGGACGCGATCGAGGTCTTGCGGCGAGTAGAGGCGCAGCCCGCCGGCCGAGCGCGTCGGGCGCAGCAGGCCGTAGCGACGCTCCCACGCGCGCAGCAGCTCCGGGCTCACGCCGGAGCGCTTGCTCAGCTCGCCGATCCGCAGGACGCCGTCGTCGGACACACACGAGTTATACAGAACTTAGACAAGCTCTTGACAGATCCCGCATCGGACCGCGTACCGTACAGTACCTGTACAGCACCTCTACCGATGATGTACGGAGGGCCGATCGGTGTGCGGCTTGAAGGACATCGTCCCGTCATCGGCGGCCAACGCCGCCCCGCAGTCAAGGAGACTCGCAATGCGTTCATTCCGCAGCATCCTCGCCGTGTCCGCCGCCTCCGCCGTCGCGCTCGCCGCGGCCGGTCCGGCGTCCGCCGCCGTCCAGGCCGATCGTCACGCTCCCGCCGCCGAGAAGAACATCGTCGAGACCGCGGTCGCGGCCGGACAGTTCACGACCCTCGCTTCGCTCCTGGGGCAGGCCGGTCTCGCCGAGACCCTCTCGGGCACGAGCCGATTCACGGTCTTCGCCCCGACCGACGCGGCGTTCGCCAAGCTGCCCAAGGCGACACTGGACGCGCTCGCCAAGGACAAGGCCAAGCTGCGCGCCGTGCTGCTCTACCACGTGGCCCAGGGCAAGCTGACCGCGTCCAAGGTGGTCAAGCGCAAGTCGATCAAGACGCTCAACGGCGACCGCGTCCAAGTCCGCGTCCGCGCCGGCAACGTGCACGTCGGCGGCGCCCGCGTCACCACGCCCGACGTCCTCGCCTCCAACGGCGTCATCCACGTCATCAACAAGGTGCTGATCCCCCGCTAGCACCGCCCCGCCGCCTCCGCGTCGCCCGGCCCGCCCGGGCGACAGGAGCACGGAAGGCATCACCAACGACCCACGACGACCAGGGAGCCGCCCGATGGCACGCTCCACGGCCTCCGTCCACCTGAGCGCCGAGGCGGCCACCTACGTGTTCTTCCGCGGAGGGAACTGGAACCCGACCTTCGCTGTACAGCCGGACGGTCAGGACGCCTGGACGTCGGCGGCCAACGTCGTCTACCTCGAAGGTGAGCGCCCGTACATGAAAGTTGCCTCCAACGGCGTCGACAAGATCGCGTTCGCCTACACGGACGGGCATCCCGCCGAGTTGGAGGACGTGAACATCCACTACGCCGAGTACCGCTCAGGTCCCGACGCCGGGCTCTACACCGCGGGCGGACGGCGCATCGGTGCGCTCGGCGAGCAGGTGCCGCCCACGGCCGGGGACACTGTCTACGACCCGCCGTTCAAGACATGGATCCACGATGTCGCACTCACCGCCGACGGCCGTCCCGTCATGGTCTTCGGCGGATTCCCGACCCAGGACGACCATCGCTACTTCTACGCGCGCTGGACCGGGGCGGCCTGGGATGTGCACGAGTTGGTCGCCGCGGGCGCCTCGATGAACGAGGACGGCCGCCAGCCGTACTACAGCGGCGGCATCACGCTCGATCATGAGTCCCCCGACTCCGTCTACCTCTCGCGCCAGGTGGACGGCGGGTTCGAGGTCGAGACCTCGCGCACGCCCGACGGCGGCACAACCTGGTCGTCCACCGCGATCACCGCTGCTTCCGACGAGAAGAACGTGCGGCCCATCTCCCCCCGGGGACTGGTGCCGTTCTCTAGCGACCTCGGCGTGATCCGGATGCGCAGGGCTATCCGCACTACCTGCGCTTTCAGACGTCGATCGCCACGGTCCTCGCCACGGGCGGCAACCGGCCGCCGGCCGCGAACGTGACGCTCACGCCGCCGGCGGGCTCCGGACCGCTCACGGTTGACCTTGATGCGAGCGCGAGCTCCGACGAAGACGGTCACACGATGTCCTACGAATGGGACTTGGGCGACGGTACCCGTTCCACCGGCGAGCGTGTGACCCACACCTTCCGTAAGCCCGGGACCTACTTCCCGCGCGTGACGGTCGGGGTGCGCTCGCAGCGAGCCTGCCGCACGCAGAGCGGCTGGTGATCGAGTGCCAGGGCCACATGAGCGACCCGAACGTGGTCACGCCGGTGCTCGAGCGCCTTCTGGGGAGCTGACCCGGAAGGCGAGCACCCCGGAGAGCGCGGCGACAACCGCGATCGCGCCCGCGAGCGCGAGCGTCCCGCGCGCACCGATCGCGACCACGAGCACGCCGCCCCACGCCAGCGCCACCAGCTCGGCGCCGTTGCGCAGGCCGTTGTAGGCGGCGAAGGCGCGCCCGTGAAAGCGGTCCGGGACGCGCTCCTGGATCAGCGCCCGCGCCAGCACGTTCTTGGCGCCGTGGCCGGCGCCGCCGGTGAACCACATCGCCGCACCGAAGCCGGCCGCGAGCCAGACTGTCGGCAGTCCGAGGCCCGCGCCCTGCACGCCGACGGCCACGAGCGCCGCGCCGGCCAGCGTGCCCGCGCGCACCCGGGGCGAGATGACGAGTGCCCCGAACACCATCCCGACCGTCCACGACGAGAACAGCACGCCGTAGGCGGCGCCGGTCACCTCGAGGTCGTCCCGCAGGAACACGACCTCGGCCGCGATCGAGGCGCTCATGAACAGCAGCGACGCGAGCACGGTGGCGAGCACGACGCCGAGCGTGCGGTCGCGGAACAGCAGCACGACGCCGTCGCGCGCCCGCTCGCCTACCGCCCGCGGGCCCGGCTGTCGGCGCGCCCGCAGCAGGCCAGCGGCGAGCGCGACGCAGGCGAAGGTCGCCGCGTCGACGAGCAGCGCGACCGCGGTGCCGCCCGCCGCCGCGAGCGCGGCGCCGAGCAGCGGCCCGGCCGTCATCCCGACGTAGCGCGCCGCCTCAACGGCGCCGTTGAGGTTGTCGCGGCCGATCACCGGCACGAGCGCGAACTCCGCCGGCTGGGCGACCGCGAAGCCGGCGCCCAGCAGCGCGGCGAGCGCCAGGATCGCGGCCGTCGAGTCGAGCGCGAGCGCGAGCGCCGCGGCGACCGCCGCCTGCGCAAGCGACGCCCAGATCAGCAGCCGCCGCGTCTCGAACCGGTCGACGAGCATCCCGGCGGCCGGCGCCAGCAGCGCGATCGGGCCCCACAGGCAGATCATCAGCGCCGCGACCGCGGCGCCGGAGCCGGTCAGCTCCAGGATGTGCAGCGTCAGCGGGATCCAGAGCAGGAAGTCGCCGAGCGCCGAGATCCCGACCGCCCCGACGATCAGCCCGCGGTCGCGGCTCATGCCGCCTTCGCGACCGCCGTCGGCGGCGGGACGTTGCCGCTGGCCCGGAACACGTTGTCCGCGTCCCACGCGGCCTTGATCCGAGGCCAGGCGCTCGTAGCTGCCGGGCCCGTAGCCGGCCCGTACGCGCGCGTCGCCCTCGTCGCCGACGAAGTTCAGGTAGACGGCGCCGCTGGAGAAGGCGGCGAGGTCATCGCGGAAGCCGCGCGCCCACTCGATGTTGGCGTCGTCGTCGGCCGGGTCCTCCCACATGCCGAACGGGTGCACGACGAAGCGCGCGTCGCGGGCGGACAGAGGCGAGGCGTCCTGGCCGACGCGGGCGACGGCGCCGCCCCAGCTGACCATGAACAGCTGCGAGAGGCCCGCGGGCATCGCCTCCGACCGGCTCGCGATCGCCTCGATCGCCGCGTCGGGCAGATCGGTCAGGTGCTCGGACGTCCAGTAGTTCCGGTAGCCCGGCGGGTCGTCGATCATGCACTGGAAGTCCGCGTACGGCATCGGCTCGAAGAAGTCGGCCTCCGCGCCGGCCGCGCGGATCTCGCGCACGGCCTCGCGCCCGTCGTCGAGCGGCCCCGCGTACATGCCCGCGATCGCGACCACCAGCTCGCCGTGCAGGTGCTCCGGGATGCCCTCCTCGGCCGGGGCCTTGAGGTACAGGAAGGCCAGGCTGAGCCCCTCCGGCGCATCGCGCATCGTGTCGCGATAGAGGGCGAGCAGCTCGCGCCCGCGGCCGACGGGATACAACGCGAGGCCGGCGAAGACCTCGGCGCTCGAGCGGGTGCAGCCGGAACTCGAACGCGGTGACCACGCCGAAGTTGCCGCCGCCGCCGCGCAGCGCCCAGAACAGCTCGGGATGCTCGTCCGCGGAGGCCCGCACGTGCTCGCCGTCGGCGGTCACGAGCTCGGCCGCCAGCAGGTTGTCGCAGGCGAGGCCGTGCTTGCGCTCGAGCCACCCCGAGCCGCCGCCGAGCGTCAGCCCGGCCACGCCGGTGGTCGACACGCGGCCGCCGGTGGTGGCGAGGTCGTACGGCTGGGTCGCGCGATCGAACTGCGACCACGTCGCGCCCGAACCGACGCGCGCGATCCGGCGGTCCCGGTCCACTTCGATCGACGCCATGTCGCGCACGTCGATCACGAGCCCGTCGTCGACGAGCGACAGCCCGGCGACCGAGTGCCCGCCGGCGCGGACGGCGAGCGGCAGTCCCTCACCGCGAGCGTAGGCGATCGCGTCCGCGACGTCGGCCGGCGAGGCGCAGCGCGCCACAAGCGCGGGCCGGCGCTCGATCATCGCGTTGTTGAGCGTCGTGGTGTCGGCGTACTCGGGCGTGCCGGGTTCGTAGAGATGCATGCCGCGACGCTACGGTTCGGCGGCGGTCCCGACTTCGCCGTTTGCGGCCATCCGGCGCCTGGCCGGAAACGGCCAGTTAGCAGCAAGGCCGGCGCGGGCGGCGTAAGCGACGGCGGCGGTGCGCGAGGGCAGCCGGAGCTTGGTCCGCACGTTGGCCACGTGGCGGTGCACGGTGTGCTGGCTGAGCACGAGCCGCTCGGCGATCTCGGCGTCGTTGAGCCCCTGGGCGACGAGCCGCAGGATCTCCAGCTCGCGCGGCGTGAGCTCGCTCAGCGCGCGCCGCTCGGCGGTCGCGACGCGCGTCGGCTCGCGGACGCCGAGCACGGCGAGCGCCGCCCGGCCGGCCTCCTCCTCGGCGGCCGCGGGCTGGTCGCGGCCGAGCGCCGCGAGCGCGCCGGAGAGCTCGAGCCGGGCGAGCGCGGCCTCGTAGGCGGCGGCCGCCTCGACCAGCAGATCGACGGCGTCCTCGAACGCGCGGCGCGCGCTCTCGTGATCGCCGCGCGCCGCGGCGAGCCGGCCGGCCGCGAGCCGCGCGCGGCCCTCGACGTACGGCGTCCCGAGCTCGGCCGCGGCGTGCTCGAGCTCGGCGTACGCGTCGGCGGCGGCGTCGAGCTCGCCCAGCGCCGCGCGGGCGCGCACGAGCAGATCGAGCGCGGGCAGCCGGTCGAGCAGCGACGCGGCCGGCGCGCGGCGCAGCGCCCGCTCGGCGCCGTCGGCCGCGCCGGCGGGGTCGCCGGCCTCGAGCGCGAGCAGGCCGAGCCCGACGAGCGCGCGCAGGTGAGAGCCGGCCTGCGTGAACAGCGTCCGCGCCTCGTCCAGTCGGCCCTGGCGCGCCCGCAGCTCACCGAGCCGCGCGAGCCCGCCGGCGGCCATTCCGGGGCGCGAGCGCTGGAGGTCGCCGACCGCTCCGGTCAGCTCGAGCTCGGCCGCCTCCCAGTCGCCGTTCGTCGCCAGCACGTTGCCGTAGGCGCTGCGGCAGATCCCCACCAGATGGCGGCCGCCCCAGTCCTCCGCCACGCTTCGCACCGCCTGGCACCACTGAGCGGCGCGCGGGAAGTCGCCGACGCCCTCGCAGGCCGAGATCAGGTAGCAGAGCGCCCAGCCCTCGGCGATCGGCATCCGCAGATCCTCGCCGCGCGCGATCGCCGACGCCTCGTCGAGCAGGCGCATGCCCGCCTCGACGCGGCCGCGCCGCACGTGCGTGAAGCCCTCGAGCGCGAGGCCGACCGCCTCGAGGTCGGGCGGCCCCAGCGCGCGGCCGATCGCGGCGCCGCGCTGGGCCAGCGCGGCCGCCCGGTCGAGGTCGCCGCTGACATTCATCGCGTACGAGCCTTCGTGGAGCGCGAGCCAGCCGTGGTCCTCGCGCTCCGGGACGACATCGTCGAGCAGCCGGTGGGCCCGCTCGAGCCACCCGCGCGCGACCGCATCGTCGCCGCGGAACTCGAGATGATCGGACGCCAGCCAGGCGGCCACGCGCCCGGCGCCGGCCCGATCGCCCTCGGCGCGGTACGCACGAAAGGCCCGCTCGCGCGCATCAAGCGTGAGCTCCTCGTCGGCCAGCCAGTAGCCCGCCCAGCCCAGCCCCTCGCAGGCCTCGCCGCTCGGCGCGGCCTCGACCGCGGCCTGGAACCGCACGCGCGCCTCGTCCCAGGCGCCGGTACGGAGCGCCTCGTGCGCGGCGGCGAGCGTGTCCGTGGTCATGCCCGTGCGAATCCTCGCACGGGCATGACCGGACCGCCGAGCCTGGATCTTCCGATGACCCGTGGATGCCTCGATTGATCCCGTCCACCCCCAGTCACAGTCGATCGGCCACGTCTGCTTGTGGCTGGCCACTCGGGGTCGCGGCCGATCGGTCTGGCGAACGGGTAGACCGCCGCCTGCGAAAACGCCTCATCGCGCGACGGGCAGGCCTGCAACGGCGGCGCAGGCCACCCACGGCCCGGGCTGATCCACCCAGCCGCAAGAGCGCACGACCGGCTCGAGCCCGAGCCGCGCGACGCGGGCGCCGCAGGTCATCCTCCAGCGCGCCCGCGCCCAGCATCGACAGCGGCGGCGGAGCGGCCATCCGGCCCATCGCCTCACCAGCATGTCCGGCCCTTGTCGGGACTGAAGCGCCCCGTGAACACGATCCGCAGCGACGGCAGCCCCGGCCGCGCGCGGGCGCCCAGTCGCGCCACCGGCGGCGAGCACTAGCGAGTGGTCTAGTCCGCTCAGCAGCTGGGACGCGACGAGCAGCCCGCCGGCCGCCATCGCGACCGCGTCGAGCGCATACATCGAGGCGGCCGTCGCCGCGACCGTGATCATCCGCGCGGACAGCGCCCGGCGGCTGCTGTGAAGTGTTGCGCAGTTGGTCTTCATCGCGCCGATGGAGGGGGAGACGTGGGATCGGCCAGTGCGGGAGTGTGAATCGGCGCCTCGGGCTCGGCGAGCTCGTGGGCGGCGATGGCGAGCGCGCGCGCAGCATTCCTCCCTCGGCTGTCTCAGCGCCGCGCCGAGCGGCGCGGCGCGGTCAGGGAGTCGACCGGGAGGCGCGCCGGCGTGCCTGGCGAGGAAGCCGGTCAGCGCCGCGGTCACGGTGGCGGGGTCGTCGATGAATGGCCAGTGGCCGCTGCGTTCGAGCACGTGGACCTCGGCGTGCGGGAACGCGTCGCGCTGGCGCGGCGCGAGGGTGGCGGGTAGGTAGGGGTCGTGGCGCCCCCAGAGCACGAGCGCGGGCCGGTCGAGCGGGCGCAGCGCCGCGGCCAGCGTCTCGCCGGCGGCGGCGACGTCGGGCAGGGACCGGTACAGGCCGCAGCACCGCGCGGCGCGTGTGGCGGTCGAAGTCGTCGTACATGCGATCCACGAAGGCGCGCGGCAGCCCGCGCGGGTTGCCGCGCCGCAGCAGGAGCCGGAAGCCGGCCCGGGTGGTGGCGGCCATGAGCAGCTCGCCCAGCACGCGGCGTTCGCCAGGCGCGCGCGAGCGCGTGCCAGCGGTAGCCGGGCGTCACGCCGGTTCCCAGCAGCACCGCCGAGGCGAAGCGTGCCGGGTCGCCGGCCGCCCAGCGCAGGCCCCACGGCCCGCCGAAGTCGTGCAGCACCAGGTGCGCGCGCTCGATGCCCAGGGCTCGGAGCGCTGTCGCTGATGAACGCCGCGTGGGCGTTCACGGTCTGCGGCGAACCCGGCCGGCGCCCGCGCGCGACCGAACCCGGGGGCGTCCCAGGCGACCGCGCGCCGGTGCGCGCCGATGGCGGCCATCAGCGGTTCCCAATCGGCGCTCGACCCGGGATTGCCGTGGACGAACACGACCGCCTCGTCCGCGCCGGCCGGTCCGGCCTCGCGCAGCGGGGTGGTGATCTCGCCGACGCGCAGCTCGCCGTGGCGAACCGCGGCGACGGGCTCGCGCCAGCCGTTCGGGCGCGGGCCGCGCAGGACGCGCAGCGCGGTCGCCGGGCGCAGCACGTGCCCCGGGGGCTCGCGCATGCCCACGACGGCGATGAAGGCGCCGGCCACCGCGGGGTCGTGCTCGGCGACCGCGCGCAGGCGGCGCAGGTAGGCGTTGATCACCCGCACGCCCAGCGGGCGTGAGCCCGGGACGTCGGGCAGTGCGAGGTCGGCGCCGGTCGCGAGGCGCCAGGCGTGATCGACCGCGGGCCGCGCGGCGGCGAAGAAGCGCCGGGCGAGGTCGCGCTCCCCGTGCGCGAGGCAGTCGCGCAGCGCGATCGCCTCGGCGGCGGCGACGGTCATGCCCTGCCCGTAGATCGGGTTGAACGCGCACAGTGCATCGCCGCACACGAGCAGCCCGACGGGAGCCGCGTGCGCTCGTAGCGGCGGCGCGCGCTGGCCGGGAACGCATGCGTGGCGATCTCATCGAGCGGCTCGGCGGCGCGCATCGCCTCGGCGACCTCGGGCGGGGCGACCGTGGCGGCGAACGCCAGCCAGCCGTCGGGGTCGGCGGGCGGGCGGTTCGCGGGGCCGTAGCCGCCGAGCGTCGCGATCCAGCGCCCGTCCTCCTGCACGAAGAGGAACAGCGTGCGCGGCAGCTCCGGGCGGGGCCCGACGAGCACCAGCCGGTCGCCGTCGAGCGCGCCGGCCGGGAGCCGCAGATGGCGGGTGGCGTAGCGGACGTCGACCGCCACGCGCTGCTCGACCGGCCGTGGGTGGCCGAGCGCCTCGAGCCACGCGGGCACGCGCGCGCCGCGGCCGGTCGCGCACACCACCAGATCCGCCTGGAGCGTCTCGGCCGCGCTCGAATCGGCGCGGCTCAGGACGCGGACACCGGCGATCCGCTGCCCGTCCGCGCCGGCCGCGAGCCCGAGCGCGTCGCATGCGGTCGCGCAGCTCGACGTTGGCGAGCGCGCGCACGCGGCGGCGGACGTGGCCCTCCAGCAGCGGCCGGCTCGCGATCAGCGACGCGGACCCCGAGCTCGGCGCGCGCGAACGGGTGTCCGCCGAGCACGACGCGCATCTCGTTCATCGCCGCGTACGTCGGCGCGCCCGCCGCGATCAGCTCGGCGACGAGCGCCCGGCAGCAGCGCCTCCAGGCACGCCTGACCGCGCGGCAGCAGCGTGTGGGCGTGCGCGCCCTGCGGAACCCCGCGGCGAGCCTCGACGCCGACGGGCAGCCGGTCGCGCTCGATCACGGTGACGCGCTCGTACGCGTCGGCCAGCACTCGCGCGGCCAGCAGCCCGGCCATGCTGGCGCCAATCACCACCGCGTGTTCGCCGATCCGCTGCATCTCGCCACCTTCCGGTCGTCGGGGGACGCGCAGCAGGATCGGCGCGCGCGGTGACGAGCTGCCAGACGAGTTCGCTGTCGAGTTGCTGCCGAGTTGGTGCCGAGCTCAGCCCGCGGGGCCGTAGAGCTCGCGCTGCCAGAGCCAGTCGATGACGCGCTCGATCCCGCGCGTCAGGTGGCCGCGGTAGGTGCTGAACGGCAGCCCGAGCAGGTCGGCGGCCGCCTCCTGCGTGGCGGCCGGGTGCAGGTAGGTGCGATCGAGCGCGCGCGCGAGCCGCTCGCCGCGCGGCTGCCGGCCGACCGCCGCCACCGCCTCGCCGATCAGCTCGGCCAGCGCCTCCGGGTGCCGGCGCGGTCCGCGGTCAGGCGGCAGCGCAGCAGCGGGCTCTCGGCGAGCGCCGCGCGGTCGTGGAGCTGGCGCAGCGCGCCGCGTACGGCGTCGGCGAAGTCGGGGTGCGAGAGCGCCAGCAGCGGCGCCGTGTCGACCGCGGCGCGCGCGGGCTCGGGCGTCGCACCCAGCTCGCGCGCGGCCATCAGGTCCAGCCAGCCCTCGGCGCCGCCGCGCCGCCAGTCGCGCGCGAACACGCCGTAATGCCGGCCGCCGACCTCGAAGTCCGCGCCGGGGACGCGTTGGTAGTCGATGTAGCCCATCAGCGGCGCGCCCGCGTCCGGATCGGCGTACGCGATGTAGTACCACGTCAACCGCGGGCGACCCAGCCACTCCCGCATCGTCGTCATCGTCACCACGTTGAAGCTCGGCGACGGCGCCTGGTATGCGTCGCGGTCCACGACGAAGCGGCAGGCGACGACCTCGTCCCCCGCGCGCGCGCCGTGGGCCTGGGCGTGCGCCCACATCCGGCGAGCGCCCGGGTCGCGCTCCAGGTCCGTCGCCGACGCCGCGTGCAGCGCGATCTGCGCCAACACGCCGAGCGGCTCGGCCCCCTTGCCGCGCAGCGCGACGAACGCCTGTGGCTGACGCTCGAGCCAGTGCGCGGCGATCGCGGCCGACTCCGCCCCCTCATGGCGTTCCACCATCGCCAGGACCGCCGCGCGGTCGTCGTCGCGCAGCGCATCGGCGTAGACCTGCCCGAACGACTGCCAGTCCCAGAACGCGCTCGTCACCGCGTTGCCGCGGTGCAGGAAGATCAGGTCCGCCACCGCGCGCTCGTGCTCACGCCCGCGCGCCGATCGCACCCGCCCACGACGTGGCGTCGGATCGCACCGTGCAATCGCTCGTTGAGCGCCGGATCGCGCCAGCGCAGGTCGGCATCGATCACCTCGCGCGCCAGGTCGTGTGGGAACGCCCCGTACGCGCCGCTCTCCACGAACGAGCGCTCGCACAGCCACGCGAACAGCTCGCCTGCGTCATCGCCGTCCAGCGCGGCGCGCATCAGCTCCTCGGTCGTGAACCGCGCTCGCGCTGCGACCTCCAGTGCCAGCCGGTGGCGCGAACTCGGAACGCCCGCGACGAACCCCTCCAGCAGCGCCCGCACCACGTCCGGCATCGGCGCCCAGCTCCAGCGCCGGACCGTCCCCTTCCTCGCCACGCTGCGCGAGCACCTCCACCATCAGCCACAGCGCCAACGGATGCCCGTGCGTCAGTGCCACCAATCGCTCGCGCCGCTCCTCCGGCACACCGAGGCGCCCCAACAGCTCGCCGCGCCTCCACCGGCAGCAGGTTGCGCAACGACACCACCCGCAGCAGCTCGCGCCAGCCAGGATCGCGCCGCCACCCCTCACCCGGCGCCATCCGCCCGGCCACGACGACGATCGCGCCGGCCGGCAACGCGGGCACGAACCGCTCGCGCAGCCAATCCTCCAACCCCACGGCCTGCTCGAACGTGTCCAACAGCAGCACCACACGGCGCCGCGCCGCCAGCGCCCCCATGACCGACTCCGCCGGCTCGTCAGCCCGAGCGCCGCCGCCAGCGCCGCGCAGAACCCCGCCGGAGACGGCTCGAGCCCCCTCAGGTCGAGCCGAACCGGATCCAGCCGCGCGTCCTCCGCCAGCCGCCAGAACGCCTGCAGCAGCGCCGTCTTGCCCACTCCGCCCGGACCATGGACGAACAGCACGCTGAACGGCGGCTCATCAGCCTCCAGCGCGCAACGAAACAACTCCAGCTCCGCCAAGCGCCCGACAAACCACCGCCCCCGCGCCGCACGCAGGCGATCCGCCACCGTGCGCGCGACCCGCGCGTCCGGCGACTCTCTCGGGACAACCTCGGCCATCACACGCCCCAGCACGACACACCCTAACCGCGCGACCGCGCCCCGCCAAGCGTCCGGTCGACCCCGAGAACGTCAAGCTCCCCGGAAGTCACCGCCGCTCCCGCTCCGGCCCGTAAGCACGCGCCTCGGTCCACGCCAGCAGACGCTCGGCTCGGACGACGCTCGGCTGCAGCAACCAGCCGAACGCAGACGATTCCTTCGTCAGGCAAAGGACGAGTCAGAGGAGGCCGCACTCGCGCGCGTCCGCCTCGGCCGAAGCGGTCACCCGCCTACGTCAGCAGCGGTGTCATCGCTTTGCGCCGTGAGCGATCGCGGCGGCCGGCAGAATCGATAGCCGCTGGGAGAGTGTCCTGAGGCTTTCGTTGAGGACGAACGCGGCCGTTCGTGGATTTCATCGGCGGCAGCCTGCCAAGCGGCGACCGGAGCGGCTGCCGCGGGCCGGCCGTTCAGCTCGCGAGCGCAGCGAGCCGCTCAGCCCCGACGACGAGGTTCCACGGCTCGATGCTCTTGAACACGAGTCGGTCCGAGTGGACCCAGGGGTCGTCAGCCAGGCGGTTGCGGATCTCGTCCTCGCTGTCGGCGTCCACGATCAGCAGTGCGCGCACGCGACCGCCTTCGCTGCCGGCGAGCGGTCCGGCGAAGAGCAGGAAGCCCTCGTCCGCGAGGTCGTTCATGAACGCGGCGTGATCGGCCACGGCGGGCTGGTCGGCGATCCCGCCGTCGGTCCAGCCCGGGCCTGCTTCGCGGATGACGGCGTAGGCGCTCATCGTGCGCGCGCGATCAGGGAGCGGTACGTGTTCTGGAGGCGGTAGCTGCCGTCGGGACCACGGAACCTGGCGAGCCCGCGCACGATCGCGTCCTTGACCTCCTGCTCGCGGTCGGGACCGATGAGGACGGCGATCCCGGCCGGAGCGATGAGCGCGCGGCCCAGGATCTCTGCGTCCGGGTACACGGTGGGCCAGGTGCTGTCGAAGGTGCTCTCGGGGTCGAGACCGGCCCTGGTCGCAAGGTCCTCGAGCACGCCGGGCTTGGAGTAGTCGGGCTCGGGCGGCGCGTCCGCCGGCCGCGGGGGGAAGAACGGCCGCACGATCTCCTTCATCGCCTCGAGGTCGTTGTGCTCGTGCGGACCCCAGACCTGGATCACAACCGCGGCGCCGGGCTTGGCGACGCGGCCCGCCTCGCGCAGCGCGGCGACGATGTCGTTGGCGAAGAAGAAGGCGTTGAAGCCCGTGACGAGGTCGAACGTGTCGTCGTCGTAGGGCAGCGCCTCCATGTCGCCGACCCGCAGGTCGGCATCCAGCACGCGGGTGCGGGCGAGGTCGAGCAGCGCGTCGGATGCGTCGAGACCGAACGCGCGCGCGCCGCGCTCGGTGACCAGCTGCAGGAACGCCCCGGCGCCGCATCCGATGTCGAGCACGAGCTGGCCCGGCTCGAGCCCGACGCGGGCGAGCGCGTCCTCGTAGGTCGGGACCTGCTGGTCCTCGCTCAGCGCCCAGTCCGCAGGGCGTGCGCCCCACAACGGTCCCCAGCGTTCGGCGCTCCCGGTCACGGCGGTCGGTGGCATCGTCGCTGCCTCCACTAGACTATGAACCATAGCCACAGTAAGCTATGAGATATAGCGTTGTCAAGCGGGGAGCCGATCCGTTCCATGGCCACGACCGAGCTCAGCCTCTTCTCGATCGAGATCCTCGGCCTCGTCGGGCGCGAGGGCGCGGGTCCGCACGACCTGCTGCGCATGGCGCAGCGCGGCCGCATGCTCGCCTGGGCCGGCGAGAGCCAGTACTACACCGAGCCCAAGCGGCTGGCGAAGCTCGGCTACCTCGAGGCCCGCAAGGAACCCGGCAAGACCCGCGAGCGCACCGTCTACACGCTCACCGACAAGGGGCTCGAAGCGCTACGCGAGTACGCGAGCACGCCCGTGGCGTTCACGCCGCTGAAAAGCGACGCGCTGCTGCGGCTGCTGATCTGCGACCTCGTCGGCGAGGAGGTCACGCGCGAAAGCCTGGCCACGCTGCGCGACGACCTCGCCGACATCGCCGCACGGCTCGACGAAGCCGAATCGCGCGCCGCGCAGCTCGCCCACCGCGAGAAGTACCTCCTCCTCGTCACCGGCTTCCTACGCCGGTACCTCGTGCTGCACCGCGAACTGATCGACGACGTCGAGCGCGAACTCGCCCCAGAAGCAAAGTACAGGCCGCACCAACCCGCGTGAGCAGCCCGACGCCGCAAGGTCGCCCAACGGTCGCGGCCGTTCTCTGAGTCCGAATCACCCCTCGGCAAGGGCGGCGTCCATCGCTCTCGCGGCACGCCCGGGCTATCGGTTCCGGCGCAAAGCGATCACGTCACCGTTGAGATGGCGGGTGACTGCTTCGGACGATCAGCGGGAGCGCGACGCGGCTTGACTCGCGAACGCAGTGCATAGGCACCGCGTCGGCGAGCGTCAGTTCCGGAGAGGACGGAGCTCCAACATCGTCGCTTGCGCAATGCGCGAAACGGAGCAGCGCGATCGCGACGTGTGGGCGATGACTCGCTCCGCGCGCGGTACGGTCGCCGCTGGGCGAGAATGTGCGCACGAAGGCGGGCCTCAATCGCGAGATCCTCAAGCGCGGCTGGGGAGGGTTGCGTCGCCAGCTCGCCTACAAGACCACGTGGTTCGGCTCAAACTGGTCGAGGTCGATCCGCGCCGCACGTCCCAGACATGCTCAGTGCGCGACGTCGTGGATTCGGCCTCGCGCGAGAGCCAAGCCCGATTCCGCTGCCGGGCGTGCGCGAGCACACCGCACGCTGTCATCGACGCGGCCCGCGTGATCCTCGCTCGGCGCTCAACCAGCCCGCCGAGGGATCCTCGGCGGCTGCCCGCGGGAGGCCCCGTCGTCGGACGGCCGGTGAAACCCGAACCACCCCTGCAAGCCGCGGCCTCACGTTCGTAGGGCTGCAGGAAATCCTCGCCGCAGGGCGGCGAGGTAGAGATCAAGAGTGGCGGAGAGATGAGGCGCGGGTCGAGCGCCTGCCGCACCCCGGCCCCCCGGAGCACCGGCCCCCAGGACACGAGCCAGCGCGATGGTGTGGGGACGGCTCGATTGGTGTCGTTGTCGACCAAGCCTGCGGTTCTTCCCGCTCTTGCCATTACCCCGCCGGGAGGCGTTCGATGACGCAGCTCATCCGATCAAGCATCATCTCGCCAGCGCGAGTTCTCTCTGTGTCGTCTCGGACGAGGAGGATCGCGGCCATCGCCCTCGCGGTGTGCGGGCTGATGCTGCTCGGCGCGGCGCCGGGGTGGGCCAAGGGAAGGATCGCGTGGCATGGCTGCGGGCCGGAGCAACCCGCGAACCTGCAATGCGGCGAGCTGTCGGTGCCCGTGGACTACGACCGTCCGCACGGCGCGAAGATCACGCTCGGCTTTAACCGGCTTCCCGCCGCTGACCCGGCGCAGCGGGTCGGCAGCCTGATCGTCAACCCCGGGGGACCGGGCGGCGCAGGCAGCGTCCTTGTCGCGGTGGAGGCGGCCGGCGGCCATCTCTGGAACCCCGCCCTGCACGAGCGCTTCGACATGATCGGCATGGACCCGCGTGGCGTCGGCACGAGCACGCCGATCCAGTGCGACCCCGACGTCTACAACCAGCTGGTGTCGCTGTTTCCCAGCACCGAGGCGCAGTTCGAGCAGCTGGAGTCATGGGCGCGCGCGTTCGGTCAAAGCTGCCTCGAGCGGACCGGTCCGCTGCTCGGCCACGTGGACACGCGCAGCGCCGCCCGCGACATGGAGGCGCTGCGCCGCGCGCTCGGCGACGGCAAGCTGAACTTCCTCGGGCTCTCCTACGGCGCGCACCTCGGCTCCGCCTACGCCGAGCTATACCCCAAGCGCATCCGCACGATGGCGCTCGACGCCATCGCCAACCACTCCGTCTCGGTCAACACGCTCTTCTCCGACGCGGCGGCGACGTATGAGGACACGCTGAATCGCTTCGCGGCCTGGTGCGCGCAGACGAGCAGTTGCCCGCTGCACGGGCGCGACGTCCTCGCGCTCTTCGACAGCGTGGTCCAGCGCGCCGACCAGCAGCCGATTCCAGCCCCCGAGTGCGCCGACGGCAGCTGTCGCGCGACGGTGACCGGCGGGGAGATCAGGATGAATGCGTTGTACCTGCTGCTGGCCAAGGACGGGGTGCCGGCAATCGGCCTGCCGGCGTGGAACGACTTCGCGATCGCCCTCGCGCGAGCCGACCAGGGCGACGCGAGCCGGTTCTCCCTCGAGCTGGCGACGAGCCCGCTCGATTTCGCGGGACTGGCGATCAACTGCGCCGACTATCCCCCGGAGATCGTCACCTACGAGGACTTCGTGGCCAAGACGCTGCTGGGCCAGGTCGTGGCACCGCACACCCAGGGCGCGAGCGAGGCGTGGCTGGGCATCCTGGCCTGCATGCGCTGGCCGGTGCCGGTCACCTACCTACCGCACAGCATCACGGTCCGCGGCGCTCCCCCGATCCTGCTGGTCGGTTCGACGCACGACCCGGAGACCAACTACGTGTGGGCGCACGAGCTGCGCAAGCAGATGCCGAGCGCCGTGCTGCTCACCCGCGACGGCGACGGTCACACCTCATCGTGGCTGCAGAACAGCCGCACGAGCAACGCGATCGCCCACTACCTCATCACAGGACAAACACCCCCACCGAACACCGTCTACCCCGACTGATAGCCCAAGACCGGCTCCGCACCCTTAGCCGTCGGTGAGCACGTCCTCAAGGTCGTGATTGGTGCCCACGATCGAGCCGCTGACGGTGATCCCTCCGATGCCTCTCGATCGTCCAGAATCGTGCACGTAACGTACGTCCTGGCATGAGCGGAGCACGTGCGCGAATATGGCCCCTGCCGGCCGCGTGGATCGATGTCCAGGAGCCAGCGAAGATCCCAAAGCGGCGGGGCCGGTGCCCGGCGCGCTGTACGGCGCCGTCGACGCGTCGCCATCGACCTGCACGGGCCTCGGTGCAGGTCGCGACGTGCACTTGGCGATCGTCAGGGGCGCCGTGCTGTGGGGGCTTGGGTTCGGACACTGCGCGATGGTCACACCGGTAGGGCGCGTGATGCCGCCTCAGCACGCTGCGCCAACCCCGTGTGGCTCGCTCAGCGCGGCGTGAGGCTGACCCGGCCGCGGCGCAGCGGGATCAGCACGATCCCGCGCCGGCCGACGCGCTCGCGGGACTGTCGGTAGGGGCGGGCGTTGAAGCGGCCGAAGAGCTCTTCGAGAAGGACCCGCGCTTCCAGCCGTGCGAACGCGGCGCCGATGCAGCGGCATACGCCGCAGCCGAATGGGATCCAGCTGTAGGCGCTCGGCTTGGCGGCCAGGAAGCGGTCGGGCGGGAACGCGGCCGGGTGCGGATAGATCGACGGGTCGCGGTGGAGCAGCAGCGGCGAGGGCGCGAGGGTCGTGCCCTCGGGTAGGGTGTGACCGGCCACGATCAGCGGCGCCTTGAGCACACGCACGACGACGGCGATCGGCGGGCGCACCGCAGGGTCTCCTGGACCACCGCGTTCGCGAGGCCAGGTCTGGCCGGCGGCCAGGCGCGGCTGCATGCAGGGATCGCGGGCCAGGAAGTGGATCGCCACGCCAGTGTGGCCGCGGTCGTCTGGCGCTATCGCAATGCGCGACGTGCTGCCATTTCCCGGGCGGTTCAGCGTGTTGTTCGTTAGCTCGCACGATCGCAATGGACGAAACGGAGCAGCGATCAGCCGGAAGTTGTACGGAGGCTTCTGGGGCCCGGTCACCGGCTGATCGTCTCGAAATGGACGCAAGCGAGCCGCTGTGGTACGCGGCCGTCGTCCCTCCGTGATCTCGTGGCGGCGATCGCCGACAATCGGGCCGGCGGGAGCCGACTCGCGCAGCGGCGCGGCCAGCGCGCACGAAACCGTGGCGGGCGGTTTAGGTGAGGGCGGGAAGGGCGAGTTTGCGGCGGGCGCGTTGGAGGGCGTTGTTGACGGCGCGGATGCGGATGCCGAGCGTGCGCGCGATCTCGCGGTAGGGGTGCCCGGCGGTGGCCATGGCGAGCGCTCGGCGTTCGAGCTCGCTCAGCGTGTGCACGCGGCCGATGATCCCGCCCAGTTCCTCGCGAGCGATGACCTTTGCGACAGGGTCTTCGTCGGCACGATTTGATGCGGGACTCGTTCCGAGAAACTCTTCGTCGCCGCCGTCCACGAACTCGGGGCGTTCGCTTCTGACCGGCCGCTGTATCGAGCATGCCGTAGTGAGTAGGAGGTGCTTGTGGGTGTTGGCGGCCGTGACGGCCATCCGCACCTGGCTGGCCGCGCAGAGCCAGGCGAAGCAGCGGAAGGGGACATGGTGCGCTGGGTCCCAGTCGCGGGCGGCCTCGAAGAGGCCGACGCGGGCCTCCTGGGCGAGGTCCTCGCGCTCGCCGCCGGGCAGGTAGAGGCCGCGGACGATGTAGCGGACCATCGGCTCGTAGAGCACGAGCAGGCGGTGCTGGGCCTCGCGGTCACCGCCGGCGGCGGCGCTGACCAGTCGCCGCTCCCAGCTCGGCGTGTCGGGAGGTGGCTGACGGCGTTCGGTAGTCGGCATGCCGCCGACCGTACGGACAGCTTTACCCGGGCGTGCGCGTCACCGAGCGTCCGCGGTCCGAGCTGCCCGCCATCATGGAAGACCTGTTCGCCGCCGAGCCGCCGGCCGGCGCGATCTGGTGGCACATCGCGCTCGATGAGGCCGAGACCGTGATCGAGCTCAAGGGCACCGGCCCGGACGAGGCGGCTGCGGCCGCCTGGCTCGCCCAGCGCTACGGCGAGCGAGTGCGACTGTCCTGGGAAGCGTGCGAAGCGGTGCGGCCGGTGTCGTGGCAGGTCTGGGAGGCGTCGAGCGCAGACCCGCGCGTGCTGAGCGTCCGCTGGCAGAGCAACTCGGCGTACACGTTCGACCGCGTGGAGTTCGAAGAAGGACTCGAGACTGTGCGGATCACGATCTTCGAGTCGCAGTTCAAAGGGCAGACGACGATGATGGCCGCCTATCGGTCGGCCGACGTGCGACTGCGAGAACCGATCGGGACGCGTCGTGTCATCGACGCGGTGACCGCTCGATCACGCCGGCGCCTCTGACCCTTCCTGCCGATCACCTCCCAAGCGAAGAACCAGGCGCTGACCCAGACACTGCGTCGCTCGCTGACCTGGGACCAGGGCCTCGACATGCACAACTGCAAGCAGCGCCCGCTCAAGAAACGCCACGGCTCGCTTCGTCCGGCATAGGATTGACGCATGCGGGACAGCGGCCTCACGGACCGCGAGCGGCGGCGCAAGCAGGACCCGGAATCTACGGCGCCGCGACGTGAGCCGGATCCGCTGTGGCTCGCTCACGCGGTGGGGAATCACGCGATGACGGCATTCGTGCAGCGACGGCGGCGGCTTGCGCGTGACAACGGCGCGACCGCCACGAAGGCCGAGACGGTCACCGTCACGGTGTCGTGGAACAAGTCCGCACCGCCGCGGGCGTACCTGAAGAAGGTCTTCGACGAGCACCCGGTTGACTGGTCGGCCGACGTCTACGTCGGCAAGAAGAAGGTCGGCAGCGGCGTCGGCTCGCTCGACGTTGAGCTCGTCAAGGGCAAGCAGGTCGCGATCCGGGTCGTGCCCACCGCCGCCGCTCCGGACGATTACTTCAGGGAGAAGACGAAGAAGAAGGTGCAGATCACTGGCGACGCGATCGATATCCGGCTTCCGTTCCGACGCGAGAACGACCGCTACGCGCGGCAGAGCTGGATCGAGAACGAGCTCGACCCGGACAAGGTCGTCAGCGTGCAGAGTGTCGAGCTGCTCGGGCACCGAATCGAAGTCAACGAGCTTGTCGTGCCGCGCGTGGAGGCCACGAACCAATACTTCCTAGGCCCGGACCTCACCCCCGAGGAACGCCTCGAGGTCAAGGCATCGATCGTACGCATGGGTGGCTACAACACACGCACGACGAGCGAGGGCGGCTACAGCAACCACTCGACGGGCTGCGCGGTGGACATCAACGAGAACATGTCCACCAAGCAGGCCCATCACTGGAAGAAGAAGAACACGGGCGACAAGCAGCTCATGGAGCTGTTCGCCCGCGTCGTGCGCCTCGACCCGGCGCTGGCGAGCTATGACCCGTGGAAGACGGAGAAGCGCGAAGCGATCGTCGCCGCGTCGGACGCGTTCAACGCGCGCTTTCCGGCATATCTCGCCGGCCTGTTGGACGACGCGCTCGGCGGTAACACGTACTCGGTCCTCACGGGCTCGGTATTGGCCATGTTCATCGACGAGGGCCGGATGCTGACGAGCATGGTCGACCCGGCACTGCTGGACCGGGCGATCGCGGCGGCGGAGAAGGCCGCCAAGCCCGGCACGAAAAAGTCGCTGGAGGCCGTCAAGGCAGATTGGGGGCACATCCGCGCCTGGATCGAGGGCATCGTCGTCTACAAGAAAAAGGGCGATGACGACAAGGACTGGGCTTACGCCTCAGAGCACGAGGCCGCAGTGGCGGGGGGCACGGAGAAGCGTGCCGTCAAGGGCAGGCTCCAGGGCATGCTGCCGCTGCACCCGAAGCTGATAGAGACGATGGAGGCGACCGGCTGGGAATGGCTCGTTCACTCCCAACATGCCAAGGACCTCATGCACTTCCAGGACAGCGAGGCCGAGGCCAAGCTCAAGAAGACGTGATGACCAGCGACAGGCGCACGTACCGTTGCCGGCGGATCGGTTCGTGCGCTACGGCACGTGGTGGACAGCGTGAAGCGCAGCTCCTTTCGTAGCGGCCGGTGCGCAGGGCCGTCGTGGCGGCGATGGACTGGCGAAGCCGATCGAGGACACCACAAAGCTCGTCCCCCTGTAAAAGACTCCTAGCGAGCGTGACGTCGACGATCAGGGTCGTGATGATCGGTAAATCCTTCCGCGGTCGGGACCTGGTTGGCGATCGTGTGCCGGCCGAGGCGGGAGGTGGCGCGACCCCGACGTAGCTGTCGGCCACGAGCGTGCCAACGGTGCCTGCGGGCAGTCCCCAGACGTTGTTTTCGGGCAGCGCGAACGTCTGTTGCGGGGGGACGTCACCTCAAAGCGCCGGTTGCCGTAGCCGGGCCAAACCTCGGCGAGAGACTGCCCGAACTGTGGATTCGAGACTTCGACTCCTGCCGCATTGCGCGACGAGGAGCAGAACGCCGGCTCGGAGCACGCCCGGTAGCGGACTCGAGCATGCAGGAGTGGCTGCGCCGTCGAGCGCGCAACCGTCCCCGGCTTCTCGGCGTGGCCTCGGCGGCACAAGAACCGCTCAACGGCATAGCATGGTCCGGGCTTTGACTGGTCGCGGGGCGCGGCGCCCCTGAATCGCCAGGCCGACCACGCTCCTGCCGGTCGCCCGTGCGTCGGCATCTAAGACGGGAGAGATGATGAGCAACACAGAGACGATCACGGTGCCCCTCCTCGGCAGCTCGACGATCGCCTACAAGCTCGGCAAGGCCTACGACGCCTAGCTGCCGACGCTGGTGATGGTCAACTCGTTCACCACTTCGGTCGAGCAGTACCGGCCCCAATTCGCCGACGAACAGCTCACCGCCGCCGCCAACCTGCTCGCGATCGAGCCGTACGGGCACGGCCAGACCCGCGCCGCCTATGAGCAGTTCACCTACTGGGACTCAGCCGTCGCCAACTTGCAGGTCCTCGACGCGCTTGAGATCGCGGAGGCGTTCGTCCTGGGCACTTCGCAGGGCGGATGGATAGCGGCTCGCATGGCCATCCTCGCCCCCGGCACGGTGAGGGGCATCATCCCGCTCGGCACCTCGATGGACTTCGAGAGCCCGCGCAGCCGGGAGCTGGGGTGCTGGGACGGCATCGAGTTCTGCACGCCGGCGATCGACGCTCTCGCCGAGCCCGTCGCTGAGGACTGGGTGATCCCGATCGAACTCGTTGACGCCGTCCTCAAGGAGGGCTTGGGCGAGGACGTGCCATCTGAGGAGCGCAGCTTCTGGCATGCCACCTACCAGCAGAACTACACCGGCGACGCGGGGCGTAAGCGTGTGCGGATCAGTTCATCAACCTGCGTGACCGCGACGGTTTGCACGGCCGGCTCGACGGCGTGCGCTGCCCGGTCCTGCGGATGCACGGCACCGAGGACCCGGTCTATTCCGTCGTCAATGCCGAGGATGAGATGCAGCTGTTCGTCAACAGCTCCGGCGCTGAGCTTCGCGTCGTCGAGGGCGGCCAGCACTTCCTGAGCGCCTTGAACCCCGATGACGTCAATGCGGCGACGACCGAGTTCATCAACCGCTGGCCGTAGCCGCAGCGCCGCGGCAACTCGGCATGTGCCCGTGACGGCGACATTCGCGTCGTCAAGTGGAGTTGAGGCGCCGAGGAATGGTTGGGCTGATCTATCGACTCGCTTCCTTGGCGCCGACGCGGCTCTTTGCGGCGTTCTCGCGTGCGCTTGAGCCAGCCAGTGGGCGACCGATGACGCCGCGCCGCCGAGCTAGCCGGCGTGAGACCTTCAAGAGCCAGCATGCGCCGCATAATCGCGCCGATCGAATGCCACCGGCCCGCGTCCGCCGCAGGGCACCGCCGGAGTGCGTCCCTCGTGGCCCTGGTCCTGGCCGCCGTGCTCGCCGGCCCGCTCCACGCGGCGCACGCCACCGTCACGCCCTCCGTAGGGGGAGCGCGAGACAGCTTCACGGTTTACTTCCCGCCACAGGACGTCGCGCTCGAGCTCGAACTCAGCGGGCGCCGCTGCGCGAGGCTCGATCCCCTGTCGATCTCGATCCGGCAGGCCCAGCAGGGACGATTCAGCTTCGGCCCCGGGCTCGGCGAGCAGCGTGGCCAAGACGCAACGGCAAACGCCTGTTGCGCTGGTGCCGCGGCCGCTAAAACGCCAGCGTGCTCGTTACCTCCGAATTCGGCTTCGAGAATGGCGGCGTGCTCACCCGCGGCGAGTTCCGCGTGCGCTAGCTGGCGCGGCGCACGCTCACCAGGCCCGGCAGGTGGGCAGGGCTCGGCTCGCTCGACATCTCGGCCGCCAACGGGCCCCTTGCGCGGACGCCGGGCAGGACCTGCTTGTCGGGCTTGTCCCGTGTGGCCGTTGGTCAGGCGTCGGCGGTTGAGTGCTGGTCGGTGTCGCCGAGCGGCGAGTCGTCGTCCGCGGGCGCGCCCGGGGGCCTGCGGGTCGCCTCGGACTCTCCGCCTTCGGCGCCGGGCTGATTCGGGTCATCCGCAGTGTCGGAATGAGGGTTCTTGTCGTCGTCGATCATGCTGCCTCCAGGGCGTGGGCTGCGGCCTCGGCGAACGGCTTCGGCTCGAGTCCGAACACGGTGTGTAAGGCGTTGTCGTCGACCACGAGGTCCGCGTCGAGTCCCGCCATCAGTGGGGTCAGCAACGCTCGGTCCTGACCGGTGATGAGCGCGGCGGCCGCTCCCTCGAGCCGGCTGTTAGAGAAGGGCAGGTTGAACGAGCGACGCGCGCGGCCCTGCAGCTCGGCGATCTGCGCGGTCATCGCCTCAAACGTCAGCCGGTCCGGGCCGCCGACGTCATAGCTGCCAGGCGCGACCGTGCGGCACGCGGCCAGCGCCGAGATGACATCGCGGACTGCGATCGGCTGACACAGCCGGTCGCGCCACGTAGGCAGAGCGAGCACCGGGAGGCGGCCGACGATCTCAGCCAGCGCATCGAACGACGCGCTACCGGCGCCGACGATCATCGCCGCCCGCAGCGCCACGAACTCGCCCCCGAAGCCGGCGAGGATGTCCTGGACCTCGTGGCGCGAATCGAGATGCTCCGAGCTGTCGCCGTCGGCGACTATGCCACCGAGATAGATCATGCGGCGGAGCCCGGCCTCGCGCGCGGCATCGGCCATGTTGGTTGCGAGCCTGCGGTCGCGCTCAGCGAATGCCTCGTCGCCGTCGGTCTCCATCGAGTGGACCAGGTAGTACGCGCAGTCGACGCCGTCGAGAGCACGCGCCAGGTCGTTGCGGTCGGCGAGGTCGCCGACGACGACCTTCGCGTTGGGTCTGCTCTGGAGGTCACCGCCGTCGCGGACGAGGCAGCGCAGCGGAACGGCGCCCTCGAGTTCGGCCAGCAGGTTTCGTCCGACGAAGCCTGTCGCGCCGGTGATCAAGGTCAAAGAGGAACTCACACTGCGACTACGCGGCTCAGTGCCGATCCGGGGCACCGTGTGGGCGCCAACCGGCCGCGCCACCACCGCGACGGCCGGGCCGGACGCAGGTTTCGCGAAAGCGAGGAACGATCGATCGTGCGGCGCCGCGGTGAGCGGTCGGGCCGGCGTGTGACGCGCTTGCGCGCTGCTAGGCGGGCGATCGCCGTCGAAACTGCCGCGGTTGGAACGCCCGCTTATAAGGCTTATGACGCCCGAGGGGGCGAAACGTCGGCTCAGAGCGCGATCGGAAGCTATCGCTGTGGCCGTTTATGGCAACCGCCCGCATGTTTCGTGATACGGGGCGCCCGGTACGAACTCTGTCCACTCGGCTTGGGTGAGGCTGCGCCGGAGGGCTTCGCACACTCGGCTTCGAAGAGCGTGCCGGTTGTCGCTCCACAGGATGGAGTGCCATAGCCGCGCCGTCCCGTCCTCGCCGCGGAGGCGAGCGTATTGCCGTCGGCGCTGAACGCCACGTCGATCGCTGCGGACCGTTCAGCGACGTCTGCTGCAAGGCACGCATGGTCCTGGGGATGCTCATGGCAATCGCATTGCTTTCTCTCGCTCGCGTGATCGAGGGCGGCCTCGTCGCCGGCCGCACCGTCGACGATGTAGACCTCCGCCACCGCAGAAAGGAATCGGCAGCCCCCAACACAGCCGGGCTACACCAGCGCTGAGCGGGCTCTAGCCGCGAGCGCTGACATTCCGACCGCGTGGTGTCGGGCGCAGGCGAGTTGGCACCGATCGCGCAGGTCAAGTGGCTCAGCCGACCGCGGCGACTCGCTCGAGGGCTTGCCGTAGGAGGATCCCGCTACGGGACGGTGGCTGGGCCGGCCGGGCGGCAGACGTGCGCCACGGCGCCGCTGCTGAACGCTGTGGTGGCAGGTCGACGGCCTTCGGCGTCGTGAGCATCGTCGGCGGGCTTGCTGCCTCGCAGTCCGTGAGCCAGAGACCGGCGCGTGCGGCGGCAGCACCGGCGCTCGGGCGACGGCCGGCGTCCCTGTGGGCTGCGGCCTCGGCGTCGGCCGCCTCGACGGCGGCGAGCAGCGCCCCCTTGCTCCGCGAGCAGCGGCACGGCAGTCTCCGCCTCGCCCAGCCGGCAGAGGTCGTGCAGCGCACGGACGGCGTAGGCGTCCTGGCCCCGCGACCGCGCGAGCGCGCCGGCGTCTCGCGAAAGCGCGGGCTCAACGCGGCTACCTCGGCGCCGGTGCGCCCAAAGTGATCGGTACAGCGTCTTGCCGTAGGGCCGTCATGAGGCGATCTTCACCGCGCTGGCAGACCGTGTCGGTCTGAGTCGCGCGGGTGTCACCGGCGCTCAGCCCGACGTTCCCTTTCGGCTCGCCGCAGCGAACTGCACGGTGACGGCTGGGTGTCGGCGGGATGTGCGGTGTGTGAGGAGCCGACTCGCCGGGCGGCCGAGGAGGTGGTGAGCGAGGAACGCGCGGGTGTAGGCGCGTTGCGCGGCGAGCGCTTCGTCGGGCGGGATGGTGCCGATCTCCGCCGGGAAGGCCGGGCCGTAGAGGCTGGACAGGTATGACAGGTCGGTGAAGGTCTCGTGCTGAGCTCCGGCGAGCGTGACGAGCAGGCCTTGGGAACGCTGGCCGGCGAGGAACGCACGCTGGTTGTCGCTCGCGCTGCCGGTCATCGTCATGAACGGGCGCCTCGGCGCTCGCTTCGCGGCGGCGAGGAAGTAGTCGCCGTCGTAGTTGACTCCAACGTCGACGCGCCGGTCGGCCAGCATTACGTTGGCTGCCGACGAGCCGCCGATCGAGTGGCCGACCATGGCGATGCGCTTGCGGTCGAGCCGGTCGCGCAGCACGCCGCGGCGACCGATCGCGGGCAGGCGATCGAGCACGAAGCGGACGTCCGCAATGCGAATGCCCACGGCCTTGTCGATGTCCGGCTGCCCACTGAGGACGCCGGCGAGGAAGCCGGCGTCGACCGGGCGGATCTCGCCGCCCGGCAGATCGACGGCCGCTGCGTCACCGGGATGGTCGAGCACGAGCGCGACGTAGCCGTGGGCGGCGAGGTCCTCGGCGACGAGCGTCACGGATGACCGCGGCATGACCGCTCCGGGCGAGACGAGCACGATCGGGTGACGGCCCGGCCGCGCGGCCACGCCAGCCCCGGCGTGGGTGCGCACGGCGTGCCATGGGGCCGGAGGGACCTGGTACGCCTGCGCGAGCGCGTCGGCGAGCGCCGGCGAGACGTAGCGCGCGGGAGAGCGGACGGCACGGCGCGCCGGGTAGAACGCGGAGACGACGATCCGGCGCGGCCCGGCGTGCGTCCACGGATCCTGGCGCGAGCGATCCGTGAGGTTCAGCGTGGTGACGCCGACGGGGCGGCCACTCGCCGCGGGCAGCCCCGCGGTCGGGCCCACGGCCGATGCCGTGGTGGCGCCGGCGGCGGCGATCGCCAGGCCGGCGAATGCCGCGGCGGCGAGACGGGTGCGGATGTTCATTGCAGCTCCTGATCGAAGAAGTCGAGGACGCGCCGCCCGTGCTCCAGCGGCGGCGTCGCGGGGGGTGCGGCCATTACTCGTAGTGGAGGGCGTCGAGGACGTTCAGGCGGGATGCCCGCCGCGCCGGCATGATCGCCGCGGCGACCCCGGCGAGCACGGCGGCGAGGGTGAACGCCGCCAGCGTGGGGACGGGAATCGTCAGCGCGACGCCGTACTGCGACAGCGCCTGGGTGGCCAGCGCCGCGAGCGCGACGCCGAGGCCGAGGCCGAGCGTGGCGCCGATCAGCGCAGTGATCACGCTTTCGTGGCGGATCATCCGGCGCGCCTGGCGGCGCGTCATCCCGATCGCCCGCAGCATCCCGAGCTCGCGTGTGCGCTCGAAGACCGAGAGCACGAGCGTGTTGACCATCCCGAACAGGCTCACGATGACCGAGAACCCGAGCAGCACGTAGAGCATCGCCAGGAAGCTCGCCATGTCCTTGGTGGCGTCCTTCGCGTATGCCGCGCCGGTGTGGAGCTTGGCGTCGCCGGAGTCCTTGGCTGCGGCCTCGAGCGCCCGCTCGGCGCCGGGCTCGGCATCGACAAAGGTGAACGCGTTCTTCGGGCTGGGGAACGCTGAGTCGAATGTCGCCTGCGGGATGCTGATGTTGTAGAGCAGCGCACGCATCCGCGGCGGGTCGTAGATCCCGCGGACGATCATGACGCGTTTCTCGCCGGACGGCGACTGGATCGCCAGGCGCCCGCCGACCGCGAGGTGATGGGCGCTGGCGTAGCTCTGTGTCACCAGCGCGCCGTCGGTCCCGAGCCGTGCGAGTGCCCGCTCGGAGCCCTTTGCCCACTCGAACCGGTAGAAGCGGGCAATCGAGCCCGGATCGATGCCGCTGACGTCGAGCTGCTCGCCCTGCACGAGCGCCTTGTCGGCGCGCACGTGCGAGGCGACCTTCACGCCGGGCACACGTGCGAGTTCGTCGCCCTCGCGGGCGTTGAACGGCAGCTGGGCGTTGCCGTCGAGCACGTAGTCCGCGCGGAGCTGGTCGCTGACGGCCGCCTTAGTCGACGCGTTCAGCGCGGCGCCGAGCACGGCCACCAGAGTCACGAGCGTGAGCCCGATCATGAGCGCGGCGGCGGTCGACGCCGTGCGGCCGGGGTTGCGAATGGCGTTCGCGCCGGCCAGTTCGCCGGCGACGCCGCCGACGCGCCGGGCCGGCCAGCCCACGAGCCCGACAAGCGGCTTGACCAACCGCCCGGCCAGCCGCGCGAGCCGGCCCGCCGGCAGCGTCGAGCCCTCGCGGACCGCAGCGATCGGCGGAACCCGTGTCGCTCGCCGCGCCGGGACGATCGTCGCCAGCAGCGTGATTCCGGTGCCGACGAGGAGCGATATGACCACGGTGTGCGGTGCGAAGACGGTGTCGCCCTTCGGCAGGTCGACGCCCATGGCGCTGAACAGCACGAGCATGCCCTTGGCAATCCCGAACCCGAGCACGAGCCCGAGCACCGACGCAAGCAGCCCGATCGCGAGGCCCTCGAGCCGGACCGACCGCAGGACCTGCTTGCGCGAGGCGCCGAGCGTCCGCAGGGTCGCGAACTCGCGTGTGCGTTGCGCCACCGTGATCGACAGCGTGTTGAAGATCACGAAGGCACCGACGAAGAGCGCGATGGCTCCGAAGGCGAGCAGGAAGTACCGGATGTAGGCCATTGCCTTGTCGGCCTCAGCGGACGCCTCCTCGGCCTGCTTGGCGCTGTCCTTGACCTCGAGCGTGGACGGGATGAGCGGCCGCACGGCACGGACCAGTTCCGCCGCCGACGTGCCGTCCTTCGCGGCGACCGAGATGGTGTCGAAGCGCCCTTCGCGGTCGAGCAAGGTCTGGGCGGTCTTGACGTCCCAGATGGCGACGCTACTGAATCCGAGCGAGTCGACGTTCCCGTAGGAGGCGGTACCGGTGATCCGGTAGGACGCCGTGGTGGCGGGCGTCGAGACGCGCACCGAGTCGCCGAGCGCGTAATGCTGCTTCTCCGCGGTGCCGGCGTCGATGACCACCTGCTCCGGCCCGACGGGCCACTCACCGGACTTGAGTTTCAGTGGGCTGAAGCGCACGTTGGCATGATCGATGCTCGCGCCCAAGCTCTGGTTGGCGACGGCCTTGCCGTCGCGGCCGATGATGTCCGCGGCGTTGACGTCGGTCGACGAGACGAGACCGCCGGCCGCCTTGACCTCGGGCAGGGCGCGCACCTTGTTGAGCAGCGACGCGGGGATGGTGGCGGAGCCGCTCGTGGACTTCTCCACGATCTGCTTGCCTGCGATCACGGCGTCGGTCCCCTCGTAGGAGGACGCGAACAGCCCGTCGAACGTCTTCTGCATGGTGTCGGTGAGGATGAATGTGCCGCTGATCATCGAGACGCCGATCACGACGGCGAAGGCGGTAAGTAGCGCGCGCACCTTGCGGGCCGCGAGTCCCTTCAGCGCCACGGCGATCATCGACCGCTCACCTCCTCGAGCACCTCGAGGATGCGGTGGGCGCTGCAGACGCCGATGTCGCGGACGATGTCGCCGTCAGCGAGGAACAGCACGCGATCCGCGATCGCCGCGGCGTGCGCGTCATGGGTCACCATCACCGTTGTCTGACCGAGCAGGTCGACCGACGTGCGCAGCAACGAGAGGATCTCGCCGCTGGTCGTGGAGTCCAGATTGCCGGTCGGCTCGTCGGCGAACATCACGGACGGGCGCGATACCAGTGCGCGGGCGACGGCGACGCGCTGCTGCTGGCCTCCGGAGAGCTCCGACGGCCGGTGCGCGAGGCGCTCGGACAGGCCCACCGTGTCCACGAGCTCCGCGAGCCATGCCGGGTCCGGCTTGTCGCCCGCGAGTTTGAGCGGCAGCGCGATGTTCTCGGCCGCCGTGAGCATCGGGAGCAGGTTGAAGAACTGGAAGATGAAGCCGATGTGGTCGCGCCGCAGCGTGGTCAGCTCCGCGTCGTCGAGGCCGGTGATGTCGACGCCCGCGACTGTGACCTCGCCCGCGGTGGGCTTGTCGAGCCCGGCGAGAATGTGCATCAGCGTCGACTTGCCCGAGCCTGACGGGCCCATGACGGCTGTGAGCTTGCCCTGCTCGATCTCAACTGAGACACCGCGCAGCGCGTCGACCGCGGTATCGCCGTCGCCGTAGCGGCGAACGACCTCGCGGGCGCTCACGATCGATGTGTGGACTAGCGGGTCCGAGGGCTCGGTCTGCAGGACGACGGTACGCATGAGGCACTCCTTGTCGGCGGTGCCATCACCGTCTCAAGTCAGGCTGTCGGCGAGGATGTGGGCTGCTGGCGTCTCGGCTGCGCGATCGCGCAGCCGAGTCTTCGCGTCTAGGCACGCAGGAACGCGAGCACGGCCAGTACGCGGCGGTGATCATCCCCGCCCGCCGGCAGCTGCAGCCGTTCGAAGATGCTCGCCACGTGCGCCTGCACGGACCGCTCGCTGATGTTCAGGCGCTCGGCGATGCCCTGGTTCGAGCGGCCCTCAGCCATCAGCCGCAGCACCTCGCGCTCGCGCGGCGCCATCTGTTCGATCGGGTCGTCGACACGCCGCCGGCCGATCAGTTGCGACACGATCGTCGGGTCGAGCGCCGAGCCGCCCTTGGCGACGCGCTTGACGGCCCCGGCGAACTCCTCGAGATCGTCGATGCTCTCCTTGAGCATGTACCCAACGCCCACGGCGCTGTCGGCGAGCAGCTTGCGCGGCGACGCCGATGTCGGCGTGCTGGGAAAGGATGACGATCCCCATGCCCGGGTAGGCGGCGCGGATCTCTCGTGCCGCCCGCAGGCCCTCGTCCGTGTGCGTCGGCGGCATCCGGATGTCGATGATCGCTACGTCTGGCGAGCAACGGTGGACCTCCTGCAGCAGCTCCTCGCCCGTCGAACTCTGAGCGACGACCTCGAACCCTGCCTCGGCCAGCAGCCGCGCGATCCCCTCGCGCAGCAACAGCGCGTCATCGGCGACCGCTACGCGCACGGCATCTCGGCCCGCACCGTCGTACCCTTCGCCGACGGGCTCCAGACGCGCAGGCTCCCGTCGAGCGCCTCCACACGATCGGCGAGGCCGCGCAGCCCCGAGCCGCTCGCCGGATCGGCACCGCCGATGCCGTCGTCGGCGACCTGAACGATCAGCTGCCCGTCCTCGCGCGTGATCTCGACACTGGCGCAGGACGCGCTCGCGTACTTGGCGACGTTGGTCAACGTCTCGCACACGAGGTAGTACGCGGCGACCTCGACCGCCGGAGGCAGCGGGCCCTCGACCTCGACCGATAAGCTCGACCGGCAGCGACGCCCGATTCGCCACCGACTCCAACGCCACCCCGAGGCCATAGTCGCTGAGCACGGCGGGGTGGATGCCTTGCGCCAGCTCGCGCAGCTCCTTCAAGCGACGCCGTGAGGTCCTCGCGAGCGGCGGCCAATAGGCGCTCCTCCTCGGAATCGGGCTGCAGCCGCGTGGAGACCTGGCGCAGTTCCGAGCGCCAGCGACACGAGCCGCTGCTGAGCACCGTCGTGGAGGTTGCGCTCGAGCCGCCGGCGCTCCGAGTCACCCGCCGCGACAAGCCGCGCCCGCGACCCCTTGAGCTCGTCGAGGCGAGCGCGCAGCTCGACCTGCAGGCGGCCGTTCTCGAGCGCCAGCGCGGCCGCCGCCGCGACGGCGTCCAGCAGCTCGGGCTCGTCGTCGAGCGCCGGATCATGCAGCAGCGCCGCGACATGCTCTGACTTGCGATCGATCAGCGTCATTGACCGGCCGTCGTCGAGCTCGGAGAGCTGCACGGGCTGCCCGTCCAGATCGGCCCAGCTCTCGAACTCCGGCAACCAGTACGCGAGCTCCAGCGACGGGTCGCGCAGCGCGCGCGCCAGCGCGTCGCGCAGCTCGGCGGGGCCGGGATCGGCGCGCAGTTCGACGACGAGGCCGGCCACCGCGGAGCGGGCGAGGCGTGCGTGCAGCAGGCCGATCAGGAACACGATCGGCGCGAATCCGAGCACCACGAACGTGACCCGCTGGATCGGCACGACGGCCGACGCCTGATGAAACAGCCCCGTCACGAACAGCACCGCGATCATCACGAGCGCGACCGCGAACGAGTCGACTAGCAGAGCGATCGAGCGTCGCGCCGGGCGACCCGCGCGCCGCCGCCGCTGGGCCAGCACGGCGACGCCCGCCAGCACTAACGCCGCTGAGCACGATCAGCTGCGCGCGCAGGAGCGACTCGGCGGCGCCGGGCTCGTGCACGATCGCGAGCACGTTGCGCGGGCCGAAGCCGCCAAGCAGCACGCCGACGATCTGCAGGGCCAGCGCCGTCACGTACGCGGCGATGACGAGCGTCCGCTCCCGCCATCCGACTCACCCGGCCGGTCGGAAACGCGAGGTACACGTGCAGGAAGACCGCCGCCGGCAGCAGGTCCAACGCCCAGCCGAGCGTGTACGGGAAGTCCGCGTTCGCCCAACGCGTCGCGGTGAGCGCGATGACGAAACCGGCGGCCACCATCAGCGGGCCGAACCGGCTCTCCGGACGCCGCCACCAAGCCGACCAGCCCGCTGAAGATGTACGACAGAATGATCCAGTCCAGCAGCGACGCCTGCAAGCCGGGCTCGGTTGCGTGGTCGCTCGTCAACGCCAGCGCCATCGTCGTGGCCGCAGCGATACAGCCGAGCAGCGCCATGATCCACAGCAGATGAGGCGCAAGCACGGGCGGACCGTCTCGGCCGGCCTTTCGCGCGTGCCCTGCAATGAACATGGCCTGTGACTCCTCTGAGATGGCGCACCGGGCGCTGGAGGCCGACTCGCATGCCTAGGCGCCGGCTGACCGGGACATGTGCCCCAGCCGAGCTTATCCGCGGCGAAACACCGAGTCCAACGCCCGCTCCTCGCAGGGCCGTTGAACCCGGCGCCCACGCCGGCCGGCCGACGCTCTCCCACCCCAGATTTATGTCGACCCGTTGCCACGACCGCGGACTTCTCGATCGGATGCGGCGCGCTGGACTTGCGAGCCGAGGACGTGCTTCAGCACGGCACGCTGGCTGGCTGGCGGGCACGTTTGCAACCGCTCAGCGCGCGACCATCACGCCGTCAGTGCCCGCGAGGATCTCCCCGCCATCGTTGTATGCGGTGACGAAGCAGATCAGCCGCCGGCCCACGTCGGACTTTAAGACCTTGTGCCTGCTGGACGAGCCGACAGTCTCGAGTCGCGCGTGCCGCGAACGGCGCTTCCACTCATAGCTGCGCTGCGTGCCGCGCTCCCGGCCCGAGGTCGAGCACTCGAGCGTGTTTCCGGCGCGTGCGCTGCCGCTGATGCCGGCGGTGTAGTGCTGCGTCGGCCCCCAGGTCGGCGTCGCATCGAGTATGAACTCGCGGTACCGGGTCACGTCGGCGAACACGCTCGGCGAGTGATCCGCGCCGCACCTATCGCCGCCCCAGCTTGTGACCCCGAGTTGAACAGGGGCGGTATTGGGCCCGGCGATCAGCGGGCCGCCGCTGTCGCCGAAGCAACCCGAGTTCAGTGGCCGCAGGCCGTCGACGTCGATCGCGCAGCGCATGCGAGCGGCATCGAAGCGTTCCCCGGTCCCCGGGCGGTTCGTTCTGTAGACCCTGGCGCAATCGGAATCTGAGACCTGGCGAAGCGTCGCCTGGTGAAGCCCGCCCTTGAGCATGTCCGCCTCGCTGTGGCCGGTCCCGGGCGCGTAGATGTTGCCGGAGCCGATGATGCGCGCCTTCTGGGTACTGGCGGGCCCGCCGGCCAGCGTCACCGGCACGGTGTTCGTCACCGGCGCGTTGAGTTGAACGATCGCGACGTCGTCCAAGTAGTTCTCGCCGTTCTTGCGGCGAAAGCCCGGATGCAGCGCGACGCGGGTCACCGAGCGGGGCTCCCCGCCAACCGCGGTCGCGGCGATCGCATCGGGCGACAAGCCGGCCACGCAGTGGGCCGCGGTGAGCAACCGGTCCGGCGCGACGAGCGTCCCACCGCAGCTGGCCACGGGCGCAAACCAAGGCACGTCTGCGGGCCGGAGCGGCTCGCCGCCGACAACCGCCCCGGCCGGTCCCGCCGAAGCGCAACTCGCCGCGACAGCGAGCGCGATACAGGTGCGAATTCTCATGCGTCAGATGCTCCCGGTCATAGAGCCGCTTCGCGCGGGGGAAAACCACCGTGCCGTATTCCACGAAAGACCGCCTCAGGTACGGCTGGCCGCAAGGTTCGCTGCACGAAACCGCGACCCCGATGATCGGAAGCGTGTCCGCTCAGCGGCATGGCGAGACCAGGTGCTCTCGGCGGTGCGGCTCGTTGAGCCCTACGACTCTCCAACCGCCGAGTTGGGAGGTGGCGATGTGAAGCTCGCCGGTAAACGTCACCCGTTCCGATGACGGCAACGGCGCAGGATGCTCAACGCTCGCTACACCGGTGCACCGAGGGTTCCGGAGGCCACGCGCGCGACGGGCCCGCCGACATAGATCTCCCGCGTCGAGCGGTCGATTCGCACGTGGATCTTGCTCGGACGCCCGATGAACCGTCCCTGCTCGAGCGTGAAGGCGCTGCCCGCCTCGGCGAGGCCTTGGAGCATGAGAAGCGCGCCCGCAGGGCCGGCGGCGCTGCCGGTGGCCACATCCTCGGTACGTCCGTGGTTGTCCCACGTTCGTCCTTCGCGGCGCTCCGGGTCGAAGACGTAGACGAACTTCGCCCCGTGCGCCGCGAGGCCGGCCTCGAAGCCGGAGCCGAGGATTCGAGCGCGCGCCAATCCAGAGTGGCTGACGGGGATGATCAGGTACGGCAGTCCGGTCGTGATCACCTGCGCTTGGAGTGTCGGATGCAGGTCGCCGGCGGCGAGGTCGAGATCGGCGACCAACTTCTCGAGATCGGGGCGTGTGAGCGTGGTCACGAGTTCAGCGCGACCCTGGTTCATCTCGGCGTGCATGATGCCGGCTGTCCGGCGCGTCGAGACGGCGATCGTGCGGCCGGCGATCGAAAACCTCCAACGGAGCTCGTCCTGGGTGGCGGAATGCCGCGCGTGGAGGACTGCTGCCGCACCGAGGATGGGATGACCTGCGAAGGCAAGTTCCTCCTCTTCCGTGAATACCCGCGCAACGACCTTGTCGTCGTCCGTGGGCGAGAGGAAGATTGACTCGAACTGGCGCATCTCCTGGGTGATGGCCAGCAACGCCGCACTGGGCAGGGCGTCGATGTCAACGTCGGTGAAAACGCACAGGCCATTGCCCGTGAAGGGGCGATCGGCGAACACGTCGACATGGTGGTAGTCGATGCATCGGTGCGGACTTTGCGATGAGCGGTTCGGTTGGGACATGATGGGCCTTACGTCGAGGGTCACGCAGCGGGCGCGTGGCCTGCTGCTTGGCGGAGTCGCGCTGCTGCTTGGGGGGATCACGCGACCGCCGACGCGCTCTGCCCGAGTTGAGTGGCTCACGGCCGCAGCGCCCGGCGTGCTCGCGAGCATCGCGTTGCTCGGCGTGTTCGTACGCGGCTGACCGAGGCGATTGCCCCGTCGACCTGAGCCACGGCGAATGCCGACTCAGCCCGGTCGTTCGCGCTGCCTCAGTCGAGCCTGACGTCGACCCGCTGACGGCCGATCGAGCCGGTGAGGCGCCCGCCGCCCGCGGCGGGAAGGACCACGTGGACCCGACCAGGCGCCACTCCTGCCCCGGAAACGCGCCAATCCCCCGCCAACCCGCCGTCGCTCGCGGTCATCGAGCCGGACACGTGGGCGTCGCGCACGAGCCGCACGCCGGCGAGCCGCAACGTGCCATCACCGCTTCGCGTGAAACGCCCGCCGCGCAGACCGTCGACCGCACCCCATGCCTGCAGCACCGGCAGTTGCTCAAGCAGCGCGCTCGCTGTCGCTCTCAACACCGCGACCGCTCGGCGCTCGCGCGCACTCCCGGCGCTGAGGACCGGCGGCAACCCCGCCGCCCACAGAGGCGCGCGAGCGACCACAGCGGGCGGCGCGCCGTCGGAGACGCAGGCCTGCGGGTCAGCATCGCCCGCATCAATGAAATTCATGCCGGCCTGCACGGCGCACGCGCTCGTCGCGGTCGGATAGTGCCCGGCATTGGAGACTTCCATGAATACGCCGCGCGCAAAGCGCCGCGCGACCTCACGGCCGCCCGAGCTTGGAGTGTTGGTGTCCAGGTCGCCGGCGATGACGAGCGCCGGGACGTCGGGCAGCACGGATCGAGGGTCGATCGGCAGCGCCGCCGTCGGGTCCTCCGGCCACTCGATGCACGAGTCAAGACCCTCGAAGTCCGCACCGGTCCAACCGGCCGGCGAAAACGGCCAAAACGGCCGTGAATCGAGCGCGGCCAGCGCCCGTGCGTAGCTTGCCCGTCGGGCCACCGGGGTATCCGCGTAGGAGTACGCACGCGGGTAGTCGTGGCACATCACGGCGTAGCGAAGCGCCACGCTGTCCACGTCCCCCTCCGCCGGCGGCTGCGGCGCGGTCAACATGAGGCGGACGAACGAGAACAACGCGCGCAGCGGAGCCTCATCGCCGGCCAACGCACTGGCGGTAACCGCCGGCAGCCGGTCGAAGAATCCCAGGTAGAGCAGCTCGGCCAGCGCGCCCTCATCCAATCGCGCAGGCCCGCTCGGCAGCTCCAGATCAATCGGGTGCAACCGCAGCCGTGCCGCGAGGCGGCCCAGCTCACGCAGCACGACGTCGCCCTGACACGCGTCGGTGCGAGCGCAGACCAGCTGTACGCCGCGTCGTGAAGCCTCCGCGCGATCGCGACCCCACGGGTCAAAGTCGATCGGATAGGCGCCGCTCAACACGACGGCGCCCACATGCGCGGGATGGCGCGCGGCATATACCTGCATCAGATAGGTGCCGTACGACTCGCCCCATAGGTCGAGCCGCTCCATACCCAGCTTGACGCGGATTTGCTCGATGTCGTCGGCGACCGCCGCGGTTCCGTAGAGGCCGCCGCGCACGCCGAGTTCCCGGCCGCACGCGCCCACGGCGATGCGCGCCGCGGCCGCGCTGCCCAGCGGCCCGTCGAGCGCCGAACAGGCGAGAGCGTCCGAGCGGCCCGTGCCGCGCGGATCGATCAGCAACAGCTCACGGCGCTCGAGCAGCGGCGCGAGCTTGGCGGCGTAATCCCCACCGCGCGCGATGGCATTCAGGCTCGGCCCGCCGGGGTTCGGCACCACCGCCCCCAACGACGGGCGCGACTCGTCGCTTCGCGGGACGACCGCGTAGGCCACCGTGACGGTCCCGATCTCTGGGCGGTCGCGATCCAAGGGCGCGACGATGCTGCCGCAACGGGCAGTCGTGAGTTCGGGGACGCACGAATCGGCCGACGCGAGCGGTGCCGCGACGGCCATGACGCCGACGACCAACCCGGCCAGCGCTACGGCCTTCACGCGCCGCACACCCGGTTGCAGCATGGGATCACTGGGAACCGCTGAGGCGCGACAACGACCGAAAGCATGAGGCACTCCTTGTCGGGGTCCGAACACCGTCCCACGTCGCGCCGTAACGAGGGTGGGGTTTGCTGGCGTCTTGGCTGCGCAAACGCGCAGACAAGGGTTCGCAGATGGGAGCTCTCCTCTCAATCGTGCTGGCGGCGACGACGCGCTGTCGGCCGACGCACGGTGCCGGCGGCCGGAACGATCCTGTTCGATCCGGGCGTCCCGGCGATCCGCCGATCGCCCATGCCGGCGATCTTGTAAAGCAGTTCGCGCCGCTGCTGGACACGCGCGATCTGCTGCGTATCGATCCGCGGGGTGCCTGTGGGCTAGCGCGCGATGCGCACGCCGGTGGCGCCGACGGCGACGAATCCGCCGTGGTTGGCGGCGGCGAGGTGGCAGGAGACGCCGTGGCCGCGGTCGGCTGTCGCGACCTTGTACGTCGTGCCGCGGCTGAGCGTTTTGGGGGGCTGGTACTCGTTGCCCTTGAAGGTGCCGACCCCGCGCCAGGAGTACTCGAGAGTCGTTCCCGGCTCGCGTGTGTACCTGGGAGCGGAGCAGCGCAGGGTGCGGCCCGCGCGCGCGACGCCGGCGATCCGGACGCGTCCGGTCTTGGTGGGTGCCCACGTCGGCGTGGGGTCGGTGATGAAGTCGCGGTAGAGCGCGACGTCGGCGAACACGGACGGTCGGTGGTCGGCGCCGCAGTCGCCGCCCCAGCTCACGACGCCGAGCTGCACGGGCGCCGCGGTCGTGCCGAACCAGAGCGGACCGCCGCTGTCGCCGTGGCAGCCGGAGTACAGCGGCTCGAGGCCGTCGGCGTCGATCGCGCAGCGCATCCGCGCGTCGAAGCGCTCGAGCGTCGCGCCGCGGTAGCCTCTGAAGGCGGGCGCGCACGCGGCGTCGCCGATCGTCTTGAGGTCGGCGGTGCGCAGGGTGCCATCGAGCGTCTCGGCCTGGCTGTGGCCGGTTCCGGGCGCGAACGGCCGCCCGCGGCCGAGAATGTGTGCGATTCCGGGGTCGGCGCCGCCCAGGACCACGGTCGGCACGCCCGCGATCGGCGTGTCGAGCTCGATCACCGCGACGTCGTCGAGGTAGTTGGCCGGGCCGTTGCGGTGACGCCATTGCGGGTGCATGGCGATGTGCGTCGCGCGGCGTGTGAGGCCGCCGACGGTGATCCCGCCGACGTGCTCGGGCGTTTGGCCGGCGACGCAGTGCGCGGCCGTGAGGACGCGGTCGGGCGCGACGAGCGTGCCGCCGCAGCCGCCGAGGCTGGCGAACCACGGCACCGCGGCCGGGTCGACGGGGGTGCCGTGGACGACGGCACCGGCCGGCGCGGCAGCCGCGGATGCGACCAGTAGGCCGAGAGCCGCGGGGATTGACCATCTCATCGGGAACTCGTTTCGTGTGGGGATCGAATAGTCGGGGAACGCAGCGTTCCGGCCGGCGCTCTGCAGCGAGGTGGAGCCGGCAGGCGGGTCGTCGTTCGGAAATGCGCCCCGGGGCCTGCAGGGAAGGCCCGGGGTGGGTGACGGAGACTGCCTGCGCTCACTCGCTGCCGCGCATCGCCTCGGCCGGCGCGGCCCGCAGCGCGAGTCGCGTGGTCACGGTGGCGGCGAGCAGGCCGAGGACGGCCGCGCCGACGGCGAGCGCGGCGGTGAGCTCCAGCGGTACGACGAGCGGGAAGCCTGTCAGGCCGCGCGGCACGCCGGCGACCGCGACGGCCACGATCGCCGCTCCGGCGCCGAGCGCGATGATGACGGTCGGGAGCATCTCGAGCGTCACCATGCGTATGGCGTGGCCGGGCGTGCCGCCGAGCAGGCGGATGGTCGCGAGCTCGCCGCGGCGCTCGGTCGTGGTCATGGCCGCGGTGTTGATGAGCGCGAGGGCGGCGAACGCGGCGGCGAGGCCGACGATCAGCCAGACGCCCCAGCCTCCGTCGACGTTTGCGGCGTGGACGGTGTCGAGGTACCGCCGGCGGCTGAGCGGCCGGAGGCCGGGATGGTCGGAGGCGTAGCGCGCGAGCGACCGTTCGGCGGCCGGGCCGCCCGCGACGAACAGCGCGGTGTCGGCGGGGAGGGCGGCGTGGCGGCGGGCGACGGCGGCGTCGAGGACGATGTCCCCGAGCCCGGCGGCGCGATCGTAGATGGCGGCGACGCGGAGCGTGGCCGGGGCGGTGTCGGCCATCCGGACGGGGACGGTGTCGCCGAGCCGGAGGTCGCCGGCGTCGGCGAACACGCGGCTGACCGCGACCGCGTCGCCGCGGACGTCGCTCAGCGACCCTTGGACGACGTCGGGGTCGAGCGTGCTCGCCGTGGCCGTGCCGCTCAGGCCGGCGGCCGTCCAGGGGCTCATGTCGCCGAGGCCTGAGGCGAGCGGATAGATCTCGGTCGCCAGCACCGCCGTGACGGCGTCGACGCCGCCGAGCCGCCCGACCGCGGCGGCCGTCCCAGCGGGCAGCGGTGCGCCGTCGGCACCGACGACGACGTGCGGCGCGTGGACGCGGGCCTGGGTGACGTCCTCGGTGTGGCGTTGGTTGCTGGACTCGACGATGCCCTGGATGCCGGCGAGCATCGCGACGAGCATGATCGGCGTCGCCAGCGCGGCGGTGCGCCAGCGGTTCGCTGCCAGCCCGGTGGCGGCGAGCATGCCCGATGCGCCGAGGCGGCGCAGCGGCGCGGCGAGCAGCGCGGCCGGGATTCCGAGCAGCCAGCGGCCGAGCAATCCCGTGCCCATGGCGAGCAGGATCCCCCCGAGCACGGCGAACGCCATCGCCCAGTAGCCCGAGAACAGCATCGACATCGCCACGCCGCCGGCGAGGCAGGCGACGCCGCACACGACGCGGACCAGCCCCGGCCGTGGATGCTCGATCGCGACCTCGCGCAGCGCGTCGGCCGGCGGGATCCGCCCGGCACGGCGCGCCGCGGCGAAGACCGCGAGCTGCGCGATCACGACGCCCATGCCGAACGCGGCTAGGAGCGGCACGATCGAGTGCGCGGGCGCGAACGCCGGTCCGACCTCGCCGCGATCGGCGAGGACGTCGACGATGAGGTTCGCGAGCGGGCGGCCCGCGACCACGCCCAGCGCGCCCGCCAGGAGCGACACGAGCAGCGCCTCGCCGGCGATCAGGCGGCGGATCTGCGGCGGGGTGGCGCCCAGCGCGCGCAGCACCGCGGTCTCCCGGCGGCGTTGCGCGACGGCGAGCGCGAACGTCCCGGCGACCACGAACAGCGCCACCGCACCGGCGATGCCGCCCAGCGCGCCGAAGATGGCGATCAGCCCCGCGCGATCGGCCGCGGTCGGGTCACCGGCGTCCGCATCGGCCGCGTGCGGGCGATCGAGCACCTCGATCCCGCGCCCGGCGCGCGCCTGCAGGCGATCGCGCAGGATGGCGGCGGACGTTCCGGGCTCGGCGATCACGCCGATCGCATTGACACGTCCGGGGGCGCCGGACAGGGCCGCGGCGACGGCCTGGGGGAAGAACACCGCGGCCTGGCTGCCATCGCCCGCGCCGCGGGCGTCGGCGAGGCCGCTGACGCGGTAGCGCCTGTCGCCGGTCGGGCTGACGATCCGCAGCATCGACCCGACGCGCGTGCCGAGCCGCACGTCGGCGACGACCTCGCGCGGCCCTCTCGGCGCGCGCCCGGCGGTCAGGCGGTACGGCGTGAGCGCCGCGCTGTCCCAGCCGTGGCCGATCAGCCGGTCCGCGCGCTCGGCCTGCAGGCGCTGCCCGTGGGCGTTCCACGCGCCGGCCGGGAAGGCGATGTCGCCCACGGCGCGGGCGACGCCCGGCACGGCGGCGGCGCGCTCGACCGCTGCCATGGGCAGGCGGGGACCGGGAACGACGTCGACGCCCTCGGCGTCCTCGCCATCGCCGATCGTGACCGTCGGGTCGGCGCGGACGACCGCGTCGGTGGCGGCGAGGCGCCCCGCGCCCGGTGGGCCGAGCGCGCCCGCCATCAGCAGTCCGGTGGCGCAGGCGAGCGTGACGGCGAGCCAGATCGCGACGAAGGCGCCGGCGAGCGTGCCGCGACGCGCGCGCAGCGTCTGCAGCGAGATGCGCAACATGTCAGGCCCCCAGTCCGGTCAGGCGCTCGGCGACCTGCTCGGCGGTCGGGGCGAGCAGCTCGCCGGCGAGCCGGCCGTCGGCCATGAACACGACGCGGTCCGCCCACGCGGCGGCGGACGGGTCGTGGGTGACCATCACCAGCGTGCCGCCGCTCTCGTCGATCGTCTCGCGCAGCAGCGCCAGCACGGCCCGCCCCGCGCGCGTGTCGAGCGCGCCGGTCGGCTCGTCGGCGAAGATAACGCTCGGCTGCCCGACCAGCGCGCGCGCGATCGCCACACGCTGCTGCTGGCCGCCCGAGAGCTGCGCCGGCCGGTGGCCGCGGCGCTCCTCGAGCCCGACGCGCCGCAGGACCTCACGGACGACCGACCGACGCAGCCGCGTGCCGGCAAGGCGTGACGGCAGCGCGACGTTCTGCTCGGCGGTCAACGCGCCGAGCAGGTTGAAGGACTGAAAGACGAACCCGAGCTGCTCGCGCCGCAGCCGAGCAAGCGCTCGCTCATTGAGCCCGCCGAGCTCCTGCTCGCCCAGGCGAACGCGGCCCTGCGTCGGCCGGTCCAGGCCCGCCGCCAGCTGCAGCAACGTCGACTTCCCGGAGCCCGACGGCCCCATGATCGCCGTGAACGTTCCCCGCGCCATCGACAGCGTGACGCCGTCGAGCGCACGCACCTGCCCATCGCCGCGCCCGAACACGCGAACGACGTCGTCGAGCTGCACCATCGCCGAACGGTCGGCTGGTTCGGGCCTGCGGTGATCTACGGCGAGGCTGCTCATCGGACGGCTCCTTCGGTGGGGGTGCATCCAGCCTGCGTCATGAGCGGCCGATGCACAGCGGCCGATGGGGGTCATCGACCGCCACCAGGAGAGGGAGGCGGCCTGGGCCTTTGTGATGAGGACAGCGCGACCGCGGGCTGAGAGGATGGGCTTCGATGCGTCGATCAATCCGCCGGGCGCCGATCGCAGACCTCCTGCTGGCCTGCGCCGGCGTCGCGCTCGGCCTGCTCACGCTCGCGCTGCAGCGCTCCGCCGACGACGCCACGTGGCGTGACGTCGACGCGCTCGCGGTCGTGCTCGTCCTGCTGATGGCGCTTCCCGCGGCGACGTGCCGGCGCGCCCCGATGGCGTCGGCCGTGACCGCGCTCGCGGCGGCGCTGAGCGCCGCCGCCCTGGGCTACCCGCCGACGTCGGGCTGGTTCTCGGCCTTGCTGATCGCCGCAGCCGCCGTCTATCTCACCGACCGCCGCCGCGCGGTCGCGCTCGCGACGTTCACGCTGATCGGAGATGTGCTGGCCTCGATCGCCGCCGCCGACGCGGCAGGCGAGCGGCTCAGCGCCTTCCAGCTCGTCGCCAACGTCTGCGTCATCGGCGTCCCGCTGCTCCTCGCCGATCTGCTGCGCGAACAGCGACGCCTGCTCGCGCAAGTGCGCGACCAGACCGGTCGCCTGGCCCAGCTGCGCGCCGCCGAAGCCGGTGAGGCCGCAGCGCGCGAGCGCGTGCGGATCGCCCGCGACGTCCACGACGTCGTCGGCAACGACCTCAGCGCGATCGCCGTCCAGGCCGGCGCCGGACGCACGCTGATCGACACGAACCCCGAAGAGGCGCGGGCGACATTCGAACGGATCGCCCAGATGGCGCGCGAGGCGCTGGATCAGACCCGCGCCGCGGTCCGCGGCATGCGCGACGCAGGCGCACGACGACGGCCCGGGCCTGCCTCCCGGGCTCGCCGATCTCGACACGCTGCTCGACGCGGTCCGCGCCGCCGGCGTCGACGTACGCGTCCTCCAGCGCCCGCCCGAGGACGCGCTGAGCGCGGACGTGCAGGCGGCGACCTTCCGGATCGTCCAGGAGGCGCTGACCAACGTCGCGCGCTACGCCCGACCGCCCCGCGCCGCCGTGTCGATCCACCTCACCAACGGCGAGGCCTTCATCGACGTCAACGACGACGGCGGGCGACGGACGGATCCCGTCGGCCGCGGCAGCGGCATCGCGGGGATGCGCGAGCGCGCCGCGCTCGTGGGCGGCCGCCTCGACGCCGGGCCCAACCCCGACGGCCTCGGCTGGCGCGTCCACGCGGTGCTGCCCGCGCCGAGACACGATCAGACCGACCCGGTGACTCCGCGATGACGGCCACCCGCGTGCTCCTCGCCGACGACCAGGCCGTCGTGCGCCGCGGACTGCGCACGATCCTCGAAGCCGAGCCCGACATCGAGATCGTCGGCGAGGCCGCGGACGGCGTCGAGGCGGTCGCGCTAGCCCGCCGCCGCGCGGCTGACGTCGTCCTGATGGACATCCGCATGCCGCGCATGGACGGGCTCGCGGCCACGCGGCTGCTCGCCCACCCCGCAAGCGGCGAGCCGATCGACGTGCTCGTCGTCACCACCTTCGACCTCGACGAGGTCGTCTTCGCCGCACTGCGCGCCGGCGCCGCCGGCTTCGTGCTCAAGTCCGCCGAGCCCGACGCGCTCGTCGAAGCCGTCCGGACCGTCGCCCGCGGGCAAGGCCTCATCTCGCCCGAAGTCACGCGACGGCTGATCAGCGAATTCGCGGCAAGCGCGCCCCAGCCACACGCCGACGATCGGATCGACGCGCTCACCCCACGCGAGCGCGACGTGCTGATGCTGATGGCACGCGGCCTCTCCAACGCCGACATCGGACGCGAGCTCGTGCTCGAAGCCAGCACCGTCAAGAAACACGTCGCCAACGTGCTCTCCAAACTCGACCTCACAAGCCGCGCACAGGCCGTCGTCTTCGCCTACGAGCACGGACTCGCGCGACCCGGCCGGTGAGCGCCATGCAGGCCCGGCCGAAGTCACGCGTGAGCGGGCGAGTTATTCGCCCGACAGCGCTTCGGCGACGCCAGCGCCGGTCGCGGTCGTGTCACCTTCGCAATCCACGTCCCGCTCAACGAAGACATTAAGCAGGCGGGTGACCCCGCCCGCATCGAGAATCTCGCCGCCGTGCGTGACGACTACGCGACCCCCTGGGTCGCCTGGAACCTAGTCCGGACCCTTGCAACTACGGCGGCCTTCGAATGCCTTAGCTGGGCGCTCGTCTTGCGCGGACGGCAGCCACGACGGATTTCAGCCGCATGATCGTTTCTGGACCAACTATCCAGCAACCTCAGAGGAGGCGCGGTGACCAAGCGCAGGTGTGACATCCGATCTCGTCCGACTGCGATCTTCTCGACCTCACGCCTGCCCCACGCGCCGTGCTCGGGTCACAAGCGTCTTCGGGCTATGCCTCCGCGAACGGGCGCGCCGGGGCCCTAGCGGAGCAGGTGGCCTAGGACACGACCGCCGACGGCGGCCCGCTCCGCCGGCGTGGCGATGCCCTCGATCCCGTAGCCCATCAGGACCGTGTCGGGCGTCGTGATCGAGGCGCCGACCAGGAAGCTCGCGACGCGGGCGAAGTTGTTGATGTTCGGCCCGCTGCCCGCGGGCGGCCCCGTGACGGCCCAGCCGCCGAGGTCGCTCTCGAACGACGTGCTCGTGCCGTCGGGGAGCGTCACGTCGTCGATCAGCACGCCGAGCTGCGGGTTGATCCAGTCGCTCGCGTAGGCGATCGAGATTTCGACCGTCTCGCCGGCGTACGCCGCGAGGTCCACCGACCACTGCTCCCAGGCGTCCGACCGGGCAGTGGCGGCGTGCCAGGCGCCGGTGGAGCCGGTCGGCGAGCAGGTCCCGTCGGCGTTGAGCGTCTGATAGTGGTCGACGTGCGGATGGAGCAGGCGCCACGGCTCCGGGCAGGCGAGGCCGACGTTCTGCGACGTGTGGCCGTTGGCGTCGGGCAGCGTCGTCCAGTCGTCGGCGCCCGGCGAGCGTACCTCGACGAACAGGAAGTCCCACTCGGGCTCGATGTCGTATGAGGCCCAGAACGACAAACTGCCACCGGACGCCGGCACCGTCACGGTCCGCGTCAGCCGCTTGTAGGCGGCGTTCGCGATCCCGGAATGAGCGAACTGGGTCCCGGTGTGCGGCTCGAGCGGGCCGCCCGGCTTGGCCCAGCGCGTCGACGGCCAGCTCGCGAACAGCGGGTACTCCGCCGCCGGCAGCATGCCGCTGGTGGCGAGGAACGACGAGCCGTTCGCGTGGTTGCCGGCGCTGGCCGGCCCGTTGAAGCCCCACGCGAGGCCCGCGAACGGGGCGTCGATGCCGGTGACCCCGAACAGCCCGCCGGCCGGGTCGATGCCGTCGTCGAACTGGGCATAGCCGCCGAACCAGTATTCGAGGACGTCGTTGACGAGGTCGCGCGTACCGCGCAGCTGGCGGCAGCGCCGCGGGTCGAAGCCCGACGTGGTGCACGGCCCCTCGCCCTTCGGGTCGTAGAGCTGGTTCCCCACGCCGCCGGCGCCCGAGTACTGCTGACCGGCCCGCTTGCCCGCGTAGAGCACACGGCCGCCCTCGTTCATGTACTCGCGGGCTTCGAGGATCTCGTCCATCGCGAGTCGGTCGGCGTTGCCGGACGGCCAGCCGAGCGGTCGCGTGACCATGTCCTCGCCCGTGTACCAGACGACGGCGTCATAGTGGCCGAGCACCCCGAGGTGATCCGGTGCGACGCGGCCGCGCGCGTCGACGTCGTACACGTCGGCGGCGATGCCGTTCGCCTGCAGCGCGTCCAGATAGTAGCCGAGGTAGTGCGGGCCGGGCGCCTGCGCGGGCGACGCGCCCGTGTAGTCCTCGGCCGCCACGACGAGCACGCGGCTGCCGGATTCCGAGACGGCCTGGTACGTGAACGACTCGGAGCGCACGGTGCGGCTGGTGCCCCCGGCCCTTGGCCTCGAACCAGACCTCGACGCTGTCGCCCGGGTCGGTGCCGCGCACGACCCCGCGCAGCTCCCGGTAGTGCACGGCGGACGGCGTGTAGCGCTCACCGTCTCGCCGCTCCCACGTCGAGTCGCTGCGCACCCGGCCGCCGTTGATGCGGTACCGCAGCGTCACGCGGCCGAGGTTGCGCCTGGCCAGCACCTGAACGGGCTGCGGGTCCCCGTACGAGTACCGGAACGCGAAGTTCGCCCCGGGGAGGCCCGCCTTGTACGGGTCGTCGCTGCGGATGTAGAGCGGCTTCGTCTCGATCCCGAGCGAGGACCTGGGGTCCTCCGGGTGCTCGGCCGATTCGGCGACGGAGAGCGCGAACGGCAGATTGCGGTCGAACTCGGCCCTGGACCGCCGCCTCGTCGTCCGGGAACACGAACCCGCAGGAGGTGGTCGGGCAGCCGTCGCCCAGCTCCGGCGAGATCGAGAGCGCGCCGCTGGACCCGTGCGCGTAGCCCGTCGCGCCGCCGTGGATGGCGTACAGCGTGTCGGCGGCCAGTCCGGCGTTGTACCCGGCCACCGCGGGCCGGTCGAGGTTGCCCGCCAGCGCGAAGTAGATCGGGTCGTCGGCGGTCGGCGTGCCGACCTGCCAGTCCTCGGCGTACAGCAGGGACTCGGCGGACGAGTGGTAGTTGAGGTGAAACGAGAACTCGACGCGGTCGAGCAGGCCCATCAGCGCGCGTGTCTCGGGCTCCGACGCCGGCCCGGGGCCGCGATACGTCTCGTCCGCCGGCGGCGAGGCTGACCCTTCCTCGTCGTACTTGAAGTGGTTCGGGAAGTTGCGATTCAGGTCGACGCCGTCACCGACCGTGATCTCGCCGTTGCCGTCGTTGTCGCGCAGGTTCTTGCGCCACAGCCGCTCGACGTCGAACGTGTACTCGTAGCCGTCCGGGTTCGAGATCGGCACGAACCACAGCTCCGTGTCCCTGAGCAGGCGCCGGACCCGCCGGTCGCCCGCGCGCCAGCGATCGATGTACCAGTGCATCAGGCGGCGCGTCAGCTCGCCGGAGATCCACTCGCGCGCATGCTGCACGCCGTGGTAGAGGACGGCCGGGCGGCGGCCGTCGCGCACGCCGCTCGCCCCTTGGGTCAGCTTCAGCGCGAGCATCTCGCGGCCCTGGACGGTCGACCCGAGCCGCACGACCTTGGCGATCCGGCGATTCTCGCGGGCCGCCGCATAGAGCTGGTCGCGGAACCCGCCCGGCTCGTCCCACGAGCGCCAGATCTGGTAGCCGTCCCGAGCCTGCGCCGCGGCGAACTGCTGCACCGTCTGGCCGCCCTGCACACGCGTCAGGCGCGCGTCGATCCCCTCGCGGGCGAGCTGCTCGAGGCCGTCGGCAGTGGCCACGAAGCCGACCTCGATCCCGTCGGGCACTGGACGTTGATCCGACACCTCGAGCCCGTGCTCGTGCAGCGTCCCGAGCGCCTCCGGCGGGACCACCGCCGTGTACGCATCGAGCCGGTCGGCCGGAGGTTGGGCGGCCCCGGCCGGCGTTGCGCACAGCGGAGTGGCGAACGCCGCCGCGACGATGGCGAGCACGCATGAGCGCATGGTCCCTCTCCTCAGGAGGTGTTGATCGCATCGACATTCCCACACCTGGAACCCGGTCGGGAACCCGCGAGTCAGCAACTTGACCGTCGATTCCGGGCGCTCCCGTCAGTGCTTGCCGCCGCGTTCCGAGGACCACGTGGGTGCGCGCCCATGATCGCGTCAGGGGATTTCGCTGCTTGCGCCCCCGATGTGCGCGCTCCGCTTCCGGACGAGCGCCGCGACGCACTGAGCCGCGAGACGATCGCCGCCATGCTCGTCACTCGTCGAGACGAGCTGCTGCGGCAGCTGCCGCGACAGATCACGCCGGCGACAAGCCTGACCACGGACCAGCGCGAGTGGGTCATCGACGAGGCGACGGAATACGTCGTCACGCAGAACAAAGGCACGGTGGCCGACGAGGATGCGCTCGAGCGCGCCTTCTGAACGGTCGCCAACTTTCCCGCACGACGCATGTGCGAAGGCAGGCAGAACACCGTCCGCGCTGGGTGGAAGCGCGTCGACGTCGACGACGTCGAGCGCACGACGCAGCTGACACACGACGCCAGGATCATCGCTGAACAGCTGGCGCCCCTGGGCTGAGGCCTGTCGACACTCGCGGGCGCGAAGCTCCGCCCACCCCCCTCGGCAGCGAGGGCCTCTCTCACGGCAGCCGGCCGCGGTAGCAGACGTAAGACGTCGATTCGGCGGACGCTGTGGCCAACCTGGAACGGATTTGAAAACGTGTCACGCTGCTCATACGTCTCACACTTGGCGCCAGCGCGCGACCATGTTTGGCTCACTTGTGCGGCGTGGAAGCAGCGACGCTCTCACGAGCCCTGTTGAGGGCCTGGTCCGGGAAACCGGGTGGAGGTTCGAGTCCTCTTCGCCGCATCACAGGAAGCACCGCTAACCGCGGGATCTTGTACTTCCTGCATTGCCCTGACCTGTCTTCTGCCGTCCAGCCGGCGCGGACTGTGACACATCCGCGCGGCCACGATATGAGGCTACGGAGCGCGCGTTCGCGAAGTCGGACGCGACACGCGTCCCGCGCCGTGAGCCGGGCGCCTGGGTCGGAAATGGGTCGGAGAATCCGAGCGAATTCCACGGAAATCGCACGGAGGCGGTGGCTCCCCAGCCGCGCCGAATATCGCGATTTGCAGGCAGAACAGTCGGCCTGAGCGTCTGCACGGATTCCTTGCCATGCAGAAGGTCGAGGGTTCGAGTCCTTCATCCGCTCTCACGACGGGCAACCGGATCGGCGTCTACGGTCGGACGGTCGTCGATACCGCAGGAGGAGCGCCGCCGCTTGCGCTAGGTTCCGGCGCGTAACGGCTGGAATCCGTAGGCGTCGACGCCGCGCAGCCCGCGGTATGACGGCTGCTCGGCCGGAGCCGTCGTTGATCGCCGATCGGGCTCACGAGGGCGAGAGCGTGTCCGTGCGATCGGCCCACGAGAACTGCGACGCGCACCCTCGACGATCAGTGCCCGCGAAATGACCGCTCGTCAACAGCCGAGGCGCTGACGGGCGCTACCGACCCGATCATGTCCGTGGAACGCCGCCCGCGCCCGTGCGCTCGGCCGCAGCCACGGATCGCGTCGCCACGGACGGCGTGGCCTGGCCGGCCGGTCATTGCCCGGCTGCTCGAGAGCAGCGGCGTGCTGGCGCCCGGAGCTGAAGTCGCGCACGCAGCTGCGGATCCTGTTCGCCGGTCAGCGGTCATCATCGCGACTGGGCCTACATCGACGCTGTGTTCGGAGATCGGCTCGATCTAGTCGGCCGGATCTATGAGATCGCCTGCGGCCGCGAGCTCACCCGTGTCGACCACGACGCCGAGCCGCCGTCGCCGCCCGGCTGGCCGGGCTCGCAAGGCGTCTTTGACGCGGTCGGTCCTGACCGCAATGCGCGATCCCCGATCGCCCAGCGGCCGATCGCCGACGCGTCGACGACCGCGCTCCACGTCGGGCACTGCGCCGAGCCGTCACCTGATCATGGGCCACCGAGCAACCGCACCGCAGGTCCGCGCCACGCTGATCGAACGCCGCCCCCGGTTCTTGATCCTGCTGGCGTTCCCCGGGGCCGTCGCGACCGCTGACGCCGTCCGCCACGCGATCACCACCGCGTTCGCAAGTCTGCCCGCGGGGCTGCGAAGGACGCTGACCTGGGTCATCAGCTCAAAGAACTCGCCCTGCACCAGCAGATCACCGCCAGCACCGGCACCCAGGTGTACTTCTGCCGACGCGCACGCTCCCTGGCAACGCGGCAGCAACGAGAACATCAACGGCCTCCTGCGCGACTATTTCCCCAAGAGCACCGACCTCAGCGTCCACACCGCCGAGAACATCCAGGGCGTCGCCATCGAGGTCAACCACCGGCCTCGCAAGACCCTCGACTGGAACCGACCCGCAGACCTCTTCGCGAACGCGCGCATCGCCGCCTGAATCGAACGCGCCAGGACGTCGCCCGCTCCGCCGCGACTCGACCCAGAACGCTCGCTCCCAATCAGAAACAGCACTCTCTGCGATCGCCGAACCAGCTCCGCCGCTTCGCGGCTAGGTCATCCCCAGAATCAGATTGATCGACAACCAACAACCGAAGGCCAAGTCGCACCGGTGGTCCTCTCAGGGCGACTACGATCTCGACGACGACCCGTTGCGACGGCTCGACTGGAATTCGCCCCACCATCGCGCCGGGGCCAGCGCAAGCCATCGTTTCTAAACGTCGGCCCGTCGAACGGCTTAGCGCCACTGTCAATTAGCGGTAGACACGCAGACCTGCACGATGCCTTGAGCCGGGCACCCTCTAGGAAGTCGCGGCCCGGCCAGGCGTCGGCCAGACCGCATTCGGGCTCGGCCTGCTGCACAACTTCGTCAGCGACGAGACCGCCTTCGGCGCCTCCCAGCGCTGCCTGCTCCACACCCTCGAAGTGAGCGAGCTGCAGAAGGTGCAGCGGATGATCGCCGCGCGCGCCCGCGTCCCGCTGGCCGCGATCCGCCGCCCCCGAACACCTTCCCACGCTGCTGCTTCGCGCGAGGTGCGCCGGCCCGCGACGCTCAACGTGTCGTGCGAACGGGGACCATTGGGCGCGGCGGGAGTGGTGCTGAAGATCGTGTCGAGTGCTATTGCTCGTCAGAGAGCCGCCTCGAGCAGCTTCCGGCCTTGCTGTGTAAGTCGTGCCATCCCGAGCCGCTTGGCGGTGGCTGTGCCTTGTGCCGCGAGTTCGTTGCCGCGTGTGTGCTCGTTGGCGGTGCCGCTGAGGAGGAGTTTGCTGTACTCGACTTGAGTCCGCGCGAGCGCCGGTTTGGCTCCGAGATCCTGGTTGACGCGGAGTGCATCCTCGAAGTGGCGGGCGGCATCGTCCCGGCGTTGCAGCGAGGCGGCGAGCGCGCCGAGCGGGCGTGAGGCTGATCCCGCGCATGTCGACGCCCAGACGATCGCGACGGTCTGGTCGGCGAACGGGCGGAGCATCTCGTAGAGCTCAGCCGACCTTGGACGATCGCCGACTGCTGCGACGGCTTCCGCGAGGTGTGCGATCGCACCGAGCCAGAGCCCGTTTCGGGGGATGGAGGCGGGTACGAGGTCGTTTATCTCGTCTCTCGTCGCGTCTACATCGTCAAGGTCCGCGAGGTAACAGGCCAGCAGGCACCGCCAGCCTAATGCGGCCGGTGAACGGTCGACTCGCTGCCGAATCGCGTGCACGAGGTCCTCGGCCGTCCCGCGATCGCGGGCGAGGGCGGCCATCTGAAGAAAGTGTCCGTGGTATGCATTGCGATCCCCCGCGCGGGTTCCGAGCTCGAGGGCGCGCCGGCTCGCGGCCTCGGCATCGTCGAATTGCCCGGTCATGAGAAACCGCATGGCCCGGTAGAGGTGGGCGGTCCACTGCTCTGACGCGCGGCCGCGCTCCTCGGCCAGGAGCGTGAAAGCCGCCAACTGACGGTCGACGCCGCTGATATCGCCTAGCTCCAGGAGATCGATCATCAGCCATCGGTGGGCCTCGAGCCGGAACTTGGGGTTGTTGGCTCCCTCGCCGAGTGCCAGCAGTTCTTTCGCCACCATGAGTCGCTGCGAAACCGAGCGCGGGTCCCAAAGCGACCAGTGTTGTGCGAGCAACGCTGATCCCAGGGCGGCGGGATCGTCGGTGTTGCGAGCGAGTCGGACCGCCTCCTCGCTGATCGCCGCGCGCTCGTCACTCTTTTCCGAGAAGCCGAGTTCAATCGCCAGCCGTGAGAGCAGACGGGAGCGCAGCCCGGGGTCTGCGCTTCCCAGCGCCCGGAGTGCTTCGCGAAGCAGCGAGACGATCTCGTGGTCGACGGTTGCCCGCAGCACGTGGCCGCTGAACCCCAACCCGAGCGCGGCCGCCGTAAGCCCGCGGGCCGATCCACGGGAGCGTGCGATCGCGGCCACTCGACGGAAGCTCTTGCGAGCGGTCGCAGTGTCGCCGGCCTTGGCCTGCGCGCTGGCCAGCGCTAGCAAGACTTCCTCGTGGGCGTTCTCGGCGTCGCCGAGCCGCTCGATTGCGTTGAGCGCGACTTCGTAGTACCGCACGGCGTCCTCGAAGGCGAGGGTGTCGAGTGCGTGCCGGGCGGCGCGCTGCGCGTACTCGCGTGTCTTCGCCAGCCCGCGCTCCGGAGGCGCCAACGAGAAGTGGTGGGCCAGTTCAGCCAAGCGCTGCCCGTGTTGATCTGGCCCTTGGCGTTCCAGCCATTCGCCGACCTGTAAGTGCAGCCAAGCGCGACGCGTTCGTGTCAATCCCTCGAGCAGTGTCTGTCGCGTGAGGCTGTGCTCGAACGCGAGCATGCTGACGGCGCCGGCAGGCACAACGATCAGATGGGCAGCGATGCCCTCGTCGATCACGTCATGAAGCGTCTCCTCGGATAGCCCGGAGAGTTCCTCGAGCAGGCCCAAGGGGAACCCGCTGCCCGCAACAGCGGCGATCGCGAGGACTTTCCGAAGGCGGTCCGAAACCCGCTCCAGCCGGCGACCGATGACGTCCTTGACGGCGTCGGGGACGGCGCCATGCTCGGCCGATTGCGCCGTGTCCTCTCTGACCGAGCTAGCGCGGTCTCGCATCATCTCCTCGAGAAAGAACGGGTTTCCACGCGTCTGCTTCCACAGGGTCCCAGCGATCGGTTCGGGCAAGACACCCACGCTGAGCTCGGTGATCAGGTTGGCGGCGTCGTTGCGCGCCAAGCCGGCTAAGGAGATTCGCTCGATCACGTGATCGCGGCGGAGGTCCGCGACGGTTTCTCGCACGTCCTCGTCGACCTCCGTCGGGCGGTAGGTCCCGAGGATCAGCATCGGCGCGGTGCGTCTGGAGCGCACGACTTGTCGCAGCATGAGCAGGGTCGGCTTATCGGCCCAGTGCAGGTCGTCGAGGACGAGCAACGCCGGCTGAGCGTGAGAAATCTCATCGAGCAGCACCGACATCGCGTCGAACAGCCGGTACCGCTCGGCAGGTTCCTCCGGAGCCGTCGGCGGCAACGAGGGGGTCCCGAGTTCTGGAAGCACACGGCTCAGCTCGCGCAGTTCAGATGGGATGACCTCGGTCAGCCGCGCGATCGCGGTGGGGTCGAGCCACCGGCGCAGGGCCTCGACGAACGGCTGGTAGGGCACGAACGTCTCCGAATCGCTGCGGCCGTATAGGACGAGTGCGCCTGCGCGGCAGCACCGGTCGCCGAAGCGCAGGGCGAGCCGGGTCTTGCCGATACCGGCCTCGCCCTCGAGGAGCACCAGTCGGCAAGACCCGGCCGTGGTGCTTTCGAGCGCGCGACCGAGTCGTCGCATCTCCTCGGTCCGGCCGACGAAGGTGGTGCTGCTGCGCGAGGCCGGCAACACGGGGGACGGCGGCGCTCGCCGAGGCTGCACGACGGCCGGCGAGTCGGTGATCGGGGCGGCCGCCGTCGCCAGCAGCACAGGATCGTGGTTCAGAATCTGCCGTTCGAGTTGCCCTAGTGCGGGACCGGGCTGCAACCCGAGGTCCTCGCTCAGCCGTCGGCGGACACGTTGATAGGCGTCGAGGGCCTCAGCCTGCCGGCCGATGCGGTAGAGAGCCAACATCAGCTGGCCCCACAGCCGCTCTCGCAGCGGATGCTGGGCGGCCAGCAGTTCGAGGTCGGGAATGACCTCGCGCTCCAGGCCCAGGGCAAGCCGTGCCTCGACGCCGTCCTCGATGGCGGCGATCCGCAGCTCCTCGAGTCGGGCGATTTCCGGCGTGGCCTCCAACCCGAGCGCGACATCGCTCAGCGGTGGACCTCGCCAGAGCCGCTCAGCGTCCGCCAGCAACACGGCAGCGCGCTGCATGTCGCCCTGACCAAGCGCGCGGCGTCCGTCCTCGACCATCCGTTCGAACTCGTGAAGGTCGAGCTGTCCGAGCTCGAGCCTGGCCATATAGCCGCCGGATATCGACACGATGACTGGCGGCACGCCGTCGCCATGTGCCTCGTGAAGCGCCCTTCGCAGTCGCGAGACGCTCACCTGCAGACGCTTACGCGCGGCCTGCGAAGCGTCCTCGCCCCAAAATTCCTCGATCAGGCGGTCCGAGGGGACGCAGCGACCGGCGTCAAGCAGCAACCGGCCGAGCAGAGCTCGTTGGCGATGACCGCCGATCTCCAACTCCTGACCGTTTCGCTCGATCGCGAGCGGGCCCAGGATACGGAAGCGCACGTCCCTCACCTCGGTGTCAGCGTAGTCCCATCGGTCTATGAGCGTGCGAGGACTGCGGGACATCGGGGTGCGCGCGCCGGCGACCGAGGCTGGGCTCTCGCGCTGACAGTCACTGGCGTCATCGGTATCGGCATGCAATCCCGCAGTAACCGCGCCGTTGCCCGATGTAGCCGCGCCGTTGCCAACGGGCCGCAGAGTGACGTGGCATGTTCGCCCTTCAGATCCACGGGATGCTGGTCGCGGCGAGCGTCGACGGTTGCCACGCGCCCGCTCGCAAACCCGCACCACGCACGTGCCGCGTGACGGCCGGTCAGCCGCTCGCAGGACCGGCGGTCCATGAGCGTTTCGCTTTCGCCACAAGCAGATCCGGCGCTGCCGGAAGCTCGCCGACCCGCTCTGTCCTGACCCGCCCGATCACGGCTTCAACTCGTAAGGAGACCCCCATGCATGCTCACTTCTCGTGCCGTACCTTCACGTCGCGTGCCCGGCGGCTGGCGCTGGTGCTCGCCGTGGGCGCCGTGGCGCTCACATCCGCATCCTCCGCGCATGCGGCGAGCGTGGCGATGAGCGGCGGCGTGCTGATCTTCGAGGCTGACCCCGGCGAGCAGAACACGGTCGAGATCAACCGCACGAGCGCCGGCTTCGCGCGGGTGTGGGGCGGCAGTTCGGTCGATCTCCGGATCCTGACGCCCGGGACCTGCGCTCCGTCCCCGCCCAGCGACGTCGTGTGCGACCTCCCGCAACGCGTCGTGGTCAAGACCGGCGACGAGAACGACAACGCGCGGTCGATCGATTTCCCCGCGGAGGTCCAGCTGGGGCCGGGCGACGATGAGCTGCTCTCCGGACGTTTCGCTGACACCGTCATCGGCGGCGACGGACGCGACTCGGTCTCCTACTTCGAGTTCGCCCAAGGTGGCCCGCGGCGCACGAGCGGCGTGACGGTCACCTACGACGGCCAGGCCAATGATGGCGCCAACGGCGAGGGCGACAACGTCGATGCGAGCGTCGAAGTCGTGAGCGCGACCGGGATGGACGACCGGCTGATCGGCGACGCCGGCGCCCAGGAGCTTCAGGGCGGCGGGGGCAACGACGTGCTCGAGGGCGCCGCGGGCAACGACACGCTGAGCGGCAGCGCCGGAGACGACGTGCTCAACGGCGGCGCCGGCGACGACTCGATCGACGGCGACGCCGACCGCGACCGAATCGATGCGGGACCAGGACGAGACCACGTGCGCGGCGACCAACCGTGCCGCGTCTTTACCTGCGGCGGCGGGCCGGACGAGATCACCGTGCGAGACGGCGAGCCCGACACCGTCCAATGCGGCATCGGCCACGACCGCGTCATCGCGGACGCTATCGACGGCGTCCAGCGCGACGGCTTCGAAGTCTGCGAACAGGTCGAACTGCCGATCGCCACGCTCCCGGCCCAGCCGACCCCCGCGGCGACGCGACCGGCCCCGTCCGCCCGCGCCGGCATGGTTCGCGTTGCCTCAGGCGGGCGCCTGCCGCGAATCCTGCGCCGCGGCATCAGGCTGACCGTGAGCTGCCCCCAAGCGTGTACGGTCGCCGGCACCGCTTCGGTCTCGGCGCGCGACGCGAAGCGCCTGGGCCTCAAGCGCGCGAGGATCGCCGGCGGCACGACAACGATCCCGGCAGCCGGCCGCAGCCGGACGCTCACCCTGCGCATCGACCCGCGCACGCGTCGCAGCCTGCGCCGGGCTCGCCGCCTCAGCGCCATGGTCAACGTCACCTTCCAATACGCGAACGGCTCAACCTCGACCTCGCGCAAGGCCACGTTCCGATCATAATGCGCCGCCCTCGTCGCCGAGGAACCCGTCGACGGCAGCATCCGGAACCCCTTGTCCGGTGTCACGCGTCCGATCGCGTCTCGGATGCGAACCGACGACGGGATAGCGCGAAGATCGATCGGTCGACCTGCACCCAGGCCCCACCGTCGAGCCCTGGAATGGGCGCGCCCAGCAAAGAGCCGAGCCCCACCTGCGCGACCTCCACCGGCTGCCCGGGCTGGGCACTCAGCGCCAGGGACACGGCCGCGGTGGCCACCACGTGCACAGCGCTGCCTGACCCCGGGGCGGTTTGTCCAGACCGCGGCTGGGCGCGTGCAGGGAGGATGCTCATCGCCGAGGTCGCTGTGCCCGAGCGTCCACCTAGACGCGCAGACCGCCGCGCTAGAGCACGACGATGAGCATCCAACGCCGTAGTGGGTCATCGGGCGTCTGGCGCATGACGGCGATGAGCTCCTCGACGGTCTCGTCGTGCTCGTGTGCGCACCGGGCGCTCGACTGCGATGCCGTGCACTTCAAGCGCGGGAGCGTGGATGCCCAAGCGTCCGGATGTCGGCGTGAGGATCGCGCTCAAGCGGCGAGCAGGTACCCGCGGCCGAGCCGACCGAGCCAGCCCGACGGCAAGACGCGGCCAAGCGGCCACGCGCGGCCACGCGCCCGGCCACGGCCAAACGCGCGATCGCACCGCGCGGCCAGAACCAGGCCAGGATCCTCAAAGCGCCCAAGGGCGGCGAGCCGATGACCGCCTCCAAGATCGCCAGGCTCACGGGCATCGCGGCGCCCACCGTCAGTACGACCCTGACGAAGATGGCCAAGACCGGCGAGCTGACCGAGGCCGAGCGCGGCTACCGGCTCCCGGACTAGCCGCAATCACCGGTGCCGCGCCAGCGCCGTGTGCGCGCCGTCGGGGGCCTCAGCGACCATGAGGTCGAGCGGGCACCCGCCGTCGACGAACGTCGCGCGCCGGTCGCCGACCTCGGGCGCGGCCCACATCACGCTCGCGACCTCGGAGCGTGCCCGCGCAGCCCGGGGCCGGCTGGCCCGGGGAGCCCCGGCTCCCGCTCGACCCCACGGCTCACTGGTGCGTCGCGGTCCTTACCGACGTCTCCGGGCTTGCGCCTCAGCGCCCGCTGATGGACCCTGCGCAGCCGTGCACTCGCCGAGGCTGAAAAACACGCGTGCGTGCACTTATACCGACCGGGTGGTACAAGTTTGCGTGCCGCACGATGAGGAGACGAGCATGAACCTGAGCGACGTGATCGCCCACCACGCGGATCGGAACCCGGGGCGGCTCGCGCTGTCCATGGGCGACACGGAGCTCAGTTACGCTGAGCTCCACGAACGGGTGCGGAGGGCGGCCGGGGCGCTGCGGGCCGAAGGAGTGGAGCGCGAGGTCGTCGTGGGCGTGTTGCTGCACAACTCGCTCGAGTTCCTTGAGGTCATGATCGCCACTGCGCATCTCGGCGCGATCTTCATGCCGCTCAACTGGCGGCTGGCGCCGGCGGAGCTCAGCTATATCTGTGACCACGCGGGTGCGGCGGTGCTCGTCTCCGAGCCCGAGCTCGCGCCCAACCTGGACGAGTTGCACGCGGGCGGCGGACCCGTGCGGTCGTGGCTGACGACGGGTGCCGACGAGGGCCGGTGGCGGGCCCTGGCGCCGCTCGTCGACGCCGCCGAGCCGGTCCTCGGGTCGGTCGAGGTCGAGGGCGACGACACGATGCGCCTGATGTACACGTCGGGCACGACCTCACGCCCGAAGGGCGTGATGATCACGTACGCGAATCTCTACTGGAAATGCATTGCGCAGTCGATCGAGCTCGAGATGAGCCACGAGGATCGCGGCGTGGCGTGCGGGCCGCTCTATCACGTGGGCGCGCTCGACATGACGACGACGAACATGCTCTACGTCGGCGGATCGACGCACGTTCTGGCCAAGTTCGAGCCCGAGGCGCTCGTGGCCGCGATCGACGAGCGCAAGCTCACGAACGTGTGGCTCGCGCCGGCGATGGTGAACCTGCTGATGGCCAGCGGCGCGGCCGAGCACCACGACGTGAGCTCGCTGCGGCTCCTGCTCGACGGCGGGGAGAAGATGCCGCTTCCGCTCATCCAGCGCATCCTCGACACGTTCCCGGGCATCTGGTTCTGCGACGGGTACGGGATGACGGAGACCGTCAGCGGCGACACCTACCTCGACAAGGGCCGCATGCTCGCCAAGCTCGGCTCCGTCGGCAAGCCGATCCCGCACACGAAGATCCGCATCGCCGGCCCAGACGATCAGCCGTTGCCGCCGGGTGAGGTGGGCGAGATCCTCATCAAGGGCCCGAAGGTCTGCAAGGGCTACTGGCGCGATCCGGAGACGACCGCCGCGACGATGCGCGGCGGGTGGCTGCACTCGGGCGACCTCGGCTACCTCGACGAGGACGGCTTCCTGTTCATCGTCGACCGCTTGAAGGACATGATCATCAGCGGGGGCGAGAACATCGCCTCGCTCGAGGTCGAGCGCGTGCTCTACGAGCACCCCGACGTGCTCGAGGCTGCCGTCGTCGGCAGCCCCGACCCGCGGTGGAACGAGGTGCCCGTCGCCTACGTTGTCTCACGCGAGGGCGCGAGCCTCGACGCCGCCGAACTCGACGCCTTCTGTCGCGAGCGGCTCGCGAAATACAAGACGCCGAAGGGCTTTCGCTTCGTCGAGGCGCTTCCGCGCAACCCGTCGGGCAAGGTGCTCAAGAGGACGCTGCGCGACCGCGAGACGACGTCGTCCGGGGTCACGTCGTGAGCGCGTTCGCCGGGAGACGCGGGGTTGTCACCGGGGCCGCGCAGGGCATCGGAATGGCGATCGCCGAGGCGGCGATCGTCGCGGGCGCGGCCGTCTGGCTGCTCGACCGGGACCCGGCGGCGGTCACGGCGACGGCCGAGCGGATGGGCGCGGCCGGCGCCCATAGCGTCGACGTCTCGGACCCGGCGAGTGTGCGGGCCGCGTTCGAGGAGATCGGCCCCGTCGACTTCCTCGTCAACAACGCCGGCGTTCGCACGATCGCGCCGCTGCTCGAGGTCGAGCTCGAGGATTGGCGGCGCACGCTGGCGGTCAACCTCGACGGCGTCTTCCTGTGCACGAAGGCCGTCGTGCCGGGAATGTTGGAACGCGGTGGTGGCGCGATCGTCAACATCGCGTCCGTCGCGGGCATGCTCGCGTTCAAGAACCGGCCGGCCTACAACGTGTCTAAGGCGGGCATCGTCGCGTTCACGAAGTCGGTCGCGTTGGAGCTGTCCGGCCAGGGGATCCGCTGCAACGCGGTCGCGCCCGGCGTGGTCGAGACACCGCTCACCGCGGCGTACTTCGAGGACGAGGCGTTCGCCGCGGGCATTCGCGCGAACACGCCCACGGGCAAATGGGGACAACCCGCCGACATCGCCGACCCCGTGGTCTTCCTGTGCTCGGATGCAGCGCGCTTCATCTCGGGCGAAACGATCGTCGTCGACGGCGGCTGGTGCGCCGGAAAGGGGTACTGAGCGATGGCCAATGTACGCGTCGAGCGCCACGAGCATGTGGCCACGCTCACGATCGACCGCGCCGAGCGCCGCAACGCGATCGATCCCGACACCTCCGAGGCGATGAGCGATGCGGTCTCCGCCCTGGACGCGGATGCTGACGTCCGCGTGATCGTTCTCACCGGTGCCGGCGACGTCTTCTGCGCCGGGGCGGACCTCAAGGCGGTCGCGGAGGGGCGCACGCGGGAGATCATCGGCGTCCCGGGCGGCTTCGGCGGCCTCACGCGCTCAGACCGGAGCACCCCGGTCATCGCCGCCGTCAACGGCCACGCGCTCGCGGGTGGGTTCGAGCTCATGCTCGCCTGCGATCTCGCTGTCGCCGCCCAGGACGCACTGTTCGGGCTTCCTGAGGTCTCGCGCGGCATCATCGCGGGCGCGGGCGGCCTCGTCCGCTTGCCCGCGGCGATGGGTTCCAAGCGCGCGCTCGAGGTCATCCTGACCGCGGGGCGGCTGACCGCCGCCGAGGCGTTCGCGGCCGGTCTGGTCAACCGCGTGGTCGGGCGTGACGACGTGCTCGCAGCCGCCTACGAGCTCGCCCGGCAGATCGCGGCCAACGCTCCCGTTGCCGTGCGCGAGAGCCGCCGGGTCGCGCTGACGGCGCTCGAGGCCGGCGCGGACGCGGGGTGGGACGCGAACGAGCGGGCGTGGGTGACCGTGCTGGCCTCCGAGGACGCGCTCGAAGGCCCGCGTGCGTTCACGGAGAAGCGCCCGCCCGAGTGGAAGGGCCGCTAGGCGACGGCCACCTCGCGCACGCGCGCGGCGATGGTCTGGTGCGTCGGCAGCATCTGTGATTCGAGCACGGGGCTGTAGGGGACCGGGGAAGATTGGGCGCCGAAGCGCGCGATCGGCCCGTCGAGCTCGTAGAGCACCTCGTCCGCGATGCGGGCAGCGATCTCCGCGCCGGCGCCGAACGCCTCCACGGCCTCGTGCACGATCAGGCAGCGCCCGGTCTTGCGCACGCTCGCAAACACCGGCTCGAGGTCGAGCGGCGCGAGCGTACGCAGGTCGATCAGCTCCGCGGAGACGTCGTCCACGGACGCGAGCCCGCGCAGCGTCTCGGAGACCATGCGCCCCCAGCTGACGACGGTCAAATCGCCGCCCGAGCGGACCACGCGGGCACGGCCGGGCGGGAGTGGCGCGCGGTCCCAGTCGTCGATCCGGCGCGGGTACAGCCGCCGGTTCTCGACGAAGCACACCGGCGAGTCGTCCCGGACCGCGGCCACCAGCAGGTCGTACGCGTCGCGCGCGTCGGAGGGCACGAACACGCGCAGGCCCGGAACATGAGCGAGCATCGCCTCGAGACTCTGCGAATGCTGCGCCCCGCCGCTGCGGCCGCCGCCCGTTTGCGTGCGGAAGACGATCGGAATCGTGGCGGCGCCGCCGGTCATGTAGCGCAGCTTGGCCGCCTGGTTGACGATCGGGTCCATGCAGACCGTAATGAAGTCCATGTACATGATCTCGGCGATCGGGCGTAGTCCCGTCATCGCGGCGCCGACGCCGGCGCCCAGCATGCCCGCCTCCGCGATCGGTGTGTCCAGAATCCGTCCCGGGAACTGCTCGTAGAGCCCGCGAGTGACCCCGTACACGCCGCCCGACTCGCCCACGTCGACGCCGAGCAGCACGACGCGCTCGTCGCGCGCGAGCTCGTCACACAGCGCCCGGTTGATCGCCTCCAGATACGAAGGGGACTCAGGCATAAATGTCCTCGAGTACGGCGTCGGGCTGCGGGTACGGCGCTGCGAGCGCGACCCGGACGGCCTCGTCCATCTCCTCCTCCGCCGCCCGCTCCAGGGCAAGCGCGCGGGCGTCGTCGCGCATCGCGACCCGCGCGAGCGTGAGCGGATCGCGAGCCTGCAGCTCGAGCACCTGCCCCTCGGGCCGGTAGGGCTCGGCGTCGCCCTCGTAGTGGCCGCGCAGCCGCGTCGTACGCGCCTCGAGGAACGCAGGACCCTCGCCGGCACGGGCCCGCGCGACCAGGCCCCGCATCGCTGCCAGCACGGCGAGCACGTCGTTGCCGTCCACGCGCTCGGCGTGCATGCCGTAGCCCTCGGCGCGCGTCGCCGGCTCTGGGCCGCCCCAGCGGCCGCTCGCGGTGAACTCCGCGTAGCCGTTGTCCTCGCACACGAACACGACTGGCAGTTGCAGCGCGACGGCCAGGGTCATGCCCTCGTGGAAGGCACCCGAGTGCACTGCACCTTCGCCGAAGAACGCCACGGAGACGGCGCCTGTGGCCCGGACGGAGCTCGTCAGCCCGGCACCGACGGCAAGCGGGATGCCCGCGCCGACGATCCCGTTGGCGCCGAGGATCCCGCGGCGTGGGTCGGCGATGTGCATGGAGCCGCCCTTGCCGTGGCAAAGGCCGCTGGCACGACCGAAGAGCTCGGCGAACATCGCGGTGGGATCGGCGCCCTTGGCGATGCAGTGCCCGTGCCCACGATGCGTGGTGGTGATCCAGTCGTCGGGCTCGAGCGCGCCGCACGCGCCTGCGGCCACGGCTTCTTGCCCGATCGAGACGTGCACGAAGCCATGCACGTCTCCGTTGCGAAAGTGGCGCCCGACGCGCTCCTCAAACGCGCGGATCCGGGCCATGGTCCTGAGGAGCTCGTCGAGTGGCGACACTGCATGGACTCTAGACCAACCAGTCGGTATAAGTACCGGGATGCCGATCGCCGCGCCGCTCGAAGACTTGACCGATGAGGAACGCGCGCTGCGGGATCTTGCGCGGGAGTTCGCCGCCGGGGAGATCGCTCCGCACGCTGCCCGCTGGTACGAGGAGGAGCGCTGCCCCGTCGAGCTGTTCGCCAAGATGGGCGAGCTCGACCTCATGGGCCTGCTCGCACCCACCGAGCACGGCGGCACCGACGTCTCCACGGTCGCGCTCGTGTCGGCGCTGTTTGAGGTCGGTAAGGCCGACCAGTCCGTGGCCGCCGCGTGGCAGGCGCATCTCACGATCGGCTCGATGCCGCTCATCCGCTTCGGCACCGAAGAGCAGAAGGAGCGCTGGCTGCGCCCGCTCGCCACGGGCCAGAAGCTCGGCTCCTTCGGCCTGACCGAGCCGGGCGCCGGGTCGGACGCGAGCGGTATCCGCACCACGGCCAAGGCCGACGGCGACGACTGGATCCTCAACGGCTCGAAGGTCTTCATCTCCAACGCGGCGACGGCGATGAGCCTCGGCCCGATCGTGCTCGCGCGGATCGCCGAGGACAACGGCAAGCCGGCCTACGCGAGCCTGCTCGTGCCGCGCGGCACGAAGGGCTTCACGCACGGCCCCAAGCTCCGCGGCATCGGCTGGCTTTCGCTTGACAGCCGTGAGCTCACCTTCGACGACGTGCGCCTCGACGCGTCGCACCTGATCGGCGAGACCGGTCACGGGCTGCGCCAGTTCCTCAGCGTGCTCGACGTGGGCCGCATCACGGTCGCCACGCTCGGCATCTCGCTCGCCGAAGCGGTGCTCGAGCTGGCGCTTGACTACGCGAAGAACCGCATCCAGTTCGGCCAGCCGATCTCCAAGTTCCAGGCCATCCAGTTCAAGCTCGCCGACATCGCCGCTCAGCTCGAGGCGGTCAAGCTGCTCGTGCTGCGCGCGGCGCGGCTTCGCGACGCGAGCCAGCCGTTCGGCCGCGAGGGGGCCATGGCGAAGCTGCTCGCGTCCGAGCTCGCAGTCAAGGCCGCCTCCGAGGCAGTTCAGATCCACGGCGGATACGGCTACATGCAGGAGTACCCGGTGTCGCGTTTCTACCGCGACGCGAAGGTGCTCGAGATCGGCGAGGGCACGAACGAGATCCAGCGACTCGTGATCGCCCGGCACCTCGGCTGCTGATGCTCGCCCTGCGCTGGCACGCCGCGGGCGACCTGCGGCTCGAGGAGCTCGCCGATCCCGAGGCGCCGGAGCCCGGGATGGCGATCGTCGACGTCTCGCTGTGCGGCATCTGCGGCAGCGACCTCGCCGAGTACCGCGCAGGCCCGAAGATGATCCGCCCGACGCCACACCCGCTCACGGGACGGACGCCGCCGATCACGCTCGGCCACGAGTTCTCCGGCCGCGTCGTCGCGGCATCGGACGCCGAGCGCTGGCCGCAAGGCACGCGCGTCACCGCCGACGCCTGCTGGCGGTGCGGGCAGTGCGAGGCGTGCGTCCATGGCGACTACCACCGGTGCCGCTACGGCGGATCGATCGGCCTGCACTCGGACGGCGCATTCGCGGAGCGTGTGGTGGTCCCCGAATACACGCTCATCCGCCTGCCGGACGCAGTCTCCGACGAGGCGGGCGCGCTGACCGAGCCGCTCGCCGTCGGCTTGCACGCGCTCGACCGTGGCGGCACGCGAGCGGGGGACCGCGTGCTCGTCCTCGGCTTCGGGCCGATCGGCGCGGCCGCGGCGGTGCTCGCCCGCGCGCTCGGCGCGACAGCGAGCGTGGTGGAGCTGGACCCGGCGCGCCGCGAGCGCGCCGACGTCCTGGGCTTTGCGACGCTCGAGCCGGCTGATGACCTTCAGCGCCGCGTACGCAAGGCCGTCGGCGGTGGCGGCGCGGACGTCGTCGTCGAGTCCACTGGGGTGGCGTCCGTGCTGGCTCAGGCTGTGGAATGCGCGCGCCGCGGTGGACGCATCGTCGCCGTCGGCATCCCGGGCCGAGCCTCGGAGCTCGACACGAGCCGGCTGGTGCTCTTCGAGCGGTCGCTCGTCGGCAGCCTGGGCTACCGGCACGACCTTCCTCGCGTCGTCGAGATGGTCGCGAGCGGCGTCGTGGACCCGTTGCCGCTGATCGCCGAGACCGTTCCGCTCGACCGGGCGCCCGACGCGTTCGCGTCGCTCGACGCTGGCGCGCAGGGCCGGATCAAGGTGCTGGTCGAGGCGCGTGCCTGACGCGCGGCCAGCGGCGCTGGTGACCGGCGGCTCGAGCGGCATCGGGTTCGAGCTGACCCGAACACTGGCCACGGAGGGCTACGGCGTGACGCTGGTCGCCCGCCGGCCCGAGAAGGTCGAGCGGGCGGTGCGGGAGCTGCGCGACGCGGGCCTGGACGTGATCGGCGTGCAGGCCGACGTGACCGAGGAGCCGCAGATCGCCGACGCGGTCCGCCGCCACCGCGAGGCATGGGGCCGGCTCGACGTGCTCGTCAACAACGCGGGGGCGGGGATCATGACCTCGCTCGAGCAGACCAGCCTCAAGCACGTCGACCTCCAGCTCGACCTCAACCTGCGCGCGGTGGTGCTCTTCTACCGGCACGCGACCGACCTGCTCGTGGACGCCGGCCGCAACGGCGGCGCGCTCGTGGTCAACGTCGCATCCGTGCACGGCAAGCGCGCCGAGGGCGGACTCGCGGTCTATTCCGCAGCCAAGCACGGCGTCGTCGGCCTGAGCGAGGCGATGAACCTCGAGCTCGGCAGCCACGGCGTGAAGTCGTGCGTGTTCTGCCCCGGGTATGTGGACACGCCGCTGGCGTCGACCGTGGGCGTGGATCGCGCGGAGATGATCCGTCCTGAGGACCTGGCGGAGGTGCTCAGGGCGCTGCTGGCGCTCTCGCGGCACTGCGTGATCCCGGAGGTGACGTTCCTGCGCCCTGGCCTGCGGGTCTAACGCGATGTTCAGCGACCGGCTGGACGGTACGCTTCAGCAACTGACTGGACGGTACGCATTGGAGATGGAGACCACGCGCGAGCGGACGAGGGCCAAGCGTCCGGAACGCGCGAGCTCCGCCGCGAAGTACGACGCCAAGCGCCAAGAGCTCATCGACATCGCCGCGCGGGTGTTCGCCGAGAAGGGCTACCACGCGACGTCGATCGACGATCTGCAGGAGGCGACGGGCATGCGCCGCGGCGGCCTCTACCACTACATCGACGGCAAGGAGGACCTGCTCCTTGCCATTCACGAGCGCTTCATCGAGCCGCTGCTCGCCAACGCGCGCGAGATCGTGGCGGAAGCGCTTCCGGCGGAGGAGACGCTGCGCCGACTGGCGCGCGCGCTGATGCGCGACATCGCGAACTACCGCGACCAGGTGACGGTATTCCTCCACGAGTGGCGGGTGCTCGAAGGCACCGACGCGTGGAGCCATGTGCGCGAGGCGCGGCGCGAGTTCGAGGAGACGATCGAGACGGCGCTCAAGCGCGGGCAGGCCGAAGGCCAGTTCGCTGCCGCCGTGCACCCGCTCACGGTCTACGCGTTTCTCGGGATGTTCAACTACTCCTACACGTGGTTCGACCCGCGCGGCGAGCGCACGCCGGAGGAGATCGCTGACCACTTCGTCGGCATCTTCCTCAACGGCGTCGTGATCAAGGAGCCGTAAGAGTTCGCAGCTGTCCGTTGCTTATACCGACTGGTTGGTCTAGATTTCCCGCCTCGGCCCAGCCACGAGGAGGAGCACATGGCAGCAGCCAGCACGGCCAGCGATCAGTCGTTGATCGCCGCGGTCGACATCGGAGGCACGTTCACCGACTGCGTGATCGTCGACGCCGAAGGGCGGATCGCGTATGGCAAGTCGCTGAGCTCGCCGACGGACAACTTCCAGGCGGGATTCTTCGGGAGCCTGCGCGCGGCGGCGCAGCAGGGCGGGTATGACAACGACGAGCTGTTCGCACGCCTGACACGGCTCGTGTCGCACGGCTCGACCGTGGCCACGAACATCGTCGTCGAGCTCAAGGGATCCAAGGTCGGTCTGCTCACGACCAAAGGCCACGAGGACACGCTGCTGATGATGCGTGGTCTCGGCCGGGTCACCGGCGAGCCGCCCGAGAGCATCCTCGACGTCGCCCACACTCACAAGCCCGAGCCGATCGTCCCCCGCGACCACATCCGCGGGATCACCGAACGCGTGGACTCCGTCGGCGACGTCCTCGTCGCGCTCGACGAGGACGAGGTCGAGCGCGCCGTCCGCGAGCTCTCCGAGCAGGGGTGCGAGGCCTTTGCCATCTGCTTCCTCTGGTCGATCCAGAACCCGGCCCACGAGCAGCGCGCCCGCGAGATCGTGCAGAAGGTCGCTCCCGGCGCGTTCGTCACGACCTCGCAGGAACTCTCCACTGCGGTCGGCGAGTACGAGCGGACGGTCGCCGCGGTCATCAACGCCTACGTCGGTCCGCGCACCTCCCGGTACCTCACGTCGCTCGACGGCCGCCTGTCCGAGCTCGGCTTCCGCGACGGCCTGATGCTGATGCAGTCCCACGGCGGGATGCTGCCACTCGAGGACGGCAAGGACCGCCCGGTCACGACGATCGGTTCCGGCCCGGTCGGCGGCATGGTCGGCACGCAGCGGCTGGCCGAGGACTCCGACCTGCGCGACGTCATCGCCACCGACATGGGCGGGACGAGCTTCGACGTCGGGATCATCAAGGACCTCGAGCCCGAAACCGCCGACGAGACCGTGATCGGCAAGTACGCCTACAAGATCCCGGCGGTCGAGGTTCTCTCGATCGGCGCGGGCGGCGGCTCGATCGCCTGGATCGAGCCTCACAGCGGCACGCTGCGCGTCGGCCCGCAGAGCGCGAGCTCCAACCCCGGGCCGGCCTGCTACGACCGCGGCGGCATCGAGCCCACGGTCACGGACGCCGACCTCGTGCTCGGCTACCTGAACCCGGACGCGGTGTTCGGCACGGAGGGCGACCGCGACATCCACCCGCGGCGCGACCTGGCCGAGCAGGCCATCGGCAAGATCGCCGAGCCGCTCGGCCTGTCCCTGGAGGACGCGGCGCTGGGCGTCGTCGAGATTGTCAACGCCAAGATGGCCAACGTCCTCGAGCGCGTCGTCGTCGGCCGCGGGTTCGACCCGCGCGACTTCTCCATCCTGTCCTACGGCGGCTCGGGTCCGTTGCACGCGGCGGGCTACGCGGGCGAGCTGGGGATCAACCGAGTCGTCATCCCGGGCGAGGTGGCGTCGGTCTGGAGCGCATTCGGCATCGCGCTCTCGGACGTCCGCTACCAGCTCGAGCGCGACACGCAGATTTCCTCGCCATTCGACGCTGCCGAGCTCGAGCGCGTCTACGCTGGGCTCGAGGAGGACCTGCGCCGCCAGGTTGCCGCGAGCCGAGTGGAGGACAAGGACCCGGAGCTCGTGCGCTACGCGCGCATCCGCTACGAGTGGCAGCGCCACGAACTCGAGATCCGCGTCCCGTCGAAGCTCGACGCCGGCGCGGTGGCCGAGGTCGGCGACCGATTCGTCGCGATGTACGAGTCCCGCTACGGGTCGGCGGCGCTGCTGCCCGAAGCGCGGCAGGAGATCGTGTCCGTGCGCGTGCAGGCCTCCGTGGCCACCGGCGTGCGGTCGACCTCGCGCGCGGTCCAGTCCGCGAACGGCAACGGTGCGCGCACCGGCACGCGCGTCGTGTATTTCACACGCGGCGAAGGCGGCGTCGAGACGCCGGTCTACGACGGCACCGCGCTCAAGCCCGGCGAAGTCCTCACGGGCCCCGCGATCGTCGATCTGCCCACGACCGGCATCGTCGTGCCTCCCGGCGCGCGCCTCGAGCGCGCCCAGGGCGGCGACTTCACCCTGACCTTCGGAGGCTGAGCATGGCAACCCTTGATCGCACCACGATGTCCGAGGCCGAGCATCGCGCCTTCTGGGACGGCAAGCAGCACTCGTACATCCCGATCGGCGACCTGCAGGTCCCGGAGGGCCTCGAGCTGTGGACCGACGCCAAGCAGGATGTCGACCCGATCACGTTCGAAGTGCTGCGCCACAACCTCTGGAACGCGAACGAGGAGCACGGCTCGATCGTCGCCAACCTCGCCGTCTCGCCGATCGCGATGGAGACGCGCGACTTCCAGACCGCGATCATCACCAACGACGGCGAGATCCTGTTCTTCGGGCCCTACCTGCAGTACCTCGCAGGGTTCATGGACATGGTTGTCAAGTACATCATCGAGCAGCGCGGCGCGGACATCCGCCCAGGCGACATGTGGCTCGTGAACGACCCGTGGATCGGCACCGCCCATCAGCCCGACGTGAACCTGCTCTGCCCCGTGTTCGTGGACGGCAAGCTCTTCTGCTGGGTGGCCAACAACGTCCACCAGAACGACATCGGTGGCACCGTCCCGGGCTCATTCTGCACCAACGCCCAGGACATCTACTTCGACCCGGTCGTGATCCCGCCCGTGCGGATCGTCCGCAACGGCGAGATCGAACGCGACATCGAGGACTTCTACCGCCGCCAGTCGCGCACCCCGATCAACCTCGCGCTGGACCTGCGTGCCTGCGTCGCGGGCAACAACGCGGCCAAGGCGCGGATCGAGAACATGGTCGAGCGCTACGGGCCGTCGACCGTCAAGGGCGTGATGAACGGCCTGCTCGACGCGAGCCAGTCGTCCTTCACCGAACTGCTGTCGACCATCCCGGACGGCACCTGGAGCGAGCGCTGCTATCAGGAGGTCGCGGTCACGGGTGACCGCGGCGCGTACCGGCTCGAGATGCAGATGCGCAAGGAGGGTGACCAGCTCTACTTCACCAACGCGAACACCGACCCTGAGGTCGGCGCGATCAACCTGCCGTTCGCCGCCCAGCGCGGCACGGCGCTCGCCGTGCTCAACGTCCTCACGCTCGCCGAGCACCTCGGCGTGATCGGCGGTGCCGCGCGGCACGTGAACTTCGAGCCCACCCCCGGCACGATCACCTGCCCGAACTACGGCGTCGCGGTCAGTCCCGCCGGCATCTTCGCGACGGAGCTCGGCATCGCGATGGTCAACTCGCTCGTTATGAAGATGCTCCTGTGCTCGTCGTCAGAGGACGTCCGCTCACGGGCGCTGTCGACCACCCCGGCGCAGTGGCACATCCATCTGCACGCCGGCGTCAACCAGCGTGGGTCCTACTACGTCGGCCCGATGCTCGACGCGATCATCGGCACCACGGGCGCCACCATCACCCGCGACGGCGACTTCGCCAACGGTGTGTGGTGGATCCCGGAGGGCCGCGGCCCAAACGTGGAGACCTACGAGCGCGATTGGCCGATCCTATATCTGTACCGGCGCGAGGACGCCGGCTCGGGCGGTGCGGGACGGTTCAGGGGCGGCAACGGCGGTCGGGTCGGCTACATCCCGCACAAGGGCCAGATGGGTGTCGGCGTCTACTCCGCCGAGGGCATCCCGAAGTCGGCCGGCATCCTCGGCGGCTCGCCGGGCGCGACCGGCGAGACGAACCTGATCCGCTCGAGCGACGTCCGCGCGCAATTCGCCCAGGGCAAGCTGCCGGGCGCCAACACCGAGGTCCAGGGGACGGAGGAGGAGGTTTACGGCAAGGGCCTGCCGCTGGTCTGCGACGACGACGTGTTCCTCGAGTGGAACTGGGGCGGCGCCGCCGGCTACGGCGACCCGCTGCTGCGCGACCCCGAGCGGGTCGTCGCGGACGTCGCCGCGGGCGGCATCTCGGCCGAGCTCGCCGAGCGCGAGTACGGCGTGGTACTCAGTGGCGGTGAGCTCGACGCGGCGGCCACGGCGGCGCGGCGTGACGAGCTGCGCCGGGCGCGGCTCGCGGCCGCGGGGGTGGAACGCGACCCCGCGACGATGGACGCCACGCCGAACGAGGGCGACCTCGTGATCGGCGAGGAGATCTGGGTCGATCGCGCGGCGGGGGCTTACCGCTGTGCCCGCTGCGGTGAGACGCTCGGCGAGCTCGGCTCCGGGCATCCCAAGGAGCGCCTCGCGGTGCACGAGCACCCGATCCACGACCTGGGGCCGCACTTCAAGGACCCGGCATTCTTCGTCGACGACGTGGTCCTGTGGCGCGACTCCTACTGCCCCGGATGCGCGACGCGGCTGGGGACGGAACTCGCGAAGCCGGGCGACGAGACGCTCGTCGACATCCAGCTGGCGGGGTAAGACGATGGCGGAGCAGATCGAGCTCGACGAGCGCCGGCGAAGTGTCCGCGAGGCGTTCATCGACCGCCGCGGCTACTGGAACGCGTTCTGGGACGGTCTGCTCCGGCTCGACCCGGACTTCTTCGAGGCCTACGTGCAGTTCTCCGGCGTGCCCTGGTCCAAGGGCACGCTGGAGCCGAAGGTCAAGGAGCTCATCTACATCGCGGTCGACGCGGCGACGACGCATCTGTACGAGCCGGGGTTGCGCCAGCACATCCGCAACGCGCTCGGCTACGGGGCGACGCGCGAAGAGATCATGGAGGTCTACGAGCTCGTCAGCGTGCTCGGGATCCACGCCTGCACCCTGGGGGTCCCGGTCCTGCTCGAAGAGCTCGAGGCCGCGGGACAAGAGGGTGCGCCCGCGCTCACCTCCGCGCAAATGGAGCTCAAACAGGGCTTCATCGAGCGCCGCGGCTACTGGAACGGGTTCTGGGATGGGCTTCTTGCGCTGGACGCCGATTTCTTCGAGGCCTACCTGCGATTCTCGGGCGTGCCATGGGAACAAGGCGTGCTCGAGCCCAAACTCAAAGAGCTCATCTACATCGCGGTCGACGCCGCGACGACGCATCTGTACGAGCCGGGGTTGCGCCAGCACATCCGCAACGCGCTCGGCTACGGGGCGACGCGCGAGGAGATCATGGAGGTCTACGAACTCGTCAGCGTGCTCGGAATCCACGCCTGCACGCTCGGGGTCCCAGTGCTACTTGAAGAGCTGGAAGCCGCGCCGTCTGCGGACGAGTTGGGCACGCGCTGATCACGACAACGCTCGAGACGGTCGGGCGCGATCGCGGGCCGCGGCGAGCGAGTGTTCGGGGACGTGGTGCGGCTTCGCTGATCTCGTCGCCAGAGACTGTTGGCGGCTTCAACCCAGCTGGAGTTCTCCACCTCTTCCTTCGCGGAAGAGGGGCGTCGTCTCTCAGCACCGACAACGCTGATCGAGGCGTTCCTTGGCCCGCGGTTGGCAAGAAGGGCGGTCTGCTGTTCAGATGGGTTGCGACGGCGTTCCCCGAAGGCCTTACAAGGACGTCAAGGAGTTGTGCGACGCGTTGACGAAGGCGTCATCGGCGGGCGTCGCCGCGCAGCAGAAGGGGCGAGTGCTCGAGAGCGAGGCCGCGGCGGTGATTGGCGGGGTGATCGCGGAAGGAGGCAAGTTTGGCGGCGATCCAGATCTGAATCCACGACGACCCCGAATCGGATCCTCAAGATGGATGTGGTCAGGTGGCGCTCGCCGGGGCAGCCCGACGTGGTAGGGATCGTTGGTGGCGGCGCGAAGGCGGGCAACCTGGAGAAGTTCCGCGCGATCTGCAAGGACCTCTACGACCTTTGCGTGGAACACAATGCGCGTCCCGTCGTGTTCGCGTCGGAGACCACGCCGGCGGGGGTGGATCGATCGCGGCGCAGGCGGTCGGCGATGACAACGTCTACGTTCGACGCGCGCCGGGAGATGGCTCACGATGAACGCGATCCATAATGCCAATCGCGAGCTCGCGGTCGCCGAGATGATGCCCGAACTCGACAAGGTCGAGTTCGATTTCACCTTCTAGTGTTCGGCGCCACCTCATGCGTCTGGCGTGGCGCCCGACACACCCGAGCACCCGCGATCTGCGCTCGGCTAGGAGCGCACGGCGGCTCTTGACGCGCTGCGCCGCCAAGCGGCATCAATTCTCGCCGGCCGGGCGACCCGGAGCCGGCGGCAGGGTGCCGCCGGCGACCTGATCGACGAGGAGATGCGAGATGCACCATCGCGGGCGTCGGCGCGCTCAGAACGCGATCCCGCCGTCGCTGCGGATCACGGCCGCGTTGATGAAGTCGGCGTCAGGACCGGCGAGGAAGGCCAGCGTGCCCGCCACGGAGGCCGCCTCGCCGACCCCGAGCAGCGAGCGCGCGGACTTGCGCGCGAGCAGCTCGGGCGGCAGCTGGGCGCCGATGCCGATGTCCAACAGGCCGGGCGCGAGCACGACGCTTCGGATTCCGCGTGAGCTGTATTCCTGCGCCACCGCATGCGAGAGGCCGTGCAGGCCGGCCTTGCTCGCGGCGTAGTTGGCCTGCCCGCCGTTACCCATGACCGCCGCCAGCGAGGACACGTAGATGAGCCGTCCGTAGCGGCGGCGGATCATCACCCGCAGGGCGTGCTTGGTCTGAAGGAACGCCCCGCGGAGATTCACGCGGATGATCTCGTCCCACTCGTCGGAGGACATCTGGATCAGCGGCCGGTCGCGGCTGACACCGGCGTTGTGGATCAGGACGTCGAGCCGGCCGAGGCTCCGTGCCGCCTCGGCCATCGCCACCGCCGTCGCCTCGTCACCGACGTCGCCCGGCACGAGCTCCAAGCGGTCGGGGGAGCACTCCTGCAGCTGCCGCAGAGCGTCGGCGCTCGATCGGTAGTTGGCGATCACGCGCGCGCCCTGATCGAGCAGCGCGCGCGTGGCCAACAGGCCGAGGCCGGAGCCGGCGCCGGTGACGGCGACGACGCGGTCGGCGAGTCGCTGTGTCATGCCGTCGCCCGCAGCGGCTCGCCGAAGACGCCGGCCGCGATGTCGGCCAGCTCGGCGTCGAGCCGCGGGCAGCTGCGCAGCACGTGCAGGAACCGCACGTTGAGCGGACCGTCCGACGGCTGCTCGAGCACGGCCGGCGGCGTCAGCGACTCCGAGGACCGCTGCGCGCGCTCGAAGTTCTCGCCCAAGAAATCGAGGCCGCGGGCGCGCAGCGGCTCGGGCAGCCAGTCGAAGGCGGGAATCACCAGGTCGGCGACCTCGCCCTCGAGCTCGCCGGCGAACGCGGCGACTTCGGGCGTCGCGGCCGCGAGCTGCTCGCCGAGCACGACGACGCTCGCCTCCGCGCTGCTCGACGACGATCAGCACGGGCTCGCCGACGGCGATCTGCCGCCGTCACCCGGGTGGCCTGCTGCGTGTTCGGCCACACCGAGACGGGCACCCACTCGGCGCGTCCGCGCCGGTGCCAGTTGATCCGGCGCCGGCCCTCGAACACCACGAGGACGTCGCCGTAGTACAGGGTTGAATGAGAGTTCATCGCGGGCTCCACTCCGTTAGGGCTCGCCAGGGTCAGACGCATCGTGACTAAGGAGCGGTGACCGTACGGTCCTGATACGGACGCTCGGTCGTCGGCTCCGGGACGGCCGCGGTCAGGTCCCGCGCTCGCACCAGCAGCGCCGCCGCGAGCGCGCCGAGCAGGGCGACGACGCCGGCGACGAGCAGGATCTCGTCGAGTCCCGCGACGAACGCGGTTTCGGCCGCGGCGTTCAATTGTGCGCGCACCGCCGCGGGCGCCTCGGCGAGCGCGAGTTGCGTGTTGCCGGTCGCGACCGCATCGGCGAGCGCCGGTCCGGCGTCCGGCGCGAGCTCGGCGAAGCGAGCGCCGACCTGGTGCTCGAAGATCGCGCCCAGCCCGGCGACGCCGACGGCCACGCCGAGCAGCCGGAACGTGTTGTTGAGCCCGGAGGCCATCCCGGCACGCGCCTCGGGCGCGATGCCGATCGCGGCGCCGGCGACCGTCGGGTTGACGATGCCGACGCCGACGCCGACCACGCAGAATCCGAGCAGCAGCGCCGACCAGTCCGAGCCCGGCGCGATCTCGCGCATCAGCAGCAGGCCCGTTCCGCACAGGCCCAACCCGAGCGTCAGCAACGCGCGTGCCGGGACGCGTGCGCCGGCGTGCCCCGTGATCGCCGCGGCCAGGAACGCGCCGGCGGTGATCGGAAGCAGGCGGACGCCGGTGCCCAACGGTCCGTGCCCGAGCGTGTTCTGCAGGTAGAGCGAGAGGAAGCTGAGCATCGCGAAGGCGGCCGCCGCGACCGTGAACACCGCGATCGACGCGCCGGCGGTCGTCGGCTTGCGCCACAGCGACAGGTCGAGGATCGGCGAGGCCACGCGGCGCTCGACCGCGACAAAGGCGATCAGGCCGAGCGCGCACGCGGCCAGCAAGGCCACGATCGGCGGGCTCGACCAGCCGTCGGCGTTCCCGCGCAAGAGGGCGAGGACGAGCGCGCCCAGCGCGGCGCTGAACAGCACACCGCCGAGCCAGTCGACGCGGCGCGCCGACGGGTTGTGCGACGGGTGTACGAACCGGATCGTCAGGTACGCCGTCACGATCCCCAGCGGCACGTTGACGAGGAAGATCCAGCGCCAGTCGAAGGCCTCGACCAGCGCGCCGCCGACGAGCGGGCCGACGGCGATCGCGACGCCGCTGACTGCGCCCCAGACCGCGAGCGCGACGTGGCGCTCCCGCGGGGCGTACGCGCCGGCGATCAGCGCGAGGCTGGTGGCCAGCATCGCGGCGCCGCCGGCGCCCTGCAGCGCGCGGGCGATGTTGAGCAGCGTCCCGGTCGGCGCCAGCCCGCAGGCCAGCGAGGCCACCGTGAAGAGGGCCAGGCCGGCCAGGAAGACGCGTCGCCGTCCGATCCGGTCGGCCAGCGAGCCGGCCGTCAGGATCAGCGCGGCCAGCGCCAGCGCGTACGCGTCGAGCAGCCACTGCAGGCTCGTCAGCCCGACGTCGAGGTCGCGCTGGACCGCGGGCAGGGCGACGTTCACGACGGTCACGTCGAGCAGCAGCATGAACGTCGCCAGGCAGACCGCCAGGAGTGTCCAAACGCGGGTGGTCATGGCTCAAGCCTTTCGTCGATGGCGGCGATCGCTTGTCGGGTCGATTCGAACCGGATCGCGTCGAGGCCCGCCGCCCGGGCTCCCTCGCAGTTCTCCGGCGAGTCGTCGATGAACAGGCACGCGCTCGCGGGCCGCCCGAGGTAGGCCAGCGTCCGCTCATAGATCGCGGGCTCCGGCTTGCGGACGCCCTCGGCGCACGAGGTCACGACGACCGAGAACAGGTCGAGCGAGGCGAGCTTCGCCCGCCAGGCCGCATCCCATTCGTGGACGTTGTTGGTCAACAGGGCCAGTTGGAGCCCGCGACCGTGCAGCTCACCCAGATACGCCAGGAACTCGTCGTTCGGCCGCACGCCCGCGAACCAGGCGGTGCGAAACCCGTCGAGCTCGACCTGGCTGCCGCCGTCGGCGGCCAGCGCCGCGGCGACGCGGGTCAGGAACGTCGCCTCCGACATGCGGCCGCGCTCGAGCTCGGCGAACGGGTCCGCCCCATGGCGCTCGGCGACGCTCGCGAGCGCCGCGCCGATCCGCTCCGGCGACACTCCTGCGAGCTCGCAGTAGGCGCCCACGATCTCGTGCAGCGGGTTGGTGAGCACGCCGGCCCAGTCGCACACGATGGCCTGGACCCGGGTGGCGGTCGTCACGGGCATGTCGCCACCTCCACGCGCGCCTCGCCGAGCCGGTGCTCGCCCTGCTGCAGCGACAGCTCGACGGGGACGACGTTCCCGCGCGGGCCGGCCGCGATCCGGGCCGAGCAGTGGGTGGCCAGCTCGTGCTCGCCGAACTCGGCGAACGTCGCCTGGCAGCGGCGCACCAGCGCCCGGGAGGGCTCCAGGCCGCTGGCGAGCAGCGCCGTCTGCCGGTAGGCCTCGAGCATCACCACGCCCGGGAGGTGGTCCAGCGGGTGATCGAACAGGACGGGGTGGTCCTGGTCGACGACGATCTCGCAGGCCATGCCGCGCTCGTCGTGCGGGTCGCCGAGCGGGGCGGAGACCACGACGTTGCGGGCATCCCGGCGCCCGACGGCGCCCGGCTCCAGCGGCGCGGGCGCCGGCGCCGCGGGGCCGGCCACCAGCAGGCCCTTGCGGGTCCGGGCGTGCTCGCGCAGCCCGTGGTAGTGCCGGCGCCGCAGGAACAGGAACGCGCCGCGGCCGCGGGCGGCGTGGACGTCGTCGATCACGAAGTCGACGTCGACGCCGGCGCGCAGCAGCACGCCGCCGCGGTACTCGCGGTCGCAGACCGTGACCTCGAGCACGAGCCGGCTCGGCGCCGGAGCGCTCGATCCGCGTCGCCGCGACGTCGGCCGGGCCGATGTCGGCGGTGTGGAAGATGAACGCGCGGTCGGACGGGACGCCGAGGTAGCGGTGCGCGATCAGCACGCCGGCCTGGCGCGCGATCTCGACCAGCAGCAGCACGTCGTGGTGCGGGGCGACCGCGTCGTTGTAGAAGCTGTGCCTGCGCGGGAGCTGCGCGCCCACGAGGAAGCGCGACTCGTCGAGGCGGATCGAATCGGTCACGAAGACCTCGGCGACCGCGGCGCGGTGCACGAGCCCGCGCGGGACCGCGGCGTCGAACTGCAGGCTGTCGACCGGCGGGGCGAGCTTGAGCGAAACGGGGGTAGGGGTCATGTCCTGTCCTTGGCTACGACAACGAAGCGCGCTCATCCGAGGCGCGAGGCGAGGGCGCGCGCGTTCATGTGCGCGACGGCCTCGATCGAGATCATCGGGTTCACACCGGGGGCGTTCGGGAGCGCCGATCCGTCGGCGACGACGAGGTTGGGGACCTCCCAGGTCGCTCCGGTGGGATCGGCGGCGGAGTGGCGCGGCGAGTCGCCCATGCGCGCGCTCGAGAGGCTGTGCACGGACGTGTACGAGCACTGCCCGGCGCCCCAGCCGCACGCGTCGGCGGCGCGCACGAGCGCCTTCGGGTCGGCGCGGGTCTCGACGACCTTCGCGTGCGACGTGAACACCCGCTGCGCGCCGGCGGCCACGAGGATGCGCGCGGCGCCTTCGACGCCGGCGCGGATGTGGGCGCGGTCGTAGGCCGAGAGCCGGTAGTGGACGACCGGATGCCCGTCGCGACCGACGCGGACCTCGCCCGCGCCGCGGTCGCGCAGGAAGATCACGAGCGGCAGCGTGCGCTCGAGCTCGCCCATCAGCTGCCGGAACTGGGCCCCGCCGCGCCACGGCGCGGCGAACGCCATCAGGCTCGGGTGGATCCCGCCGGTCTCGTACTTGACGCCGTAGGCGCCGTCGAGATGGGCGTGCTCGTCGGAGTACTGCGACGCCAGCATGCCCGTCCCACGCGCGCACCGGCTCGTCGAACACGCCGCAGACGCCGGTGGCCGGATGCAGGTGCAGGTGGCGGCCGAGGTTGTGGTTGGCGAGCCCGGAGCGGCGCAGCAGCGCGGGCGTCTGGAAGGCCCCGGCCGCCGCCACGACGGCGCGGGCGCGCACTTCGACCGCGTGGCCGGCGGCGGTGCGCGCCAGCACGCCGCGCGCGACGCCGTCGCGCACGAGCACGCGCTCGGCCCGCGTGTCGACGAGGATGCGGGCGCCGTCGGCCTGGGCGTCGGCCAGCCACGTCTTGACCGTCGAGCGCTTGGCCCCCTCGCGGCAGCCGTAGCCGCACGAGCCGCACGAGCGCGGGTCGCAGCCCTCGACGTTGCGCGGCATCGGCTCGGCGTGCCAGCCCAGCGCGTCGAGCCCGCGCAGGAAGATGCGGTCGCGCCCGCACGGATCGCTGTTGCGCGTGTTGACGCCGAGGCGCTCCCAGACGGCGGCCAGGCTGTCCTCGTACTCGTCGCCCGCGAACGCCGGGACGCCCATGGCTGCCCACTCCGCGCGCACGTCGTCCGGCGGCCGGAACGAGGTCGTGTAGTTGACGGTCGTGCCGCCGCCGAGGCAGGAGCCGGCCAGCAGCCCGATGCCCTGATCGGCGGTCGCCATGCCGCCGCCGGCCGCGTACAGCCGCCGGTAGCCCTCGAGCTCGCCGCCGTCGAAGTCCTCGTCGTCGTAGTCGCCGCCGGCCTCGAGGACGATGACGTCCAGCCCGGCGGCCGCCAGCACGGCCGCGGCGGTGCCGCCGCCCGCGCCCGAGCCGACCACGCACACGTCGCAGTCGAGCACGGTGTCGCCGTCGACGGGAAGCGGCTGCAGAGTGCGTGCGCCGCTGCCCGGCAGCCGGCCCAGCGGCCCGCCGTAGCCCATGGCCTCCCAGGCGGGATTCGGACCGCCGCCCGGCCCGGGGACGAGGTGGTACATGACGAGCACCGCGCGCCGCAGCGCCTGGAACGCGGCACGGCGGAACGGGAGCCCGCTGTCGCACCACGACAGCAGCGCGCGCTCGCGCTCACCGGCGGCCAGCGCCGGGAGTCGCCGCGCCCTCCCGGTCAGGGCGGCGGAGCCGAGCGCCGAGAGCGCCAGCGCGAACGCGCGGCGATCCGCCGCCCGCGGCGCCCGCGCCACGGCCTCGAGGACCGCTTCGGGGACGCCGAGCTCGGTCGCCGCCGGCAGACCGTCGCCGCCGGGCGCGAGCGTGTCGCAGATCGCGTCGAGCGTCCGCCGCCGGCTCGCGCTCAGCGCGAGGGGCGGGGAGGTGGCAGCAGGTTCGAATGGGGCGTGAACGGTCATGCCGCGGGTCTCGGCATCGCGCAGGGATCAGCCATTGCCACGTAGGACCGCCGAGCCCGCGCGCCAGATACAGCCGCCCGCCGTCATGAGGTCTTGACGGGCGACGGCCCACGGACATTCAGCGCTCGTAAGAACCCCAACGTGGGGAACAGCCGCCCTCCGCGGGCGACCAAGGCGAGATTCGACGCACAGGTTGCCCCTCGGCGCCGGCGAACTGAAAGCCCGGATGGGCGCTCCGTCGCAAGCCACGGCCGCCTGGGACTGCGTTTCGGCGCTCAAGTTCTGCTGCGACACGCCGATACGTGATGCGGCCTCCCACCGCCGCGCTCCCAGAAACGAAACGTCGTGATGAAGACCCTGACCTTTCCCTCCCTGCTCACCAAGACAACGAGCCTGACGTTGAAGGCGCTGACCGCAGCGCTGATGGCCGGGGCGCTCTTGGCTCCGGCTTCGGCCATGGCCTCGCCGATCCGCGAGTGCGGCCGCATCGACGGCACCACGAAGAACCTGACGACGCGGAATGTGAGCTGCCAGCAGGCCCGGCTGGTGTATCGCCGGGACCTGCGCGGCTTCTACGCCTACGGCAACGACACGGTGCAGCACGGCCGCTGGAATTGCCGGGTTCGTGTGCCAAGCCCGCGCAGCTGGTGGGTCGACGTCCGCTGTACCGCCGACATGCGTGTCATCCGCTTCCAGTACCTCTCCGGCGAATGAGCAACGCCGAGATCAAGTCCGCCGCCGGGCTGATCCTCGACCCCGTTCCCGACGAGCGGGGCAACCTGACCACCGTGGCCATGATCGCCTCCGGCGCCATGATTGCCCTGACCCTGAACGCGAACTGATCGAGGGCAGACGGGTGAACGGATTCATCGTGTCGTCGGTCACCGTTCGGCGGGCCGAGGAGATCGGCTCATGAGCCACTCGGCCAGGTCTGCGCTGCTGTTTTCGCTCGTTGTGTTGGTCGTGGCGAGCGCGCTCGTCGCAGTCCCATCGTCGGCACCAGCGCGTGACCGTGACTGCGGGGAATTCACGACCCAGGCCGCAGCGCAGGCGTACTTCGTCGCGCTCGGGGGGCCGACGTACGACCCTGATCGCTTGGACGCCGACTCGGACGGGATCGCTTGCGAGTCGCTGCCGTGCCCCTGTGGCTCGGCGACTGGCGACGTGCCGGCGCCGACGCCGGCCGCGGTGCCGACCGTCGTCCCGACGGCCACAGTGACCCCGACGGCAACGCCGGCGCCCGCCGGCGCGAACGCCGACGCGGCGGTCTGCGCGGATCGTGCGTGTCGTCGACGGCGACACGTTGCGGGTCAGGTTGGGCTCGGGGCGACAACTGACCGTCCGGTTGATCGGGATCGACACTCCAGAAACCAAACGCCCAAGCGTCCCGGTCGATGCGGGGGCACCCGAGCGACCGCGACGATGCAGCGACTCGCGTTCCAGCGTGGGCGCGGCCGCCTGGTGACCCTGGTCGGTGACCCGAGCCAGGACGCCACGGATCGCTACGGGCGCACCCTGGCTTTCGTGGACGCCGAGGAGAAGGGTGATTTGGGGCGACTGATGGTCCGTGCCGGGTTGGCCACCGTGTACGTCTATGAGCAGCCGTTCGCCAGGATGGGCCGCTACGAGGAGGCTTCGGCGGCCGCCGAAGCCGGATCCGCCGGGCGTGTGGAGTCGATGCGACGGCGACTTTCACCGGCCTGCATAGCCGAGACCGTGCGGACCATGGTTGGGCGTGCGCGGTTGAGGCTCAACGCATTGGCCGTTCTCGGTGTTGCGGTCGTGGACACCGCCCTCGCTTCGCGACGCTCTGGCCGTCGACGCCGCCGCCGCGAACACGCAACGCCTGCGCTATTCGCCGCTCGCCCGGGCTGCGCGACGGTCGTCGGTCGGCGGCGGTGCGGCGCAATGTGTCAGGGTGGCGTTCCGATGCGGCTGATCCCTGGCCTCGGCCCGTTTCTCGGGCCATCGCACTCGGCGCCGCACTGGCCATCTGGCACGCGGCTGCCTCGCCACCGCGACACCTTCTGGCGCTCGGACTCCTGGCCCTGATCGCGCTTCTCGCCGTCGCCGAACATCGGCGACGCTGACCGACGAACCGCACTCAAGGAGAGCGACATGACCGCGACCTACACCTTCGACGTCTTTTCCAGCCTCGACGGCTACGGCGCCGCGCGCGCCGACTGGACCGGCTACTGGGGCAAGCAAGGCCCCGAATTGCTCGAGCACCGCCTCGCCGTCTACGGCGCGGAACAGCGGATGGTCTTCGGCGCCAACACGTACCGGGCATTCACGCGGATGCTGGCCTCGAGCACCGAGGAGTCCGAAGTGCGCGACCCATGGGTCACGCGAATGTGGAACCTGCCGGCAACGGTCGTCTCAACGACCCTGAACGGCCCGCTCGACTGGCCGAACGCCACGATCGCGAGCGGTGACGCCGTCGATGTCGTCGCCCGGCTCAAGGCGGAGTCCGAGGTGCCGTTGCGCTCGCACGGCAGCCTGTCGATGAACCGGGCGCTGATGGCGGCCGGGCTGGTCGACCGCGTGCAGGTCTCGCTCTTCCCGGTCATCACCGGCCAGACCGGGCTGGAGCCGATCTTTCAGGGCGCGGCCGACTTCGACCTGGAGCTGCTCGAGAACCGCACGCTCGACGGTCACATCCAAGAGCTCGTCTACCGACCCACCCTCCATTGACCGGTACGCGGAAGCGATCGGCCGCGACGTGCGCACTCGTCTCGCCGCGCGCGGCGGAGCGGCTCAGCGGTAGTCGTTCTCGTGCAGCGGTATCACGAACGCTCGGCGCTCGCAGATGAGCCCGTCACGCATCACGAAGACTTCCGCCATCGCCATGCGGATGAGCGTGCCGTCGTCGGCGCGGGCCTCGCCGGCGAGCTCGGCCATGACGGTGTCGCCTTCCTCGACCATGCGCACGACCTCCAGCGCCGGCGGGCGGCTGAAGCCTGGCTCGGTGATGTGCTCGGCGTAAGCGGCCTTGCCTTGCACCTGGTAGTGGCCGAACACCGTCCAGCGGATGTCGTCGGTCAGGCAGCCGAGAATCCGGTCTCGGTCGTGGTCCCGGAACCCCGAAAGGTACGTCTCGACCGTCTGCTTGTTGGGTGACATGCGAGGTCCTCTTGAGTCGCGGTGTGCAAGAGCTTCATGACTTTCGCGGACGACCACTGTCGGCGAGTGGTCGGAGCCATGCGCGCGTGGCGCGGTGGTAGGCGACCGTCGTCGTCGCCGCGAGCGAGGCGCTCCAGACCCACACGAGGGCGGCTTGCGACCACAGCGACCAGTGCGGCACACCGGTGATGTCATCCGGGATGCGGAAGCCGTTGAAGACGAACGTCAGGTGCATCGCCGCGCGCCAACTCAACACCACAAGCGCAGGCGCAAGTGCGGCGATGACCAGGGCGGGCCGGACTCGCCGGCCGCCGAGCGCGGGTATCCATGCGGGGACGACCCGCGCGCAGTCCGACGACGCGACCCAGCGGCTGTCACGCTCGAGCATCGTCATGCCGCAATCGAGGCGCCACGGTTCCTCGCCCGGGTGTGCTTGCACCCGCGGGTCTCGTGCCAATAGTTCGCGGTGGCGATGGTGAGCGCGGTTCCCCAGATCCAGAAGCTCGCGACCTGGCCCCAGAAGGACCAGCCGGGCAGGCCGCGGTTGGCCGGCGGGATCGTGAACCCGTCGGTGATCGGCCCGAGGCTCCAGAGGTTGAAGCCGGCCAGGATCGCGATCGGCGCCAGCAGCGGGCCGACGACCAGCGCCGGCCGCACCGGACGCCCTCCGAGCAGCAGCACGCGCTCGGGCATGGTGCTCCGGCGCGACGCCACGAACACGTGCGTGAAGAGCGCCGTGCCTTCGGCGAGCAGCACGAGGCAAAGGATGTACAGCGAGCCGACGCCGGGGCTGTGGAACTCACGCAGCAGTTCCGCGTCGATGCCGAGCGGGATCGCCGGCGGCCCAGATCAGACGCGAGACGCTGTAAGGCAGCCGGTGCGAGCGTTGCCGTCCATGTGACCCGCCGCAGCCGGCGCCGTGGCTCGCGAGCTCGTCGTCGGATGGGGATCGGCATGGGTCCTACCATCGCCGAGCGCCCGCACGCGAACAATCCGCCGTTCAGGAGATCTCCGGCGCGTGGTGGGCGAGCGCGTCTGCCGAAGGGCAGAGTCGCGCGGTCAGGCCGTCATGTGGCCGCTGTCCCACGCCCACGCGGCGATGCCGACGCGATTGCGCACGCGGAGCTTGCGCTGGATATTGGCGGCGTGGGTCTGGCGGTGCCCGGGGAGATGACGAGCTCCGCACCGATCTCCGCGTTGGTCTTGCCGTTGGCGACGAGCCGAGCACGTCGAGCTCGCGCGCGGTCAGCGAGCTCGCCCGGCTCGTCAGCTCCCGTGCGCGGCTCACGGGACCTGCTCCTCGATCTCGCCGACCAGCACGTCCGTTGGCGGGCCGGCGTAGCGCAGCGCGTCGACCGCCCGGTCCATCGCCGACAACGCGTGCAGGCCGGCCTGCTCGATCCGCTTCAAAGCGCTCAGCGCTTCGCGCGGCTCGCGCGCACCGACGACCTGCGCCGCTTGGGCCTGCACCACCATCGCGCTGACGTCGTGGGCGACGAAGTCGTGCCGGTCACGCGCGAGCGCCAGTCGCTGCGCGCGCCTCGCCTCCGCCACCGAGCGCGCCCGCCTCACCTCGAGCGCCTCGAGATACCGGGCCGCCGTCGCCGCCGCCAGCTCACCCGCCCGCCCCGGGACGCGCCGCAACGCCAGGAACACCAGCGCGATCAGCGCGGCCGACTCAAGCAGCGACGGCCAGCCGCTCTCGCGCCCGGCGCCCATTAGCGCCGCCACGCTCGCCGCGACCGAGAGCCCGCTCGCAGCAAAGACCGCCGGTGCCACGAACACCCGCGTCCGCAGCGGCAACGCCACCGCCACGGCGGCCACCGCAGTCAATGCCGCCAACGCCTCGAGCATGCCCAGAGCCTAAAATCATCGCGCCGCCCCGACCAGCCCCTCAGGATCGAGCTCCACGAATCGGCAGGCCGATGAGTCGGTCGATGGCGGTGTCTGCGCTTACCCGCGCTGACGTTCGTCCCGCTGCCGGAGCAGTTCTTCTACCGCGCTCGGGAGGGTCGTCTCGAAGTCGATGAGCTTCGCCCAGGTCGGCGTCACGACGATCCGGACCATGCCGTCGTAGAGCGAGCGGACCTCGGCTTCCCACTCGACCCGCTGCTCGGCCGTCATCTCGTAGCTGCCGTTCATCTGGAGGTATTCGTCCGGGATGCCCTCGACGACGTCCAGCTCGGCTTGACCGCGGATCAGCAGGATCTTCGGCGGGTGCGCCTCGGTGTCGATCGTCAGCGCGACCGCCGGGTTGTGGCGCAGGGCCCGCAGCTTTGAGGCGTTCTTCGACGTGCACATGACGATCTCGGAGCCGTTCCAGGTGAACGCGATCGGTATCGACCGCGGTGTCCCGTCCTTGGCGACGTAGGCCAAGCGGGTCAAGTCGCGGGCCAGGAGCTCCTGAGCGATCGGACGGTCCAGGACCTCGGTGATCTCATTCGGCTGCATGGTTGTCTCCTGGTGTCGTGGGCCGCGCCTGTCGCCGCCCCTCACCTGGTGAGCGAAGCCGCTCAGAACTTCTCGACATAGAATCCTCCGCCGGCGCCTGGACGCCAAGCGTGCCGCTGTTGTCAGTCCTCGACGGGCGCGCTGCCGTAGACGACGAAGCTGACGATCCAGTAGCTGACATAGAGCGCGAGCAGCACGTAGCCGTGCCAGCGCTTGAGTTGCCCGGTGGACAGGAAGTAGGCGGCGAGCGCGGTCATGCCGACGAGCACGGGGAGATGCCAGCGCAGGACGTTGGAGCTGATCGCGATGGTGCCGCCGGCGAGGACGACGATGCCGAGCTTGCCGGTGACCGAGAACACGAGGCTGCCGATGACGTTGCCGATGCCGATCTCGGGCACGCCCTTGCGGATCGGCTGGACGGTGAGGAAGAGATCCTCGATGCACAGCACGGCGGTGATGACGGTGGCGCCGAACACCGTGCCTTCGATGCCGTAGCGGTCGAGGATCTGCTCGCTCCCGGTGCTGACGGTGGCGGCGCCGATGATGATGCCGCAGAGCGACAGCACGGCCACGCCGAGGTTGATCCAGCCCGAGTAGCGGCTCCACCGGCTGAACGGGCTCATCGTCTTGATGGCCTCCGCTCGCACCGGGTCGGCGTCGTCCTCGTCGTCCTCGTCCCTCCTCGAATTCCTCGACGATCTCGAGATTGCGGAAGGTCGCCGTCTCGCGCCGGTGCTCCCGGTAGGCGACGTACGCGATCCACGCGGTGAACAGCAGGAGCAGCACGACGGCGTCGACGGTCGTGACTTCCTCTTGCAGCGCGAACACGAACATCAGGAGCGGAGCGGCCGCGAAGATCGCGATGTAGTCGCGGGGGATGTCGAACTTCGTCGGTGTGAGGATCGCGCCGAGGGCGAGCACGATGCCGGTGAACGAGACCGCGGTGCCGAGTACGAGGCCGAGCGCGGCGTCCTGTTCGTCCTCGAGGTTGAGCGCGATGCCGAGGACGATGTCGTCGAACTCGATGCCGGTGAAGATGATCGCGAGCAGGAAGACCGAGATCCGCAGCCCGCGCGACACGCCGACGAGCGAGCCGATCAGCCGCTCGGCGCTGTAGACCAGCAGCGTCGCGCCGGAGATGAAGATGAAGATCGACGTCATCCCGGCAGCTCCTCCTAACCGGCTCGGCGACTTGACGGGCGCGCATCCTAGTGACCTAGCGCACCGTTTTCCGGGTTGCGTCGGAGACGTATCTTCCGTTGCACGACGAGCGCAACGCCCGCGTTAGGCAGCAGCGCCGTCGGCGCGGCTCAGAGGCGGCGCGAGAGCGACAGGACGACGCGTCCGGCGGCGGCGATGGCTACGCCACCTGCTGCGACGGCCGCCGTGATGCGGGCCGCCTCGGCGGTGAGTGGTTCGACACCGAGCGTGGCCCCGGCCGGGGTGAGCGACAGCACCGCAGCGCTGGCGACGGCGACGAGCGCCCACGCGGGGAAGGCCAGGTTGCGCCGCCACGACAGACCCGGCCGGGCGCGCAGGCTCCAGGCGATCGCCACGTTGGCGACGAGCCACGCGGCCACCGCGGCCGCGATCGCCATGTCGATGCCCCACTGCGCGTTGACGAGAAGAAAGGCCGGGAGCACCGCGGCGGTGAGGGCCGCGGCGGTGAGCGCGATGGCGGACACCTGCGTGTCGTCGAGGAACCGGCGCGCGGGATCGCGCGGCGGGCGGTCCATCGCACCCGCCGCCGGCGGCTCGGAGACGAAGGCCACCGACGCGCCGACGTCCATGAACAGCTCCAGGATCACGATGTGCACCGGGTGGAACGGCGCGGGCAACCCGAGCGCCAGCGGCGCGGCGACGACGACCACGAGCGCGATCTTGGCGCCGAGGTAGAACGCGACCGCGCGCCGCAACTGCGAGGCCAGCCCGCGACCACCCTCGACGGCGCCGACGATCGTCGGATAGGCGTCGTCGACGAGCACCAAGTCGGACGCCTCCCGGGCGAGATCGGTTCCGCGAGCGCCCATGGCGATGCCGACGTTCGCCGCGGCGAGGGCCGGCGCGTCGTTGACGCCGTCGCCGGTGACGGCGACCGCCTCGCCTCTGTCCTGGAGGATCCGCACGAGCCGCAGCTTGTCCTCGGGCGTGGCGCGAGCGATGACGGCCTGGCCGCGCAGCCGTTCGGCGAGCTCGTCGTCGTCGAGCGCGTCGAGCGCCGCGCCACCGTGCAGCACCTCGGGTCCCTCGACGCCCGCCTCGCGGGCGGCGGCGGCGACCGTGGCGGGGTGGTCGCCGCTGACGACGATCGTCCTGCACACCCGCGCGGGCGAGCGCGGCCACGGCATCGCGCACGCCGGGCCGCAACGGATCACGGAACGCCGCCAGCCCCACGAGCGTGAGCTCGTGCTCGGCGTGCGCGGCATCCCGCGGGACCCCGGCGTCGTGACGCTCGGCCACGGCGATGACCCGCAGCCCGTCCTCCGCGAGCTGCGCAACGCGCGCGAGCACGGACGCCCGCTCCGTCTCGGTCATGGCGCACGCGTCGAGCACCGCCTCCGGCGCCCCCTTCGCGGCCAGCCACACGCCGTCGGGATCGCGCCACACCGCGCTCTCGCGCTTGCGCACCGGATCGAACGGATACCGGGCCAGGCGCTCGCTCGACGCGGGCTCACCGGCGGCGGCCGCGAGCGCGCGATCGACCGGGTCCTGCGCCGCCGCCGCCCCGTGAGCCGCGGCCGCCACGGCTCAGCACGCGCACGCGGTCACCGTCGATGTGCTCGATCTGAAGCCGGTTCTCGGTCAGCGTCCCGGTCTTGTCGGCGAGCAGCACCGTCATCGCCCCAACGGCCTCGGCGGCGCGCAGCCGGCGCAGGAGCACGCCGTGCTGCGCCAGGCGCAGGCCCCCGATCGCCACCAGCACCGTCACGAGGATCGGCAACTCCTCGGGGATCGTGGCGAACGCGAGCGTCAGCCCGTCGAGCAGCATCTCGCGTGCGGGCTGGCCGCGGAGCACGCCGACAAGCGGCACGACCACGCACGCCGTCACCGCCACGATCAGGCACGCGCGCGCCAGTTCGGCCATGGCCCGCTGGAGCGGCGTGGGCGGCTCCCGGGCCTCCGCGACGAGCCGGCCGAGGCGGCCGATCTCGGTCTCGTCGCCGACCGCGACGACGACCCCCTCGCCGCTGCCGGCCACCACGGCGCTGCCGGCGTGGACCAGCGAGGACCGCTCGGCGAGCGGCGCGTCGGCGTCGACCGGCTCAGGCCCCTTGGCGGCCGCCACGGGCTCGCCCGTCAGTCTGGACTCATCGGTGGCCAGGCCGTCGGCTTCGACCACGCGGGCGTCAGCGGCGACAACGGTGCCGGCCTCGACGAGCAGCACATCGCCGATGACGAGCGCGTCGACCGGGACTGCGGCCACGGCGCCCTCTCGCCGGACGACCGCGTTCGGGGCGCTCAGCGTACGCAGCGCCCGCAGCGCGCGCTTCGCTCGGACCTCGGAGATCGCCTCGACGGCGCTGACCAGCGCGATGATCGCGAAGATCGCGATCGCGTCGCGCAGCTCCCCGAAGATCGCCGACAGCACGCCGACCGCGACCAGCAGCAGCTGAAGGGGCTCCACGACCGACTCGACCAGCTCCTCGAGAACCGCCATGGTCTGGCTGTCTTCGGTGCGCACCGCCGCCGTGCCGCGCCGCTGCTCGACCTCCTCGGCCGTCAGGCCGCCCGGGCGACTGCCGGTCCGCTGCCAAACGACCGCGAGCGGCTCGGCATGGACCGGCACGAGCGGCGCCCGGTCGGCGGCACCCGACGCGGGCGTTGCGCTCGCCATGCAACGGATGATACGTCTCCCGCGGAACCCGGAGACGTCTGGAATCATGGTCTCCCGTGGCGCACGACTGGTTGCTGATCACCGTCTCCACGCCAGGCGGCGGCTCGTCGACGCTGCGCGTCTACGCCTGGCGCAATCTGCGCAGCCTCGGCGCCCACTACCTGCAGCAGTCCGTGTGCCTGCTGCCCGCGACGCCGAAGACCACGCGCGCCGTGACACGGCTCGTGACGCGGCTGCGCACCGAGGGTGGCCACGGCGAGATGCTGCGCATCAGCCTCACGGACTCGAGGCAGGAGGCGGCGGTCATCGATGCCATCCAGCGCGAGCGGACCGATGAATATCGCGAGGTGGTCGGGAGCACGCAACAGTTCCACGCGGAGCTTGAGCTCGAGCGCCGCCGCGGCCGGGCCACGTACACCGAGCTGGAGGAGTCCGACGCCGACCTTGCCCGCCATCAGAAATGGCTCGCCGCGATTCGCGCGCGCGACTACTTCGACGCGCCCGGCGGCGCGGAGGCCGCCGCGGCCGTCACGTCGTGCGAGGAGGCGCTCGCCCGATTCGAGAGCGAAGCGCTGGCCGCCGAACTCGACGGACCCGCGTCGGACGCCGGACCCGGCCTGCGCGCGGTCGAGGCGGCCGACGGCTGACAATCGATCGCCGCTGTTCGGCAGCGAGAGCGGTCTTCATTCGTCGACTTTGATCACGAGCGCCGCTCCGGTATCGCCGGCCGCGCAGCCGGTGAAGAGGCCGTGGCCGCCGCCGCGGTCGTGCAGGGCCCAGATCAGCTCGATCAGACCGCGGGCGCCGGTCGGGGCCTGCGGGTGGCCGTAGATCAGGCTGCACCCGAACGGGTTCAGCGCCTCGACGTCGGCGCCGGTCTCGCGCGCGAACCAGAGGTCGTTGACCGCGAACGGGTTGTGCGTCTTGATGACGTCGATCTCCGCCAGCGTGAGGCCGGCGTCGTCGAGCGCGACCGAGGCGGCCGGGACGGGCGCCTTCGGCATCTCGCCCGGGCCGACGCGCGCGAACCCGCTCGAGAGGATCCGCACCTCGGACGGTTCGCTGGTGACGATCAGCCCGGCGCAGCCGTCGGCCGGATGCGTCTGCGAGCCGTAGGAGACGACGCCGCCGTCCTCGACGGCGGGGAGCGATTCGAGGGCCTCCAGCGGCGCGGGACGAATCCCCCAGTCGGCGTCGATCTCGACGGGCTTGCGCTTCGAGCCGGCCGTGATCGGCACCATCCATCGACGCTGGAAGGCGCGGTCGTCGCTGCAGCGCGTCCTCGTACTGGCTCCAGCGGCGCGCGGTGACGGCGTCGACCTCGGCCTTGGAGAACCCGCCGTGCGCGGCGACCCGCTCGGCGGTGGCGAGCATCCCTTCGCCCGTGTTCGGGTCGCAGCCGAAGGAGTCCAGCACCCAGTTCTCGCTCGCGGGCGATCCGCCTGGAGCGCCCGCCGACGGGTAGACGACATGCGGACCGTTGCTCGTCCGGTCGGTCACGACCACGAGCCGCACACCCTCCCCGCCGGCCGCCGCGGCGTGCACGCAGGCGACCGAGGTCGCGCACGCCTGCATGATCAGCGGCCCGGCGACCGCGCCGAGCCCGAGCCGCGCGGCCAGCGTGGGAGCGCCGTAGAACGACTGCCGTTGCGGCACGGTCAAACCGAGCACCAACTCGTCGATCTCCCACCCACCGTCGCGCTCGCGCAGCGCGCGCTCGGTCACCTGGGCGGCCACGTCGAGGCTCGACAGCTCCGCCGCCGGACCCTGCCAGCGCACGAACGGCGTGCACCACGCGCCGTTGAGCGGGATGTACGCGTCATCAAATCGCATCTCGTCTCATCTCAGGATCGCAGTTCGCCTCGATCGCCACGGCCGCCGCCAGCAGCCGCTCCTCCGCCCAGCGCGGCCCGACGAGCTGGACGCCGACCGGCAGGCCGCGCCCGTCGAAGCCCACCGGGACCGACACCGCCGGCAGTCCCAGGCAGGCGGTCGCGACGGTGAGCCGGAAGCCCCACCACTCGTCGCGCAAGGCTCCCTCGCCACCGAGGTCGTGCCCGACCGGCCACGGGGCGCACGTGCTGACGGGCCCCAGGATCAGCGGGTGCCGGTCCAGAAACTCGCCGTACGCGGCGGCGAGCACATGGCGCTCGCCGAGTGCCCGCGCATAGCCCTCGCCGTCGAGCGGCCGCGCGAGGGCGAACAGCGCCTCGGCGGACCGCCGAGTGCCGTCACTGCCTTCGTCGCGCAGCCGCGCCAGCGCACCGAGCCGCACCTCGAAGCCCACGAGGTCCAGCCACAGCTGCGCCGCCTCCTCCAGCCGCGGCGCCTCGGCCTCGACGACCTCGTACCCGGCCGCAGTCAGCGCGTTCGCGGCGCGACGTGTCCCGTCGTCGGCGAGCACGAGCGCGACCGGGCCGCTCGCCGTCTCACCGACGGCGGCCGGGGTGAACCGCGGGTCACGCGGGTCGGGCTGCGCCATCGCCGCCAGCAGCGGCGCGAGATCCTCGGCACGCCGCGCGAGCGGCCCATCGCTCGCCATCAGCTGGCGGCTCATCAGCGGCGGGACGCCGAACGCCTGGGCGAGGCGCCCCGGCGTCGGGCGCAGCGCGTAGACGCCGGCCAGCGCCGCCGGCACCCGCAGCGATCCGCCGTAGTCACTGCCGACCGCGAACGCGGCCATGCCGCTCGCGAGCGCGACCGCGTCGCCGCCGCTGCTCCCGCCGGGGCTCAGCGACGCGTCGAACGGGTTGACCGTCGCGCCGTGGCGCGCGTTGTCCGTGTGCCAGCGCAGCGCGAGGTCCGGGAGGTTCGTCCGCGCGATCGGGATCGCGCCCGCGCCGCGCAGGTGGGCGATGTGCGGCGCGTCGCGCTCCACCACCGCACCGCCGCGCAGACCGAGCGTCGTGACCGTCCCCGCGACGTCGATGTTCTCCTTGACCGTGAACGGGACGCCGAGCAACGGCGGCACCGGTTCGCCCCGCGCGAGCCACGCGTCCGCCGCCGCCGCCGTGGCGAGCGCCTCGTCGGCGAGCGTCACCGTCACCGCGTTGAGCGCGCCGTTGACCTCCTCGATCCGGTCCAGGTGAGACTGCACCGCGGCCTGCGCGGACAGCTCGCGCGCCGCGATCGCGCGCGCCAGTGCGGCCGCGCCGGTCGTCATACGGGTCATGGCCCGAGGCGGGCGACGGCCGCCTGCAGTTCGCGTACCGGCACGTGGCCCGCGAGGTCCTCGGTGTGCGTGATCAGCGCCGCGCTCGTCGGCGGCGCGGCCGCGCCCGGCGCGACGGCGAGCGCGTGCGGAACGTCGAGCGCGGTGGTCACACAGGGCAGGAACGGCCCGCGCTTGGCGACCACCTCCGCCCAGCCGTCTCCCTGCACCTTCAACACCCCGACGGCGCGGAAGAACTTCAGCGAGCCCCACAGCGGCGCCGCCAGCCGGGCGTAGCCGTCGGGCGGCGTCGCCACGTCCTCGCGCACGAAGATCACGCTCGCGCCGGCCTCGGCGGCAGCCCGCGCGGCGGCCAGCACCGGCTGCGCATCGCCGCGCGTCGCGGGTCCGGTCAGGGTCACGCCGAGCGGCGCGTCGACCACCGCGCGGACGCGCTGCAGCAGGTCGGTGATCAGCGCGTGGCCGGCGGCGTCGCGATCCCAGCCGCTCCCCGAGTCCACCACCAGCACGTCGACGCGCAGCGAGCGCGCCAGGTCCGCGTAGATGCGCGCGCGCCGTCCGGGGTCGGCCAGGAACGCGCGCTCGTCGAGCTCCTCGACCTCCGCCGCGAGCGCCGCGAACAGCGGCGCCCGCAGCGGGCGGTCGACGGGCCGGCCGGCGAGTGCGGCCTCGAGTGTCGCGAGCGCGGTCACATCCGCATGACCGGCGCGGTCGCGACGCCCTCGGGCCAGGAGCCGAACCACACGAGCAGGTCCTCGGGCGGCGACAGCTGCGACCACTGCGGCCTCGAACGCCGCCCAGTCGCTGTCGCGCGCCGCCCGCGCAGCGCGCTCGTCGGACCGCAGCCGCTCGGTCTCCTCGGCCAGCACGACCTCCTCGACCTCGTCGTAGGCCACCTTGTAGATCTCGCGCATCGTCCACGCGCTGATCAGGCCGCCGGCGAAATCGCGCGCGACCTCCTCCGGGTCGGCCTCGAGCGGATCGCCGTAGCCCGCGCCGCCGGCGCTGAAGCAGAAGGCCATCACGTCGCCCTCGTCGTAGGGGCGGATCGAGCGGCCCATGAACTCGACCTCCCACTGCCCGCCGATCGAGCGCTGCTCGATGATCGTGCGGAAGTCGAGGTCGATCGGGTCGCCGGCCTTCAGGGCCTCCATCAGGCCGGGCGCGCGGATGCCGATCCCCGGCACCGTGCACGGCGCGTAGCCCCCGAACAGCGGCTGCGGCGTCTGCAGCTTCGAGTTGTCGGCGATGCACATGAGCAGGACCATCGGCGCCTGGTGGGCGACCCACGGCTGCACGGTGCCGACGCCGCCGCGGTGCTTGCCCGCCCCGGCCGAGTCCATCCAGTGCTGCGAGAGCGGGATCAGGATCGGGAACTCGTTCTCCATCAGCTCGACGTCGGGCGCGCGGCCGAACGGACACCACGGGAACCCGAACGCGTTCATGCCCGCCGAGTCCGGACGCCCGCCCATGCCCTCGGTGTTGATCGAGTAGGCGACCATGTCCGCGAACGGCAGCCCCCACTGCGTCTGGCCGGCGATCACCACCGCGTTGCCGGCATTCGACGCCGCTCGCCGCCACGCGGTCGTGCTCCTGGGAGGCGAACATCATCTTCGCGAAGGTGTTGGCACACGCGCTCATGACGCCCGTGCAGACCATGACGCTGCACGACGTCGCCGCCCGGTCGTCGGGGTTGAGCACCGTTCCCTTCGGGATCACGAACGTGAACGGCGCGAACGTGGCGCTCGAGATCGGCAGGTCGTAGAACACGTAGGAGTAGACGTAGTTGGCCACGTGGCCGACCACCGCCTGCACGTGCGCGTGGTAGGGCGAGAGGTTCTCCGGCGAGGTGCCGGTGAAGTCCAAGGTGATCTCGTCACCCGCCTTGACCAGCGTGAGCGAGGCGTTGCGCACGAGCCCGTGCTCGGTGCCGAGCGCATCGGCGAAGTTCACGCAGCGGTACTTGCCGTCCAGCCACGAGGCGATCCGCTTGCGCGCCCCGTCCTCCGCCACCTGCAGCATGCGCCGCAGGACGCCGACGACGAAGTCGGGCCCCTCGCGGCCGCACACCTCGAGGATCCGCGTGCGGACCCGGTCGGCCGCCGTCGCGCGCGCCTTCAGGTCGGTGGTGATCATCTGCGGCGCGCGGATGCCGAACGCGTTGAACAGCTCGAGCATGTCCTCGCGCAGCTGGTGGTTGGCGCCGATCTTGATCGGCGGCAGGTTCAGCCCCTCGTGGAAGCGCGTGGTGGCCGACACCGGCATCCCGCCCGGCTCGACGGCGCCCGTCTCGGTCGTGTGGTTGGCCGCGCCCGCCCACGCGATCAGCTTGCCGTCGTGGAAGATCGGCAGCACGATCACCTGGTCGGGATTGTGGATGCCGCCGTACAGCGCGTCGTTGGCGAACCAGATGTCGCCGTCCTCGATCCCCGGGTTCTCGCTGTAGTGCTCGAGGATGTACTTGATCAGGATCGGCTGGATGATCGCGTGCAGGTACGTGCCGGCAGCCGCGTTGACCAGGTCGCCGTTGGCGCTGAACAGCGCGATCATCACGTCGCCGGCGATGCCCATCGAGGAGCGCGACGAGCGCTGGAAGACCTCGAGCGCCTCGTCGAGGATGTCGTTGGTGCGCTGGAAGCCGATCTCGTAGTCGCCGGGCGCCAGCGTGTCGACGGCACGCAGCTCGTCGTCGGTGGGCTCGGCGAGCCGGATCATGTCCAGCTTCTGGTCTGCGGTGGGGATGGCCATCGCTCAGCCCTCCAGGATCCCGAGCCCGTGTGACTCGATCGAGAACCGCCGGCCCGGTGGGATGACCGCGGTCGTGTAGGCCGCCTGCACGATCGCCGGGCCGGCGAACGCGTGCCCGGGCTTGAGCGACTCGAGCTCGTACAGCGGCGTGTCCACCCACTCGCCGAACCACGCCTGGCGCGTGCCCACGGGCACCGCCTGCTCGCTCGTCAGCTCCAGCTCGGGCAGCTCGAGCTTCTGCCCCGGGATCGCGACCCGCAGCACGAACGTGTCGATGTAGACGCCGCCCGGCACGTTGACCGCGAGCGGGCTGAACGCCTCGCTGAACTCCTGCTCGAAGCGCTCGTAGACCGCGCGCGCGTCGTCCTCGGACTCGAGGAAGAGCAGCGGCGAGGACGCCCGCTTGGAGTGGATCTGGCCGCCGTAGAGCATGTCGAGCTCGAGGCTGACGGTCGCGTCCTCCCAGCTCAGGCCCTCGGACTCGACCTCGCGCCGCGCCTCGTCCATCAGCTCGCGCACCATCGCGTTGAAGGCCTCGCGATCGACCGCCGGCGCGCCCGTGAGCGGCGCCAGCAGCATCATCCGCTGCGAGCGCTCGTACAAATGGACGACGTCCATGATCGACGAGCCGTAGGCGCAGAACACCGGCGAGAACGGGAACATCACCGCGCGCGGGATCTCCCCCATGTAGCCGGCGACGTGGGTCGGACCGCCGCCGCCGAAGGCGAACAGCGTGAACTCCGACGGCCGGTAGCCGCGCAGCGTCACCTCCTTGCGGATCGCCGACGCCATCTTGTCGTCGATGATGCGCCGGATCAGCGCGGCCGCCTCGACGACCGACAGCCCGAGCGGCTCGGCGATCCGCTCGCGGATCGCCTCCTCGGCGGCGTCGCGGTCCAGCGCCATGCGCCCCGCGAAGAACTGGTCCGGGCTGAGGTAGCCGAGCACGAGGTTGGCGTCGGTGACCGTCGGCTCGGTCCCGCCGAGCTGGTAGGCCACCGGGCCCGGGTAGGAGCCGGCGCTCTGCGGGCCGACCTCGAGCCGGTCGCCCAGCGCGCGGTTGATCCACGCGATCGAGCCGCCGCCGGCGCCGATCGACAGCGACTGCAGCATCGTGGTCGAGACCATCCACTGGTCGATGATCGGGTTGAACTCGTAGTTGCGCACGCGAGTCCCCGACGACCAGGCCGATGTCGAACGACGTGCCGCCGACGTCGGCGGTGACGACGTTGTGCGCGCCGAGCTGGCGGGCGATGTCACGCGCGCCGATCAGACCCGCGATCGGCCCACCGTTGTAGGTTCTCGACGCGGTCGTCTTGAACAGGTCGGCGCAGCCGCCCGTGTTGTGGATCATGAAGAACGGGCCGCGGTAGCCGCGCTCGCGCAGCTTGTCCCAGGTACCGCTCAGCTCGATCTGCATCGAGCGCTGGAGGTAGGCGTCGAGGATCGCCGTGTTCGAGCGGCCGTACTCGCCGAGGCGCGAGACCACCTCGCTGGACAGGATCACCGGCAGGTAGCCGACGTGATAGTCGCGGTACTCCTCGCGGATGATCCGCTTGACCGCGCGCTCGTGCGCGGGGTTGACGAACGACCACAGCAGCGAGACCACGAACGCCCGCGCGCCGCGATCCACGAGACGGCGGACCTGCTCGCGGACATGCTCCTCGTCGAGCGGGCGGACCACCTGGCCGCGCGCGTCGACGCGCTCCTTGATGCCGACGATCAGCTCGCGCGGCACGACCGGGCGCGGCTTGTGCTGGTGCGGGAGCGCGCGCCGCTCGTCGATGCGCGTGCCGTCGATCCACTGCGCGCCCTTGCCGATCAGCGTCGCGTCCTCGTGGCCCTCGGTCGTGATCAGCGCGACGCGCGGCCCGCTGCGCTCGAGCAGGCGGTTCATCGCCACGGTGGTCGAGTAGCGAACCGTCTCGACGCGGCCCGCGAGGTCCTCGAGCGACAGGCCCGCCTCGGTGGCCGCCTCCTCCACGACCTGCATGAAGCCGACGCTCAGGTCATACGGCGTCGTCGGCACCTTGCGGTAGCTCGTCTCGCCGTCGAGCGTGAGCACCATGTCGGTGAACGTCCCGCCGACGTCGATGTCGATCGTGTTCATCACGCCTCCTTGACCGCGAGCCGCTCGCCGCGGATCTCCAGCTCGCCCGCGTCCAGGCGCTCGCGCAGCCGGTCGAGGTCGATCTCGATGTCGTGCGTGACCGGGTGCCCGGGCGGCAGGTACTCGGTCTCCACCTGGGTGAAGCAGCCCGGACAGTGGAACTCGACGATCCGCACCCAGTCCGGGTCCGGCGCGAACGAGTACTCGGCGTCGATCAGCGGCTGGTGAACCTCGCGCGGGTCGCGCTGGTTGACCTGGCAGCTGTGCTTGTAGTTCTCGCGCGCCGAGCCGAGATCGTGACCGCACACGCGGCAGTGCCAGCGCTCGTCGTCGAGCTCGAGGTCGAGGTACTCCGTGACGCGGATGCGCGCCATCACTTCCCCTCCCGGTACAGGATCGCGTTGTCGTGGCCGTCGATCCGCACGGCCCAGCCGGCCGGGATCGAGCAGCTGTTGGTCTCGGACTCCAGGCGCGCGGGCCCGCTCGCCGAGGCACCGGGGGCGAGGTCCTCCCAGACGAGCACGTCGCCTTCGGCGGTGGCGCCCGTCTCCGCGCGCGGTTGCGGCGCGTAGGTGGGGACCGGCGAGTAGCCGCGAACGGTGACGCGATCGGTGATCTCGACCTCGAAGCGCGCGTCGTCGACCGACAGCCGCTCACCTTCGAGGTCGCGCCGCACGTGCGCCTTGCCGCGCTCGACGATCTCCTGCGGGTCGGCGCCGGGTGCCGGCCACTCCTCGTAGACGTGGCAGATCTCGGCGACGCTGGAACCGAACGCGCTCAGCACCGGGCCGAGCGCGAACACGTGCGCGCGGTCGAGCCCGAGGCGCTGCGCGACGCGCGCCGCGAAGTTGGCGCCGTTGCCGCCGAAGCAGTAGAGCTCGAAGTCGCCCGGCTCGGCGAGCGCCAGCGTCTCGCGCGCGACCGCGGTCACCATGTCGGCGGCGGTATCGATCACGCGCTCGGCCGCCTCGGCCGCGTCGATGCCGAGCGGCTCGGCGACGCTGCGGGTCAGCGCCTCCTCGGCGAGGTCGACGCGCAGCGCGCGGCGGCCACCGAGGAACCGCTCGGGGTTGAGCATGCCGGCGACGAGGAAGGCGTCGGTCAGCGTCGCCTCGCGCCCGCCGAGGTCGTAGCCGGCCGGCCCCGGGAACGCGCCTTGGCTCTCCGGGCCGAGCTTGACCGCGCCGTCGGCGGCGCGGGCGATCGAACCACCGCCCACCGGCTCCGAGCGCAGCAGCGTCCACGGCGTCTTGAGCGGCACGCCGAGCAGGTCGCCGTGCGGGATCGTGAGCGGCTTGCCGTCCTGGATGACGCCGAGCTTGGCCGTCGTGCCGCCGACGTCGAGCGCGAGCACCTTGGCGTGTCCGTACTGGCGCGCCCACCAGGCGCAGGCGTTCAGGCCGAAGTACGGGCTGGACTCCGCGGTGTCGACCGCCTTGGTCTTGGCCACGCGCGCGACGCCGCCGTTGACGTGCGCGATGTACACCGGCCGCCGGTAGTTGTGCTGCTCGAGCAACTGATCCTCGGCCTTGAACAGGGCGACGGCCAGCGGCGTGTGCACGTACGCGTTGACCAGCGCCATGTGCGTGCGCGTCTGGTCGTCGGGATGGCGGCAGATCTCCGAGCCGAGCACCAGCGGAACCGCGCCGAGGTAGTGGTCCGGGAAGTTCTCGTCGACCAGCCGGCGCACGGCCTGCTCGGCGCTGTCGTCCTCGAAGCCGCCGCCCAGGCTCACGGCGATCCGGCGGACGCCGTCCTCCAGCAGGCCGCGGATCGCGGTCAGCGTCTCGGTGTCGGAGGCGCCGTCTCGCAGCGCGACGATGTTCTGCGGCGCGACCACCCGCTCGACCGCCGGGCTGCGCCCGTCGCCGTAGAGCTCCTCGCCGGTCCCCTCGCTCACGAGCAGCCCGATCCGCGGGCCCTTGCGCTCGGCGATGATGTTGGTGGCGATCGTCGCCGACCAGCGGATCACCGCCACATGCGCCAGCAACGTCGTGAGATCGGCGAACCCGAGTTGCCGCGCGCCCTCCTTCAGGCACTCGAAGAAGCACACCGTGAAGTCGTGCGGCGTGGTGTCGACCTTGACCGGCGTGACGCTCGTGCCGTCCGAGAACAGGCCGTCCGTGAGCGTGCCACCGATGTCGATGTCCACCGTGTAGGGACGCGCGCCCGTGCGCTCCGCCCCGACCACCCCCGGCGCCGCGTGGGCTGCCGCTGTCATCGTCTCTCCTCTCGACGGGCTTGCGAGAAGTTCTAACCCACCGGGTTGCGGAGCGTCTCGTGTGAGGAGTACGAATTCAGGGCGTGGAGTTGGTGCGTTCGTCCGAAGACCAGGTCGCGCTCACCACGTCCGCGCTCGAGGCCGCGCGGGTCGTGCTGCGGGCCGACTACTGCGCGGTCGCGTGGGAGCCGTCGGCCGGAGGCGAGATCGACGTGATCTCGACCCACGGGATCAGCGGATCGAAGGCCTCCGAGCTCGCGCACGAGTGGGTGGAGGCCGCCCACGGGCGGCGCCCGCGCAGTTCCTTGCTCCACCGCGTCGAGCCCATCGTCGATCCTGCGGGACGGATCCGCGGCGCGCTCGTCGCCGACCTGCGCAGCGGCGGCGTCCGGCCCGGCGCGGCGCGCGCGCTGATGCCCGTGTTCGCCGCCCACCTCGCGCTGCTCGTGGAGAAGGTCGAGGTCCAGGCGCGACGGACCGCCGCCTACGAGGCGCTCGTCCAGATCGGCATGCAGATCCAAGCCGCCGAAGCCGACGTGGACGCGACCCTGCAGCTGATCGTCCAGCGCTCGCGCGAGTTGCTCGGAACCGACCTCGCGTGGATGGGGCTCGTCAACGAGTCCGAGCAGACGCTCGACATGCGCGTCGCGGTCGGCGCCCGCACCGAGCCCTTCATGGCCATGCGGCTCACGCTCGGCGACGGCGTGGGCGGCACGGTGGTCGCGACCCGCCGCCCGGTGGTGGTGCCCGACTACGCGCGCGACCGCCCGCCGACCCCCACCCGGGTCAGCGACGCGATCGTCGGCGAAGGCATCGGCTCGATGCTGTGCTGTCCGATGCTCACCGGCGAGAAGGTCGTCGGCGCGCTCTACGTCGGCAGCCGGCGACCGCTCGAATTCCAGTCGATCGAGGTGGCGCTCGTGTCGGCGCTCGCCGCTCAAGGCGCGATCGCGATCGAGAACGGCCGGCTCTACGAGGCGCTGGCCGAACAGAACCGCCTGCTCGAGCGCTCATTCGCCATCCACCGCACGCTCACCGAAGCGGCCCTCACGGGCGCGGGCCGCGCGCACATCAGCACCGAGCTCGCGCGGCTGCTCGACACCGAGATCGTGCTCGAGCAGGACATCTCGCCCCCGTTCCGCGCACGCTACTCGGCCGCCGGCGAGGTGCCCGACGGCGCCCCGAGCACGATCCGGCTCCCCGTCGAGGACCTCGGCCACGTCGAGGTGTGCGGCCTCGACGCGCTCACCCCGTTGCAGTCGAAGGCGCTCGAGCATGCCGCCACCGTGCTCGCCCTGGAGCTGGTCAAGGAGCGCGCGTCGCAGCAGGTCGAATGGCAGCTCCAAGGAGACCTCCTGAGCGAGTTGCTGGACGCCGGCACGCCGCTCGCCCCCTCGCTGATCGCGCGCGCCCGCCGGCACGGCGTCGACCTCGCTCGCGGGCGCCGGATCCTCGCCGTGCGCTGCGCGGACCTCGTCGCCGACGACCTTCTCGTGCTCGTGCGCCGCGCGACCGGACGCAGCCTCGTGCACCGCGACGCCTCGCTCGTCTGCCTGCGCGGGGAGCACGTCGTGCTGGCGGCCGGCGACGCGGAGCCGGTCGTCCGGGCGGTCACGGCCGCCGCCGACCGCCACGACGTCACCCTCGCGATCGGCGTCAGCGACGTCTGTGACGACCTCGGGACCGCGTACCGCCAGGCGGTCGCGTGCACACGGCTGGCGCCGGCCGAGGGCCACGGCGTGCTCCACGCCGCAGCGGCTCGGTCCGCTGCGTTTCCTGCTCGACGCGCCCGACGTCTCGCAGGTCCGTGCCGTGGTCAACGAGCAACTCGGCCCGCTGCTCGTCTACGAGGGCGGGCGCTCCGATCTCCTGGCCACGCTGCGCGCGTTCGTCGCGGCCGACGGCAATGTCGCCGACACCGCGAAGGCGTGCTTCATCCACAAGAACACGCTGCGGTACCGCCTCAAGCGCCTCACCGAGGTCCTCGGCCGCGACCCGACCGCGCCCGACGTCAAGTTCCACCTGCGGATGGCGTTCGACCTCATCGAGCTGTTCGCGGGGATGGGGATCGATCTCCTTCAGGCGCCCGCCGGCCGGCGACGCAGCGACTACGCTGCTCCGCGCATCCGAGGACGAGCTGTCGCGTCCCATCGACGGACGTGAGGAGAGAGATGACCGACATCACCGCCACCCCGCAGTCCGCAGCCCAGGAGCAGGCCGAGACCTGGCTGTCGTCGTTCGAGCAGGCCCTCGCGGAGGCGGACGGCGAAGCCGCCGGCGCGCTCTTCCAGGCCGACAGCTACTGGCGCGACCTCGTCGCGTTCACCTGGAACCTCAAGACCGTCGAGGGACCGGAGGGCGTCGCGGACCTCGTGAACGAGACCGCCGCGCGCGTCGGCGCGAGCGGCTTCCGCACCACCGAGCCGGCGAGCGAGGCCGACGGCGTCACCGAGGCATGGATCGCGTTCGAGACCGAGGTCGGGCGCGGCAGCGGCCTCGTGCGCCTGCGCGACGGCAAGGCGTGGACGCTGCTCACCGTCCTCGACGAGCTCAAGGGCCACGAGGAGAACAAGGGGGCCAGCCGCCCGCACGGCGTCGAGCACGGTGCCGAGCGCGAGCGCGTGTCCTGGCTGGAGGAGCGCGAGCGCGAGGCCGAAGAGCTGGGGTACTCCCGCCAGCCCTACGTCGTCGTCATCGGCGGCGGCCAGGGTGGCATCGGTCTCGGCGCGCGCCTGCGCCAGCTCGGCGTGCCGACGATCATCGTCGACAAGCACCCGCGGCCCGGCGATCAGTGGCGCAGCCGCTACAAGTCGCTGTGCCTGCACGACCCGGTCTGGTACGACCACATGCCGTACATCAAGTTCCCCGAGAACTGGCCGGTCTTCTCGCCGAAGGACAAGATCGGCGACTGGCTGGAGATGTACACGCGGGTGATGGAGCTCAACTACTGGACCTCCACGGAGGCGAAGTCCGCGTCCTACGACGACGAGAAGCAGGAGTGGACGGTCGAGGTCGAGCGCGACGGGCAGCCGATCACGCTGCGGCCCAAGCAGCTCGTCTTCGCCACCGGCATGTCGAGCAAGCCCAACCTCCCCACCCTTCCGGGGCAGGACGTCTTCAAGGGCGAACAGCACCACTCCTCCGCCCACCCCGGCCCCGACGGCTACCGGGCAAGCGGGTCGTCGTCATCGGCTCCAACAACTCCGCGCACGACATCTGCGCGGCGCTGTGGGAGAACGGCGTCGACGTGACGATGGTCCAGCGCAGCTCGACGCACATCGTGCGCTCGCAGACGCTGATGGACATCGGCTTGGGCGCCCTGTACTCCGAGCAGGCGCTCGCCAACGGCGTCACGACGGAGAAGGCGGACATGATCTTCGCCTCGCTCCCGTACCGGATCCTGCACGAGTTCCAGATCCCGCTCTACGACCAGATGCGCGAGCGCGACAAGGACTTCTACGAGCGCCTGGAGGCCGCCGGCTTCCAGCTCGACTGGGGCGAGGACGGCTCCGGCCTGTTCATGAAGTACCTGCGCCGCGGCTCGGGCTACTACATCGACGTCGGCGCCTCCGAGCTGATCGCGAGCGGCGACATCAAGCTCGCCTCCGGCCAGGTCGACCGCCTCACCGAGGACGCAGTGATCCTCGCCGACGGCACCGAGCTCGGAGCCGACGTCGTCGTCTACGCCACGGGCTACAACTCGATGAACGGATGGGTCGCAGAGCTCGTCGACCAGCAGACCGCCGACAAGGTCGGCAAGGTCTGGGGCCTCGGCTCGGACACCGCCAAGGACCCTGGGCCCTGGGAGGGCGAGCAGCGCAACATGTGGAAGCCCACCCAGCAGGAGGGCCTCTGGTTCCACGGCGGCAACCTGCACCAGTCGCGCCACTACTCGAGCTTCCTCGCGCTCCAGCTCAAGGCGCGCCTGGAGGGCATCGAGACGCCCGTCTACGGCCTCCAGCAAGTCCACCACAAGCGATAGGAGGAGCTCGACATTCGCTCGCGGGCGGAGCTTCCGAGGCGCATCGCCCGAGGAAGCGGCGCCGATCCCGCCTAAGCGACGACGAACGTGTAGTCGCGCTCGATCCGGCCGTCCGCGGCGAGGACAAGGAAGTCAAGCCCGACTGCGACCACCTCGCCGTCCTTACCGACCGCCTCCCAGTGGAACTTGACGACGTCGCCGAGTCGTTCGGCGTCGTCGTGCCGGCGGAAGCTGAGCCCCTCGGAGCCGACCCAGTGCTCGTACACGCTCGCCGCACGCGACTCGATCTCCTCGTATCCCCGTGCCTCGAGGATCGCCGTCAAGGCGAGCCCGGGTCGGGCCGCGATCGCGCGGATCTCCTGCGGCGGCTGGAGGATGTGCCTCCCGTCCTCCGTCCAGAGCTCGGCGATGATCCGCCGGCGCCGGTCGGCATCCGGCTCGTTCCAGAGCGCGACGTACTTCTTCGCCAACTCGGCCGCGCTCCGGGATGAGATTTCGACGAAAGCCTGTGCGTCGGTCATCGGTCCTCCGTTGATCGTCTGGTTGCTTGGCCTTCAACGGTCCCGGAGGAAGGGCCGCGCGTCGATTACCTCTCGTGTAACGCCGGCCGGCATTCCACGCCGCTAACTTCAATCGGGTGGTCGTCCAGACCGAGCAGGAGCCCGAGACCGCGGGTGAGCTGATCCGCTTCTGGCGCACGCGACGCGGCCTCAGCCAGCTCGAGCTGTCTCTGGACGCGAACGTCTCGACCAAGCACCTGAGCTTCGTCGAGACCGGCCGATCCAGCCCGAGTCGCCAGCTCCTCGTCCACCTGGCCCAGCAGCTCGATCTGCCGATCAGCGAGCGCAATCGACTGCTGCTCGCGGGCGGCTTTGCGCCTCCCTATCTCGAGCTGCCCTACGACGGGGAGGTGATGCAGCCGCTGCGGGCGTCGCTCGAGCGGCTGCTCGAGGCGCACGAGCCGAACCCGGCGCTGATCGTCGACGGGCTCTGGAACCTGATCGAGTCCAATCGAGCCGCGTCGCTTCTCTGGGACGGCGTCGACCCCGAGCTCCTCGAGCCTCCGATCAACATGCTCCGCCTGGGCGTTCACCCGGGCGGCCTGCCGCGGATCTCGTCGATGACCGCCGCATGCAACGCGCCGCTGATTCACCGGCTCAAGCGCAGGAGCCGCGAGGACGCCGATCCCGCCCTCGCCAAGCTCGATCGAAGAGGTTGAGTCCTACCTCCCCGGCGAGCCGCCGGCGGGCCTCGCCACCCAGCCGGTGGTCTCGCTCAGGCTCGAGACCCCGCTCGGCGAGGTCGAGCTGTTCACGGTCATCGCCACCCTCGGAGCCCCGCTCGACGTGACGGCCGCGAACCTCGCGATCGAGACCTTCCTGCCGATGAACCCCGAGAGCGCAGCGCGGCTCGCCGAACTCAGCGCGCCCCGATCTGCCTGAGCATCGACGGCCCGGCCGGCTTCGAACTCAGTCGCTCAGGCCAGGCCGGCGCGCGCCGCGAAGTCCGCCCAGCGGCCGAGGACCGCAGCGGGGCCGCCGTCGGACTCCAACGACACGACGACCTCCTCCGCGCCGGCCTCCGCGTATGCCTCGAGGTCGGCGCGCACGGCGGCCGCGGGGCCGGTGAGCGGCGGGCGGTCGCGGCGGATCCCCGGCGGGAACAGCCGCGCGCTGACGCGACCGCCGGGCGCGGCGGCGCGGTAGCGCTCGGCGGCGGGGCGCAGCTCGTCCGGCGCGAGGTTGAGCGGCTGCCAGCCGTCACCCAGCGCGGCGGCGCGGCGCATCGCGGCCGGCGAGTTGCCGCCGACCAGCAGCGGGATCGCGTGGCCGCGCGCGCCGGCGGGCCGCGCGCGCATGCCGTCCGCCTCGGCCCAACAGGCGCGGAGCGCGCGCAGCGCGGCGTCCGTCCGGGTGCCGCGCTCGGCGAACGGGACGCCCAGCGCCTCGAACTCGGGTTCCAGCCAGCCGGCGCCGACGCCGAGCGTGACCCGCCCGCCCGAGAGCCAGTCGGCCGTCCCGACGGCCTTGGCCACGACGATCGGGTCGCGGTAGGGCAGCACGAGCACGCTGGTGCCGATCCCGACCTGCTCGGTCGCCGACGCGAGCCAGCCGAGCATCGCGAGCGGATCGGGCTGATGACCGTGCGAGATGAAGTCACCGGGCGGAAGCAGCAGGTGGTCGCTCACCCACAGCGAGGCGAACCCGAGCCCCTCGGCGGCGCGCACCAGCGCGCCGAGCACGCTCGGCTCGTTGAGCTCAGGCTCGACCGGCAGAGCGAGGCCGACGCGCACACGGCCATCGTGACACCGACCCGAACACCGGGCCTACCTCCGTCGCGCTGCCGGACCTGCGAGCTGCCAGGTCCGCCGCGGTTCAGGGCTCGCGCTCGACCTTCAGTTCACCCGTGTCCACCGAGACGCGGCTACCGGGTGTCTCTGACGGGTCCATCGCGGCGAACGCGTCGGCCCCGGCCCGCAAGTCCTCCTCGTTGTCGAAGTACTGCAGGACGACGGCCGTGCCCTGCGCTTCGTCAAAGACCAGCTGCAGCTTCTTGATCGACACCCCGGGCGGCGGGCCGGTCTCGTCGATCCTGCCCACGAGCGACTCCACCCGCTCCGCCGTCACATCGGTGAACCGAACCACGCGGACGAACACGACAGTCTCCTCTCGTCGATCGACCGGACGATCCTCCCACGCTCAGCGATCGCACTGCAAGCGGATGATCCGACGCGTCGGCGTCGCTCATCCGGATCTTGACCCGGCCGTGCCGGCCAGGGCGGCGAGGTCGAGCTGCGGGTTGTAGGCCGGCGAGAACCTGACTAGTGTCGGCTTGGAAAGACCTCGGAGCGTTGCCGGCGGCCAGGCCCGGCGCGTCTACCGCGCTAGACGGCCCTCGGAGTCCGCATACCGCTCCCGTCGACGGAGGACCGCGAGATGGATATCCACGAGCGCCCCGATGGAGTTCCGGAGCCAGAGGTCAACGGCGGGCCGCGCGGTGTGGTCGTGAAGGGCACCGAGATCGTGCGCCGCTACGGCGAGGGCGACACCGCGGTCGATGCCCTCCGGGGCGTGTCGGTCGACGTCGCCCAGGGACGGCTGACCGCCGTGATGGGCCCGTCGGGCTCGGGCAAGTCGACGCTCATGCACATCCTCGCCGGGCTGGACAGGCCGACGTCGGGCGCGGTGTCGGTGGCCGGCGTGGAGGTCACGGCGCTCGATGACACGGAGCTGACCAAGCTGCGGCGCGACCACATCGGCTTCATCTTCCAGTTCTTCAACCTGCTGCCGATGCTCACGGCGGCCGAGAACATCGTGCTCCCGCTCAGGCTCGCCGGCGCCACGCCGGACAAGGCGTGGCTGGCTGAGCTGATCGAGAAGGTCGGGCTCGGTGACCGCCTCACGCACCGCCCGGCGGAGCTGTCGGGGGGCCAGCAGCAGCGCGTGGCGGTCGCGCGGGCGCTCGTGTCGCGGCCGAGCGTGATGTTCGCCGACGAGCCGACCGGCAACCTGGATTCGAAGACGGGCGGTGAGATCCTTGCGCTGCTGCGCGACTCGGTCGACTCGCTGGGCCAGACGACGGTGATGGTCACGCACGACGCGCACGCTGCGGCGATCGCTGACCGCGTGTTGTTCCTGGCCGACGGTCAGATCGTCCGCGATCTCGGCCGCTCGAGCGCGCACGAGATCCTCGAAGCGCTGGAGGCGGTGACCCAGCGATGACCGCCGTCGCCCTGAAGGGACTTCTCGGTCGCAAGGTGCGTGCCTTGCTGACGGCATTGGCCGTCGTGATCGGCGTCACGATGGTGAGCGGGACGTTCGTCCTGACCGACACGATCCAGAAGGCGTTTGACGGCATCTTCACGTCGTCGTACGCGCAGACCGACGCGGTGATCGCCGGCAAGCAGATCGTCAAGGGCTCGACGAGCGGGGCCGCGACGGTGCCCGAGGCGCTGCTCGCGCAGGTGCGGGCGTTGCCCGAGGTCGAGGCGGCCGGCGGCACGATCGCGCCGAACGAGTCCAACCAGGCGGAGATCTTCGGCCGCGACGGCAAGGCCGTCGGCACCGAAGGCGCGCCCCAGTTCGGACTCGGCAATGACGCGTCCCAGCCGCAGTTCAGCCCGCTCAAGCTCACGACGGGCCAGTGGCCGGAAGGGCCGCAGCAGGTCGCGATCGATGCCGACACGGCCGCCGCGGAGAACTTCAGCGTCGGCGACACGATCGCCGTGTCGACGCTCGGGACCAAGCGCCGAGTACGAGGTGACCGGGATCGCCAGCTTCGGCGGGGTCGACTCGCTCGGCGGCGCCACGATCGCGATCTGGGACCTCCCGACCGCCCAGACGCTTCTCGACAAGGAGGGCCGCTTCGACGGAATCTCGATCGCCGCCAAAGAGGGCACGTCGCCGGACGAGCTGATCCGCGCGGTCCAGCCGCTGGTCCCCGCGAGCCTGGAGGTCAAGGACTCCGAGCAGCAGGCCGCGGCCGACGCGAGTGAGACCAACGTCATCGTCAACGCCATCCGCTACTTCCTGCTGGGCTTCGGCGCGATCGCGCTGTTCGTCGGCGCGTTCGTGATCTTCAACACGCTGTCGATCACCGTCGCCCAGCGCACGCGCGAGTTCGCGACGCTGCGGACGCTCGGGGCCTCGCGCAAGCAGATCATGCGCTCGGTCGTGATCGAGGGCCTGGCGATCGGGCTGCTGGCCTCGGTGATCGGCCTGTTCGCCGGCTTCGGGCTCGCCAAGCTGCTGACCGCACTCGGCGGCGAGCTCCCGGAGGCGGGGATGGTGTTCGCGCTGCGGACGGTCCTCGTGTCGCTTGCGCTCGGCACCGTGATCACGCTGCTGGCGAGCATCCTGCCCGCGCTGCGCGCCACCCGCGTGCCGCCGATCGCCGCGGTTCGCGAGGGCTCGACGCTCCCAGCTTCGCGGTTTGCCGCCCACTCGCTGAAAACGGCCGTCGTCGTGATCGCCGCTTCCGTGGCCGCCATCTGCGTCGGCATCTTCGCCGGCGGGCTGGGCACGACGGCGGTCATGCTGCTGCTCGGCCTCGGCGTCCTGGCGCTGTTTGTGGGCGTGGCCCTGGCCGCCCCACACATGGTCAAGCCGCTGACCCGGCTCGTGGGCCTCCCGGCCCGCCGCGGCGGCGGAATCGCCGGCGACCTGGCCAGCGCGAACTCCATGCGCAATCCCGGCCGCACCGCCTCGACCGCCGCCGCGCTGATGATCGGACTCACCCTGGTCACCGTCGTCGCGGTGCTCGGTGCCGGACTCCGCACCACGGTCGAGTCCGCCGTGACCGACCAGGTCCAGGCCGCCTACATCGTCGACGGGATCGACGGCATGCCGTTCGAGGCCGCCGAGGGCGACGCTCTCGCGCGCGTGCCCGGCGTCGACACCTCCTCCCACGTCCGCGTCGACGCGGCGCTCGTGAACGGCGACGAGCAGGACGTCACCGGCGTCGACCCGGCGACCATCGCCAGCTTCTACAACTTCGAGTGGACCGAGGGCTCAGACGCGGCGGTCGGTCAAGCTCGGTAGCGGCGGCGCCCTCGTGACGCAGACCTACGCCGACGACCATGACATCACGGTCGGCGATCGCCTCTCGATCCAGAGCGCATCGGGCGACAAGCTCGCCGTCGTCGTGCGCGGCATCTACGACCCGCCCGAGATCGAGCAGATGCTCGGCTCGATCACGATCGCCCAGCAGGCATTCGACGAGGTCTTCCCCCAACCCAAGAACCGCTTCACCTTCCTCGACGCCGGCGCGAACACCGACCAGGCGCTCACCGCGGCCGCGGCCGACTTCAGCGACGCCAACGTCCACACCGGCGCCGCCTTCGCCAGCGACTACACCAAGGACGGTCAAGTCTCTTCGGCCATGGCGACGATGTCGTCGCGCGAGAGCTTGCCGACCAGCTCGGGGTGATCGCGCTCCACGTGAGTCTCCACAAGCGCAACCAGCCCATCCTGGTCCTCGGCACGAATGGTCTCGCCGCACTCGCAGTTGATGACCTTTGACATCGCCCGACCTCCCGAGCTGGAATGGATTTCGGTGATTGTCCACGACGACGATTGCGGCTAGCTTGCACTGATCTTGCAGACGGTTCGCGTACAGGTCTGCGGGCGCCTCGCCGTCGTGCTCGACGGTCGGCGTTGCGACGACAGGCTCCCCGGCCGTCAGGGCCGGATCGTGTTCGTCTATCTGGTTCTCAACCGCGAGCGCGACGTCGCACGCGACGAGCTGGCCGATGTCCTGTGGCCGGACCACCCTCCGGCCGCGGCACAGGCATCGCTGAGCGCGGTCATCTCCCGTCTGCGGCGAGCACTCGGCCCGGACGTGCTGCAGGGACGCTCCGCGCCCCGCCTGCTGCTACCGCCAGACGCGTTCGTCGACCTCGAGGCGGCCCGCGCGGCGCTGCACCGAGCCGAGTGCGCGATCGCGAATGGCACGTGGACCGACGCCTGGGGGCCGGCTCGGGTCGCGCTGCATACCGCGACGCGCGGATTTCTCCCCGGGGAGCACGCGGACTGGATCGCGACCGTCCGCGCCGACGTCGAGGAGATCTGCGTGCGCGCACACGAGTGCGTCGCCGCGACGGGACTCGGGCTCGGCGGCGCTGAAGCGGCGGCCGCTGAGCGCTCCGGACGCGCTCTGATCAGGCTCGCCCCGTATCGCGAAAGCGGCTGGCGCTTTCTGATCAGCGCCCTGGAGGCCCGCGGGAACCTCGCGGAGGCGCTCGTCACCTACGAGCACCTGCGCCGCACCCTGCGCGATGAGCTCGGGACCGCGCCGGATCCGGCCACGCAGGCGCTTCACACACGGCTGCTCGCAGCGGGCGTCGCCACGGACTGACTTCCGTTCCGCGCGAAGGGCGCGAACGTTGCGCAGGCACCTCGGCCCGGGCACGGCGATCCTGCGCGACGGTTCGAGTTCAGCTAGCCGCGTAGGCCGTGCGCCCACGGAGCCGGCGGCGGGCTGTCGTCGGTATCGCCGGAGACCGTGACATCGTCGTCGAGACAGAGCCGCAGGCCCTCCGGCAGCGACGGCGTTCGCGGTGCCGAGGCCGCGGACGTGTCTGCGATTGCGCCGGCGAGGCTTGAGCGCCTCCGCACCGAGTCATCACCACGCGGTCGCACCGGTTGCGTCCTTGGCGGCGTGCGGCGTGGTCTCGGTCGCGTGCCATTCGAATCGGGCAGCGAGTCCGTGTTCGGGGTGACGCAGGGCGGCTCCGGCGAGCGGATCTCGGCCTCTGGGACGAGCGGGCGCATGGGTGCCGGCCGCACGCCGCTCTCGATGTCCACCGCACGTCTGCGGACCTCACCCAGCATCCAATCGCGCTCAGGCGATTCCGGTCGGCGCTCGAGGCGATCGCGCAACGCATGTAACTTGTTGATCCGGTCGCGATCGTTCATGCCGCTCCCACTGCGCTGTGCGCTGTCGGTTTCCTTCCGCGACCATCGGCATGCAGCCGCGTTGAACTTGAGCGCGAACGCGGGAGTTGGCGCATCGCCATTGCCAGCCTTCCGATCGCGATCACGGTTCGATCGGCAACGGGCGTAAGCAGCGCCGCGCCGCAGCCGCCGGGTCGTTCGAGCGCTTCGCCGAGCGCGACCCGAGCTTCCGGCTCGTGAGGGCGACTAGACTCGAGGTGAGACGCGCTGAGCCATCCGACGCGCCCGCATGCAGACTTCGACGAAGGGCAAGCATGGCGATCGTGACGCGAAGTATCTGCGAGGGCGGTTGACGTCGACCGGTATTCAGCGGCGGCCTCGGCCCACGCCGCGAGAGCTGGCGCGAGCCGTCGATGGCGGTCGCCGCGTCGGCGAGGCGCTGCGCCACCTCGACTCGTATGGCTTCGAGCCCGACGCGCAGCTCCTGGCGGAGGCGCTCGCGCGCTTCCTGGTTGCGCGCTGTGAATCCCATCACGCCGGCTGGCGCGTCGTGCGCCAGGTCGTCGTGGAGTCCGCCGCCGATGCGCCGTGGGAGAAGTGCGCGCGGCGCGCGGTCCCGCTGGTGGCAGCGGACCTGTTGAGCCTCTCGGCCGCAAGAGGGACGCACACCGCTGCATCGCGCCCAGCACGTTGCCGCTCGCCGCCGGGCCGAGCAGATCGCCGGCCACCTCGACCACATGGCCGTGCTCACCGATCTCGGGCTCGAGCCCGACGTCGTGGACGACAATCGCTGGCGCGAAGCCATCGGCGATGCGGTCGTCGCACGCTCGCGCGAGCAGGTCGCGCGAGCGATGGCGCGATCCTTACGCGATACCGCCTAGTGGATCGCTGGTGCGGTCGCGTCGGGAACGAGCGCACGTCGTGACGGCGTCGCGTCCGCCGAATCACAGCCCGCGCCTGCGAGCGTGCTGGCTGAGGTCACGCGCCAGCTGCTCGGGCGCGGTTCGCCTGCGCAACTCCTCGACGTGCTCGTCTTCGAGGACCGCCTGGCGATAGAGGGCATCCTGTAGCCCTTCGAGCACGGTCTCGAGATGCTCCATCCGCGCCTCGAGCGTCTCCACTCGATGCTCCCAACCGGCGTCCGGCGCTCCGGGCTTGATCGCCGGCCGTTCCCACGCTTGCGCGACAGTCGACTGAGCCGTCTGTGCACTCTCAGGACCTCCCAGCCCTCTGGTGGGTGAGGCGTCGCGCGAGAGGAAGAGGGAATGAGACCCGACGGGCGAATCAGGGCCGGCCCCGCGGGTCTCGATCATTGTCCCCGAGCTCCGCGCCTCGGCACGAACGCGCTTCGGCGGCTCTCGGGCTCGGGGCTGAAGTCCTGCCCGCGGGGTCAGCTCGACTGTCCACGCTACTCCCATCGCGGGTCGGACACAATCCGATGCCCCGATACGGACTACCGTGGGGAGCGTGGACGACGACGCGATTCGGTCTCTGCTCACTCGCCTGGCTCGAGCTCATCCCGCCGGCGGCACCGTGATCGAGCGGGCCGCGGTCGTGGCCGCAGGTGCTGACTCCGAGGCGGTCATGACGTGGATCCTCGCCCACGGCGGGAAACCCGAGGCCGTGGAGGAGACATCGACCCGACACGGCCTCCACGGATCGCGTCTTCACACCAGCGGCGGGTCCGCAGCCTCGGCTTCCGTCTCGCTTCGTGCTCCCCGCCGGCGCGCTCGACTGATCCCGTGGCGCCCATGCCACGCGCTGCTGAGCGTCGCGGTGTGCGTACGCTCCGCGCATGAGCTGGAGTCCGCGGCTGCTCGCGGAACAGACCGGGCGCACGGTGGTTGTCACGGGCGCCAACAGCGGCATCGGGCTGGAAGCGACCCGTCAGCTGGTTCGACGCGGCGCTCACGTCGTCATGGCGGTGCGCGACCCGGCCCGGGGCGAGGAGGCGGCGGCGAGCGTGGCGGGCCCGGGGTCGACGAGCGTCGTCGCGTGTGATCTGTCGGACCTCGACCAGGTCGCAGGGTGCGTCGACACGTTGCTGGGTCGCTATGACCGCCTCGCCGCCGTGGTCTGCAATGCCGGCGTGATGGGTGGGCCGTTGATGCTCTCTGCGCAGGGCTTTGAACGGCAGATGGCGACGAACCACCTTGGTCACGTCGCGCTGATCGGCGGACTCTGGCGGCTGTTGCAGGCGAGCGCCTCGCGCGTGGTGCTGGTGTCGAGCACCGAGGCGCGCGGTGGGCGACTGTCGCCGCACACGACTCGCGAGCAACTGCTGAACCCGGCGCCGTATGACGGCCGGCAGGTCTACCGCAACAGCAAGCAGGCCAACCTGCTGTTCGCCCAGGAGCTGCACCGCCGCTGCGCCCGTGCCGATTCGCCGGTCAGCGTCGTCGCCGCACACCCGGGCGCCAGCGCGACCAACCTCTTCGCTCGGCAACTCGAGCAGGCGGGTCGCGGTCGGCTCGCCCGTGTGAGCACAGTGGCCTCCACGGTGCTGCTCCAGTCGGCCGCCGCGGGCGCGCTCTCCGTCCTGCGGGCGCTCGACCACAGCACGCCCAGCGGTGCCTTCGTCGGCCCCGCCCGCTTCGGTCAGTTTCGCGGTCGACCGGAGCTGCTCGAGGTCTACGACTCCGCCAAAGACCAGGCGACGGCCGCGCGCCTGTGGCAGCTCACCGAGCAAGCCCTCGGCCAGTCGCTACCGGTCTGAGCGGTGGCCGCGAGCACGTTCGGCGGCTCGCTCACCGTTTCGTGCGGCCGGACATGGAGCACGGCGTCCGGGCGTACCGCGATCGGCGTTCCGTCGACGTCGGTGAGGACTGCGAAGGTGTGTTCTCGGCGGGTCGACACCTTGTGGAGCTCCTCGAGCACTGACGTCGAGATCTCCACCGACGTCGATCGTCCCGCCGTCGATGCAAGTGATGCGACACGTGGCCATCGAGCGGACACGCTATTGGTCGAAGCGGATGCGACGCCACCCGGTCTCGCGAACGATGCCAAAGCATGACATGGATTTCTAGAATTGCTAGTCTATTGTTGGTGCCTCTCCTCTTCCCCGACGAGCTGGACGTTCCTGACGAGCCACGCACGCGTGCTGCTGTGCATCGCGCAGGACCCGGGCATCCGCCTGCGCGAGATCGGCGAGCGGGTGGGCGTCACGGAGCGAGCAGTGCATCGCATCGTCGGAGACCTGGCCGACGCCGGCTACATCTCGCGCGAACGCCACGGGCGTCGCAACCGCTACACGATCAACTCGAACCTCACGCTGCCCGACCCGGTCGCACGCCGCCAGCGCGTCGGTGACCTGCTCGCCCTCCTCACCGAACCGAGCTCGGCGCCGCCCGCGTTTGACTCGGCGCCGGCCGCGTCGTGAGGCGGCGACCGCGTCGCGATGCCTCCGCCCCAACCGAAAGCCCAGCCATGCCGTCGCGAAGCTCCCTCTTCCCGCGCGTCCGGCGCCTGATGCGGCGCGAGTCCGCCCGTCGCGCGGCGCAGCCCGGCCCTCCGGCCACGGTCGCGGCGATCCCCACGAAGCCTCATGCGCCGAACACCACGGCGAGCGTCGATGGCCAGAACCTGGAAATGCTCGACGCGCGAGGCGCGCTACCACCGCGACCGACTGGCCCTGTATCGCGCGCGCGTCTACGCCGACAAGCCGACCAGCGCGCTGCGCCTGCGAGAGCTCGAACGAACGGCAGCGGCCGCCGACGCGCGGCTCGAACACGCCCGTGGGCGACGGAAGAGCCGTCCTTCTATTGAGCCTCAGCGCGCGACGTCTTCTGCGGATCCGGGGTCCGCGACCCAGCGATCGAACGTGTCATGAAAGGACGCGCCATGCCATCAGCAACCGACGCCGCCACACTGAACATCCAGCCGCGGCAACGACGGGACGTCTACCAAGCGCTGGCCAAGACGCCCGAGGGCCGCTCGGCCAAGGACCTGCTCGCCGAAGTCGAGATGTCCGAGACCGACCTGCGACAAAGCCTGCGCAAACTCGACAATGCCGGTCTCGTGCTTCGCGTCGGACGGGTGTGGACCGCCGTCCAACTGGACGTCCCCGACCCGCAACCCGACACCGACCACGAGCCGCCTCGCAACGCCGCGGTCTAGCGCTCCGTTTCGTTTGCGACGTTGAACCGGCCCCGCAGCAGGCCGAGCATAGGAGGGCCAGTGGAACCCGCCGAGCAGACCGTGATGCAGATCGCCCGCGGCTACCAGCTCTCGCAGGCGTTGTACGTCGCGGCGAAGCTGGGCGTGGCCGACGTGCTCGGCCCGCAGCCGCTGGCTGCCGAGGCCATCGCTCGCGCGGTAGGGGCGCGTGCGTCGCCGCTGCGGCGCGTCCTTCGTGCGCTCGTCGCCGCCGGCGTCTTCTGCGAGCTCGAGGACGGGCGCTTCGCGTCCAACGACGCGGCTGCGGCGCTGCGCGTCGGCGCACCCGGCCGCATGCGCGACGTCGCAATCAATTTCGGCGAGGAGATGTACCGCTCGTTCGGTGAGCTCCTGCACACTGTCCGCACCGGCGAGACGGCATTCGACAGCGTCTACGGCGCCCCGCTGTTCGAGTACTACGCGTCGCATCCGGAGACGGAGGCGAGCGCGGCGGCCCGCATGGTGGCGCGAACCCTGCCCGTGGCTCGTGAGTTGGCCGCGTCCGACGTTCTGCGCGGCGCGCGGACCCTCGTCGATGTCGGAGGTGGGACGGGAACCCTGGTGGCGGAGGTCCTACGACACCGTCCGGAGATCGCCGGCGTCCTGCTGGAGCGGCCAGGAGTGCTCAAACTCGCACAGGACTACCTCTCCGAACAGGGTGTGGCCGATCGCTGCGAGCTCGTCGAGGGCGACTTCTTCTCGTCGGTGCCGGCCGGTGGCGACGTCTACGTCCTCAAGAGCGTCCTGCACGACTGGGACGACGACCGGTGCGTCGACATCCTGCGAACCTGCCGTGCCGCAATGGACGAAGCCGCGCGGGTGGTGATCGTCGAGCTGATCCTCCCAGAGCGCATGACACCAAGTGCCCCGATGCTCTCGGCCGCCCTCCTCGACCTGATCATGCTGGCCTATGCCGGCGGCCGCGAGCGCACCGAACCGGAGTTCGCGCAGCTTCTCGATCGGGCCGGCCTCCGCCTGGCGAGCACAACCGCGCTGAAAGCCGGGCCGCACCTCCTCGAAGCCGTCGCCGCGTAGGGCATCAGGGCACTTCGCGCTCGCGTCGATCTCGCTGGGGAGCGAGCGGAATGAAGCGTCGAAGCTTTCCCGTCGATCCGGTGCGCTCGATGTCTTCGACTTCGGTGACGCTGACCTGAGCGTGAGCAACACCGAGCTCGGTGAGCGCTGTGACCAGCTCTCGCGAGAGCGGCGTCGGTGTCGAGCGGCGCCGATGTCCGGACCGCGATGTCGGCGCCCGCGGGCGTCTGGCGTACTTGGTACTCGAGCATCTGACGTCGACGACCGAGCGCCGAGCGGAACAGGTGCAGATGGATCTCGACTTCGCCGTCGTAGACGAACGTGCCCTCGACCGTTCCCTCGATGTCTGCGATGCGGCGACCGGTCCACGGGCCGGGGTTGGGCTCGGTCAGCACGGTCAATTCATCGGCGAGCTCGTAGCGAATGAGCGGAAGCGAGTGATTGATGACGTTGGTGACGAGGAGCTTGGCCGCGGTGGTGCCCGCAGCCACGGGCCGGGTGTCGGCGTCCACCGGCTCATAGACCGCGATGTCCTCGTTGAGGTGCAGGCCGACCGACCCGGGGTACGAGCGCGCGATCACGCCGACCTCGGCGGCCGCATAGAGGTTCATGACGGGCCGGCCGAACGCCGCTTCGATCTCCGCTCTGGCGTCCGCGAGCAGCGGCTCGGCGCCGCAGTTGAGCTCCCAGGGCGAAATGCTCAGCCGTCCGCGCCGCAGCTCGCCCGCCAAGCGGTGCATCATCGAGGGATAGGCGAAGAGATCGGTTGGCTGGAAGCGATTCAGCCCTTCCACGATCTCGGCCAGCGGCAGGGTGGCAGGGAACGAGCGGCCGACGCCAAGCTGGGGCGAGCCGGCAAAGGTGCGCGGGAGGATGGCGGTGGGATGGGTCGAGTGCGCGGCGGCGACGAACGCCCGCCGGACCTCGTGATCGCCGCCGGCGTTTCGTCGCAGCCAGAACGTGGGCCGTTCCCTCGCGAGCCCGAAGCCAAGCCAGCCCTCGAAGTCCCACACGAACACACCCCGTCGTCCGCTCGAGCCGCCGGTCGTGACGACCTGGTACTCGCCGAGCAGGTAGGCCGGACCCTCCGACGCCACGCGCTCGAGATGGGCCTCGGCCAGCTCGAGCGTCAGCCGGCGGTCGGTGACGATCTCGTCCCAGTGCTCCATCACATCGGTCTTCGTCATCGTCGGGATGGCCGCCAGGTCCGCGCCCGTGACAGCGTCGACATCGACGCCGGCGAGACGCTTCGCGTGCCACGGCGACCGCGCCTTCGCCGTCCGCAGCAACGCCCTCAAGCGCTCATCGCGAAGACGGTGAAGCCGCTCCAACGGCCACGTGAGACGCTCGGCCTCGACCGCAAGCCGGTCAGCGAACGCCCGCAGGTGCCGCTGACGGTCCGAGTCGAACTCGCTCGCCGTGCTCTGGGCGCTCATATCGCGCGATCATCTCACCCGCTCTGGGGCGAAGGAACAGTGTCGCGGAGGCAATCAGTTCCGGATGCAGAGCGCCGCGAGGTCGATGCCGTAGAGCGGATGCTCGACCTGGCAGCCGATGCGGGCGGAGAAGAAGTCCGCATGCGTGTAGCTGCTGATGTACGGCGCGAACGGCGCCGCCGTGTGCCGCGATGTCGCGGTCGAGCGCGGCGTAGGCCTCGAGCCGCTCGGCGCCGGCGAGCCGGCTCGCGGCGCGGAGCCGCTGTCCCAGACGCGTGCGGTCGAGGAATCTCGTGGCTCGCGGCCGTCGCCGAACATGTCTTCGATGAACTCCGACGGGTCCGGGACCTCGCCGCCCCAGGTGAAGAGCGACAGGTCGTACGGCTCGTCGGGGTTCAAGAGCCGCCTGTACATCGCGGTGATGCTGAATCGCCGGATCTCGAGCTCGATCCCGATCGCCGCCAGGTTCGCGCGCACGATCGCGGCCCGCGCGATGCAGCCGGGTCCGTTGCACGTGTACAGGACGCCGCGCCGCCGGGCGCCGCCGCGCCAGGCGCCGCGCGGTGGCCAGGTCGGGCCCGCCGAGCGGGTAGATCGTCGCGTCGCGGAACCCGGGATAGCCCGGCGGGATGTGCTGGTCGGTCGGCCGGCCTCCGCGCCCTCCGAACGGCTGCTCGCGCCGAGCGCGCGACGGTCGATCGCGTAGTTGACCGCCCGGCGCATCGCGGCCCTGGCGAACAACGGCCGGCGCGGGTTGAACACCAGCGCATCGATGGCCGGTACCGGTGCCGCGAAGTACTGCTGGCGGCCCGCGGCCGCGGCGCGGCTGCCGGGCCCGTAGCGCGCGATCAGCCGAGCCTGGGTCGTCCTGCGACGAACTCTCGGGACGTAGTCCGCGCGCCCGGCTTCGACGTCGGCGCACCGCGCGCCCCTGCGCCGTGCCGAACGTGACCTCGATCGCCTCGAGGCGCTGCGGGCGCGGACCGGCGTAGCCGGGATTGCGCCGCAGCACGAGACGGCTGCCGCGGTGCGGACTCGGCGACGTAGTAGGGCCCCGCCGTCGGCGATGCGCTCGAGGCCGCGCGGCCGGATCGGCGTGTTCGGAGGGACGGCGCAGAAGTAGAACGTCGACAGGCGCGCCGGCAGCGTCGGGGCCGGGCGGGTCAAGCCGAATCGTGAGCCGGTCTCCGCGCGCCGGCACGCCGCGACCGTGTCGGCGCGGCCGGCGCGTGTACGCCGCCGGCGCCGACGATGGCGTCGATGATCGCGACGCCCCACGAGCTCGCGCGCGGATGCAGCGTCCGCTCGATCGCGCGCTGGAACGCGGCGGCGGTGACCGGCTGGCCGGACGGCGGCGAGAAGCGATACCCGGGGCGGATCTGGAAGCGGTACGACGCGCCCGCCGTTCGATACCGCGGGCGCGGCCGCCGCCAGCTCCGGCACGAGCTCCGCGCCGGCGCCGCCACGGCGCTCGTAGGTCATGAGCCGCGCGCAGGTCGCGCGCAGCAGTCGCTCGTCGACGAGCCCGGCAGGCATTGCGTCCGGGTGTCCTCCTCGATCAGCATGCGCAGCACCGCCGGCCCGCGCCCGGGCGCCGGACGGGCGAGGCGGCTCCTGGACGCTGACCCACACGCGCCCGCCGGCGACCGCGACCGACCGCGGCGTCCCTCCGACCTCGATCGGCTTCGCGACGCGGTTCGTGCGCGGATCGATTCGCGAGACGGTTCCCGAGAGGCTGTTCGCCACCCACACCGCGCCGGCGCCTACCGCGATGCCGGACGGGCCGCTGCCCGACCGGGATCTCGGCCTTGACCGCGCGCGTGGCGGGATCGATTCGGGTCACCGTGCCGTCGCGGCTGTTCGCGACCCAGATCGCGTCCTCGCTGCGCGGCGATGGCCGCGGGCCCGTTGCCGAGCGGGATCGTGTCGGTCACCGCGCCGTCGCCGGCGGCGACGATCCGTCGCAGCGTGTTGTCGGTGCTGTCGGTCACCCAGACGGCACCGGCACCGACCGCGATGGCGGTCGGGTCGTTGCCGACGTCGACGCGCGCGCGCACGCGCCTGCTCGCGGCGTCGATCCTGAAGACGCGCGGCGAGCCGAGCGCTCGCCACCCACAGGGAACCGTGGCCGAACGCCGCCGCGTTCGGCGTGCCGGAGTGGATGCCGATGTTCAGCGTGGCGAAACGGCACCGACTCCGCCGCCGTCCCGACGCTCGGCATCCAGGCGCACGGCCCGCCCGCGCCGCTGTCGGCGATCCAGGCGGAGCCGCCGCCGACGGCGAGCCCTTCGACGCCGATGTCCGCCGCGCGATCGATGGCTTCGACGCGTCGCTTGCCGGCGATGTCGATCTGCGACACGGTGCCGTCCGCGACGTTGGCGACCCAGACCGAGCGCGCGTCGCCCGCGAGCGCTTCCGGGCGGGCGCCGACCGGCACGTCCGCGACCACCCGACCGCTGTCGGGGTCGATGACCGCGACCGAGTCGGGCCGCACGACGACGGCGTCGCCGCCCGAACGCGTTCACCGCGATCGCCACCGCGGCGGTCGCCCCGGCCAGCGCGACGCCGGCGCGCGATCAGCGCGAGCCCGCGGCGACGGCCGGCCGGCGCCGCGGAGCGCCCGCGGGCGCGCGGGGCGTCGAGCGCGGGCGTCCTGCGTGAGGATCGCCTGCTCGAGCTCGCGCAGCTCCCTTCCCGGCTCGAGCCCGAGCTCGTCGATGAGCGCGCGCCGGGCGTCGCGGAAGCTCTCCAGCGCGTCGGCCTGCCGGCCCGACCGGTAGAGCGCGAGCATGTGCTGCGCGCGCAGGCGCTCGCGCACCGGCTGCTCGCGCACGAGGCCCTCGAGCTCCGGCACGAGCTCGACGTGACGACCGAGACGGAGGTCGGCCTCGATGCGCTCCTCGACCGCGGCGAGACGCAGCTCCTCGAGCCGCGCGGCGCTGTCCTGCGCGAACCGCTCGTAGGCGAAATCGCTCAGCGCCGGCCCGCGCCACAGCGCCAGCGCCGATGCGCAGGAGCTCGGCGGCGCGGGCCGGATCGTCGGCGGAGAGCGCGGCGCGACCCTCGTCGAGGAGGCGCTCGAAGCGCAGCGCGTCGATGCGCTCGGCGTCGACGGAGAGGGCGTATCCGCCCCTCGAGCTCGACGACGACGTCCTCGACCAGCGCCCGGCGCAGGTGCGAGACGTAGACCTGGACCGTCTTGACCGCGGTGGCGGGCGGTCGCTCGCCCCACATCTGGTCGACGATGCGATCGACGGAGACGGTCTCGCCGCGGTGCAGCAGGAGGATCGCGAGCACCGCCCGTTGACGAGCGCCCCCAAGTTCGATCGTCCGATCGTCGTCGAGGACGTCCAGCGGACCGAGGATTCGGAAGTCCAGCATGGGCGCGCCTCGCTGCCGACGCTACCGGCGCGTTTACCGACTTACAACCGGTTCCTACCGCTGCCAAGCCGCGCCGCGGGAGTCTCGTCGCAATCCGGACGCATCGGGCGGCCGGCCCAACTCGAGGAGCTCTCACCATGCTCGGTCACACCCACCATCGCCGTCTGCTCACCGCCGCCGCGACGACCGTCATGCTCGCGGCCACCGCGCCGGCCGCGCCCGCCGCGCCGATCCACGACGTCGGGTTCTCGGCCGACGCCCGAGCGCCTCCAAGTCGTCCGCGTGCAGGTCGACGAGGGCCTGGACTGGGGCGACGCCGGGCTCGGCGCCGTCGGGATGCTCGCGCTGGTGTTCGTCGGCTACGGCGGCGCACGCGCGCTCAGCACCCGTCCCAGGATCCCGGCGCGCTCGTGAGGCCCGGATCAGTCGATCCGTGCGATCTCGGCCGCTGACATCCCGAACACCTCGCGGCGCGTGTCACCAGACGCGGAGGCGCGAGGAGCCGGAGGCGAGCGCGGCGATGGGTCCGGCGGGGTAGGCTCGATCGCCGGTCTTACAGACCCCGACCAGGTCGGTGTCGAGCCGCGCCGGGCTTCCGTCGGGTTCCTCGAAGTCCGCGTCCACGAACCGGACGCGCTCGAGATCGCTTCCGGTGATGAGCCCGACCGTCGCCTGGTCGAACGTCTCCGGCAGGCGCGTCTCGAGGTAGACCTCGTCACCTTCGTCGACCACGGCGAAGCTCACGTCGGCGCCCTCGAGGACGAGCCCTCCGTTCTCGGCTTCGTACGCGCCGGCGCCGAGCGCGTAGACGTTGTCGTGGATGTAAACCGGTTGCTTGGCGCTCTTGAAGCGCTCGTGGTCGCCGCGGGACGGGTCGTCGACCAGGACGAGGTAGTCAGCCAGCGAGGCGGGGTGGCCGTCGTAGCCGGCGGTGCCGTAGCCGACACCCTGGCCGAACCGTGCCGTCGGGCCGTAGGCCTGGCTCGCGTCGCCGCCTAGGAAGATGTTGCCGATGAGGCGGTCGTCGCCGGCGAGGATCGCGGCATAGCCGGCGACCTGCGTGCTGTGCGGCACGTGGTAGGGCGTCGGTCGCTCGACGACGGGGACGATCGACACGGTTCCGCACACGAGGTTGTTGACGTAGGCGCCGCCCTGGCTGAACACCTCCAGGGATGAAGGCGACGCGAGCACGTTGTGATCGACGAGGTAGGGCCCGTGGCTCACTTCGACGAACAGGTCGCGCTTGTTGCCGTAGAAGACGTTGCGTGAGACGCGGGTGCCCTGCGTCTGCCAGTCGAGCCAGGTTCCCAGCGAGCAGTCGTGGATGCGGTTGTGGCGGATGACGACGTCGATCGCTGCGTGCAGCTTGATGCCGCCGATCTCGTAGCCGTAGAACTCACGCTTGAGGGCGATGTTGTAGATGTGGTTGTCCTCGATCGTGGAGAACACGCAGCCGAGGTGCCCGACGATGCCGTTCTGGCCGCAGTCGTAGATCGTGTTGCGCCGGACGATGTGCGAGCCGACGTGCTCGCGGTCCCAGCCGATCTGGCGGGCCGAGAACACCGACTCGAGCTGATACTGGTAGCCGGGCTTGTCGCGACGCAGCGTCGCGTAGTTGTCGCCGGTCGAAGCCTCCTTGCCGAGCGACACCGCCGAGCACTTCGCGTCGTGGATGACGTTGTCCTCGATGATCCAGCCCTTCGCCCAGTTCGGGCCGATCAGGCCCGGCTGGTCGGCAGTCGGCGGCGTCCACGGACATGCCGCCTGTGCCAGCTCGAAGCCGCGCACCGTGATGAAGTCGATGTGATGCTCGGTCGGATAGAACACCGAACGGCGCACGTTGATCTCGACGAGCTCGTCGTTGGGGTCGGCGCCCTGGAAGTTCGCCCAGATCGTCGTCTCGTCGGCGCCCACCTCGGCGTACCAGACGTGAAGCGTCTGCTCGGGGTCGCGAATCCGATCGGTCGTCCCGGTCCAGTCGTCGAGAACCTCCGTGCGCAGCGGCGGATCCGAGACCTCCGGCAGGCTCGGCACCTCGTAGAAGCCGCGCCCGTTGAGGTACACGTCGCCCAGGTGCTTTCTCGGCGAGTCTCTCTCGGCGTACACGATCCAGTCGCCGTCGATCGTCTCGGCGAACGGGTTGAAGTCGCCGAAGAGCGCAGTCGGAGACGACGACCTTCCACACCGTGCCGCCGACGGGCTCCCAACCCCTGACTCGCTCGGAGCCCTTGATGACCACGTGCTCCCCGGCAGCCGCCTCGTAGGTGATGCGACGCTGATCGCTCAGGCCGCCGCGTCGCGGCATCACCCACTCGCGGTACTCGCCCGCGTGCACGAGGACCGTGTCGCCCGGCTGTGCCACGGCGGCAGCTCGATTGATCGTCCGGAACGGACCGTCCTCGGAACCGCCGGCCGTATCGGACCCGGTCGTCGCGACGTGGAGCACAGATGCCATGGCGTCACCCTTCATGCGTCGGTGTGTATCGGGAAGTCGTCAGCGTCCGTTCGGTGAAACGCGGAGTTTCACGCGGAGGCCGTGACGTTGGCGGGGCGGGCGGTGGATTCGCCGTTGTGTTCGGGGCGGGCAGGTGCGTCTAGGGGGAGCCTCGCCCGCAGGACCGTGCCGGCGGCTCGCGGGCTATGGACGTGAAGGGTTCCGTTGACCGCTGCGATCCGGTCGCGAAGCCCCTGGAGCCCGGAGCCTTCGTGGAAGTCTGCGCCGCCGACGCCGTCGTCGCCGACCTCGATATCCAGTTGGCCGTTGCGCCGCTGGACGTCGACCCATGCGTGGGTCGCGCCGGCGTACTTGGCGACGTTGGTGAGTGCTTCGCAGACCGTGAAGTAGGCGGCGGCCTCGATCGCGATCGGGAGGCGATCAGACGCGAGCGCGACACGAAGATCGACCGGGACGGCCGCGCGATGGCCAAGGCTGGTCAGCGCATCGGCGAGTCCGCGGTCGGTCAGGATCGCGGGATGGAGGCCGTGGGCGAGGTCGCGCAGTTCGGCGAGGCCGGTTCGCAGGCCGGCCAGCACGCCGGCAAGCTCGTCGCGCGCCTCGTCGCTGAGCTCTCGTTGCCCGGCGGCCCAGCTCTGGAGTTGCAGCGCGATCGACACGAACCGCTGCTGGGCGCCGTCGTGCAGGTTGCGCTCGATCTCGCGTCGAGCGCGATCGGCGGCGTCGAGGATACGAGCGCGCGAGGCGTGGACCTCGGCCAACCGGGTCTCGACGATCTCGTGCTCGCGCAGCGCTTGCTCGGCGGCGCGGCGTGCCGTGATGTCGAAGATCGCGCCGTCGAGCCAGCGCCTGCCGTCGCCGGCGTCCTGCGCCTGGCCGCGCTCGAGGACCCAGCGCGCGCTGCCGTCGGGGCGCTGAACGCGGTACTCGAGCGTGAACGGGCGGCCGGCCTCGACCGCGTCCATGACCGAGCGCTCGACCTGCTCGCGGTCGTCGGGATGGATCACGCTGGCGAATGTGCGGACTGCGCTGTCGATGAACTCACGGGCCGGATAGCCGGTGATCTGCTCGATCTCATCGCTCAGCCACTGCATCGTCCAATGCTCGTCGCACGCGCACCGGTAGACCGCGCCGGGGATGTTGGCCACCAGCGAGCGCAGCAGCGCCTCGTTCTCGCGCAGGCGGGCGGCGCGCAGCCCGGCGGCGACCCGCGCAGCCAGCACTTCGGGCTCGAACGGGACGCGCATGACGTCGTCGGCGCCGGCGTCCAGCGCGGCACGCAACTCGTCCGGCGAGTTGAGCCGCGCGCAGAGAACGATGTGCGTCGACGCCACTTCCTCCCGCGCGCGGACCGCGGCCGTCAGGGCCGCACCGCGGTCGGCATCCGCGATCACGACCTGGATCGCCGGATCGCTCAGGGCACCGATCGCACCGTCGACGTCGCGCACCCGCAGGAGTCGCACCCCGGCCGCCTCGAGGACCGCCCAGCAGTCGTAGCTGTACGCCTCCAGGCCGAGCAGGCACACGGTCGCTCCACCGCCCGCCATCTGGGACAGCGCTCGCGTCGGCTGCGTGGGCGAGCGGACCACGTCCCTCGACGGAGCGCGCTCGTCCTGGAGGTAGGCCAGCACGGCCAGCACACGGCGGTGCGCGTCCGGCTCGGCCGGGAGGCCGAGCTTGGCCAGGAACGAGCTCACATGTTTGGCCACGGCGCGCTCGCTGACGCCGAGCCGCCGTCCCACGCCTTGGTTCGAGTAGCCCTCGGCCACCAGTCCAAGCACCTCGCGCTCGCGCGCGGTCAGGTCGTCGAGCGGAGACGCGTCGCGGGCGCCCCCGAGCAGCCACCGCACCACCTCGGGGTCGAGCACGGAACCGCCGGCGGCGACGCGCCGGAGCGCGGTCGCGACCTCGTCAAAGTCGACGATCCGGTCCTTGAGCAGGTACCCGACACCGCGGGCGTCGTCGCCGATCAGCTCGAGCGCGTAGTTCGCCTCGATGTACTGGCTGAGCACGAGCACGCCGATGTCCGGGTGTGCTCGCCGGATCGACACGGCCGCGCGCAGTCCGTCGTCGGTATTCGTCGGCGGCATGCGGATGTCGGTCACGACCACGTCCGGGTGATGCGCGTCGACGTCGCGCACGAGCTGGTCGGCGTCAGCCGCCAGGGCGACGACCTCGAAGCCGTGCGACTCGAGCATGCTCTTATGCCCCTGCAGCAGCAGGGCGTGGTCGTCGGCCACGATCACCCGGAGAACGTGCTCGTTTCCTTGGGACTGCATAACCCCGAGCCTTCCACGTCGTTGGAGCGATGCCCGCCAGACGCTACTTCACGCTTCCGGCGAGCGCCAGTGCGCCCGCGGGGGTACGGCTAGCTCCCGGGAGGCGGTCACCAGTGTCACCACTAGACGCCTGGCTGCCCGCAGGGTTCGACGGGCTCCGCGCTGGGAGGGTTCGATCATCCTCACTCGCCCTCTGAAGGAGCCCAGGTCTAGATGAAGTCCCGGAATCTCGCGACGCGCGCCGGTCGCTGGAGCGCCCAGCACCGCAAGACCGCCATCCTCGGCTGGATCGCCTTCGTCGTCCTCGCCACCGTGCTCGGCGGCAAGGTCGGCCAGAACACGCTCGATCAATCAGCGTCCGGCAACGGCGAATCCAAGCGCGCCGAGATGATCCTTGAGGCCGCGGGCTTTCCTGAGCAGGCCGGCGAGCAGGTCCTCGTTGGAGGAGGATCATCCCGCGAGATCACGGCCGCAGTGCGGGACGTCGGCAGCCGCCTGAAGCAGATCGAGGGCATCACCGACATCACTGCCCCGCTCGCAGTCCAAGGACCGCCGGTCGGTCGTCGTGGGCTTCACGATCCCCGGATCCGACGAGCACGCCGAGCAACTCGTCGCCCAGCCACTCGCGGCCGTGGCCGCCGTTCAGCGGGCACATCCGGACGTGCGCGTGGAGCAGTTCGGCGAGGCGTCGGCCGCGACGGCGATCGCAGCTCAGGACGCCAAGGACGGAAAGAACGCCGAGCGGCTCTCCTTCGTCCTGATGCTGATCATCTTGCTGGTCGCATTCGGCGCGATCGTCGCCGCCGGCGTCCCGCTGGTGCTCGGCGCGACCGCCGTGATCGCCGCGGTCGGCCTGATCGGTCCCGTCAGCCAGGCCTACGCGCTGCCGCCCGACGTGGCCCAGTTGATGGTGATCATCGGTCTCGCCGTCGGCGTCGACTACGCGATGTTCTACTCGCGCCGGATGCTGGAGGAGCGCGACCGCGGCCACTCGGCGGCCGCCGCGGTGGAGATCGCCGCCGCCACCTCCGGCCGCGCGGTGCTGATCTCGGGCGTGACCGTGATGACCGCGATGGCCGGGCTCCTGTTCGCCGGCAACCCGATCTTCATCGGCTTCGGCATCGGCACCATGCTCGTGGTCGCCGTCGCCATGCTCGGCTCGATGACCTTCCTGCCCGCGATGCTCTCGTTGCTGGCCGAGAAGAACTGGCTCGAGAAGGGCCGTGTCCCCTACCTCACCAAGCGCCGCCACCGCGCCAACGGCGAATCACGCGTCTGGAACGCCATCCTCACCCGCGTCCTCAAGCGCCCGCTCGTGTCCGCGCTCCTCGCCACCGGCGCGCTCGTCGCGCTCAGCCTGCCCGCGCTCGGCCTGCAATTCAAGGACCCGGGCTTCGACGGCTACTCGCGCAGCCAGCCCGTGATGCAAACCTACGACCGCCTCCAGGCCGCGTTCCCCGGCGGGCCCGCCCCGGCGATGACCGTGATCCAGGCCGCTGACGTCACTGCCGCGCCGGTCCAGGCCGCGATTCGCGACTTGCACGACCGCGCACTGGCCACGGGCCGGCTGTCTGAACCCTCACGCGTCGAGATCAGCCCCGACAAGACCGTCGCCGTCGTCGCGCTGGCGGCCAAGGACGGCGGGGTCGAAGCCCTGCGCTCGGAGGTCGTGCCGGCCACCGTCGGCAAGGTCGGCGAGGTCGCCGTGACCGGCACGACCGCGGCGACGAACGACTTCAAGGCCGCGATGATTGCCCGCCTGCCGCTCGTGTTCGCCTTCGTGCTCGGCCTTACGTTCATCCTGCTGCTGGTCACGTTCCGCTCGCTCGTGGTCCCGATCAAGGCGATCGTCCTGAACCTGCTGTCGGTCGGCGGCGCGTACGGCGTCCTGGTGCTCGTCTTCCAGGACGGCCACGGCCAGTCGCTGCTCGACTTCCAGTCCGTCGGAGGCGTCGCCCCGGTGATCCCGCTGTTCCTGTTCGTGATCCTGTTCGGCCTCTCGATGGACTACCACGTGCTCATCGTCAGCCGGATCCGCGAGTCCGTGGACCGCGGCATGAGCAACGACGACGCCGTCGCGCACGGCATCAAGACCACCGCCGGCGTCGTGACCAGCGCCGCGCTCGTGATGGTCGCCGTGTTCGGGTCCTTCGCCCTCGGCTCGGATCAGATGGCCAAGCAGATCGGCGTCGGCCTCGCCGCCGCGATCCTGATCGACGCGACGATCATCCGCGCCATCCTGCTCCCGGCCACGATGAAGCTCCTCGGCGCCCGCAACTGGTACCTGCCGAGCAGCCTCGGCTGGCTGCCGAGGATTGCGCACGGGCCCGAGGCGGCACACGCCCCCGCCTGATCTCCGCCTGCAACATCGGCGCTCAAGCCGGCGACTGGGGATAGCCTCCGGTGGTGGGCACAGCGTCGCGCGTCCGACTGTTGGAGCGGTGGTTGCCGCCGCTCTCGACGCTGCGCGGTTATCGCGGCAGAGACCTGCGGCGCGATGTGGGCGCTGGGCTTGCGGTCTGGGCGGCCGCGGTGCCAAGCGGCCTCGCTTACGCCGGCCTCGCCGGCCTGCCGCCGATCGTCGGCCTCTACGCGTCGGCGGTCGCCGGGCTGGCATACGGGATCGCGGGCTCGATCCGCCAGGCTCAGGTCGGCCCCACCTCGACGAGCTCGATCCTCACGGCCGCGGCGATCGCGCCGATGGCCCACGGGGACGTCGCGCACGCCACCGGGCTCGCGGCCATCCTCGCGCTCGAGGTGGCGGCGTTCCTGCTGCTCGCGTGGGCGCTGCGACTCGGGTTCCTCGCCGACCTCTTGTCGCGGCCCGTGCTCGTCGGCTTCACCGCCGCCGTCTCGCTGGTCATCATCGCCGCGCAGCTCCCGAACCTCCTCGGGCTGACGGGGGTCACGACACGCACGTTCCAGACGACGCTCGGCGGGCTCGGCAGCCGTGTGGGCGAGATCGATCTCGACTCGCTTGCGATCGGGATAGGAGTGCTCGCGGCGCTGTTGACATTACGTCGCGTGCGGCCGCTCTGGCCGCGCGAGCTGCTCGTCGTAGCCGGGGCGACGCTGCTCGTCGCGGTCTTCGGGCTCGAGGACACCATCCACGTGGTCGGCGACGTGCCGGGCGGACTTCCGACTCCGATGATCCCCGCAGTCTCCTACGAGGACATCGAACGGCTCGTCCCCGCGGCGGCGGGGATCGCGCTGATCGCCTTTGTCGAGACCGTCGCGATCGGGCGCACGTTCGCGGCGCGGCACCGCTACACGATCGACCCTCGCGACGAGCTGCGCGGACTCGGCTTCGCCAACGTCGCGGCGGGACTGTTCCAGGGCTATCCGGGGAACGCGAGCTTCGCGCAGACCGCGCTGTCCGACGGCGCCGGCGGCCGCACGGTCGTTGCGGCGGTCACGACCAAGGTCGCGATCCTCGCGACGCTGCTCGTCCTGACGCCGCTGTTCGCCGATCTCCCCTACCCCGCGCTCGCCGCGATCGTGATCGCCGCGGTGCTGTCGTTCATCGACGTGCCCGCGTTCCGGCGGCTGTGGCACTTCCAGCGTGCCGCCGAACGCTCGCCGGGGCATCCCCATAGCTGGGTGCCGCGGCAGCCCGAGCTCCTGTCGGCGCTCGCCACGTTCGCCGGGACGCTGCTGTTCGGGATTCTCAACGGCATCCTCGTGGGCGTCCTGGTCACGCTGGCCGCAGTCCTTCACCGCCTCTCGCGCCCGCGCGTGGCGGTGCTGGGGAAGGTCCCCGGCGGGAAGCGCCACCGCGACATCGATCGCCACCCCGACGCGAAGACGCGCGAGGGTGTTCTGATCGTCCGCTTCGAGGCGCCCGTGTTCTTCGGCAACGCCGAGTATCTGCACCATTCGGTGCTGCGGCTCCTCGACGACGCGCAGCCGCACGCCCGCGCGCTCGTGCTCGTCTGCGACGCCATCTCCGACATCGACCTGACCGGTATCGATGCTCTCCGCGACCTGGTCGTGGATGTGCACACCCGCGGCGTCGAGTTGCGCATGTGCCGGGTCAAAGGGCCGGTGCACGACGCCCTGCTGGAGAGCCGCATCGTCGACCTCATCGGGCCCGAGCACTTCTACGACAGCGTGCGCGCCGCCAAGAAGGGCAAGAAGCCCGACGGGCTGCCGGTCGTCCTCGACTGGGCGAAGCCCGCGGATGACGACATCTGATCTCCAGCGCATCCCGGTTGACAAAGCCGTCGTGTTTCGCGCCGGCCGGTTGCAGGCTACGGGGCGTCGGCGTGGTCTCGCCAATGGTGGCGCGGCGTCCAACCCAGCAGCCGCTGCGCCTTCTCCACCGAGCACAGCGCGGCCGTGCCCGGCACCTCGGCACGAAACTCGACGTCCGGGAAGAACTCCGCCATCAGCTCCGCCGACGGCGCGCTCATGACGGTGTCGTCGGCCGCGACGATGAACGCCTCGAAGCCGGGCTGGTCGTAGGCGAGCGCCTTTACCGCCGCCTGCGCGCCGTCGCGGGCGTCGATGTAGGACCACAGGTTCCACTTGCGCGACGCGGGCTCTGACTCAAAGGACGGGAACTCGGCGTAGTCGGCCTCGTCCATGACGTTGGAGAAGCGCAGACCGATCATCTTCTGCTGCGGGTCCCAGCGGCAGAACTGGACGGCCATCTCCTCTTCGAGGTCCTTGACGAGCGAGTAGGCGACCTCGGGGGTCCTGGGCACGTCCTCATCCAGCGGCACGTAGGCGGGCGGCCGGTTGAACGGGTAGCCGAGCAACGTCTCGCTGGAGGCCCACACGAGGTTGTGGATGTGCAGCAGCTTGGCGGCCTGGAAGACGTGGAAGGTCGCGGCAAGGTTGTTGACGAAGGTCTCCGCGTTGCCGGCGTGCGTCGCGCCGGGGATCGCCGCCAGATGCAGCACCGCATCGACGCCATCGTGCAGCTCGTCGATCCCGGCCAGCGCCTCGACGACCTGCCCGTAGTCGGTCAGGTCCAGCCGCGTGAACGTGCACGTGCGCTCGCGCGGCGGGACGAGGTCGAAGTTGAACGGCGTCCAGCCATCCCCGAGCAACGCGGCGATGCACGCCCGGCCGAGCTTCCCGCTGCCGCCGGTCACCGCGATCTTCTTGCTCATCACGTGAACCTACAGCCCATCCGCGATGCCCGGCTTCGACGTGCCGCAGCTATGGCACCTCGAGCTCGAGGTCGTCGGCGGTGGTCTGTGTCAGGCTTCGTGCGACGCCGGTGCCGTTGCAGGGTCGACGGTGGCGGCCCAGCTTGCGAGGAGCTTGAGCGCGGCGTCTGAAGTGGAGCCGGGCTCGGCGCTGTAAGCGAGGATCTGCAGCCCGGGGTCGGCTGTGAGCTCGAGCATCTCGAACGTCAGGGTGAGGTCGCCGACAACGGGATGGTGGAAGCGCTTCGGGCCCGTCTGGTGGGCGCGGACGTTGTGTGCAGCCCAGCGCGTGCGGAAGTCAGCGCTGCGTGTCGCGAGCTCTCCGACGAGGTCGGAGAGGTTGCGGTCGTGTGGATCGCGGCCGGCCTCGGCGCGCAGGATCGCGACGGTGTCGTCGGCGGCGCGCTCCCAGTCAAGGAAGAAGCGCTGGGCGCGCGAGTCGAGGAAGACGAAGCGGGCGTGGTTGGCCGGCCGGGGCGGCGCGAGGTCCATCTCGGAGTAGAGGGCGAGGCCGAGACGGTTGGCGGCGAGGACGTTCAGGTGGCCGTCTTGCAGCAGGGCCGGCGCTTCGGTCATCGCGTCGATGATGCGCTGCGCGCTCGGCCGCACGCGTTGGGCGGCGGGACGGCGGCGAGGGCGTGATGTCGGCCCGGCGGCGCGGGCGAGGTCGAGCAGGTGCGCGCGTTCGGCGTCATCAAGCTGGAGGCCGCGGGCGAGCGCTTCGAGCACACCCTCGGAGACGCCGCGGAGGTTGCCGCGCTCCATCTTGGTGTAGTAGTCGACGCTGACGCCGGCGAGCATCGCGGCCTCTTCGCGGCGCAGGCCCGGGACGCGGCGGGTGTCGCCGAAGACGGGCAGGCCGGCCTCTCGCGGGGTGATCCTCGCCCGGCGCGAGGTCAGGAACTCGCGGATCTCGCTGCGGGTGTCCACGAGATCGAGGGTAGATCAGCCGGATCGACCGTGGGAGGTACCGCCAGTACCTGGATCAAGCGGGACTCTCACCTGTGCGCGATCGGCGCTTTGCTGGTCGTCATGGCTGAGAACAAGACCTGGTTGATCACCGGCGCGGGGCGCGGCATGGGCGTCGACATCGCCAAGGCCGCGCTGACGGCGGGCCACAATGTCGTCGCCACCGGCCGCGATCCCGACGCTGTCGCCGCGGCCCTCGGCGACGCCGACGACCTGCTCGTCGTCAAGCTGGACGTCACCAGCCGCGGGGACGCCGAGGCCGCGGTCAAGGCGGCGGTCGATCGTTTCGGCGGCATCGACGTGCTGGTCAACAACGCCGCCAGCTTCTACGCGGGCTACTTCGAGGAGCTCACGCCCGAGCAGATGGAGCGCCAGATCACTGTGAGCCTGATCGGCCCGATGAACGTCACGCGCGCAGTCCTGCCCGTCATGCGCCGGCAGCGCTCGGGGCATGTGGTGACGATCTCTTCCTCGGCGGGGTTCGCGGGCTTCGAGTACGGCACCGCCTACGCGGCGTCGAAGTTCGGCGTCGACGGCTGGATGGAATCGCTGGCCCCGGAGATTGCGCCGTTCGGCATCCACACGACGGTCGTCAACCCGGGGTTCTTCCGCACCGAGCTGCTGACCGAGGCGTCGACGAACTACGCCCCGGCGTCGATCGAGGACTACGCCGAGCGCAACACCGCCCAACGCGAGTTCTGGGAGGGCATGAACGGCCGGCAGGGCGGCGACCCGGCCAAGCTCGCGCGGGCGCTCCTGACCATCACCGAGGAGCAGCAACCGCCGTTCCGGTTCATCGCCGGTGCCGACGCGCTCGCGCAAGCCGAGGAGAAGCTCGCCGAACGCCAGCTCCAGATCGACGCCCACCGCGAGCTCTCGACGTCCCTCGCGCGCGACGACGTCCCGATGAACTCGTGACGCCCACCTATGACTTCCCCGGACGCTTCGAATCCGTACCGGTCAATGGAGGGTGGGTCGGTAGACGAGCTCTTGGATGTGACTGTCGAGCGTGCGGTTCTCGATCAGCTCCAGGTCGAAGTCGGCCGCGCCCTGAAAGATCGGCTCCAGACCGGTCTGACCGGTGATGACCGGGAAGAGCGTCACCTGCACGCGGTCGACCAGCCCGGCAGCCATCAGCGCCCGGTTCATCGACAGGCTGCCGTGCGAGCGCAACGGCACCTCGGACTCCGCCTTGAGTCGGGCGACGACGTCGACGGCGTCACCGCTCGCGACGGTGGCGTTCGGCCAGTCGAGCGGGTCTTTGAGCGTCGTCGACACCACCGTGGCCGGCAGGTTCCACATCCGCGTGACCCATGGGTCGCGCACTTCGGAATCCTCCGTGCTTGCGGCCAGCATCCGCTCGAACGCCCGATACGTGTTGGCCCCGAAGATCATCCGCTGCTCCGCGCCGTAGAGGGCGAGGCGGTGCTCGAGCAACTCGGGGCCTTGCTTGCCCCAGTAGCCGCTCCAGTCGGCGCGCGCGGCGCCGTAGCCGTCGAGGCTGGAAAAGACGTCAAAGGTGTAGGTCGCGGTCATGTCGTTCTCCTGGAGTGCGATTCGTCGTTCGATAGGACCGGGCCGCCGCAGCGACCTCATCGGTCACCGCTGCCTCCGTCCGCGAAGTGACCCGGGAGCGCGGCGGACGACATGCGTCGTGATGCGGCTTGTGCTCGCGCGGGCGCTCGACGTGTCGTGGCTGGCTGCGCCCCGCGACCGCCGGCCGCGCCGACACGGTCGCCGGCGTGCGGGACCTGCAGGTGATGGGGCGCCGGCGGGTACGAATGGCACATGACCCGCTCGCAACTTCGCCTGCTGTTCGCCGCCGCGCTGCTCGTCCTGCTCGCGCCCTCGGCCCCCGCGGCGGGCCAAGCCCCTGCGACCCGGACGGCGCCGCCCGGTGCTTTCGTCGACCTGCACGATGTCGCGCCGACGATCGTCGTCGAGATGCGCTACCGGACGGCGCACAACTTCCTCGGCCGCCGCGTGCCCGGCTACCGCGAGAGCACGTGCATCCTCAGCCGTCAGGCCGCCGAGGCGCTCGCGCGCGTGCAGGAGCAGGTGACCGCCGCCGACCTGACGCTCAAGGTCTACGACTGCTACCGCCCGCAGCGGTCCGTCGACGCCTTCGTCGCCTGGGCCAAGGACCTCGACGACACCCGCATGAAGGCCGAGTTCTACCCACGGGTACGCAAGGAGCGGCTCTTCCAGGACGGCTACATCGCGGAGCAGTCGGGCCACAGCCGCGGCAGCACCGTCGACCTTACGCTCGTCCGCACGCCGCCGCGGCGGCAGGAGACCTACGCGCGCGGCGACCGGCTGCGCGACTGCACCGCTGAGGCCGGCGTCCGCTTCCGCGACAACTCGATCGACATGGGCACGGGCTACGACTGCTTCGACCCGCTGTCACACACGTACAACGGGCGCGTCAAGGGCAAGCAGCGAGCCAACCGCCTCCTGCTCCGCAAACCCATGATCGCCGCCGGCTTCAAGGGCCTCAAGGAGGAGTGGTGGCATTTCACGCTGCGCGAGGAACCCTTCCCGGAGACGTTCTTCGACTTCCCCATCGAGCGGTCGGCGATCGCAACGTCCTAAGCGGGCCGCTCGGGCGACGCCTCCCGCTCTGGCAGGCAACCCGACTCGAAGCTCGACAGAAGGCCCACCTCCCATGCCGCCGGTCTCCCCGCGAAGGTCAAGAACGGGCGCGCATGCCTTTACGGTCGATGCGCTTTTCGAACCAATGATCCTGGAAGCGACCGGGTGTGGCCGTCGGCGGCGGTACTTCGGTGAATCCACATGACACGTAGAACGCGCGCGCCTCGACGAGATCCGTGCGGGTGTCGAGGAAGATGCGCGAGAGCCCGTGCGCGCGAGCGTACGTTTCGGCGCTGGCCAGCAACGCCCGCGCTCCACCCGAGCGCCGAAACCGGGGGGCGACGAAGACGCGGGTGAGCTCTCCGGTCGGATGGAGCCCGAGGCACCCGGCAGGCTCGCCGTCGCGCCGCAGGACGAAGAACGCGGCGAGCCCCGTGGTCGGATACTCGGTCAGCGTGTCGTCGATCTCGTCCTCGGTGGTGGGGCGATGAAAGTAGCGAACGGTCAGCTCGGCGAAGAAGTCACGCAAGAGCGCCGTCGCGTCCGGGCTGTCGGCGGGCTCGCGGTGCACGGTCCAAGCCGTCGGTTGGTCATGTGCAGGGCCGATCATGAGGATCATGACGCCCAGGACTCTCCGCTCAGCCGCGGCGGCGAAGGGCTGTTCAAGGCTGGGGTCGCAGGAGCCAGTCGGGCGGCGCGCCTGTGACGTGATCGCTCAGCGCGGCGCGGGCCGCCGGGAGCGACAAGAACGGATTCGGGTTTGCTGGACACACCGTCCCCACCCGCGGCAGTGCCCCGTCGACGAGGTACGCGTCGACGTGGGCGCTGGTGCAGTCGTTGCGTCCGTAGGCCGTATGTCCCCAGCCTGCGTAGCTCAAGAGCCGGCTGTTTGCCAGCTGCTGGTTGACCGCCTGCGCCCCGGTGTAGGCGGTGACGCCGTCGAAGTAGTTGCCGACGACGAGGACGGGCGCCGACGTCCGGGTTTCCCATGGGCCGACGTAGCGATCTTCCGCGACCGGCCAGTCGGTGCAGCCGGTGTTGAACCACCACCAGTTGGGACCGAACCGCGATCCTGCCCGCGCATAGGCGTCGACGATCCGGAATCCCGGGAAGCTGCCGGGGTACTCGGTATCGGCGCACTGGTTGCCGAAGTAGCCGTCGAATCCGTTGTCGTAGTCGGCCTCGCGGAGTGCTTCGAGCTGTCGCAGGAATTGGCCGCGCGCCGTGCGGACGAGGCGCTTGGCGGACTGATCGCCCAGAGCGGCGTCCGCGACGATGTCGAGGAACACCGCATACCCCTCGGGCCCGCCCCAGACCTCGGGCGCATACATCGCACCGGTCGCGTCCGCGATCAGCAAATCGTAGGTGTAGAGGAACCCGTCGCCGAGATCGATCGGCGTCCGCTCCACCGAGCGGGCGAGTGCCTCCCAGCGCCTGGCGGTATGCCTGCCGGCGCCGAACGCGCACGCGGTACCGGCCTCACGGCAGAGCCGCAAGAACTCGTCGAACTCCTCCTGTGTCGCGACCCGGTCGGAGCGGATCTGCCAGCCCGACGACCACAGCTTCGGGTCCAACACGCCGTCGATGACCAGCGCGCGGATGTTGTCGGGGAACAGGTTGGCGTAGGTCGTGCCGAGGTAGCTGCCATACGAGAACCCGAGGTAGGTCAGGCGGCTGTCCCCGACCGCCTGCCGGAGGAGGTCGAGGTCGCGAGCAACGTCGGCCGTACTCATGTGCGCGGCGATCACCTCGCCGCGGCTCAGGCACCTGCCGGCGAGCGAAGCGTAATGGCCGTAGAACGGCAGGTACTGCGTCCGCTCATACGGGAACACTGGCGTCGCCAGCAGGAACGAGACCAGATCGTCCTCGCTGTCGAAGCAGTGCAAGGGATCGGAGGCGCCGATTCCGCGAGGATCGAAGCCGACGACATCGAAGCGCCCGCCGAGGTTCTCGTGGAGGTACTCGCCGAAGCCGTTGAGGACCATGCCCACGCCTGAGCCTCCCGGCCCGCCGGGGTTGACGAAGACGGTGCCGATCCGGCGCTCAGCGTCGGTCGCCGGAAACCGCGCGAGCGCCAGCGGCGTCGTCGCCCCGGACGGCTCGTCGTAGTCCAGCGGCACCGCGACACTCGCGCACTGCGCCGTCGGGTACTCGCCGCCGCAGGCCTGCCAGTCGATCGACGGGACCGTCGCGTCGGCCGCTACGGCCGGTGCGGCGGCCGCCGCGACGAACGCGAGCGACAGCAGTCCCATCAGGCCCACCCGTCGAAGTGTCGTGACCGAGATGCGCATGCCTCCTCCTCGCGATCGACCGCTCGACGCTACCCCGATGGGGACCGTTGAGCCGGCCGCGAATGCGGCCGGCTCCGAAAGTCCCTGCAGGACGCGCTGCTCGATATCCACGCGGGTGTCAGAGCCCAGACGACGCACGTCACAACCAGATCGCGACGGGACCGAATCATCGCCGTCGACCCGGCGGCCGGACGGACTGTAGCGCGGATCGTGACGGCTCAGCCGGGCGTCGGGCCGGTCAGGACCTTCGAGTGGCAGGAGTCGGTGATGTGGCGCATGAAGATGGTGCGCGTGCGGTCGCCGCTGTGGGCCAGCATGTAGATGTCGAGCGTCTCCTTGCAGGCGTAGTACTTCTTGGTCGCGGTGGCGGCGGTGTCGTAGGAGACGGCGCAGCGCACGTAGTGGTTGTGCCCGGCGAAGGCGGGCGTCGCCTTCCAGCTGGCCTCGACGTAGTCGGTGCGGTTCAGGACGTCTTGGACGTAGGCGCGGCACTTGGACTTGGCGGCCGGGACGGAGATGTTGTCGGCCGAGGCGGTGGCGGTGAAGCTGAGGCCGGCGAGCGTGGCGGCGGCGGCGACGAGGGCGAGGCGCATGGGGTGGTTCCTTTCGCTGGGGTGGGGTGCTGCTTGCCCCAGAAGCGTCTCGTGGCACGGCCTCGCGGCCCAGACACCAGCGGGGGGAACGCCCTCCCTCCACGCCGTACGGACGTCAGCAGTCGCGTGGCGAGGGGCCGGTCGGGATCTGTCTCCACTCCGTGGACAAGAGCGCGTAGCGATAGACGTCCAGCCATCGCCCCGAGCGGTGCAGCGACTCTTGTCGGGCGTGCGTCTCCCGGCGCATGCCGAGCCGTTCCATCAGCCGCCAGGAGGTCCCGTTGGCAGCGAAGCAGTCGGCAACCACCCGCCGCAGGTGGAGTTCCTCGAAGCACAGCCGCAGCAGCGCGGCTGCGGCCTCGGTGGCGTACCCGTGACCGGTGTGGGCCGGGTCGAGGACCCAGCCCAGTTCGGCCTGGGTGCCGCGCGCGTGGTCGGCCACTTCCGCTTGGGCCCACGGGTCCTCGATCCGGAGCATGAGGTCGCCGATCAGCTCGCCTTCCGACTCGACGATGATCGTGGTGGCCAGCCGGGCCGGCGCCGAGAACCGGTCGCGGTAGAGCTCCGGGGTGCGGGGGAGCTCGGTGAGCCAGCGAGCGACGGGCTCCAGTCGGCGGTATCGCCACGTCGGTTCGGCGTCCTCCGCGCGTGCCGGGCGCAGGACGAGGCGCTCGGTGCGGACCGGCCATGGCACGGTCGCCAGTGCCGTCGAGGTCTGAGCCTCGAGCGCGCTGACCGACAGCAACGTCGCGCCGATGTCACGCAGCCCGGCGAGCACGCCGTGCAGCTGTGACTGGTCGGCGATCGGTCCACGCAAGGTCGACGTGCCGTCGGCGCACCGGACGAGCTCGACGTCGCCGAGCCACTGCCGACCAGTGCGAGTCGAGATGGCCGTCGACCCGGAACTCGTACGAGACGCTCATGACCGGAGCCCCGCGAGCGCGACTCCGCGCCGCCGGCGCCGGCTGGTCATCGGACCGCGAGGTTCAGGGCGGGCGCGGGAGCGGTGGCCGCGGACGACCGCTGCTCACGCCACAGGGAGAGGCCGAGCCCGATCATGGCCAGCGCCATGGGGAAGGCGAACAGCCGGGCCACCGAGTGCGGCACGACGGCGACGGCGAGGGGGGTGACGGTGGTGGCCGCGGCCATGACGACGATGGCCCAGCGGGCGAGGATGCGGGCGCGGAACAGCGAGATGGCGAAGGTGAGGCCGCCGGCCAGGTACAGGAAGCCGGTGATCGGCCAGATCGCGACCACGGCGCCCAGGTCGCCGGTGTCCTTCTCGAGCGGGATGGCGAGGAAGTTCGTCACGAGGGCCGGGGCGTCGTCGGCCATCTCGGGCAGCGCGAACGCCTCGATGAACTGGAAGCCGGCGGTCAGCATGAAGAAGCTGCAGAGCATCAGGTAGCCGGCGAGGCCCAGCAGGCCGGCCTCGCGGACCTGGCGCAGATAGATGCCGGTCACGCCCACCATCCCGAGCACGCACATGAGGATGCTCAGGTAATGGGTGCCGACCCACGCGCCGGTGTCGACGTTGGCGACGGTCTCGAGCGGGTGGATGAGCTGCACGAGGGCGAACAGCACGCCCGAGGCGGCGGCGCTGAGGCCGGCGGCGCGCAGGAGGCCGGAGGGTGTGATGGTCATGGCGGGGCTCCTTCGTTGGCGGGGCGAGGGACGTCCCGGACCGTAAGGAGCGACGTGGTGAGCGCACATCACCACGCGATGTGATTTCGGGTGGTGATCTACAGCAGGCCCAGCTCGGTGGCGCGGCGGACCGCCGCCTGCCGGGTGTTGACGTCGAGCTTGCTGAAGATGTGCTTGGTGTGGGTCCTCAAGGTGTTCAGCGACACGAACAGCTGCTGCGAGATCTCGGGCCCGCTGAGGCCGGTCGCCAGCAGCCGGAGCACTTCCAGCTCGCGCGCGCTCAAGCCCCTCGCGGGACGCTGCCTCCTCCGGTCGCGCCTCGCAGGACGCGGACGTGCTCGGCGCACTCGGGGCGACCCGCGGCCGCCCGCAGCAGCCGCTCCATCGGCGCGGCCCTCGTCGAGGAACACGCGGACGTAGCCGGCCGGCACCGCGTCCGCGAGTGCGCGGCTGAGCTCCGCCAGCGCCTGATCGTGCTCGCCTGCGGCCTGGTGGGCGAGCGCGCGGAGGATCGTGATCTCGACCACGCTGCGGCCCGGTGCCCTCGGCGGCCGAACGCAGGCGCTCGAGCACGGCGACGGCGTCCGGGATCGCGCCCTGGGCGAGCAGCAGGCGCACGAGCGTCAGCTGGTTGAACTCCGTCAGGTACGACGGCTCATCGCCCGCTGACACGCCGTGCTCGCGGGCCCAGTCTGAGGCTTCGTCCAGGTTGCCCTGGGCGATGCGGACCCTGGCCCGGGCGGCGGGGATGGGATGGACGTCGGGGAAGAAGCCGGGCAGGTAGACCGCCTCGGCCTGATCGAGCATCTCGACCGCTCCGTCGAAGTCGCCGCGAGCGCGGCGGATCCCGGCCATGGCGGTGAACCACCGGTGGCGGTTCTCCAGCAGCGACGCGTGCTCACCGAGCGCCTTGCTCGCCTGCAGGTGCTGCTCGGCGGCGTGCAGGTCCCCCTGCTCTCGCAACACATCCGCGAGCCCCGCATGCAGGTCGCCGGTCGTCGACAGGACCGGGCCGGAGCGTTCTTGCGCCTGCGCCAGGGCGCGCTCGTAGAGACGGCGGGCCGTCGCGGGCTGGCCACGGGCCATCCACATGCCCGCCAGCGGCACGGTGGCGCCGAGCGCGTCGGCCACGCTGCCGGCCAGGTGCATGCTTCTCACCGCCTCCGAGAACGTCTCGACGGCGGTCTCGAGGTCGCCGGCCGCCCACGCCGAGAGCCCGAGGAACCCGGCGCCTCCGGCCCGCGCGAGATGGTCGTCAGGGCCGGCCAGCTCGAGCGCCCGGCGGGCGTGCTCGGCCGTGCCGTCGGCGTCACCGCGAGCCTGCGCGGCTGACGCCCGGTAGATCTCGATCCACGCCGGCAGCGTCCGGAGCTCCTCGTTGTCGGCCGTCGCGGAGACGGGCGTGGCCTCGAGCGCGCGTTCGGCGTCGCGCAAGCGGGCCTCGACGCCGTCGAGGTCACCCTCGACGAGCCGCGTCCACGCGAGGAACGCGCTCAGGAGCGCCCGGCCACGGACCACGTCGTCCGGAAGGGCTGCGAGCCAACCGCGGAGCGTGCGGTCCTGCCGCTGGCGGCGAACCTCGGGCAGCGGCCAGCTCGATCAGGTCGGCAGCCCGCTCGGCGTCGCCGGCCGCGATCGCGTGCGCCACGGCGTCGTCGAGGAGCCCGTGGTCGGCGTACCACCGGCTGGCGGCAGCGTGCAGGCCGGCCACGCGGTCGGGCTGCTCGGCGGCCAGCCGAGCCCGGAGAGCGTCGGCGAACAGGTGGTGGTAGCGGTACCACCGCCGCTGGTCGTCGAGCGCGACGACGAACAGGTTGTTGCGCTCCAGGGCCTCGAGCGTCGCCTGTCCGTCGGCCGAGCCGGTGAGCGCGTCGCACAACGACCCGCTCATCTGCCCGAGCACGGCGGTCTGGAACATGAAGCGGCGCACGGCCTCGGGCTGGCGTCGCAGCACCTCCTCGACCAAGTAGTCCAGGACGAAGCGGTGGCTGCCGGCGAACGCCTCCACGAACGAGGGCACGTCGTCGTGGCCTCGCAGCGAGAGCGCCGCGAGCTGGAGCCCCGCGGCCCAGCCCTCCGTCCGCGTGTCGAGGGTGGACACCTGGGCGGAGCTGAGCTGCAGGCCCATCACCCGGTTGAGGAACGCCTCCGCCTCCTCGACGGTGAAGCGCAGGTCGGCGACGCGCAGCTCGAGCAACTCGCCGCGGCTGCGCAGCCGCGCCAGCCCGAGCGGTGGGTCCGAGCGGGAGGCGATCGTCAGGCTCGCCGTCGGTGGCAGGTGCTCGACCAGGAAGGACACCGCCTCGTGGATCTCGAGCGTCTCGATCACGTGGTAGTCGTCGAGCGCCACCACGGTCTGCCCGGGCAGCCGGTCGAGGTCGTTGACCAGGCTGGTCATGACCGCTTCGGTCGGGATCGCCCGGGGCGTCTCGAGCAGCGCCAGCGCATCGCTTCCCGCGTCGGCGCCGCGGCCTGCAAGGACGCCACGAGCTGCGTGAGGAAGCGACGCAGATCGTTGTCGGTCTCGTCCAGCGACAGCCACGCCACCTGCTCCTTGTCGGTCAGCCACTCGCTCAGCAGCGTCGTCTTGCCGAAGCCGGCCGGCGCCGAGACGAGCACCAAGCGGGGTGGCGCCGCCGCGTCGGAGCGCAACTGCTCGGTCAGCCGTGGGCGCGGCACGAGCTGACGGCGCGGCGTCGGGATGCGGAGTTTCGTACTCAGCATCGCCATGGATCGGCCGAGTGCACGGCCAGCTCGTGCACGAGCGCGCGGGTCGCGGGGAGCTCGTCCTGTCCGACCCGAGTGGCCGCCATCAGGCGCCGCTCGACCGTCGGCGCGAGCGTGCGCCACTCGATGGCATGGGGTTGGCCGAGGACGGCGAGTTGTGGCAGCACCGCGATCATGTCGCCGCCTTCGACCAGTGCGAGCATCGCGCCGGCGTCGTGCACGCGCGCGTGGACCTGCGGCGCGAAGCCGGCACGCCGGCACTCGTCCTCGACACTGCGGGCGAAGACGGAAGAGCGGTGCTCGGCGACCTGCGGGACGTCGCGGAGCGCGCGCCATTCGACGACATCGAGCTCGGCCCAGCTCCCCCCGGAGGCGAAGACGACGACGAGCGGGGTGCCGAAGAGATCGGTGCGGCGGAGGCCGTCGCGGCGCCGGGTCGCGCTCCAGGTGAGGTCGTCGATCACGGCCACGTCGACATGGCCGAGCCGGATCGCCTCGAGGCTCTGCTCTCCCTCGAGGTCCTGGACCTCGAGCCGGAGGTCGGGGAAGCGGGAGCGCAGCCGCGCCATGATCGGGGGCAGCACGACCCGCACGACGCTGGGAAACGATGCGACGCGCAGTTTGCCCCGGGGCTCGCCCTGCAGGGCCCGGAGCGCGGCGGTGGCCTCGTCGAGGGCCTCGAAGACCCGCTCGCTGTGGTCGGCGAGCAGCTTTCCGGCGGCCGTGAGCTGAACGCCGCGGCCGACCCGTTCGATCAGCTGCACACGCGTCTCGCGTTCCAGCGTCGACAGCTGCTGGGAGACCGCGGACGGTGTCAGCCAGAGCGCTTCGGCGACCGCCGTGATGCTGCCGCGATGCGCGAGCTCGCGCAGTACCCGCAGACGCGACACGTTGAGGACGAGGTCCTCGGTCATGGCGGCGATTATCACGACCGAGACGCGGCTGCACCTTTCAGCAGCGCTTAATCGCCGTCGCAGGAGTTCTGCTGGATCCGCGCCGGCTCGGGCACGACACTGGACGCCCTGAGCAAGCCGTCGCATCCGGCCGCGGCCCGCTCCCCTTCCTTTCCCGACAAGGAGAAGTCATGAGGGCATGTACTGCGGCTTGCGCCGCGGCGATCTTGGCTGCCGTCTCCGTCGCCGGCTGTGGCGGCGGCGATGACGGCGGCGCGAGCGCACAAGGCACGGGAGGAACGCTGACCGTGTACTCGAGCCTGCCATTGCAGGGGGCGTCGAAGAACCAGGCGCAGGCGATCACCAACGGCATGAAGCTCGCGCTCGATCAGGCGGGCGGGAAGGTCGGCGACTACACGATCAAGTACGTGTCGCTCGACGACTCGACCGCGCAGGCGGGCGCGTGGACGCCCGAGGCGGCTTCGGCCAATGCCCGCAAGGCCGCCCAGGACGAGAGCACGATCGCGTACCTCGGCGAGTTCAACTCGGGCGGCAGCGCGGTCTCGCTGCCGATCCTCAACGAGGCCGGCGTGCCGCAGAACGGCCTGACGAACACGGCGGTCGGGCTGACCAGCAACGCGCCCGGTTCAGAGCCCGGCGAGCCCGACAAGTACTACCCGAGCGGCGCCCGCCACTACGTGCGGATCGTGCCCGAAGGACGACATCCAGGGTGCGGCGCTGGTCACGATGATGAAGCAGGACGGCTGCCAGAACGCCTTCATGGCCAACGACAAGGAGGTGTTCGGCGCCGGCCTGGCGCGCAACATCGAGCTCATCGCGAAGGAGCAGGGCCTGCGGCTGATCGCCAACCAGGGGATCGACAAGAACGCCGCCAACTATCGCTCGCTGGCCGCGAGCGCGCAGCAGCAAGGGCGCCGACTGCATGGTCTACGCCGGCATCACCGCCAACAACGCGGTCCAGCTGTTCAAGGACTTCTCGGCCGCGCTGCCCGACGGCAAGCTCTACGGTCCCGACGGCGTGGCCGAGTCGGGCTTCGCGGACCCCAAGCAGGGCGGCATCCCCGCCGATGTCGCGCCCAAGGTCAAGGTCTCGATCGCCGTGCTGCCGCCGGAGAAGTACCCGCCTGAGGGGCAGCGCTTCTTCAAGGACTACGCGGCCGCCTACGACGACGCGTCCCCCGACGCCTACGCCATCTACGGCTACGAGGCGATGGGCCTCACGCTCGATGCCATCAAGCGCGCCGCGGCCAAGGGCAAGGTCGACAAGGCGGCCGTGCGCGAGCAACTGTTCGCGACCAAGGACCGGACGAGCGCGCTGGGGACGTACTCGATCGACGAGAACGGCGACACCACGCTCACCGACTACGGGTCCTACGCCGTCGAGGACGGCGAGCTCGTGTTCGACGAGACGATCAAGGCCCAGGCCGGCTGACCGTGATGAGCGAACGCATCGCCTTCATCGGCGTCGGCCGCATGGGCGGCCGCATGGCCAAGCGGCTGCTCGACACCGGCCACGCCGTCACGCTGTACGACCCGAGCGCCGAGGCGGTCGCCGCGCTCGTCGAGCGCGGCGGCCGGGCGGCGAGCTCGCCCGCCGAGGCGGCGCGCGGCGCGGCGTTCGTGCTCTGCAGCGTCCCCAACCCGGCGATCCTCCGCCAGGCGATCGCCGGCGACGGTGGGGTGCTCGAGAGCGCCGAGCCGGGCGCGCTGATCATCGACTTCAGCACGGGCGATCCGGCCGTGGCGCGCGAGCTGGCCGGCGCCGCCGCCGAGCGCGGCGTCGGATTTCTCGACGCGCCGGTGAGCCGCGGTGTCGTCGGCGCCGAGAACGGCACGCTCGCGGTGATGGTCGGCGGTGAGGCAGAGGCCCTCGAGCGCGCACGCCCGATCCTCGACCAGCTCGCGACCGACATCGTGCACGTCGGCGGCGTCGGCGCGGGCCAGGTGACGAAGCTCTGCAACAACATGCTGACGGCGATCATCACGACCGCGCTCGGCGAGGTGCTCGTGACGGGTGTCAAGGCGGGCGTGGAGCTGGAGCCACTGACCGCTGCGCTCGGCGCCGGGTCGGCCGGCAACTACGTGCTCAGCGGCTACCTGCCGAACACGCTCTTCACCGCCGAGCGCGCGGCCGGCTTCGCCCTGGCCCTGATGCGCAAGGATCTCGGGCTCTTTCTGAACGCGGCGCGCGACGCCGGCCTCGAGCTCCCGCTCAGCGACCTCGTCCACAGCCGCTACGTTTCGGCGCAGGCCGCCGGCCTCGACGACGCGGATTCCACCAGCATCGCCGAGCTCTACGAACGGCCCGCCGGCGTACTGCTTCAGATGACCGCGGAGGTGTCCACATGACCACACCACAGCTCGTCGCCGCCGAGATCCCGGCCGAGCCTCGCGGAGGCCGGCCTGCTGATCGACGGTGAGTGGATCGAGGCCTCAAGCGGCCTGCGCATCGACGTCGAGAACCCGTCGCGGCGCGAGCTCCTCGCCAGCGTGGCCCGCGGCGCCGAAGGCGACGTCGACCGAGCGGTCCAGGCCGCCGCGAGCGCCTTCGGGGCGTGGCGCGCCCTCCCCGCACGCGATCGCGGGGCCCTGCTCATGCGGATCGCCGACGACCTGGCCGGCATCGGCGAGGAGCTCGCGCGGATCATCGCCGCCGAGACCGGGAACGCGATCCGCACGCAGGCGCGCGGCGAGGCCGCGACCGCCGCCGACGTGTTCCGGTACTTCGGCGGCGTCGCGAGCGAGCAGAAGGGCGAGGTGCTGCCGCTCGGCGACGGCATGCTCAGCTACAGCGTGCGCGAGCCGCTGGGCGTCGTAGCGGCGATCGTGCCGTGGAACGCCCCGGTGCTGCTGGCCGCGTTGAAGGTGGCGATGGCGCTGTGCACCGGCAACACGCTCGTGCTCAAGCCCGCCGAGGACGCCCCGCTCGGTGTGCTCCGGATGGCGGAGATCTGCGCGCGGCACCTGCCGGCCGGCGTCCTGAACGTGGTCACGGGCTACGGCGAGGAGTGCGGCGGCGCGCTGCTCAACCACCCGGGCATCGCGAAGATCTCGTTCACCGGCTCGACGGAGGTCGGGAAGATCGCCATGCGCGCCGCGGCCGAGCGCATTCTTCCGGTGTCGCTCGAGCTCGGCGGCAAGGCGCCGGCGATCGTCTATCCCGACTCGTGTGACGACGCGACGGTCGCGCACGTCATCAGCGCGATGCGCTTCGCCCGCCAGGGCCAGTCGTGCACCGCCGGATCGCGGCTGTACGTGCACGACAGCATCTTCGACGAGTTCACGGCGAGGCTCGTCGAGCGACTCGATGCGCTGGTCGTCGGCGACGCCCTCGACGAGCGCTCGGACATCGGCTCGATCATCTCGGGCACCCAGGACGATCGCGTCTGCGCGTACGTCCGCGAGGCGCTCGAGCAAGGCGCCACCGCGCTCGCGGGCGGGTTGCCGGACGACGGCCGGCCCGGCTATCAGCTGCGCCCGACCGTGCTGGCCGGCGTGCAGCATTCGTGGCGAGTCGCGCGCGAGGAGGTCTTCGGGCCCGTGCTCGTCGCCCTGCCCTGGAGCGACGAGGACGAGGTCATCGCGCAGGCCAACGACACCCACTACGGGCTCGCGGCCTTCGTCTTCTCGAAGAACCTCGACGCGGCGCTGCGCGCCGCGCACCGGATCGAAGCCGGATGGGTCCAGGTCAACCGCAGCGGCGGCCAGCTGCCGGGCATGAGCTACGGCGGCAAGAAGCTCAGCGGACTCGGCTCGGAGTACTCGATCGAAGGGGCGCTCGAGAGCTTCACGCAGCGCAAGGGCATCACGATCGGGATCGGCGACTGAGCTTGCGGGGTGACATCTCGATCCCCTGGGCGTCGGAAGCCGCGCAGGAACGCGTCCTGCAGATCCAGGCCGCAAGCGTGCCCGGGACGCCCGCGGACCTCGAACGGGCGCAGCGCGCGGTGCTGACGCACGTGCGGCGGATGGACCGTGACGGCTTGGTGCTCTACGCCGGCAGCAACGCCATGACCGGCCGCCTCGCCTCGGCGCACGACCCCGAGGTCGGCGTCCGGCCGAGCCTCGGCGATCCGGGCGAGAAGCTGCAGCCGGGCCTCGAAGACCTCGAGATCCTCGAGGTCCTCACCACGCGCGCCGTGGCGGCCACCATGCGCGCCCGCCACGCCGACGCGCGCGTCCCGAGCGCGACGATCGCGAACCTGGCCGTCTACGCCGGTCTGACGGAGGTCGGGGCGACGATCGCCGCGCTGCCGAAATGGGCCGGCGGCCACTTCAACCACCACCCCGAGGGCGCCGCGGGCATCCGCGGCCACCGCGTCGTCGAGCTGCCCTACGACGTCGACGCGCACGATGTCGACCTCGACGCGCTGCCGGCCTTCCTCGAGTCCGAACGGCCCGCGCTGGTCGCGCTGGGCGGGTCGCTGATGCTGTTCCCCCATCGGCTCGACCGCATCGTCCCGGTCGTGAGGGCCGCCGGCGCGCGGGTGCTCTATGACGCCTCACACGTCGCCGGGCTGATCGCCGGCGGACGCTTCCAGGACCCCTTGGGCGACGGGGTCGACGTCGTCACCTTCTCGACCTACAAGTCCTTCGGCGGCCCGCCAGGCGGTGTCATCGCGACCAACGACGCCGAGGTCGCCGAGCGCGTCTTCGCCGCCGTGCACCCCGGGCTGACGGCCAACTACGACGCCGGCCGGTTCCGCGCGATCGGCATCGCCGCCGCGCAGCTGCTGAACTCCGGGACGGCGTATGCCGGGCGCTGCATCGAGTCGGCGCAGGCGCTCGGGCGCTCGCTCAGCGACGCCGGGCTGTCGGTCGTCGGCGCCGACCGGGGCTTCACCGCCTCCCACCACGTCGCCATCGCGCTCCCGGATGCGATCACCGGCGAGTGGGCCGTGGGCCGGCTCGCCAGGGCCGGGATCTACCTGTCCGCAACCCATGTCGGGAGCGCGGACGGTCCCGTCGCCGTCCTGCGACTCGGCACGCAGGAGCTGGTCGCGCGCGGCTTGGGCCCGCCCGACATGCCCGAGGTCGCACGCGCTGATCGCCCGGGGACTCGACGGCACGGAGGCGCCGTGCGATGTGCGCCCGGACGTCGAGGCACTCCGCCGCCGGGCGGACGCAGCGCCGCCCCTCGCGCACGCTGTGCGATGACCTCGAGCATCATCGCGTTCGCACGCCACGGTCGCTTGCGCGGCGTCTGATGTGCACCGTCGCCCGGGTATCGCGCGACGCATGAGAATTGGTAGGCGCGGGTGATCGCTGCCGCTCCGGGGGTGTCGTTCGGCGATCCGTACGTGATCGGCCTCGGGTTCGCCGGCCTGGCGGTGTTCGCCGCGGTCGGCGCGCTCTCGCACCAGCACGAGCGGGCGTTCTCGGCCAGCCTCGTCTACCTCGGGCTCGGGCTGGCGGCGGCCGCAGCGCTCGAGATCTTCGGTCTCGAGCGGCTCGATCCGATCGCCGACCACCGCTTCTACGAGCGAGCGGCCGAATTGGCCGTGATCGTCGCGTTGTTCGGCACGGGGCTGAAGCTCGAGCGCGAGCTCAAACCGGCGGCGTGGAGCGGCGTCGGGCGGTTGCTGCTGCTCGCGATGCCGTTGACCATCATCGCCGTGGCGGTCTTCGGCACCCAGGTCATGGGCCTCTCGCTCGGCGCCGCGATCGTGCTCGCCGCCGCGCTGGCCCCCACCGATCCGGTGCTCGCCGGCGACGTCGGCGTCGGCCCGCCCGGCGAGGAGGACGAGAGCGAGCCGAACTTCTCGATCACGGGAGAGGCCGGCCTCAACGACGGTATGGCCTATCCGTTCGTGCTCCTCGGCATCATCCTCGCCGGCCAGGAGCCGAGCGGATGGTTCGGCGACTGGCTGCTCCAGGACGTGGCCTACAAGGTCGTCGCGGGGCTCGCGCTCGGCGCCGGGCTCGGCTACGGGATCGCCGCCGCCGCGGTGCGGCTGCGCGATCGCGAGCTGCTCTCGGATGAGCTCGACGGCTGGCTCGCGATCGCCGCCGTGCTCGTCATCTACGGCGCCGCCGAGACCGTCAGCGCCTACGGGTTCCTGGCCGCGTTCGCGGGCGGCGTCGCCTTCCGGCGCTACGAGCACGACCACGAGTACAACCGCCGTGTCCACCACGGCGCCGAGACCGTCGAGAAGTTCGGCGAGCTCGCGCTGATCCTCCTGCTCGGCTCGAGCATCACGCTCGCCGGGCTGCAGGCGCCGGGCTGGGCCGGCTGGCTGCTGGCCCCCGCGCTGCTGCTCGTCATCCGCCCCGCGAGCGTCGCCGCCGCCTTGGTCCGCACGTCGATCCCCGGCCGTGAGCGAGCGTTCGCCGCCTGGTTCGGCGTGCGCGGCATCGGGTCGCTGTACTACGTCGCGGTCGCCGTCGGTGCCGGCGCGCTCAGCGACGCCGAGGTGACGACGATCGTCTGGACGACGATGGTCTGCGTGATCGCCTCGATCGTCGTCCACGGCACGACCGCCACCAGCCTCAGCCGCCGCTGGCTCCAGCCGGCCTGAGCGCGGAGGTGTCACAGACGAGCCCGCCCAGGTGTCTCCATGTCGAAGCCAAGAGCAATCCCGGAGGCGACATGGCCGGTACCACCCGGATCCCGAAGGCCGAACTGACCGGCGTCTACGGCGCAATGGTCAAGCGCATGTCCCGCAAGCTGCTCGGCGACGTGCCCGAGCCGGTCGAGGTGGCATGGCACAACCGCAAGGTGCTGAACTTCTCCTTCGCCGTCGGTCGCAAGGCACAGAAGTGGGACCAGTGCGACGAGAGCCTGAAGTCCTTTGCCCCATGGCGGTGGCCAGCCTCGTCGGCTGCAGCTTCTGCCTGGACCTCGGCTACTTCCAGGCCCACAACGAGGGACTCGACGAGGCCAAGGCCCGTGAGGTGCCGCGGTGGCGCGAGTCCGACGCCTTCACGCCGCTGGAGCGCGATGTCATGGAGTACGCCGAGGCGATGTCGATGACGCCGCCGACGGTGACCGACGAACTGTCGGCCGGGCTGCTCGACCGGCTCGGCGCACCCGCGCTGGTGGAGCTCACCGCGGTGATCGGGCTGGCGAACCTCTACACGCGCAGCAACACCGCGCTCGGCATCGAGTCCCAGGGCTTCTCGGCGACGTGTGACTCCAAGCCGGTCGCCGTCGCTGCGACGACATGACCGGCGACCCGTTCGTCACGTACCGGAGCCTGCTGTTCACCGTCGCCTACGAGCTGCTCGGCTCTGCCGCCGACGCCGAGGACGTGGTCCAGGAGACCTGGCTGCGGTGGGCCGGCGTCGACCACGCCGAGGTCCGGGACCCACGGGCCTATCTGGTCCGGATCGTCACCCGTCAGGCGATCAACCGGCTGCGGACGCTGGCGCGGCGGCGCGAGGACTACGTCGGGGAGTGGCTGCCCGAGCCGCTGCTCACCAGTCCCGACGTGGCCGAGGACGTCGAGCTGGCCGAAAGCGTCTCGATCGCGATGCTGACCGTGCTGGAGACGCTCGCGCCCGTCGAGCGCGCGGTCTTCGTCTTGCGCGAGGTCTTCGACTTCCCGTACGCCGACATCGCCGCCGCGGTCGAGAAGACGCCGGCCGCGGTCCGGCAGATCGCGCACCGGGCCCGGGAGCACGTGGCCGCGCGGCGGCCGCGGATTCAGGTCGACCGTGCCGAGCAGCAGCGGGTGGTCGATCGGTTCCTGGTGGCGCTGCGGACCGGTGATCTCCAGGCGCTGCTCGACGTGCTCGCTCCCGACGTGGTGCTGGTCGCCGACGGCGGCGGCGAGGCGATCGCTGTCCGGCGTCCCGTGGTCGGCCGCGAGCGGGTCGCGACCCTCCTGTCCCGCTTCGAGAGGGTCGTGCCAGGTGCGGTGGTCGGCGCCGTCTGGCTCAACGGCGCGCCCGCCGGCCGGATCGATCTGGCCGGCGAGCTCGACACGGCGGTCAGCCTGGTGGTCGCGGACGGCCGGATCGCGCGCATCTTCGCGATCCGCAACCCGCACAAGCTCTCCCGGCTGCACGAGGAGGCGACGCTCAGCCGCTGACCGGCCGGCGTGCGATCTCGGGCCGCGTGTTGAGGATGTCGTCGGGCGTCGCCCCACCGCGGCGGGCCGTCGCGACCGCGTACTGCATGTTCGCCAGCCCAGCGGTCGAGTGCGCGTCGGTCGAGCAGACGAGCGTGATCCCGGCCCGGACCGCGTCGCGGACGCGCTCGGCGCGCAGGTCGAGGCGGAGCGGAAGCCCGTTGATCTCGAGCGCGACGTCGTGCTCGAGCGCGACCTCGAAGACCCGGTCGAGGTCGAGCGCGTTCTCGGGCCGGCGGTTGATGTAGCGCCCCGTGGGATGGCTGAGGCAGCGGACGTACGGGTTGCGCAGCGCCTCGAGCACGCGGTCGGTCATCTGGCGGGCGGGCATGCGCTGGCCGCCGTGGACGCTGGCCTGGACCCAGTCGAGCTCGGCGAGGACGTCGTCGGGGAGGTCGAGCCGGCCGTCGGGCAGGATGTCGCATTCGATGCCGCGCAGGATCCGGAACGGCGCGAGCGTCGCGTTGGCGGCGGCGATCTCCTCGGCCTGACGGCGGACGTCGTCGGCCGTGAGTCCCGGGACGGCGCCGACCGCGGGCGTGTGATCGCAGATCGCGAGGTACGCGTAGCCGCGGTCGCGGGCCGCGCGGCCCATCTCCTCCACGCTCGCGCGCCCGTCGGACCACGTCGTGTGGCTGTGGAGGTCGCCGCGGATGTCGTCGAGCTCGAGCAGCCGCGGCGGCGCTGACCCGCCGGCCTCGCGCAGCTCGGGCGGCCGCCACGGGACGCCGAGCGCGCGGAAGACCGCCGCCTCGTCGGGCGCGTCGGGCAGCGGGCGCAGGGCGTCGACCCAGGCGGCCGCGCCCGTGGACTCGACGAGCGCGGTGCCGAACCGCTCGGGCGCGGCGACGACGAGCTCGACCGGGACGCCCTCGACGGTCAGGCCCACCACGTGGCGCTCCTGCGCCGACAGCAGCGCCACGATCTGCGGCAGCTCGACGAAGCGGGTCAGGACGGGCCGCGGGTCGGCCGCGGCGCACACGACGGCGAGGTGCTCGCACTCGTCCCGCCAGCGCCGCGGGTCCCCGGCCACCGTGCGCGCCGAGCCCGTTCGCGATCGCCCCGACGAGTTCGCGGGCGCGGTTGAGCAGGAGGCCCTGCCGCGGCCGCGGCGGCTCCGCGCGGGCGAGCGCTTCGAGCAGGCGCGCCTCCGTTCTCGGCCCGACGCCGCGCGCGGACCGCAGGCGGCCGGCGAGCGCGGCCTCGCGCAGCTCGCCCGCCGTCCGCACGTCGAGCGCACGCGCGAGCTCGAGCGTCCGCTTCGCGGTCAGCCCGAGGTAGCGGCCGAAGCCGACGAGCTCCGGCGCGAGCTCCCGCTCGAGCTCGGCGAGCTCGGCGATCGCACCCGTCTCGACGAGCTCACGCAGCTTCGCCTCGATGCTCGGCCCGATCCCGCGCAGCTGCCGGACCCGCCCCGAGCGCACGAGCTCCGCGACGGGCGTCGGCGCGCCCCGGACGGTCTCGGCGGCGCGCCGGTACGCGCGGGCGCTGTACGGGTTCGCCTCGGCGAGCTCGAGCAGCCCCGCGAGCGCCTCGAGCTGGTCCGCGATGCGCGCGTTGTCCACTGGCTACGCCGAGGGAATCTCGATCCGGTCCTGCTCGCCGATCTCGCGCAGCGCCCGCGCCGGTACGCCCATCGCGACCACGCCGGCGGGAAGATCGCGCGTGACGACCGCGTCGGCGCCGACAACGCTGTAGAGGTCGCCGCGCACCATCCGTTCCTTCATCTCCCCCATGGTCCGGCGGACGATACGGAAGTCGCTGTCTTTCGAGCCCAGCGGCCGCAAGCCCAGACGGTGTAACGTGCGGCGATGGAGGCCGTCCACGTGAACGGGCTCGAGATCGCCTACGAGCGCGTCGGTCAGGGGCCGCCGTTGGTATTCGTGCACGGGGCCGCCCAGGACGCACGCGGGTGGCAACCGCAGCTGGCTGGCTTGGCCGACGAGTTCACCGTCGTCGCCTGGGACGAACCGGGCGCGGGCCGCTCCTCGGATGTCCCGCCCGACTTCAGCCTCGTGGACTACGCGAACTGCCTCGCGGCGTTGATCGACGCGGTGGGGCTCGGCCCGGCGCATGTCGCCGGCCTGTCCTGGGGCGGCACGGTCGTCCAGGAGCTGTACCGCCACCATCCCGAACTCGTCGCAACGCTGATCTTCGTCGACACGTACGCCGGTTGGAAAGGTTCGCTGCCCGAGGCCGAGGTGCGTGCTCGGGTCGCGGGCGCGCAGGCGATGCTCGCCGCACCGGCAGCGGAGTTCGATCCCGACGCTTCCCGGCTTGTTCGCCGGCGACCCGCCCGCCGAGTACGTCCCGCTGCTCGAGGAGATCGCCGCCGCCGTGCGTCCCGAGACCCTCAGGACGCAGCTGTCGCTGATGGCCGAAGCCGACCAGCGCGACCTGCTGCCCCGCATCGCCGTGCCGACGCTGCTGCTCTGGGGCGAGCTCGACGCGCGCTCGCCGCTCAGCGTCGCACGCCAGTTCGAACAGGCGATCCCGGACGCGGAGCTCGTCGTGATCCCCGGCTGCGGCCACGTCAGCAACCTCGAGCGGCCCGACCAGTTCAACGAGGCGATCCGCGCGTTCTGCCGCGCGCATCCTCCGCGTCGGGCGTGAACGCGCCCGGCGGCTACGACCGCTGCCGCTCCAGTTCGGCGAAGCGCCGCTCGAGGTTGTCGACCGTCTGGCGCGCCGCGCGCTCGACGGCGCGGGCGACGAGCAGACGGTCGAACAGCCCTTTCGGGCCCTTCCGCCGTTCGAGGTCGACCACGAGGTCGTAGGCGAAGCCGCCGTCCGCTTCGGCGAAGTGCCGTTCGTGCCGTGCCGCGGGCAGTCCGCGCTGGACGCTGGTGTACTCGATCAGCCGGTAGGGCTCGACCCGCGACAGCGTCATCTCGAGCTCCGTCGCGCGGCCGAGCAGCTTGAGGGTGAGGACCGCCGTGTCTCCGGGCTGCGACCAGCGCGACTCCGGCGCGAGCCGGATCAGCCCGGGCCAGTACTCGGGCCAGTTCTTGAGGTCCGTGATGTAGTCGTAGCCCTCGCGAAGCGGGTACGCGAACCGATGGTTGATCGCAACGTGCACGGATTCGGGCCTCCTGGAGTCCGACGGCGCGGTCGCTCGACAGACACGGTCGCCCGGACACGCGGCGTATTCCATGCCCCTTCAGGCGCGCGCGGCCGCGACCAGCGCATCGGCCACGCGGGCGGTGGGGCCGTCGAGCGGTCCCGGGCGCCGGGCCAGCACGACGCGGCGCAGCTCGTGCGGCTCACCTCGGACCGCGACGACCTTGATGCCGTCCGGCAGCACGTCGAGGGCGACCGGGGCGAGCGTGGTGATGGCCAGCCCGGCGGCCACGATCTGCAGCTTGGCCAGCCAGTCGCGCACGACGTAGCGGACGTCCGGACGCTCCGCCAGCCCCGGCCACACACCGAGCAGGGAGTCGCCCGCGTCGGACCGGCTCGCGACCCAGACCTGGCCCGCGAGTTGCTCGACCTCCACCGCGCGGGCGTTCGCGAACGGGTGGCCCGCAGAGACGCCGAGCACCAGCTCGCGCTCTGAGAGCGTCGTGAGCTCGAGCGGCGGCGACTCGCGTCCGGCGGCCGAAACGGCGGCGTGCGCGCGAGAATCGCCAGGTCGAGCGTCCCGGCCCGCAACGCCCGCGTCAGCGCGGGCGTGGTTCCCTCGCGCACGGTGACCTTCAGCTCGTGCGGGAGCGACGCCAGCGCCTCGGGCACGAGCCCCGCCGCCGCCGCGGCGAACGCGCCCAGCCGCACCGGACCGGCCGCGGCCGCCTCGCCGCTCGCCTCACGCAGCGCGGCATCGAGCTCATCCAGAACACGGATCGCGCGTGCCAGCAGGCGCGATCCCGCCGGGGTCAGGATCACGCCCTGCCGGCGACGTTCGAAGAGCCGGCGGCCGGCGACGAGTTCGAGCGCCGCCACCTGGCGGGAGACGGCCGACTGGGTATAGCCCAGCGACGCCGCCGCGGCTGAGAACGAGCCCACCTGCGCGACCTCGCGCAGGACCCGCAACCCGGTGGGCGAGAAATCCGCAGGCATGCGAAATACGCATGGTACCTGTGCCAAAGTCTCGTTCTGAGCATGGATGTTCGACGAGCTAGGTTCGACCCATGACCGCTGCTCGCATCGCCCTGGTCACGGGCGCCAACCAAGGACTCGGCCGCGCGCTCGTCGAAGCGCTGGCCGCCGGCCTGGCGAGCGCACGACCGCGTCCTGCTCACCGGCCGCGACCCGCGGCGCGTCCAGGCCGCCGCGGCCGCCGTCGCCGCCGGGCGCGCGACCGCCCGCGTCGAGGGCCGCGTGCTCGACGTCCGCGACGGCGAAGCCATCGCGACTCTGGCCGAAGAACTGGGCGAGGTCGACATCGTCTTCTCCAACGCGGCGGCGCGGATGAGCCCGCAGGCTGATCCCGCCGATCAGGTCGACGCCGTCACCGAGACCAACAACCTCGCGACCTCCCGCATGCTGCGCGCCTTCGCGCCGCGTCTGCGCCCGGGCGGGCGCTTGATCGTCGTCGCCAGCGCGCTCGGCACGCTCAACCAGCTCGAGGCCCGCGTCGCCGGCCGCTTCGCTGCCGGCCGCAGAGCGCCTCGAGCGTGTCGACGCGCTCGTCGCCGAGTGGCGCCGGGCCGTCCACGACCGCCGCGCCGAGGACGAAGGGCTTCGGCACGTGGCTGAACATCCCGTCGAAGGTCGCGCAGGTCGCGGCCGTCCGCGCCGTCGCCCGTGAGCGCCGCGGTGCCGATCTCGCCGAGAACAAGCTCATCATGGCGCTCTGCCCAGGCCTGATCGACACGGACGCCTCACGCCCGTGGTTCGCGGACATGAGCCGGGCCCAGACCCCGGCCGCAGCGGCGTCCTGGCCCGTCGAACTCGCCCTCGCGAAGACGTTCGACGCCAGGCTGTACGGCGAGCTCGTCCAGTTCGGCAACGTGCTCCCGTGGCATCCCGTGGCGCACGCCGACGATGAGTTCCGTCGCCTGCAAGAGTCCCGATGATCATGGTGAAAGAGTTCGACGCCCAACTTCATAAGGGCGACAACCCAGGTGCATGGACGTGTGTCGTGATGGACGACGCCAAGGAGCTCTTCGGCACGCGCGGGCTCGTCAAGATCCGCGGCGCGATCGACGGCGAGCCGTTCGAGGGCGCGCTGATGGCGCAGGGTGACGGCACGCATCGGCTGCCGGTCAGGGCAAAGCTCCGCGCGGCGATCGGCAAAGAGGCGGGCGAGACCGTCCACGTCCGCATCGACGAGCGAATCGGGTAGCGGCCGCGCCGGCCAGCGCCGACTCGCCCTGCTCAGCAGGCTGCGATCAACCGATCGCCCAGCTCCGACCAACTCGGGACGGGAGCGGCCTCGAGTCCGCTCGCCCATGCGATCGTGCCGCGCTCGCGGGCGATCGCCGTGCTCAGCAAGGACGCGCTGGGTGCGATGCCGACGCGCCACAGGTTGAGCCGGTCCGCGTCGAAGCAGGCCCCGATCGTGGGATGGGACGAAACAGACCCGTCGGCGTGGTCGTGGCACGCTTCGGCAAGGACGTCGAGCTGCGCCGGCTCGAGCAGGCTCGCGAACGCCGGCGCGAAGCTCGCGGCGCGCGCCCCATGCAACGGGTCGTACCCGTCGTTGACCCGTTGGCTGTCATGGATCATCGCGAACAACAGGAGCACGAGCCCGTCGACGTCCGGCACCCGGTCCGCCAGGTGGATGCCGGCGAGCGCAACGCGCTTCCAGTGGCCGACCCCATGCAGCTCGGAGCGGAGCGCATGCTCAGAAGCGCCGGCCTCGAGGATCGAGACCGCGCGGGTCACGATCCTCTCAGGTGCCGACGTAATCCGCGAGGTGCTCGCCGGTGAGGGTCGAGCGGTCGGCGACGAGATCGGTGGGCGGGCCTTCGAACACGATCCGGCCGCCGTCCTGGCCGGCGCCGGGGCCCAGGTCGATGATCCAGTCGGCGTGCGCCATGACCGCCTGGTGGTGCTCGATCACGATCACCGACTTGCCGGAGTCGACGAGCCGGTCGAGCAGGGCGAGCAGCTGCTCGACGTCGGCGAGGTGCAGACCGGTGGTCGGCTCGTCGAGGACGTAGACGCCGCCTTTGTCGGTCATGTGCGTGGCCAGCTTGAGCCGCTGCCGTTCGCCGCCGGACAGCGTCGTGAGCGGCTGGCCGATGGTGAGGTAGCCGAGCCCGACCGCGGCGAGCCGCTCGAGGATCTTGTGCGCGGCCGGGATGCGCGCGTCCCCGTCGCCGAAGAACGCCTCGGCCTCGGACACCGACATCGCGAGCACCTCGCTGATGTCCTTGCCGCCGAACGTGTACTCGAGCACCGACGCGTCGAACCGCTTGCCTCCGCACTCCTCGCAGGTGCTGGCGACGCCGGCCATGATGCCCAGGTCCGTATAGATGACGCCGGCGCCGTTGCAGTTGGGGCAGGCGCCGTCGGAGTTGGCGCTGAACAGCGCCGGCTTGACGCCGTTGGCCTTCGCGAACGCCTTGCGGATCGGGTCGAGCAGCCCGGTGTAGGTCGCGGGATTGCTCCGTCGCGAGCCCCGGATCGCGCCCTGGTCGACCGTCACCACGCCGTCCCGGCCTTCGACCGAGCCCCGGATCAGCGAGCTCTTGCCCGAGCCGGCCACGCCGGTCAGGACCACCAGCACGCCGAGCGGGATGTCGACGTCGACGTCCTGCAGGTTGTTGGTGTCGGCGCCGCGGATCTCCAGCTTGCCGGACGGTCGTGCGCACCGACTCCTTGAGCGAGGCCCGGTCGTCGAGATGGCGGCCGGTGATGGTGTCGCTGTCGCGGAGCGCTTCGACGGTGCCCTCGAACATCACCTCGCCGCCCTCGCTGCCGGCGCGCGGGCCGAGATCGATGACGTGGTCGGCGATCGCAATCGCCTCCGGCTTGTGCTCCACGACCAGCACCGTGTTGCCCTTGTCGCGCAACTGCAGCAGCAGGTCGTTCATGCGCTGGATGTCGTGCGGGTGCAGCCCGATCGTCGGCTCGTCGAACACGTAGGTGACATCGGTGAGCGAGGAGCCGAGGTGGCGGATCATCTTCGTCCGCTGCGCCTCGCCGCCCGAGAGCGTGCCCGACGGCCGGTTGAGCGAGAGGTAGCCCAGCCCGATGTCCACGAACGAGTCGAGCGTCTCCCGCAGCGCCACGAGCAGCGGCGCGACCGACGGCTCGTCGAGACCCTCGACCCACTTGGCCAGGTCACGGATCTCCATCGCGGACACGTCGGCGATGCTGACGCCGTCGATCTTCGACGACCGGGCCGCCTCGCTGAGCCGGGTCCCGTCGCAGTCGGGGCAGACGGTGAACACGACCGCCCGCTCGACGAAGGCGCGGATGTGCGGCTGCATCGCGTCGACGTCCTTGGACAGCATCGACTTCTGGATCGACGGGATCAGGCCCGCGTAGGTCAGGTTGATCCCCTCGATCTTGATCTTGGTCGGCTCCTTGTAGAGCAGGTCGTGCTGCTCGCGCTTGTTGAACTTCTTGATCGGCTTGTCCGGATCGAAGAAGCCGCAGCCGCGGAAGATCCGCCCGTACCAGCCCTCCATGCTGTAGCCGGGGATCGTGAGCGCGCCCTCGTTGAGCGACTTGCTGTCGTCGTAGAGCGCGGACAGGTCGAAGTCCGAGACCGCGCCGCGGCCCTCGCAGCGCGGGCACATCCCGCCGGTGCGGCTGAAGCTCGCGCTCTTGGTGATGGTCTTGTCGCCGCGCTCGACCGTGAGCCCGCCGCTCCCGTGGACGGAGGCGACGTTGAAGGAGTACGCGCCGGGCCCACCGATCTGCGGCTGCGCGAGCCGGCTGAACAGGATCCGCAGCATCGCGTCGGCGTCGGTGGCGGTGCCGACGGTCGAGCGAGGGTTGGACCCCATCCGCTCCTGGTCGACGCTGATCGCCGTCGTCAGCCCGTCGAGCACGTCGACGTCGGGCCGCGCCAGCGTCGGCATGAAGCCCTGCACGAAGGCGCTGTAGGTCTCGTTGATCAGCCGCTGCGACTCCGCGGCGATCGTGCCGAACACGAGCGAGCTCTTGCCCGAGCCGGAGATGCCGGTGAACGCCGTCAGCCGGCGCTTCGGGATCTCGACGCTGATGTCCTTGAGGTTGTTCACGCGCGCGCCGTGCACACGGATCAGATCGTGGCTGTCGGCAGCGTGCAGCGCGGGCGACTGCTTGTCCGTACTCGTGGCCGTGCTCATCGTGTCCACGTTAGACGCGGCCCGGGACCGGCGCTTCTCGAATCCTGATCGTCTGGGTCTGACAGGATCGCCGCCATGACGACGACGCGCATCGGACTCGCCGGTTACGGCTTCGGCGGGCGCATCTTCCACGCTCCGCTGATCGCCTCCGCCGCTGGCGTCGAGTTCGCGGGCGTCGTGACCCGCTCGCCGGAGCGGCGCGCCGAGCTCGAGCGCGACCACCCCGGCACGCCGGCCTTCGACAGCCTCGCCGAGCTGGCGGCGGCGGGCGTCGACGCCGTCGCCATCTCGACGCCCGCGCCGACGCATCTCCCACTCATGCTGGAGGCGATCGAGCGCGGCCTGGCGGTCGTGACGGACAAGCCGTTCGCGCTCGATGCCGCGCAGGCGCGCGTCGCCGTGGAGGCCGCCGAGGCGGCCGGCGTGGCGCTGAGCGTCTATCAGAACCGGCGCTGGGATTCGAACCTGCTGACCGTCCGGCGGCTGCTGGAGGGAGGCGAACTCGGGCGAGGTCACGGTGTTCGAGTCGGCCTTCGAGAACTCCTCGGCCGGCGTGCCGGTCCCCGCCGCGGGCGGCGGCATGCTGCGTGACTTCGGCAGCCACCTGGTCGACCAGGCGCTGCTGCTGTTCGGCCCGGTGACGTCCGTCTACGGCGAGCTGGGCGGCGCCGAGGAGCTCGAGGAGCGCTTCTTCGCGGTGCTCAAGCACGAGAGTGGCGTGAGCTCACACCTCACGCGGCGACTGGGCCCAGGGCGCGCCGGGCCCGCGCTTCCGCGTGCGCGGCACCGCGGGCACCTACGTCATCGGCGCGACGGACGGGCAAGCGGAAGCGCTGATGGCGGGCCGCTCTCCCGCCACCGACGGAGATGCCTGGGGCAGCGAGCCGCCGGAGCGCTGGGGCCGCCTGCAGCGCGGCGAGACCAGCGAGCCGGTGCCCAGCGAACGCGGACGCTGGGACACCTACTACCCGGCGTTCGCGGCGGCGGTCCGTGGCGAGGGCCCCGTCCCCGTCGAACCGCGTGACGCCGTCGCCAGCCTGACCGTGATCGACGCCATCCGCGCGAGCGCTTCAGAGGGGCGCGCCGTCGAGCTGTAGGACACGGCGTCGGCCGCTTCGCGGTCTCCGGCGATGGTACGGATCCGGACCCGGGTTGACCCTCCGCTCGAGCATCCGTAGCGTTACACCATGAAACGGATTTTCTACACCATGCTCGCCGGGACAGTGGCGACGTTCGCCGGAGTGGCTCCCGCAACCGCGGCCGCCGCTCCCAAGCTCTCGGTCCTCGCCGAGGGCATCAACAATCCGCGCAATCTGGCGCTCGCGCCGGACGGCACGCTGTACGTGGCCTCCGCCGGCCGCTCCGGCCCGACCTGCCTGGACCCGAAGCGCGAGACCTGCGCCGGGTTCTCCAGCCGCGTGCTCGCGATCGCGCCCAACGGCGCCAAGCGGACGGTCGCCAAGGGCCTGATGTCGGTGGGTGGCGCGGACGGCAGCTTCACGGTCGGCGCCAACGGCGTGAGCGTCGGCCCCGACGGGAAGGTCTACGCCGTCACGGCCTCGGCCACGCCGAAGGAGATCGGCTCCGCGCCGAAGGTGCTGCGAGACGGCGCCGGCAAGCTGTTCGACGTGAGCTCGGGGACGCCGCAGTCACTGGCGGCGATCGACGCGTTCGAGTGGGCGAACAACTCCGACCGTGTCAAGGGTGACCGCAACTCGAACCCGTACGCCGTGCTCGCGCTCCCCGGCCGTGTGCTCGTCGCCGACGCCGGTGCGAACGCCATCCTCAGCGTCGCGCCGGACGGTGCGATCTCGCCGCTCGCCGTGCTGCCCAAGAACGGCAAGGCGCAGGCCGTGCCGACATCGCTCGCGCTCGGCCCGGACGGTGCCGTGTACGTCGGCGAACTGGCCGAGGGCGCCGGCACCGGCAAGGCCCGCGTGTGGCGGATCGCGCTCGACGGCAGCGCACCCACGGTGTTCGCGACGGGCTTCACGGCGATCACCGGCATCGCCTTCGGGCCGGACGGGTCGCTGTACGTGACGCAGCTCTCGACGAATCTGCGCAAGCAGACCGCGCCGGGCGCGATCGTGCGCGTCACCCCGGGCGGCGCGCGGACCACGCTCAAGCGCAGCGCGCTCATGTTCCCGGCGGGCGCGGCCGTCGGCGCCGACGGCGCCGTCTACGTGTCGAACGCGTCGATCCTTCCCTCGCGGACGCCCAAGAAGGGACCGTTCAGGGGCGCCGGCGGACACATCCTGAAGATCACCGGGTTCTAGGAACGCCGCTTGCGGGAGACCGGCGCTCGACGCCGGCCTCCCGCGGAGCGCTCAGTCCGGCACGAACAAGCGCGCCTGCATCTGCTCCTCGGTGTGCTCGTTGAAGTCCCACAGGGCCTTCAAGCGCGCCCGGAGATCGTCCGGCAGCCGATCGACGCCGTGGCTGTCGATCTCCACCAGGTTGCCGGCCGGATCGCGGATGTAGAGCTGGACGACGTCGCCCGGGAGCTCGACGAGCCGGTTGTGAAACGCCTTGTCGTCGAACGCGTTGCGCCGCTCGGCCGCGCGATAGACGGGCTCGAGATCGTCGACGGTGATCCCGAGGTGATGGTGGCTGGTGGGCGTGAGGTCGCGCTCGAACAGATGCAGCTGCGTGCGGCCGAGCGCCAGCCACTGAACCGGGATCCCGAAGTTCGGCGTGGTGATCGGCTTCGCCCCGAGCAGGTCGACGTAGAACTCGACCGACTCCTGGAGGTCCAGCGCGTTGATGCTCACATGGTTGATCTGCAGGCTCATCGAAGAATCGGTGCGTAGGATTGGCGCCCCCGTCCGCTGGAGGAGCATCGCATGTCGGAAGTGGTTGTCGTCGGGTCGTTCAAGGCCGAGCCCGGCAAGGAGGTCGAGGCGCTCGACGCGTTCACAGCGCTCGTCGAGCCGACCCATGGCGAAGAGGGCTGCATCCTCTACGCGCTGCACCAGGGCACGGACGACCCTCGCAGGCTCGCGTTCGTCGAGCGCTGGGCCTCGCGCGAGTCGCTCGACGCCCACCTGAAGAGCCCGCACGTCGCGGCGGCCCTCGAGCGCGTGGAAGAGCTGTTCGGTGACTCAGCGGACATCGTCGTCTACGAAGCGGTCCCAGGCGGGGAGACGAAGAAGGGCTCGCTCGCGGCACACGCCGGCGACTGATCGTTTCGATCAGGCATTGCTCGCTGCGGGGCTTGGGTAGACCTCCTGGGTCCGCAACGAGAGGAGCGCACCATGGGCGACGGAGCTGCCGACAACCTCAAGGGCAAGGCCAAGGAGGCGGGAGGTGACCTCACCGGCGACGACGGCCTCAAGCGCGAGGGCAAAGTCGATCAGGCCACCGGCAGTGTCAAGGACAAGGTCGGCGACGCCAGCGACAAGGTCAAAGACGTGGTGAACAAGGACTGACGGCTTCGCGAGCCGCCGGCGCCGGGTCAGGGTTGCGAGTGACTCGGGCGCCGGCGTCGCGCCGCAGGTTCGAGCGCCGGGTTCTGGAACGAGTTGTCGACGGGGTTGATCGTCACGCCGGGCGCGGCGATCTCGTCGATGCGGTCCAGGACGGCGTCGTCGAGCACGACGTCGGACGCGGCGAGTTGGCCCTCGAGCTGTTCCATGGTGCGAGGCCCGATGATCGCCGCGGTGATCGCCGGGTGGTTGCCGACGAAGGCGATCGCGAGCTGGATCAGCGTGATGCCGGTGTCATCGGCGAGTTGCGCGAGCTGCTCGACGGCATCGAGCTTGCGTTGGTTGAGCGGCTCGTCGAGGCTGAAGCGCTCGGGGAGACGGCCGGCGCGAGAGGAAGCCTGCTGGCCCGCGTCTTTGCGCCAGCGACCGGAGAGCCAGCCGCCGGTGAGCGGGCTGTAGGACAGGACGCCCATGCCGTGGCGCTCGCAGGTGGGCAGCACGTCGACCTCGGCCGCGCGGGCGAGGATGGAGTACGCGGGCTGTTCGGTGACGAAGCGCTGAAGGTGCCGATCGCGCGCGACCCATTGGGCCTCGACGATCCGGCTGGCCGGGAAGGTCGAGTGGCCGATGTAGCGGACTTTGCCCTGGTGCACGAGGTCGCTGAGCGCGGAGAGCGTCTCCTCGACGTCGGTCTCGGGCGCCAAGCGGTGGACCTGGTAGAGGTCGATCCAGTCGGTGCCGAGACGGCGCAGGGAATCCTCGGCCGCGCGCATGATCCAGCGGCGCGAGTTGCCACCCCGATTGGGGTCCTCGCCCATCGAGCCGTGGAACTTGGTGGCCAGGACGATGTCGTCGCGGCGACCCTTGAGCGCTTTGCCGACGATCTCCTCGGACTCGCCGGCGCCGTAGACGTCGGCGGTGTCGAGGAAGTTGATGCCCGCGTCCAGCGCGGCGTGGATGATGCGGATCGAGTCGTCGTGGTCCGGGTTGCCCCAGGACCCGAACATCATCGCGCCGAGGCACAGCTTGCTGACCGAGACGCCGGTGCGTCCGAGCGGGTGATGGTCCATGGGCTTCTCCCTTGTTCAGCGTCGGCCGGTCGCGACGGGTCCTAGTGTCGCACCGGCAGGCCTGAGGGAGAAGCCCAGGCCGTCTGACTACTGCTCTTCGGCGGGGCGCGGTTCGGTCGGTGCCTCTTCGGCCGGGCGCTCCTGCGCCGCCAGCTTACGCGCGGCCCTGCGGGCCTCTTTCATCTGCCGGCGCTCGCGCACCGCGTTCTCGCGGTTGAGCTTCGCGAACGTCGTCTTCTTCTTGGCGTTGGACGCCATCAGCACCCGTCCCTTCTAGTCGAGTCTTCGGACGGGCCGCCGCGGCGCGGCCTGCGATCAGGGGCGACGATTAGATCGTCTGCACGTTCGTGGCGTTGGGCCCCTTGGGTCCGTTCTCGGAGTCGAAGCTGACCTTCGCGCCCTCCGGAAGCGACTTGAAGCCGCTGCCCGCGATGCCCGTGTGGTGCACGAACAGATCCTTGCCCTGGTCGTCGGGCGTGATGAACCCGAAGCCCTTCTCGTCGCTGAACCACTTCACGGTTCCAGTTGCCATGTCGTTCCTCCGGGAATCTCGTGCTGGCGATACGCGGGAGGTGCGATGGCAACCACTTACGAACGCTTGCACTGCTTCGGCGGGCAGGCTGCCCACCACGATGCACGGCATTGTACCGGCCGGGCGGCGGGATGCCATCCCCGCTCCGGCGACATCGTCACGTCGGGCCGCGCAGTGTCGTTTCGCGGACCGCCGATGTCGCATCGTTGATCCGGAATCCGGGTTCGCGCGCCAGTACTCGCATGGTTCTCCTCCCCGCGCCGATCAACTCGCGGTCGTGACACCGCGAAACCCGTCCCGCCGGCGTGTCGTTGAGGGCCTGGCGGGCAACCGCGCGCCGGCTGCGACAGCGTGCACTTCCGACGCGAAGCGATCAACCGCGATCGATCTCCCGATCGGGAGCCGCCGTCCGCACCTGGGGGCACACGCGTCGAGGACGCCGTGGCACCCGGACGGGCACTCGGCTATGCCGCCGCGTCGAGTGACGACCCCGAGCTTCGCAAGCGATTGGCCGGGGCCGCGGCCGCCATCGGGGCGTGGTGCGATGCGAGCGTCCGCTGGGAGCTGACGACGGTCGTCCACGACACCCTGCGCCCGCAAGGACGCGCCGGCAACCGGCCCGCGCTGGACTACGCCTTGGAGCGGATCGCCGGCGGCGACGCCGACGCCATCGTGCTCGCGCGCCTGCGCGATCTCACCGATTCCGTCGCCGAGCTGGGCGGGCTGTTGCGCCGGCTCCACGACGCCGGCGGCTCGCTCGTGGCGCTGGACTTCCGGATCGACACCTCGACCGACGCGGGCATGCGCGCGGCCCGCGCCCTGATCGAGGTCGGCGACTGGGAACGCGCCCGGATTCTCGAACAGAGCCGTCCCGGACTCGCCGCAGCGCGCGCCAAGCGCCGGTTCGCCGAGGAGACGGCAGCGCAGGACGCTGCGGCGTGACGAAGCGGATCGTTCATGCCTCGCGCGCGGGCCGGTTGAGCGTGTCGTGTTCCGGCACGCCCTCCTCGAGTTCCTTCTCGCGCTCGATCTCGGCGTTGAGCTCGGCGCCGAACAGCATCGCGACGTTGGTCAGCCACAGCCACCCGACCAGCAGGATCGCCCCGGCGAACGTGCCGTAGACCGCGCCGACGTCGGCCACCCGCGACATGTAGATGGAGAAGCCGTAGGAAGCGGCGAGCCAGAGCAGGACGGCCGCGGCCGCGCCCGGGGTGATCCAGCGAAACGCCCGGTGCTGCACGTCCGGGGTCACGTAGTAGACGAACGAGAACACCAGCATCGCGATCAAGATCGCCACCGGCCAGCGGGCGAGGTTCCAGAGCCGCGCGATGCCCTCGCCGAACCCGATGAAGCCCAAGAGGTCTTCGGCCAGGCGGCCACCGACGAAGGCCAGGACCAGGCTCACGAGGATCAGCGTCATCAACACGGCCGTCGAGACGATGTCGACCAGCTTGCGGCGCACGAAGCTGCGTCCGCCGGAGACCTCGAAGACCACGTTGAGGGCACGCCGGGCGGCCTCGAACACGCCGGTCGTCCCGTACAACGCGATCACCGTGCTGATCACGAGGGTGGTGAGCGGCCGTGCCCTTGGCCCGGAGCGCGCCGCGCAGGGAGCTGTCGAGCGGTTCGAGCAACGACGGCGGCACGACGTCGCGCAGATAGCCGAGGATCGCGTCGTAGGTCTCCGGGTACTGGCCGATCAGGCCGAGCAGCGACAAGGCCAGCAGCAGCGCCGGGAACAGCGACATCAGCGAGTAGTACGTCAACGCCGCCGCGTGGTGCGTCATCTGATCGTCGTAGAACGACTTCAGCGTTCGCTTCGCTATCGCCCCACGGTCGGCCATCGCGCTCCCGGCCGATCTACCCCCCAAACGCACTTCGCGAGCGCGTGGGGTGTTCCGTTCTCGCGTCAGGCAGCGGCCGCGACGACCGGCCCGAGCGTGACCGGGTCGCCGTCGGCGACCAGCGCGCGCAACGCACCGACGACCTCGGGGTCGCAGCGCGTCGGCGTCTCGGAGGTCAGGATCGCGAGCGCGCCCGCCGGGGAGGCCGGCTCGCGATAGGGCCGCAGCGCGGTCAGCGCCTCGTAGCAGTCGGCGACGGCCAGGATGCGCACGTCGCGCGACAGCTGCTCATCGTGCAGGCCGAGGTTGTAGCCGGTTCCGTCGAGGCGTTCGTGGTGCGCGGCAGCGGTCTGGGCGAGCCCGGCGAAGACGCCGACCGGGCGCAAGATCTCGTAGGTCAGGTCGACGTGGTGGCGCATCTCGGCCCATTCGGACGACGTCAGCTTGCGCGGCGCGTCGAGGACGGTGTTGGAGACCCCGAGCTTGCCGATGTCGTGCAACAGCGCCGCGCAGCGCAACTGGAGGCGCTGGGACTCGGGGACGCCGAGCCGCACGGCGATCGCGTCCGCGATCCGCGCCACCCGCTCGGAATGGCGCGCCGTATACGGGCTCTTGCGATCGACGATCCCCGCGAAGACGCGCGCGACCTGCTCGACGCCGCCGCGGTCCAGCAGCAGCGGCCGGCAGTCGTCGCACAGCGCATCGAGCTCGGCCCGCCACGCCGTCCCGTCGAGCGCACGCCACAACGACCGGTCTTCGAGCACGTCGTCGAACGCGGTCACCAACCGCGGATCGAGCAGCGTCCCGGCGCGCCGGCGCAGCTGACCGCGCGCGGCGCGCGGCCCGCCGATCGAGGCCCACACCTCCGCCGTCTGCGCGATCTGCACCACCCGGGTCAGCAGCGGAATCTGCTCCCCCACGAGGCCGTCCGGGACACCGGCGCCGTCGAAGCGCTCGTCGAGCGCGCGGATCGCCGCCGTCACCTCCCCGCCGAGCCCCAGCTCGGCGACGACCTCCGCGCCGGCACGGCAGCGCAGGTCGGCGACGACCGCTACGTCGTGGCGGGCATGGCGCAGCACGTGCACGATTCCCTTGGCGCGGTCGGCCAACGTCGCGTGCGGGCGCGTGTGGCGGATCAGATAGCGCGTGAAGGCGAAGCGCTGGGAGCGGTCCATTCGCGCCCGGTCGCCCTTCACCTCTCGGTCATCGGCACCGAACAGCGACGCGATCCGCGCCGCATTGGACGAACAGCCGGAGTCCTTGAGCAGCGCGGCGTGCAGCAGCGTCTCACGGTCGTAGGCGCTCAGGCCGAGCGTGACCGCGAACCGCTGCGCGATCAGCGCACAGCGGCCGGCATGGCCCATCGGCTGACCTTCGACGAGGTCGAGCGCAACGGACAGCCCGGCCAGCACCTCATCGAGGCGCACCACCGTGCCGAGGTCGCTGCTCGGCGTTCCCATGCCCAGCACGCTAGCGCGCGGGGCACTCCATCACCCATGTCCGGCCGCTTCGTTGCAGGGAATCGCCCCATACTGGCTGCGCGCCACGGCGGCCACGATGCCGCGATGCTCCGAATCCCGATCCTGCTGGCAGCGCTGGCCGCGGCCGTCGCCCTCCCCGCGTCGGCCGGGGCGGCGACGACCGTCGCCGTGACCGACGGCACGCTGACGATCACCGGCGATGGCGCCGACGACGTGATCACGCTCTCGGGCTCGAGGGCGTCGCTGAACGTCACGGCGGGCGGCCAGACCTCGGCCGTCGCTCGGGCGCGGTTCAGCCGCGTCGTGGTCCAGTCCGGCGCCGGCGCCGATGACGTGCGCGTCAACGAGTCGGCCGTCGCCCCGGAGCTGAGGATCGAGACCGGGGCCGGGCACCGACGTGGTCAGCGCCAGCAGCGCCGCCGAGGTCATCGACACCGGCGACGACGCCGACCTGGTCAACCCGGGCGGCGGCGAGGACACGGTCGCGCTCGGCGCCGGCGACGACAGCGCGATCCAGACCGCCACCGGCGACTCGGACCGGATCGACGGGCAGCTCGGGCTCGACACCCTGCGCGTGCTGGGCACGTCGGAGTCCGAGGAGTTCACGCTGCAGGGGCTGGGCGACCGCGCGCGGATCTCACGCGACACCGCGCCGGCGGTGGCCGAGCTCACGGCGGTCGAGATCGCGGACGTGAGCGCCGCCGACGGGGCCGACCTGGTCGACATCGGCAACCTCGCGGGCTCTCGCCTGCAGCGCGTGGACGCCGACCTCGGGGCCGGCGACGGCGCACGCGACCAGGTCTTCGCCCAGGGCGGGCCCGTCAACGACTTCATCGGTATCAGCAGCTCGAACGACGCCGCGGTGGTGTCCGGCCTGACCGGCGGGACGTTCGTGCGCGTGGACAACGCGCGCGCGGCCGACGACCGCCTGACGGTGTTCGGCGGCGACGGGCGTGACTCGATCACCGCCACCGTGCTCAGCGACGTCATCGGCCTGGCGATCGACGGCGGCGCGGGGCCCGACACGATCACCGGCAGCAACGCGGCCGAGAGCCTGCGCGGCGGCCCGGGCACGGACCTCGTCATCGGCCGCAAGGGCGACGACGCGATCGACCTCGGCGACGGCGACGACGGAGTGCTCTGGAACGACGGCGACGGCAACGACACGATCGAGGGCTCCACCGGCACCGACACCGTCAGCGTGCGCGGCTCGGGCGTCGCCGAGACCGTCGCCGCCGCGCCCAACGGCGCACGCGTGCGCGTCACGCGCAACGTGGGCTCGATGGCGCTCGACGTCGACGACGTCGAGCGGCTCGACGTCGACCTGCTCGCCGGCGCCGACCGCCTGAACGTCGCCGATCTGGCCGGAACCGACCTCAAGGCGATCGACGCGGACGTCGGCGTCGGCGACAACGCCACCGACGAGGTGACGATCAGCGGCACGCCGGGCGCCGACACGATCAAGGTGTCCGGCGGGAAGGTCAGCGGTCTCGCGGCCCAGACCACGGTCGCGCCCGCCGAGCCGCGCGACAAGCTCGCGCTCAACGGACTCGACGGCGCGGACTCGATCGACAGCATCGGCGTTCCCGCCACCGGGATCCGGATCCAGTCCGACGGCGGGCTCGGCGACGACGTCCTGCTCGGCGGCCCGGGCGACGACGTGTTCCTCGGCGGCGCGGGCGCTGACGTGCTGTTCGCCGGCAGCGGCGACAACGTCGCCCTCGGCGGCGCCGGCGACGACGTGCTGCGCGGCGAGGAGGGCGACGACGTGCTCGACGGCGGTGCCGACGACGACATCCTGATCGGCAACGCCGGCGACGACATCCTGCTCAACGGCGAGGTCGTCTTCGACGACTGAGGCCTACCGCCGCGGCGTGAACGCGACCTGCACGTCGGCGCCGGGCTGGACGACCAGCGCGGTGCCGGCCGGCACCTCGATCCAGAGGCCGGGCAGGTCGCCGAGCGGCTCGGAGACGATCGCCCGCGCCTCATCGGAGAAGTCCTGGATGCGCGGCCACCCGGGATGCATGGCGCGGACGCTGTCCGCATCGGCGGTGACGAACAGCGAGTTGACGACCGGGCCGCTCGCGTAGCGGGCGGCATAGAGCCGCTCGCCGTCGCTGACGGCGACGGTCATCTGCAGCGGCTCGGCGACGTCGTGGCGATGCCCGGTGGCCTCGACGAATCCGGCCATGCGCTCGAGCGCGCCGAGCGGCTCCTGCTCGAGCCCGAACGTCAGCGCGAGGTGGAACATCAGCTCGGAGTCGGTCGTGCCCTCGATAGCGGGGAAGAAGCGGGGGTCGACCGCAAGCACGAGCTCGCGGCGCAGCCGCAGGTAGTCGTCGATGAACCCGTTGTGCATGAACAGCCAGCGGCCGTGGCGGAACGGATGGCAGTTGGTCTGCTCGATCGGGGTCCCGGTCGCGGCGCGGATGTGGGCGAGAAACAGCGGCGACTCGATCTGGGTCGCGAGCTCGCGCAGGTTGCGGTCGCCCCACGCGGGCGCGACGCTGCGGTAGAGCCCGGGCACGTCGTGCTTGCCGTACCACCCGAGGCCGAAGCCGTCCGCGTTGGGATAGCCACCGGCGAGCCGGTCGCGCCGGCTCTGCTCCACGAGCGAGTTGGCCGTGTCGTAAAGCAGCAGCTCCGGGGAGATCGGATTCCCGGAATAGGCCACCCAGCGGCACACTCCGGCCAGCCTACCGGTCGGCGCAGATCAGTTCCTGCGCGCTCGCAACCGGGTTCAGAGCCGCCAGTTCGGGCAGACGTCCTCCACCCAGCCGTTGAGGTCGTACGCCTTCTTCGACAGGAACTCGACGGTGATGCCGGCAGTGATGTGGCCCGGCGACCAGTCCACTATTGGCCCGCCCTGGGTGGTGAGGTAGGCCGTCTCGCCCGCAAGCGCGGCGGACGGACTGAACGCGAGCATGCTCGCGGCGGCGATGACTGGAGCAACAGAGCGCAAGTGAGCGCGGCGCATGACGGTCTCCTTTGACGGGCGGTTGACGGGCGGGACCGTACGGAGCGACCCCCGCGCGCCGAAAGAGGCGCAGGCCCTCACTTGCTCACTGGGACCGGCCTAGGACCTCCCCGTCAGCTCCTCCAGCGCGGCCAGGGCGTTCGTGCGGTAGCGGTCACGGCCGGTTCGGAGCCCGAACGCGAGGTCCTCGAGCGCGGTGCAGACGGCGTAGAAGCGCGTCCGCTCGCCGGCGCCCGCGAGCGGGCCGAAGTCGCGCAGCAGCCGCCCGTGGTCGAGGGCCGGATCGCCGATCGCCGCGTCGCCCCAGTCGATCACGCCGCTGATGCGATCGCCGTCGACAAAGACGTGCTCCGCGCCGAGGTCGCCGTGAATCAGGACGCGGCGGGTGGGCGGCGCGGGCGCGGGCATGCTCAGGATGGCCTCGACGGCCGGTCGCGCGCGGGCCGGGACCTCGTCTCCTACCGCCGCCCAGGTGTCCCGAGCCTCGGCGCGCCACTGCTCGGGCGCGACGTCATCCACCGGGACCTCCACGCCCGGGATCGAGCGTGTGCACGGTGTCCGCGAACGCTCGCAGGTGCGCGGCGAACGGCCGGCGCGCGGCGCGCGGCAGATCGAGCAGCGACGTGCCGGGCACTCGCGGCAGCACGAGGCAGCCCGCTGCGGCGTCGACGGCGATCGGTACGGGCACGGGCAGCGGGAGCAGCGGCGCGACCGCCCGCAACAGCCGCGCCTCGGCCGCCGCGCCCTCCCCGAAGCGCGCGACCAGCGTCCTCCCCGACCGCGTAGACGCGGTGATCGAGGCCGGCGCCGAGCGGCTGCACCGGTACGTCGCCCAGCAGCCGCCGAATCGTGTCGCGGTCGTCGGGCACACGTCGAGGCTAGGCGTTCTCGCTTGCGTGGATCACCGGCGTTACGCTGGGAGCGATGGTCCACGCCACGGATGCTGCTCGGGAGGCGTTGCGCGAAGACGAGGCGCTGGTCTTCGACTGGCATCGCGTCGCGATCTGCTGCGCGGTCGCCGGAGAGGTCTCGCTGCGGCGCGACTCCGGCCGGCGGCTGGCCGCATCGCCGTCGTTCCGGAGGCTCGACGGCGACGTCGCGATCTATGCGCACCGCATGGCGTATCCGCATCTGGTGAGCCGTGACGTCACGGTCGACTGCCGCCGCCGGGCCGGGCTGCGGCGCTTCGTCTCAGACCTCCCGTCGGACTTCGGGTTGCGGGCTTCGATGGGTCGCGCTTAGCAGGTATCTCGAGCCGGGTGGCGTACCCTTCGGTCATATGCCCGGAGCATATATCTCCCAAGTGGCGAATCGCCTCGGTGCGCTGGCCCTGACCCTGAGCGACGGGGTCACGGACGCAACCGAGGCGGCGACGGGCATGGCCGGCGGTGTCCCGGCCGCGCTGGTGTCACTCCGGGAGTGGGCGGACGGCCGCTCGGTGGACGTGCTGGCCGAGGCGATGCGTGTCTCGCACTCGCGCGCGGTGCGCGTCGTCGACCGGCTCCAAGCGGCCGGCCTGGCGCGCCGCGCGGCTGATCCGTCCGACGGGCGCCGTGTGCTGGTGTGGCTCGAGCCCGCAGGTCGCGAGCTGGCCGATCATGCCCTCGAAGCCCGTGCGCGCGTCCTGCGCTCGGCGGTGGATGAGCTCGGTGCCGCCGACGTCCGCGACCTCGAGCGGCTGCTCGGCGCGCTGCTCGACGCGACGACCGTCGACGTCCGGGCGGCGAGCGAGACGTGCCGGCTCTGCGACGCGCATGTCTGCGGGCACTACGAAGGGGTGTGCCCGGTGAGCCAGGCCGCCGATCGACGGAGGGCCGCGACGTGACCCGCGTGGCGGCGATGCTCGCGCTCGCCGCCGTCGTGCCGATCGTCTTCAGCGCGAGCGCCATCGTCCTCGACGACATGATCGAAGCCGCGCTGCTCCCGGCCCGGGCGTGAAACGCGCGCTCGTTCCCTCGGCGGCGCTGCTGTGGGGGCTGCAGTTCGCCTTCCTCAACCCGGCACTCGCGCTGTTGCTGGTGGCGCTGTTCGACGCCACGCCCGGCGAGGTCGGTGTGGTGCTGGCCGTCTACAACGCGAGCGGGTTCGTGGCGTCGCTCGTGCTGCCCGCGTATGCCGACCGCCACGAGAACTACCTTCGGCCGCTGCTGGCGTGTGCGGTGCTGACACTCGCGCTCGCGGCGCTGTTGGCGCTCGCGACGTCGTTGCCCGTCGCCGTGATCGGCCTGGTCACGCTCGGCGGACCCGCGGGTGTGGGCGCCTCGCTGCTGTTCGCGCAGCTCAAGTACTCCGGTGCCGCCCCGTCGGACGTGATCAACACGCGCGCGATCATGTCCTTCGCCTGGGTCGCGGGGCCACCGCTGGCCACCGCCATCATCGGGGCGTTCGGCAACCGCGCGATCCTGTGGGCGATCGCGGCCGTGGCCGCCCTGAACATCGCGACGACGGCGGCGATGCTCGCCGAGCGGCCCGCAGGGCACGCGCAGGCCCCCGAGTCGACCGACGCGGCCGACGGCGGGCCGATGTCCCGGGCGGGGGTGGCGCTGGTCGTCGGCGCCTTCGTCGCCCTGCAGGCCACCAACAGCGCGGTCGTGTCGATCATGAGCCTGTTCGTGACCGAGACGCTCGGCCTCGACGTGGTCTGGGCCGGGATCGCGCTCGGGGTCGCCGCAGGGTTGGAGATTCCCGCCCTGCTGCTGACCGGGCGGCTGAGCCACCGCGTCTCCAACCTCGCGCTGATCGCTTCGGGGTGCATGGTCGGGATCGCGTACTACGCCGCCATGGCCGCCGTCTCCGGGCCCGTCCTCCTGATCGCCCTGCAGGCGCTCAACGCCTGGTTCTTCGCCACCGTCGCCGGTCCGGGGCTGACGCTGTTCCAGGAGATGATCCCGCGGCCGGGTCTGGCCTCGGGCCTGTACATGAACACGCGCCGCGTCGGAGCCATCGTCTCCGGCGCGATCATCAGCTTCGGCTCGGCGACCTCGCTCGGATACGGCGGCAGCTTCGTGGCCTGCGCCGCGCTGACGACGCTGGCGCTCGTGGCCCTCGCGCTGGTGGTCAGACGGGAAAGGGCTCAGCCGACGTAACCGGACGGCATGGTCCAATTGTTAATGCGGATAGGGTGCGCGTGTCCGAAGGAGAGGGGAGGCAGCATGCAGACGGGGCTTGACCGGCGTACGTTCCTCACACGCGCGGCCGCGGCGGGGGGTGGCCTGCTCAGCATGGGAGCCGTCGAACGGCTCGTGGCCAGAGACGCGCGCGGCTACGGACACCCGCACGGCGCCCAGCCGTACGGACCGCTGCGGCGGGTCCGGGACCAGCGCGGCATCGAGGTGCTCGCGCTGCCCGCCGGCTTCAGCTACGTGACGTTCAGCCACACCGGATCGACGATGGCGGACGGCAACCCGACGCCGCTCGCGCTCGACGGCATGGGCTCGTTCGCCGGCGGGCGCCGGCACGGCCACGGCATCGGCAGGCCATCGCGACCAGTTCGTGCGGCTGGTCCGCAACAGCGAGGACCGCAACCCGGCCGGCACGCGTCGGCGGCCTCCTCGGCGACCGCTCGAAGGCCTACGACCCGACCGCCTTCGGCGGCACGACCACGCTGGTCTACGACGAGCACCGGCGCCGGCTGGTGCGAGGACTTCGTCAGCCTCAACGGCACCACGGTCAACTGCGCCGGCGGCATCTCCTACCGCCGTCGCTACTGGCTGACCGGCGAGGAGACCGTCGGCGGGCCGGATGCGGCCGATGCCGCCGCGCGCTTCGCCGAAGCGCCACGGCTACCTGTTCCAGACGCCGGTCGACCGCGGGCCGAACGAGCTCGAGGTCGGCGTGCCGATCAAGGCCGCCGGCCGCTTCTCGCACGAGGCCGCGGCCGTCGACCAGCGCACGGGGATCGTCTACGAGACCGAGGACCCCGGCTCGGGCGTCGGCGCCGGCTTCTACCGCTACACGCCGAACGACCCGGACGACCTGGCGGCGGGCGGCGTGCTCGACATGCTCGCGATCGCCGGCCAGCCGCAGGTCGACCTGCGCGAGGGCCGCCGGCGCGGCGAGCGCGCTGCCCGTGCAGTGGGTCCGGATCGACGAGCCCGACCCGGAGCTGACCGCGGTCGGCGACCCGCAGAAGCACGTTCAACCAGGGCTGGGCGCAAGGGCGGCGCGAAGTTCAACCGCCTCGAAGGCTGCTGGGAGGACGACAGCACGATCTTCTTCGTCTCCACCAGCGGCGGCGACGTCAAGAACGGCGACGTCAACAGCGACGGCTACGCGGAGGGCTTCGGGCAGGTCTGGGCCTACCAGCCCGGCCGCCGCGGCGGGACGCTGATGCTCGTCTACGAGTCGCCGTCCGGCGCCGTGCTCGACTCGCCCGACAACCTCACGGTGACGCCCCGCGGCGGCCTGATCGCGTGCGAGGACGACGCGTCGTCGGCCTTCGTGGACACGCACCCGCTCGCGCCCGGGATCGACAACGTCAACCGCCTGATCGGCATCACCCAGCGCGGCGACGCGTTCGAGCTGGCGGTCAACGTGCTCAACGGCTCCGAGCTGGCCGGCGTGAGCTTCAGCCCGAGCGGCCGCACGCTGTTCTTCAACCTGTTCGGGCGCGCCCGCTTCGACGAGGACCCGGTCGAGGGGATGACGTGCGCCGTCACCGGGCCCTGGCACCGGGGCCCGCTCTAGGGAACTGACGACCCCGGCCCGCGTGCGCGGGCCGGGGCGATCTGTCGGTTACTACTCGCAGCGACGGATCTGATCCGCGTCCACGACACCGTCGGCGCCGACGTCGGGCACGCCGTCGGCGTCGGCGTCAGGGGCGCCCTGGCAATCGCTGTCGGTGCCCGGGCCGCCGTCGAGGCGGTCGTCGCCGTCCTGGCCGTAGAGGCGGATGTCGTCGCCCGTGCCGGCGCGGAGCAGGTCGTTGCCGTCGTCGCCGTACAGCCCGTCCCGCCCGGGGCCACCGGAGAGGCGGTCGTTCTCGTTGCCGCCGTGCAGGAAGTCGACGCCGGGGCCGCCGGAGAGGTTGTCCTCGTCCGTGCCGCCGAAGAGGTCGTCCTGGCCCTCGCCGCCGCTGACGTTGTCCCTGCCGATGTCGCCGTGCAGGAACGTGTCGTCGCCGCGCTGGCCGCGGACCTCGTCGTCGCCCTGGTTGCCGTGCACCTTGTCGGCTCCGTCGCCGGAGAGGATCGTGTCGTTGCCGTCATCGCCGTGCACGAAGTCATCCCCATCGCCGGCGCGCACACGGTCGTCGCCGTCGCCGGCGCAGATCGTGTCGTTGCCACTGCGGCCGATGATCACGTCGTTGCCGCCGAGGCCGACGATGACGTCGTCGACGCCGGGCTGGCCGATCAGCACATTGGCGTTCTCGTCGCCGACGATCGTCGCGGGCTTCTCGTCACAGAGCTGCAGCGGAGGCGCGGGCTCCGGATCCTGGGCGGCGGCGATCGGGACGAAGGCCGCGAGCGCGAGCGTCGCGAACGTAGCGGCCATTCTCTTGCTGAACATGCTGGTTTCCCTTTCCGTGGGAGTTGCTGGTCATCGGGAGGACCCAGCACGTCCGGCAAAGGTTGGTCGGATGCGTTCAGTCGTCCTGCGCGTCGAGGTAGGTGAGAACCGCGAGCACGCGGCGGTGGCCGACGGCGTCCGCGGGAATGTCGAGCTTGGAGAGCAGCCGAGCGATGTGCCGTTGCAGTGCGTGCTCGGAGATCCCGAGGCCCGTGGCGATCGTGACGTTGGAGCGGCCCTCGGCCATCGCGGCGAGGACGTCGAGCTCGCGCGGGCTCAGCTTCGCGAGCGGACCGCTCGCCCGCCGCCGATCGAGCATCTCGGCGACGACCTCGGGGTCGAGCGCCGAACCGCCACGGGCGACCTGACGGACGGCGTCCGCGAAGCCGACAGGCTCCATGACGCGGTCCTTGAGCAGGTAGCCGATGCCCGCGGTGCTGTGCTCGAGCAGCTGGATCGCATAGCGCTCGCTGACGTATTGGGAGAGCACGACCACGCCGGTGTCGGGCAGTTCGGCGCGGATGACGGCGGTGGCGCGGAGGCCCTCGTCGGTGTGGGTCGGCGGCATCCGGATGTCGGTCACGACGACGTCGGGCCGGTGCACGCGGACCTCGGCGAGCAGCTCGTCGGCGTCGCGGGCCTCGGCCACCACGCCGAAGCCGGCGTCCTCGAGCACGCGGACGATGCCGGCGCGCAACAGGAAGGAATCCTCGGCGACGACGACGCGCAATGGAGCACTCATCTGCAGGGCATCCGAGCGCGCAGGCGCGTGCCCCGGCCGGGAGGGCTCGAGATCTCGAGCGTGCCGCTGAGCGCCGCGACGCGGTCGGACAAGCCCCGCAGCCCGGAGCCGTCGCCGACGCTCGCGCCGCCCACGCCGTCGTCTGCGATCTCGACCAGCAACTGCCCGTCGACGCGCTCGACGCGGACGGTCGCGTGCGCCGCCCGCGCGTACTTCGACACGTTGGTGAGGGCCTCCGAGACCACGAAGTAGGCGGCGGTCTCGACGGCGGCGGGGAGGCGACGATCGGCGTGCCCGACGACCTCGACCGGGATCGGAGCACGCGCCGCCAGCGCGCGGACCGCCGGTTCGAGGCCGTGCTCGGAGAGCACCGCGGGGTGAATCCCGCGCGCGAGATCGCGAAGCTCCTTCAGGCTCTCGGCGAGCTCGCCGATCGACGCATCGAGAAGGATTGCGGTGTCGGAGCCGTCGGCCACTCGCATTCGTGCGAGCCGGAAGTTCAGCGCCAAGGCCACGAGCCGTGCTTGCGCGCCGTCGTGCAGGTTGCGCTCGAGTCGCCGGCGCTCGTCGTCGGCGGCCTCGACCAATCGCGAGCGTGACGCGCGCAGCTCGACCAGCCGGGCCCGCAACTCGGCCTCCAGGCGCCGGTTCTCGAGCAGCAGGGCCGCGGCCGAGCCGGCCGCGCGCACGATCTCGGTGTCCTGAGCGCGGTCGTGCACGATCGCGGCGACGCGCTCGCCCTGGTGGTCGATCTCGGTCACGGTGCGGCGGGCGTCGTCGGCGGCCGGGAGCTCGGCGGGCGATCCGCTTCGGTCTACATAGCGGTCTGACGCCCAGAAGACGAGCTCGAGCTCGGGGTCACCGAGCGCTCGCGCGAGCGCGTCGCGCAGGTCGGTGCCCTCGGGCATCTCGCCCAGCTCGCCGATCAGCCTGCGCACGCCCCGCGAGCCCGAGACGTCGGCACGCGCCAGCCCGGCCAGGAACGCGAACGGCGTCGCCGCGAAGGCCACGAACGCGCTCCACAGCAGGGGATCGAGTTGGCTCACGCCGAACGCGGCGACGAGCGCGAGCGTCAGCCCGCCGCCGGCGAACAGCGGGACGAGGCTCCGCCGCTCAGGAGCGGCGGCGGCGCGCCACTGGCGGACCAGCATGCCGACCGCGATCAGGCAGAGCACGAGCGTTATCGCCGAGCTGAGGGCGAGTGCGGCCGCCCCGAGCACCTCGTTGCGCGCGATCAGCAGCACGTTGCCTGGACAGCCGTCCTGGCAATCGGTGATGACCTTCTCGGCGTCGTTGAACATCAGCGCCGGCACTGGGGCGAGCGGGACGAGCACGTAGCTGGCGGCGACGACCGCGCGCCGTCCGCGCGTCGGGAGCTTGCCGGTCGGGAAGCTCAGCAGCATGTGGCCGAACAGCGGACCCCACAGGCCGCTGAGCACGATCCCGACCGTGAACACGAGCGGCGAGTTCGCCGCCACGAGCCCGTTCAGGAACCACGCGAAGCCGGTGAGCACCATCAGCATGCCGAAGCGCGACGCGGGCGCGCGACGCCATGCGTACAAGCCCGTGCCGACGAAGCTCCCTCCCACCACGGGCCCGAAGATGGCCAGCACGGCGGGATTCGGCACGTGCTCGCCGGTGAACGCGAGCACGATGTCGCCGACTCCGCACAGCAGGGCCGCGACCGCGACAGCGAGCGCCCGACGCGCCGTCATGCGCCCATCCTGACGCCTGGATCGGCCGCTGGCTAGGTGCGGCTGCCCGTACCCGAGGTGCGACCCGGCTGGCAGCCAGACCCCGGCCCTCCCCCATGGCCGGGCCGGTCGAACGAGATGAGGCTTACGGACATGACGGCCACCCTCATCGAACCACGCACGAGCGTCGCGTCGATTCCGCGCGGACGCCGGGAGCGCCTCGCCGGCCTCGAGCGCCCGCTCCTGCTCGGCGGGCTCACGCTCGTGGCGCTCCACCTGCTCGATCTGGCGCTCTCCGGCCCTGACCCCTCCCCGGCCGGCGTGCTCGCGATCGTCGCCATTCCCGGGGCGTGGATCCTGGCCCAGCCGCGCCTCACCCGGCCGACCCGGCTGGCACTCGGCGTCGTGATCGGCCTGCTCGCCTTCGGCTTCGGGGTGATCTCGCACGGCCTGCACGTCGTCAACTCCGGACCGGACTGGCGCGACGTGACCGGCGTCGGGATGATCGCCGGCGGCGTGGCGCTGATGGTCGCCGGCGTGGCCGCGGCCGCCGCGCGGCCGCGCGCGCCTCGTCGCCGCTCGGGCGCGCGGCGGATCGCTCACGGCTGTGGGCTGGCTCGCCGCGGTGCCCGTCTGGGCCGTGCTCGTCGTGCTGCCGTTCGCGATGACGCTGATGGTCACGCACGCTCCGCGCTTGGCCATTCAGGAGCGCTCGCTCGGCATCGCGCATCAGGAGGTGGCGCTCGAGACCGCCGACGGGCGCAAGCTGAGCGGCTGGTACGTCCCGTCGCGCAACCGCGCGGCCGTGCTGCTCAGCCACGGCTCGGGCGGAAGTCGCGAACGCGTCGTCGCGCACGTCCGCATGCTCGCCCGCCACGGCTACGGCGTGCTGGCGCTCGACAACCCCGGCAACGGCGAGAGCGAAGGGCATTCGAACGGGCTCGGCTCCAACGCCCAGCCCGCGATCGCCACCGGACTGCGCTGGCTGACCCGCCGGCCCGACGTGGACCCCACGCGGATCGCGGGCGTCGGCCTCTCGCTCGGCGGCGAGGTGCTGCTCGAGGCCGCCGCGCGCGATGCGCGGCTGCGGGCGGTCATCTCCGACGGTTCGACGCGGCCGATGGACGCGCGCCGGGTCACCGAGCCCTCGCTCGTGGAGCGCGCCTCCGGCTGGGTCTGGCCGCACGCCGTGCGCGGGATCTCGGGCATGCGCGAGGCACCGTCGATCGTCGGCCTCATGCCGCGGATCGCGCCGCGTCCGGTGCTGCTGATCGCGGGCGGCGTCGGCGCCCCCGCGGAGATCCCCGCCAACCGGCTCTACCGCGCCGCGGGCGGCCCGACCACGCAGCTGTGGGAACTCGCGGACACCAGCCACACCGGCGGCCTGCGCACCCATCCCGTGCAGTACGAGCGGCGGACCACCGCGTTCCTCGACCAAGCGCTCGGACTGGAGGGCACGCGATGATGCGCGCCGCGCTGCTGATCGCCGTCCCGCTCGCGTTCTCCGTGCTGCTGTGGTTTCACCCGATGATCGGCGACTACGACGGTCTGCGCGATGTGACCACGCGCTTCCAGGTCGTCCACGTCGGCATGATGCTCACGTTCTGCCTGCTCGCGCTCGGCATGTACGTGCTGCTCGACGGGCTCCGCGGACGGGCCGCGACCGTCGCGCGCATCGCCCTGGTCCCGTTCGTCGCGTTCTACATCCCCTACCTCGCCTTCGAGGGCTTCGCCCTCGGCGTGCTCGGCCAGGAGCTCAACGACCTGCCCGCTGCCCAGCGCGAGGCCGTCGGGCACGAGCTCGTCCAGGACTTCGCCAGCAATCCGATCCTGGGCGAGCCGGGGATCTTCTGGGCGCTGGGCTCGACCGCCTGGACCGTCGTGATCGTCGGCGCCGTGCTCGCCCTGCGGCGTGCCGGTGCGCCGGTGCACCTGCAGGTGCTCGTCGGACTGTCGGTCCTGATCGCCGGCCACACCCCGCCGCTCGGCGTGATCGGCCTGGTGAGCTTCGCCGCGGCCGGCTGGCTCGTGCTACGACGCGCCGCCGCAGAGCAGCAGCGAGAGGGCGACCAGTTCGCGCTGCGTCGAGGTGGAGGTGACGGCGGGGCGGCGGACCGTCGACGAGCGGGACTTTGAGTGTGAGGGAGTGGTCATCTTGGTTCTCCTGGGCGGGTCACCATCGTTGCGCGCCGCCGGCCCGCTGTGGATCACCCGCAGGGCTGAACTGCCACCCCCCTTTGGGCCCGGCGGATGGCGTACGCGCCGGCGCCGGCGACGATCGCCAGCATGACCACGTTGTGGGCGTACTTGGGCAGGGCCGACGTCTCGCCGATGACCGGGTAATAGAAGAACGCGAGCACGCCGCGGCTCAACAGCGCGCCGGTGGCGACGGCGGCGACGTGGGCCAGGCCCCAGTCGCGACCGCGCGCGGCTCGCGCGAGCAGCCAGCCGCTCGCCGTTGCGACGAGCGCGGCGAGGGCGACGCCGAGCCAGGTCTCCGGTGCGATTGCGAGCATCGACGCCGCGACGAAGCTTCCGGCGAGCGTCGTGCGCAACCGCGGGGTTCGTTGCGCGTCGGGTGCTCGCCGCGGCCCACGCGGAGGGCGAGCACGACCAGCGCCGCGACCACGACGAGGGTCGCCCCGAGCTCGGTCGGCGTCGCGTGGTCTTCGGTCGTCAGCGCGTCGGCGAAGATGGCACCGGCGACCAGCAGCCACAACGCCGTGGCGATCACGATCCCGCGTCGGCGGAGCCATGGCCGGTGGGCGAGCGCGGGCCGCATCGCCTCGGCGAGCGCGATCGGCGCGCCGAGGCTGTAGACGACGTGTCCGAGCACGAAGCTCTGCGCCATGTAGGCGCCGATGCCGAGCGGCCCGATGTACGTCGCCCGCAGCGTCTGCTCCCAGCCCTGCACCTCGCCGTAGCTGTCGGTGAACAGCGACTGGTCGATCACCCCCGCCTGGAGCAGGCCCGCGGCCGCTGCCAGCAGCAGCATCGTCGGCCAGCCGCGCGCCGTGCGGCGGGCGAGCTCGCGGATCAGCAGCGCCGGGCAGCCGTACAGGAGCGCGAAGAAGGCGGCGTTGAACAGCAGCGCACCCGGCCGGCCCGTGGTGTCGTTGTAGGCCGCGAGCAGCTCCGCGCCGATCGCGCTCAGCCCCAGCAAGGCGCCGATGACCAGCGCGCGGTCGCCGCTCCTCGCCCCCGCCGCACTCACGGATCGCACGCGAGCAGCCTCGCCCGGATGCGCGCCGCGGACATCGGCCACGAGTCGGTGTTCGCGTCGACTTAAGGCGGTGGCGCCCTGCGCGCTCGACCGGGGTGCGATAGACCCTGGGCCTCCACCCGCCTTCCAAGGAGCGCCCGTGCCCGATTACACGATCGTGAACCTGCTCGAGATCGACGACTCCGTCGGTGGACGCCTCGAAGGACTCGAGGGGCGCTTCAGCCGCAAGCACCTCGGCTCGCGCGACCTCGGGGTCAGCCACTGGCGCTACGCGCCGAACCTGCGCAACCCCATGGGCCACAGCCACCGTGAGCAGGAGGAGGCCTACGTCGTCGTCGCGGGCTCCGGCCGCGTCCGCCTCGACGACGAGGTGCAGGAGATCCGCCAATGGGACGTCGTCCGCGTCGCGCCGGCGGTGATCCGCGCCTTCGAGTCCGGGCCGGACGGGCTCGACCTGATCGCTGTCGGCGGGCCGAAGCCCGAAGGCGGCGACGGCGTGCAGTCCGACACGCCGTGGCCGGACGCCGAGGGCTCCTAGCGCCGCGCGCCCGAGCGGCGCGACGATCACCCGGGTGGACCGTCGGACAACGTCGCCGGCGAGGCTCATCGAACGTGCGGCGAATGCCGATGCTGATCGGGACTCGCCATGACGACCAACGCCTTCACCGAATGGTGCCGTGTACGCGCTGCGCCAGAAACGCCGCGCCGTCGTGGTCATCGGGCTGCCGCTGCTCCTGGTGGCGCCTGCTCGGTGCGACCGCCACGCCGGGCACTCGGAGCGGCGGTCGGCGGCCGGCGCCGTCTGCGCCGACTATCCCAACCAGGCCGCCGCGCAGCGCGCCGCCGACACCGTCGACGGCGACGGCGACGGCATCTACTGCGAAGCGCTGCCGTGCCCGTGCCTGAAGCCCGGCGGCGGCCGGTCCGCTCCCCCGGACCCGACGCCTGAGCCCGTCACGCGAACGGGCTGTCAGCGGCCGGCCGGCGTGCAGCCGATCTCGTTCTCGAAGACGAAGTATCCGAACATCCGCCGCCATACCGAGCGCGCGATCGCCCGCGGCTGGCCGCGAACGCTCGTTCTCAACCGTGACAGCGCCGACGCCCGCCGCGACCGGCTGCTCGCGTCCTGGGACACCCGGCCCGGCTTCGACCGCGACGAGTACCCGCCGGCCGTCGGCCGCGGCCGCGGCGCCGGTCTCACGCAGGGCGGCGCCCCGCGCGGCTGGAAGGCCGACGTGGCCTACGTGCCCTCGAGCGAGAACCGCAGCCACGGCGCGACGCTCGGGATCAAGCTGCGCCGCTTCTGCGACGGAACCAAGTTCCGGTACGTCTTCTACTAGCCCGCCCGCCTCCACTCCAGCAACCTCCGAGGAGAACCCGCGTGTCCCGATTCACGCAAGCCAGCCACGCCCTGGCCGACCGGCTGCAGGCCGGCGAGCACCAGCTCTACAACCAGGACCTGCGACAGGTCTACGGCCTCGCGCGGGTGACCGTCAAGGCGCGCGGCGAGATCGCCGACGCGCTGGAGCGCGCGGGCCTCGAGGTCCTCAGCGATCCGGTGGCCGAGCCGTTGGTCGTGCGCAAGCTCGCGGCCGTGCGCGCGCCTCGTCGATCGCGTCCGACGCGCCGCGCCTGGTGGCGCAGGCCGTGGGCGGTCGCCGGCCTCGGACTCCTGCTCCTGTTCATCCTCGTCGGCGCGCTCTCGGGCGATGAGCCGACGGCCGCGCGGGACGGTCGCGGCGCGCAGCGACAGGCCGTCGCGCCGACGCCGGAGGCAACCAGCACTCCCGCGCAGACGCTCGTCGACGCGCGCGCCGCCGTGCGCGAGGACGACTACGACGGGCGCGCTCGTGATCGCCGCCGCGCTCGGCGACGACGAAGAGCGCGGCATCTCGAAGCGGATCGCTCGCCGGCTCGCCTACCGCGCCACGCGCGCGCTCCGCACCGACCGCCGAGCCGCTTCCCGGCTGCTGCGCGAGGCGCGCGACTACCCCGGCACGCCGGAGGTCCGCCGGGCCCGCCGCGCGCTCGACGCCGCCCAGGCCCGTGCGCGAGCGCGCGCGGCGGCCGAACGGCGAGCCCGCGCCGCCGCCCGGCAGGAGCGCGCGCGCCGCGCCGAAGCCCGCCGCCAGGCACGCGCCGAAGCCCGGCGCCGCGCCGAGGCCGAGAGCGCGCCGTCGCCCAGCGCGCCGGAGGCCTCCGAGCCGAGCACCAGCGGCCCATCGACGACCAACTGGTGCGGCAAGCGCGACGGCGACGGCGACGGGATCTACTGCGAGGGCCTCTGAGTCAGCCGAACGGGTCCGGCTGGTCGGAACAGACGGCGCCGGCCGCCGGCAGCTCGCCGGCGATCAGGTAGCGCTCGATCGCCCCGTCGGCGCACGGGCTGTCGATCGTGGCCTGGGTGTGGCCGGCGCCCTCGATCGTCAGCAGCCGCGCCGAGCCCAGCGTGCGCTCGACGTGCTGCACGCGCTCGTACGATGAGGCGGCGTCGAAGCGGCTGTTGACCAGCAGCAGCGGTGCCGCCGTCTTGCGGTTGAACGGGCCCGCATAGCGGTCGGTGTCGCGGCCCGGCCACGTGGCGCAGGCCTGGGAGACGTAGGTCCAGGACGCGCCGAAGTACGGCGTGAAGTGATCGGCGACGCGCGCGGCCAGCGGCCATAGGGCCGGCTGCCGCGGGTTGTCCGTCTCACCACAGCTGACGGCCAGCAGGGCCTCGTCGCCGTTGTCGTAGTCCGCGGCAGGCTGGGCCAAGGCGCTGACCCCGCCGTTGCCGTGATCCGCCGCAGCCTGGGCCAAGGCGCCGGCTGCGCCCGTGCCGGTCTGAACCGCACGCGCGGCGGCCAGCGACTCGGCCGTCGACGGCCAGCCCGGTGTGAACCCGAGCACGTCGCGCATGATGGTGACCACGTCGGCGTAGGTGAAGGTGGCGCCGCCGAGCTCGATCGGCGACTTGCGCAGGCCCTCCATCAGCGCGTCGAACTCGGCCACCGGGTCGCCCGCGGAGAACGCGCAGCGCGGGCCGGCCTGGTCGCAGCGCTCGAGGAAGTAGCGCAGCGCGCGGCTGCTGGCCGCCTGGCTGTCGACCCGCAGCGAGAACGGCGTCGCGGCGTCGAGCGGGCCACGCCCGGTGGTGTAGCCGACCGGGTCGAGCACGCTGTCGAGCATGAGCGCCCGTACGCGCTGCGGGAACAAGTTGGCGTAGGTGGCGCCGAGGAACGTGCCGTAGGAGTGCCCGGCGAAGGTCAGCTTCGCGTCGCCGACGGCGGCCCGCAGCACGTCCAGGTCGCGGGCCACGTTGGCGGTCGAGAGGTGGTCGAGCAGCTCGCCGGAGCGGGCGCGGCAGCGACGGCCGAGGTCGGCCTGGGCGGCCGCGAAGGCTCGCTCCTGCTCGCGGCCGACCGGGAACGCCGGCTGGGCGCCGAGAAACGCCTGCTGCTCGTCGGCCGAGGCGAAACAGCGCACAGGGCTCGACGCCCCGACCCCGCGCGGGTCGAAGCCGACGACGTCGAAGCGCGCCCGGACCGCGTCGGTGTAGACGGCACGCGCCTCGTCGCGCACGAACGCGACGCCCGAGTTGCCCGGCCCGCCGGGGTTGGTGAACAGCGTGCCGATCCGCTGGGCCGGGTCGGACGCGGGCAGGCGGATCAGCGCGAGCGAGAGCTTCGGCCCGGCCGGCTTGTCGTAGTCGAGCGGGACCTGGGCGGTGGCACATTGGAAGCCGTCGTCACACGGCGTCCAGTCCAGCGGCGCGGCCTGGGCGTCGCCGGCGGACATGGCGCCCGCGGCGAGCAGCGCCGCAAGGGTCTTGCGAAACATCGGAGGAGCTCCTTGGGTCGGGGAGGAATCCGGGAGCTTCCGAAAGCGCCTTCGAGTGCGCTTGAAGTCCTGCTTGGACGCCGATTTCCGCCATCGTGCGGACGTACGCCTGGCGGCGCCGGATCGCCTCGCCGTGGCGCCCGGCGCGGTCCAGCCGGGCGATCAGCCCACGATGCGCCTCGGCATCCCAGCGGTCGTGCTCGAGCAGCCGCAGGTACGCCCGCACCGCCTCATCGTCATCGGTTGCCAAGCGGGCACGGGCGCGCAGCGCCGACGCGTACGCCGCGCGCGCCTGCTCGCGCAGGTCGAGCGCCCAGTCCTCATAGGCGTCCTCCTCGAGGAAGTCGCCGGCGTACAGCCGCTCGGCTCGAACCAGGCGCGCGCGGTCGCCGCTGCGAGAGCCCCAGCTCGACCTCGGCCAGGAAGCGCTCCACGTCAACCGCCACGAGGCCCAGGTCGAGTGACACGGCGTCCGCGGCGGCGCGGATGACCTCCGGGTCGCGGCCGAGCACCGTGCGCAGCGTCGTCAGGGCGACCGAGAGGCGGTTGCCGAGCTTCGCCGGGTCGTCACCCGGCCACAGCAGCTCCATCAGCTGCTCGCGCGTGACCGGCCGCCCGCGGCGCGCGATCAGGATCTTCAACAGCGTCCGCGACTTCTTCGACGGCCACGCCGTGACCGGCTCGCCGGAGCGGAAGACGCAGAAGCCTCCGAGGGTCTTGATCGCGAGAGCCTCGACGTGAGGTTCAGGCTCACGGTAGGCGAGCCGCGCCGTGCCACGGCGCACTCGCGCGTGCAGCGGTGCGACGGCGACCGCGATGATCGCGGTCGCGAGCGTGGCCAGGACGACGCTCGAGCCGCCGACCAGGTTGCCCGCGACGACGACCACGGCGAGGTAGACGAGCGTGACGAACGCGGCCAGTGCCGCCGCAACCAGCGTGCGGTCGACCAGCGTGTCGAGGTCATAGAGCCGATGGCGAGCGAGCGCGGCACCGATCGCGAACGGCAGCGCGGCCAGCGGCAGCACGTTCAGGTAGCTCGTTACGGTCTCCGGGACGCCCAGCGCGCCGAGCACTGCCGCGGCCAGCAGCGACAGCCCGATCAGGGCGGCGGCATAGGCGAACCACCCAAGCTGCCGTCGCTCCAGTGCCCCCGCACGCCGGTAGCGGACCACCAACGACGCGAGCGCGGCCAGCATCGCCGCCGGCAGCAGCACCCCGCCGACGGCGGCCAGCGGGTCGAGACCGTCCACGCCGAGTGGGTTCCTCAGGCTCGCGACAGCCTGCAGCGGACCCGGCTCCAGAGCCGACGCGACGAACAGGCACACCCCCGCGCCGAGTGCCAGCCACGCCACGGGCAGCCAGCGCCGCGACGGCGGCCGCCCGTCGGGAAACAACAACAGCAGGAGCGGGATGCCGATCACGCCCGGGACCCAGATCCAGGCCAGGATCCACGCCGCCAGGCCCGGCGCGGGCAGCGAGGCGCCCGAGACGGCGCGGCTGACGTACCCGGCGCAGAACAGGCCGAGCTCCCACACGAACCCCTCGGCGATCAGCAGCCAGGCGATCGGGTGGCCGGGCCGCTGGATGTCGAGCAGGCCGCCGACGACCAAGAACGCCGCGAACGCCGCCGCCAGCGCGATGTCGACCGGCCGCTGGCGCAGGCCCGGCGGTACGCCGGCGGTGTCGTTGATGAGCACGAAGACCGCGGCGCCGAGGGCGAACGCGAGGCCGGCCCCGACGACCGGTCCGCGCGCGCTCGCGAGGTCGAAGCGGGTCACGACGGCACCCTACGCGAACGCGCTGGATAGCATCGGCGCGCGTGAGCACGGCGGTCGAGCAGTTCAGCGAGCCCTTCGCGTTCCACGGCGAGGGACCGGTGTGGGACGACGGCCTGCGCTTCGTCGACATGCTCGCCGGCGACATCATCTCGCTCGACCCCGACGGCGGGTTGCGCGAGCGACTGCACGTCGGCGCGGTGGCGGCGGCGTTTCGCCCGCGCCGCGACTGTGGCCTCGTCGTCGCCGTCGAGCGCGGCTTCGCGCTCGTCGACTCAGACGGCGCGATCGAGACGCTGCCGGAACTGTGGACCGACGAGCGCGTGCGGATGAACGACGGCGCGACCGACCCCGAGGGCCGCTTCTATTGCGGCTCGATGGCCTATGACGCGACGCCGGGCGCCGGGCGGCTCTACCGGCTCGATCCCGACGGGACCGTCGAGGTCGTGCTCGGGCCGGTGACGATCTCCAACGGGCTCGGCTGGAGCCCGGACGGCCACACGGCCTTCTACGTCGACAGCCCGACCTACCGGATCGACGCCTTCGACGCCGACCTCACCGGCCGCCGCCCCTTCGCGCACATCGCTGAGGAGCAGGGAATGCCGGACGGGCTGACGGTCGACCGCGAGGGCGGCGTCTGGGTCGCGCTCTGGGGCGGCTCCGCGGTCCATCGCTATGCGCCCGACGGGACGCTCGACGCGGTGCTCGAGCTGCCCGTCACGCAGGTCACGGCCTGCACGTTCGGCGGCCCGGCGCTCGACGAGCTCTACATCACGACCTCGCGCCAGGACGGCGATCAGCCCGCCGCCGGCAGCGTCTTCCGCGCCCGGCCCGGCGTGAGCGGCCTGCCGGTCGTCCCCTTCAACGGCTGAGCGCCTCGGCGATCCGCCAGGCGTTGGCCATCGTCGTCAGGCAGGGATTCACGCTGCCGTTGGTCGGCAGCGTCGAGGAATCCGCGACGTAGACGTTCGCCGACCCGTGCACGCGCCCGAGCCGATCGCACGCCGACGTCGCCGGGTCCTCCCCCATCCGGCACGTGCCCGCCGAGTGCTCCCCGGCCGCCGCCATGCGCCCGGGGACGAAGTCGATGCGCCCTTCGACGCCGACCTCCGCCAGCCACGTCGTCACCCGCTCGGCCATGTAGTCGCGGACCTCGCGCGTCGCCGGGTGGACGTCGCCGGCCATCCGCGCGACCGGCATCCCGAAGACGTCGGTGACATGCGGATCGGCCGTGATCCGCGCGTGCGCCGACGGGACCTCCTGGCCGATTCCCATGCCGCCGACGAGATACGGCAGCCGCTCCCGCATCCACGCCTTGTGCTCGGCGCCCCAGGTGGGGAAGCCGAGCCGGCTGGCGGCCTGGGCGGCCACGGCCGGCAACAGCGTCGGCGCGTCGAACAGCACGCCGCCGCCCCACGCCTCGCCGTCGCGGTGCACGAAGTCCAGCGTGGCGACCGAATGCCCCGGACCCTGGAAGCGCTCGAGCGGCTCGCGCGCCGTCCCGTAGATCATCGTGAACGAGTGGCTGTGCAGGTTGGTCCCGACCGCCGGGCCGCCGAGGCCCGAGACGAGCAGCAGCCGCGGCGTCTCGACCGGGCCCGCGCACACCACCACGCGCCCGCAGCGAACCTCCCGCTCTACGCCGCCGACGACCAGCCGCACCGCGCGCGCCTCACCGCCCGAGTGCTCGATCGCCACCACCTGCGCGCTGACCAGCAGGTCGCAGTTGCCGGTCGCCAGCGCGCGCGGGATGACGGTGTTGTGGGTGCCGTTCTTGGCGTTCACCGGCGAGGCGTGGCCGAGGCACTGCGAGCAGTGGATGCAGGCCGCGCGCCCCGCCCGCGGCACGCTGTTGATCGCGAACGGCACCGGTCCCCAGCCCCAGCCGAGGCGGTCGGCCGCGGCGCCGAACGCCTCGCGGATCGCGTCCGAGGCCAGCGGCGGCATCGGGTAGCCGCGCGCGCGGTCGAAGCGGGAAACGAGCGGCCCGTCGGAGGCTCCGGACACGCCGATCTCCCACTCGGCCCGCTCGTAGTACGGCGCCAGCTCGTCGTAGCCGAGCGGCCAGTCCGCGAGCGTGCTGCCCTCCGGGACGCCGTAGCGCGGTCGCCATCTCGAAGTCCTCGGGCAGGAACCGCCACGCCATCCCCTGCCAGACCCGCGTGCCGCCGCCGACCGCCATCGCGTTCAGGCCCCAGGCCCACGGATCGCTGACCGCGTCGACGATGCCGGTGCCGTCGAGCACGCGCGGGTGGCCGGGCCCCGGTCCGGCCACCGGGTCGTAGACCGCCGCCCGCTTGCCGTGCAGATGATCGTTGGTCAGCTCGGCCTGCGTGTGCGCCCGCGCGCGCTCGACCAGCAGGACCCGCAGCCCGGCCTCGGCCAGCACGGCGGCAACGACCCCACCGCCCGCGCCGGCGCCGACGATCACCACGTCGTAGGTCTCCTGCGGCACATCGACGACCGGAAGCGGCTCAGGCTCGACGACCGCCGACGGCCGGAACCCGACCATGTCCCACGCCGGCGGGATGAACCCGCGATAGCCCGCGTAGTAGCCCTCGAACGTCACCCTCAACACCGCTGCGAACGCCTCAGGGTCGTCGCGCTCGAGATCCTCCACGCGCCCGAACGTCACCGCCCGCTCGAGCAGCGGCCGCGCCCAACCCAGCACTGCGTCACCGTCGCGCGCCAGCAGCTCGCGCACGCCGCCCTCCCAGCCGCCCGGCCACGCGTCGGCCGGGATGACCGCATCGACCAGCGCGTCGAGTCCCTTCACGGTGTCAGAAGGATCTTGCCGACGGCCGGCTCTTCGGCCATCACGCGGAAGGCCTCGCGGATCTCGCTCAGCGGCAGCTCGTGGGTGATCAGCGGCGTCGGGTCGAGCAGCCCGGCGGCGAACGCGCGCACGGTGTGCACCCACGCCCGCGACGGCGCGCCGAAGACGTTGAAGACGCTCACGGCCTGGGTGACGAGCTTCTGGGCCGAGACGCCGTCCGCGTAGTCGCCGGGGATGCCGGTCAGCACGACGCGCCCGCCGCGGCGCGCGAGGTCGACCGCCAGCTGCGCCGTCCCCGGCGTCCCGGCCGCTTCGATCACGACGTCGAAGCCGCCCTCGACGTCCGCGGGCGAGACCAGCCGGTCGGCGCCGCAGCGCTGCGCCAGCGGCTCGCGCTCGGTCCGCCGCGCGACGACCACGAGCTCGCGCGGCGAGGACGCGCGCAAGAGCTGCGCCGACAGCATGCCGAGCGTGCCGCCGCCCACCACCGCCGCCCGCTCGCCGGGCACGAGCGCCGCCAGCAGGCAGGCCTCGGCCACGCACGCGGCGGGCTCGAGCAGCGCGGCGGCGCGCAGGTCGGCGTCGTCGGGCAGCACGTGCAGCAGCCGCGCCGGCAGCAGCAGCTGGTCGTTCCACGCGCCCGGCTGCGTGAACCCGGTCTCCTCGTAGGGCGCCTCGCATAGCGTCGTCTGACCCTGGCGGCAGGCGTCGCAGGCCTGGCAGTTGCGAAAGCCCTCACCGACCACCTTGCGTCCCACCAGCCCTGCGTCCACATCGTCCCCGACCGCCTCGACGACACCCGACCACTCGTGGCCGGGCACCACCGGGTAGCGCACGAAGGGTGCGGGCCGGCCGCCCTCGAGCAGTTCGCGGTCGGAGCCGCAGATGCCCGCGTACGCGACCCGCACGAGCGCCTCGCCCGGCCCCGGCGCGGCGACCGGCGCATCGACCAGCGCGATCGAGCCCGGCTCGTCGATGCGGACTGCGGTCACTTCGTGCCCCGGAAGTGCCAGTCCTGGGCGAAGAGGTCGAAGTGCGCGCCGGAGCTCGGGCGCTCGGCGACGAAGTCGACGTCGAGCTCGACGCCGAGCCCGGGCGCGGTCGGGAGGTCGAAGTAGCCGTCGCGCACCTCGGGCAGCCCGGGCGCCGCCTGTTTGACCTCCTCGTCGGCGAAGTCGTTGAAGTGCTCCTGGATCTTGAAGTTCGGCGTGCAGGCCGCCAGGTGCAGGTTGGCGATCGGTCAGCACCGGGCCGCCGACGTTGTGCGGCGCGACCAGCACGTAGTGCGTCTCGGCCGTCGCCGCCAGCTTGCGCGTCTCGAGGATCCCGCCGATGTGCCCGATGTCGGGCTGGATGATGTCGGCCGCCTGGGGCTCGAACAGCTCGCGGAACTCGATGCCGGTCGTGGATGCGCTCGCCGGTCGCGATCGGGAGCGGCGTGTGCTCGGCGACCTTCGCCAGCGCCTTCAGGTTCTCCGGCGGCACCGGCTCCTCGAGCCACGACGGCCGGAACGGCTCGAGCAGCCCGGCGACGCGGATCGCCTCGTGCGGCGCGAAGCGGCCGTGCATCTCGACCAGGATCTCGACCTCGGGCCCGACCGCGTCGCGCACGGCCTCGACGAGCGCGACCGAGCGCATGCGCTCGTCGTGCTCGAGCTCGAAGCGGCCCGGCGCCGAACGGGTCGAACTTCAACGCGCGGTAGCCGCGCTCGACCACGCGGCGCGCCGCGGCGTGGAACTCCTCGGGCGTGCGCTCGACCGTGTACCAGCCGTTGGCGTAGGCCTTGATGCGCGTCGCGCACCTTGCCGCCGAGCAGCCGCCACACGGGCTGCCCGAGCGCCTTGCCGACGATGTCCCAGCAGGCGATCTCGACGCAGCCGATGCCGGACATCACGATCTCGCCCGGCGCGGCCGTAGTCGCCGTACTTCATGCGCTGCACGAGCGACTCGATGTCGAACGGGTCGCGAGCCGACGATGTGGTTGGTGGCCGCCTCGGCGAGGTAGCCGAGCAGCGCCTGGGTGTGGCCGAGCATGCGCGTCTCGCCGACGCCGACGAGGCCCTCGTCGGTGTGGATCTGCACGAACGTCAGGTCGCGCCACGGCGTCCCGAGCACGTGCGTGGTGACTTCGGTGATCTTCATGCGAAGCGCTCCGGCACCGGCAGCGCGGGCGCGCCGATCGGGGACATGGGCAGCGGCGCGCCGCCCGCGCGCTCGACGATGTCCAGCGCCAGCCGCGCGCGTCGCACGCGCTCGCGACCGGTGTCGGCGGCCATGTTGCGCAGATGCCGGCCGACGGGGTAGATCCCCGGCGCGTTGCGCAGCCCGAACTTGACGTAGACCGGCGCGCCGACCCGGATCAGCTCCGCGGTGTCGTAGAGGCGCACGAACCCGCCGACGTCGTCGGGCGCCTCGACGTAGAGGTCGAGCGCCGCCGGGCTGGCCGCCCGCAGCTCCGCGATCTGGCCGACGCTGAGGTCGCTGGGGACGTTGATCGAGTCCGCGCCGATGCCCGCCCACACGCGCAGCGCGACCGGGTTGGTCGGGCCGGTGAGCACGCTCACCTTGAAGCGCATGTCCGACGGCAGCTCGCCCGCCTCGCGCAGCTGGTGCGCGGCCCACAGCACGCCCTCGTCGGCCACGAGCACGTTGCGCACGCCGAGGTCCGCCGCGCGGCGGCAGTCCTCGAGGCACTGGCCGAGCTGGTCGCGGCCGCGGGCGCGCGGCCCGGACCCGCCGGAGACCGAGCGCGTGGCCGCGCCGACGTCCCACGTCCCGCGCGGGCCGAGGAAGAGCGAGACCTCGATGTCGCCCGCCAGCGCCGAGCATCGACGCGATCTCCTCGTCGGTGAGCATCATCACGCCGCTGCCCTGGCTGATGCGGTGGATCGGGACGGCGAGCCGCGCGGCCTCCTCGAGCACGGCGGCGAGCGCGTCGGGCCCTTCGACCGACGGGATCTCGATCCGCCACGCGCCGCCGTCCGGAAAGCGCCAGGCCGACGTCGCCGGGCGCGGCTGCGTGACGTCGAGCCCGAGGTGGCCGAGCGCGGCCTCCCCCGGCAACGGCGAGATGTCGTCCATCCGTCTCCTCCTGGAGTAGGTTGCCCGCCATGATGCCCTGGACGGACACCGAACGCCCGCTGGCCGAGCGCGTGGACGCGCTGCTGGCCGAGATGACGCTCGACGAGAAGCTCGCGCAGCTCGGCAGCGTCTGGCTCGGGGCGGAGCTCGGCTCGGGCGACGTGGCGCCGATGCAGGAGGCCTTCGCCGACCCGCAGCCGTTCGAGGAGGCCAGCGCGCACGGGATGGGTCACATCACGCGCCCGCTCGGCACGAGCCCGGTCGATCCGGTCGACGGCGCGCGCCGCCTGGCCGGCCTGCAGGCCGACCTGGTCGAGCGCACGCGGCTGAAGATCCCGGCGATCGCGCACGAGGAGTGCCTCACGGGCTTCACCACCTACGGCGCCACCGTCTTCCCCACCCCGCTCGGGCTGGCGGCCACGTTCGATCCTGAGACCGTCGAGCGCATGACGGTGGCGATCGGGGAGAGCATGCGCGCGGTCGGCGCGCACCAGGGCCTCTCGCCGGTGCTCGACGTCGTGCGCGACTACCGCTGGGGCCGCGTCGAGGAGTCGCTGGGCGAGGACCCGTACCTCGTCGGCATCATGGCGTCCGCGTACGTCCGCGGGCTCGAGTCGTGCGGGCTGGTGGCGACGCTCAAGCACTTCGCCGGCTACTCGGCGTCGCTGGCGGCGCGCAACCACGCGCCGGTGGCGATGGGGCCGCGCGACGCTGCGCGACGTGATCCTGCTGCCGTTCGAGATGGCGATCCGCGAGGGCGGGGCGCGCTCGGTGATGAACTCCTACAGCGAGATCGACGCGCTGCCGGTCGCCGCCGACGCCGGGCTGCTGACCGGCGTGCTGCGCGACGAGTGGGGCTTCGAGGGCACCGTCGTCTCGGACTACTGGTCGATCGTCTTCCTGCTCAACATGCACCGGGTCGCCGCCACGCCCGGCGACGCCGGCGCGCTGTCGCTGGAGGCGGGGATCGACGTCGAGCTGCCGCACGTGCGCTGCTACGGCGAGCCGCTGGCCGAGCAGGTGCGCAACGGCGCCGTGCCCGAGGCGCTCGTCGAGCGGGCCGCCCGGCGCGTGCTGCTCCAGAAGGGCGAGCTCGGCCTGCTCGACCCCGACTGGTCACCGGAGTCGCAGGCGATGGCCGACGGGGCGCTCGACATCGACCCGCCCGAGCACCGCGCGATCGCGCGCGAGCTCGCCGAGCGCTCGATCGTGCTGCTGGCCAACGACGGCACGCTGCCGCTCTCGGCCGGCCGGATCGCCGTCGTCGGGCCGTGCGCAGACGATCCGCTGCCGTTCCTCGGGTGCTACTCGTACCCCAACCACGGCGTGATGGCGGGGCATGCGGACATGGGGCTCGGGATCGAGGTCCCGACGCTGCTGGACGCGCTGCGCGCCGAGCTGTCCGACGTTGCGATCTCCTATCAGCGCGGCTGTCCGGTGCTCGAGGCCGATCGCTCGGGGATCGCGGCCGCGGTGGACGCCGCCCGCGAGGCCGAGCTGTGCATCGCGGTCGTCGGCGACCACCCCGGGCTGTTCGGGCGCGGGACGTCGGGCGAAGGCTGCGACGCCGAGGACCTCTCGCTGCCGGGAATCCAGGACGAGCTGGTCGACGCGCTGCTCGAGACCGGCACGCCCGTCGTGCTCGTCGTCGTGTCCGGCCGTCCGTACGCGCTGGGGCGCTACTCGGACCGGGTCACGACCGCCGTCCAGGCCTTCCTGCCCGGCGAGGAGGGCGGCTCGGCGATCGCCGGCGTGCTCTCCGGCCGGGTGGTGCCGACCGGCAAGCTGCCGGTGCAGGTCCCGCGCTCCGCGGGCGCGCAGCCCAGCACGTACCTGCATCCGGTGCTGGGCGGCAACAGCGGCGGCGTGAGCAACATCGACACCACGCCGCTGTTCGCCTTCGGGCACGGGCTCTCCTACACCACCTACGAGTACTCGGACTTCAGCCTGAGCGCGGACGAGATCGCGACCGACGGCGAGGTCGAGATCTCGTGCGTCGTGACCAACGCCGGCGAGCGCGCCGGCGCCGAGGTCGTCCAGCTCTACTTCTCCGACCCCGTCGCGCCGGTCACGCGCCCGGTGATCCAGCTCGTGGGGTTCGCGCGGGTGGCGCTCGAACCGGGCGAGCGCACCCGCGTGACGTTCACCCTGCACGCCGACCGCACGGCGTTCACGACCGTCGACCTGCGCCGGATCGTCGAGCCGGGCGAGATCGAGCTCGCGCTCGGCGCATCGAGCGAGGACATCCGCGGGCGCTTCACGCTCCGGCTGACCGGCGCCGAGCGCGAGGTCGGTCACGACCGCGTGCTCACGACTCCGGCAAGCCGTTCGCCCGCGTGACCTGCGCGTAGAAGCGCGCGCTGTCCTTGGGGGTGCGCTCGAGCGTCTCGTAGTCGACGTGGATGATCCCGAAGCGCTTGGAGTAGCCGAACGACCACTCGAAGTTGTCCAGCAGCGACCACACGAAGTACCCGCGCAGGTCGACGCCGTCGGCGATCGCCCGGTGCGCGGCGCGGAAGTGGGAGTCGAGGTAGGCCACGCGGTCGGGGTCGTGGACCGCGCCGTCGTCGGACTTCTCGTCCGCGAACGCGGCGCCGTTCTCGGTCACGTAGAGCGGCACGCCGGGGTAGTCGCGGGCGACGCGGGTGAGGAAGTCGTAGAGGCCGTCGGGATCGACCTCCCACCCCATCTCGGTCATCGGCCAGCCGCGGTAGATCTGCTCGATGTCGGGGTTGCCGACCCACACCGTCGGCTCCTCGGCCTGGCCCGCTCGCACGATCGTGCGGTAGTAGTAGTTGATCCCGAGGAAGTCGATCGGCACGTTGATGCGCTTCGTGTCGCCGTCCTGGATGTACGACCCGTCGGTGACGCCGCGCACGGCCTCGAGCACGTCCTGCGGGTATTCGCCGCGCAGCAGCGGGTCGAAGAAGATCCGGTTGGTCAGCCCGTCGGCGCGGCGCGCCGCGTCGACGTCGGCGGGATCGTCGCTCGCGGGGTCGGTCGGGCTGACGTTGAGCGTGATCCCGAAGACGCTCTCGTCGTCGCCCTGCGCGCGCATGGCGTCGGTCGCGAGCCCGTGGCCGAGCATCAGGTGGTGCGCCGCCTTGCAGCGCCGCCTCCGCGTCCTGGATCCCCGGCGCGTGGCGACCGACGGCGTAGCCGAGGAACGCCGAGACCCACGGCTCGTTGAGCGTCGTCCAGTGCTTGACGCGGTCGTGCAGGCGCTCGTAGACGGCCCCGGCGTACTCGGCGAAGCGCTCGGCGGTGTCGCGCTCGGGCCAGCCGCCCGCGTCCTCGAGCACCTGCGGCAGGTCCCAGTGATAGAGCGTGACCCAGGGCGTGATGTCCTTGGCCAGCAGCGCCTCGATCAGCCGCTCGTAGAAGTCGACGCCGGCGTCGTTGAGCGCCCCGCGCCCGTCGGGCTGCAGCCGCGGCCAGGCGAGCGAGAAGCGGTACCAGCCGACGCCGAGGTCGGCCATCAGCGCGACGTCCTCCTCGTAGCGGTGGTAGTGGTCGTCGGCGACGTCCCCCGTGTCGCCGTTGTCGACCTTGCCCGGCGTGCGCGAGAACGTGTCCCAGATCGACGGCGAGCGCCCGCCCTCGTGCACGGCGCCCTCGATCTGGTAGCTCGCGGTGGCCGTGCCCCAGGCAAAGCCGTCCGGAAAGTTCATGGTGCGATCTCCTCCCATAGTTGCGCCGGAATCGGCCGGCGCGCATTCTCGATCAAGCGATCGACCTCAGCGGGCGTGACGCACCCGGCCAGCGTGGCGGTGATGCGCGGCTCGCGCATCGGGAACTGCAGCGCGGCGGCGGCGAGCGGGACGCCGTGGCGGTCGCACGCGGCGTGGAGTTGCTCGATCCGAGCCAGGATCTCGGGGCTCGCCTGCCGGTAGGCGTAGTGGCCCTGCGCGGCTTTCGAGCCGGCCAGGATGCCGCCGCCGAACGGCGCGGCGTTGAGCACGGCGACGCCGAGCTCTGCCGCCTCGGCGAGCAGCGGCTCGGCGGACTGGTCGATCAGCGTGAAGCGGTTGTGGGTGAGGACGACGTCGAACGCGCCGGTGCGGATGTAGCGCTGCATGAGGTCGATCGGGCCGCCCGCGACGCCGAGGTGCGCGATCACGCCCTCGGCCTTGAGCTGTTGGAGCGTCTCGAGCGGCCCGCCGGGCGCGACGCCCTCCTCGAACGAGATGTGCTCCGGGTCGTGGAAGTGCACGAGCCCGAGCCGGTCGAGCCCGAGACGCTCCAGGCTCTCCTCGACCGATCGGCGCACGCGCGTCGCCGGAGAAGTCGTCGTTCTCGTCACGGTCGACCTTGGTCTCCAGCACGAAGCCCTCGGGGATCCCGCCGAGCTCGCGCAGCACGAGGCCGATCCGATGCTCGGCGTCGCCGTAGTTGTTGCTCGTGTCGAGGAAGTTGACCGGGCCTTCGAGCACGCGCCTGACCGTCGCCAGCGCGTCCTCGAGCGACACGTCCTGCTTGTAGACGAGCGGCGTGTTGCCGAGCGGGCCGCTGCCGACGCACAGCGGCGTGACCTGAAGTCCGGTCCGGCCGAGCGTGCGCAACGCCAGGCCCTCTCCTCCGTAGCGGGGCGCCATGCGCGGCAGCCTATATGGGACGATGCGTCCAGATCGTGCGGCTGGGCGCTCCTCTTCCGAAGACCTTCGATTCACCCGACGGGTGGATCGCGCTGCTGCGCGAGCGCGGCTTCCGGACGGCGTACTGGCCGCTGGCCGACGACGCGCCCGGCGACGAGGTCGACGCCTACGCCGCCGCGGCGGCCGCAGCCGGAATCTCGATCGCCGAGGTCGGCGCGTGGCATGCCAACCCGCTCAGCCCCGACTCGTCGGAGCGGGCGGCCGCACTGGAGCGCTGCAAGAGCCAGCTCGCGCTCGCCGACCGGATCGACGCGCGCTGCTGCGTGAACGTCGCGGGCTCGCGCTCGTCGGTTTGGGACGGGCCGCATCCCGAGAATTTGAGCGGCGACACGTTCGCGCTGATCGTCGACAGCGTGCGCGAGATCCTCGACAGCGTCCAGCCGCAGCGCACGTACTACGCGCTCGAGCCGATGCCGTTCACGCTCCCGGACTCACCTGACAGCTACCTCGAGTTGATGACGGCGATCGACCGGCCGCGCTTCGCCGTGCACCTCGACCCGGTCAACATGATCAACAGCCCGGCCAAGTTCTACGACAACGCCGGCTTCCTGCGCGAGTGCTTCGACAAGCTCGGGCCGCACATCCGGGTCGTGCACGCCAAGGACATCACTTTGTCCCGTGAGCTCACCCTGCATCTGCCGGAGGTCCGGCCCGGCCTCGGCGGCCTCGACTACCGGGCCTTTCTGACTCAGATGCAGCGGATCGACCCGGACACGCCGTTCCTGGTCGAGCACCTCCCGTCCGACGAGGAGTACGTCGCGGCGGTGGCGCACGTGCGGGCCGTCGCCGCGGAGTTGGACTTGCCGGTCTGACGCTCCTCGCGTGCGGTCAGATCGAGCGAACTGCGCCGGTAAAGGAGGTGGTCAGACGAGCGTGATTCGCGGTCCCTCGTCCTCTCGGCCGGCGGCGCCTCGCGCGGAAGCGCGGCGCCGGCGCTGCCACTTCCTCACCGGCGCTGTTCGCCGGCGTTTACGGTCAGGCCGGGGGTGCAGCAACCTACCTGCTCCAGAGTCAGGTCAGTTGCTGCACCCCCACGAACGTGCCAACTCGAACGCTCGTCCTTGGACGTTTCGCTGCCGCGGGGGCCCAAGCGATCAGGTTCGCTCAGGCCACCCGGTCGAGGTCGGCGGCCGTGACCGGGTGCGCGAAGGGCCGGCCGGCCGCATAGCGCACGATCTCGGCCACCGCCGCGTCGCCCAAGCGCTGGAGCTCGACGCCGAGGGCGCCCGCGATGTGCGGGGTGAGGACGACGTTGGGCAGGGCGTAGAGCGGCGAGTCAGGCGGCAGGACCTCTGGCTCGGTGACGTCGATCACGGCGTCGATGCGGCCGCTGACGAGTTCGGCGGTGAGCGCGTCCTGGTCGACGAGTGCGCCGCGGGCGGTGTTGATCAGCGTCGCGCCGTCGCGCAGGAGCGCGAGCCGGCGGGCGTCGAGGAGGTGGCGGGTGCTCGGCAGCGACGGTGCGTGCAGGCTCACGACGTCGGACGCGCGCAGGAGGTCGTCGAGCTCGACGCTGTCGTCGAGATAGGGGTCGCTGACCAGCACGCGCAACGCGAACGGCTGTAGCAGCTCGATCACGCGGCGGCCGATCCGCGACGCGCCGACGATACCGACGGTCTTCCCGAAGTTGCCGACATCGGGGAACTCGTGATGGAGATCGAGCGGGCCGCGCCGCTCGCGGTAGGCACGGCCCATCCGGTCGGCGGCCTTGTTGGCGAGCAGGATCCGCGCGAGCGTGTACTCGGCGACCGGCTCGGCGTTGGCTGCGGCGGCGCTCGAGACGCGGATTCCGCGCTCCCAGCAGGCCGCGTCGACGTGACCTTTGATGCTGCCGGCGGCGTGGACGATCGCGCGCAGATGGGGCGCGCGGTCGAGCACAGACTCATCGATGCGCGGGCAGCCCCAACCGCTGAGGATGACCTCCACGCGCTCGAGGCTCGCACCGCGAAAGTCGCCGAGCACGACGCGCGGGTCGACGCTCGCCACGCGCTGCAGGCGCTCCATGGCGGCGGCCGAGAACAGCCGCGGCGGCAGGTCCGCGCGCATCGCGAGAACCGTTTCAGGCTCGGACGTGGGGGGCCTCCTCGAGCAGCGCGGTCAACGCACGGGCCTCATCGGCGACGAGCGCGGGGTCGTCGCCCGGGACGAACTCGAGCAGCGCATCGCCGGCCGTGAACAGCTCGAAGGCGGAGCGCCACAGGCTCGCGCGTTCGGCCAGCCGCAGCCGCGTCGACCCCGGCCACCACGAGAACACGTGCACGGCGGAGACGTGCGCGAGCAGCAACCGCAGCCCGGCCAGCGCGTCCTCGTCGGGCAGATCCTGCGGCGGCTGCCAGTAGCTGCGGATCGGGGCGGGACGGGCGCCCGCGTCCGTCGCCCCACGGGGCGCCGCGACTCTCGGCGGACTCGGCGCCCGCGCCGTCGCCCCGCGGGGCGCCGCGGCTCTCGGCGGGCTCGGGGCCCGCGCCGTCGCCCCGCGGCGCGGCCGGGCCGCCCTCGAGCAACTCGAGCGCCGATTCGGCGGTGTCGGTCAGTGTGCCGCCGTGGAACTCGAACGCGACCTCGATGCCGTGCGCAGCGGCCTGCTCGGCGGCGTCGCGCGCGGCCCGCCCAACGCGCTCCCAATCGGCGGCCGAGGCGTCGGCCGAGGCGACGTCGCCGGCCCAGATGCGGATGCGCGGCGCGCCGAGTGCGCGGGCGCTGGCCACGACGGCGTCGAAGTCTCCGTGGCAGCGGTAATAGGAGCCGTAGGAGGCGACCCCCAGGCCCGCGGCGGCGGTCGCAGCGCGCGCCGACTCGGCGGCCTCCACGTCTCCCGGTGGCACGTGGACGTCGCCGCCCCACTCGATGCTCTCCAGCCCGGCCGCCGCGGTGACCGCCGCCACGTCGCCGATCGCCAGCGCGCGCAGCGTCACCGAGCACAGACCGGTGCGGATCACGGCGCGAGTATATTGGCGGCCTTGGAAAGCGCATTCCCGCCGCTGCGGATCGTGATGAACGGCGTGACCGGGCGAATGGGGTATCGCCAGCACCTCGTGCGCTCGATCCTGGCGCTGCGCGACGAGGGCGGTCTGCCGCTGTCCGACGGCACGCGCGTCCCGGTCGAGCCAGTCCTTGTCGGCCGCAGCGAGGCCGCGCTCAGAGAGCTCGCACAGCGTCACGGGATCGAGCGCTGGACGACCGACCTCGACGCCGCGCTCGAAGATCCCGAGGCGCAGATCTACTTCGACGCCCAGATCACGTCGGCGCGCGAGCCGGCGATCACCGCCGCGATCGCGGCCGGCAAGCACGTCTTCACGGAGAAGCCGAGCGCCGAGTCGCTGCAAGGCGCGCTCGAGCTCGCCCGAATCGCCGACGCGGCGCAGATCAAGCACGGCGTCGTGCACGACAAGCTCTACCTGCCGGGCTTCCTGAAGCTGCGGCGGGTCATCGAGAGTGGCTTCCTCGGTCGCATCCTGTCCGTGCGCGGCGAGTTCGGCTACTGGGTCTTCGAGGGCGACTGGCAGCCGGCGCAGCGGCCGAGCTGGAACTACCGCGCGCAGGACGGCGGCGGGATCGTGCTCGACATGTTCGCCCACTGGAGCTACCTGCTCGAGAACCTGTTCGGCCGCGTCGAGGCCGTGACGCGCCAGGGCCGTCACCCACATCGACCGGCGCTGGGACGAGCAGGGGCAGCCGTATGACGCGACCGCCGACGACGCCGCCTACGGCATCTTCGAGTGCGACGGCGGCATCGTGGCGCAGATCAACTCGTCGTGGGCCGTGCGGGTCAACCGCGACGAGCTGGTCGAGTTCCAGGTCGACGGCACCGAGGGCAGCGCCGTGGCCGGCCTGCTTCAAGTGCCGCATCCAGCCTCGCGCGGCCACGCCGAAGGCGATCTGGAATCCCGACGTGCCGGTGACCGCGCGCTTCCGCGACGACTGGCTCGAGGTGCCCGACAACGGCGAGTTCGCCAACGGCTTCAGGGCCCAGTGGGAGCAGTTCCTGCGCCACGTCGTCGAGGACGGCCCGCACCCCTACGACCTGCTCGCCGGCGCGCGCGGGCTGCAACTCGCCGAGGCCGGCCTGCGCTCCTCGGCCGAGGGCCGCCGCGTCGAGCTGCCGGAGCTGACGCTGTGAGGGCCGCGGTCTGCAGGCCCCGCCGAAGGTCGGCGCCTCCAGCTGTTGGAGCTGGCGTCGCGAACGCGGCGCGAGCCGGCCGCTGCATCGAGCCGCCGGAGCCGGCTCGGTGAGCGCCACGGTCACGCTGCCCGGGAGCGCGGAGCCGTTCGCGCTAGGCGCGCCGTCCGCATGGACGCGGCCCCAACGGCCGATCCGGAGCCGGATCGCCTACGCCGCCGCGCACGTCGTCGCCGACCCGCTGGCCGGCAACGCACCCGGGGCGCCGGCCGTGCTCGACTGGGAGTCGACGCTCGCGTTCCGGCGTCATCTGTGGTCGTGGGGCCTCGGCGTCGCCGAGGCGATGGACACCGCGCAGCGCGGCATGGGCCTCGACTGGCCGGCGGCGCAGGAGCTGATCCGCCGCTCGGCGGCCGAGGCGCGCGCGTGCGGCGGGCGGATCGCCGCCGGCGCCGGCACCGACCACGCGCCCGCCGACGCCGACCTCGACGCGGTGATCGAGGCCTACGAGCAGCAGCTGGCCGTCGTCGAGGACGCGGGCGCCACCGTGATCCTGATGGCCAGCCGCCAGCTCGCGCGTGCCGCGCGCGGGCCGGACGACTACCAGCGCGGTCTACGGCGCCCTGCTCGAGCAGGTCTCCGCGCCCGTGATCCTGCACTGGCTCGGGCCGATGTTCGATCCCGCGCTCGAGGGCTACTGGGGCTCGCCCGACATCGACGCGGCGACCGACGCCTTCCTCGCGCTCCTGCACCGCCACGCCGACAAGGTCGACGGCGTCAAGGTCTCGCTGCTCGACGCGCAGCACGAGATCCACCTCCGCCGCGCAGCTGCCCGAGGGCGTCCGCCTGTACACCGGCGACGACTTCAACTACCCCGAGCTGATCCGCGGCGACGACGACGCCCACAGCGACGCGCTGCTGGGGATCTTCGCCGCGATCGCTCCCGCCGCTTCCACGGCCCTGCAGGCGCTCGACCGCGGCGACGACACGGCCTACGAGGCCGCATTCGCGCCGACCCTCGCGCTGGCCCGCCACGTCTTCGAAGCGCCGACCTACTACTACAAGACCGGGATCGCGTTCCTGGCGTGGCTGTCCGGCCACCAGCGCGGGTTCACGATGGTCGGCGGCCTGCAGAGCGGCCGCAGCGTCACGCACCTGTGCGAGGCCTTCCGGCTCGCCGGCACGGCGGGGCTGTTCGAGGATCCGGAGCTCGCGGCCGAGCGCATGCGCGCGTTCCTGCGCGTGGCGGGCCTATGACCGGCGACCCGCGCCTGGCGCGGCTGTCGCTCAACCAGATGACCACGAAGCGCTGGAGCGTGCGCGAGGCCGTCGAAGGCTGCGCGCGCGCCGGCATCCCCGCGATCGGCCTGTGGCGCGAGCACGTCGCCGACCAAGGGCTCGACGGCGTCGGCGCGGCTGGTCGCCGACGCCGGCCTGCGCGTGTCGTCGCTCTGCCGCGGCGGCTTCTTGACCACAGGCGACGCCGCGGCGCTGGACGACAACCGGCGCGCGATCGAGGAGGCGGCGACGCTCGGCACGGACACGCTCGTGCTCGTGGTCGGCGGCCTGCCCGAGGGCTCGCGCGACCTTCCGGGCGCGCGCGAGCGGGTCGCCGACGCGGTCGCCGAGCTCGCCCCCGAGGCCGGCGCCGCGGGCGTGCGGCTGGCGCTCGAGCCGCTGCACCCGATGTACTGCGCCGACCGCGCCGTGCTCTCGACGCTGGCCCAGGCGCTCGACATCGCCGAGCCGCTCGAGCACGTCGGCGTCGTGGTCGACACCTTCCACGTCTGGTGGGACCCCGACATCGACCGCCAGATCGCCCGCGCCGGCGACCGCATCGCCTCCTTCCAGGTCTGCGACTGGCTGACGCCGCTGCCCGCCGACGTGCTGCTCGGCCGCGGCATGATGGGCGACGGGCACATCGACTTCGCGCCGCTGCGCGCCGCCGTCGACGCCACCGGCTACGACGGCGACATCGAGGTCGAGATCTTCAACGCCGACATCTGGGCCGCGGACGGCGACGAGGTGCTGGCCACGATGGTCCAGCGCTACCTCGACTGCGTGCTCTGAACCGGCGGCGTGCTCGCGCGCAGCACCACGGTGGTCGGGATCTCCTGCACCCGCAGCTGCGCGCCGGCCGGCTGCAGCGCGAGCCGCGCCGCCTGCGCGCCGACGTCCTCGAGCTCGATCCGCACGGTCGTCAGCGCGGGCGTGATGTCGCGCAGCGTGCTGATGTCGTCGAACCCGGCGACGCCTGGCAACTCGACGGAGCGCTCGCGCAGGCAGGCCATCGCGCCGACGGCCATGACGTCGTTGACGGCGAACACGCAGTCGGCCTCGAGCCCGTCGTCGAGCGCAGACTCCATCGCCTCGTAGCCGCCGTCGCGCGTGAAGGCGCTGTGCACGACCGAGTCCAGCCGGGTCCGGCGCTGCGCGAGCCCGTCACGGAACCCGGCCGCCCGGTCGCCGGCGGTCACGAGCGCGCTCGGCCCGGCGAGCACGCAGAAGCGGCGATAGCCGAGGCCGTGCAGCGCCCGCGCCAGCGCCGCCGCGCCGAGCCGGTTCTCGATCGCGATCGTGTCGACCGGTAGCCGCGGCTGGCTGACCGCGACCGCGCGGCCGCCCTCCGCCTCGAAGGCCGCGAGCTCGGCGGCCACTGCGTCGGAGCTCGAGGCATCCGTCGTCCGGCTGCCGCAGACGATGATCGCGCGCGCCCGGTCGCGCCGGAACGCCGTCGCGTACGCGACCTCGTCCTCGGGGTCGCGCTGGGTGTCGGCGAGCGCGACCAACAGCCCGGCGGCCCGGGCCTCGCGCATGACGCCGGCGGCGATCGCCGAGAAGTACGGGTCGGAGATGTCCTGAACGATCAGGCCGACGACGTTCGAGCGACCGCTGGCCATCGCCCTGGCGTGCGCGTTGGGTACGTAGCCGAGCTCGGCGGCGGCCCGCTGCACCCGCTCGCGCAGGTCCGGCGCGACGACCCGATCGCTCGTCGCCCCGAGCACGCGCGACGCCGTCGCCAGCGACACGCCGGCACGTCGCGCCACGTCCGCGAGCCGGATCGCCCCCGTCGAGCCGGTTCTCGGCTTGCGCGCCATGAAAGCGCTTCCCAGCCTACCGTCCGCTAGCGTTGAGCGGCAGATGCTCGACACACTCGGACCCGCCGCGCGCGGACGCAGGCTCGACTCGATCGGATGGCTGCGCGAGACCGACGACCGCGATCCTGCCGCGCTGCGCGAGCGGCTCGCACAGGACGGCTATCTGTACCTGCGCGGCCTGCTCGACCGCGACGTGGTGCGCGCCGCGCGCCGGGAGCTGCTCGAGGTCGTCGCCGCGCACGACGCGCTCGATCCCGACCACCCGCTCGAGGACGGCATCCTGCGCCCGGACGCCCGCGCGCTGGGGCTCCACCAGGAGTATCCGATGTCCAGCCCGCGGATGCGCGACGTGATCGGAGGCGAAACCCTGCTGGGCTTCTTCGCCGCCCTGTTCGGCGCCGGCGCCCGCAGCTACGACTTCATCTGGCTGCGCAGCCAACCGCGCAGCCACGGGATCCCGCCGCACTGCGACACGGTGTTCATGGGCCGCGGCACCCCGGACGTCCTCACGGCCTGGATCCCGTTCGGCGACATCGCGCTGCGCGGCGGCGGGCTGATGCTGCTCGAGGGCTCGCACCGGACCTCCGCGGACCGCCTCGCCGACTACCTCGAGCAGGACGTCGACAGCTACTGCGAGAACGGGCCGAACGCCGAGGCCGTCAGGACCGGCGCGATGAAGTGGGAGCACTGGCGCGAGTACGCCGCGAGCAAGGACTGGAACGGCGAGATCACCGACGACGCGCTCGAGCTCTCACGCGACTGGGGCGGGCGCTGGCTGACCGCGCCGGAGTACCGGATGGGCGACGTGCTGATCTTCACCCTGCGGACGGTCCACGCCGGCACCGACAACGAGACGGACACGCTGCGGCTGTCGACCGACAGCCGCTACCAGCGCGCCGACGCGCCGATCGACGAGCGCTGGATCCGCGGCGAGCGCGGCGAGGACCCGGTCGGCCACGGGCTCGCGGCCAAGCAGGGCAAGATCTGCTGACCTACTTGATCCCGGCCGCCAGCCCGCTCTCCCAGTAGCGCCCGCAGCAGCACGAAGGCGACGATCATCGGGATGATCGCGAGCAGCGAGCCGACGATCGCGCCGGTGTACCCGAGCTGGTTGAGGCCGACGGTCAGCGGATACCACTTCGCCTCCGACAGCATCAGCAGCGGCAGGAAGAAGTTGTTCCAGCACTGGACGAAGGCGAACAGCATCACGGTCACGAACCCCGGCGCGAGCAGCCGGAAGGCGATCGAGCGGAAGATCCGCAGCTCGCTCGCGCCGTCGAGCCGGGCGGCCTCGATCAGCTCGCCCGGAACCGCGCTGCGGGCGTAGATGCGCATCAGGAAGATCCCGAACGGGCTGACCGAGCACGGCAGGATGATCGAGAGCGGGTTGTTGGTCAGGTGGATCTCGGCGAACATCAGCCACGTCGGCACGGCCAGCGCCTGCGTCGGCACCATCACCGAGCCGATCACGATCCAGAACATCAGCTCGCGGCCGCGGAACTCGAACTTGGCGAAGCCGTAGCCGGCGGCGGTCGCCGTCAGCCCGGCCACGACCGCGCTCGTGACCGAGTACAGCGCCGAGTTGCGCATCCACACCAGATACGTGCCGCCGTCGAGCGTGCGCGTGGCGAACAGGTCGCGCACGTTCTGGAAGAAGTGGAAGTCGTCGGCGAACCACAGGCCGAACGTGCTGAACAGGTCGCTGGTCTGCTTGGTCGAGGCGACGACCAGCCAGAACAGCGGGAACAGGAAGTAGACCAGGACCGCGAGCATGAAGAGCTCGGAGGCGGGCGACCAGCGTCGCCCGCCCCCGCGCCCAGACGCTCTCACCCCTTGACGCCGCCGCTACCCAGCCCGCTCTGCCAGTACCGCTGCAGGAAGATGAAGGCCAGGATCAGCGGCACGATCGAGATCAACGAGCCGGTGATCACGATGTTGAACGCCGACGTCGCGCCGCCGCCCGCGGTGGCCTGGCTGTTCCACTGCTGCAGGCCGACGGTCAGCGGGTACCAGCGCGGCTCGGACAGCATCACCAGCGGCAGGAAGTAGTTGTTCCAGGTGGCGACGAAGTTGAACAGCAGGACGGTCACGAAGCCCGGGGCGAGCAGCCGGAAGGCGATCCTGCGGAAGATCAGGAACTCGCCCGCCCCGTCGATGCGGGCGGCCTCGATCAGGTCCGTCGGCACCGAGGCCTCGGCATAGATCCGCATCAGGTAGATCCCGAACGGCGACACCAGCGACGGCAGGATCACCGACAGCGGGTTGTTGGTGAACCCGAGCTTGGCGAACATCAGATACGTCGGGATCGCCAGCGCCGTGGTCGGCACCATCACCGAGCCGAGCACGAACCAGAACATCAGGCTCTTGCCGCGGAAGTCGAACTTGGCGAAGCCGTAGCCGGCCGCAGCCGCCAGCAGCGCCGCGCCGACCGCGCTCACCACCGAGTACAGGATGGTGTTGCGCATCCAGTCGAGGTAGACGCCGTTGTCCTGCTCGAAGGTGTCCTTGATGTTGTCGATCAGGTTGAAGTCCGCGAACCACAGCCCGAACGAGCTGAACAGGTCGTCGAGCGACTTCGTCGAGGCCACCACCAGCCAGAACAGCGGCATCAGGAAGTACACGAGGAACGCGAGCATGAACAGCGTCGGGACGACGAACCCGCTCCTCGCGCCCGGCTTGTGCTGCGCCTGCTTCTTGCGGCGCCCTTCCTTCTTGGTGGGGGCGTCGACGTCGGGCGTGACGGCGGGGACGCTCATTTCTGGGCCTCCTGCCGGTTGGACGCCCACATGACCGCGAACGACACGATGAACACGACCAGGCCGAGCAGGAACGACAACGCGGCCGCGTAGTTGAGGCGCTGGTCGGCGAAGGCCAGGTTGTAGACGTAGAGGTTCGGCGTGTAGGACTTGCCGATCACCTGCGGCGCGAGGTCGTAGAACACGCGCGGCTCGGCGAACAGCTGGAAGGAGCCGATCACCGAGAAGATCGTGCACAACAGCAACGCCGGGCGCAGCAGCGGCAGCTTGATGTGGATCGCCGTCCGGACCGCGCCGGCACCGTCGACCGCCGCGGCCTCGTACAGCTCGCCGGGGATCGCCCGCAGCGCGGCGTAGAAGATGATCATGTTGTAGCCCGTGAACGTCCAGGTCGAGACGTTCGCCATCGACCACAGCATCAGGTCCTCGCCGAGGAAGTTCACCGGAGCCGTGCCCAGCTTGTCGGCGAGGTCGGCGAACGGGCCGAAGTCGCGCCCGTACAGGAAGCCCCACATCAGCGCCGCGATCACGGTCGGCACGGCGTACGGGACGAAGAACCCGACGCGGTAGAGCTTGCCCCAGTGGACCTTCGCGGAGTCGATGATGAGCGCGAAGACGAGCGCCAGGAACAGCATGACCGGCACCTGGACGACCATGAACAGCGCGACGCGCTTGACGCCGTCGGTGAAGGCCTTGTCCTTCAGGCCCTCGGTGTAGTTGTCGAGCCCGACGAAGGCGTTGCCGCCGACGAGCTGCTCGCGGTACAGGCTCAAATACAGCGCGTAGATGAGCGGTGCGATGAACAGCGTGATGAACAGCACCATGAACGGCACCGTGAACAGGAAGCCGGCGAAGCCGTGCTGGTTGGGCGCCTTGCGCTTGCGGCGCCCGCCGGGAACCCGGGCGGTCTGCGTGCTCGAAACGGATGCTTGAGCCATGTTGTGTGATGAGTCGGTGGTCCCGCCCGCCCGCCGGTGAAGGCGGGCGGGCGGAACCGGATCCCATTACTGTCCTGCGACCGTGATGCCCTGCTGCTTGGCGTAGTTGACGACTGCATCCTGCCACGGTTGCAGCGCGGCTGTCGCCCCCTTGCCCTGATCGACCGACTTGCTCTTGATGTCGTCGCCCTGGGTGGCGACGTACTCGAGGATCGGCGGCCACTGCCAGTTCTTGTCCACGACCGCCGCCATGCCGGCGTAGACCTTGTTGACCTCCTGGCCGCCGTAGAACTCATACGGCTTGGTCAGCCAGGTGTCGTTGGTCAGCATCGTGTTCTGCGGCGGGAACAGGAAGCGGTCATACGAGAACATCTCGACCGGCTCCTTCTCGGACAGGATCCAGCGCGCGAACTCCGCCGCCGCGGCCGGATACTTCGACTGCTTCAGGACCGCGAGCGTCGAGCCGCCCCAGTTGCCGGAGACGTTCGTGCCCTCCTTCCACTGCGGCAGCGCCTGCGCCTGCCACTTGCCCTTGGAGTTCTTCGTGTAGTCCTGCAGGAAGATCGGGCCCCACGCCGCCGACAGCCAGCCCGCGTACTTGTCGCGGGCGAAGCCCTGATACCAGGCGTCGTTGAAGTCGGCGTCATGCGAGATCGAGCCGTTGGCATACAGCTTGTCCCAGAACTCCGTGACCTGCTTGATCTTCGGATCGGTCAAATTGACCGTCATGTTGTTCGGGTCGCTGGTGAACGGGCGCGCCCCGTTCTGCCAGAACAGGCCCATCCACTGGCCGGTCTGACCGCCCGGCATGTTGACCAGGTAGGAGTCCGGGTTGGCCTTGTGGTACTTCTCGGCCGCCACCGCGAACTCGTCCCAGGTCTTGATCGGCGTCTCGATCCCGGCCTTGTCGAGCAGGTCCTTGCGGTAGATGAACCCGAGCGGGCCGGTGTCCCACGGCACGCCGTAGGTCTTGCCCTCGAGGTTGATCTGCTTCTGGATCCACTCCGGGTAGCTCGCCAGGAAGTTGTCCGGCATGTACGGCGTCAGATCGAGCAGGCTGTCGGTCAGCGTGAAGCTCGGGATGTACTGGAACTCCATGTGCACGACGTCCGGCAGGCCCTCGCCCGACTTGAGCACCGTGCGCAGCTTGCGGTAGTGCGGCGCACCCTGGCCCACGTTCTGCAGCTTGACCGTGATGTTCGGGTAGGCCTTCTCGAACATCTTCACCGCGTCCTCGGTACCGGGCGTCCACGCCCAGACCGTGATCGTGGCGGGCTTCTTGAGCTCCGCCGCCATGTCGACTTTGGGCGCGTCACTACTTGTGCCGCCGCCTCCGCCGCCACCGCCGCTGTCCTCGTCGCCGCCACCGCAGGCGGCCACCAGTGCCGCCAGCGCCAGACAACAGGCGAGCAGCAGGGCACGCCAGCGGGCGCGGTGGTGCCGATCCGTGTTACGCAAGGGGTCTCCCCTCCTCGTTGACCGTCTCCGGATGCCTCTCCAAGAGCACCCGGACGTCCCATGGTTCCAGAACCACGTCCTCGGCGGTAGCGATTTCGGTTCCGGACAACAAATCCCTAATCGCCACCGGCGACTTAACGCGCGCCGGTTCCCACGACCAGTTCGACACGAAGCGGACGCATTCCCCCTCTTGATTGCGCGCGCTCGTCACCGTCACCGACTCCGGCCGCTCGGCCCACGGGTCGGCGGCGGGCCGCAGCCAGCGGCCCAGCGCGACGGCGAAGGCCCGGTTCGGCAGCGTGCCGACGTAGGTCACGCGGCCGCGCCCGTGCTCGTGCGTCGTCACCGCCGGCCAGCGACCGAGGTGCGGGTGCTCGTAGCGCACCAGGGTGTCCGCGCCCTCGGGGATCAATGCGTCGGCCCAGGCGGTCGCGGCGGCGTCCGGCGGCAGCTCGAGGCCGGCCGCCGTCAGTCCCACGTCGGTCGTGACGTTCGTGTACTCGCCGTAGCTCGCCCCGACCGCTTCGCGCAGGCGGCCGGGCATCACCTCGTGGCGCGGCCGCGCCTCCTCGTCGGCGTACCCGCTGCGGAAGCTCAGCACGAGGTGGCCGCCCGCCCGGGCGTAGGCCTCGAGCGTGTCCAGCAGCGCGTCGCCGGCGACATACAGCGCGGGCGCGAGCAGCACCGGATGGCGCGCGGCCAGGGCTTCCGCGTCGGTTTCAAGGTCCTGAGCGTAAACGATTTCGGTCTGCACGCCGGCACCGAACAGACCTTCGTAGAAGCGCCCGAGGATGCGCTCGTAGGAGCCTGGGTCGGCGGCGATGCCGCCGTCGACCGCGAGCGGCGGATGGAACTCCATCGCCCACTTGCTCTCGCGCGAGTACAGCAGCGCGACATCGGCGTCGGGCTCCAGGGCCGCGACCGCGGCGCCGGCGCGTTTGAGCTCGCCCGCGATCCGCTTGACCTCGTCGTAGCAGCGGCCCGGCTCGCCATCGTGATTGAGCACGCCGAGCCAGTAGGCCTCGTGCCCGAAATGGATCGAGTGCCAGTGCCAGTACTCGACCATCCGCGCCCCGCGCGCCACGAGCGCCCACGCGGCCTGGCGCCATTGCCCCTCGTACGCCGGGAAGTTGGCGTGCGAGGCCCCGATCGACAGCGCGTTGGTCTCGGTCACCAGGAACGGCGCCTGGAGCGCGGCGCGCGTGAGGTCGCCGTAGAAGAAGATCGCCCAGGCGCCCGAGTGCCGCGTCCATTCGAGGCGGGCGGCGTGCGCCGGCGCCTCGGGCATCGTCAGCGCATCCTGCATCGGGTAGTAGGGGTTGACCGCGGCGATGTCGAGCGCGCGGTTGAGGTCGGCCGGGTCGAGCGCGGGCCGCGACAGCGCCATGCAGGTGGTGACGAACTGCTCGGGACGCGCGAGCTCGCGCACGATCGCCGCCTGCTCGGCGATGAAGCGCGTCGTCAGCCACGACTGGTAGCGGCGCCAGGCCAGGTCATACGACGGGACGGTGTTGCCGTCGGCGGGCCACAGCTCGTCCCAGCGCGCGATCCGGTGCGACCAGTAGACGAGCCCCCAGCGCTCGTTGAGCGCCTGCGACGTCGTCGCCGTAGCGCTCGCGCAGGTGGTCGACGAAGCCATGGAACGCCGCATGGTTGTGAAAGAGCTCGTTGCCCGGCTCGTTGTCGACCTGGTAGCCGATCACCGCCGGGTGGTCGGCGTAGCGCCCGACGACCTTGCGGGTGATCCGCTCGGCGTGCCAGCGGAACGCCGGCTGGGAGTAGTCGGCGTCCTGGCGATGGCCGTAGGGAATGCGCTTTCCCGTGGCGCGCTCGGCCGTGACCTCCGGGTACTTGCGCACGAGCCACGGCGGCATGGCGTACGTCGGCGTGCCGAGGATGACCCGGATGCCGCGCGCGTGAGCGCCGTCCAGCACCGGCTGCAGCCAGTCGAGCTCGAAGCGCCCGTCCTCGGGCTCCCACGTCGACCACACCGACTCGCCGACCCGGATGACCGTGAGGTCGGCCGCCGCCATCAGGTCGAGATCGCGCTCCAGCCGGTCGTAGGGCTGGTACTCGGCGTAATACGCGACGCCGTACAGCACTTGGTCCGGCAGCCCGGCCAGATGCTGTTGACGCTCCTCGACCTCTCGTCCCTCTTGGCCTGCCACCGTTCCTCCTGTCAGCGCCGGCGGCTTATATCACCGTTTCCGCCGGCAAGCCAGGCGCAACGACGCGGCCTTGCGACCGCGGAGGCACATACGCGCGGAGAGAGCCACGGGTTCACCTTCGGTTTCGAGCGACGCACGCGACCCGCGGATCCGCGAAGGTACGGGCGTGACGGCGATCGCCGATCGAGCCGCGCGCGCGGGATCAATACGAACGCGACTCTGCGGCCTTCGCCGCCGCCATCGGATCGAGGCGGATTGCGGCTGAGACCGGCCTGTAGCCGGCTAGGGCTGGGGCTCGTCCGGCTGGACCGCGAACGGCGGCGTCGCCAGAACCTGCTCGAGCCGCGCGCGCTCGGCGATCAGCGGCTCGACGGACGCGAGCTCGCGCTGGATCTCGTTCAGCCGCTCCTGCATCTCCTTGCGCACCCGCGCGATCACTTCCGCCATTCGACCACCTCCGATTGCTGGACCACGCCGAGGCTACAAGCCGCCCCGGCGGCCAGAATGCCGTTGCCATGAGCGACGTGTTCCTGATCGGCGGTGGGCGCGACGAGGCGGCGGTGCGGGCCTCGCACGAGCCGTTCGTGGCGGCGGTGGGCGACGGGCCGATCGTGGCCGTCGTGCTCGACGAGGGCGAGGCGACCGACCTCGAGCGCTGGAGCGGGGCCCTGCGGCTGGCGGGCGCCGGCGAGGTGCACGCGCTCGTCGTCTCGTCGCAGCGGCGGCCGGTGCGCGAGGACTTCGACGGCGCGGCCGGCGTCTATGTCGCGGGTGGCTGGACGCCGGGCTACCACGAGGCGCTGGTGGGGACGTCGTGGCTCCCGGATGTGCCGTTCGCGGGCTTCTCGGCCGGCGCCGCGATCGCGGCCGCGCCGGCGATCCTCGGCGGTTGGCGGATCGGCTCGCTCGCGATCTGCGCCGAGGAGGCCGGCGAGGATCTCGACCAGCTCACCGTCCGGCCGGGTCTCGGGCTCGTGCCGTTCGCCGTCGACGTGCACGCGACGCAGTGGGGCACGCTGACCCGGCTCGCGCATGCCGTTCGCTCCGGCGCCGTGCCGGAGGGCTGGGCCGTCGACGAGGGCACCGTGGCCGTCGTGCAGGACGGGCGCGTGGCGCGCGTCGAAGGCCTGGGCGCCGCCTACCGCGTCGGCTCGTCCGGCGGCGCGCTCGAGCTCGAGATCGTACGCCGGTGGTGAGCGCGCCGGGCGCTCACCACCGGGGCCGGGTCACGCCTCGGCGCGCTTGAAATGCAGGATCCCGAGCTCGGTCGGGAAGACGTCGCCGTTGCGTGCGGCGCTCTCGGCCGCGATCGCCAGCGCTTGCTCCTGCGTGCGCGCCAGCAACCGGTTGAGCTTCTTGAACGCGCGCTCGTCGAGCTCGAGCGGGGTGCGTGAGAGCACCAGCTCGGAATCCTCGAGCGCACCCGCTTCCGCGGCCTGCCCGAGATCCCCGAGCAAGTCCTGGAGCGTCTCGCCGGTCAGCTCGCGCCGCAACCCCGAGGGCAGCGTGCGCCACTGGCCCTCGTCCAGATTCGGACGGGCGGTGGCCTTATAGAAGTGCTGCAGCGCGCCGCGGCGCGGCTCGGTGCGTACGAGCTCCACGCAGTCGTAGTCACGGAGCATCCGCACGTGGTAGGAGACGACCCCCAATGGGGCGCCGAGCTCGGCGGCGAGGTCGCCTGGACTGGCTACGCGCTCGCCGAGCCGCTGCAGGATCCGAGCACGCAGCGGGTGAGCGAGGGCCTTCGCGATCCGCGCTTCCGAGGTCTCCCCGGGCGGACGGCTGCCGTTAGTAGAAGAGCTTGCTGAAGTGGTGGGCATGGTCAGCATGAAGACTACGGGACCGGCACGACAATGTCGGCTTTTAGTTCATGAAATTCCGACTAATACCTCGTTGAGCGGGCTTGTGATCGCCTGAACGCTGCGTGAACCGCTATCGCGGACGAGTTCCCGCGTCAATCGACCGACGTCCGACATTGGCGCATTGACGCTTGGGTCGAGCTGGGAGCGGCGGCGCGATGGGTAGCTCTTCGGCCATGACCAACGAGACGAACCCGCGCGATCGCGATGACGACGACGACCGTGGCCGGCCCGGTGCCGAGGGCGGCGAATCAGAATCCACCGACCGTCCCCCTGGCGCGCCCGCGGACGATGACGCGCCGCTGGGCGACACCGATCAGCACTCCGACTCGGAGGCCTGAACCGGCGCTCGCGAGTAGCCTGGCGCGATGGCGCTGACCGAAGGGATCGAGCGGACCGACGAATTCCGCGTGGAGGGAGACCTGCTGACCGACGTGGACGGCACACTGCCGATGGCGGTGCTGTCGACGCCGGGGATGATCTCGATGATGGAGTGGGCCGCGACCACGCTCGTGCGCGACGAGCTCCCACCCGAGCACGCCACGGTCGGCTTCGAGGTCTCCGTCAAGCACGTCGGCGGCGCGCTCGAGGGTGCGCTGTGCACGGTCACGGCGCGGCTGCGCGAGGTGATCGAGGAGCGCAAGCTCCGCTTCGACGTCGAGGTGCGCGAGGGTACGCGCACGATCGGCGTCGGCACGCACGAGCGGCGCGTGATCCCTGTGACGCGCTGAGCCGCCGGCGGGCGCCGCGCCGAAGTGCTCCTCAAGAGCACCTCGCCGCGATGCGCGCCTACAGCGGCGTGTGGTGGAAGCTGGCGATCTCGAGGGCCGCAGCGCGTGCCGGGGCGTGGCCCTCGGACAGCCACAGGTTGAGGTGGACGCGCTCGCCGGCCGGCACGAAGCGGGTCGGCCGGGAGTGGGCGCTCACCAGTGCGCCGGTGGCGTCGGTGGCGCCCCAGACGATCAGCCCCGGCGTCCAGTCCCACCACAGCGTGTAAGGCGGGCGCGGCGGCAGCACGACCCGCTTCGTGTTGCCCTGCCGGCGAAACGGCTGCAGCGCGAACTGGGCGTTGTTGCGATCGCCCCGATAGCCCCACCTGGCGACCTCGATGTCGATCTCGTTGTTCGGGCTGGGGCGGTTGCCGGCGTACGTGAACAGGCCCAGCACGACCCACGGGTCCAGCCGTGTGAGATCGGAGTTGACGACGAACGTGTAGCGGCCGTAGCCGAACGACCGGCGCGAATAGATCTCCGCGCACGTCCAGCCATGCCGGGTCCGCTTGATCGCCAGCCGCAGGACGCCGTCGTGCACTGTCACGTTGCGCGTCGACCAATGGTTGGGGCCGGGAAGCCCGCGCCACTGCGCCGGGCGGATCCGCCAGGTCTGGCCCGACCAGGAGACGGAGCGTGATTCGCGAGAGCCGGGCGAGAGGGGCGTGAGGCGCCACGAAGGCGGCTCCAGCCGCCTTCATGAACGTCCTTCGGTTGTGGCCCTGCATCAGGAGAAGTCTCTTCTGATTGTCAGACCGGCCGGTCCCCCGCACACGAGGGCCCATCAGCTTGCGACTGCTAGCGACGGACGACCTTGAAGCGGATCGTCTTGGTCGCCGAGTTGCCCGAGCTGTCCTTGGCGGTCACGCGCAGGACGTAGCTGCCGGTGCGGGTCAGGCGCAGCTTCGTGCCGGACTTCACCGTGCGGGCCTTGGCGCCGCTGCGGGCGACGGTGGCCGTCGTGACCACCTTCGCCGGACGCATCGGTGCCCGACAGCTTGAGCTTCAGCGTCTGGCCGAGCTTGTAGCTGCGCGCCTTCACGCCGCTGACGACGATCGTCGGCGCCGTCTTGTCGGCGTTCGCCACCGGCGGCTTGGGCGTGCCGGTGTCTCCGGGACCCGGCGGCGGCACGGCGACGGGTCACCCTCGGATCCGCTCGGCGGGTCGGGGTTCGGGTCGGGGATCGGATCGCGCGGACGCGTCACGCTGCGCGCTGACGCCCGTGGTGCGCGTGGCCCTGCGGGTCACGCGCGCTGACGTCGACCGTGATCACGTCGCCGGCGTCGCCGCGGCCGCGCCGCGGCGAGATCGAACGTCTTGCCGGTCGCGCCGGCGATCGCTTGACGTTGACCTTCCACTGGTACCGGTAGGTCAAGCGCTGTCGCCGTCGGGGTCGGTGAACCCGCTCGGGTTCGCGGTCACGGTGGCGTTCGTGCCGGAGCGGCCGGGGTGATCTTGACCGAGCCGGCGATCGGTCCGTGCATCTCGGCGTCGGCGATGTCCAGCGCCTCCTGCACGGTCACCACGTTGTTGCCCATCCCGGCCGAGGAGATCGTGTCCAGCTGGGCCTTGAACTGCCGACGGTCGTGTCGAACTGGGCGTGGCAGCCCTCGGGATCAGTGTCGCTGGCCGGAATCGCAGCGAGGCGCGCCGTCCGGGACGACCTCGTGGTAGACGAGCACGAGCCAGTACTTGTGGGCCTTCGCGTAGTCGACCCAGGACTTGACCGTGCGCCGGCGTCGTGTCCCACGTGATGTTCTGGACGCGGATGTCGAAGAGTTCGAGGTCGAGCGTGGAGTTGTAGCCCTCCTCGACCGAGCGCGCCGGAGCGTGTAGCCCGCCGCCTTCTCGGCCGCGATCACGCGGGAGTCGTAGTCGCCGAACGGGTAGGCGAAGTTGCGGCACCGTGCCGTCCCCGGGGATCGCCTCGAGCACGTTCTTGGAGCCTGACCAGCTCGTCGGCGAGCAGCAGCATCGGACAGCGTCGTCAGCGCCGGATGCGTGACGCTGTGGGAACCGATCTCGTTGCCCTCCTGCGCCAGCGTGGTGATCTGCGCTCGCGTCATCAGGAACGGATCGAGCGGATTGCTCGTGAGCCCGGCCGTCGGGATGTACTGCGTGGTCTTGAAGCCCTTGGCGTTGAAGAGCGGGCGCGCGTTGTCCCAGTAACCCTTAGAGCCGTCATCGAAGGTGAAGCTGATCATCGGCTTCCTGAAGCCGGGAGGGGCAGCCTCTTCGGTCACGGAGAAGTCGTCGGTCTGCAGCCACCCGTTACGCGCGATGAAGTGCACGAACTGCGCGCGGACCGCGCCTGCCGGCATCGTGAAGCCGGTCTTGTACTGCGTCCACCCCGACGCCGCCGGGATCCCCGAGAACAGGTTCGCCCAGTGGCCGTTGATCGCGCCGTCACCGTCGGTGTCGGTGTCGGTGTCGAGCTCGTAATAGACGCTCGCGGCCGTCGACGCGCTCGACTTGTACCAGTCGGAGAACGTGTAGTACGCGCCCCCGGTGACGTCGACCGGGTCCGGAGCCCACTTACTGTCACCGTCGGAATAACCGCTCACCTCGACGCGCGCCGAGCGGGTGCCGGTGTGGGCGTCGCCTGACCACGTGAACGTGATGGTCGGGGGGGTCGTGGTGTTGGTGGTCCATGACTGCGGGGCCCACGAAGCCGGCGCCGCGTTCGCCGCGTCGGCGGTCTCGAATCCCGGATTCCGGATCAACTGGTCGCCGATGGCGGCTGACGCCGCCATCGGCGAGGCCGCGCTTGCGCACAGCAGCAGGCCCAGCGAAAACAACATGCGTTTCATGAGTAGATAGAGCCTTCCTCTTTCCAGGCGCGGCCGGGCGGGCGCGGTGCCAGTTCTCGGCACCGCCGCCCGCCCGGCCACGCCGGGAATCATCGGTATTCGCGGTTAGTTCCCCACCACGCGGAAGCGGACTGTCTTGGTGGCGACGTTCCCTGCGCGGTCCTTGGCGGTGACCCGCAGCGCGTAGCTGCCGGCACGCGACAGGCGCAGCTTCGTGCCCTGTCGCACCACGCGGGCCTTGTCAGCGCCGCGGCGCACGGTCGCCGACCACTGCACGGAGCTGGACGCGTCGGTGCAGGAGATCTTGATCTTGAGCGTCTGCCCGGCCTTGTACTTGCGGGCCTTCGGGTTGCTCACGGCGATCTTCGGCGCCTGCGTGTCTCGCACCGCACCCGGCGGGTTCGGGCCCGGAACCGGCTTGACGACCGGATCCGGAGTCACAGGTTCCGGCGTCGGATTGCTCGTGGCCTGCACCATCACCCGGTCGCTGACACCCGTGGTCATGAGGCCCTTCGGGTCGCGCGCCGAGACGTCGACCGAGACCGCGTCACCGGCGTCGCCGTGACCGGCCACGGAGAGGTCGAAGGTCTTCCCGGTGGCGCCGGCGATCAGCTTGCCGTTGACCTTCCACTGGTACTGATAGGTCAGCGCGTCGCCGTCGGGGTCGCTGAACCCGCTCGGGCTCGCGGTCACGACGTCATTCGTGCGCGGGGCGGCGGGCGTGATCTTGACCGTCCCGGCCGCCGGCGTATGCAGTTCGCCGTCCGCGACGTCGAGCGCCTGCTGGACCGTCAGGACGTTGCCGCTGAGGCCGGACGAGGCGATGGAGTCGAGCTGGCCCCGAAGATTGCTGACGGTCGTGTCGTACGGGCCCAGGCAGTCCGCGGGATCGGGCGTGCCGGGGACGCTCGCGCAGCGCACCGCGCTGTCCGTGAGGACGTCGTGGTAGACGACGACGAGCCAGTAGTTGTGGGCCTTGGCGTAGTCGACCCACGCCTTGAACTGCGCCGGCGTCGTGTCACGCGTCATGTTCTGGACGCGGATGTCGTACGGCTCGAGCGCGACCGTGGAGTTGTATCCCTCCTCGACCGAGCGCGCCGAGCGGTAGCCCGCCGCCTCCGTGGCGGCGATCACGCGGGCGTCGTACTCGCCGAACGGGTACGCGAAGTTGCGGACCGTGCCGACTCCCGGGATGCCCTGGAGCAGATTCTTCGACGCGATGAGCTCGTCGGCCAGCTCGGCGTCCGTGGACGCGGGCAGCGATCGGTGGGTCACGCTGTGGCCGCCGATCTCATGCCCTCGCCGGCGAGGGTCGAGATCTGATCGCGCGTCATCGCGAACGGGTCGGGGTTGGCGAGCCCGAGCGTCGGGATGAACTGCGTGGACTTGAAGTTCCGCTCGTTGATCAGGCCGCGCGCATTGGCCCAGTAGCCCTGCGAGCCATCGTCGAACGTCAGGCTGACCATCGGCTTGCTGAACCCGGCAGGCGGAGCCTCCTCGGTCAGCGAGTAGTCGTCGGTCTGCAGCCAGCCGTTGCGTGCGATGAGGTGCACGAAGTACGGCGCGGCATCGCGCCCGCCGGCATCGTGAAGCCGGTCTTGTACTGCGTCCACTCCGACGACGCCTGAATGCCCGAGAACAGGTTCGCCCAATGCTCCTCGGCGATCCCATCGGCTTGGTGTCGGTCTGCCGTAGTACACGCTGACTGCGGTCGAGACGCGTCGGACTTGTACCAGTCGCGGAACGTGTAGTACGTACCGCCGGTCGACCGTCACGGGCGCGTGCATCCACTTGGCGTCACCGTTGGTGTAAGCCGACACCTCGACCTTGAGCCGAGGACGTGCCGGTGTGGGCGTCGCTCGGGCGCGTGAACACCGGGGCGTGTGGCGCCCCAGCGCGCGGTCCACCCCGCCGGGCCGCGTTGTCGCGTCGCCCGAGGCCTCGACGCCGGGGTTGAAGATCAACTGATCGCCCACCGCCGTGGACGGCAGACGGTGCGCCTGCCAGCATCGCCAGCAGGCTCAGTGAAATTGCGAGTGCGTTTCATGTGAAGAGAGAGCCCTCCCGGCTCAAAGAATTGGAGATTCCGTTCGATTACTGGGGAGCGACTTAGAGCTCCGGACGGGGGATAGTGCGATAAATCGCCACCCCCATGCTGATGATCAGCGTCGCGGCGAAGACAAACCAGATCAGCGCGAAGCCGAGGGTGATCAAGGTGCCAAGAGCCACCAGGATCGTCGATGCGAAGAGTGAGGGAGAAGTAGGGAACATCCGTTTTCACCACCTTCCGCCGCTTTTGGCGAAGAACGCGAGATAGGCGGATCGCCACAACACGGCCTCGAGAAAGAGTGCGTAGTACAGCTCTTCGACCATCACGCCTGCGAGCAGGACGTACTTCCAGCCCAGTTCCTTGACTTGCACCATCCGGATGAAGGAGGCGAAGCCGAAGAGCGGGAGCAGATAGGGAGAGAAAGTCATGTGCCCGGCCGAGAACAGCACGACGCCGAGCGCGACGATGAACAGCCAGCGCGAGGCGGCGGCCCAGAGGGAGAACGCGAGCCAGCCGATGTCGCTGCGGATGTTCTTGCGAAAGCCGAAGTCGCGCAGGGACTCGAACGCGCCGCGGTACCAGCGCAGCCGCTGCGCCCACAGCATCCGCACCGTCGGCATCAGGTCGGTGTGCGCGAAGCAGTTGCGCGGCGCCATCGTCTCGTACCCGTTCACCCGCAGCGCCAGCGAGAGCTCGTAGTCCTCGGTCAGGACGGGCTTGTAGAGCATCCCGCGCGTCGCGTAGACCTCGCGCAGCCCGCGGACCGAGAACATCGTCGCCGCGCCGGCGAGCACGGGAGCGCGCCCGCGCCGGGAGCGGTTGATCTTCTCCGCGCGGGCGTACTCCATCTTCTGCAGCACGCCGAGCGCGTTGTCGAGCTCGAGCCCGTGGAAGTTCGCGCAGACGCCGCCGAGCCGGTGGCCCTGGCCCTGCTTCTGCTGATACTTCGCGTACGCGTTGGCGACGAAGTGCTCGTCGAGCAGCGTGTCCGCGTCCATGGTGACGATGTAGTCGTCGTCATCGAGGTCGTCGTTCAGACGATCCCAGGCCTGGTTGAGCGCGCCGCCCTTCTTGCCGGTGTTGCCGACGGTCTCCCAGACCTCCCAGTCCGGGCGCGACCGCGCGAGCGACGGCGTCGCGTCCGTGCAGTTGTCGCAGATGACGATGCGGCGGTCGGGCTGCAGGGTCTGCGCCTCGACGGACTCCATCGTCTGCACGATCCCCACTTCTTCGTTGTGCGCGGGGACGAGCAGGATGATCTTCGACGTCCTCACGGGGTGCTCACGCGCCCGCTGTCGTTCTTCGGGCTGACGGCGACAACGTTGAACGGCGTCCCCTCATAGGAGCTGATCACCGTCTTGTCGGTCTGGGCCAGGAAGCCTGGGCACAGGCCGCGCGCGCTCAGCTCGGACACGATCCGCGGGACGGCCAGGACCGTGTTCTCGCGACCGTCGTGCATGAGGATGATGCCGCCGGGCTGCACCGCGAGCGCACGCTTGACGATCACGTCGACCGCCGGCCGCTGCCAGTCGTAGGTGTCGGTCGTCCAGTACACGGGCACCAGCCCGGTCTTCTTCATGTCGGCGTCCACCTCGGCGCTGGTCTCGCCGAACGGCGGACGCACGAACGCATTCGGATGGTTGAGGGCCTTGGCCGTCTCGGTCAGCTCCTGGAAGCGGCGCTCCTGCGGGATCTTCGGCAGGTGCGCGTGCGTGTAGGAGTGATTGGCGACCTGGCCGACCGTCCGTTGCTGCTGGACGAGGTCGGGACGCGCGTCGGCGCGCTGCCCGACGTCGAAGAACGTGGCGACGGCGCCGGCGCCTGACAGCGCGCCGACCAGCCGGTCGGTCGTCTCCGGGTAGGGCCCGTCATCGAACGTCAGGGCGTAGTAGCCCTTCGTCGCGTTGCACTTGAGCGCCTGCGTGATCGCCTTGGCCGGGTTCTTGGGCACGCTGCGCGGGCGCTCGGTCTTCGTCCCGATCTCGAGCGGCGAGCCGCTCGTGGTCGAGGACAGCACCAGCGCGATCGTCACCGGAATCGAGACGGCCGAGAGGCCGACGACGGAGAGGAGCGCGAGTTGCGACCACTTTTTCCAACGGTTTCTTGACATGGGGAGCGAAGAGGGTTTCTTTAGCGCTTCAAGAAGCGGAAGGATTTGACGATCACGGGCGCCGGCACCTGGTCGCGCGGCGACTTCGGCAGCAGCCAGTAGGACATGCGCGGGTAGAGGAGCTTGCCCGTGCTGTGCGCGCGCACCGACCGGTCGATCAGGACCGTCCCGGCGGCGTCGCGCATGGAGAAATGGACGTTGCCGCGTCGCCAGTGGATCTCGACGACGTACGGCGCGCGGTTGGTCATCGGGAAGCTGCTGTAGTCGCGCCCGCGCTTCGACCACGAGACGAACCAGCCCGGTTGCGTCGTGGGATCGCTCCAGCGCGAGAACTCGATGTCCTGCTCGCCGCGCGAGGCCGACGACACGGCCATGTCGCGGACGAAGAGCGCGAAGACCTGGGACGGGTTGCTCAGATCGGTGTCGATCACCCAGCGGTAGCGGCCGTAGCCGAGCGCGCGGGTGCCGGCGATCTCCACCGAGCGCCACGTGGGCCCGGTCGTGATCCCGAAGCGCAGCGAGCCGTCACTGCGCACGCGGACGTTGTCCTTGGAGTCGCCCCAGGCGTTATTGCCGGGGTTCTCGCGCGCGGCAAGCCGGACCTTCCAGGTGTAGCCCGACCAATTGAACTGACGCCGATAGCGCTCGGCGCTCGCCGGCGGCGCCCCGGCCGCGAGCATCAGGCTCGCGAGCAGGGCGCAGACGAGCAGCATGCGAAGACTGGCGTGGGTGGTCACTCGACCGTCACCGTCTTGGCCAGGTTGCGCGGCTGGTCGACGTCGAGGCCGCGCAGCTGGGCGATGTGGTAGGCGAGCAGCTGGAGCGGGATCACGGCCAGCACGGGCTGCAGCAGCGGGCTGGTGCGCGGGACCCAGAGGATGTCGTCGGCGAGGTCGGCGAGCGTCTCGGAGCCCTTCGGTCGCGATCACGACCACCTGCGCCGCGCGGGCGCGCATCTCCTGGAGGTTCGACGCGAGCTTCTCGGCGACGTGGCTGTCGGTGGCGACGCACACGACCGGCGTCTGGTCGTCGAGCAGCGCGATCGGCCCGTGCTTCATCTCGCCCGCGGCGTAGGCCTCGGTCGGGATGTAGCTGATCTCCTTGAGCTTGAGCGCGCCTTCCAGGCAGACGGGCAGGCCGACATGGCGCCCGACGTAGAAGAAGTACGGCTTGTCGGCGTGCCGCTCGGCGATCCCGACGACGTCGGCATGGCGTTCGAGCGTGCTGATGATCTTCTGCGGCAGCGACCGCAGCTCGGTCATCAGCGCCTGGCGCTCGATCTCGCCGAGCGTCCCGCGCAGCTCCGTGAGCCGAAGCGCGAACAGGATCAGCAGCGTGACCTGGGCGGTGAAGGTCTTGGTCGCCGCGACGCCGATCTCGATCCCCGCGTGCGTGTACAGCACGGCGTCGACCTCGCGCGTGATCTGCGAGCCGGGCGAGTTGGTGACGGCCACGGTCGGCGCGCCGCACTTACGGGCCTGGCGCAGGCCGGCGAGCGTGTCGGCGGTCTCGCCGGACTGCGAGATGCCGACGACGAGGGTGCCGGCGTCGATCAGCGGGCGGCGATAGCGCCACTCGCTCGCGACTTCGACGTCGCAGGGCACGCCCGCCCACTCCTCGACGAGGTAGCTGCCGACCAGGCCGGCGTGGTAGGCCGTCCCGCAGGCGAGGATGAGCACGCGCCGGACGTCGGCCAGATCGAGGTCGCCGACGCGCTCGAGGGTGAGCGCGCCGTCGCAGAGGTTGCGCGCGATCGTCTCGCCGACGGCGTGCGGCTGCTCGTGGATCTCCTTGAGCATGAAGCTCTCGTAGCCGCGCTTGGAGGCGATCTCGTCGTCCCAGGGCACGAGCACGCCGTCGCGCTCGGACAGTCGGCCGTCGTCGCCGCGGACACGGATCGCGTCGTCCGTCGCGACGACGATCTCGCCGTCCTCGAGGTAGACCACGCGGTGGGTGGCGTCGGAGAACGCGGTGATCGAGGAGGCCAGGAAGCTCTCGCCGTCGCCGATGCCGGCGATCAGCGGGCACTGGTGGCGCGTGCCCACGAGCTCGTCCGGATGGTCGCGGTGGGCGACGACGAACGCGAAGTGCCCTTCGAGCGCGCGTACGCCGCGCTCACGGCCTCGACCAGGTCACCCGTGTAGTGACGCTTGACCAGGTGGGCGACGACCTCGGCGTCCGTCTCAGAGCTGAAGCGCTCGCCGTCCGCGATCAGCTCTCGCTTGATCTCGGCGTAGTTCTCGATGATGCCGTTGAGCACGATCGCCACGTCGCCGCTCTCGCCCGCCGTCAGCGGGTGCGCGTTCTCCTCCGTGACGCGGCCGTGCGTGGCCCAGCGCGTGTGGCCGATGCCGGCCGTCGAGGGCGAGCTGACCTCACGCGCCTTGCGCTTGAGGTTCTCGAGCTTGCCGACCGCCCTGATCCGCTCCAGCCCCGCGGGCCCGATCAGGCAGATGCCGGACGAGTCGTAGCCGCGATACTCGAGCCGCTCGAGCCCGCTCAGCAGCCGGCCCATCGCCTCGCGGCGACCGACGTAACCAATGACTCCGCACATGGTCAGACCCGTCGGCCGGGGCGGATCGTCATATGGTGTGCCTGCGCTGGCGCAGGCAGCGTGATGCTCGTGCTCGATTCCACGATAAGCCTCCGTGCTTCCTGACTGGGACCTGCTTCGACTCCGACATCCGGACGAAGTCGCTGGCTACATACTGCGATGCTTGCGGCCACAACCCAAGCGCGCAAGGTCGACCATTTGTCTAATTGCCGGTCGAGAGCCTCATGCGAGGCGCCGCGGCTGAGAAGCGCATCGCTCCATCGCCCGCTGCAGAGCGCGGTTTCCGGCATGTCGGGCCACGCTCATCGAACGTTTGTCCGTTTTCGAGCGACCGCCTCGGCACAAAATCCTCGATCGCTTTCAGTGGTCGATTGTGGGTGTGAAAACACCCCAGGTGCGGGTGGGATTTCTGTCCATCGGATGGGGGCGAGCTGCCCCACAGTCCGCTCCGGAGCGGGGGATCCGTACGATCGCCGGTCACGATGACTCTCCCCCAGACCTCGTTCGCGGTCGTCGGCACCGGCTGGCGCTCGGCGTTCTTCCTGCGGCTCGCGCGCGCCGCGCCGGCCCGGTTCCGGGTGACCGGCGTCGTGAGCCGGACCGCCGCTCGTGGCGACGAGTTCGGCGCGCGCTGGGGCGTGCAGACGTTCCGGACGGCGGACGAGCTGCTGGCCGCCGGGGACGTGCCCGACTTCATGATCGTGTCGGTGCCGTGGGCGGCTACACCCGACGTCACGCGCGAGCTCGTCGGCCTGGGCATGCGCGTGCTCGCCGAGACGCCGCCCGCGCCCGACCTGGAAGGGCTGCGGGCGCTGTGGGACGACGTCGGCGGGAGCGGGGTGCAGGTCGCCGAGCAGTACTTGCTGATGCCGGCGCACGCGGCGCGGCTCGCGGTGGTGCGCGACGGGGCCATCGGCGAGCCGACGTCGGTCCAGGTCTCCTCGACGCACCTCTACCACGCGGTCTCGATGATCCGCGGGCTGCTGGGGGTCGACTTCGAGCCCGCCGTCGTGTCGGCGCGCGCCTTCACCGCTCCGCTGGCCGATCCCGTCAGCTTCGACGGCTGGCACGGCGACAGCGCGCCCAAGCCGATGTCGACCACGATCGCGACGATCGACTTCGGGGGCCGCACGGGCCTCTACGACTTCACCGACAACCAGTGGTGGAACCCGCTGCGCACGCGCCGGATCGTCGTCCGCGGCTCGACGGGTGAGCTCGTCGACGACCAGCTCGTCCGCCTCGTCGATCCCACCACGGTGGTCGAGTCACGGCTCGTGCGCCGCCAGACCGGCATCGATCTCAACCTCGAAGGCTTCGACCTCGACCACATCAGCTTCGACGGGCGCGTGGTCTACCGCAACCCGTTCGCGGGCGCGCGGCTCTCCGAGGACGATCTCGGCGTGGCGCTGCTGCTGGAGCGCACCGGCGCCTGGGCGCGCGGCGAGGGTCCGGAGCCCTATCCGCTGGCGCAGGGCCTGCAGGACCACCTGATCAGCCTCGCCATCGGGGAGTCGATCGCCTCCGGGCGCGATGTGACCACGACGGTCGAGGCCTGGGCGGCCTGACGTTAGGCCGCGCGGACGCCTCCGCGCCACACCGCGGCGACGAGCGGCACGCCGGGGCGGTAGGCGAGGTGGATGTGGCTCGGCGCGTCGAGCAGCACGGCGTCGGCGCGGGCGCCCGGGCCGAGGTGGCCGATGTCGGTGCGCCGGAGCGCTCGCGCGCCGCCCGCGGTGGCCGCCCAGACCGCCTCGTCGGGGGTCATGTGCATCTCGCGCACGGCGATCGCGATGCAGAACGGGATGTTGGTCGTGTAGCTCGAGCCCGGGTTGCAGTCCGCCGCGAGCGCGACCGTGACCCCCGCGTCGAGCAGGCGGCGGGCGTCGGGGTAGTGCGCGCGGGTGCTGAACTCGGCGCCGGGGAGCAGCGTGGCGACCGTGTCGGAGCTGGCCAGCGCGTCGACGTCGGCGTCGGTGACGTGCGTGACGTGGTCGGCCGACGCCGCGTCGAGCTCGACGGCGATCTGGACGCCCGGGCCGTGGCCGAGCTGGTTGGCGTGGACGCGCGGGGTCAGCCCTTTGGCGATTCCGGCCTCGAGGATCGCGCGCGTCTGGTCGGCGTCGAACGCGCCGTCCTCGCAGAACACGTCGATCCAGCGGGCGTGCGGCGCGCAGGCGTCGAGCATCTCGCCCTTGACGAGGTCGACGTACTCGTCGGCACGGCCCGCGTACTCGGGCGCGACGACGTGCGCGCCGAGGAATGTCGTCTCGGGCGTGCGCGGTGTGGCGACCGTGAGGCTGCGGCGCTCGTCGGGGACGGTCAGCCCGTAGCCCGACTTCGTCTCCACCGTCGTCGTCCCCGACCGCAGCGCCTCGTTGACGAGCCGGTCGAGGTTGCCGCCGAGCTGGTCGTCGGTCGCGTTCCGCGTCGCCTCGACGGTGGTCCGGATTCCGCCCGCGCTGTACGGCCGTCCCGCCATCCGCGCGGCGAACTCCTCCGCCCGGTCCCCGGCGAACACCAGGTGCCCGTGGCTGTCCACGAACCCGGGGATCACGGCCCTTCCGGCGGCGTCGAACCGCTCGGTCCCCGAACCTGAAGGGACAGTCGCTTTCGGTCCGGCGTAGACGACGACGCCGCCCTCGAAGACCAGCGCGGCATCGCGGATCGTGCCGAGTTCCGGGTCGTTCGTGACCAGCGTTCCGATGTTGTCGATCAGCATTCGAGGGCACTTGATGGTGGCGTGGAGCTCGGCTGGGACGTCGAGCGCCGTGTGGCGGCCGTCGGTCACGATCGGCCGGCCGGCGACGATCACGGTGTGGACGTCGGCGGCGCCGGCGGCGAACACGAGCGACTCGAGCAGCGTGCTCGGGCGCGGCGCCGGCGAGGCGGACGGAGTCGAGGCCGACGGTGACGAGGTCGGCGGGGGCGCCCGGCTCGATCCGGCCGGCCTCGGGCCAGCCGAGGCAGGCGTGGTTGGTCGCCGCGCGCAGGAGGTCGCGGGGCGGAGAAGTGGCCGCGGGTCTCGGTCGCGAGGCGGGTGTCGAGCTCGACGGCGCGCGCCTCCTCGAAGGGGTCGATGACGGCGTGGCTGTCCGAGCCCAGGGCGAGCCGCGGGCCGGCGGGGCCGATGCCGTCGGCGAGGTCGCGCTCGGTCGTCGGGCACATGCAGATCGTCGTCTCGCGCAGCAGCTCGCGGTCGTTGTCGGTGAGATGGGTGGCGTGGACGGCGCAGCTGTCGGGGCCGAGCGCGCCGTGGCCGTGCAGGAGCTCGGTCGGCGTGCAGCCGTGGACGGCGAGGCAGGCCTCGTTCTCGGCGCGCTGCTCGGAGAGATGGAAGTGCAGCGGCTTGCCCGGCGCCCACTCGACGACCGTCGGGATCTGGTCGGCCGGGACCGCGCGGACGGAGTGGATCGCGGCGCCGATGCGGGCGTGCGGCGCGTCCTCGAGCCCGTCGACCCGCTGCGGCCCAGCGCGCGGCGTCGCCGTCGCTGAAGCGCCGCTGGGCGCCGGTCGGCGGCTCCCCGAAGCCGCCGGCGACGTAGCACGCGTCGAGCAGCGTGATCCGGATCCCCGCCTCGCCGGCCGCCGCGATCAGCGCCTCGCCGAACGCGTTGGCGCCGTCGTGCAGGTAGTGGAACTCGCCCACGCACGTGATCCCGGCCAGCGCCATCTCGCCGTAGACGGCTCGGGCCAGCGCGTGGTAGCCGTCGGGGGTGAGCTGCGCCGCGACCGCGTACATGTCCTCGCGCCACGTCCAGAACGACCCGCCGGCGCGGTGCGTGCGCCCGCGCAGCGCGCGGTGGAACGCGTGCGAGTGCGCGTTGCACAGGCCCGGCAGCGTCACCCCGCGCAGCCGCTCGGCGTCCCCGCGCGGCACGCCGGAGTGGACCTCGGCGATGCGCCCGTCCGCGACGACGATGCCCACGTCGGCGACGACGCGGTCGCCGCCGAGCCAGGCGAAATCGGCGTGATAGCGGGTCATTCCGCCATCGGCACGCGGATGTCGCGCTCGGCTGCGACCTGCTCGGCGCGCTCGTAGCCCGCGTCGACGTGGCGGATGACGCCGGTCGCCGGGTCGTTGGTCAGCACGCGCTCGAGCTTCTGGGCGGCGAGCGGCGTGCCGTCGGCGACCGACACCTGCCCGGCGTGGATCGAGCGGCCGATGCCGACGCCGCCACCGTGGTGGATCGAGACCCACGACGCGCCGGAGGCGACGTTGACCATCGCGTTCAGCAGCGGCCAGTCGGCGATCGCGTCCGAGCCGTCGAGCATCGCCTCGGTCTCGCGGTAGGGCGAGGCCACCGAGCCGGTGTCGAGGTGGTCGCGGCCGATCACGATCGGGGCGGCCACCGCACCCGAAGCGACGAGGTCGTTGAAGGCGAGACCGGCGAGATGGCGCTCGCCCTGGCCGAGCCAGCAGATCCGCGCCGGCAGGCCCTGGAAGGACACCTTCTCGGCCGCCATCCGCATCCAGCGCGCGAGCGACTCGTTCTCCGGGAAGAGGTCGAGCACGGCGCGGTCGGTGGCGGCGATGTCGGCCGGGTCGCCCGACAGCGCGGCCCAGCGGAACGGCCCGCGGCCCTCGCAGAACAGCGGCCGGATGTAGGCGGGGACGAAGCCGGGGTAGTCGAAGGCGCGCTCGTAGCCGCCGAGCGCCGCCTCGGCGCGCAGCGAGTTGCCGTAGTCGAAGACCTCGGCGCCGGCGTCCTGGAAGCCGACCATGGCCTCGACGTGGCGAGCCATCGACTCACGGGCCCGGGCCGACGAAGTCGGGGCGCTCGCGCGCTTCCGCCCAGTCCTCGAACGCGATGCCCGACGGTAGGTAGGCGAGCGGGTCGTGAGCCGAGGTCTGGTCGGTCACGATGTCGATCGGCGCGCCGCGCGAGAGCAGCTCCGGGACGACGTCGGCGCAGTTGCCGAGCAGGCCGATGCTCAGCGGCCGCTGCGCGTCGCGGGCCTCGACGGCGAGCGCGAGCGCGTGGTCGAGATCGTCGGCCTCGACGTCGAGATAGCGCGACGCCAGCCGGCGCTCGATCCGCGACGGGTCGACCTCGACGCAGATGCAGACGCCGCCGGCCATCGTCACCGCCAGCGGCTGCGCGCCGCCCATCCCGCCGAGCCCGCCCGTCAACGTGATCGTCCCCGCCAGCGAGCCGCCGAAGCGCTTCTCCCCCACCGCCGCGAACGTCTCGTAGGTGCCCTGCAGGATCCCCTGGGAGCCGATGTAGATCCACGAGCCCGCGGTCATCTGGCCGTACATCGTCAGCCCGAGCGCCTCCAGGCGCCGGAACTCGTCCCAGTTCGCCCAGTCGCCGACCAGGTTGGAGTTCGCCAGCAGCACGCGCGGCGCCCACTCGTGCGTCTGCAGCACGCCGACGGGCTTGCCGGACTGCACGAGCAGCGTCTCGTCGTCGGCCAGCGTCTTCAGCGTGCGGACGATCGCGTCGAACGACGCCCAGTCGCGCGCGGCCTTGCCCGTCCCGCCGTAGACCACGAGCTCGGACGGGTGCTCGGCGACCTCGGGGTCGAGGTTGTTCTGCAGCATCCGCAGCGCCGCCTCCTGCTGCCAGCCGCGGCAGGAGAGCTCGGTGCCGCGCGCGGCACGGATCGATGAGACGGTCATGGCACCTCCAACGGGCCGGTCACGGACTCGGCGGCGCGCACGGCGCCGCCGTCACGAACGAAGGCCACGGCGGCCTCGATCTCAGGGGCAAGGAAACGGTCGGGGCCCGGACCCGGCGAGCGCAGCGCGTCGATCACCGCGCCCGTGGCCGCGGCCGGCGCCAGCGGCGCGCGCAGCTCGACCCCGCGCGCCGCGGTCAGCAGCTCGATCGCCAGCACCCGCGTGAGCCCGTCGAGCGCGCGGCGCAGCTTGCGCGCGGCCGACCAGCCCATCGAGACGTGGTCCTCCTGCATCGCCGAGCTGGGGATCGAGTCCACGCTGGCCGGGCACGGCGAGCCGCTTGAGCTCGGAGACGATCGCCGCCTGCGTGTACTGGGCGATCATGTAGCCCGAGTCGACGCCCGGGTCGGCGGCCAGGAACGGCGGCAGGCCGTGGTTGCGCGCGACGTCGAGGAAGCGGTCGGTGCGCCGCTCGGAGATGCTCGCGAGGTCGGCGGCGGCGATCGCCAGGAAGTCGAGCACGTACGCCAGCGGGGCGCCGTGGAAGTTGCCGTTGGACTCGACGCGGCCGTCGACGGTCACGACCGGGTTGTCGATCGCCGAGGCCAGCTCGCGCGCGGCGACGACCGCGGCGTGGGCGAGCGTGTCCCGCGCCGCGCCCGCGACCTGCGGCGCGCAGCGCAGCGAGTACGCGTCCTGCACGCGCGGGTCTTCGGGCCCGCGGTGCGAGGCGACGATCGGCGAGCCGGCCAGCAGCGCGCGCATGTTGGCCGCCGCCGCGGCCTGGCCGGCCTGCGGGCGCAGCGCCTGCAGGTCGGCGGCGAACACCCGGTCGGTCCCGAGCAGGCCCTCGACGCTCAACGCGGCGGTGATGTCGGCCACGACCAGCAGCCGCCGCAGGTCGGCGATCGCCAGCACGAGCATGCCGAGCATGCCGTCGGTGCCGTTGATCAGCGCCAGGCCCTCCTTCTCGGCCAGCACGACGGGCTCGAGGCCCGCGGCGCGCAGCGCGTCCGCCGCCCAGCATCGCGCCCCCGACGCGTCGCGTACCGGCCCCTCCCCCATCAGCGCCAGCGCGCAGTGCGCGAGCGGCGCGAGGTCGCCCGAGCAGCCCAGCGAGCCGTACTCGTGGACGACCGGCGTGATGCCCGCCGACAGCATCGCCGCGTACGCGCCGGCGGTCGCCGCGCGCACCCCGGTGCGGCCCGTGGCCAGCGTCGAGAGCCGCAGCAGCATCAGCGCGCGCACGACCTCGCGCTCGACCTCCTCCCCCGACCCCGCGGCGTGCGAGCGGATCAGCCCACGCTGGAGCTCGAGCCGCTTCGAGACCGGGATGTGCAGCGTGGCCAGCGCGCCGAACCCGGTCGAGACGCCGTAGTGCGGCACGGCATCGGCGGCCAGCGACTCGACGACGGCGCGGCTGCGCTCGATCGCGCCCAGCGCGGCGGCCGACAGCTCGACGGCCGCCCCGTCGCGCGCGACGGCCACGACGTCCTCGAAGGACGGCGCTGCAACGTCGACGATCACCGGCGCTCTGAACATGGCCGCCATGAGACCACCGGGCCGGCCACCGCGCACCCAACTCGACCCGGTAGTGTCTCGGATCTGAGACACAACGCCCCCGCCGCGAGCCACGCCCTGCGGCTGCTGAAGCTGCTCGCGCAGCACGCCGCCCCGCTGCCGGCGAGCGCGATCGCGAGAGACCTCGGCCTCCCGCGCTCGTCCACCTACCACCTGCTCAACGTCCTGCAGGACGAAGGCTTCGTCGTGCACCTGCCGGAGCAGCGCCGCTACGGGCTCGGCGTCTTCGCCTACGAGCTCGGCTCGGCCTACCTGCGCCAGGAGCCGCTGCGCTGGATCGCGCAGACCGTGCTGACCCGGCTCGTCAGCGCCACCACCCACAACGCGCACCTCGCGGTCCTCAGCGGCCGCGACGTGCTGTACGTGATCGAGGAGCGCGCGCCCGGCCGGCCGGGGCTCGTCACCGACGTCGGCGTCCGCCTGCCGGCGCACCTGACCGCGAGCGGCCTGGCGATGCTCGCCGCACTTCCCCCGCAGCAGGTCAACGCGCTCTTCCCCTCCCGGCGAGCGCTGAGCCGCCGCCACGACGCCGGCCCGAATTCGCTCACCCAGCTCAGAGCCCTGCTGGTCAAGGCGCGCAAGGACGGCCACGCCGAGGAGGACGGCTTCGTCACCCTCGGCTTCGCCAGCGTGGCCTGCCCCGTGCTCGACCATACGGGCCACCCCACGGCGGCGATCGCCGTCACCTACCCGGCCGACGAGGGCGACCCGCAGACGCTCGCCACCCACGTCGCAGCGGGCCGCCACGCGCGTCTCGGAACGCATTCGTGGTAGCCGTACTTGACAACACATTCCGATATGGGAATATGTTGTCCAGATGGCCCGAGCAGCGACGACAGCCGACACCTTCAATGCGGTGGCCGAGCCCCGGCGGCGTGAGATCCTCGACGTCCTCGCCGGCGGGGAACGCCCCGTCAACGACCTCGTGCAGCTGCTCGGCCTCGCCCAACCGCAGGTGTCCAAGCACCTGAAAGTCCTCCGCGAAGTAGGAGCAGTCGACGTGCGCGACTCAGGCCGCCAGCGGCTCTACCGCGTCAACGGTCATGCGCTCAAGCCCATCCACGACTGGGTGAAGGCCTACGAGCGGATGTGGACCGAGCGCTTCGAAACCCTCGACGACGTTCTCGACGACCTCAAGAAGGAGCAAGACGATGCCCGCGACTAGCGGAACCGCAGTCCTCACCCTCCCGACCGACACCGAGATCCTGATGGTGCGGGAGTTCGACGCCCCCAAGCACCTGGTCTACAAGGCCTACACCACGCCCGAGCTGGTCAAGCGCTGGTGGGCCGGCAAGCGCGGCAACGCCACCGTGGCCGAGATCGACCTGCGCGTGGGCGGCCAGTGGCGCTACGTGATGGTCGCCGAGGGCGGCTTCGAGGTCGCCTTCCACGGCGAGTACAAGGAGATCGTCCCGGACGAGAAGCTCGTCCACACGGAGGTCTACGAGGGCGCCCCCGAGGGCGGCGAGGCGCTCGTCACCTGCACGTTCGAAGAGACCGACGGCCGCACCACGCTGTCGATGCTGACCGCAGCTCGACAGCCAGGAGATCCGCGACGCGATCATCGCCACCGGGATGGAGGGCGGCGCCCAGGAAGGCCTCGACATCCTGGAAGAGATCGCGATCGAGCTCGGCCGCTAGAGCGACCAGAAGCCGTCGGCGCCGACGTGGCGCTCGGTCGCGACGCGGCCGAGCGCCTCGCGCGCCTCGACGACGTCGACGTCGCACACGACCGCGACCTCCTTCGACGCCAATGGCATCCCCGCCCAGTGCAGGACCTCCTCCACCCCGCCCGGCGGCACACGCCGCCCGAGGTCGGGGACCAGGTTCGCGAGGATCACGTCGTAGACGGAGAAGGGCTGGAAGCCGGGCACGGCGATCCGGACGCCGTCGGCGAGCCGGACGATCTCATAGCTCGGGCACGTGTAGCGCATCCCGCCCGACCAGTTCGCGAGCTTGTGGTCGAGCACGCGCGCCGCCGGCATCGGCGTCCGCGCCAGCGCCTTGTCCTCGGCGATCGCGGCCGCGACGTCGTCGCCGGCGCTCCATCCTTCCAGCGCGGTTGCGTCGAGCCCGGCGTCGGCGGCGGCGCCCGTCAGCGTCTCCGGATCGTCGAGCAACCCGCCCGCGAAGGCCCGGATCCGCAGCGCCCGCAGCAGCGCCCAGGCGCGCTCGGGAGCGTGCAGCCGCGCCGCGACGACCGCTCGGCAGGCGGGCAGCGTGGCGTGCATCCGCGGCCGTTCGCTGGTGTCGATCGGCATCCCGTGATCGCGCGCGATCGTCTTGTAGGCGCTTGCCATGCGGGCGGGCGTCATGCCCTTCTCGAGGTACTCCTGCGCGGACTCGGCGAGCACCACCATCCGCAGCTGCCACTCGATCCGGTCGCCGTAGAGCCAGTTCAGCCGCTGCCGGAACGGCTCGGCCGAGTACGCCCACGGACAGCCCGGGTCGGTGTACTCCGTGATCAGGACGTCGGCCATCAGGCGCCGGCGAACGTTAGCGCGAGCGGCAGCAGCGCGAGCGCCGCCGCGATGCTCAGCGCCAGCCCGGTCGCGGCCGTCTTGGGCGAGTAGCCGTAGACCTGGGCGAAGGAGACGATCGAGGTCGGGATCGGGCCGAAGGCCAGCAGCCAGACCGCCCCCGGGAGCGTCACGCCCGCGAGCACGGCGAGGCCGAGGATGGCCGGGACGAGCGTCAGGTGCAGCGCCAGCCCGCGGAACGTCATCGCCACCTGCGGGCGCCCGATCCAGCGCCGCGGCCACGAGACGCCGAGCAGCAGGAACCCGACCACGCTCATCGCGATCGCGAGGCCGGCGACCAGCGCGTCGACGACCTCCGGCGCGGGCAGCACGAGCCCGACCGCCAGCCCGCTCATGGCGCCGATCGTCGGCGCGTAGTCGGCCAGCGCGGTTCGCGCCGACTGCGACTTCGGCGCGTTGTGGCGCAGGAACCGGACGCCGATCGCGATCCGGGCCTGCGTGAGCATGTCGTAGGCGATGATGAAGACCGCGGCCTCGGCGCCGAGCGTCGCGGCGGCCATCGGCGCCGTCCAGAACGTCGGGTTGCCGTACATCCAGAACGACAGCAGCGCGCCGTCCGTGCGGCGGCGGAAGACCCGCGCGCCGACCGCGACCGCGGTCAGCTGCGCGAACAGCAGGACCGCGATCGCCGCGAGGTTGCGGACGCTGATGTCGAAGCTCCAGCCCGCCAGCACCGACAGCACGCCGATGCCGAGGCCGAGCTGCAGCCGGAACAGGAGCGAGATGTGCGCCAGCAGCCAGCGGCGCACGCCGAGCCCCACCACGAAGGCACCGAACAGGGGCAGGGCAGCGACCACCCCTATTTCGATAGCAGACGAACTCTTCGCCTTCGACCCCCTGGACGGGGGTTACTTGACGGTCAGGATCTCCGCCGGGCTCGGCGGCGCCTCGCGCTCGGGCGTCAGATAGCCCACGAGCAGCGCGCCGAGCGCGGCCGCGATCGTCGCGATCGCCGACGCCAGCTCGGGCGACATGTCGAGCATCCCGGCGAGCTGGAGCACGATCGGGGCGATGCCCGCCAGGCCGGCGCCGCCGGTGGCGGCCGTCACCTTGCGCCGGATGCGCTTGCTCTCGCGCTTGACCTGGTCGCCGGCGAGTTCCTTGACCGCGCTCTCGAGCATCGCGACGCGCTCGTCGTCCTGCTCGAAGGCGTGATCGAGGTGCTCGTGCTCGTGCTCCGGCCTCGGGCTCCTCCGGGAGCTCGAGGTCGTCCTCGCCGAGGTCCTCTTCGTCCTCGTCCTCGCCGAAGAGCGCGTCGAGGTCCTGCTCGGAGTCGAGCACGGGGGCCTCGAGCTGGGTCACGAGCGCCCCGCCGATCTCGAGCGGGCCGTCCTCGGCCAGCACCGCGTCGTCGTCGTCGATCTGAAAGTCATCCATTGTCAGTTCCCTCACTGGAATCGCGGCCGTCCGACCTGCTGTCCGATATGGAGATGCGGCACGCCGTTGGCGGAGCCCGAGGTGCCGATCACCTGTCCCTTGCGCACGCGCTGTCCGGCGCGCACCGTGATCGTCTTGAGATGCCCGTAGAACCAGGCGTTGTCCGCGCTGCGCAGGGTCACCTGCCAGCCCGCGGTGACGCCCGACGGGGCGTTGTAGGCCTTCGCGATCACGCCGTCGTCGAGCGCGATCACCGGCGTCCCGTTCGGGATCCGGATGTCCATCGCGTTGTCGGACTGCCAGTTCCCGCGCGTATGCGTGCCCTGGTACGGCCGGCCGATGATCAGCCCGTGCGCGCCGAGCGGGTACTTCCCGCTGCCGCCGCTCGTCGCGGCGTGCGCGCGGCGCAGCTTGCGCAGCCATGCACGGCGGCTCTTGGCGCGCTCGAGCTCGGCGGCGGTGCGGCGGCTCGGGCGGCGCATCTTGGAGCGCAGCGCGGGCGTGATGCCCTTGGAGGCGTCGAGGCCGAGGCCGTAGGCCACGCGGCGCGAGGCCTTGCGCGTCTCGGGGCCGAACTCGCCGTCGACGTCGATCTGCACGCCGACCTTCCACTCCTCGAAGCGCTTGTTGCACAGCTTCTGCAGCGCCTTGACGTCCGAGCCGGTCATCCGCGGGGAGCGCATCCGCAGCGTGCGCGGGCCGGAGCCACCGCCGGTGTCGGCGTCGGCCTGCGCGCCGAGCTTCGCGCGCCATTTCTTCTCCAGCGGCAGCACCTTGTCGGCGTAGGCGGTGGAGCCGTTGTAGGCCGCGACGCCGCGGTAGAGGCCGAGGCGCTGGATGTTGCCGGCCAGGTACTCGACGCCGACGCGGATGTTCGGGGCGACCTTCCAGCAGCCGCCGAGCGCGTCCGCGCGGTCCTGCAGGCCCGGGCTCGTGAGCTGCATCGGGCCGACGCCCTGGGCGCCGAGGCCCTGGCGGCGGAAGTGCAGGTACTGCTTGTAGCGCGCCTCGTTGACGGCCAGCAGCCCGCGCGGCGGGCTCTTGATCGGGTTCGCGACCTTGTCGTGACCGAAGACGTTGCGGAAGCCCGTCTCGACCTCGAGCACTGCGCACACGAGCGAGACCGGCACGTTGTGGCGCTTGGCCTCGCGCACGATCGCGTCCTCGTAGCGGGCGCCGGCGGCCTTCAGCGCGGCCTTCAGGTGGTCGTGCTGCGGCTCCGGCTTCGGTTCGGGCTTCGGCTTGGGGACCGGCGCGTTCGCGAAGTGGTGGCGCAGCTTGCGCTCGTAGGCCTCGCCGTCGGAGGCGGCGCGCTCGCGCTCCTCCGCGCTCAGCGGCGCGGCAGCCCCGCCGACGGCGCGGAACGTGCGCACGGTGCGATCGGCCTCGAGCCCGAGCACGCGGCAGACACGGCGGAAGGCGACGTCCGTGTCGCGATCCCACTTGCCGTCCACGGCGAGGATCGTGGGCGAGCCGAGCGCGATCAGATGACGATTGAGATCGCGCTGCAGCGCCGCCACGTACGCCTCCGCGCGGCCCTCCTTGGCCAGCGAGCGGCCGCCGACGACGGTCCGCTCACGCTTCCGTGCCACGGGCTGTCCGTTGCCCGTGAACTGCTCCTTGAGCTGCTTCGCGAAGGCCGTTCCGTCGGTCTTCGCGCGTTCCTGCTCGGCGTCCGTGCGCTTGGCGGCCGAGGCCGCGATCAGGCGGAAGCTGCGTACGTCCTGTACGGGCTCCAGCCCGAGAATCCGGCTGACGCGCTCGAACGCGAGCTGCGTGTCCGAGTCCCACTCGCCGTCCACGGCGAGGACGGTCGGCGAGCCGAGCTTTTTCAGGTGGACGTTGAGATCACGCTGAACGGCGGCGATGTAGGCGCGCCGGCGTTCGGGCGTGTCCAACGAGATGCCGCCCACGACGGGGCGCGTTGTCTTCGTGCCGTTCGGGTCCATGCGGCCACGAAGTCAAGCGCCACCTCCCTGCGAAATCCTTGGCTGAACCTTGGGCTAGTGACGGCGCTCCGACGCGGCGCCCAGGGCGATCGAGGAGGCGGCGACGACGGCGAAGGCGAACAGCTGAGCGGTCTTGGCGAATGTCATGGCCGCAGCCTCGCCGATCGAGCTTGCCAGGACCTTGCCGGATCATTGCGCCAGCATCACGAGGTTCCCGTCGGGGTCTGAGATGTAGGCGATCCGCTCGCCCCAGGGCTGGTCTTGCGGCTCGAGGACGACGTCCGGCGCCGCCGCCACCGTCGCGTCCACGTCGTCGACGTACAGGCAGAGCTCGATCCGGTGGCCGCTCGCGGGCCGCTGCGGCCGGCCGTGCAGCGGCGCGCCGCGCATCGCGCCGATGCCGAGCTCGGACTCGCCGAAGCGCAGCGTGACGAAGACCGGGTCCTGCTCGGGGAAGCGGTAGGCCTCCACCCCACCCAGCAGATCGCGGTAGAAGCGAATCGAGGCCTCGAAGTCCTCGGCCGAGAGCATGGGGAACAAGCGCATCCGGGCACGCTAGCGTTTGCGGTGCACGTGCCGACCGTCCACGGCCTCGAGTTCGCCTACAGCCTGTATCCGCTGCCGCCGGGGCGGATGCCGTTCCGCCGCTGGCGCTGGGAGCTGTGGCACGGCTCCGCGCTGATCGCCGCCGGCTGGCGGCTCGGGCGCGCCGAGGCCGGCCGCGCGCTGCGCCTGCACGCCGCCGACCACGGGCACACGCTGTTCGGGCTCCCCGCGCCGCCGCGCGATCCGGCGTCCGGCCGCGGCGAGCTGTTGCCCGGCACGGTCGAGCGGCTCGCGATCGGGCCGATCACCGCGCTCTTGGTCCCGCGCGCGCTCGACCGCCCGGCGGGGGTCTCAGCGCCCGTGCTCTAGGTGCTTGCGGCGCTTGCGCTCGGCGCGGCTGAGCTTGCGCCCGCGTTTGACGTCGGTGCCACCCATGATCGAGATCACCCGCAGGCGCAGCGTCGGGCCGCCCGGGTCGGGCCGGCTGTCGCCGAGCTGGATCCCGTTGCCACCCATGAGCGCGAACTCCGAGCACTCGACGTTGAGGCCTTCGGGCACGTAGATCTCGGCGCCGCCCATCAGCGAGAACACGGTCATCTCGACGACGTCGGCGCTCAGCTCGGCGTCATTGAGATCGAGATCCGAGGCGCCCATGACGTTGATGACCTTGAGGTTGGGCCCGACGCGCCAGCGGCCCTTGCGCTCGTGGCCGCTCATGACCGCCACGAGCCAGTTCGAGCCCTCGGCGCCGCGGTGGACGGGCATCCGCTGCGTGTGACCGCCGGGGACGACGACGTCGGCCACGAGCCGGTCGAGCTCGCCGTGCGTGCGCGACTCGTAGACGGTGTCGAGGCGCTCGGTCAGCTCCTCGACGGTCAGCCGGCCCTCGCCGGCGGCGTGGCGGAGGATCTCGGCGTGGCGTTCGCGGTCGGCGTCGGAGGCGCGAAGCTCGGGGAGCGAGTCGTCGGTCACCTCTGGCAGCGTACATTCCGGGCCATGGGAGACTTGATCGAGGCCGCGCGTTGAACGGCGCGGAAAGCGTCCTGCGGACGCTGGTCGGACTCGGGGATCGAGGTCTGCTTCGCGAACCCCGGGACGTCCGAGATGCACCTGGTGGCGGCGATGGACCGCGTGCCGGAGATGCGCGGCGTGCTGACGCTGTTCGAAGGCGTCGCGTCGGGCGCGGCCGACGGCTACGCGCGGATGGCGGACTTCCCGGCCGCGACGCTGCTGCACCTCGGGCCGGGCTTCGGCAACGCGTTCGCGAACGTGCACAACGCGTACAAGGCGCGCGTGCCGATGGTCAACGTGGTCGGCGATCACGCGGTCGCCCACAAGCCGCTCGGAGCGCCGCTGGCGAGCGACATCGAGTCGGTCGTGCGGCCGGTCTCGCACTGGCAGCGGACGGTGCGCGACGCGCGCTCGGCGGCGACCGACACGGCGGCGGCCGTGGCCGCGGCGCGAGCGGGTGGTGTGGCGACGCTGATCTTTCCCGCCGACGCGGGCTGGGGGCCGAGCCTCGGGCCGGCGGCGCCGCTGCCCGTCGTCGGTCCGGCGGAGGTTCCCTCGGAGGCTGTCGAGGCGGCCGCCCGCGCCCTGCGCGGCGAACGGGCCGCGCTGTTGCTCGGGGGCGGGACGACCCGCGGGCGCGGACTGGCCGCCGCGGCGCGGATCGCGGCCGCGACGGGCTGCCGGTTGTTCCGCGACACGTTCCCGGCGCGGCTGGAGCGCGGCGGCTCGCGGCCACGGCTCGAGGTGGTGCCCTATCTCACCGACGAGGCGGTGGCCGCGCTGGCCGGGCTCGAGTCGCTCGTGATCGCCGGGACGCAGCCGCCGGTGGGGTTCTTCGCCTATCCCGATCTGCCGAGCTGGTTGGCCGATCCGGCGACGGCCTTGACGGTGCTCGCCGGGCCGACGGAGGATGCCGTGGGCGCGCTGGAGGCGCTGGCCGACGCGGTCGGCGCGCCGGCGCCGGTGTCGGTCGCGCCGCTTGCCTCCGACGGGCTGCCGACGGGCGGGACGCTCGACCTGCCGTCGCTCGCGGCCGTCGTCGCTTCGCTGCTGCCCGAGGGTGCGGTGGTCGTGGACGAGTCGGTGTCGGCGTCGATCTTCTTCGTCGCCGCCACCGCGGCCAGCGCCGAGCACGACTACCTGTTCATCACCGGTGGGTCGATCGGCTGGGGGCTGCCGACGGCGACCGGGGCGGCGGTCGCGGTCCCGGAGCGCCCGGTCGTGCTGCTGCAGGCCGACGGGTCGGCGATGTACACGATCCAGTCGCTGTGGACGCAGGCGCGCGAGGGCCTCGACGTGACGACGATCATCGTCGCCAACCGGGCCTACGCGATCCTCGAGTTCGAGTTCGCGCGCGTCGGTGCCGAGGGCGATGGACGGGCGGCGCGCGAGCTGATGGACATCGGGCGCCCGCCGCTGGACTTCGCCGCGCTCGCGCAGTCGATGGGCGTGCCGGGGCGGCGGGTCGACGACGTACCGGGCCTGGTGTCGGCACTGCGGTGGGCGCAGGCCGAGCCCGGGCCGCATCTGATCGAGGCGGTGGTGTGATGGCGTTGCGGGCAATCGTCACCGGCGGGGCGTCAGGGATCGGCGCCGCCGTGGTGGAGCTGTTGCGCGCAGCGCGGCGCGCGCGTGGTCGTGTTCGATCGCGACGTGGAAGCGGCTGAGGACGCGAGTTCAGGTCGATGTCACCGATGCTTTGGGCGTGGACCGCGCGGTGGCCTCGGCCGTGGAGCGGCTCGGCGGCCTCGACGTGCTCGTCAACAACGCCGGGATCGGCGCCGCGGGGACCATCGAGGACAACCCGGACGAGGAGTGGCACCGGGTCTTCGACGTCAACGTCGTCGGGATCGTCCGCGTCTCGCGCGCCTGCCTGCCCGCGCTGCGGTCCTCCTCGGCGGCCGCGATCGTCAACACCTGCTCGGTGGCCGCGGTCGCCGGGCTGCCCCAGCGCGCTTTGTACAGCGCCACCAAGGGCGCCGTGCTGTCGTTGACGCTGGCGATGGCCGCCGATCATGTCGGCGACGGCATCCGCGTCAACTGCGTCACGCCGGGCACGGCCGACACGCCGTGGGTCGGGCGACTGCTCGACGCCGCCGACGACCCGGCTGCCGAACGCGCGGCGCTCGAGGCCCGGCAGCCGATGGGACGCCTGGTCAGCGCCGAGGAGGTCGCCGAGGCGATCGCCTACCTGGCCTCGCCGGCTGCCGCGTCCACCACCGGCACGGTGCTGGCCGTGGACGGCGGCATGCAGGGCCTGCGGTTGCGCGGACCGTCGGCGCCGCGCTGAAGTTCTCTAGAACGCGTTGCGCGCCATCAGCTCCGCCTTGACCTTGCGGCGGCGGAACAGGCCGGCATTCGCCAGCTTCGACAGCGCCTCGCGGCGTTCGGCGGACTCGGCGCGGGCGCGCATCAGCTCCAGGCGCAGCTCCTTGGCGTCGCCGCGGGCGGCGTCGAGCGCGGCGCGGAGCTCGATCGCGTCGGCGCGGGCGGAGTCGATCAGGCGGCGGCTGGCTTCGAGCTCTGACCGGAGTCCGTCCGCGGTCTCGACTGCCGCGCGAAGGTTCTTGATCTCTCCCCCGTCGCGCTCGCTGACGAGCACCGGGTTGCGGCGGGTCTCTGCACGCGGGGCCAGGGCGGCGCGCAGCTCCTCGGTGGAGACGTGCGGCTCGATGCTGTCACTCATGCGGACGGAGTTCGCGGCGCGGCCGCCGCTTCCTTCAGGCGACGCGGCGGGACGATCGGCTGTCGGCCCTCGGCCCCGCCCGTGTCGATCCCCCGGCGTCTCGGCCCCGCGCCCGTGTCGGCCTCCCACCGCCCGGGGACGATACAAACCGATGATGCGAGCGCCCGGCCCACTCCCGCACGATGTCCGCGCCGCGATCCGCGCGGGCGAATGGGACGGGCCGACCGCCGCGCTCGCGCCCGGCTTCACGCAGGCCAACCTGGTCGCGCTGCCGGAGGCGGACGCGTTCGACTTCCTGCGCTTCTGCGTCGCCAACCCGCGCCCGTGCCCGGTGCTCGAGGTCTGCGACCCGGGTTCGCCGGAGCCGGCCAACTTCGCCCCGGGCGCCGACCTTCGTTGTGACCTCCCTGGCTACCGCGTCTATCGCGATGGCCTGCTCACCGACGAGCTCTCGGACGTGCGAGACGTCTGGCGGGACGACCTGGTCGCGTTCCTGATCGGCTGCTCGTTCACCTTCGAGCGCGCACTGCTGGCCGCCGAGCTGCCCGTCCGGCACATCGAGCTGGGCGTCAACGTGCCGATGTACACGACCGCGGTCGCCTGTCGGACGGCCGGCCGGTTCTCCGGGCCGCTGGTCGTCTCGATGCGTCCGATGACCCCGCAGCAGGCGATCCGCGCGACGCAGGTGACGGGCCGCTACACCGCCGTGCACGGGGCGCCGGTGCACGTCGGCGACCCGCTGACGCTCGGGATCGCCTCGCTCGCGAGCCCCCAGTACGGCGACCCGGTCGAGATCCGCGACGGCGAGGTGCCGGTGTTCTGGGCCTGTGGCGTCACGCCGCAGGCGGTCGCGGCCGCGAGCCGCCCGTCGCTGATGATCACCCACGCGCCCGGCCACATGTTCGTCACCGACGTCCGCGACGATCGGCTGATCGACGAGCGATGAGCTTTGCGCGCGGCATGAGTCAATTCGTTCATGCTGCTCAAAGACAAGAACGCCGTGATCTACGGCGGCGGCGGCGCGATCGGCGGCGCCGTCGCCTGCTCCTTCGCCCGTGAGGGCGCGCGCGTCTTCCTCGCGGGACGCACGCCTTCCAAGCTCGAGGCGGTGAGTTCTTCGATCCGCGCCGCCGGTGGCGTCGCCGAGTGCGCGGAGGTCGATGCCCTCGACGCCGCCGCCGTCGAAGCCCATGCCGACACCGTCGTCGCCGCGGCCGGCGGCCTCGACATCTCGTTCAACCTGATCGGCGTCAACGACGTCCAGGGCACGCCGCTGGTCGAGATGGACGTCGAGGACTTCCTCGCGCCGATCATGACCGCCACGCGCACTCAGTTCCTCACCTCCACGGCCGCTGCGCGGCGCATGATCGCGGCCGGGACCGGCGGGGTGATCCTGCAGTTCGGCGGCCGCGGCGACCCGCTGCGCGACTACAGCATCGGCGGCTTCCTGATCGCATTGGAGGCCGTCGAGGCGCTGCGCCGCCAGCTTTCGACCGAGGCCGGCAAGCACGGCGTGCGCGTCGTGACGCTGCGCACCGGCGGCGTCCCGGAGACGATCCCCGCCGACTTCGAGGGCCGCGAGGATCTGACCGCGAGCCTCGAGGCGATGACGCTGACGGGTCGCGCCGCGACGCTGGCGGACGTCGGCAACGTCGCCGCGTTCGTGGCCTCCGACCTCGCCCGGACGATGACCGCGGCGACGATCAACGTCAGCGCCGGAGCGTTGCTCGACTGACGCGCTTTGCAACGACTTCGCAACAGCTTTGTTCCAATTCACGCGCAGCGACGGGATGCACGCGGATTCCGGCATAGGTTCGCGGCGTGCGACAGATCATCGTCCTCGCAACCCTGGTGTGGGCTCGCCCTCGCCGCGCCCGCGGCGGCCGGCGCCGCCGTACTGACGATCGGATCGTCCACCGCAGCCACCGCCCGAGGACGTTGCGTTCACCGTCGCCGTCGAGGGCTTCGCCGACGGCGACTCGACGGGCGTGCGGGTCGTCGCGAAGGCCCGCGTCGCCGCTGGCATCGCATGCGGCTCCGAGTCGTGGCTGGATCCCGGTAAGCGCTTCTTGGACGACCCGATCGAAAGCCCCGACGTTCGAGCGCTCGGCGGACTTCGTGCCGGACCGGCCGGGGGACCATCTCCTGTGCGCGTGGCTCGTCGACGGGCAGGGCGACCACGCTCTTCGGCCCGGTGAGCGCCATCGTCCCGGTTCGGGGTCCCTTCCTCAGTATCCGCTTTGACGGTCCGCGGGCTATCCGGCCCGGTCAGCGCGCGATCGTCGACGTCAGCTACGACACCGAGGCTCCGCGACGACTGTCCGTCTACCTCAGACGGGGGACCGGATGCGAGATCCCCAGCGACCCGATCGACGTGTTCCCCGATCCGGACCTCCACCAGGAGATCACCTCCATCAGCGTCGACGCTGGAGTCGGCGAACTGTCCGGCGGCGTGCAGCCCGAGCGCTGGGGTCGAGTGGATCCTCTGCGGGTTCTTCTACGACAGGAGTCTCGGGCGCGGCCGCGCCGTCGGGCCTGGCGGTGAGCCGGCTCGTGCGCGTGGGCGAGCCGCGTCGCCGGTGCGCCGCCGTCGGCGGTCGGCGCGGAATCACGCAGGTCGCCGCCGGCGGGATCACCTGTACGCGCGGCCGCAGCATCGCGCGACGCTGGGGCGCCGCGCGGGCTGCGCCGCGGAGAATCTCAGGACTACGTTGCCGCCGCGGCAGCGGGAGGAGCGTGCGCTGCTCGGGCAATCACGGGGAAGTGACGTTCCGCTACCGGCGCTGAGCGGACGGGCGCAGGCCGATGGTCGAGGTCTGGCCGAGGTGGGCGAGCTTCGCCGGGTTGAGCATCGAGTGGATCGCGACGACGTGGTCGTCGACGATGTCGAGCGCGACGACGTTGACGATCCGCCGCTCGGCGTCCAGGGTGCGGAAGCCGGGCTGGCCGTTGACCCACACCGGCTCGAGCGTGACGCCCAGCGCGTCGACCTGACCGTAGAAGCCGACCAGCGCACGGGCGACGGCCGGTGCGCCGCGCATCGGGCGCGGGATCGAGCGGGCGACGCCACCGCCGTCGCCGACGAGCACGGCGTTCGGGGCGAGCAGCGCGACCAGCCCGTCGAGATCGCCGTCGCGGGCGGCCGCGAGGAAGCGGGACGCGAGCGCGCGCCGTTGGGCCGGGTCGGCGTCGAAGCGGGGGCGATCGTCGGCCAGCCGGCGGCGGGCGCGGGAGAGGATCTGGCGGCAGTTGTCCTCGGATCGCTCGACGATGCCGGCGATCTCGGCGAAGCTGAGGTCGAAGGACTCGCGCAGGACGAAGACCGCGCGCTCGACCTCGTTGAGGCGTTCGAGCAGCACGAGCATCGCGACGGAGATCGACTCCGCAGTGTCGACCGACGCGGGCGCCTCGGCCTCGACCAAGGGCTCGGGCAGCCACTCGCCGACGTAAGCCTCGCGCCGCACCCGGGCCGAGCGCAGCACGTCGATCGCGAGGCGCGTCGTGATCGTGGCCATGAACGCGCGCTCGTTCGCGACCTCGCCCGCCGTCGCGCGCCGCAGGTACGCCTCCTGCACGACGTCCTCGGCCTCGGCCACCGACCCCAGCATCCGGTAGGCGATCGAGAAGAGCAGCGGGCGCAACTCGTCGGACGCGTTGGTCAAGGCGGTGGTGTGGCGGACGTCCGACACGACGTGTCACAGCGTTGCACGCCGACTCGTCTGAGGGCACATGCACATCCTCATCGCTGGCGCCACGGGCGCCGCCGGCCGTGCACTGATCCCGCTCCTGATCGAGAACGGCCACACCGTCACCGGCACGACCCGCACCGAGGCCAAGACCGGCGAGTTGCGTGCGCCTCGGCGCCACACCGCAGATCATGGACGGACTCGATCGGGCCTCGGTCCGGGCGGCCGTCGAGGCCGCGCGGCCGGACGTGATCGTCCACCAGATGACCGCGCTCAGCGGCGTCGACATCAAGAATCCCGACAAGGCGTTCACGCTCACCAACCGGCTGCGGACCGAGGGCACGGAGCACCTGATCGTCGCGGCGAAGGACATCAGCGTGTCCGGGACGGACAAGGGCGCGCTGTTCGTCGCGCAGTCGTTCGCCGGCTGGCCGTACGCCCGCGTCGGCGGGCCGGTCAAGACCGAGGCCGACCCGCTCGACCCCCACCCGCCGAAAGGCATCCGCGAGACCCACGCCGCGATCCGCAAACTCGAACGGCTGACGGTCGACGCCGGCGGCATCGTGCTGCGCTACGGCGGCTTCTACGGCCCGGGGAGCGGGATGGCACCGGGCGGCGAGCAGGAGGTGTTGATCCGCAAGCGGCGGATGCCGCTGGTCGGCAACGGTGAGGGCGTCTGGTCGTTCCTGCACACCGAGGACCTCGCGACCGCGACCCTGGCCGCGATCGAGCACGGGCGCCCGGGCGAGATCTACAACATTGTCGACGACGAGCCGGCGCCGGCCAAGGAGTGGCTGCCGTTCCTGGCCGAGCAGCTCGGCGCCAAACCGCCGCGGCGCGTACCGGCCTGGCTCGTGCGGCTCATCGCGGGCCCGGCGGCGGTGGCGATGATGACCGAATCGCGGGGCGCCTCGAACGCCAAGGCGAAGGCCGAGCTGGGCTGGACGCCGCGGTATCCGAACTGGCGCCAGGGCTTCGCCGCGACCGCCTGACCGCGAGCGCCATCCCCGCCGCGATCTCGCCGACCGCCGCGATCTCGCCGACCGCCGCGATCTCGCCGCCGCCGCCGATCTCGCCGACCGCCGCGATCTCGCCGGCCGACGCCGGGGGGTGTGTAACGAACCCTCATAGGGGATGAACTTTCGTTACACACCCCCCGCGGTGCAGCCCCTCAGACCAGCGCGATCGGGCGGACCGGGGAACCGGTGCCGCCCCGCAGCTTCAACGGCAGGCAGATGAAGCCGAACTCCCGCACCCCGTCAGCGGCGAGCTCCTCCAGGAACAGCGACTCGATGATGTGGATGCCCTCCTCGACGATCAGGATCGTGTGGCCGGGCAGTGAGCCGAGCTCCGGGTCGTGCTCGTCGGGGGCGTCGAAGGCGACGTTGTCAGCGCCCACCGCGATCGGCCCGCGCGCCGCCAGCCAGCGCGAGCCGTCGCCGCCGATGCCGCCGGCCGCCAGGTAGGCGGAGCGGTCCGCCCACAGCGCGCCCGAGCCCAGCCGGACGAGGATCACGTCGCCGCGGCGCAGCTCGACGCCCTCCGCCGCGGCCTCGAGCTCAGCGGCGCCGACGACGTACCCGGGCGGAAGCGGCCCGTCGCGGGCGACGTCGAGCAGCACGCCGCGGGCGACGATCGGTGCGACCGTGTCGATCCCGAGCGCGGTGAAGCCGGTCGGCGTCTGCACACGGGCGCTGACCTCGAGCCCGCCGTGCAGGCGGCCGGCGTAGGCCTGGTGGCAGAGCGCGTCGATGTGCGTGCCGGAGTGCTCGGTCATCACGAGCATCGCCGAGGCGCCCGTGCGCGCTTCGGGCGCGTCCCGCTCGTGGCGGCGGTGCAGGTTCAAGATCACGCCCGGCTCATGCGCCGGAAACACCGGCGCGCCGGCGAAGCGCGACTGCTCGAGGTCGTAGACCCGAGCGTCGCGCAAGCTGTCGGCGATCACTCGTCCGGGCGCATCTCGCGCCCGTGCGTCTCCGGGAGCACGAGCAACGCGCAGATCGCCAGCACGTAGCCGAAGACCCCGAACGCGATCGCGCCCCCGAGCCCGATCGCCGCCGCCAGGAACCCGATGATGCCCGGGAAAGAGCGCCCCCAGCCCGCGGCCGACGTTGTAACAGAAGCCCCCGCCGGTGGCCCGTGCCCGCGTCGGGAACAGCTCGGCCAGGTAGGACCCGAAGCCCGAGAAGCAGCCCGAGGCGAAGAAGCCCAGCGGGAACCCGACGATCAGCAGCGTCGTGTTGGAACCCGAAGGCACCGCGAAGTACAGGACGAGCGCCGTGCCCGCGCACGCCGCGAACAGCGCGAACGCGCGCCGGCGACCGATCCGGTCGTGCACCCAGCCCGCGGTCAGGTAGCCCAGGAAGGCGCCCGCGATCACCACGAACAGGTAGCCCGACGTGCCGACGATCGTCAGGTCGCGCTCCTCCTTGAGATACGTCGGGATCCAGGTGAACATCGCGTAGTAGCCGCCCTGGATGCCGGTGGCGAGGATCGAGGCCGCGATCGTCGTCTTCAGCAGCTTGCCACTCAGGATCTGCTTGAGCGGCACCTCGTCGGACTCGTCCTTCGAGCGCGCCTCCTTATAGACCTCCGGATCCTCGACCCGCGAGCGGATGTAGAGGATCAGGATCGCCGGCAGGATCCCGAGGCACATCAGCACGCGCCAGGCGGTCTGCTCGGGGAACAGCTCGAACGCGATCAGGTACGCGACGACCGCCAGCGCCCAGCCCGCGGCCCACGCGCTCTGGATGATCCCGAGCGCGCGCCCGCGCGACTCCGGCCGCACGAGCTCGGCCACCAGCACCGCGCCGACGCCCCACTCGGCGCCGAAGCCGATGCCCTGGAAGACCCGGAACACCATCAGCATCCCGTAGCTGGTGGCGAGGCCCGACAGGAACGTGAACACCGAGTAGACGGCGACGCTCAGCATCAGCGTGCGCGCACGGCCGATCCGGTCGGCGAGCACGCCGCCGAGGATGCCGCCGACGGCGGAGGCCGAGAGCGTGACGGTCGACAGCGCGCCGGTGGCGCCGGTGCCGACGGAGAAGGTCGCGCCGATCGCCGACAGCGACAGCGTGAGGACGATCAGGTCGAACGCATCGAGCATGTAGCCCGCGTATGCGGCCCGGAAGGCGCGGCGTCCCTTGACGCCCAACGCGGAGAACCAGCTCTCACTTGCCTCCGGGCTCCGCACCGCGGCCCTGCCCGCGGGAATGGAGCTCATGTCCTCAGGCGTACCCAGCCTTCAAGCTGCGCACGCGATCAGCCGATCTTCGTGAGATGGATCTGCGCCGCCTCCTCCCCGTGCTGTGCTCGCGCATTAGTTAGTTGACATATGGGATGATGGCGTATGCCGTCATCCCAACTGACGCTCAGCGACGAGGATCGCGCGACGCTGGAGTATTGGACGCGCTGCTCGACGCTCTCGGCGGGGCATCGCGAGCGGCGCGGATCGTGCTCGCGATCGCCGACGGGCGGGTACCTCGTCCACCTCCCGGCGCTCGGGGTCTCGCGTCCGACGGTGATCAAGTGGCGCGATCGTTTCGCCACGCGCGGGCTTGTCGGTCTCGACGACGAGCCGCGCAGCGGCCGGCCGAAGACGATCGATGACGCGCAGATCATCGCCGCGACCTTGGAGGCGCCGCCGGCGTCGTTGGCGGTGACGCATTGGTCCTCGCGGCTGCTCGGTCGCCACTTGGGGATCGGGGACGCGACCGTCGCGCGTGCCTGGCGCGCCTATCGCGTGCAGCCGTGGCGCAGCGGGACGTTCAAATTCTCCACCGATCCCGAACTGGAGGCCAAGGTCTGCGATGTCGTGGGCCTGTATCTGAACCCGCCCGAGCACGCGATCGTGCTCTGCATTGACGAGAAGTCCCAGATCCAGGCGCTGAACCGCACTCAGCCGATCCTGCCTGTCCGCCCGCTGCCGTCCTCGCGCTGGGCGCCTGCGGCGCGGACGAGCGCCGCGTCGACTCCGACCGTGCGCGCCGCGAAGCTGCAGTTCGCGCCCGCGGTCGCAGAAGACGACCGCGAATGGGTCCTGGCCGCGATCGACAAGGTCCGCCCGGAGGCCCGCCAGCTGATCGACGACATCGACGGGATGGTCACGATCACGACCTACAGCGAGCCCGACGGCGGCACCGTCGGCCTGATGCGCCAGACCGCGCCGGACGCGTACGAGGTCAGCTTCAACGTCGCCTACCTCGACCGCGAGCGCAAGCTCGATCGCGACTCGACCGTCGCCCACGAGCTCGCGCACGTGATCGACGCTGCGCGTCGTCACCGCCCGAGCTGCGCGACCGGCTCGCGGCGTCGCTCCCCGTCAGCGGCGGCTGCCTGCACGCCGAGACCGGCGACTGCACGTCGTCCCCGGAGCGCTTCGCCGACACGTTCGCCAAGTGGGCGCTGCGCGGCGAGGTGTCCGTCGCCGGCGCCGGCTACAGCGTCGCGACGCCCGCGTCGCTCGAGGACTGGGGCGCCCCGCTGGCCGCCCTCGCGATCGAGATCGAAGTCGCGTCGCGGTAGACCTCACGCTCGTCGCGCGGGCCGCCGCCGCGCAGCTCGACGAGCGTGAGCGGCGAGCCCTTCCACGAGCGGGCGAGCCGGACGACCTCGTAGCGCGGGGCGGCGAGTGTTCGCAGCAGCCGCTGCTCGGCCTCGCTCTGCAGCCCTTCGGTGCGGTTGTGGGCCACGATCACGACGCGCGGGGCCACGGCGGCGACCACGACTTGATAGAGGCTGTAGACGAGCTCCGGGGCGAGGTTGACGTAGACCGTCGCGGCCTCGCGCGGCGCTTCGAGCAGCTCGGCCAGCGGACGCCATCCGGGGCCGAAGTAGAGCGCGTCCGAATCCCCTTCGAGCTCGGACAGATCCGGTCGCCCGCCGGGGGCCTCGACTGCCTGGCGCCCGCGGGTGTAGAGCGTCTCAGCGTGCCGTGCGCCGCGGCGCACGGCGATCTTCGCGCTGCGGCGCGTCGGCCGCAGCACGTACAGCGCCGCCCGCGAGCCGATCGCCTGCGCCCCGTCATAGGCGTTGAAGTCCGGGAGCACCGCCTCGTAGACCAGCTCGAGCGCCGAGAGCTCGGCCTGCACCTTCAGCCCCAGCGCCGGCGATCCCTCCGGGTAGCCGTAGGCCACGAGCAGCCGCGCCTCGCGCTTCATCGCCTCGAGCGCCCGCGCCGCGAACAGCCCGACGCCGGCGGGCGAGTACGGCGGGTCGGTGAGAACGACGTCGAAGCGGCCGCGCAGCGGCACCGGCAGGCCGACGCGCAGGTCGGCGAACCACGTGTCGATCTCCCGCCGCGGCGCACCGCTGTCGGTCTCCCGTCGCGGCGCCCCGCTGTCGACGTCCCGTCGCGGCGCCCCGCTGCCGACGTCCCGTCGCGGCGCCGGCCGCTGCCGACATCGCCGTCGCGGCGCCCCGCTGCCGACATCGCCCGTCGCGGCGCCCCGCTGTCAACGTCCCGGCGTGCGCGCCCCGCTGTCGACCTCGCTCCGCGGCGGACCGCCTTCGACGTCGCGCAGGAACGCCAGCTGGCGCTGGTCGACGTCGACCACCGCGAGCTCGCGCGGCGCGATTCCGAGTGCGCCGAACGCGAGCGCGGTCGCGTCGTGGTCGCCGAGCAGCAGGACGCGGCAGCGCTCGAGCTCGTAGCGCTCGTGCAGCAGACGCGCCCGCGCGAGCACGGTCTCGGCCGTGGCCTGGACGTGGTCGAGGTCGGCCAGTGGCGCGGGCACACGCTCGAGCAGCGCGCGCATGCGCTCCAGCGCGCCTTCCTCCTGCAGCACCGGCCGAGCGGGCAGCGCGCCACCCGCGGCGAGGATCCGCTCGACCTCACGCAGGGTCACTCCGGTGCGGGCGACGACCTCCGCCGGCTCGTGCCCGGCGAGCGCCGCGACAGCGCGGATACGGCGCCCATCGAGCGGGGCCGCCTCCAGCAGCGCTTCGAGCTCGCTCAGCGGCGCACCGTGATCCGCTTGGTGAGCGTCGTGGTCTTCTTGGCCTGCTTGAGCCGCACCGTGGCGGTGTAGCTGCCGGGCCGCAGCGCGCTCCCGGACACCAGCCCGAGCCGGATGCTCTTGCCGGGCAGGATCCGCGTCGCGGGCACCGAGCTGTTCTTCGTTCCCAGCGCGCCCTTGAGCCGCACGCTGCCGCTGACCGGCTCGATCGTGTTGCCGGTGTTGCGGACGGACAGCGTGAGCGTCCGCTTCGAGCCGCTGCCGACCACCTTCGCCGCGCCGGCCGTGAAGCTCGAGACCGGTGTCGCAGCGTTGTAGCGCAGCGGGCCGAGCAGCCGGTAGCCGGCCACGACGCCCTTGCGCTTGGCGAGATCGGTCGGCACGCCCACGACCTCGAGCGCGCCGTACAGGTAGCCGCCGGAGGGCGCGCTGCGCAGCGTGACCGTGACCTGCCGGCTCGCGCCGGGGGCCAGCGTGAACGCGTCCTCGCTGATGCCGACCGCGCCGAGCGTCCCGCGCCGGTTCGGGCTCACGGTCCCGGTCGACGACTGGATCCAGGGCCGGGCCTTGACCGTGACCGCGAGCGCGGCCTTGGTGTTGTTGGCCACGGTCAGGTTGTCGACGGCGCCGACCGCGGCCGTGCGGTCGACCCTGACCGGGCTGACCGCCAGTCCGCCGCCGGCCTGCGCGCTGCGCGCGGCCGGATCGTCGGCACGTGCGATCACCGCTCCGCCCGCGACCAGCGCGAACATCCCCGCCACCGCGATCGCCTTCCCCGACACCATCGACTGCACTTCCCAGCCCCTCGCTGCTCGCGTACGTCACCAGACCTACCAGGTGAGAACCCGCCGACGACGCGATCGGTGCGCAAGACGCTGCGATGAGGTGACAAGCCGGAGCTGCGCCGTCTGATCGCCGCGTGGCATCTCCGCCATCCAGCGCGACAGCCCGGGTCGACGCGCGGCGCGCAATCTGACGCCGCGCTGGCCAAAGGTGCGGCGGTGCGGGTAGCGTTGGCCGATCGCCGTGGCCCCTGAATCGCTTGAGGCGCCGCCGGGCCGCTCGCGCGCGCGGCTGTTGCTGCTGGCCGCGCTGCTGGCGGCCGTCGGGGTCGTGCTGATCGTGCTTTCGCGCGGCGCCTCCTCCGAGCCGCTCGCGATCCGCTTCGAGCCCTCGGGGCTGGCGACCGCCGACGGCACGGTCTGGGCCGCCTCCGCGCGGGCGGGAGCCGTGGTCGCGTTCGACGCCGACGGACAGCCCGTGGGGGCGACGGTGCGCATCAACGGCGCGCCGGCCCGGGTCGCGGTCGGCCGCAACGGTCTGTGGGTCACAGACGCCGCGGCCGGAACGGTCGTCCCGGTGGCAGTGGCGACCCGCGGCGGCGCGACGGCCGCGACGGCGGCGGGGGCGAATGCGGCCCGGCCGCGGGTGTTCGCCCCGCTCCAGGCCGGCGCCGACGCGACCGACGTGGCGCTCGCCGCCGGCGCGGTGTGGGTGGCGAGCGCGGCCGACGGGCGCGTCTACGCGCTCGAGCGCGACGGCGCGAGCCGGCCGCTGCAGACCGGCCGCGGCCCGGTGGCGCTCGCGGCCGACCCGCGCCGGGTCGTGGTCGCCGACCCGCGCGCCGGCACGGTGACCGTGATCGACGCGCGTGCGCGCCGGATCGCCGGTCAGATCCGGGTCGGCGGCACGCCGGTGGACGTGGCCCTCGCGGGCGACACGGCCTGGGTCGTCGACGCCACGGGCGGCCGGATCGTCGCGGTCGACCTCAACCGCCGGGTGGCGAAGGAGTCGATCCGCGTCGGCCGCCGCCCGATCGCCGTCGCCACCGCGGGTGACGACGTCTACGTCCTCTCCGCCGGCGACCGCCGGCTCGTGCGCGTGCGCGACGGCGAGGTCCGCTCCCGCGCTGCCGCTCGACGCGCCACCGACGGCGATCGCCGCCGACGCCGACCATGTCTGGGTCGCCGCCGGCCAGTTGCTGCGCTTCGACCGCTGACCCGAACCGAGAGGGTCAGTCCCTTCAGGTTTCTGGCGGCGGTGGGACGCGCGGTGATGCCGAGCCTGCGCCGGGGCCGAAGGCCGGCAGCGGCGCCGAGCCGGACGACGGGCGAGAGGGCCGGACGGGAGCAGGTGGCCGCTTGGCAGCCGGCGCCGCGATGGCCGGGGGTGCGGCGACTGGCGTCGGCGCCGCCGTGGCCGGAGGTGCGGCAACCGGCGCCGCGCTGGCCGACGCCGCCGTCGCCGGAGGTGCGGTGACATCGGCTACCCGTCGGCGCCGCCGTGGCCGGAGGTGCGGCAACCGGGGCCGCGTGGCCGTCGCAGCCGTCGCCGGAGGTGCGGCAACCGGCGTGGCGGCCGGCGCCGCGGTGGCCCGGGGTGCGGTGACTGGCGTGGCGGTCGGCGGGTCCCCATCCGCAGCGACGGGCGCTGCGGTGGCATCGTTGGCGACCGCCGCAGCGGTGGCGGACCTGGCGTCCTGGTTCGCCGGCGCGCGCCGGCGGAGCGACGACGACGGTCTGCGCAACGCCAGCACGACGACGCCGCCCGCCCCCGCGAGCGCGAGCAGCCCGAGGCCCAGCAGCAGCGCGGAGCCGCCGGTGCCGCCGGAGCCGCCGGCCGAGTCGGCCGGCGCGGACTCCCAGAGCGAGCCGGGCGCCTGCTGCGCGGACGCGGGCGCGCTCAGCGCGAGCACGAGCACCGCCGCGAGCACGATCGTCCGCATGCGGGCGATCCTATCCCGGCTCCTAGGCTGTCTGCTCGTGACGACCCGACGAGAGATCCGCTCCTGGCTGATGGACATGGACGGCGTGCTGGTGCACGAGGAGCAGGCGATCCCCGGCGCCGACCGCTTCCTCAGCAACCTGAGCAAGCGCGAAGCCCCGTTCCTGGTGCTGACCAACAACTCGATCTACACCCGGCGCGATCTGGCCGCGCGCCTGCGGACCAGCGGGCTCGACGTGCCCGAGGAGTCGATCTGGACCTCCGCGCTCGCAACCGCAGCCTTCCTCGAGGATCAGCGCCCGAACGGCTCGGCGTTCGTGATCGGCGAGGCCGGCCTGACGACCGCGCTGCACGAGTCCGGCTACACGATGACCGAGCGCGACCCCGACTACGTCGTCCTGGGCGAGACCCGCACGTACTCGTTCGAGCGGATCACGCTGGCGATCCGGCTGATCGTCGAGGGCGCCCGCTTCATCGCCACCAATCCGGACACCACCGGCCCCAGCCCCGATGGCCCGCTGCCCGCGACCGGCTCGGTCGCGGCGCTGGTGAGCCGCGCGACCGGGGTCGAGCCGTACTACATCGGCAAGCCCAACCCGCTGATGATGCGCTCGGCGCTGAACGCGATCGACGCCCATTCCGAGACGACGGCGATGATCGGCGATCGCATGGACACCGACATCGTGTCGGGCCTCGAGGCCGGGCTGGAGACGATCCTCGTACTGACCGGCATCAGCACGCGCGAGTCGGCCGAGCGCTTCCCCTACCGCCCGGCGCGGATCGTCGACTCGGTCGCCGAACTGGCCGAGGAGCTGGAGTAGAGCTCTCCGCACCGCGGTCGTCGTGGCACCGGGGGTGTCCGGACCGGCGCCGCGCGCCCGAATACTCGGTGGATGCTCGTCCGCCGCCACCGCACCGCGCTGATCGCAGCGACGACGCTCGCCGCGCTGGCGCTGGTGCTGACGGTCGACGAACGTGATCGAGCTGCCGGACCTCGAGCACGCGCTGACCGAGCTCTCCGAGACGCTCGGTCCCTGGACCTACGCGCTCGTCGGCGGGCTCGCATTCCTCGAGACCGGCGCGTTCGTCGGCCTGGTCGCGCCGGGCGAGACCGCGATCGTGCTCGGCGGCGTCGTCGCCGCGCACGGCGAGATCGACCTCCTGACCGTCCTGCTCGTCGCGTGGGTCGCCGCCGCGCTCGGCGATCTGGCCTCGTTCGCGCTCGGCGCCCGGCTCGGGCGGCCGCTTCCTGCACACGCACGGCCCGCGCGTCGGCGTCACGGCGCCACGGCTCGCGCGCGTCGAGCGCTTCTACGAGCGCCACGGGGCGAAGGCGATCCTCGTCGGGCGCTTCGTCGGGATCGTGCGGGCCGTCTCGCCCTTCCTGGCCGGCTCGTCAGGCCTGCCCGCGCGCAAGTTCCTGCCCTGGAGCCTCCTCGGCACGGCCCTGTGGGCGAGCGCGTTCACGCTCGTCGGCTACGCCTTCAGCGAGTCCTTCAGCCAGGCCGCCGGCGCGCTGACGCACGGCGCCCTCGCGCTCGCGGTGCTCGCCGCCGTCGCGCTGATCTGGCGCGCCCACCGGCCGTCTAGCGAACTCCGATGAGGTCGACGACGAACACGAGCGTCTCGTTCGGGCCGATCACGCCGCCGGCACCGCGCGCGCCGTAGGCCAGGTCCGGCGGGATCGTGATCCGCCGCCGGCCCCCGACCTTCATCCCGGCCACGCCCTCGTCCCAGCCGCGGATCACCTGGCCCTTGCCGAGCCCGAACTTGAACGTGTCGCCACGATCCCAGGACGCGTCGAACTGCTTGCCGGTCTTCCACGACACGCCGACGTAGTGGACCTCGACGACCTTGCCCGCGACGGCCTCGTCGCCGTCACCGACCGTGATGTCCTCGAGCTCGAGCTGGTAGGACGGCGAATGTTCGGGGATCTCGACCGCTGGTTTCTCCATGGCACGGCACGCTAGCTCAGACCCAGCTCCTTCGACTTGGCCTCGACGTCGATCCCGTGCAGCCGCGCGAGGTTGCCGCCGAGGATCTTGCGCTTGGCCTGGTCGGTGAGCGGCGGGTAGCCGCGCTCGGTCACGATGTCCTCCGGCAGCTCGAAGTTCCAGAACGCCTCGAGCGCCCACTGCGGATGCCAGATCGGCGCCTCGCCGCCGTAGAGGATCTTGTCCTCCCCGCACCACCACAGCATCTTGCCGAGCATCTCGGCGAACACGCGCGGCTGGCGCGCGATGAAGTTGACCGTGGCGGCGATCGACGCGTACAGGTTCGGGAAGCGCACGATCTGCCACAGCACCTCGTCCAGCCACGGCAGGCCGACGTGGAAGATCACGAAGTTGATGTCGGGGAACGCGGCCGCCGCGCCGTCCATGTCGAACGTGCGCGTGTGCTCGATGGGCTGCGGGCCGAGCGGCACGCCCTTGTGCACGCCGATCAGGTTGACGCCCAGCTCCTGGGCCTTCTCGAACACCGGGAAGGCGATGCGCGGGTCGTCCATCCGCCACGGGAACGGCTGCCCGTAGTCGTAGCGGACGTTGTAGAACTTGAACGCGCGCGCGCCGAACTCCTTGACCTGGACCTCCATCAGGTCGAGCGCCTTCTTGCCCTCGAGCGGGTTCACCGAGCCCCAGAAGACCGCGCGGTCGGGATGCTTGGACGCCATCTCGGCGCACTTCTTCCAGTCGCTCAGACCGTCGTGGAAGAGGTCGGTGAGCGGCAGCGGCTGGGCGGCGATCATGTCGGTGTCGGAGCCCTCGATGACCATCTCGTAGATCTCGTCGACGCTCCACTCCTTCATGAACTGCTCGCGAGCAGAGGATCGTCTCCCCCTCGGGCGAGAGCAGCTGGTGGAACGCGTACAGGTGCTCGTCGAACATCAGCCCCGGCCCGCCGAGCGCGTTCGCGGGGTCGAAGTTGAAGATGTGGCAGACGCAGTCGAAGACGAACGCGTCGACCTTGCGCTGGCGCTCGGCGCCGAGCTGGGTGTCGGTGACGGCCATCAGGTCCTCGCAAGGCGGTAGGGCTCGAGCTCCTCGAGCGGCATGGTCAGCTTCGCGCGGGCCGACTCCGAGAGCCGGTCCGGCGTCCAGGCGGGCTCCCAGACGACCTTCACGTCGACGGTCTCGACGCCGTCCAAGCGCGCAGCAGCGCCTCCGGGATGGCGGCCGACATGGTGGCGACGAACGGGCACCAGCCGGTCGTGGGGATCAGGTCGACCTCGACCAGCGCACCGGTATGGCGGACGTCCTCCACCACGCCCATGTCGACGATCGAGACCCCGCGGTCCTGGCAGCAGGGGTCATAGACCCCGCGCAGGGCGTCGATCAGGAGCTCGCGATCCATCCACTCCTCCTCTCGTCAATGACGATCCGAAAGCCCGTGGTCGCGGTCGCCCGCGCCGGGTCGGCAGGCAGCTCGCGCGCGGCGTGCAGGCCGTGCTGGGTGTCGAGGTAGCAGCCGCCGCGGACCACGCCCCAGCCGTCGTCGCGCGTGTCGCTGACCCATTCCCAGACGTTGCCCGCGAGCTGCTCGGCGCCGCACGGCGCGGCGCCGTCCGGATGCGTGCGCACCGGGACGGTCCAGCCCCAGGCGGCCTCGGCGCAGTTGCAGCGGTCCGGGTCGAAGGTGTGCCCCCACGGCCACGGGCGGTCGTCGTCGCCGCGCGCGGCGGCCTCCCACTCCGCGCCCGTGGGCAAGCGCGCGCCGCCCAGCCAGGCGCAGAAGGCGAGTGCGTCGTCACGGGTGACCAGCACGACCGGATGGTCTTGCAATTGCGGATCCGACGACCCGCGGATGGTCGGGACGAAAGCGCGCGAAGGCGGCGTTCGTGACCGGGAAGCGGCCGATCTGCACGCCGCCGGCGCGCACGACGTCGTCCGGCTCCGGCGGCTCGCGCGACGGCGGCTCGCGGCGCGCGGGCGGGCGCGACGGCGCAGCGGGACCCATGGCCGAGAGGCCGAGCCAGGCCGCAACGTCCTGATGTGCGCCGAGCACCTCAGCCGGGAACGCTACATGAGGTGACCGTGGAGATCCGTGACATCGCCGACGGACTGTGGCTGTGGCGCCAACCTCACCACGCGTGGGAGGAGGGCAACGACGAGTGGGAGCCCGAGGTCGCGTCGTGGGCGGTCGAGTCGCGTGGCGTCCGCTTGCTGCTCGACCCGCTGCTGCCGCCGCCCGCGGCCCGCGCGGCGTGGGAGCGCATCGACGCCTTCGCGCCCGACGTCGTCGTGATCATCAAGCCCGATCACGTGCGCGACGTCGACCTGTTCGTGCGCTGGTATGGCTGCCAGGCGCTCGGGCCGTTCCTGTTCTGGGCCGACGACATCCCGCAGACCGAGCTCGAGCCGATCCGGCCCGGCGACGAGCTGCCCGGCGGGCTGCTCGCGCTCGACGACGGCCGCGGCGCGATGGAGACCCCGCTCTATCTGCCCGAGCAGCGCGCGCTCGTCTTCGCCGACGGAATGACCGCACCCGGCGGCGAGCTGCGCTACTGGGCCGCCGCGCGCGACCCGCGGCCGGCGCTGCGCAGGCTGCTCGAGCTGCCCTTCGAACACGTGCTCGTCTCCCACGGCGAGCCGGTCCACACCCGCGCCGACTTCGAGGCCGCGCTCGAGCGCGAGCCGCACGGAGCGTTCGAGGCCTGACCGATGAGTCTGGCCGGCGAGGGTCGTCTCATCACATGACCAAGATCTACACCGGCGCCTCGATGTCGCTCGACGGCTACATCGCGGGGCCCGCCGAGGGCGGCTTCGAGCACCTCTTCCAGTGGTACGAGAACGGCGACGTGGTCGTCGAGACCATCGACCCGAACCTGACGATGCGGATGACCGAGATGGGCGCCGCCCACTTCCGCGCACGTGATCGAGATGACGGGTGCGCTGGTGGTCGGGCGCAAGCTCTACGACCTCACGAACGGGTGGGGCGGCCGCCATCCGATGGACAGGCCTGTGGTCGTGCTCACCCACGACGCGCCCGGACCCGACGACGAGTCCTTCGTGTTCGTCAGCGAGGGCATCGAGGCCGCGATCGCCAAGGCGCGCGAACTGGCCGGCGAGAAGGTGGTCGGGCTCAACGGCGGCGAGATCGCCCGCCAGGCGCTCGAGGCCGGGCTGCTGGACGAGATCTGGGTCGACCTCGTGCCGGTGCTGCTGGGCGGCGGCACGCCGTTCTTCGATCAGGTCAAGACCGCGCCGGTGCAGCTCGAGGGCCCGCTCTCGATCGGCGACGACAAGGCCGTCACGCACCTGCGCTACCGCGTGCGCTACGACTGAGCCCACCGGCGTCTGCTGCCGGGAACGGCGGCTAGAGTTGGATGATGGAGCCACGCCAGGACCCCCCGCAGCTCGCCGACTGGTGGCCCCGTGTCGGCGCGACCTTGCTCGACGGCCTGATCATCTGGGGCCTGTCCATCGCCGCGGTGATGGTCACTGCGATCGGCGCCCTGATGTCCCCCACCGTCGACGACGCCGGAGGGCCGATCTTCCTGCTGGTGTGGGCCGTGATGACTGTGGCCTACCTCGCCGGGACGATGACGCGGAAAGGCCGCTACAACGGGCAGACACTCGGCAAGCAGGCGGCCGGCGTGCGCGTGGTGCGTGACGACGGGCGCCCGGTCGGGTTCGGTCTGGCCTTCACGCGCGAGATCGTGCTCAAGCTCTTTCTCGGCAACATCGTCTTCTTTGTCGGCTGGGTCATCGACTCGCTGTGGCCGCTGGGCGAGCGCGAGAACCGCGCCCTGCACGACCTGGCGATGAAGACCCACGTGGTCAGTACCCGCCCCGCCCCGGCGCGCCCGCAGCCCGCGCCGCAGCAGTACCCGGCGCTGGCGCCGCCGATCGCGCGGCACTTCGACGCCGCCCGTCGCATCCAGCACGCGATCGGCAGCGCTGTGGAACAGGCGCAGCTGCCCTACAGCCAGGTCTCACGCGAGGTCGACGGGCTCGTCAACCAGCTCTGGCAGTCGGCGCTGCGCGCGCAGATGCTGCACGAGGCGCTCGAGGAGACGCCGGTTGCACGCGTCGAGCAGCGCCTCGCCGAGCTCCAGTTCCGCAAGAGCCCGGAGCTGATCGGCTCACTGCGGGAGCAGCTCGTGGTGCAGCGCCGGATGCAGGGGCAGCTCGACCGCTATGACGCGGAGATGGAGCGGATCGTCGTCGAGCTCGACACGGTCCGCGCCAATATCGTCAGCGTCTCCGCCTCCGGCGACGTGGCCAACCAGGAGCGCCTGGCCTCCACGGTCCGGGATCTTCGCGACGAGATGAGCGCCGTCGGCGAGGGCATGGACAGCGCCTACGGACAGGGATTACCTCAGGGGTAATGGAAAAGGCTACCTCGAGCCCGTACGGTTCGAGACATGCCTGCTTACGCCATCGCCAACCTTTCGAACGTCGACCTCAACGCGGAGGTCGCGCGGTATATCGCCACCATCGACGAGACGCTCGTTCCCTACGAGGGCCGCTTCCTCGTCCACGGCAAGGCGCCCGACGTGCTCGAGGGCGAGTGGGCGGACTGGACCGTCGTGATCGTCTTCCCCAACCGCGAGCGCGCGCACGCCTGGTACCGCTCCCCGGCCTATCAGGAGATCCTGCCGCTGCGGACCGAGAACTCCGACGGCGCGACGATGATCGTCGACGGCGTCGCCGACGGCTATCGCGCCGCGGAGTTCCTGGCCAAGGCGACTAGCGGATGACGCCGCAGGCGGCGCGGCCGCCGGAGTCGCCGGTGTCGAGCGTCTCCTGGTCGGCGGTGCCGTAGCGCGGCGGGATGTTGGCGAAGTTGTCGGGCCCGGCGTGGACCATCACCGCGCTGCCGTCGGCGTCGCGCAGCTGGGAGATCGTGAAGCGGTCGGTCTCGAACGCGGCCGAGGCGCGGCCGTCGGCGTCGACGAGCAGCGACGGCATGTCGCCCGCGTGCGCGCCGTGGTTCTGCGTGCCGATCTTGAAATGCCCGCCGGCGGTCGTGAACGCCGGCCCCTCGCACTTGCCCACGGCGTGGACGTGGAAGCCGTGGAAGCCCGGCGTCAGGCCCCGGACGCGCCCGGCCACGGTCACCTTGCCGCGCCACTGATAGAGCGTGACCTGGCCGACCTTGGTCCCCTGCCCGTTGACCAGCGTGGCGGTCGCCCGCTTGCCGCGGGGCTTGCCGCGATCGCCGTCACCGCCTCCCGCCATGGCCACGCCGGCACCGACGGAGGCCAGCACGATGGTGAGGAACGTCGCGATCCGAAGGCTCTGCATACCGCCGCACTACCCAGCCCTCGGGATTCGATTCGGAGTCTGACGCGTCGGCGATGGGGGTAGCCGTGCGAGGTGGGAATCGACGAGGACGTGGTGGCGTGGCGCCGCCACCTGCACCGCAATCCGGAGGTCAGCTTCGAGGAGCGCGAGACATCCGCGTGGGTCGCGGAGCAGCTCGCGAGCTTCGGGCTGGACGTCGAGCGGCCGACGCCGACGAGCGTCCTCGCCCGGCTCAGCAGCGGCCGGCCGGGGCCGACGGTCGCGCTGCGGGCGGACATCGACGCGCTGCCGATCGAGGAGGAGTCCGGCGTCGAGTTCGCGTCCGAGCGGCCGGGCGCGATGCACGCCTGCGGGCATGACGGGCACACCGCGATGCTGCTCGGCGCGGCGCGCACGCTGACCGAGGGCGGAGCTGGGAGGCGGCGAGCTGCGGTTCATCTTCCAGCACGGCGAGGAGCTCGCTCCCGGCGGCGCTCGCGACCTGGTCGCCGCGGGCGTGATGGAGGACGTGGACTTCGTCTACGGCTGCCACCTGTGGACGCCGCTCGAGTACGGCAAGGTGGCCGCCGTCCCGGGGCCGTTCATGGCCGCCGCGGACTTCTTCTCGCTGACGATCACCGGCAAGCGGCGGGCACGCCGGCCTGCCCCACACCGCCGTCGACACGGTCGCCGCCGCGGCGGAGCTCGTCGGCAGCCTGCAGCACATCGTCTCGCGCCGGATCGACCCGCTCGCAGCCCGCGGTCGTGACGGTCGGCAGCCTGCACGCGGGCGACGCGCCGAACGTGATCCCGGGCGAGGCCGTGCTGAAGGGCACGGCGCGCTCGTTCGACGCGGGCGTGCGCGAGCGGATCCCGAAGCTGATCGAGGAGATCGCGGCGGGCGTCTGCGCGGCGCACGGCGCCGCGCACGAGCTCGACTTCCAGTTCGGCTACAAACCCGTCGTCAACGACGAGCGGGCAACGGCGCTCGTCCGTGAGCTGGTGGGCGACGAACTCACCGAGCTCGACCCGATCATGGGCGGCGACGACTTCTCGGCCTACCTGGCGGAGGCCCCCGGGTGCTACGCCTTCGTCGGCGCCGGCGGCGAGTACCCGCACCACCATCCGCGCTTCCGGATCGACGAGCGGGCGCTCGCGATCGGGACGCGGCTGCACGTCCAGATCGCGACCCGAGCGCTCGAGGTGTACGCGTGACGCCCTTTGAAGTCGCGCGTCGGCGACGACGTGCTCGCCGACCTGCACCGGCGCCTCGACGCCACCCGCTGGCCCGACGAGGCGCCGGACGCGATCCCGGAGCACGGCTTCGCGCTCGGCGCCGCGCGCGAACTGGCCGCGTACTGGCGCGACGGCTACGACTGGCGCGCCGCCGAGGCGACGCTGAACGGCTTCGAGCAACAGATCGTGGACGGCGTGCACTTCCTCGCCGACGGTGCCGGCGATGGCCCGCCGCTGCTGCTCCTGCACGGCTGGCCGAGCAGCGTCTGGGAGTTCGTGCGGCTGGCCCCGCTGCTGCGCGAGCACGCGCGCGTGATCGTGCCCTCGCTGCCGGGCTACACGTTCTCGTTCACGCCCGGCGGCAAGCGGCACAGCATCGTCGACTGCGCCGACGCCATCCACGCGCTGATGACCGGGCTCGGCCACGACCGCTACCGCGTGGCCGGTGGCGACTGGGGCGCGAGCATCGCGGTCCGCCTCGCGCACGCCTACCCCGAGGCCGTCGCAGGCCCTGCACCTGTACATGATGCCGCTGCGCGTGCCCGAGACCTGGCCGGACTCCGAGGCGGCCTCGCGGGCCGAGCTCAAGCGCTGGATGTCCGACGAGGGCGGCTACATCCAGATCCAGGGCTCGCGGCCGCAGACGCTGGCCTACGGGCTGAGCGACTCGCCGGTCGGGCTGCTGAGCTGGATCGGCGAGAAGTTCGACCGCTGGACGGATGCGCGCGGCCTGCCGGCCGACGACCTGCTGACCACGGTCACGATCTACTGGGTCACGGGCTGCATCGGCTCGTCGTTCTGGCCCTACTGGGCGCGCAAGCACGGCGACTGGGTGCTCGACGAGGTCGTCGCCGCCGGCGGGCGGATCGCCGCGCCGCTGACCTACCTCGACTTCCCGAAGGAGCTCGTGCACGTGCCGCGCGGGGTCGTCGAGCGCGTCTTCGACATCGAGCGCTGGGAGGCGCCGGAGTACGGCGGGCACTTCCCCGCGCTGGAGGCCACCGACGTGCTGGCCGACAGCCTGCGGCGCTTTATGCGCTGATCTTGAGGATCTTCAGCTCGCGTGTGCCGCGCGGCGTCTCGAACGTCGCGACGCCGCCGACCTTGCCGCCGACCAGCGCCTTGCCCATCGGCGAGTCGATCGAGAGCTTTCCCGCCGGCGGGTCCGCCTCGTGGGCGGAGACCAGCGTGTAGGTCTGCTGCTTGCCCGACTTCGCGTCCTCGACGTCGACGCAGCTGCCGAACCCGACCACGTCGGTCTGGGTCTCGACCTCGCGCACCTCGGCCGCCATCAGCCGCTCGCGCAGACGCAGGATCTTCGTCTCGAGGTGCGCCTGGTCGTTCTTGGCGTCGTGATACTCGGCGTTCTCCTTGAGATCGCCCCACTCGCGCGCGGTCTTGATGCGCTCGGCGATCTCGCTCCGGGCGACGGTCTCGAGCTGTTCGAGCTCGGCCTGCAGGGTCTTCAGGCCCTCGGCGGTCATGACCACGGGTTCGTTCAAGCCGGTCAGTCTAGTCTTCCGGCGCGAAGCAGCGACGCCACTCGCCGTGGTCGCAGACCGTCATCAGCGCGTCCGCGACCCGCGCGCGGAGCATGAAATCACCGGTGTCGCACGTGAACGTGAGCGTCGTCGCCGACCGCGTCATCGCGATCGGCGGGCTCCCGCCGTCGGCCAGGACGGTTTCCAAGCGCTGCCAGACGGTGCGCGGTTGCGGGGCGAGGATCGTGATGCGGTGGACGGCGGGCTCCATGCCCGCGAAGGCTACACGAACATATGTTCGATTACGAGCCGGCGACCCATGCCTTGGCCGCCTCGAGCTCGGCCACGTGAAAGACCCGCGCCTCGCCGGGGAACATCCACAGGAAGAGCTTCGACGCGCGCGCCATCCAGTCGATGTCGGTGACGATCGCGGAGCGCTTCCAGTCACCGTGGTGCTCGATCACGAGGTCGTAGCCGAGCTTGGTGTCCTCCCACAGCGCGCCGCCCTCGATGTCGTCGAGGTCCTCGATCAGGTACAGCGTGCGCAGGCCGCGCCCGCTGTCGACCGCCGCCTTGAGCGTCGGCACGAGAACGTTCGTGTAGTCCTCGCGCTCGACGTCGCCGTCGATCCGGAACCCGACCGTGCCGTCGGGCATGTGTTCGAGCCGCTCAACCATGCGCGGATCGTACGCCTCGCCGCGCGGCTACTCGACCGGCGCGAGCGGCGGATAGTCGCCGGTGATGCGCGCGCGCCGGCGGTCGCGGACCTCGCGCTGGCCACCACCCGTCGACCCCGGCAGCCGGCGTTCCTTCCTGCGGCGGTCGACGATGACCGTCACATTCGAATCGTCCTCGTAATAGTCGGCCAGCTTGGGGTAGAGCTCCTCCGCCAGCGGCTCCGGTACGACGCAATAGATCACGAGGGCGATCCTAGCCCCTGGGGCGGTGGAAACCGATCGGTCATGTGTTGACTCCGAGATGGAGCGCGCCACGCTCGTCGGCGGCGGCGTTGACCACCTGCTCCTCCGGGATCAGCTCCGACAGCTCGTCGCCCTGCGCGTCGCGGCGCACGCCACCGGCCTCGTCGGAGAGGTCGACCTCGAAGCGGTACCAGGAGAGCTCCCACATGACCGTGATCGAGACGACCGCGGGCCGGTCGACGCGTGGGCGCACGCAGACGCCGGGCGCCCCCAGCGAACGGGCCACGCCGCCGACCGTGCGCGTGTGGTCGGACGAGTTGAAGACGTCGATCGCCCGCTGCATCTTCAGATCGGCGTTCGTCGGCACGGCCCGGATATGGCTGCGCGACTCGCGGCGCGGCGGCTCGCGGCGGGGCGGCGGCGGAGGCTCGGGCTGCGCGACCGGCTCGGCGTCCAGCTCGTCGTCGGCCTGGGGCTCGCGCACGCGCTCGCGACGGCCGGCGAGAAACCGCTCCCTGAACGGGCGCCGCTCGTGGCGCGGATGACGCATCGCGAGGTCGTCGGCGCCCGACTCGCGGATCCACCCCTCGTGCTGGGCGCGCGTCGTGCAGAGGTCGCAGACGCGCCTGCGCTCGCCGCCGGCGAGGAAGTGCTCGGCGTGCTCGCCGCGCAGCAGCGTGCGCCCACAGACGTCGCAGGCGATGTCGAGCTGGTTGGTACGGATGTCCCGCGTGCGCGCCATTTTCGAGAGGGCGAGGGTAGCAACGGAGACCCCCGCCTCGAAGAGGAATTTCGCCCGCTCGTCGTCGACCAGGCAGTGTCGTCGCGACCGCCCGCGGCCGCCGACGAGCGTCCGACGTTACACCGTCGCTTCGGCCTCCTCGCGCGCCTTGTCGGCCACCTTCTGGGCCAGGTGCGCCGGGATCTCCTCGTAGCGCAGGAACTCGAGCGTGTACTCGCCCTGGCCGCCGGTGATCGCCCGCAGGTCGGGCGCGTAGGAGAGCATCTCGCTCATCGGGACCTCGGCCTTGACCTCGGTCATCCCGCCCACGGCCTCGGTGCCCAGCGGCCGGCCGCGGCGGGAGCTCAGGTCGCCCATCACGTCGCCCACGTTCTCGTCGGGGACGGAGCAGGTCGCGAGCATGATCGGCTCCAGCAGCACCGCTCCGGCCTGCTCGAGCGCCTGCTTCATCGCGATCGAGCCGGCCAGCTTGAACGCCATCTCCGACGAGTCGACGGTGTGGTAGGACCCGTCGAACAGCCGCACGCGCACGCCCTTGACCGGGTAACCGGCCACCGCCCCGGCCTGCATCGCCTCGAGCACGCCCTTCTCGACCGCCGGGATGAAGCCGTGCGGGATCACGCCGCCCTTGATCGCGTTGACGAACTCGAAGTCGCCCTCGGTCAGCGGCTCGATCTCGATGTGGCAGTCGCCGAACTGGCCGCGGCCGCCGGTCTGCTTCTTGTGGCGCCCGTGAGCCTTCGCCGAGCCGCGGATCGTCTCCTGATAGGGCACCCGCGGCGGCTTGAGCGTGACCTCGGCGCCGAAACGGCTGCGCATGCGGTCGATGATCACCTCGACGTGGATCTGCGACAGCCCGGCCACGATCTGCTCGCCCGTCTGCTCGTCGCGGTGCAGGTCGATCGTCGGGTCCTCCTCCTGCAGGCGCCGCAGGGCGGTGTAGACCTTGTCCTCGTCGCCCTTGTTCTTTGGCTCCATGGCGAACGCCATGACCGGCGCCGGGAGCTTGATCCGCGGCATGTGGATCGGCTGGTCGCGCGCCGCCAGCCAGTCGCCGGCGTGCGTCTCCTTGAGCTTGGCCACGGCGCCGATGTCGCCCGGGCCGAACGCGTCGGAATGGCTGACGTCCTTGCCGCGCGGCACGAGCAGCTGGCCCACGCGCTCCTTGTGATGGGTGCGCGTGTTCATCACCTGCGTGTCGTGCGTCATCGTGCCCTGGTAGACGCGGAAGAGGTTGATGCGCCCGGCGAACGGGTCGGCGCGGGTCTTGAACACGTAGGCGAACATCTCGCCGTCCGGGTCGGGCTCGAGCGTGAAGCCCTCCTCGACCTCGACGCTGGCGTGCTGGACGGGCGACGGGAGATCGTCGACGATCGCGTCCAGCAGCCGGTTGGCGCCGAGCCGGGTGGTGGCGACGCCGCAGGTGACCGGGAAGATGTGCCCGTGGTCGGTGCCGTCCTCGAGCGCGTTGACGATCTCGTCGTGGGAGATCTCCTCGCCCTCGAGGTAGCGCTCCATCAGCGCCTCGGAGTTCTCGGCGACCTCGTCCATGAGCTTCTCGCGGTACTCCTGCGCGAGGTCGGCGAGGTCGTCCGGGATCGGGATCTCCGTGCAGTCGCCGGCGTCGTAGGTGTACGCCTTCATGTCCACGAGGTCGATCAGGCCGGTCAGCTCGTGCTCGGCGCCGATCGGGATCTCGGTGGCGACGACATGCGGCCCGAAGGCCTCCTTGAGCGAGTCGAGCGCGCGGAAGAAGTCGGCCCGCTCGCGGTCGAGCATGTTCACGTACACGAGCCGGGCGACGCCGAGCTCCTGGGCGCGCTCCCACAGGCGCCGCGTGGAGACCTCGACGCCCATCACGGCGTTGACGACGAAGATCGCGGACTCGCACACCCGCAGGGCGCCGAGCGCATCGGCGATGAAGCTGGGCTCGCCCGGGGTGTCGATCAGGTTGACCTTCACGTCGCGCCACTCGAAGGAGGCCAGCGACGCGGAGATGGACATGCCGCGGGACTTCTCGTCCTCGTCGGCGTCCGAGACCGTCGTTCCGTCAGCCACCGAGCCGAGCCTCGTCGTCGCCCCGGCCTCGAACATCAAGGCCTCGTGCAGCGACGTCTTCCCGCTCCCTCGGTGGCCCACTAGAGCCACGTTGCGGATCCTGTCTGCGGCGTGCGGCATGCCTGGCGCTCCTCTCTCCCTCGGACTGCGAGGGTGTGAACGCTAGCGATTTCGGGTTCAGTCGCGCAGGTTGTCGCCTTGAAGGCGGGACTTGAGCCGCAGCACGGCTTTCGTGTGCAGCTGGGAGATCCGCGACTCGGTCACGCCGAGGACCTCACCGATCTCGCGCAAGGTCAGGTTCTCGTAGTAATAGAGCGCGATCACGAGCTTCTCGCGCTCCGGCAGCGCGGCGATCGCGTCGGCCAGGCGGTCCTTGACCTCGGACTGCGCGAGCAGCTGCTCGGGGTCCGGCGCGTCGGGATCCTGGAGCGTGTCGAGCAGGCTGACGGCGTCGCCGCTGGAATCGCTGACCGCCCACAGCTCGTCGAGCGCGACGACCGTGGAGGTCGAGATCTTGACCAGCGCCTCCTGGAACTCCGCCGTGGAGATCTTGAGCTCGCGCGCCATCTCCTCATCCGTCGGCGTCCGGTGCAGCCGGTGCTCGAGCTTGGCGTGGACCTTTTCGATCTCGCGCGCGCGGGCACGGACCGAGCGCGGCACCCAGTCGAGCGCGCGCAACTCGTCGATGATCGCGCCCTTGATGCGGGTGATCGCGTAGGTCTCGAACTTGATCTCGCGCGAGAGGTCGAAGCGCTCGATCGCGTTGATCAACCCGAGCAGGCCGTAGGAGATGAGGTCGGCCTCTTCCACATGGGCAGGCAGCCCGGACGACATGCGTCCGGCCACGTACTTGACCAGCGGTGAGTAGGCGACGACGAGCTGTTCACGGGCCTTGTCGTCGCCGTCCGTCTTGTACCGGCGCCAGAGGTCCTTGAGCTCGATCGCTTTGACGTTGGTCTCCAGTGAGGCCCCTTAAGCCCGTGGGTGGCTCTTCGCGTAGGCCGCCCGGAGCCGGGCGGACTCTACCCGAGTGTAGACCTGGGTGGTGGAGATACTGGCGTGGCCGAGCATCTCCTGGATCGCCCGCAGGTCGGCCCCTCCCTCGAGCAGGTGGGTGGCGAATGAGTGGCGCAGCGCGTGCGGATGCACACCCGTCTGGGCCGCGGCGTGCCGCGCCCACACGCGCAGCCGGCGCCGGACGTCGGAGGTCGACAACCGCCTGCCGCTCTTGGACAGAAACAGCGCCGGGTCGGCGTCGGCGCTGGCGAGCGCGGGGCGGCCGCGTTCGAGGTAGGCGCCGATCGAGCGCAGCGCGTGCTCGCCGGTGGGGACGAAGCGGGTCTTCGATCCCTTGCCCTCGACCCGCACCTGCTCGGCGTCGAAGTCGACGCTCGTGACGTCGAGGTCGACGAGCTCCTCGGCGCGCAGGCCGCTCGAGTAGGCGAGCTCGAACAGCGCCCGGTCGCGCTGCTCGAGCGGCGTCGAGGCCGGGATCTTCTCCAGCAGCCGCGCGACGTCGGCGGGCTTGATCGTCGTCGGCAGCGTCTGCGGAAGCTTGGGCGCCGGCAGCAGGTCGGCGGGATTGGAGCCCACCTCGCCGTGCTCGAGCAGGCTGCGGAACAGCCCGCGGATCGACGCCAGCTTGCGCGCCATCGTGCGCGGCGCGGCGCCGCGCTGGCTGAGGCGGGCGGCCCAGCGCCGCAGCGCCTTGTAGTCGACGGTCTGGGGCGTGAGGCCGTTGGCCGTCGCCCACGCCGCCAGCTCGGCGGCGTCCGTGCCGTACGCGCGCCGCGTCCGGTCGGCGGCGCCGCGGCGCTGGAGGTCGGCGTCGAACGTGCGCAGCGCGGCGCGCCAGGGCCCGGAGACCGCCGCCGTACCCTCTGACGGCGTGAGCGCGTTCTTCATCGACACGTCCACGGGTCAGGTCGCCACCCTGAGCCAGCTGATCGCGCGCGGCGTCACGACCTCGGACGAGCCGCCGCGGCTGCCGTGGCACCCGGTGCGCGGCGACCGCGACGCGAGCACGCTGTGGTACGCGGTCATGCGCAAGGGAACGAACGGGGTCTTCATCGGCACCCTCGTCATTCGCCACTCCGACCACCACGCCTCCCTGCTGCAGCAGGGCTGGCAGGAGGTGCCGCCGGAGGAGATCGGGGGCGTCTCCCCCGGCCCGTTCGGCTAGCCCTGGCTAGGCGATGTAGACGGGCGCCCCGACGGGCACCTCGTCGTAGAGCTCCACGACGTCCGGGACGTGCATGCGGATGCAGCCGTGCGACGCCGCCGAGCCGATCGAGCCGTCGTCTGAGGTGCCGTGGATGCCGGCGCCGGCATAGATCCCCATCCAGCGCGCCTTCAGCGGGTTCTGAGGCGTGCCGCCCGGGACCACCGTGCCGGCCAGGTCACCCGCCCAGTCGGAGTTCGGGACGTGCCAGGCCGGGTTGACGGCCTTGTTCTCGATGTTGTAGAGGCCCGCCGGCGTCTCGAGCCCGACCTGGCCGACGGCGATCCCGTACGTCTTCTTGAGCTTGAGGTTCTTGTACAGCGTCAGCTTGAACGCGCCGCGGTTGACGATCAGGACCGCCGGATACTTCTCGGCCAGCTGCTCGGTCGAGACCTTCGGCTTGACGACCGTCGTCTTGACCCGCACGGATTCGGTGTTGCCCGGGTCGAGCAGCGTCCGCTCGACCTCCTTGGCCAGCGAGTTGTACTTGACGCGCCGGCCGGTCCTGGACTCCGTCGGCTCGACCTTGCCCTTCGACAGGTCCACCTTGGCGTCGACCGGCTTGCGATCGATCGAGCGCTGGACGCGCCTGACCAGCTTGCGGATCGCGGGCTGGTTGTAGCTGATCTCGGCCGCGAGCTCGGTGTTGAGCGACTCGTCGCGCACGTTGCGCCACGTGCGCGTGAACATGTCGCCCTCCTGCGAGCGCTTGAGCGCCTTGTCCACGGAGCCCTGGATGTCGATCCCGACCGCCGCCGCCTTCTGCGTCAGCGTGAACGTGCGGTCCTGGTAGCGGACCTTGACCGGACGGTCGAGCGGGGCGAGCAGCGTCGCGGAGAGCTTCTTCTCCGCCTGCGGCACCGTCATCCCGCCGATCGGGACGCCGTTGACCTTCACGCCCTCGGCGATCTGGTCCTTCTTGGACTCGTCGTAGAAGTACACGCCGGCGACGACACCGAGGCCGACGAGCAGCACGAAAACAGCGAGAGCGAGCAACCGGGTACGCATCAGGTCCGAAGATGGTAGGAGGCCGCGCGGCGAATCCGGTAGGAATGCACGATTGGTGTCACGTCAGCTACCTGACACGTCGCGCCGGACGCTCGGCGACCAGCGCAGGAACTCCTCGACCTCGCGCTCATAGCGATAGGGCGCGGAACCGCTCTGGCGCAGCGGTTTCAGTCGCAGTATGGCGGCGAAATCCTGCACCGTTTCCCGCGTCGTGAGCGCGAAGCGGTACCCCGATTGCTTGAGCTTGCGGTTGTCCAATCCGCGTCCGTAGCGCAATTGGCGGCGCACTTCGTCGGGCACATTGATGCCGAGCGTGTGCGCCGCGGCGGTCGCAAGGCTCGTCCCCCACGGCGGCAGCAGCGGCGCGAACGGCTTGCCCAGCAGGCTCGCGATCTCCGACAGCGCGAGCACGCCGTCGGGCACGGCGTTGTAGATGCCGGGGAGCTCGTTGCGGACGGCGTGGTGCAGCGCGCCGACGATGTCGTCCTCGTGGATGAACTGGTAGCGCGGGTCGAAGCCGAGGATGCCGGGCACCACCGGGAGGCTCAGGAGCGCGCTGTGGCTGGTGCGGATGTCCGGGCCGAGGCCGTTGCAGAAGCGCAACGTGGTGACGGTGACCTCGGCGTTGCGCGCGGCGAAGTCGCGCACCGCGTCGTCGGCTTCGACGATGTCGGACTCGATCTTCGTGCGCGGCGGGTGCGGCCGGCGCATCTCCTCGGTGAAGAACGACGGGTCGTCGCGCTCGCAGCCGTAGTAGTGCGCGGAGGACTTGAAGACGAACTTCCTGACCGGCGAGTCCGGCCCGCCGCAGGCGGCGAGGATGTTCATCGTGCCGAGCACGTTCATCTCGTGCGCGACGCGGGCGGACGCCATCGCGGAGTCGACCACGAGCCGGGTGTCGATCACGGTGTCGATCTCGGCGGCGTGGACGATCCGCCGCAGCAGCGCGTGCTGCGTGCCGACGCGCACGTACTCGGCGCGCTCGAGCGGGCACGACGGGTCGTCGGGCGAGACGCCGATGATCGCCTCGTAGCGCTCGTCCTGCTCGAGCAATTGCGCGAGCCGGCCGCCCCAGATCGTGGAGACGCCGGTGATCAGGACCCGCCGTGTCATCCGAGCCAGATCGAGCGGCGGTTCGCGAGCATCTCGTAGAGCTCGTCCTGGATCCGGCCGCGGACCTCCTCGGCGACGGTCTGCACGAGGCCCTTGTCGTCCCACGGCGCCTCGCCCCACTGGTCGGTCGGGATCGGCTCCAGGAAGCGGATGTAGAACTTCGACGGCAGGTACGCGGCGCCGGCCAGGCCGAGCCACGGGAACAGCGGCGTGATCGGGAAATAGATCAGGCCGGTCAGCTTCTGCAGCGGCTTGATCTGCCCGAACACCGGCATCGCCTCCTCGGCGCCGACGACCGCGATGGGCACGATCGGCGCCCGCGCGCGCATCGCCGACTCGACGAAGCCGCCGCGGCCGAAGCGCCGCAGCTGGTAGCGGTCCTTGTAGAGCTTCTCCGTGCCCTTGCGGCCCTCCGGGAACACGAGCACGAGCTGCTCCTCGTCGTCGCAGCAGGCGGTGGACGTTGGCCGGGTGCGCGGGGACGCCGCCGAGCTTGCTCACGAGCATGCTCAGCCCGGGATAGCCCTTGAAGAAGTGCTCGACGGTCAGGTGCAACGGGCGCGGCCGCGGGTGCTCGGTCTTGATCGCCTTGGCGATCATCGGGGCGTCGGGCGGGAGCGCGCCGGCGTGGTTCGAGACCAGCAGCGCGCCGCCGGTCGCGGGCACGTGCTCGATGCCCTCCACGGTGACGCGGAACCAGTAGTGGTAGAGGAACTCGTAGAGCGTCTTGTCGAGCGCCGACTCGACGCGCTCGGAGCGGCCCCAGTCGGTGACCTGGCGCTCGGGCTCGACCGCGGGCAGGTAGGCGCGGTGATCGGGCGGGGCGGGGAGCTCGTTTGCGGCGGCTCGGAGCTGCATCGAGGCACGGAGCTCGCAGCCGCTCCGCGAGCGTCGGCCAGTCGGGAGCGATGATCGCGCCGTCGAGCTCGCGGTTCCACGGGTGTTCGAGCGTCGCCGCGGTGATCCCGGCCTCGATCGCCGCCGCGAGGTTGACCGGCGAGTCGTCGATCAGCACGTCGATCCCGATCTCGACGCAGCGCGCGACCTTGTCGTAGGAGCAGTAGAGCTCGTCGTGCGGGAGGCCGATCTGCTCCAGCCACTCGCTCGTGTGCGGGTGCGCGTCGACGGCGCGGTGGCTCGTGATGTGGATGAAGTGGCCCTGCTCGTGCCAGCGCCGGATCGCGTCGACCGCGCCCGGGTAGGGCTCGGCGGCCAGCACGAGCTCGGCGCGGTGCGTCTCCTCGACGCAGGCTTTGAGCTGCTCGGGCTCGAGACGATCGATCGCCCACGTGTACTGGGTGTCGTAGGGCAGGTCGATCCCGAAGCGCCGGCGCGCGATCTCCGAGAGCTGGTCCCAGTACGGGTGCAGCGTCGAGTCGATGTCGATCGCGAGGCGCACGGCCGCTGGTACGGTAGCGGCGTGTCGGGGTTCATCGGGCAGCTTCGCGCGCTCCCGGCCAACGCGCTGCTGCGCGGGGAAGCCGACCCGACGTACGCCGACGGTGACGACTCGACCTGGCTGCGGGTCGACTGGCCGTCGCTGACGCGGACGGAGGTCGTCCTCGGCCGCGCGGTCAACCTGGTCGACACCGGCGGCGACGGTCCCGCGCTGCTGTTCATCCACGGGCTCGGCGGGCGCTGGCAGAACTGGCTGCTGAACATCCCGCACTTCATGGAGTCCTTCCGCGTCGTCGCGCCGGACCTGCCCGGGTTCGGCGGCTCGCCGATGCCGTCCGGGCGGATCTCGATCCAGGGCTTCGCGCGGGTGGTCGACGCCTTGTGCGACCGGCTGGGGGTGGTCGACCCGATCGTCGTCGGCAATTCGATGGGCGGCTTCATCGGCGCCGAGCTGGCGCTGGCCTTCCCGACGCGCGTGCGCAAGCTCGTGCTGGTGTCGGCGGCGGGGATCTCGGCCGAGCACATGTGGCGCGAGCCGATCATGGCCGTCGGGCGCCTGATGGGCGTCGGCGGCGCGCGGCTGGGCGTGACGTCGCTGCCCGTCACGACGCGGCCGCGGCTGCGGCGGGCGGCGCTGCAGATCGTCGTGCGCTATCCCGAGCGGATCTCGGTGCCGCTCGCCACCGAGCTCGTGCGCGGCGCCGGCGCCGACGGGTTCGTGGGCGGGCTCGACGCCGTGCTGGGCTACTCGTTCCGCGAGCGGCTGCCCGAGATCGAGGTGCCCGTCGCTGATCGTGTGGGGCCGCAACGACACGCTGATCCCGGTCGCGGACGCGTACGAGTTCGAGCGCCTGATCGGCGCCAACGCGCGCGCCGAGATCTTCGACGACACCGGGCACCTGGCGATGCTCGAGCGCCCGACGCGCTTCAACGCGCTGCTCGAGAACTTCATCGCCGGCGCTCCCGCGCCCGAAGCCGGCGTGCCCGGCGTCGACGCTCCTGACGCGCGCGCGCGCGCGCTCGTCGCGCGCGCCGCCGCCCCACACGCGGCGGTCGTGGCTCGGCGCTCGCGGCGCCCGCCTCAGCGCGCGACGGGCTGCTGGATCTTCCCCGGCTCGGTGATCGCGCCCTCGCTCGCGCTCGAGACCAGCGCGGCGTACTTCGCCAGCACGCCTCGCGTCACGCTCGGGGCCGGCGGCTCGTAGGCGGCCAGGCGGGCCTCGATCTCCTCGTCGGAGATGTCGATGTCGAGCCGGCGGTTGTCGACGTCGATCGTCACCGTGTCGCCCTCGCGGACCGCCGCGATCGGGCCGCGGTGGACGGCCTCGGGGGCGACGTGGCCGACCATGAAGCCGCGCGTGGCGCCGGAGAAGCGGCCGTCGGTGATCAGCGCGACCGAGTCGCCCAGGCCCTCCCCCACGATCGCCGCGGTCACGGCCAGCATCTCGCGCATGCCGGGGCCGCCGGCGGGGCCCTCGTTGCGGATCACGACGACGTCGCCGGGGTTGATCCGGCCGCTCGTGACCGCCGCCATCGTCGCCTCCTCGCCCTCGAACACGCGCGCCGGGCCGGAGTGGTGGCGGCGCTCGTGGCCGGAGAGCTTGACCACGCTGCCCTCGGGGGCGAGGTTGCCGCGCAGGATCGCGATCCCGCCGGTCTTCTTGATCGGGTTCTCGAGCGGGCGGATGACCTCCTGCCCGGGTGCCTCTTGCGCTTCGTCGGCGTGCTGGCCGATCGTCTTGCCCGACACCGTCGGCGCGTCCTCGTGCAGCAGCCCGAGCGTCCTTCAGGCGCTTGGCGAGCACGGCGGTGCCGCCGGCGGCGTGCAGGTCGGTGGCGACGAAGCGCCCGCCCGGCTTGAGGTCGCACAGCGAGGGCGTGGACTCCGCGATGCGGTCGAAGTCGTCGATGTCGAGCGGGACTCCTGCCTCGCGCGCGACCGCGAGCAGATGCAGCACGCCGTTGGTCGAGCCGCCGGATGCGGCGACGGCGAGGATCGCGTTCTCGAGCGACTCGCGCGTGATCAGGTCGCTCGGCTTCTGGCCGCGCTTGAGCACGTCCATGATCAGCTCGCCGGCGGCGTAGGCGTGATCGGACTTGGTGGCGTCCTGTGCGGGCGCGAGGCTCGGGCCGATCGGGCTGATGCCCATCATCTCGAACGCCATCGCCATCGTGTTGGCCGTGTACTGGCCGCCGCACGCGCCCGCGCCTGGGCTCGCCGCGGCCTCGATGTCGGCCAGCTCCTGTTCGGAGATCTTGCCCGCCGCGAGCGCGCCGACGGCCTCGAAGACGTCCATGATCGTGATGTCGCGGCCCTTGTAGTGGCCGGGCGGGATCGAGCCGCCGTAGAGCATCACGCCGGGCACGTCGAGCCGCGCGAGCGCCATCACGGTCCCCGGGATCGTCTTGTCGCACGCGCACAGCGCGATCACGCCGTCGAAGTAATGGCCGAGCGTGACCAGCTCGATGCTGTCGGCGACGACCTCGCGGCTGACGAGGCTCGTCTTCATCCCCGCCGTGCCCATCGTGATCCCGTCGGAGATCGCGACCGTGTTGAACTCCATCGGCGTCCCGCCGGCGGCCTTGATCCCGTCCTTGACGAACTTGGCGAGCGCGCGCAGGTGGAAGTTGCACGGCATCGTCTCGATCCACGTGTTGGCGATCCCGATGATCGGCTTGGAGAGCGCCTCGTCGTCGTAGCCGATGCCCTTCAGGTACGCCCGCGCGGCCGCGCGGTCGCGTCCCTCGGTGAGTGCGCGTGAGCGATGCTTGAGGTCGAAGTGACCGTTCCCGGCGGCGGACATGTCGCCGAGTCTACGCCGCCCCGGCCCCCGCCCTGCGCGCCGGCGGGCCGCGCCTCGCGTGCCGCCGCGGCGCGCCGCCGCGCCGAAGCCGCGGCTACGCCGCGCCGCTGGAGGCGCGGCGATGGCGCTCGAGGCGCTCGCGCTCCCAGCGCCCGAGGCGCCAGATGTCGCGCTGGACCTGCCGCGGGTCGACCTGGCGGCCGGGCAGATGCATGTTGGCGCTCGAGATCAGGCGCCGCTCGTCGCCCTTGAGCGCCATCCACTTGGCGAGCACGTCGTCGGAGTCGGGCAGCCGCGCGCTGCCGTAGGGCTTGCGACTCGTCCGGGAACTCGACGCAGTACTCGTTGAGCAGGCGGCCGGTCTGCGGCAGGTAGGCCACGATCGGCTTGTGCGGGTAGATCAGGTACGCGTACGGGACGCCGCGCAACTCCTTGTCGAGCGACTCGCCGCCCCAGACCCGGATCAGGCCCAGGTCGCGGTACATCTCCCACTCCTCCTCGTTGACGCACGAACGCAGGAGCTCACGGGCGCGCTGCTCGGCGCGGCGCTCGCGACCGGGGTCGTACGCCGAGAGGCCCTCGCCCGCGGCGCGCGCCTCGCGCCTGGCGCGTCGACGATCACGACGGCGCTCGAAGTACGGGATCATGACCTCCCACAGGAGCGCGATGACGACGATCGCCGTGGCGCAAAGGGCGACGGTCACCGTGCTGCTTACCGCGCTCCGCCCGCGGCGCGCGGGAAGAAGATCACCCGATCGGCCGCGCGCGGGATCTCCTCGAACGCGCGCACCATCTCGGCCTCCCGCCGCCCGCTCTCGGTCTGCGACCGGGATCGCGGCCCACATCCCCTGCTCGAGCTGGCGGCGGAACTCCTCGACGAGCCGCTGCTCGTCCTCGCCGACTCTCGATGTCGCCCTCGGCGATCAACTGCTCGCCGTAACCCGGACGCATGCGCAGGAACTTCATCCGCGGCATTATGTCACGCGCGCCGCGCCGCTCTGCCGGGCGTCCGGCGACGGACGCCGACCCCCAGCACGTTGACGGGACCGGCTCCGGCGCCGATCTCACGATGGCCGTCGCGCACCGCATCCGACGCGATCGCGCGCGCCGCCCGGGCCGCCTCGAGCGGTGTGAAGCCCAGCGCCAGGTGCGCCGCCAGCGCGCTCGAATGCGTGCAGCCCGACCCGTGCGCGGCGCCGTCGGGATGGCGCTCGCCCGGCAGCAGCGTCGATCGCCGTGCCGTCGAAGAAGACGTCGATGGCCTCGTCGCGATGGCCTCCGGTGATCACCACGTTCGCCGGCCCGAGCCCGTGCAGCGCACGGGCGAGCTCCTCGACGTCGTCGCCTGGCTCGCCCGCCGAGCACCCCGCGCCGCTCTACCCGCCCGGGAGGTTGGGTGTGATGACCGTCGCCAGCGGCAGCAGCTCGGTCACGATCGCGGCTCGCGCCTCGTCATCGAGCAGCACCGCGCCCGACTCCGCGACCATCACCGGGTCAATCACGATTGGCACGTCGTCGGCGATGTGACCGAGCGCCTGCCGGACCGCCCGCACCGTCTCCGCCGTGCCCAGCATGCCGATCTTCACGGCGTCCACGCCGATGTCGGCAGCGACGGATCTGACCTGTTCGACGATGAAGGCCGCAGGGACGGGGTAGATGCTCGTCACCCCCACCGTGTTCTGCGCCGTCAGCGCCGTGATCGCAGTCGTGCCATGCACGCCGCAGCGGGCAAAGGCCTTCAGGTCGGCCTGGATCCCGGCACCCCCGCCGGAATCCGACCCTGCGATCGACAGCACAGCGGGCACGGACACCGAACTCAGATTAGGACCGAGTGTCGAAACGCTTCGGACATCCGATATGTCAGGCTCAGGGTGATGGCCACCACGCAGGCCGATGACCTGCTGGGCGGATACCCGCGTGAGCGAGGGCGTCTTCGACGAGGGCTTCGAATCCGACGGAACGCCGCGGGCGGCCGCGCGTGCCGGCCTCGAAGCCGTGCTCCGCGCCGACGCCGGCGAGCTGACCGGGACGGATCGGACGCTCGCTCAAGCGCGCGGGCGTCCGCTTCTCGTCCATCGAGGGCGACCTCGAGTTCTACGTCGATCCTGTGCCGCGTGTGATCACCGCCTCCGACTGGGAGCCGGTCAAGCGCGGCCTGGCCCAGCGCGTGCGCGCGCTCAACGCGTTCGTGGCCGACGTCTACGGCGACCAGCGGATCGTCGCCGAGGGCGTCGTACCGGCCGCCGTGGTCGAGACCGCGGACTACTACGAGCCGGCGCTGCGCGGGCTCAGGGCGCCGTCGAACGTGTGGATCGGCGTCGCCGGCCTCGACCTCGTGCGCGACGCCGACGGCGAGTGGCTCGTGCTCGAGGACAACGTGCGCACCCCGAGCGGCTTCGCCTACCTGCACGCCACCCGCCGCGCGCTGCTCGAGCACGTGGACGTGCCGCCCGACGCCACCCCGCGCCCGCTCGACGGCGAGATCGACCTGCTGGCCGACGCCCTGCGGGCCGTGGCCCCGGAGACCGCCCGCGGCCGCCGGGCGCCGCTGGCGGCGGTGCTCACCGACGGCGAGAACAACTCCGCCTACTGGGAGCACGCGTGGCTCTCGCGCCAGCTCGGCATCCCGCTCGTCGAGCCGAACGAGCTCGAGGTGCGCGACGGCGAGCTCTGGTTGCGACAGCGCGGGCTGCGCGAGCCGCGCCGGATCGACGTCGATCTACCGTCGCACCAACGCCGACCGGCTGGACTCCGACGTCGGCCGGCTGCTGATCGAACCCGTCCGCCGCGGGCTGCTCGGGCTCGTCAACCAGTACGGGACGGGCGTCGCCGACGACAAGCTCACCCACGCCTACGTCGAGCAGATGATCCGCTTCTACACCGGCGAGGAGCCCGTCCTGCGCTCGGTCCCGACCTACGACCTCGCGCAGCCGGAGCAGCTCGAAGAAGCGCTCGACGTGTTCGACGAGCTCGTCCTGAAGCCCCGCGCCGGCCACGGCGGCGTCGGCGTCCTGATCGCTCCGCGCGCGAGCCGGGAGGAGATCGAGGCCACGCGCGCCGCCGTGATCGCCGAGCCCAGGCGCGTGGATCGCGCAGCGCATGGTCATGCTCTCCACGCATCCCACCGTCGTCGAGGGCGGCCGACTGGCTCCGCGGCACATCGACCTCCGGCCGTTCGTGTTCCTCGGCGAGGGCTGTACCCCGCGCGTCCTGCCCGGCGGGCTGACCCGCGTCGCGCGCTCCGAGGGCGCGCTCGTGGTCAATTCGTCCCAGAACGGTGGCGCGAAGGACACCTGGGTCATGCGCTGACGCGCCGGGCGATCGCGCCGGCGCTGCCGCGTGCTGCACTTCGCCTCCGACCGCACGGGCCGCGGGACAGAGACGGCGGCGGCGTCGACGATCACATCGCCCTCGTCGCTCACGACAAGCGTGATGCTCGCGGTCGCGAGCGGGCACGGTGTGGCGCGGCGTCATGCCGCTCGCTCCCAGCGTCCGCTGAAGCCGCGCCGGATCAGCCCCAGGCGCTCCAGCTCACCCAGGCCGGCCAGCGCCGCGCGCGCCTCGCCTGGCGTGCCGGCCAGCTCGGTGAGGGCGCCGTGGCCGTCCTCGATCGCGTCGAGCAGGCGTTGCAGCGGCGGCGCCAACGCGACGGGCGGCGCGGCCGGTTCGGCGTACTCCTGCCCGGTCACCCCTGCGAGCAACTCGAGGGCGTCGGCGGCATCGCGGATCAGCGGGGCGCCGGCCTGGATCAGCCCGTGCGTGCCGGCCGACAGCCGGTTCGTGACCTGGCCAGGCACGGCACCGACCGCGCGGCCGAGCTCGGCGGCGAAGTCAGCCGTCGTCAGCGAGCCCGAGCGCTCGGTCGCCTGCACGACGATCGTGGCCGCGCCGAGCGCGGCGATGATCCGGTTGCGGGCGATGAAGCACCAGCGATGGGCCTGCACGCCAGGCGGCAGCTCGGAGATCACCGCGCCGCGCTGTGCCACGGCGGCGTGCAGCTGCCGGCCGCGCGCCGGGTACGGGATGTGCGCGCTCGCCGCGAGCACGCCGATCGTGGGGCCGGGCGCCTCGAGCGCCCCGGCGTGGGCTGCCGAGTCCACACCCAGGGCAAGGCCCGAGACGACGGTGACCCGCGCCGCCGAGAGCCCGCGCCCGAGCGAGCGCGCGATCTCGAGCCCGTAGCTCGAGGCCCGGCGCGCGCCGACCACGGCGATCGCGCCTTCGGCGCCCAGCGAGCCGGGGTCACCCAGCACGTGCAACACGGCAGGCGGGTCGGCGAGCTCGCGCAGGCCCTCGGGGTAGTCGGTGCGGCAGCCGCACACGACCGCAAGGCCGGCTTCGGATGCTCGCGCGCGTGCCGCCGTGGCCATCGAAGTGCGCGTAGCGCCGCCGTACGGCGGCCGACGCCGTGAGCTCGAGCAGCGTTTCGTCCGGGAGCGCGAGCACGCGGCCAGGCGCGGTCCGTCGCTTGAACTCCACCTGGAGGTGGCCGGCGATGGCAGCGATCAGGTCGGTCCTGCGCAGGCAGTCGTCGCATGCGGTCATGGCTTGAGCCTCCCGCCGCCGAGGAGGGCCGACATCTGCCTGATGGCGGGATGGCCAGGGTCGGTGACGAGCGGTCGGCGCGGCGCGGGGGCAGCGGCGCGAGGTGCGCCGGCCGCGTCAGGGCAGACCAGACGTGGCCGGCTCACGCCGCCTCCGCGAGCTGGACCGCATCGTCGAAGCGCAGGCTGGCGGCGACGCTGATGTGCTGCGGCCCGACGATGTCCGAACCGTCCAGGTCGGCGACGGTGCGCCCGACGCGGAGAATGCGCGTGTGGCCGCGAGCCGAGAGCGAGTGGCGGTCGTAGAGCTCGCCGAGCAGCTGCAGTGCGCTCGGCGTGATTCGCCCGAGCTCCCGGATCTGGCGCGAGGTGAGCTGCGCGTTGCAGACCTCAGCATGCCCGGCGAGGCGATGCACCTGGCGTTCGCGGGCGACCACGACGCGCTCGCGGACCGCGGCCGAGGCGGGCGCAGCCTGCCTGGTGAGCGATTCGGCCGGCGCGCGCTCGACGCGCATCAGGATGTCGATGCGGTCGAGCAGCGGGCCCGAGAGCCGGCGGCGGTAGCGAGCGATCTCGGTCTGTGAGCACGAACACCGCGTACCGCCGTGGCCGCAAGGGCACGGGTTCGAAGCGGCCACGAGCATGAACCGCGTCGGGAAGACCATCGTCTGCTGGCCGCGGACGATCGTCACGTGGCCGTCCTCGAGCGGCTGCCGCAGCGACTCGAGGCTCGGCCGCGAGAACTCCGACAGCTCGTCGAGAAACAGGACGCCGCGGTGAGCCAGCGTCGCCTCGCCCGGCTGCGGCGGATTCGCGCCGCCGACGAGTCCGGCGGCGGAGATCGTGTGGTGCGGTGCCCGGAACGGGCGTGTGGTGACCAGGCCGGCGCTCCCGCGCATGCCGGCGACGGACTGGATCCGCGTGACCTCGATCGCCTCCTCGGGGGACAGCGGCGGGAGAATCGAGGGCAGTCGCCGCGCGATCATCGTCTTGCCGCTCCCCGGCGGCCCCTGGAGGAACAGGTTGTGGCCGCCAGCCGCCGCCACCTCCAGCCCGGGGACGAGCGCGTTCTGGCCACGGACGTCGGCGAGGTCGGCGACGACGTCACTCGCGTCGGGAGCCGCAGCCGGCACGGGCTGCGGCTCCGCGTCGCCCCTCAGCGTGGCGACGAGCTCGGCCAGCGACGCAACGCCGAGGACCGCGATGTCCGGCACCAGCGAGGCCTCGCGCGCCCGGGAGAGCGGCAGCACGAGCCGGTCGAGCTGGGCGCGACGAACGCCCTCCGCGACCGCCAGCGCCCCCCGCACCGGTCGCACCTCGCCCGTGAGCGACAGCTCGCCGACGACCGCGGTCCCCTCGACGACGGCGGGCTCGAGTTGGCAGGACGCGACCAGCAACGCGACCGCGAGCGGCAGATCGAACGCCGGGCCGACCTTGCGCAGATACGCCGGAGCGAGGTTGACCGTGATCCGCCGCAACGGGAACTCGTAGCCGGAGTTCACGAGGGCGGCCCGGACCCGTTCGCGCGCCTCGCGCACCGCCTTGTCCGCGAGCCCGACGACCGTGAACGCCGGGAGGCCCTGGCGTATGTCGGCCTCCACCCAGACCCGCCGAGCTTCGACGCCGTCGACCGCAAAGGTCATCACGCGAGCGAGCATCAGGACCCTGCCCCGGAGATCGCGCCGCGAGGCGCGTGGGCGGGACCGGCGACGGGCGAAGCGGCCGCACCCGAGCGGCCGCGACCGGTAGGAGGTAGGGCAGGCCAGCCCCCGCGCGGGCGAGCGTTGCCCGCCGAGGCCGCGACACGCGCCGTTACTGCGACGCAGCGCCACACAGCGGCGTACGGCCACACGGCGCCCAGCGTGGCCGCATCGTCGGCGGCGAGATCGAGTCCGCCGAAGCGCGAGCTGTGGTGGCGGGCGAGGATCTCGAATGCGAACCGTTGGAAGCGCTCGCCCGCCAGTTCCTCGCCCCGGTGCCGCGCCGCTTGCTGGACGTCTGTCATGGGGCGCGACGCTATGGCCGGGCCCCGCTACGGCTCTACACGCGTTTGTGCCGAAACTGTGCCAACTGTGTGCCGAAAATCGCGCCGCGGGCGATGCCGGTGACCACGCTGACGCCGCCTTCGCCAACTGCGACCGCAGCAACCGCAACGAGCATCGGCAACTCTTTCATTGCCCGCGATCACCGTGACGCGCCAGGGCCGGCGCGCGATTCCAGCGGCCGAGAAGCGCCTTCGCCTCGCTCACAACGGCAGTCGGGCGTCGGGCGTCGCGGCATCGGGAAGTACACCTGAGGCCGCATGGACCCGGCCGCAGAAGTTCCCGGTCATGAGCCGATTCCGGACGACTTGAAGCGCAGGGTCGGGGCGACGAGGCGAGTGACGCCAGGGGCCGTCTACCTCATCAGTAGGAGCCCATCCCGGCGCCGCTCAGTTAGTCAGGTCTTCACGTCGTTCGACACCGGCAAGAGGGCGGCGGCTTCCTGCGACGAGACTGCTGCTGGCCTCGGCTTGCTGATCAGGCCCAAGATGATCAGCGCGAACGCGAGCACGCCGAACAACTCCGTGTTCTCTCCGTGACCGGTCAGCAAGAAGGCCCAGAAGACCACTGCGCCGACTAGACCGCTGTAGAGGGCTAGCCGCCACATGCCGTGATCACCGCCGTAACGCCGGTCAGCTCTCCGAAGATCGCGTAGACCGCTTCCGTGACCCGCTCGCGACGCTCGGCACTGGTTTCGCCGTGTTCCTTCCTGAATATCTTCCTCGCCGCCTTCCACACTCCGCCAGCCTTCTTGATCTTGAGCGCGGCAACCACGTTACCGGCAATGAACAGGCCGATACCAGCGGCGCACTTGGCCACGTCATACCAGCCCATCTGCACGGCCAGGTTCGAGCCCTTCGGGTACACCGGGCAGTAGAAGGCTTTCATCGGCGTATCCTTGACGTAGCAAAGTGCCCAACCGGGGCGTTTCTCCAGCGTCTGAACGAAGCCCGGGATCGGCTCGGGGTTCGACGCCGCATGCGCCGCGGACGGCAACGCCAGACCCGCACACACGCCTGCGACAAGGATGACCAGGTACGCGCTGTGCCTCAAGTGACGCTGCCCGTTTGCGCAAGCGCGACGAGACGTATTGACCGTCGGCGGTCGAAGGGTGCGGCGCGGCATCAGAACGCCGCCTCGAGGTGGTCGAGGCGGATGAGCTCGCCGTTGGCGTCGATCAGGACGGCGATGCCGTCGAAGCGCAGCTGGGCGCCGTAGGGGCGGTCGCTGCCCTCGGTGAGCCAGGCGATCGCCATTCGCCGCACCTGCGAGCGCTTGCGCTCGTGGAGGTTCTCCCACGGTTCGCGGGTGCCGGACGCGGCGGGTCTTGACCTCGGCGAAGACGAGGGTCTCGCCGTCGTAGGCGACGAGGTCGAGCTCACCGAAGCGCGTCCGGTGGTTGCGGGCGAGGATCTCGAATCCAAGGCGTCGGAAGTGCTGGGCCGCCAGTTCCTCGCCTTGCTGCCCCGCCGTGTGCCGGACGTCTGTCATGGGCGGCGACGCTATGGCCGCGGCCGACTACGGCTCTACACGCGTTTGTGCCGAAACTGTGCCAATTGTGTGACGGGATTACCGCGCGAGGAGCGTGGCCAGGTCGGCCGGGCTCGTGATCATCGCGTCATGCCCGGTCTCGATCTCGAGGGCCTCGCCCTCGAAGCGTGCCGCGAAACGTTCGAAGCTCGGCACGAGCGGGCCCTCGGTGCAGCGGATGTACGAGGTCGGGAGTGCGGACGTGCCGCGCGAGCGGCTCGGTCCAGGTCGCCAGCGGCTGCGGCGTCAGGCGCTCGGCCGTCCAGGCTGCGAGCGCTGGATCGGTGATGCCGAACACGTCGGGCGACGGTGAGGGGATCAGGCCGTCGGTCGCCGTCGACTCATAGACCGCACGCCGCTCGGGCCGCAGCAGGTCGAACATCGACTGTCCCGGCGTCGGCGACGAACGCGTCGAGGTAGACGAGCCGTGAGAGCCGCTCGGACGCCCGGGCCGCGGCGCCGGCGACCACGAGGCCGGCGTAGCTGTGGCCGACCAAGACGCCGTCGCGGACATCCTCGAACGACAGCAGCGCGGCAAGCTCGCCGACGTGCGTCGAGAGATCGACGTGCGGCGCGAGGTGCGCGCGCTCAGCGACCCCGGAAAGGGTCGGCGCGAGACGTCGTGGCCGTCGGCGCGCAGCGCGGCCGCCACATCGCGCCAGCACCAGCCGCCGTGCCAGGCGCCGTGGACGAGAACGAACGTGGCCATCGGAACAGGGTGCCAGTCCGGACAACGGGGTGCGGCAATCTACCCTCGCCTGGCGCAGGGAGATTGCTGCACCCCGTGAGCAGCACCGAGGCAGCCGCTCGGGAGCGCACGGCGAAAGGGTTGCGGCGAAGCAGGCCGCGGGACGCTACGACTACAGCGCGAGCTGCTGGTACGCCATCGACTGAAACGACAGCCGGTGCAGCGGCGAGACGCCGAGCTTCTCGATCGCGGCGCGGTGCTCCGGCGTGGAGTATCCGACGTGGGCGGCGAACTCCCAGCCCGGGTAGCGCTCCTCCATCCGCTGCATGAAGCGATCACGCGTGACCTTGGCGATCACCGAGGCCGCCGCGATCGCCGCCGAGGTGGCGTCGCCGCCGACGACATGGCGCTGCTCGAAGCCCGTCGGCCGGGACCGGGAAGCCGTCGGAGAGGCAGATCCCGCCGGAGACCCCGACCCGGCGCAGCGTGTCCGAGAGCGCCGCCAGGTTCGTCTTGTGCAGCCCGCGCTCGTCGATCCCGCGCACGCAGCGCGAGGTCACCGCGACCCGGGCCGCGGCCCGCAGGACGCGCGGGTACAAGAGCTCGCGCATCTCCAGCGTGTGCTGCTTGGAGTCGTTCAACGCGCTCAGCGAGCGGCGGTCCGACAGCGAGAGCTTCTCGTAGTCGAACAGCACGGCGGCCGCCACCAGCGGGCCGGCGAGGCAGCCGCGGCCCGCCTCGTCGGCGCCGGCGACGAACCGGTAGCCGAGCCCGCGGTCGAACCGGAACAGGCGCGAGCCCGACGGTCGCTTAGAGGAGCCCGATCCGGCTCGGCGGCCAGTAGGTGGCAAAGGCCTGGCCGATGATCCATTTTTCTGGGACTGGTCCCCAGAACCGGCTGTCGTCAGAGGAGCCACGGTTGTCGCCCATCATGAAGTAGTGACCGGCCGGAATCGTGATCTCGGTCGGAAAATCACACCCCTCGGTGCTCTCGCACGGCTGCGCGTACGGCTCGTCGACCGATTTGCCGTTGCGGATCACGCGGCCGTCCTCGATCCGCAAGCGGTCCCCGGGCCCGGCGACGACCCGCTTGATGAAGTTGACGTCCGCGCGGTCGGCGGTCGGCTGGTCGCAGGCCTGGCCCGGCCGGCGGCGGGCCGGAGCCGCAGGTGTTGTCCTGCTCGGCGCCGGCCGGCGGGTGGAAGACGACGACGTCGCCGACGTCGGGCGTCGTGAAGCGCTCGCCGATCCGGTTGACGAGCACGCGCTGGCCGATCTGCGAGCGTCGGGACCATCGACTCGCTCGGAATCCGGTACGGCTTGACCAGGAACGCCTGGATGCCGAGCGCGAGACCGAGGGCGACCGCGACGATCAGGACCAGTTCGAGCAGCGAGCCCGAGGCCGAGGACGACCCCTTCTTGGTCGCCACGCCCTTGTACTCCCTAACCGGCGGTTTTTTCGTCACCGGCGGCCGCCACCTCGGCGTCCACCGACGCCTGGGTCTCGGCGGCCTCGGCCTCGGCGAGCGCCTGCTCGTCGACGGCCTCACCGGGCACCTCGGCGTCGGCCTGAGCCGCCGCCTCGGTCGCGGGGTCGTACAGCAGGCCGCGCTCGACGATCTCCTCCGGACCGGTGTAGCGGCGCTCGCGCACGCGGGCGCGCTTGCCGACACGGCCGCGCAGGTAGTAGAGCTTCGCGCGCCGGACGTCGCCGCGGGCCGCGACCTCGATCTTCTCGATCTTCGGCGAGTGCACGGGGAACGTGCGCTCCACGCCGACGCCGAAGGACTGCTTGCGAACCGTGAAGGTCTCGCGCACCCCCTCGCCCTGGCGCTTGATGACCACGCCCTCGAAGACCTGCGTGCGGCGCCGCGTGCCCTCGATGACCTGGAAGTGGACCTTGACGCGATCCCCGGCTCCGGAAGCGGGGGACGCGGCGCAGCTGCGTGCGCTCGAGGGAGTCGATTACGGTGCTCATAGCGAAGTTGGGGTCGCGAAGGACGCTCGCGAAGATCTGCCTCGCGGGCGGTCGATCATGGTAGCGGACCCTCGGCGCGCCGCCGTGATTGCTCGCGCCGCCACTCATCGACGCGCGCGTGGTGGCCGGACAGCAGGACTCGGGAACGGCCCAGCCGCGCCACTCCGCGGGCCGCGTGTAGTGCGGGTACTCCGGTGCGCCCTCCGAGCGCCTCCGAGAACGACTCCTCGACCGCCGAGGCATCGTCGCCCAGCACGCCCGGCAGCTTGCGCAGCACGGCGTCGAGCACCACCATCGCGGCCAGCTCGCCGCCGGCGATCACGTAGCGCCCGATCGAGACCTGCTCGGTGACGAAGTGCTCGAGGATGCGCTCGTCGAAGCCCTCGTAGCGGCCGCACAACAGCGTCAGCGCCTCACACGACGCCAGCTCGGACGCGAGCGCGTCGTCGAGCAGGCGGCCGGTCGGCGTCAAGCGCGATCACGCGCCGCGTGCGAGCGCAACTCGACCGGATCGACGCCGTAGCGCGCCCGCAGCGCGGCCTCCATCACGTCCACGCGCAGGACCATGCCCGCGCCGCCGCCGAACGGCGTGTCGTCGACCTGGCCCCACTTCAGCGGCGTCGACGACGCGGAAATCGACGGCCTCGACCGTGTGCCCGAGCGCCAGCGCGTTCTCGACGTGCCGCTGCGTCCGGAACCACTCGAACCACTGCGGGAACAGCGTGAAGACGTCAGCCTTCACCGAGGAAGTCCAGGTCGATGTCGATCCGGCGCGCCTCGAGGTCGATCGAGCGGATGCAGTCGCGCACGAGCGGCACGAGCAGCTCCGAGCCGTCCGCGCGGTCGACCTCCAGCACCTCGACGCTCGGCAGCGCGCTCATGCGCCGCACGAACCCGACCGACGACGTCGCCGTCGACGACCGCGCAGCCCTCGAGGTCGCGCGCCCAGATACTCGTCCTCGTCGAGCATGTCGTCCGCGCGCGGGATCGTCAGCTCGATACCGCGCAGCGCCTCGGCGTCCTCGCGCGTGGTCGAGCCCTCGAGCCGCAGGATCGGCCTCTCGGACGTGCCGGCGCGGCGCACGATCCGCCGCGCGCCGGACGAAGACGACGCCGTCGGCGCCCGGCAGCTCCGGCGCGGGCTCGGCGACGTAGAACGAGCCGTCGAGACCGTGCGGGCGGCCGACGCGGCCGACCCGCAGGCCGTCACTCGACGATGTCGACGAGGACGCGCCGGTTGTCCTTGACCGCGGCGGCCTTGACGACCGTGCGGAGGGCCTGGGCGGTGCGTCCCCCGCGTCCGATGACCTGTCCGTAGTCATCCTCGTCCACCGAGAGTTCGAGCACGAGCGTGCCGTCGTCCTCCTCGTACTCCTCGACCTTCACCTTTTCGGGGTGGTCGACGAGAAGCCGCGCGAGGTACTCGAGCAGCTCGCGCAAGCGCTAGCCCTGAATGCCCTGCGTCTTGAGGAGCTTCTGAACCGGCTCGGAGGGCTGGGCGCCCTTGCTGAGCCAGTAGCGGATCCGCTCCTCGTTGAGCACGATGGTCGACGGATCGGTCTGCGGGTTGTACCGCCCGATCGTCTCGATGAACCGACCGTCCCGCGGGGAGCGGCGGTCGGCGACGACCACCCGCCACTGGGGGTCCTTCTTCCCGCCGACGCGGGTGAGTCGCATGCTGACTGCCATAACGGCGCGGCAGGATAGCGGATCAGGGATGTCGGAGCGGCGCGCTGGCGCATGATCTGCCCGAGATCCGGCATCTTGCCCTGCTGGATCCCGCGCATCATCTTGCGCATCTGGTCGAACTGCTTGACCAGCTGGTTGACCTGCTGGACGGTCGTGCCCGAGCCCTTGGCGATCCGCAGCCGCCGCGAGCCCTTGATCAGCTCGGGGTGGCGGCGCTCGTAGGGCGTCATCGACAGCACGATGGCCTCGACGCGGTCGAGCTCCTTCTCGTCGACGTTCATCTTCGAGAGCTGGTGGCCGGCGAGGCCCGGGGATCATCCCGAGCAGCGAGGTCAGCGGCCCCATCCGGCGGATCTTCTTGAGCTGGTCGAGGAAGTCCTCGAGCGTGAACTGGTTCTTGCGCAGCTTGCGCTCGAGCTCCTTGGCCTCGTCCTCGTCGACCTGCTGCTCGGCCTTCTCGATGAACGACAGGACGTCGCCCATGCCGAGGATCCGCTGGGCCATCCGGTCGGGGTGGAAGCGCTCGAAGTCGCCCAGCTTCTCGCCCGTGGAGGCGAACAGGATCGGCTTGCCGGTGACGGCCTTGACGCTCAGGGCGGCGCCGCCGCGGGCATCGCCGTCGAGCTTGGAGAGGATCGACGCCGTCGAACTGCGCGACCTCGGCGAACTGCTCGGCGACGTTGACCGCGTCCTGGCCGGTCATGGCGTCGACGACCAGCAGCACGACGTGCGGCCTGACTCGCTTCTTGATGTTCGCGAGCTCCTGCCATCAGCGCCTCGTCGACGTGCAGGCGGCCGCTCGTGTCGACGATCAGGACGTCCTTGCCGTCGCGCTTGGCCTGATCCAGCGCCCAGCCCGCGATGTCGACCGGGTCGCGATCCGTGCCCTGCTCGTAGACGGTGGCGCCCGCCTGCGCGCCGACCTTGATCAGCTGCTCGACGGCCGCCGGGCGGTAGACGTCGCAGGCGGCGACGGCGACGGACGAGTTGTTCTGCTCGCTCAGGAGCTTCGCCAGCTTGGCCGTCGCGGTCGTCTTGCCCGAGCCCTGCAGGCCGGCCATCAGGATCACCGTCGGCGGCCGCGGCGAGAACGTGATCCCGGCCGATGCCCCGCCCATCAGCGAGGTCAGCTCGTCGTTGACGATCTTGATCACCTGCTGGCCCGGGTTGAGCTGCTTGGTGACCTCGATCCCGAGCGCGCGCTCCTTGACCGACGACGTGAACTGCTTGACGACCTTGAAGTTGACGTCGGCCTCGAGCAGCGCGAGCCGGATCTCGCGCATCGCCTTGTTGATGTCGTCCTCGGTCAGGGCGCCGCGCTGGCGGACCCCCGCGAGCGTTCCCTGCAGCTTCTCCGAGAGCGAATCGAACATGTGACGTGAGACTGTACCCAGGGTCCAGACCCGCGGACCCCGGCTTCAGGGAGACTTCGCAGCCGTGGAGCTCGATCTTCTCGTCATCGGCTCGGGTCCCGGCGGCCAGCGCGCCGCCATCCAAGCAGCCAAGCTCGGCAAGCGTGTCGCCGTCGCCGAGCGCCGTAACCGCCTCGGCGGCGTCTCGATCCATACCGGGACGATCCCCTCGAAGACCCTGCGCCAGGCCACCCTGGAGCAGCTCGCCACGCGTCCGCTGGACGTCCTCGACCCGACGCGGATCGAGGAGTCCGAGCGCCAGGCGATCCAGCAGCTGCTCGACCGCGCCGCGGCGGTCGTGGCGACCGAGACCGCGATCACGCGCGAGCAGTTCCGGCGCAACCACGTCGGGCTGCTGCCCGGCGACGCGGTCTTCGAGGACGACCACACGGTGCGGATCGACGGCTCGGACGAGCCGATCCGGGCGGACCGGATCGTGATCGCGGTCGGCACGCGGCCGGCGCGGCCGAAGTCGGTCGAGTTCGACGACCGCACGATCATCGACTCCGACGGCCTGCTGAAGCTCGAGTCGCGCGTGCCCCGGACGATGACCGTGGTGGGCGCGGGCGTGATCGGCGTCGAGTACGCGTCGATGTTCGGGGCGCTCGGGACGAAGGTGACCGTCGTCGATCAGCGCGACCGCGTGCTGGCCTTCCTCGACGGCGAGATCGGCGAGGCCTTCCAGTACCTGCTGCGGCGGCGCAACGTGACCTTCCGGCTGCGCGAGAAGGTCGAGGCGGTCGAGGCGCTGAAGGGCCGCGGCGCGCGGCTGAAGCTCGACTCGGGCAAGGAGATCGTCTCCGAGACGGTGCTCTACGCCACCGGCCGCCAGGGCGACACGGAGAAGCTCGGGCTGGCCAGCGCCGGGCTCGAGCCCGACAAGCGCGGGCGGATCCCGGTCGACGAGAGCTACCGCACCGCGGTCGAGCACATCTTCGCCGTCGGCGACTGCTCCGGCGGCGCCGGGCTGGCGGCGACGGCGATGGAGCAGGGCCGGATCGCCGCGCTGCACGCCTTCGACCAGCCGGTCGCGCAACTCCCGGACCTGATCCCGTCAGGGCGTCTACGCGATCCCCGAACTGGCGCTGGTCGGCCGCACCGAGGAACAGCTGACCGACGAGGCCGTGCCCTACGTGGCCGGGATCGCGCGCTGGAGCGAGCTCGCGCGCGGCGTGATGTCCGGCGACCGCGACGGGATCCTGAAGCTGCTCGTGTCGGTCGAGGACCGGTCGATCCTCGGCGTGCACGTGCTCGGCACCGGGCGCGACCGACCTCGTGCACATCGGCCAGGCGGTGATGGCCGCGGGCGCCGGCGGGCTCGACTTCCTCGTGACCGCCGTCTTCAACTACCCGACGTTCGCGGAGTCCTACAAGGTCGCGGCGCTCGACGCCGACAACCGGATCAAGGCGATGAAGAGCTTCGGGGCCTGACCTCGAGCAGCGCGCTGAGCGCGGCCGCTGAACTCGGCCCACGTCTCGCGCTGCTCGGCGAGCTGCTGCTGGCCGTGCTCGGTGATGGCGTAGTAGCGCCGGTGCGGCCCGGTCGCGGAGGCGACGACGAACGACGTCAGCGCCCCGCCCTTGTGCAGCCGCCGCAGCGTGCCGTAGACGGACGCGTCGGCGAGCTCGGTCAGCCCCGCGGCGCGCAGCCGGCGCACGACGTCGTAGCCGTAGCCGTCCTGCTCGGCGACGACCGCGAGCACCGCGGCGTCGAGCACCCCGCGCAGCAGTTGGCTGACGGTCCATCGCGCTCATGCAGGGCAGACGCTGCGCCCTACTGCACCAGCCGCGAGACGTCACTCGGTTCCGACGGCGCTGAGAGCCGCTGGCCGGTTCGCGCTTGGAGAGATCCGGCTTGGCGAAGTCGGGTTCGGGCGGCGGCGGGCTGAGCTCGCGCGGCACGCCCGGGGTGGACGCGCTCTGGGCCTCGCTGCTGGCCTGGCGGGCGGCCCGCTCGGCCTCCGCGGCGTCGGCGGCGGCGCGGGCGTCGATCTCCTCGGAGCGTTGCGTACGCTCCTTCGGCTGCGCGCGCTCGGGGACGCCCTCGGCGAAGCGCCCGGCGAGGTTCGACAGCGCCTGGGAGAACTCCGACGGGATCACGAAGACCTTGTTCGCCTGGCCCTTGGCCAGCTCCGGCAGCATCTGCAGGTACTGGTAGGAGAGCAGCGCCTGGTCGGGCGCGCCGTCGTGGATCGCGCCGAAGACGGTCTCGATCGCCTTCGCCTCGCCCTCGGCCTTGAGGATCGCCGCCGTGCGCTGGCCCTCGGCGCGCAGGACGGCGGACTGCTTCTCGCCCTCCGCGGTCAGGATCTGGGACTGCTTGACGCCCTCGGCGGTGAGGATCGTCGCGCGCCGGTCACGCTCGGCGCGCATCTGCTTCTCCATCGCCTCCTGGACGGTGCGCGGCGGCTCGACCGACTTCAGCTCGACGCGGTTGACGCGGATGCCCCAGCGGCCCGTCGCCTCGTCGAGCACCGAGCGCAGCTGGTTGTTGACGCTGTCGCGCGAGGTCAGCGTCTCCTCGAGCGTCATGCCGCCGATCACGTTGCGCAGCGTCGTGACCGTCAGCTGCTCGATCGCCTGCAGCGGGTTCGCGACCTCGTAGGTCGCCGCCCGCGCATCCGTGACCGTGAAGTAGATGACGGTGTCGATCCCGACGACCAGGTTGTCCTCGGTGATCACGGGCTGGGGCGGGAACGAGACCACCTGCTCGCGCAGGTCGATCAGCGGCTTGACGCGGTCGATGAACGGCACGATCAGCGTCAGCCCCGGCTCGAGCGTCCGCGCGTAGCGCCCCAGCCGCTCGACGATCCCCGCCCGTGCCTGCGGCACGATCCGGACGGCCATCGCGGCGAAGATGAAGACGAACACGGCGAGGACGATCAGGGCGATCAGGCCGGCGGTCATGCGTTCTCCCTCATTGGGTCACGAGCGCGGTCGCGCCCCGGATCTCGAGCACGTGGACGCGCGTGCCCGGCTCGATCACTTCGTCGTCGTCGTAGGCCCGCGCGGTCCAGATCTCGCCGTCGAGCCGCACGCAGCCGACGCCCTCGTCGTTGGCGATGCGCTCGACGACCAGTCGCGGTCTGGCCGACCAGCGCGGCCGTGCCGGTCCTGATCCGCCCGCGCGTGCGCTGGTGCTCGCGGGCGACCGGCCGCAGCGCGGCGAGCAGGATCACCGAGACGACGAGGAACGCGGCCCACTCGACGATCGCTCCCGCGCCCATCGCCGACAGCACCGCCGCGACGGCCGCGCCGGCCGCGAACGGCGCCAGGAACAGACCCATGGAGACAATCTCACCAATGGCGAGAATCACTGCGGCGATCAGCCAGAGCACCCAGGGATCCATCGTTGACTTCGATCGTATCCGCTGGACGCGGGCGCGTTACGCGGTCAGCAGGGCGCGCGCGAAGTCGTCGGCGTCGAACGGCCGCAGGTCCTCGAGCTGCTCGCCGATGCCGATCAGCTTGACGGGAATCCCGAGCTCGTTGGCGATCGCCAGCGCGATCCCGCCCTTCGCCGTCCCGTCCAGCTTCGTGAGGATGATGCCGGTGACGTCGACGGCCTCGCCGAACAGCTTGGCCTGGCGGACGCCGTTCTGGCCCGTGGTGGCGTCGACGGTCATGAGCGTCTCGTGCGGTGCCTCGGGCATCTGCTTCTGGATCACCCGCCGGACCTTCGAGAGCTCCTCCATCAGGTTGGTCTGCGTGTGCAGGCGGCCGGCGGTGTCGATGATGATCACGTCGGCGCCGCGCTCGCGGCCGCGGGCGATCGCGTCGAAGGCCACCGCGCCGGGGTCGGAGCCCTCGGGGCCCTTGACGACGTCGACGCCGGCGCGCTCGCCCCAGCGCTCGAGCTGCTCGACGGCGGCGGCGCGGAACGTGTCGGCCGCGCCGATCACCACCTGGCGGTCGAGCGTGTTGCGCAGGTGCCACGCGAGCTTGCCGATCGTGGTCGTCTTGCCCGTGCCGTTGACGCCGACGACCAGGATCACGGTCGGGTCCGGCCGCAGGTCGATCTTGTCGTCGCCGGTGCGGGCGAGCTCGGCCAGCAGTTCGGCGAGCCGGCCCGTGAGGGCTTCACCGCCGACCAGCGTCCCGTCCTCGGCCTCGCGCTCGAGCTCCTCGACGACCTGCGCCGTCGTCGTGGCGCCGACGTCGGCGTAGATCAGCGCCTCCTCGAGGCGCTCCCAGGTCTGCTCGTCGAGGTCGCCCTCGAACAGCGTGGCCTGGACCTCGGCCGTGAGCGCCTCGCGCGTCTTGCGCATGTTCTCGCGGATCCGGCGGAAGAAGCCGCGGCGCTTCTCCTCGCGCTCGGGCTCCGACGGCGCCTGGACGGGGGCGCCGTGGTCGGTGAGGAAGAGGTCGTACCAGTCGCGAGCCATAGCGGACGGGGCAGGATATCCTCGAAGGGGTGTCCGCCCTCGTCGAGGCCCGCGAATCGCTCACCTACTGGGAGCGCCGGCTGGATCGGCTCCCGCGTCATGCCGTCCGCAAGCGCCGCGAGGCGCGCGAGATGGCCGCCCGCTGGCGCACGCGGGTGAGCGAGGCCGAGCGGCTGCAGTACGGCGCCGGCGTGCTCGGCGCGCTGCTGCTGTACGTGTTCGAGCGGCGACTGCCGGTGCGCGCACACCAGACCAGACGGACGCTGGTGCGCGTGGGGATCGGCGTCGCGGTCGCGGTGACGGCCATGCTGATCGCCGCGCTGGTCGCGCTGGCGGCGCTGCTGGTCGCGATCTTCTAAGCGTGCTGCGCGACGTTGATGACGGTCCCGTCCGGGTCGCGGACGAAGAACCGGCGGATGCCCCACGGCTCGTCGGTGAGCGGGTAGACGATCTCCAGGCCGAGCTCTACGGCCTTCTCGTGGAGCGCGTCGACGTCGGCGACCTCGACTGAGACGTTGGCCTCCGAGACCCCGCGGTCGAGACCGGGGGTGTGGCGGTCGGCGACCGTGATCTGCGCCGTGCGGTTGCTGGGCGAGGCGAACATCATGAAGCCGGGCTCGTCCATCGCGACGTCGAAACCGAGAAAGCCGGCGTAGAAGGCGCGCGTGGCCTCGAGGTCGCCGGAGAGCAGGTTCGGGACCGCGCGGCGGATCGTCACGCGTGCACGCCGATCTTGCCGACCGCGCCGGTGAGGCCGACGCAGCCGATGCAGCCGACGCAGCCCGTGCAGTTGACGCAGCCGATGCATCCGACGCACGCGGCGCAGCCGACGTTGCCGATGCCACCGATGATGCCGGCGCTGCCGATCACGCCGAGGCTGAGCGAGACGCCCGCGCTGCCCACCACGGCCGAGCTGCCGGTGACGCCGGCGCTGCCCACGACGGCTGAGGCTCCCGCGACGCCCGCCGAGCCGGCGACGCCGGCCGCGCCGACCACGCCGATCGAGCCGGCCACCGCGACCGATGAGGCGACGGCAAGCGAGCCGGCGACCGCCGAGGAGTCGCTGACCGCCGTGTCGTTCATGCCGCGGCGTCCTCCACGGCGCGCGGCAGGCGGCGCGAGATCACCTTCGAGACGCCGTTGCCGGCCATCGAGACGCCGTAGAGCGAGTCGGCGGCCTCCATCGTGCGCTTCTGATGCGTGACGACGATGAACTGCGCGCGGTCCGAGAACGAGCGCAGCACCTTGAGGAAGCGGTCGATGTTGAGGTCGTCGAGCGCGGCCTCGACCTCGTCGAGGATGTAGAACGGGCACGGGCGGGCGAGGAAGACCGCGAACAGGAACGCGAGCGCCGTCAGTGACTTCTCGCCGCCCGAGAGCAGCGTCAGGCGCTTCGTGGACTTGCCGGCGGGCGTGATCTCGATCTCGACGCCGAGATTGTCCTCCGGCGCGTCCTCGTCCTCGTCGGGCTCCTCCTCGGCCTCGGCGCCGCCCAGTACCGGGCGTGGCCCGGCGTCCTCGCGGACGAGCCGCAGGCTGCCGCGGCCGCCCGGGAAGAGGTGGCCGACGACCTCCTCGAAGTTCTTGGCCGCGGCCTCGAAGGTCTCCTCGAAGGCCTCCTTGATGCGGCGGTCGGTGTCCTTGATCAGGCTCTGCAGCTCTCGCAGCGCGGTCTCGAGGTCCTCGCGCTGGCGTTCGAGCTCCTGGACGTGCTCGAGCGCCTCCTGGTACTCGTCCTGCGCGAGCGGGTTGACCGGGCCGAGCTGCTCGCGGCGGCGCTGCAGGCGTTCGATGCGGGTCGTGAGCGTCGCGTGCTCGCCGTCGGGGAGCGGCGCGTCGGACGGCTCCGGCTCGAGGCCCAGCTTGTCGGCGAGGCGGGTGAGCTCCTGGGTGGCGTCCTCGGCATGATCGCGCGCCTGCTGCGCGCGGACCTCGCCGCGTGTGACCTCCTCGCCGCGCTGCTTGAGGCGGGCGTGGACGCGGGACTCCTCGGCGGCGCACTCCCTGAGCTCGGCCGCGAGCTTGTCGGCCGCGGCGCGGTCGGCGCTCAGCTCGGCCTCGAGTGCCTCGACGCGGGTCCGGATGACGGCGCCGGCCCCGTCAAGGGCGGCGACGAGCCGTGCGGCGTTGGGCTGCAGGTGTTCGTCGCGCTCGAGCCGGCCGCGTTCGTGCTCGAGCCGCCGCGCGCGCTCGCGGCGTTCGCGGTCGGCGCGCTCGGCGAGGCGCTGCTCGGTCCGGATCGCGTTCTCGAGCTGGGCGCGGCGCTCGGCGCTCGGCCCCTCGTCGGGCGCGGCGCGGCGCTGCTGGATGACCCAGCGGGCGTGGCGCTCGGCCTCGGCCGCCTCGTCGCGGGCGCGCGCGGCGGCACGGGCCTCGCGGTCGATGGCGTCGCGGGCGGCGTCGGCCTCGGCGACCTCGGCCTGGGCGCGCTCGACCTCGGCCTGCGCGGCGCGCTCGGCCTGCGCGGCGCGCTCGACGTCCTGGACGAGGGCATCGCGCCGGTTGCGCTCGGCAAGCACGCGGTCGGCGCCGCCGGGGGCGACCTGGCGGAGCTCGCGCGTGGCCGGCGACCACACGCGTCCCTCCTTGGTCACGGCGATGCCGCTGAACGCCGGGTCGAGGCCGTCGACGGACTCGACCACCCAGACGTCGGCGAGCACCGCCGCGGCGAGGCGGCATGCGGCGGCGTCGCCGGTCGCGGTGACGTGCGCGGCGAGCGGCTCGGCCGTGGCAGGCGATGCCGGTGCGGTCGGCGCCGGTTCGGCGACCGGGAAGGATGTCGAGCCGGGAAACGCGGGGATGCGCGGGAGCGGCATGGCCGCCTCGGTGATGGAGAGCGCAGGCGCGCGAGGCGTGGTGGCGGGCAGCGCCGCGACGGCGGCCGGCGATGACGCGGCGGCGGGCGGCGAGGGCGGCGGACGTGGCGGCCGGCGAGTCCACGCGGCAGCGGCGGCGGGCGGCGAGGTCGCGGCCGGCGACTCCCGCGCTGGCGGCGGGCGACGACGCCGCGGCGCGCGACGACGACGTGGCCGGGGTGCGCTTCCGGGACGATCAGGGCCGCCGCCCCGTCGCTGCCGGCCTTCGCCAGCAGGGCGGACGCGGCGGTGAGGTCTGGGGCGACGGCGGCGCGGAAGCGGCTGCCCATCGCGGCGGCGAGGGCGAGCTCGTAGCCCGGGGCGGCGGAGAGGATGTCGGCGAGCGCGGTCGCGCCGCCCGGGGCGCCGGCGTTGGCGCGCAGGAACTGGTTGACCTTGGCCAGCTCGGCCCCGACGCGGGCGGATTCGCGCCGGGCCTTCTCGGCGGCGGTCTCGAGCTCCCGGCGGGACTTGCGCACGGCTTCGGCGGCGGCCTCGCCGGCGCTGCGACGCGCGGCGGCGGCGCCCGCCGCCGCGGTCGCGCGTCGGCCACCAGGGCGCCGGCGGCCTCGCGGCGCTGCTCGAGCTCGGCGAGCTCGCGCTCCAGCCGCGTCCGGTAGTCCTCGGCGAGCTGGGCGAGCTCGGTCTCGAGCGCCGCGATCCGCTCGGCCGCGCCGTCGTCGCCCGTGTCGGCCTCAGCGTCGGCCTCCAGCCGTTCGATCGAAACCCGGCGACGCGCTGCCCGCTCCGCCAGCTCCGCAGCGGTGCGCTGGGCGGCGTCGAGCCGCATCGCGATCCGCTCGGCCGACGAGCGCGCCGAATAGAACCGCGAGGACAGAGCCTCGCGCTCCGAGCTGCGCGACGACAGCGCCTCCTCGGCCTCCTCCCGGCGCTGCGCCACCGCGGTCAGCTCGGCCTCGGTCGCCGCCGCCGCCGCGCGTGCCGCGGCCGCCGCGTCCTCGGCGGCCGACAACGCCGCGCGGGCGACGCGGGCGCCATCACGGGCCAGCGTCCAGCGCGCCTCGTCCATCTGGCGCTCCAGCCGCGCGTGCAGCTCGGCCGCCTCGGCCTGGCGCTTCAAAGGCCGCAGCCGCGTGCGCGCCTCGCGCTCGACGTCCAGGGCGCGATCGAGGTTGTCCTGCGTGCGCTCGAGCTTGAGCTGCGCGCGGCGGCGCCGCTTGCGGTGCTTGCCCAGCCCCGCGGCCTCCTCGATCAGCATCCGCCGGTCACGCGGCTTGGAGGTCACGATCGCCTCGACGCGGCCCTGCGAGACGACCGAGTGCATCTCCTTGCCCAGGCCGGTGTCCGAGAGGATCTCGATCACGTCCGCGAGCCGGCAGCGCGCCCCGTTGACGCGGTACTCGCCCTCGCCGGCACGATTCAGCCGACGGAGGATCGAGACCTCGCCGACCGGCAGGTCCAGCCCACCGGAGGCGTTGTCCAGCACGACCTCGACCTCGGCCTCGGCGCGGGCCTGGACGCCGTGGCCGCCGGCGAAGATGACGTCCTGCATCGACTGCCCGCGGACGGCCAGCGGCGACTGCTCGCCGAGCGCCCACAGCACCGCGTCGGTGATGTTGGACTTGCCGGAGCCGTTCGGCCCGACGATCACCGACACGCCCGGCGAGAACGTCAGCCGTGTCCGGTCGGGGAAGGACTTGAAGCCCTTCAGGGTGATCGAGCTCAGGTGCATGTCAGGGCGTCAGCGCTTCCAGGGCGGCCTCGGCGGCGGCCTGCTCGGCGTCCTTCTTCGAGCGGCCCGCGCCACGCGCGAGCTCGGAACCGTCGACCATCGCGACGACCTCGAAGGTCCGCTCGTGCGGCGGGCCCTCCTCGGCGGTGATCTCGTAGCTGACGACCGTCCCGCGGCGCGCGAGCCGCTCCTGCAGCGCCGACTTGAAGTCCGCCGGATAGCGCGAGCGCGCGCTCGATCTCGGGCGTGAACGCCTCGACCACCGCGTCCGCGACCTCCAGGTAGCCGAACTCCAGGTAGCACGCGCCGATCACCGCCTCGATCACCGACGCCAGCACCCGCTCGGTGCGCGCGAGCTGCTCCGTGGCCGGCCCGGCGACCGAGGCCGGCGCCGCGTTGCGCAGCCGCTCCGGCAGCCCGAGCCGCTCCGCGACCGCCCGGCAGGAGCGCCCCGAGACGGCCTGCGCGCGGATCTTCGTCAGCCGCCCGGCGCCGTAGGCGTCGGGCTGCAGGCGGGGATAGAGATGCGTCGTGACCGCGAGCGAGAGCACCGAATCGCCGAGGAAGGCCAGCCGCTCGTAGGACTCCGAGCGCCGCTCCGTCCAGGACGAATGGGTGACCGACTGCCGGGCGAGGTCGTCGGGCAGCCGCTCGAGCAGGTCGTGGAGCTTGCGCAGCGGTCAGAGCCTCGACGGGTCGTGGGCGAGCACGAAGTCGATCGCCTGGGCGACCGTATGGATGCGCGCGGCCTGCTCGTCGGACATCTTCACGCCGTAGGAGTCCTCGAGCTCCTGCACCAGCGTGTAGAGGTCGAGCGAGTCGGCCGCTAGATCCTCGCGGAAATGCGTGGTTTCCTGGATCCGCTCGGGATCGAGCTCCAGCTCGTCGGCCAGGTGCTCGCGGATCAGCTCGAGGACTTCGTCGCGGGTCATGACTCGCCGGGCACGCTAGCCGCCGCTTCGGACGCCTTCCTGAGCGCCCCCGCGGCCGCCAGCCGCGAATGCGTGCGCCCGGCGACGTCCTCGCGCACGCCGCGCGCCGCCACCTCGATCGCGCGCTGGAATCCCAATGCACCGAAAGACCCGTGCGGGACGACCGCCAGGCGACGCAGCCCGAGCAGCACCGCGCCGCCCTGCTCCTCGGGCGAGATCTCGTCACGCAGCCCGCGCAAGGCGGGCCGGAGCAGGAGCCCGCCGAGCTTCGCGCGCCGCGACGACAGCGCGGCCGACCGTACGGCGCCGAGCAGCGCCGCCGACGAGCCCTCCATCACCTTCAGCGCGACGTTGCCGGTGAAGCCGTCGGCGACGATCACGTCGGCGGCGCCGGTCCCGATCGCGAAGCCCTCGACGTTGCCGACGAAGTTCAGCCCTTCCGAGCCCGCCAGCACGCCGTGCGCCTCGACGACGGTCGCCGTCCCCTTCGAGGCCTCGGTGCCGTTGGCCAGCAACGCGACCCGCGGCGACGTCACGCCGCCGACGGCCTCCATGAACGCCGCCCCCATGTGCGCGAACTGCACGAGATGCTCCGGCCGCACCTCGACGTTGGCGCCGGCATCGAGCAGCAGGAACGGCTTGCCCGGCACCGGCACGAGCAGCGCCAGCGCCGGCCGGTGCACGCCCCGCGCGCGCTTGAAGCTGAACAGCGACGCGGCCAGCGCCGCGCCGGTCGAGCCGCCGGAGACCAGCGCGTCGGCCTCCCCCGCCGCGACCGCGGCGACCGCGCGCACGATCGAGGACTCCGGCGTGCGCCTGACCGCCCGCGCCGGATCGGGGTCCTTGGCGATCGAGACCGGCGCGTCGATCACCGAGACGCCGTCGGCGACCGGGCCGATCTCCGCGGCCGGGCCGAACAGGAGCACGCGGACGCCGCCCGCGGCAGCGCGAGCAGCCCCACGAGCGACCTCAACCGGGCCTTTGTCGGCCCCGTTGACGTCTACCGCGACGGTGATGCGATCAGTGGTCGTGATCGTGATCGTGATCGTGCACGTGCACGACTTCGCGACCGGCGTAGAACCCACAGTGCGGGCATACGCGGTGCGGACGGCGCGGCCGGCGGCACTGCGGGCAGCCGTTCACCGCGGGAGCGGTGATCTTGTGCTGCGCCCGTCGCTGCGCGGTGCGCGCGTGCGACTGCTTCTGCTTGGGGACGGCCATAGTCGGCGCGGAAGGATAGCGGGCTTGGAGAATCCGCGAACGATTCTCCTAGCGATGCCGCATGGCGCCGGCGAAGCCGGCTGCCGCGATGCATCGCCTTAGTCGAACTCGAGCTCGGAGAGCTTGGCCCAGCGCGGATCGGGCTCGGCCTCGTGCGCATGGTCGGGATCCTCGTTGAGGTTCGCGCCACAGGTCGGGCACAGGCCCGCGCAGTCCGCACGACACGTGATCTGGGCCGGGAGCGCGAGCGCGAGCGCATCGCGCGCCCAGGCCTCGAGGTCGAGCTCGTCGGCGAGATACGGCGACGTGAGCTCGTCGCCCCCGCCCGGCTGGTGGACCTCGTAGGCGTCGACGGCGTACTCCGGCGTCGCGTCCTCGAGGCAGCGCATGCACGGGCCGATCAGCGTCGCGGCGAAGCGCAGGCGCAGCGCCCAGCCGTTTCCGGTGGTGCGGGAGACGTCCACGCGCACGGGCACGAGCTCCGGCACGACCGCGTAGCGCGAGCCGCCGTAATCGAACGGATCGACGTGGACGTGGACGTCCAAGCGCCGGCCCTCGCCGGAGGTGAGCCCGAGGCGCGACAGATCGAAGGTGTCCGTGCGCTGAGGCATACCGAACACATTAGGACGGATCGCGAAGCTCTCTCTTCAACACCTTGCCGGTCGAAGTCCGCGGCAGCTCGTCGACGAACTCCACGTCGCGCGGCGCCTTGTAGCCGGCGAGGTTGGACTTGACGTAGTCCTTGACCTGCTTCTCGCTCAACGAGCCCTTCTTGACGATCACGGCGCGCAGCCGCTGGCCGTACTTCTCGTCGTCGACGCCGAACACGGCCACGTCGGCGACGTTCTCGTGGCCGTGAAGGAGCTCCTCGACCTCGGCCGGGAACACGTTCTCCCCGCCGGAGACGATCATGTCGTCGTCGCGGCCGTCGATGAACAGGCGGCCGTGCTCGTCGAAGTGGCCGACATCGCCGGAGGAGAGCAGCCCGTCGATCTCGTCCTTGCTGCCGCCGCCCGTGTAGCCCTCGAACTGGACGTCGTTGCCGACGAAGATCCGGCCCGTCTCGCCATGCGGCACCGGCTTGTCGTCCTCGTCGTAGAGCTTCACGACGCTGCCGCGCGGCGGCTTGCCCACGGTCCCGGGCGCCTGCGCGCAGGTCCTTCGGCGTGGCGATCGTCGCCCACGCCACCTCCGTCGACCCGTAGAGGTTGTAGAGGTGCTCGCCGAAGTGGTCCATCCAGCGGTCGGAGACCGTCCGCGGCAGGGCGGAGCCGGAAACCGGCACGGCGCGGACCTTCGAGAGGTCGTAGCGGTCGAGCACCTCGTCGTCGAGCTCGAGGATGCGCTGCAGCATCACCGGCACCACGACGAGCGCGCTGCACTCGTGCTGGGCGGTCAGCGACAGCGTCGCCTCCTCGTCGAACTTGCGCTTGAGCACGACCGTCGACGCGAGGCTGATCCCGAGCGCCCACTGGGCGAAGCCCCAGGCATGAAAGAGCGGCGCGGCGATCATCGTCTTCTCGCGAGCGCGCAGCGGGATCACCGACAGCAGCGCGGCGATCGGGTCGATCGTCTTGGGCATCGAGCGCGCCGCGCCCTTCGGCGTGCCGGTCGTCCCCGAGGTGAGGATGATCGCGCGGCCCTTCTCGGCCGGCGCGTCGAGCGGCGAGCTGTCGCCGGCGTCGATCAGATCCTCGAGATGCGGGTCGCGCGAGTCGCCCTCGACCCACGCCACGTAGCGCTTGCGCCGCGCGCTCGCCTGCTTGAGCACGTCCGCGAACTCCTGGTCGTAGATCACCGCCTTCGGCTTCTCGCGCTTGGCGACGTCGGTGAGCTGCGGTCCGCTGAACGCGGTGTTGAGGAAGAGTGCGTTGGCCCCGAGCTTCGAGCAGGCCAGCGTCGCCTCGACCCAGCCGCGGTGGTTGCGGCACATGATCGCGACCGGGTCGCCGGTGCGGATGCCATCCGCCCCGAGCCCGTGCGCGAGCGCGTTCGTGCGCTGGTCGAGCTCGGAGAACGTGAGCGTCCCGAGCTCGTCGATCACCGCTGCCTCGTCGCCGAAGTTGCGCGCCGCCGCGGTGTAGCCCGCCGCGGGCGTGGTGCCGAACCGCAGCAGCGCCCGCGCCGTGTGCCACAGGCGGTCCGGCCGCTCGGGGTGCACGATGCCCGCGCGCGTGAGCGTGACGAGCGTGTGGAGCTTCGTCTGGGCCTGCGTGGCGATCGTGTCGAGCATCCCGCGGATTCTCCTATTTGGACGGCAGCCGCATCCCCGGTGGGATCTCGCCCGTCTTGATCAGCCGGTGGATCTCCGCCGCCTTGCGCGGGTTGAGATAGACGTGGCGCTGGCCGACGCTCGGCTTCTCGGCGAGCAGGCCGGCCTCGAGCAGCGCCTCCCCCACCTTCTGGGCGAGCGCGCGGTCGTTGCCGGCGAAGCCGCGCGGGAGGTGGGAGAACTCGGTGTGATAGCCGCCCCACTTGCCCATGCCGTCGAGCCGCTGCAGGATCCGGCGCGCCGCCCGCAGCCCCGGGTCGGGATCCTCGTGCGGGCGCGCGACGGCGTCGCCGGAGCCGAGCAGGGCGAGCACCGCGTCCTCGAGCTCGTCGAACGCGCCTGCCGGCTTGCCGCCGAGCCGGGCGACGGCCTCCGCGATCCGCAGCGGATGTCGGGCCCCGATCGGCTCGCGCAGCTCGACGTCGTCGATCACGCCCGGCGGAAGCGCCAGTGCGCGCGCTCGCAGCCGGTCGATCGGCGCGGCCTCCTCCTCGAAGTAGAGCTCGACGAAGTCGGCCTCGAAGCCGCCCGTCGGATAGGCGAGGACGAGGAAACCGCCCGGCAGCTCGCCGGCGCGCAGCTTCAGGTCGTCCGGGCCGAACGGCGGGCCGGGCTCGGCCAGCTCCACCAGCGTGCCGACCGCGGCCGCGACCAGCAGCCACACGCGCTCGGCGACGGCGTCGGGATCGGCGCGCAGGGCGGCGGCCGCAGGGATGGCGGCGAGCAGGAGATCCTGCTGGGTTGCGATCGCCACCTCGACCGGCGCGTCCTTGCCCGAGCGCGGCTTGGCCAGCTCGGCGCGGCCGGTGCGCAAGCTGTCGGTCAAGACCTCCCGCAGGCGCGCGGCGGCCGACGGGGGCGCCGAGGCCCCGCCGCAGGCGTCGAGTTCGACCGCCAAGGCCGACATCCGCTCTACCGTATCGGCATGCCATCGACGCGCAGGCGGGTCATCGCCCATGGCCAGGTGCAGGGAGTCTTCTTCCGCGACTCGACGCGCCAGGAGGCCGAGCGGCGCGGCGTCGCGGGCTGGGCGCGCAACACCGCCGACGGGACGGTCGAGGCCGTCTTCGAGGGCGAGCCGGACGCGGTCGACGCGCTGGTGGAGTTCGTGCGCGCGAACCCGGGGCACTCGTCGGTGTCGAAGGTCGAGGTGCACGAGGAGGAGCCGGAAGGCCTCTCCGGCTTCGAAGCGCGCTGATTCCGTCGGGGGCGGCTCGTACCGTCCTCAGACGTGGAGGCCGCCACACCACTTCGCCATCCCCGCGTTCACGTCCTGATGGGACGGGTGATCGTCGAGAACGTCGTCATCGACGATCCGGCGACGGCGGCGTTCGTCGACCGCCGGATCGAAGCCGGCGAGAACCCCGTGCGCGTCGTCGAGGACGCGATCGAGGTCGGCGCGCGCGTCCTGGAGCGCGAGCAGAACGCGCTCGACGCGGAGTTCGTCCGCAACGAGTTCGAGAAGGTCACGCGCGAGGTCGAGGGCGCGTTCACCGACAAGGCGCGGGTCGTGGCCGAGTTCTTCGGCGCGAAGGTCGACGAGGTCTTCGGCGCCGAGGACGGCGTGCTGGCCAAGGAGCTGCAGCGGCTGTTCGGCGACGGCTCGACGGTCGCGGTCCAGCACCAGCTGCGGCAGATCATGCTCGAGCAGTCGGCGCGGATGCGCGAGGACCTGCTGCGGCAGTTCTCGAGCGCCGACGGGTCGAACCCGCTTGCGGACTTCAAGGCCGCGCACCTGAGTGCGGCGCGTGAGGCCGCGGGGCGCCAGGAGGTGCAGCTCGAGGCGATGCGCGAGCAGATGGTGGCCTTGAAGGTCGAGCTGGCCTCGTTGCGCTCCGAGCGCTCGAAGGACGCCGAGCTCGCCGCCGAGGCCGCGCGCGGGACCGCCAAGGGGCGGCCGTACGAGGAGGCCGTGGCCGAGGCCGTGGACCTGATCGCGCGCGGGATGGGCGACGACTGCGACGCCGTCGGTGACTTCCGCGGCGCCGGCGGGCGCAAGGGCGACGTCGTCGTGGACATCGACGGCTGCGCGGGCGCGCCGCGCGGGCGGATCGTGTTCGAGGCCAAGCACTCGCGCCGGTCGCGCAAGGAGGCATTGACCGAGCTCGAGGAGGCGATGGCCCAGCGGGCGGCGGACTACGGCGTCTGGGTCGTCCCGTCCGAGGAGCAGTTGCCGGCGCGGGCGCCGGCGCTGCGCGAGGTGGGCGGCGACAAGCTGTTCGTGGTCTTCGATCCCGACGAAGGGTCGTTGGCCCTGCAGGTCGCGTACTCGCTCGCGCGGGCCCGCGTGCTGATGGCCAAGGGTGGCGTCGAAGGGTTGGATGCGCCGGCGTTGCGGGCCGAGGTCGAGCGGGCGCTGGGAGCGCTGGAGGAGGTGCGGCGGATCAAGCTGCACCTGACCAACGCCGCCGGGGGGATCGAGGCGGCGCGGGGCGTCTTGGAATCGATGGTCGAGCGGGTGCGGTCGCACGTTGGCGCGATCGACGCGCTGGTGGCGGCCGGCGACGATGCGTCGGGGCCGGCGTAGGCGCGCCGGGCTGCCGCCGGCGGCTGAGCGGGGCCGGCGAACTGCGCCGGTGAGGGCGGCCGGGGCCCGGACCCGCCGGGCTGCCGGGAGCCGCCTGGTGGGACCAGCGAACTGCGCCGGTAAGGGCGGCCGGGGCCCGGACCCGCCGGGCTGCCGCGAGCCGCCTGGTGGGACCAGCGAACTGCGCCGGTGAGGGAGGTGGTCGGTCCGGCGCGGCGTGCAAGGACGCGAAACGATCACGCCTCTCGGGGGGTGAGGAACAAATCGTTCCTGTGAGGACCTATTTGTTCCTCACCCCCTCCACGAGCCTGAGCGTTCACGGTCGATCCTGCGCGAACCGATCCGCGGAGCACGCGAACGTGGTTGCACCACTCCCTTACCGGCGCAGTTCGTCTGACCCTGCACGCCCATCGAGAGCCAAAGCCGCCAGCGCCAAGATCCCCGAGCGCGACCCCGCGGACGCGTAGAACCGCTTGGAGTGCGCGAACATCGCATCCGGCACGCCCGTCAACGCCGCCAGCTCCGCCCCGGCAAGACCCGCCCACTCCGCCGGCAGGTCCTTGCGGTTCTCGAACTCGCCGAGCACGCGCGGGACGGCCTGCATGCCCCAGCCGTCCGCCTTCGGATAGATCACGTACAGCGCCTCCGGCGCCGTGGTCACGACCGTCTCGTGCCACGGCAGCTTGCGCTCGAGCTCGACGAGCCGCGGATCGTCCGAGCGCGCCACGGCGGCGGCGACCAGATCGACCGCGCGCCGGTACGCCCGCGAGCCCTCGAGCTCGCGCTCCAGCACGCCCGTCGCGAACGCGACCGCCTCCGCGAACCGGGCGTCCTGCTCTTCGGCCGAAAGCTCCTCGTCCCAGACCGGGTTCATCGCCGCGATCACGCCGCTGACGGACATGTGGCGAATGCCCGGGACCAGCGATGTGGCGATCGTCTGACCCGTGTCGTTGGCGTCGACGCCCTGGACGAGACGTGCATCGATCGCCTCCGCGCCCTCGCCGGCCAGGCGAGCGCCGTACGCCTTCCACACCAGCCCGAAGCTCGCGTAGCGGATGCCGTTCTCCCGCTCGCCGGCGCCGCCGCGCTGGTGGTGGTCGAAGTCGCCGCTCACAGGATCAGACCGTCCGCCGACGTCGACGCGGACGTCGGCCGCCGCCAGCACATCAACGTCGCGCGTGCGCACGACATCCAACGAACCGTGGACGAGCCCGAGCACGGCGACGGCGAAGACGTCGTCGGCGTGGAAGTCGCCGGGGTGCGTCGCGACCTTCACAAGCGTGCCAGGAACGTCTCGTGCTGGACTTCGGCCTGCGCCCACAGCCGCTCGAGCCGCTCGCCCGCCACCGTGATGCCGAAGACGTCGCGCAACACGGCGGCGAGCTCCTCGCGGTCGGAGAGCACCCGCCGCTCATCCACCTCCGGCCCGACCGCGGACAGCGTCCGCGCGCGCAGCGTGACGATCCGGTCCCACTGCGGCTTCTCTGCGACCAGCGCGGCGATGAAGCTCGACGCGGGGTCGGTCGAGAGCCGCCGGTGGTGGACCTCGAAGGCCGAGACCGGCGAGTCCTCCTCGGTCATCCGAAAGCCGCTGATCGAGCCCCACTCGTGCTGGCCCATCCACCACGAGCCGCCCGGCTCGCGCTCGAGCGTGTAGGTGAACGGCCCGATCCGCGTCGCCCCCTCGCGGAACGGCAGCGGGTCGAGGTAGCCCTCCCCCAGGCCGGCGTCCGCGAGCCAGCGCTCGCCGTCGAGGTGCACGAGCAGCGCCATGTGGTTCGTCGGCCCTTCGCCGCCGACGACCGCCTGATGGTGGGTGACGACGAACCCGATCGCCCGCAGCAGCGCCGCCAACACCGTGTTGAGCTCGAAGCAGTAGCCGCCGCGCCCGTCGGACAGGATCCGCTGCGTCAGCGCCGCCTCGTCCAGCGGCCCGCTCTCGCCGAGCTGCACGGCCAGATCCTCGTACGGCACGCGCTCGACGAACGCGCGGTGGAGCACGTGCAGGCCGTCGACATCCGCCGCCGGCGCACGGTCCAGGCCGATCCGGGCCAGCAGCGCGTCGATCACTCGTTCGATGCTATCCGGCCGGATCGCGATCGAGGCAACGCTAGCCGCGCCGGGCCAGCCGTAGCGCCTCGGACAGCTTGACCGCCGAACCGGTGCGCAGGACGACCGCGGAGTAGATCCGGCCCGCGAGCGGGATCAGCAGCAGCGTGGCGAGGATCATCACCGCCACCGAGGCCGCGATCTCCCACGCCGGCGCGGCGCCGAGCAGGATCCGCGAGGGCATCGTGACCGGTGCCATCGGCGGGATGAACGCGGTCACGTGGGCCAGCGTCCCGTCGGGGTTCTCGCTGACCGCGAAGCCCGCGAACAGCGAGACCAGGATCAGCATCGTCAGCGGCGTCGTCGAGCTCTGGAGCTCCTCCTGGCGCGGTACCAAAGCGCCCGCGACCGCGAAGGCGGCGGCGTAGAACGCGTAGCCGAGCACGAACCAGACGAGCGACAGCGCGACGGCGACGACCAGGTCGCCGTCGATGTCGATCGCCCCGGTCGCGCCCGCCACGGCGAGCCCGAAGACCGCGATCGCCAGCAGCTGCCCGAGCCCGAGCAGCCCGAGCCCGATCACCTTGCCCGCGAGCAAGTGGACCGGGCGGATCGTCGCCAGCAGGACCTCGATCACGCGCGAGGCCTTCTCCTCCACGACGCCCGACGCGACCCAGTAGCCGTAGGTCAGCAGCTGGCCGTACAAGATCAGGATCGCGAAGAAGGCGAGGCCTGCCTTGGCCTCGCGGTCGGGATCCTCCGGCTCGGCGCTGACGACTTGCAACGGCGGCACGGCGCGGGCGCCGAGCTGCTGGTTGGCCACCTGCAGCAGGTTGACGAGCTCGTCGTCCGGCGGCTCGTCCGAGCGGATCGTGGTGCCGCTGAGCGTGACGTCGGCGCTCTCGCCGGTGACCGTGAGCTCGACGTCGAACTCGTCCGAGAGCGCGACGGCCTGCTCGGCGATCGCCTGACCCTGCGGGTCGGTCGCGGCCACGGTGTACGAGGACGGCCCGCCGAAGCCGAGCAGCGACGGCAGGACGACGACGAGCACGACGATCGCCAGCGTGATGCCGGTCGAGATCAGGAACGACTTCTCGCGCACGCGCTCGGTGTACTCGCGGCGGGCGACGAGCCGGACCGGGTTCACTTGACCGCCTCGCGGAACAGGTCCGACAGCGTCGGACGTTCGAGCGCGAAGTACGTCACGCGGCCGGCGGCACGGGCGGCGTCCAGCACCGCGTCCGGGTCGGCGCCCTCGAAGACCGTGCCCTTGGGGCTGCGGTCGAGCACGTGCGCGCCCGGGACGTCGAACTCCGGCGCGCCCTCGACGACGACGCGGACCGCTCCCGTCCCCTCCCCGCGCAGCTCCTCGACGGCGCCGCTCGCGACCAGCCGGCCGTCCTTGATGATCGCCACCGCCTCGCACAGGCGCTCGACGAGCTCGAGCTGGTGGCTGGAGAAGACGACCGGGACGCCGGTGGCGGCGTATTCGGCCAGCACGCCGGACAGCACGTCGACGCCGACCGGATCGAGGCCGGAGAACGGCTCGTCGAGCACGAGCAGCTCGGGCTCGTGCACGAGCGCGGCCGCCAACTGCACGCGCTGCTGGTTGCCGAGCGAGAGCTGCTCGACGCGGTCCTCGGCGCGCTCGGAGATCCCCAGGCGCTCGATCCAGCGGTCCGCGGCCTCCTCCGGCGCGCTCACACCATGCAGCGCGGCGAGGTAGACGAGCTGCGCGCGCACGCGCATCTTCGGGTACAGCCCGCGCTCCTCCGGCATGTAGCCGAAGCGCCGGCGCGTGGCGTGGCCGACGGGCGCGTCTTTCCAGCGAACCTCGCCGCGGTCGGCGGACAGCACGCCGAGCACGATCCGCATCGTCGTCGTCTTGCCGGCGCCGTTGGGCCCGACGAAGCCGTACATCTGCCCGGGCTCGACGACGAAGCTGACGCCGTCGAGGGCGACCCGATCGCCGTAGCGCCGGGCCAGGTCGATGACTTCGAGGCCGCTGCTCATCCGACTTCGGCCGGCTCGTCGCGGCCCTGCAGCCGCTCCCGGCCACGCTGGACGGCGGCGATGAACTTCGACAGGTTGACCTCGAGCGTGTTCAGGATCTCGTCGGCGTAGTCCTCGGCGCCGAGCCGGATCTCGCGCTCGCGGGCGCGGGCGTCCTCGATGATGTCCTCCGCCGCGCGCTCCGCCTGGCGGGTGACCTCCTGCTGGGAGACCAGCTGCTCCTGGCGCTCGCGCGCCTCCTTGACGATGCGCTCGGCCTCGCGCTTGGCCTCCGCGAGCATCTCCTGGCGCTCCTTGACGATCCAGCGCGCCTGCTTGATCTCTTCAGGGATCGTGGCGCGCATCTGGTCGAGGATGTCGTAGATCTCCTCTTTGTCCACGCGCACGGTGTCCGTAAGCGGCACCGCTTTGGCGTTGTGGACGAGGTCGTCCAGCTTGTCGATCAGTACCAGGACGTCCATGGTGCTCCCCGTTTCGCTACCGCCCGAACGCTTCCTGCAAGCGGCGGGCGACCTCCTCCGGTACGAGGCCAGAGACGTCGCCCCCGAAGGTGGCGATCTCCTTGACTCCGCTGGAGGACAGAAAACTGTACTGCGGCGACGCCATCAGGTAGGCGGACTCCACATCTGAGGCCAATGACCGGTTGAGCTGATTCATCTCCAGCTCGTACTCGAAGTCCGAGATCGCACGCAGCCCTTTGACGATCGCCTTCGCCCCTTGATCGCGAGCGAAGTCGACCACGAGCTTGTCGAACGGCATCACCCGGACGTTGCCCAGGTGGCCGGTCGCGCGCTCGACGAAGGCGATCCGCTCCTCGGCGCTGAACAGCGACTTGCTCTTGCGGACGCTGGCGTTGACGACGGCCACGATCAGCTCGTCGAACATCACCGAGGCGCGGGAGATGATGTCGATGTGGCCGTTCGTGACCGGATCGTAGGAGCCGGGGCAGACGGCGATGCGCGGGTCAGGGGCCATAGATGCGGATCAGGGTGTCGCCGTAACGGCGTTCGTCGTGAAGGGGCAGGTCGAGCGCGAGCGGCGCCCGTCTGTCGCTCTCGGCCACGGCCACCGCCCCGGGCGCCAGCACGGCGGGGAGGGCCTCCGACAGCGGACGCGCGAGGCGGTCGGCCAGCCGGTATGGGGGGTCGAGGAAGACAAGATCGTATTGGGCGCCGCGTGTGAATGCGGTGTGCAGGAAACGCAGGGCGTCGTTCTGGTGCACTTCGGCGTCCGCATTCAGGGTCGCGAGGTTGGCCTTGACGGCCGCGATCGCCGCCCGGTTGTCGTCAACGAAAGTGACGCTCTGGGCTTGTCGGGAGAGCGCCTCGAGGCCCAGCGCACCCGAGCCGGCGAACAAGTCGAGCACCCGCGCGCCGCCGGTTCGCGACCCGAGGATCGAGAACAGCGCCTCGCGCACACGGTCCGAGGTCGGACGGGTCGCGGCGCCCGGCGGGGCCTTGAGGGTGCGGCCCCCGTACGTCCCGGCGATCACGCGCATCCCCGCGGAGGCTAGAGTCCGGCTCCCCGCGACGAAGGAGGAGAACGATGGCGGCGAGTCGTGTCCAGACGGCGGTCGGTGCCCACCTTGTCGGCGGCTTGGCGGCTGCGGACGCAGAGACCGCGATGCGCACGACGGCGCGCATCCTCGGCCGGCACCTGCACGGCCTGACCGACGGCGAGACGGGCGTCCGCAGCCAGTGGATCTGGTGGCAGCTCGACAAGCTGGCGGCGATCGACGGGATCGAGCGGGCCGGGCATGCACGGGTTCGAGGACGCCGACAACGAGGACTACCAGGCCTTCCCGCAGGTGACGGTGGCCGACTCGGTGACGTCGCTGCCTGCGCGCTCGCTCGGCTACGCCGATGCCGCGGAGGAGTCCTACGCGAGTCTTCAAGGCGCTGCGCGAGGAGGGCGTGATCGCAGACGGGGTGCGCTTCCAGGTCTGCGTCCCGACGCCGTACGCGACGGTCGTGGCGTGGGTGGCCGCAGGACGACCAGGAGCGGTTCTTTCCCGATCTACGCCGACGCAATCGAGGCCGAGGTGGCGGAGATCGCGCGCGTCGTCGACCCGTCCGAGCTCGCCCTGCAGTTCGACGTCGCGGTCGAGATCGGCGCGCTGACGGGCAACTTCGCCTACGCCGGCGACCTCGGCACGAAGGACTTCGTCAAGAACGCGCTGCGCGACGTGTTCACGCGGGTCCCGGACGGCGTCGAGGCCGGGATCCATCTCTGCTACGGCGACTACAAGCACCGTCACTTCACGGTTCCCGAGGACCTCTCGCTGTGCGTCGAGCTCGCCAACGCGGTCACCGACCTCGCCGCGTTCGTGCACATGCCGGCCGATCGCGAGACCGGCCGCAATCCGGCCTACTTCGAGCCGCTGCGCGACCTGAAGACCACGCACACGCTGGCGCTGGGCGTGATCGACTACGAGGGCTCCTCCGAGCGGACCGCCGAGCTGGTCCAGGCAGCGGCCGATGGCGGCGGGCGCGAGTTCGCGGTCGCGACCGAGTGCGGCATGGCGCGGATCGACGAGCGCGGCGGCGACGGTCCGTCGCTGGAACAGCTGCTCGAGCTGCACGCGGAGTTCGCCGCGCCGGTGCGCTGAGATGGAGGCGCTCGCCCGCGTGCCGGTCAGCACGCTCTGCGACGTCGACAAGTCGCTGCCGGTGGTCGATCCCGCGATCCGGCCGCTGACGACGGCACGGCTCTGCGGGCCGGCGTACACCGTCGTGGCCGCGGGCGAGTTCCTCTCGGTGCTGTACGCGATCGGCGAGGCGGAGCCGGGCGACGTCCTCGTCGTGCAGGCCGGCGGGCCGCCGCTGGCGGCGCTCGGCGAGCTGCTGGCCACGGAGGCGTGGCGCCGACAGCTGGGCGGGATCGTCGTCGACGGCTACGTGCGCGACCGCAGCGGCTTGCCGGAGCTGCCGCTGTGGGCGCGCGGGACGGTGCCGATGGCGGGCCGGTCGGACGTCGCCCCGCGCGTCGGCGGGCCGGTGGAGTTCGGCGGCGTGCGGGTCTCCCCCGGCGACGTCGTCGTCGGCGACGACGACGGGCTCGTGATCGCGCCGCGCGCGCAACTCGAGGCGTGCCTCGAGCGCGCGGCGGAGATCGAGCGGTGTCGAGGCCGCCGTGCTCGCGGGAATCCAGCGCGGCGAGTCGTTGGCCGAAATGACGAACCTGGCCGAGCACGTGGCGCGGCTGCGCGCGGGCGAGGAGAGCGCGCTGGCGATCACGCCGCCGAGCTGAAGACGACCATCGAGCCGCCGGCCTTGCGCATGGCGCCTTGGCCATTGCCGACCTTCGCCGCGGCCGAGGTCAGAAACCCGGCGCGCGCAGCTCGGCGGTCGGCGGCGCGGACGATCCCGTGGTCGAGCGTCAGCAGCACGCGTGCGGACGATCATCATTCGCTCTCATGAGCCGCTTCCAGCGCATCCACGGCGATGGCCGCGAGCAGCGCGTCACCACGCTCGAGCTGTTCTACGACCTGGTCTTCGTGTTCGCGATCACGCAGGTCTCGCATCTGCTGCTCGAGCACCTGACCTGGGAGGGCGCCGCGCAGTCCGCGCTGATCCTGCTCGTCGTGTGGTGGTCGTGGAACTACACGACCTGGGTCACGAACGAGCTCGATCCGGAATCGCTCGTCGTCCGGCTGCTGCTGATCGGCCTGATGCTGATGAGCTTCCTGATGGCGGTGGCGATCCCGGAGGCGTTCGGCGATCGCGGGCTCCTGTTCGCCGGCGGCCTACGTCGCGATCCAGGTCGGGCGGCACGCGTTCCTGACGTTCGCGGCGGGCGAGAAGGGGACGCTCGAGCGGGCGCGCTCGAGCCGGATCCTGATCTGGTTCCTGGTCGCGGGCGTGCTGTGGATCGCGGGCGGGCTCGCCGACGGGTCGGCGCGCTGGGTGCTCTGGCTGATCGCGCTGGCGATCGACTACGCCGGACCGCGTGCTCACGTTCTGGGTCCCCGGCATGAAGCGGATCCCGCCGTCGGCCTGGGAGCTCGAGGTGTCGCACTTCGCCGAGCGCTTCCAGCTGTTCGTGATCCTGGCGCTCGGCGAGTCGATCGTCGTCACCGGCGCGACGGCGACCGGGCTGGAGCTCACGACCGCCCGGCTGGCGGCGTTCACGATCGCCTTCCTGGGCACCGTCGCGCTGTGGTGGGTGTACTTCAACGCCGCCGCGGTGGTCGCGCAGCGGCGGCTGGAGATGGCCGAGAACCGAACGCAGACCGCGCGCGACGCCTACACCTACCTGCACGTCGTGATGGTCGCGGGGGTGATCGTGGCCGCGGTCGGCGACGAGCTCGTGATCGCCCACCCGACCGACGTCCTGCCGGGCGAGGAGATCGCGGCCGTGGTCGCAGGGCCGGCGATCTACCTGTTCGCGATGGTGCTGTTCCGGTTGCGGATGGCCGGCAGCCTGAGCCGCAAGCGGCTCGCCGGCGCGATCGCCTGCCTGGCCGCGGGCATCGTCGGCACGTTCGTCACCGGCGCTCGTCCTCGCCGCCCTGGTGCTCGCGATCCTGATCGCGGTGATCGCGTCCGAAGTGATCACGGGGGTTCGTCGCCGCGCGCGTGGCGAGCCGTCGCCGCTCGAGGCGCTCGAGCGGACATAGGCTCGCCGCTGCCCGCTACGCCGGGATCGGTTCGAGCGCGTCGGGCCCGTAGGCGCGCACGATCGCGTCCTCGAGCAGCGTGTGCTCGGGCTCGCGTAGCGCCGGGTCTGCGTCGAGGATCGTGCGGGCCTCGGCGCGGGCGCGCTCGAGCAGCTCGACGTCCTCGGGCAGCCGCGCGAAGCGGAAGGCCTGCAGGCCCGACTGACGGACGCCGAGCATCTCCCCCTCGCCGCGCAGCTCGAGGTCGATCTCGGCCAGCTTGAACCCGTCCGTGTGATCGCCGAGCGCGCGCAGCCGGCGCGAGTCCTTGGGGCCGAACAGCAGGCACAGGGACTCGTGCTCGCCGCGGCCGATGCGCCCGCGCAGCTGGTGCAGCTGCGAGATCCCGTAGCGATCGGCGTCCTCGACGAGCATGACCGTGGCGTTCGGGACGTCGATGCCGACCTCGATCACGGTCGTGGCCACGAGCACGTCGGCGCCGCCCGCGGCGAAGTCGGCCATCGCCTCCTGTTTGGCCCGCGGGCGCATCTGGCCGTGCATCAGCACGACCTTGTAGTCCTTGAGCTCGCCGCCGCGCAGGCGCTCGAACTCGGCGGTGGCGGCACGCGCCTGCAGCGCCTCGGACTCCTCGATCAGCGGGCAGACGACGAACGCCTGGCGGCCGGCGTCGAGCTCCTCGCGGATGCGCTCGTAGGCGCGGGCGCGCTCGCCTTCGGTCGCGGCCACGAAGGTCTTGATCGGCCGCCGGCCGGCGGGCAGCTCGCGCAGCACGGTCACGTCGAGATCGCCGTAGGCGGTCAGCGCGAGCGTGCGCGGGATCGGCGTCGCGGTCATGTGCAGCACGTGGGGCGCCAGCCCCGCCGGCGCTTTGCGATCGAGCGCGCGGCGCTGGTTGACGCCGAAGCGGTGCTGCTCGTCCACGACCGCGACCGCGAGCCGGTCGAACTCGACCGCCTCCTCGATCAGCGCGTGCGTGCCGACCAGAAGTTTGAGCTCCCCGCTCGCCAGCTTGCCGAGCAGGTCGGCGCGCCGGCCGGCGGGCGTCGAGCCGGTCAGCAGCGCCGCCTGCACGAGCTCGCCCGGCATCAGCTTCTGCAGCGTCGCGAAGTGCTGCTCGGCGAGCGTCTCGGTCGGCGCCATCAGCGCGGCCTGGGCGCCCGACTCGACCGCGCGCAGCATCGAGTAGAGCGCGACAACGGTCTTGCCGGAGCCGACCTCGCCCATCAGCAGCCGCTGCATCGGGCGGTCCGCCGTGACGTCGGCGTCGAGCTCGGTCATCGCGCGGCGCTGGTCGCCGGTGGGCGTGAACGGCAGCGAATCGGCGAGCCAGCGGGCGGTCAGAGCGCCGGGCGGCTCGAGCGCTCCGGCGCGAGCGGCTTCGCGCCGCTGCGTGCGCCGGCGCATGAGCGCGATCTGCAGCAGCAGGAACTCGTCGAACGCCAAGCGCCGGCGGCCGCCCTCCTGGTCGCCGAAGTGCGCGGCGTCGATCGCCGCCCAGCGGTCCGGCAGTCGCAGCCGCGCCCGCAGGCGCGCGGGCAGCGGCTCGAGCACGTCACGCGCCGTCGAGCGGTGCTCGTGCGCGAGCGCCGCGATCTGCACCGACGTCAGGCCCTCCGAGGTCGGGTAGGTGGCCATGTCCTCGCCGGTCGCGACGAGCTCGCCGGTCTCCGCGTGCTCGTTGACCCGGAAGCCGCGGTGGCCCTGGTACTTGCCCGTCAGCAGCAGCCGCGTGCCGGGGCGGTAGCGGCGTTCGAGCCACGGCTGGTTGAAGAACGTGACGGTCATCGTCCCGGACTCGTCGGCGACGCGCGCGGAGACGAGCGGCTTCATCCCGCGCCGGCGCACCTGCCGGCTCGTGATCGAGCGCACCTCGACGACGACCGTCGCGACCTCGTCGATCGCCAGCTCGGCGATCGTGCGGGCGGCGCGGCGATCGCGCGGGATGTGCTCGAGCAGGTCGCCGACGCACTCGAGCCCGAGCCGTTGGGCCGCTTTCTCGGCCTTCTCGCCGGGGAGCTGCAAGGCGAGTTGCAGCCGCGACGGCTTCGGATAGCGCGGCGCGCAAGCCGCCTCGTCCGGCAGCGGGTCTCGGCTGGCGAACTCGGTCGGCCCCACTCCCGAGATTCTGCACGGCGACGCGGACCGAGCCGGACTCCGTGACAGATGGCTCATGGTTTAAGGTCCGGCCAGGGAACCGAAGGGGAGGTACTGCATGGCCGTCGAGCCGGGTCGAACGACGGGGCCGTTCGCGATCAAGGACAGCCGGAGCCTGATCGCCGATACACATACTGGCGACGAGGAGGGCTCGCTCAAGCGCGCCGTCGGCGCGCGCGATCTGACCGCGCTCGGCATCGGCGCCGTGATCGGCACCGGCATCTTCGTCATCATCGGCGAGGGCATCGGCATCGCCGGGCCCGCCGTGATCTTCTCGTTCATCCTGGCGGCCGTCACGTGCGTGTTCTCGGCGCTCTGCTACGCCGAGCTGGCGTCGTCGATCCCGGTTTCAGGCAGCGCGTACACGTACGCCTACGCGACGCTCGGCGAGCTCGTGGCCTGGATCATCGGCTGGGACCTGATCCTCGAGTACGGCGTGTCGGTGGCCGCGGTGGCCGTCGGCTGGGGCGGCAACCTCAACGAGTTCCTCGACAACACGTTCGGCTTCGCGCTGCCGGATTCGATCGCGACGTCGCCCGAGGACGGCGGCATCTTCAACCTGCCGGCGGTGGCGATCGTGCTCGCGGTGATGTTCCTGCTCTCGCGCGGGGTGCGCGAGACCGCGAGGGTCAACTTCATCATGGTCATCGTCAAGCTGTCGGTGCTGGCGTTCTTCATCGTCGTGGCCTTCAGCGCAGCGTTCAACGCCGACAATCTCTCGCCGTTCGCGCCCGAGGGCGTCGACGGGGTGGTGACCGCGGCGTCGGTGATCTTCTTCGCCTACATCGGCTTCGACGCGGTCTCGACCGGCGCCGAGGAGGCCAAAGAGCCCAAGCGCGACCTGCCGCTGGCCATCATCGGCTCGCTGGTGATCTGCACGATCATCTACATCCTCGTCTCGATCGCGGCCGTCGGCTCGCTCGACGCGGCGGCGCTGACGGAGTCCGACGCCCCGCTGGCCGCCGTGCTCGACGAAGGCGCCGGCATCAGCTGGGCGGCGAGCCTCGTGGCCTTCGGCGCGCTGGTCGCGATCACGAGCGTGCTGATCACGATCTTCTACGGCCAGACCCGCATCTTCTTCGCGATGGCCCGCGACGGCCTGATCTCACGCCGGGTGGCCAAGGTGAGCCCGCGCACGGGGACGCCGGTCCGCCTGACCTACATCATGGGGTTCTTCATCGCGTTGCTCGCGGCGCTGGTGCCGCTGAGCGAGATCGTCAAGCTGGTCAACATCGGCACGTTGTTCGCGTTCCTGCTCGTGAACATCGGCGTGATCATCCTGCGCCGCACGCAGCCGGACATGGAGCGCCCGTTCCGGGTCCCGTTCGTGCCGCTGTTCCCGATCATCGGCTCTTTCATGATCATCTACCTGATGACGAAGCTGCCCTGGGACACGTGGGTGCGGTTCGTGGTCTGGCTGGTCATCGGGCTCGGGATCTACTACTTCTACGGCCGCCACCACTCGCGTCTGCAGATCGCCAACCGCGGCGAGGGCAAGCAGCCGTGAGCGTCGTCATCGGCCACGACGGCTCGGACTCGGGCGACGACGCCGCCGTGCTCGGCGCCCAACTCGCCCATGCGACGGGCGACGCACTCGTCGTCGTGGCCGTCTACCCGGAGGAGAACCCGATCGGGCCGGGGCGCGTCGACGCCGAGTGGGTCGCCTACATGCGCGAGCAGGCCGAGGAGGTCAGCGGGCACGCGCGCGGGTTCCTCGAGGGGCGCGGCGTGCAGGCGGAGTATCGCGTCGTCGGCTCGCGCTCGGCGGCGCACGGGCTCGACGACGTCGCCGAGGCCGATGGGGCGTCCGTGATCGTCGTCGGCTCCTCGCGCCGGGGCGCGCGGCGGCGGATCTCCCCCGGCTCGACGGGCGATCGGCTGTTGCACGGTGCGATCTGCCCGGTCGCGGTCGCGCCGCGCGGGCTGCGCGAGCACGCTTCGGACACGCCGGTGAAGCGGATCGGCGTGGCCTACGTGGACAGCTCGGAGGCGCGCGAGGCGCTGCGGTTCGCGGCCGCGCTGGCCACCGAGACGGGCGCCCGGCTGACGCTCTACACGGTGGTCGCGCCGCGCGCAGAGATCTTCTCGCCGGTGATCGGCCGTGACGCCGAGGAGGCGTTCATGGCCACGGTCCGCGAGGACGCGCAGGCCGCTCAAGAGTCGGCGCTGGCGTCGCTGCCGGAAGGCGTCGAGGGCGAGACGGAGCTGATCGAGGGCGACGTCGTGGACGAGCTCGCCGCACTCGACGAGCACGAGATCGACGTGCTGGTCTGCGGCTCGCGCGACTACGGACCGGTGCGGCGCGTGCTGCTCGGCGGCGTCCTGCGGCGGCTGATCCGGCGCGCCGCGTGCCCGCTCGTGGTCGTGCCGCGTCGCTGAGCTACTCGGCGGAGACGAGCCACCACCAGGCCGGCTGGCCGCCACGCTCGAGCTCGACCTCGATGCTCTGCGGTGCCAGCGCGGCCACGGCCTCGCCGCCCAGCGGGGCGCCGTCGCCCTCGATCACCGTCAGCAGCTCGGCCTCGCGGCCGAGCTCTGAGAGCACGATCTCGAGCGTCTCGCCCGGCTCACCCCAGGCGACGAGCTGCTCGTCGATGAAGCCGACCGTGTCGCCGCGGCGGAAGCGGCCCTGCGTGTCGTCGCGGGCGGCCGCGGTGACGCCGCCGGTGCGGACGCCGCGCAGGATCTCCTCGATCGCGGTGGCGTTCGAGGCCGCGTCGCTCGCGGGATCGTGCGCGACGGCGGCCGCGAGCCCGGAGGCCATCGAGCGCGTCGGGACGACCCGGACCGGCTTCTCCGACAGCTCCGCCGCCCGCTCGGCGGCCATGCGGACGTTGGGCGAGTTCGGCAGCACGACGACCTCGTCGGCGGGCACCTCGTGGATGCCGGCCAGGAGCTCGTAGGTCGATGGGTTGAGCGTCGCGCCACCGTCGAGCACGCGCGCGCCGAGGCCCTCGAAGAGCACGCGCATGCCGTCGCCGTTGACGACCGCGAGCACGCCACAGGCCTCGAGCGCGTCGTGGAGCCGCAGCGTCCGGTGCGCGACCTGCTCGTGCATGTCGGCGACGTCGAGCCGCGAGACCGTCCCGGCGCCGTCGAACAGCGCGGTCGCGTGCTCCGGATCGTCGGTGTGGACATGGACCTTGAGCGTGTGGGCGTCGCCGACCACGAGCACGCTGTCCCCCAGGCGCTCGAGCCGGGCGACCCACGGCGAGGGCTCGAGCCCTTCGCCGGTGACGGCGAAGTTCGTGCAATAGCGGTAGGTACTCGAGGCGTGGTGCGGCTGCGTCGCCCGGGCCGGCGAAAAGTGCTCGAGCGGCGGCGGGTCGGCGCCGCGCAGCGCCGCGATCACGCCCGCGAAGATGATCGTCAGCCCGTAGCCGCCGGCGTCGACGACGCCTGCCTCGCGCAGCACCGGCAGCAGCTCAGGGCCGCGCTTGACCGAGGCCTGGCCGGCGTCGAGCGCATGCTCGAGCACGTAGGCGAGCATCTCGTTCTGCGTCGCATCGTCGACACGGTGCTGAAGCCGCGGCTCGGCCATGTGCGCGATCTCACTCGAGGCACGCGCGGCCATCTCGCGGACGACGGTGAGGATCGTGCCCTCGGCGGGATCCCGGACCGAGCCATAGGCGCGGTCGGCGGCACGCGCCATCGCAGCGGCGACGAGCACCGGGTCGACCAGCTCGCCGGGCCGCGAGATCAGCTCCTCGGCGGCGCCGCGGATCAGCTGGCTGAGGATGACCCCTGAGTTGCCGCGCGCGCCGAGCAGCGCGGCGCGGGCGACCGAGTCGACGATCTGCTCGCGGCCGATCTCGTCGATCTCGCCCTGCGTCGAAAGGTCGTCGAGCTCCTTGAGCACGGCGCGCAGTGTGAGCGCCATGTTGTCCCCGGTGTCGCCGTCGGCGACCGGGAAGACATTGAGGTCATTGACCTCCTCGCGGCGTGCTTCGAGTTGCGCGAGGGCAGCCTCGATGACGAGGCGGAAGCGGAGGAGGCTCGGATCGGCCAACGGTGCCACCGTGGCCGCGTCCTACGCCTTGGTGACCTTGCCCGCCTTCAGGCAGCGCGTGCAGACATACACGCGCTTCGGAGCACCTGCCTCAACGATGCGGACCTTCTGGACATTGACGTCGAACCGACGCTTCGTGGCGACCATGGAGTGTGAGCGGCTCTGGCCGAAGGCCGGGCGCTTGCCGCATGAGTGACAGATTCGAGCCATCGCGGCGGAGAGTATAGGAGGGCGACCGGCGGCTACCGTGTGTGCGGTGCCCCCGGTCAGCCCGGATCGCATCTCCCTGCCCGACCGCTATCGCGTGGTCCGACACCTCGCCAACGGCGGGATGGCGAGCGTCTGGGAGGCGCATGACGAACTGCTCGGCCGCGACGTCGCGGTCAAGTTGCTGGCCTCGCACCTCGGCGAGGACTCGCGCGCGCGCCGGCGCTTCCAGCGCGAGGCGCGGGCGGCGGCGGGGCTGTCGTCGCACCCGAACGTCGTCACGATCTACGACGTCGGCGAGCACCGCGACCGCGTCTTCATGGTGATGGAGCTGATGCGCGGCGGGACGCTGGGCGACCGGCTGAAGTCGGGGTCCGAGATCTCGTTCGAGGTTGCGGTGCGCTGGCTCGGGCAGGCCGCGGCGGCGTTGGACGCCGCCCACGAGGCCGGCGTCGTCCACCGCGACATCAAGCCCGGGAACCTGCTGCTCGACGGCCGCGAGCGGCTCGCCGTGGCCGACTTCGGGATCGCCCGGCTGGCGTGGGAGGACCAGCTCACGGCCACCGGGCAGGTACTGGGCACGGCCGCGTACCTGTCGCCCGAGCAGGCGATGGGCGAGGCCGCGACCGCCGCCTCGGACCGCTACGCGCTCGCGGTCGTGGCGTATGAGCTGCTGACCGGCTCGCGGCCGTTCGAGGCCGAGCACTTCGCCGCCCAGGCGCGCGCCCACGTGGAGGATCCGCCGCCGCCCGCGTCCTCGCGCGCGCCGGAGCTGTCACAGGCCGTTGACGCCGTGATCGAACGCGGACTGGCCAAGGACCCGGCCGACCGCTGGAGCTCCTCCGAGGAGTTCGTGGCCGCGCTGGAGCGGACTCTGACCCAGGCGCGCGACGAAGCGACGAAGCCCACGCGCAAGCTCGGGTTCGGGCGGCGCGGGAAGGGTGCCGCTGCCGCGGCGGCAGGGCTCGGCGGCGCGGCGGCGGGGCCGCGCGGCGAGCGGCGAGGACGTCGGGGCGGGCAACGGACGGGGCACGGCCGGGCGCAACGACTTCGGCGCGGGCGATCACCACGAAGCCGGCGGCCGCTCCGAGAATGGCGACGGTCATCGGTTCGCCGCGACGGAGGCCTACCGGAGCGGCGACGACCGCGCCGCGATGCCGCGTGGGAGGACGACGCGCCGCGCGGCGGCCGCGCTTGGGGCGACGAGCGCGGCGACGGAACGTGGGACGACGAGCAGGATTCGGGCGGCCGTGACGCTGGAGGTGGCCGGCGCGGCACCGCGGGCGGTGGCCGCTCGCGGCGGACGGCGCCGCTCCTGCTCGGCCTCGCGGCGCTGGCGCTGATCGCGGTCGTCGGCGCGATCGCGTACGCGAACTTCGGTGCCGGTGACGATCCCTCGCCGCGCGCGGAGAACACCCCGAAGGCGACGGCCAGCCCGGAGCGGACCGAGGAGCCGACGCCCGAGCCCACCGAGACCCCGACGGCGACGCCCACCGAGACGCCGACGGCCGAACCGACCGAGGAGCCGACGACCGAGCCGACCCCCGAGCCGACCGAGACCGCGACGCCGGAGGCGACCGCAGCGGCGCCGTCCGGCTCGCCGAGCGAGCTCCAGGCGAAGGGGCACACGGCGCTGGCCAACGGCGACATCGACGGAGCGCTCTCCAATCTGAAGGCCGCGATCGACGCGTGCGGGAACTCCACGCAGGTCGACCCGTGCGCCTACGCCATGTACGACTACGGCGACGCGCTGCTGCGCGCGGGCCGGCCGCAGGAGTCGGTCCAGATCCTCGAGGCCCGGCTCGCCCGCTTCGACAACCAGAACGGCACGGTCCGGCGCTGCTGAAGAAGGCCCGGCAAGCCGCCTCGGGCGACGAGGGCTGACGACCCCGGCGCGCGTCGTCGACTTGCAGCCGCGGCGAGGGACCGGCGAACTGCGCCGGTGAGGGAAGCGGTTGCCGGGCCGGTCGGGTCAGCCGCGGCCGTGCGATCGATCATCGGCGCGGGGGGGTGCGGTAACTGGCCTTACTGAGAGGACGGTAGATTGCGGCACCCCCCGGCAAAGGCGACCTTTCGTGATCGGTCGTGATCGTGTGCTCGCACGCGGGGCAGGTCGATCAACGGATCGCTCGCCGGTCCAGAGGAATCGTCGCGCGGCAGACCGCAAGCGGCCAGACCGATCACCTCCTTTACCGGCGCAGTTCGCCGGCGCCCCCGGCGCGCGACGAGTGAAGAGCTACGCGAACGAGCGCCGCAACCGCGCCAAAGCAACCACGGCCTCGGCGGCATGGGCGCCCTGATCGCGCTTGCCGCCGCCCGTCCGCGCCAGCGCCTGGTCCATGTTGTCCACCGTCAGGACCCCGAACGAGCACGGGACGCCCGTGCGCAACTGGACGTCCATGAGCCCGCGGGCGGTCTCGGCGCAGACGTAGTCGTAGTGGTCGGTCTCGCCGCGGATCACCGCGCCGAGACAGGCGACGCCGTCATAGCGGCCCGAGGCCGCCAGGTACGACGCGGCCAGCGGCAGCTCGAACGCGCCCGGCACGTCGAACACGTCGGCCTCTCCCACGCCCGAAGCGGCGAATGCGCCCTGAGCGCCCGCGACCAGACGAGACGCCAGATCCGCGTAGAAGCGCCCGACGACGATCGCGAACGTCACCGGCGGCCCTGCTCGCGGTCGTGGACGGCCTCGTCGTGGACCATCTGCTCGTCCAGCGCCAGGCCTTGGTGGTGCAGCGTGTGCCCCATGCGGTCGCGCTTGGCGCGCAGGTAGGCCTCGTTGTGCGGGTTGGGCGCGTGCTCGATCGGGACCTGGGCGGTGACCGAGAGCCCGTAGCCCTCGAGCCCGCGGATCTTCTTCGGGTTGTTGGTGAGGATCCGGATCGACGTCAGCCCGAGGTCGACGAGGATCTGTGCCCCGATCCCGTAGTCGCGCAGGTCGACCGGCAGCCCCAGCTCGAGGTTCGCGTCGACGGTGTCCATCCCCTGGTCCTGCAGGTTGTAGGCGCGCAGCTTGTTCAGCAGCCCGATCCCGCGCCCTTCCTGGGCCAGATACAGGAGCACGCCCGCGCCGTCGCGCTCGATCATCGAGAGCGCCGACTCCAGCTGCTCGCCGCAGTCGCAGCGCAGCGAGTGGAAGACGTCGCCGGTCAGGCACTCGGAGTGCACCCGGACGAGCACGTCCGACGACCCCGCGACGTCGCCCTTGACCAGCGCCACATGGTGCTTGCCGTCCACCAGCGAGCGGTAGCCGACCGCGCTGAACTCGCCGAAGCCGGTCGGCAGCCGCGTCTCCACCACGCGCTCGACCAGCCGGTCGTGCTTGCGCCGGTAGGCGATCAGGTCGGCGACCGTGATCATCTTCAACTCGTGCCGAGCGCAATAGCGCTGCAGGTCATCGACGCGGGCCATCGTGCCGTCGTCGTTCATGACCTCGCAGATCACGCCCGCCGGATTCAAGCCCGCCAGGCGGGCGAGATCGACGGCGGCCTCGGTCTGGCCCGTGCGCTCCAGCACCCCGCCCGGCTTGGCCTTCAACGGGAACACGTGGCCGGGCTGCACGAGATCGCGGGGCGCGCTCGAAGGATCGATCGCGACCTGGATCGTCCGCGCCCGGTCGGCGGCGCTAATCCCCGTGGTGATGCCGTCGCGCGCCTCGACCGACACGGTGAACGCGGTCTCGAACGGCGACTCGTTCTTGGCCGCCATCAGGTCGAGCCCGAGCTCGTCGCAGCGGTCCGGGGTCAGCGCCAGGCAGATCAGCCCGCGCCCCTCCTTGGCCATGAAGTTGATCGCCTCGGGCGTCGCGAACTGGGCGGCGAGCGTGAGGTCGCCCTCGTTCTCGCGGTCCTCGTCGTCGCAGACGACGATCATGCGCCCGGCGCGGATCTCCTCGAGCGCCTCCTCGATGGTCGCGAACGGCCGGCTCATGCGATCAGCTTCTCCACGTACTTGGCGAGCACGTCCACCTCCAGGTTCACGGGCCGGCCGGGCTCGGCCGTGCCCAGCGTCGTCCGCTCGAGCGTTTCGGGGATCAGGGACACGGAGAACGAGTCGGCCTCGATCGCCGAGACGGTCAGCGAGACGCCGTCGACGGCGATCGAGCCCTTCTCGACCACGTAGCGCAACAGCGAAGCGGGAGCGTCGAACGTGAGCACGCGCGCGAACCCGTCGTCGCGCCACGAGCGCACGACCCCGACGCCGTCGACGTGGCCCTGCACGACGTGTCCGCCGAGCCGGTCCGACGCCCGCAGCGGCAGCTCGAGATTCACCACCGACCCCGGCGCGATCTCGGCCAGCGACGAGCGCCGCAGCGACTCGTGCATGACGTCGGCGCTGAACGCGCCGTCCACGACGGCGGTCGCCGTCAGGCAGACGCCGTTGACCGCCACCGAGTCGCCCAGCGAGAGCTCGGACGCCAGCGACGTCGAGATCGCCAGCTGCACGCCGTCGGCCGTGGCGTCGACGGCGCTGACCGTCCCCAGGTCCGCGACGAGCCCCGTGAACACGCCTACCACTCCCGCATGCGAGCGGTGATCAGGACGTCTCCCGCGACACGGCTGCAGTCGAGCGACAGCGCGCGCAGGGCGGATGCGATCCGCTCCGCGCCCTCGCCCTCGAGCGGATCGCGCGCCGACGAGCCGCCGAGGACCACGGGCGCCACGAAGAGCCGGATCTCGTCGACCTCGCCCGCATCCAGGAACGAGCCGGCGAGGTGCGGGCCGCCCTCGAGCAGAATCGCGGTCATGCCCGCCGCACCGAGCTGCGCCAAGGCGTTGCTCACGCGGTCGGGCTCGTTGGCGCCGGTCGCGACCACGACGTCGGCGCCGGACACCTCCAACGCGTCGACCGCGGTGCGCGGCGCCGCGCGCGTCACGACCACCGTCAGCGGCACTTCGGAGGCCCCGCGCACGAGCTGCGAGTCCAGCGGCAGCCGCGCCTCGGAGTCGAACACGATCCGCCGCGGCTGCCGGGTCACGCCCTCGATGCGCGCGGTCAGCTGCGGATCGTCGGTCAGCGCGGTGCCGATCCCCACGGCGACGGCGTCGACCTCGGCGCGCCAGTGGTGCGACAGCCGCCGCGAGTCCTCACCCGAGATCCACTTCGAGTCCCCGGTACGGGTCGCGACCTTGCCGTCGAGCGTCATCGCCGACTTGAACAGCACGAACGGCCGCCCCGTGCGCGCATGTTTGCGGAACGGCTGGTTCAGGAGCCGCGCGCGTGTCGCCAGCTCGCCCTCGGCGACGTCGACCTCGATCCCCTCGTCGCGCAGGATCCCGAGACCACGACCGGAAGCCTTTTCGGTCGGGTCGTCGGAGGCGACGACCACCCGCGTGATGCCGGCGTCGATGATCGCGTCCGTGCACGGCGGCGTCCGGCCCGTGTGGCAGCACGGCTCGAGCGACACGTAGAGCGTGGCGCCGCCCAGGTCGGCCCCGCCGCAGGCCGCGATCGCCTCGCGCTCGGCGTGCGGCTCGCCCAGCGCGGTGTGAAAGCCCTCGCCGAGCACCTGCCCGTCGCGCACGACGACCGCACCGACCAGCGGGTTGGGGCGGGTCCGCCCGCGACCGCCCTCGGCGAGCTCGATCGCCCGGGCGAGGTGCTCGCTGTCGGTGGCCTGAAGCGTGCTCACGTACCTACAGACGATATTGACTCGGGAATCAATCCCCCCACGACGCTCTTCCGTCGCCGGCGATGCTCGCCGAAGGCAGCCGGTGGCGAGCGAAGCGAGACAGTGGGATGCGCGCGCCGAGGAAGTACCGGTCGGCGCCGGTCACCACGTCACCCATCGTCTTGACCCGCGCGGCGGCCTCGCGCATCTGCAGGCGGCGCAGCACCCGCCCGTACGGGCGCCGGTCGGCCGCGAACCCGGTGGCGTCGAGCCCGGCCCGGCGGGCGTCGTAGAGCGCCCGCGCCATGTGGAAGCGCTGCGTGACGACCACCGCCGAGGAGACGTCGAAGACGCGCGCCGCGCGCTACGCCGAGTCCCACGTGTCGAAGCCCGCGTGGTCGGTGAAGATGTCCGCGGCCGGGATCCCGCGCGCCAGCAGGATCCGTCGCATCGTCCCGACCTCGTCGTAGGTCACGCGGCTGTGGTCGCCGGAGAGCAGCAGCTTGTCGACCCGGCCGGCGCGGTAGAGCTCCTCGGCGGCCGTGATCCGGTCCGCGAGCATCGCCGACGGCGTCCCGTCGGGCTTGACCTTCGCGCCCAGCACGAGCGCCGCCTGCGCGCGCGGCACGCGCCCGGGGTCGTCGGTGATCGGGCCGCGGCCGCCGAGCCAGACGATCAGATTCGGCACGCCGAGACCGAACACGGCGAGACCTACCGCGAACGCGAGCGCGCGCTTCATGTCGCGCAGTCTTCCCCATGCAGCCGGTAGATGACAATCTCTGGTCCGGGTCGTTCATAGGCCAACGGATAGGCGTTGAACGAGTAGTCGAACGAGAACGGCACGCGCTGGGTCTCCTCGCCGTACGGGCTGACCCGGTAGACGACCTCGCCGCGCTTCGCCAGCTCGTCGTAGTAGCGCAGCGCGTCCGGCACCTCCTCCGGGTCCGCGTCGGCGCGCCCCGACTGCGTCGAGCCGGTCACGACCCAGCAGAAGCCGGCGCGCTCGTAGGAGCCGACGAGATCCGGCCGGGTGGTGCGCTCGTAGTCCTCGAGCTTGACCACCGGGCACGGCCGCTCCTCGACCGTCGTGCCGTTGAAGAAACACGACCGCGACGTGCGCCACTTGTTCCAGCGATTGCCCGAGCCCGTGGCCGAGAACAGCGGCTTGCCGGGATCCATCGCCCACTGATCGGGCGCGATCGGCTCGACGACGATGTTCGACCCGGCCGGGATGTTCTCTTTCATCCACTCGCGAGCGAGCCAGCGCGTGTCGGCCTGCGCCAGCACACGGTCGTTGTGGACGCTGAAGACCAGCCCCTGCGCCAGCACGAGCGCCGACAGCACGCCGACGGCGATCGCCGGCCGCACGAAGCGCACCCGGCTCGCCAGCTCGACCACCGCCCACGCCGCCAGCAGGCACAGGATCGGATAGATCGGCAGCATCCAGCGCGCGAAGAAGCGCGACTGCTGGCCGAGGTAGAGGAACAGCAGGATCGGCGCCGGCGCCAGCAGCAGCGCCAGCCGGCGCTGCCAGATCGCCATCGCCACCCCGCCGCCGACCGCGAACAGCGACGGCAGCCAGCCCAGGCCCCAGGTGAACGTCCCGAGGTAGTAGCGCCAGCCGGACGTGTTCGCGAGCCCGAGCTTGCCGCCCTCCTCGCCCGCCGTCTGGGTCTGCTTCTCGAGCCCTTCGCGGAATGCCTGATAGTCGAGCAGCGCGTACGGGTTGGCGGCGAAGAACCCCGCGAAGATCAGCGCGAGGCTCACCACCAGGTTGCGCAGCCGGGCATGCGCGACGGGCGAGACGAGCGTGGCCGCGATCAGCGTCACCACGACGATCCCGGCCGTGTACTTGGTCGCGATCGCGACGCCGAGGCCGAGCCCGGCCAGGACGTACTCGCGCACGCGCCCGGTGCGGTAGATCCCGGCGATCCCCACCAGCGAAGCCGCCAGCGGCGCCAGCGTCGGCGCGTCGTTGAGCGCGAAGTGGCTGTAGTGCACCGGAAGGAACGCGACCGCCAGCAGCGCGCCGGCCAGCACGCCCGCGCGGCGGTCGGCGAACAGCCGCGCGCCGGCGATCGCGGTCAGCGCCACCGCCAGCGCGCCGAGGAACGCCGAGGCGGCGCGCGCGAGCGCGAACGCGGTCGTCGGATCGGCGGCGAAGGCGCCGCCGACCGCCGCCGGATCGCTCCCCCACTTGAGCGCGAACAGCGCGTGGATGACGTACGTGAACGCCGGCGGGTTGATGAAGTAGCCCGGGTTCAGGCTGTGGCCGAACATCCCGATCGCGCGCGGCACGAAGTGGCTGTTCTCGTCCGCGTTGTAGACGTACGGCAGTCCCGGTCTTCAGGCCCCACAGGCGCAGGGCCAGCGCGACGAGGAAGAGCCCGGCGATGGCCGCGGGCCACAGGACGGAGGCGGCGCGCCGCGGCGGAGCGCCGCGGACCGCCGTCTCAGCAGCGGACATACGCGGCGTAGAACCTGGACGTCTTGACGCGCTCGAAGCCAGGCGGCGGGACCTGGACGCGCGGGTCGTCGGCGGGATCGGACCAGGCGTGCTTGAAGATCGCGAACCGGCTGGTGACGACGATCGCCACGCCCTTCTCCTGCATCGGCTCATAGCGCGAGTCGTCGGGCTCGCGGAAGCTCTGCGCCCGCGCCCACACGTCCCCGTCGCCGAGACCCGCGATCCAGCGGGCGTCGGGCACGATCTTGTGGTTAGGGCCTGTTAGGGGTCCGCAGCGCAGCCCGGCCTTGACCTTCGGGTCGTCGAGCACCGCGGTCAGGTCGTCGTGGGCCTGCCCGCGGAAGCGCAACTCGCTCTCGAAGCGCGTGAAGTTCAAGCGCGTCGCGGTGTAGCCCGCGCCGAGCAGCACGATCACCAGCGCGCCGACCATCCAGGCCGTGCGCACGCGGCTCGGCAGCAGCATCGTCCAGCCGCCGACGGCGACCGCGGCCAGCACCATCAGCGCCAGCGCCGGCACGGCCAGATAGCGCTCGATCACGGACGCGCCCGCGATCCCGATCGCGATGAACGTCGCCAGTCCCGCGAACAGCAGCACGAACGGCATCAGCATTCGCCGCGGCGAGATCACGGAGCCCGAGCACGGCGCCCAGCCCGGCGGCCAGGAACACGGGCAGCTTGACGAGGTTCTGGAAGAACCCGGGGATCGCCGACGGCAGCTCGGACAACGAGCGCTGGCGGCCGAGGTCCTCGGCCGACCCCGACGTGTACTGCTGCGAGAAGAGCGGGTTGCCGGTGACCAGGAAGTCGACCGTGGCCCACACGACAGGCCCGGACGCGGCCAGCGCCGCGAACAGGACCCGCTCCCGCCAGCTCGCCTTCCACGCCACCCAGACCCAGTACATGGCGGCCAGGAACCACGCCTCGGGCCGCAGCATCCCGGCCAGCGAGAGCAGGACCAGCACCGGCACGCCGCGCCGCGGGCGGGTGGCTTCGAGCGTCGCCGCCCACACCACCAGCGCCATGTACGGGATGTCGATGTAGCCGCGCGCGGCCAGGAACGGGTAGTCGAAGCGGCTCAGCACGAGCGCGGCGGCGACCGCGCCCACGAGCGGCGTGGCGGCGATCCGGCCGAGCCGGTAGAGGCCGGCCACCAGCAGCCAGGAAGCAGGCCAGGATCAGCGCCACCCACAACCGGTCCGCCCAGCCGCCGAAGAACTGCAGCACGGCGCCGGCGGCGATCGCGAGCGGGTGCTGCGTCGGGTAGCGGAAGCCGTCGAAGACCAGCGGGTCGCCGTGCATGAGGTCGCGGCCCCACAACAGCGAGTAGTACGAGTCGTAGACGGGGTAGGTCGGGAACACGAAGAACCCGATCGCGAAGCCCACGCACAGCAGCGCGAAGACGATCTTCGCGAGGCGGTCGCCGCGCTCGCCCGGGCTCGATTCAGGCCGCGGACCATCGGTTCCCGGGCTCGGCCGGGTGAGCGTCGTGCCCTCCATGCGAGCCAAACAGTCTGACGCGCGCGGTACCGTCTTCGGTCGTCCTGATGAAGTTGATCATCCAGATCCCGTGCAAGGACGAGGAGGAGCACCTCCCCGTCACGCTGGCCGACCTGCCCCGCGAGGTGCCCGGCTTCGACACCGTCGAGTTCCTCGTCATCGACGACGGCTCGACCGACCGCACCGTCGAGGTGGCGCGCGCCAACGGCGTCGACCACATCGTCCGGCTGACGAACAACAAGGGCCTGGCCAACGGCTTCCAGGCCGGCCTCGACGCCGCGCTCAAGCTCGGTGCGGACGTGATCGTCAACACCGACGCCGACAACCAGTACTACGGCCCGGACATCCTCAAGCTCGTCGAGCCGATCGTGCTCGGCCAGGCCGACATGGTCGTCGGCGATCGCCAGGTGATGACGATCGAGCACTTCTCGCCGCTGAAGAAGTCGCTGCAGCGGCTCGGCTCGTGGGTCGTGCGCCAGGCGTCCGAGACCACCGTGCCGGACACCACGTCGGGCTTCCGCGCCTACAACCGCGAGGCCGCGCTCCAGCTGCAGGTCGTCTCGAAGTACACGTACACGCTGGAGACGATCATCCAGGCGGGCAAGATGACGGTCGCGATCGACCACGTGCCGATCAAGACCAACCCGAAGACGCGCGAGTCGCGGCTCTTCAGCTCGATGTGGCAGTACGTGCGCCGCAACATGGTCTCGATCTTCCGCATCTACGCGATGTACGAGCCGCTGCGCGTGTTCATGACGCTGGCGGCGATCGTCGGCTTCGGCGCGCTCGTGGTCTGGACGCGCTTCTTGGTCAGCTGGTTCCAGGGCGAGGGCGCCGGCCACGTGCAGTCGCTGATCCTCGGCGCGGTGCTGTTCAACGCCGCCGTCGTGCTGGCCGCGCTCGGCATCATCGGCGACCTCTTGAGCGGCCAGCGGATCATGCTGCAGCGGATCTTCGAGCGCGTGCGCCGGCTCGAGCTGCACAGCGGGATCCCGCCGTCGCACTACGAGCCGGGCGCCAGCCCGGCCGCCAAGCCGGCCACCACCGGCGCGCAGGCGAGCGGCGAGAGCCACACCGAGGAGCGAGAGGCCGTCCAGCTATGAGCTCGACCATCACCCGCGACGCCGAGGGCACGGTCACCGGCAACACGTACGACAAGTACGGCTCCACCAACCCGGTCGTGAAGAAGCTGATGGCGGGCTTCGAGCGCACGCTCGACGAGCTGTGGGCGAAGGCCTCGCCGCGCTCGGTGCTCGACGTCGGCTGCGGCGAGGGCGTGCTCACGCACAAGTGGGCGCAGCGGCTGCGCGACGGCCGCGTCGTCGGCATCGACCTCGAGGATCCCGCGATCCAGGCCGAGTGGGCCAAGCGCCAGGCGCCGAACCTCTCCTACCGGATCATGAAGGCCGAGAAGTTCCCGTTCGGCGACGGCGAGTTCGAGCTCGCGGCGGCGATCGAAGTGCTCGAGCACGTGCCCGATCCCGAGCACACGGTGAGCGAGATGGCGCGCGTCGCGCGCGGCGGGCACCTGCTCGTCAGCGTCCCGCGCGAGCCGCTGTGGCGCGGGCTGAACATGGCCCGCGGCGCGTACATCAAGGACCTCGGGAACACCCCCGGGCATCTGAACCATTGGTCGCGCAAGGCGTTCGTCGAGTTGCTCTCGAGCGCCACGGCACGGTGGAGGAGATCCGCTCCCCCTTCCCGTGGACCATGTTGTTGGTGAAGGCGTAGACATCCCCTCCACCCCACCCCGAGAATGGTGAAGGCGTGACATCCCCTCCGCCCCACCCCGATCATCCGACCTTCTAGACGCGTAGGGACCAGCTACGGCGCGGGCGCGAAGATCCTCTCGATCGGGATCGCCTCGACCGGGGTGGTCACGTTCGCGTACTTCTAGCGTCGCGTCCTACGCGCTCGAACGACGCCGACTACAAGGCGATCTCGCTGCTGTGGGCGGTGCTGTTCGTGATCGTCTCGGTGATCTACCGGCCGATCGAGCAGCTGCTCTCGCGCACGATCGCCGACCGCCGCGCGCGCGGCCTGGAGGCCGACCACCCGCTGCGCACGCCGCTGCTGATCCAGGGCGCGTTCGCGCTCGCCTTCCTGGTCGTCGCGCTGGCCTTCAAGGGCCCGATCGAGGACGGCCTGTTCGACGGCTCGGCCGCGCTCTACTGGGTGCTGGTGGTGGCCGTGCTGGCCTACGCCGCGAGCTACTTCGCGCGCGGCTGGCTGGCCGGGCACCAGTGGTTCGCGCTCTACGGCGCGCTCGTGTTCATGGAGGCGGTGTCGCGGCTGCTGTTCGCGGTCGCGGTCGCGATCGGGCTCGCCTCGGGGCAGTCGGTGGTCGCGATGGGGATGGCCGCCGCGCCGTTCGTGTCGCTGGTCGTCGTGCCGTGGGCGTTCTCGCGGCGGCCGAAGGCGACCGCGCGCAAGCGCGAGGACGAGGAGGCGCTCGGGCTCGCCCGCGGCGGGCGCTTCGCCGTCGCCGTGCTGTGCATCATGATCGCCGAGCAGACGCTCATCAACGGCGGCGTGCTGGTCGCCGACTTCACCACCGACGATGCCGTCGTCGCCGGCTACGTCTTCACCGTGCTGCTGATCGCGCGCGCCCCGCTGCAGCTCTTCCAGGCCGTCCAGGGCTCGCTGCTGCCGCACCTCGCGGGGCTCGAGGCGACCGAAGGGCGGGACGAGTTCGCCCGCGCGATCCGGATCACGATCCTGGCGATCGCGGGCTTCGCCGGCGCCGTCGCGCTCGGCCTGCTGCTCGTCGGGCCGTTCGCGATGGACCTGCTGTTCGACGACGACGCGAGCTACGGGCGGCTCGGGCTGGCCGCAGTTGCGCTCGGGATGGGCGCGCACCTCGCGGCCGGGACGCTCAACCAGGCCGCGCTGGCCCGCGACCACGCGGGCGCGGCGGCCGCCGCCTGGCTCGTCAGCGCCGCCGCGTTCGTGGTCTGGATGCTGCTCGACGTCGTCGACGACGTGCTGGCCCGGGCCGAGGTCGGCTACCTCGGCGCGGCGTCGCTGCTGTGCGCGTTGCTGGCCTTCGTCTACGCCCGGGAATAAATCGCCGTCACAGACGTCGTGCGGGGTGAGATGCCCCACACGATCGTGCTCGGCGGCGGCTTCTGCGGACTCGCCGCCTCAATCATGCTGGCGCGGGACGGACACCGCGTCACGGTGCTGGAACGGGATCCCGCTCCGCTGCCCGCCGACTCCGACGCCGCCTGGGAGGGCTGGGACCGCGAAGGCGTCCGGCAGTTCCGCCAGGCGCACTACCTGCAGCCGCTCGGGCGCCAGGTGCTCGACGCCGAGCTGCCGGACGTCCGCCAGGCCCTCGTGGACGCCGGCGCCACGCGCTACTGCGCGCTCGACTCGCTGCCGCCCACGATCACCGACCGCGCGCCGCGCGACGGCGACGAGCGGTTCGTGACCTACAACGCCCGCCGCCCGACGCTCGAGCGCGTGATCGCCCGTGCCGCCGAGGCACAGGAAGGCGTCGAGATCCGGCGCGGCGTGGCCGTGACCGGGCTCGAGACACACCGTTCGGGCGGTCGCGTGCACGTCACGGGCGTGCACACCTCCACGGGCGAGCGGCTCGCGGGCGACCTCGTGGTCGACGCGATGGGCCGCGGCTCGAAGCTGCCCAAGCTGCTCGCCGAGGCCGGCGGCGATCCCGTCCACGAGCAGGCCGACGACAGCGGCTTCCTCTACTACACGCGCTTCTACCGCGGCGAGCAGCCGGCCTTCCGCGGGCGCGTTGAACATGCCGATCGGCTCGTTCTCGATCCTGACGCTGCCCTCGGACAACGGCACCTGGTCGGTCACGCTCTACACCGCCTCCGGCGACCAGCCGCTGAAGGCGCTGCGCGATCCGGCGCGCTTCGAGGCGGTCGTCGGAGCCTGCCCGCGCCACGCGCACTGGCTCGACGGCGAGCCGATCACCGGCGTGCTGGCGATGGGCGGCATCCTCGACCGCGTCCGCAGCGTCACCGGCAACGGCGCCGGCCCGCCGCTCGGCGTGGTCAGCCTGGGCGACGCGTGGGCGTGCACGAACCCGTCGCTCGGCCGCGGGATGGCGCTCGGCCTCGTCCACGCCGCGCTGCTGCGCAAGGCCGCGCGCGAGTCTCCCGACGCGGTGACCGAGCGCTTCGCGGCCGACACCGAGCGCGAGCTCCTGCCGTGGTACGAGGCGACGCTCGCCGTCGACCGCGCGCGGCTCGCGGAGATCAACGCGCTGCGCGCCGGCCTCGAGCCGCCGCCGCCCGCGAACCCGGTCGGTGCCGCGCTCCCGCGCGCCATGGGCCAGGATCCCGACCTGTTCCGCGCCGGGCTGGAGATCATCAGCTGCCTGAAGCTGCCGCGTGAGGTCTTCGCGCGGCCCGGGCTCGCCGAACGCGTGCTGGCGGCCGCCGCGACCGCGCCGGTGGCGCCGCTCGGGCCCGATCGCGAGGAGCTGCTCGCCCTTCTCGATTGACACACCCCCATTGCCCCGGAAAACTCTCCTCCCAATCGCAGCCGAATGATGGAGGGGATAGTTGTTGCGTTCCAACGCGACGGTCGCCGCGGGGTTGTCCGCGCTCGCGACGTCGCTCGTGATCACGTCCACGGCGGCCGCCGCACCGGCGCCGCAGCTGGACGTCTACGTCGGCGACATCCCGCGCGACGCGCTCGGCAAGCTCGTCGAGCTCGGGATCGATCGCCATGAGCTCGAGCTGTCGGCCTCGAAGGCCGGCGGGAGCTCGACGGTCCACGTCGAGACGATCCTGAGCGGCCGAGCAGGCCGAGCAGCTCGCCGACAAGGGCATCACCGTCGACGCCCAAGGAGCTCGACGGCCAGACCGCCACCCAGCGGGCCACGGCGCTGGCGGCCGAGGGCTACACCGTGTTCAAGAAGTACAGCGGTCCCGGCGGCCTCAAAGAGGAGTTCACCCGCACAGCGGCGCGCCATCCGCTGCTGACCAAGCTCGTCAGCATCGGCAAGACGACCAACGGCGAGGACATCGTCGCGATCAAGATCAGCGCGGGCGCGCGCTTCACGCGCGACGGCTCCAAGCCGTCCGTGCTCTACCTCGGCGCCCAGCACGCGCGCGAGTGGATCACGCCGGAGATGAACCGGCGACTGATGCACTACTTCCTCGACAACTACTCGAGCGACCGCAAGGTCCGCAAGCTCGTCAACGAGCGCGAGCTGTGGATCGTCCCGGTCGCCAACCCGGACGGCTACGACTTCACGTTCACGGCCGGCCAGCGGCTGTGGCGCAAGAACCTGCGCGACAACAACGGCGACGGCACGATCGCGCCCGGCGACGGCGTCGACCTCAACCGCAACTACGCCTACAAGTGGGGCTACGACAACGAGGGCTCCTCACCCAACCCGGCGAGCGAGACCTACCGTGGCCCCGGCCCGAACTCCGAGCCCGAGACGAAGGCGCTCGACGCCTTCGTAAAGCGCGTCCGCTTCGACTTCTTCGTCAACTATCACTCGGCGGCGGAGCTGCTGCTGTACGGCATCGGCTGGCAGGTGGCGACGCCTTCGCCGGACGACGTGATCGGCGAGACGCTGGCCGGCGACGACGCGGAGCCGGCCGTCCCGGGCTATGACCCGGACATCTCCGCCGAGCTCTACACGACCAACGGCGACACCGACACGCACATGACCGAGAACTACGGCACCTTCGGCTTCACGCCGGAGATGTCGACCTGCGAGGCGGCGTCGGACTCCGTGCCCGACGACGAGTGGGAGGCCGAGGACTGCAGCAGCGGCTTCATCTTCCCCGACGACGAGGAGCTGGTTCAGACCGAGTTCGAGAACAACATCCCGTTCGCGCTCTCGGTCGCCGAGTCCGCCGACGACCCGGCCAACCCCGAGTCCGTGGTCGGCCGCGAGGCCGAGGACTTCCGTGTCGACAGCTTCGACGTCTCCTACGGCGACCCGCAGACGGTCGCGGTGGTCGCCAAGCGCGAGCTGCGCGACATGCGAGCTCAACTACCGCATCAACAACGGGCGCACGCGGACGACGCGGCGTCTCCGAGTGGCGACGGCGGCGAGCGCTACGGCGACGAGAACAAGCGCTACTTCGCCGAGTTCCGCGGCGCAGGTCCGAGGGCACGCGCGCCGGCGACCGCGTCAGGGTGTGGTTCAGCGGCGAGAAGCCGCGCCAGCGGGCGCGACCGGGAGGTCGAGAGCCCGGCGTTCACCTACACGGTCAAGCAGGACACGGGCGCGAAGGTGCTCGTGCTCGCCGACGAGGACTACACGGGCGTCAACCCGACCTACCCGGCCGGCACGAACGCGCCGCAGTACGCCGCGGCGCATCTGGCCGCGGTCCGCAGCGCCGGCTACAGCGCCGACCTGTGGGATCTCGACGCCGACGGCGTCCCGCACGACCTCGGCATCCTCAGCCACTACGACGCGATCGTCTGGTACCTCGGCGACAACCGCTTCACGCAGGATCCGGAGGACGAGCTGATCGACACGGACGGCGTGTTCGGCAGAGCTCCCGGACATCGGCGTCGCCGAGCGCGAGCAGTACCTGACGATGGCCGTGCGCGACTTCCTCAACGAGGGCGGCAAGCTCGTGCACATGGGCGAGATGGCGCAGGACGGCGGCCTGCTCGACCGGCTCGTCGGCGGCACCTACTACGGGCTCAACGGCGATCCGAGCGCCGAGTGCGTGATCACCACCGGAGTCCAGGGCCTGTTCGACGACTGCCTGATCCTGGCCAACGACTTCCGCCAGTACTACCTCGGCGCGTTCACGCGCGTCGGGCTCGGCGGGCCGGACCAGCGTGACGCGGCATCGCGCGGCCGATCGAGGGCTACGAGGCCGCGCTGAGCGGCACGCCGTCGAACCCGCTCGACGAGGCGGGCGTCTACCAGCCGACCAGCGAGGTGCTGCCGGTCGAGGAGTTCCCGCAGTTCGCGAGCCAGGGCGCCGCGCAGTACGACTTCACGGGCGACCCGTTCACGCCCGTCGAGGGCACGCAGTTACGCCGCGGCCGCTGCACGAGGACGACTCCTACATGCGGCTGACCAAGACGATCGACCTGACGTCGGTCGCGGCCGCGCAGACCCGCAGCTGCAGTTCCAGCTCTCGGTCAACACCGAGACCGAACTACGACCACGTGATCGTCGAGGCCCGCACGGCCGGGCAGGACAACTGGACGACGCTGCCGGAGCCTCAACGGCGGGACGCAGCACGACGTCCCGGCCGAGTGCTACGACCCGGGCTTCCTGCTCGCGCTGCACCCGTTCCTGCGCCACTACCTGCCGGCGCCGCCGCCGGACTGCGCCGAGCCGGGCACGTCCGGCGACGTGGAACTCGTTCACGGGCTCGACCGGCGGCTGGCAGGAGCGTGGCCTTCGACCTGTCGGCCTACGCCGGCCAGCAGGTCGAGCTGTCGATCACCTACGTGACCGACCCGGGCACGGGCGGCGTCGGCGCCTTCGTGGACGACACGAAGGTCGTCGTCGGCGGCGCCGACGACGCAGCGGACGGCTTCGAGGGCGCGACGAGCACGTGGACCGTCCGGCGGCCCGCCCGCGGGCAGCCCGCCGAACGTCGGCAACTGGGTGATCGGCCCGCAGGCCGTGAACTTCTTCGCCGGCACGTCGACCGACGACACGCTGCTGCTCGGGCTTCGGGCTCGAGCAGGTCACGGCCCCGGCCGACCGCACGGCGCTGATGCGCCGCGCGCTCGGCGGGCTCGGGGTCCGCTAGCTCGCGCGGCGGCCGCGCTCCCTACAGGAGCGCGGCCGCCAGCGCGCGGTAGTCCTCGATCGGCTCGTCCGTGGCCGAGCGGCTGCAGGCAGACGTGATCGGCGCCCGCCTCGAGGTGGGCGCGGATCGCCTCGGCGACCTGCTCGGCGCTGCCGTGCGGGATCACGGCGTCGATCAGGCGGTCGGAGCCGCCGTCGGCGATGTCGGCCTCGGTGAAGCCGAACTCGAGCAGGTTGCTCGTGTAGTTGCTCAGGCCGAGGTAGAGCTTCGCGTACTCGCGCGCCGTGTCGCGGGCGCGGTCGGGGTCGGGGTCGACGACGACCGCGACCTCGGGCGCGACCAGCGCGACCGTCGCCGAGCCGCTCGCGGGCGAAGCGGGTGTGCTCGACCGAGACGAAGTACGGGATGCGTGCCGAGCGAGCGCTCCTTGGCCAGGTCGAGCATCTTCGGGCCGAGCGCGGCGGCCAGGCGCTCGTCCTTCGGCACCGGCGTCGCGGCAGCGTCGAGGCCGTCGAAGAACTCGCGCATCGTCTTCAGCGGGCGCGTGTAGTCGCTCGTGGCCTCCGGGTGGCCGATCCCGATCCCGAGCAGGAAGCGGTCCGGGTGATCGGCCGTGATGCGGGCGTGCGCCTCGGCGACGTCGGCCGGGTCGTGCTGCCAGACGTTGAGGATGCCGGTGATCACGGGAAGCGTGGTCGAGGCCTCGAGGTACGGCCGCGTCTGGTCGACGGACGGGCTGCCGCCGATCCACAGCGCGCCGTAGCCGAGGGCCTCGATCTCCGCCGCCGCGGCGGGGGTGCCGTGGCGGCGGCTGCGCCAGATGCCGATCTGTCCGAGTTGCATCCGGACAGCCTGGCGGATCAGGGAATCAGCAGTATCTCTTAGGCCGGCGTCGGCGCGGGCGGGCGCTCGACGACCGTCGTCTCTGCCGCCGTGCGCTGCTCCGGCGCGCGGCGCAGGGCGAGGAACCAGCCGGCGACGCCGGCGGCGATCAGCGACGGCATCAGCGGGACGTTGTAGCGGGCCTGGGAGACGACGATCGTGTGGATCGCGGTCGAGTACAGCAGCGCGATCAGGACGGCGCCGAGCACCGGGTCGCGGCGGCGGAACAGCCCGGCCAGGATGCCCGCGCCGCACACGAGCACGAGCACGACCTGCCAGATCCGCATCGGCGTCGAGATGTAGTGCACGCCGCCGCCGCGGTAGTAGAAGAACCACATCCGCTTGGCCTTGGCCCACTGCATCTTCGCGAACGCGAGCGGCTGGGTCGTCGAGTAGTGGATCAGGTTCTTGCGCGCCTCCTTCTGCAGCGCCTCGTCGCGCGAGAGGTCCGGGTGGCGGTCGGCGAAGATCGCCAGCGCGTCGGCGGCCGGGATCTTGTAGGTCTTGCGGCCGTCGTAGGACGGGTGGCGGCGGCGCAACTCGTCCTCGAGGTGCTCCTTCATCCCGATCGTCGTGCCCCCGCCCGGGAGGTAGGTGCCGACGAACAGCGCGGCCGCGCTGCCCTTCGTGACCGGGATCACGCGGCCCGCCTCCCTGGAGGCGTAGATCGTCCACGGCGCGAGCACGAGCGCGGCGGCGATCGCGACCATCCCCCAGCGCAGGATCGCGCGCTTGAGGCTGCGCTCCGCGAAGAGCACGATCGCGCCGCCGATGCCGGCGATCAGGAACGGCACCGCCAGCAGGTCCGTGCGGGTGAGGATCGTCAGCCCGAACAGCGCGCCCGCCGCGGCGAACGCGAGCGGCGCGTTGCGCTTCACCGCCAGCGCCAGCGCGACGAACGCGCCGAGCAGCAGGAACGCGCCCAGCGGCTCGGAGAGCTGGTCGCCGGTCGCGCCGATCAACGGCGGGTAGGTGCCGACGAGCAACGCCGCGAGCACGCCCGCCCACGGCCCGACGAGGATCCAGGCCAGCGCGGCGGCGAGCGCGGTCGTGCCGGTCGTGATCACCGCCTGCTGCCAGTAGACGGCGCCGATGTCGTAGTCCTGCGCGTCCTGGGCAGAGCCGAACAGCTCGTAGCCGGCGGCGAACACGCAGCGGCGCGCCGGGCGGCCAGTGCAGCGGCTCGCGCATCTTCGTCGACGGGCTGCCGTAGTGGTGGTTGTCGGCGATGTCGACCGCGAGCTTGCCGTAGGAGCGCTCGTCCGCGGACTGGTAGTCGTCGCGCGGGTCGGCCGCCATCCTCGCGTTGAGCCCGAAGCTCAGCACGAGGATGGCGGCGAGCAGGATGAACGGGAGGCGCCGCAAATCGCTCCCGAGGCTAGCGCGCCTACTCCGTCGTCACCGCCCTCAGAACGTCGACCTTCGACGCGCGCGCGCGCGGGCGGGATCGCCGCGATCACGCCCGCGATCGCCGCCAGCACGAAGAACAGGATCAGCGTCCCGACCGGCAGCACGAACACGAAGCCCTGGTCGGCCAGCGGCCGCGAGATCACGAGCGCGAACACGATCCCGAGCAGCGTGCCGAGGATCGCCCCGATCCCGGCCGTGATCACCGACTCGGCGCGGACCATCCGGCGCACCTGGCGGCGGCTCATCCCGACCGCGCGCAGCATGCCGAGCTCGCGCGTGCGCTCGTGCACGGACAGCGCGAGCGTGTTGACGATCCCGAGCAGCGCCACGATCACCGACAGCAGCAGCAGGCCGTAGACGAGCCCGAGCAGCTGGTTGATCTGCGCCGGTGCGGTCCTCCTTGAACTGCTCGCGCGACAGCGCGTCGGTCGGACGGGAAGCTGGCTTCAGCGCGCGGTTCGTGGCCGCCGCGAGCTGCTCCTGATCGACGTCCGGAGTCGGCCGAGGCCATCGCGTAGGCGATGTTCTTCGAGTCCCACGCCTGCTCGAGCGCGGCGTTCGAGAGGATCACTGGCGCGGTCAGCCCGGCCTGGTTCTTGAAGATGCCCACGACCTCGTAGTCCGCGCTTGGCGGCCGAGCGGGGTGGTGAACGTCGCCGTCGAGCCGACCTCGAGGTCGTGGCCGGCGGCGCAGTCGGTGTCGATCACCGTCTGGGCGTCGGTCATGCCCGCACAGCGTCTGCGGGTTGCCCTCTTCCCACTTGAGCGTCAGCACCGAGTTGACCGTCGCCGGGTCGACGCCGTTGACCGCCGTGGTCGACTCGCCGTCGCCCTTGGCGATGCCCTGGACGAAGCGGAACGACGACACGTCGTCAACGCCCTCGACGCCCGCGACGGTCTTCGACCACGTCGGTCGGGATCGGCGAGAACCCGTCCTGGTTCTGCACGATCATCGCGGCCGGCACCTGCTCGTCGATCGTCTTGTCGATCGACGCGCTCAGCCCGGCGGCGAAGATCGCCACCAGCACGACGAGCGCGAGGCCGACCATCAGCGCCGCGGCCGTGACCGCGGTGCGCTGCGGTTGCCGGATCGCGTTCTCGCGCGCCAGCTTGCCGGTCAGGCCCTGCGTGCGCGCCAGCGGCGCGCCCAGCGCCCGCGCCAGCGGCCGCACCAGCAGCGGCGCGAGGAACGCGACGCCGAACATCATCAGCACCGCACCGAGGCCGACCAGCGCCGCGGCCGTGGAGCCCGAGTCGATCCCGCCCAGCAGGCCGTAGAACAGCGCCGCCAGGCCGAGCCCCATCAGCGCCAGCGAGCCGATCACGCGGCGCCGGCGCAGGCCGCCGACGCCCGGCGTGACGCTGTCGCGCATCGCGGCCACGGGCTCGATGCGGGTCGCGCGCCGGGCCGGGATGAAGCCCGACACGACCGTCGCGATCAGGCCGACGAGCACGCCGATGATGACCGTGCTGGGCGTGATCACCATCCCGGTCGTGCCGAGGTCGATGCCCGCCGAGGCCATCAGCGCGGCCAACCCGGGCGCGACGACGAGGCCGACGAGCACGCCCAACAGCGACGCCACCAGCCCGACGATGATCGTCTCGATCAGCACCGAGCGCAGGATCTGCGCCCGCGAGGCGCCGAGGACGCGCAGCAGCGCGAACTCCTTCGTGCGCTGCGCGACCGTGACCGTGAACGTGTTGAAGATCAGAAAGCCGCCGACGAGCAGCGCGACGCCGGCGAACACCAGCAGCGCGGTCCGGATGAAGCCGAGCGCCTCCGCGAAGTCCTGCGCCTGCTGCTCGGCCGCCTCCTCGCCCGTGCGGACCAGGAAGTCGCGTCCCAGCTCGCGCTGCAGCGCGGCCTTGACCTCGTCCGGGTTGTTGTTGCCGGTCGCGACGGAGATCGAGTCATAGCCGTCGTGGCCGGTCATGCGCTGGGTCTCGGGGATCGTCATCACGACCAGCCGCGCGCCGCCCAGGTTGTCCTGGCCGGCCAGCGACGCGATGCCCGAGACCTTGAACTGCTTGGCCGGGGCATTGCCCGAGACCGTGACCGTGTCGCCGACCTTGAAGTCGTACTTGTTGGCCGTGCCGCGGTCGAGCACGACCTCGTCGTCGCTGCCCGGCGGCGCCGCCGCTCTCGAAGTCGAGCACCTGGAAGCGCTGCTCGGTGTTCTCGGAGACCAGCAGCGTCGGCGGGCCGTTGGAGACGATCGGCTCGCCCTGCTTGTCGAGCAGCGTGCCGTCGGAGCTCACGCCGCCCTCGGCGACCTCGACGCCGGGCGTGGCCTTGACCTTCTCGAGCGTGTCGGCGGGCATCGTCGGCGGGACCGAGAAGTCCGACTTGACCGCCTGCGCGCGCCTCGACGGCGACGTCGACGCCCTGCTGCGTGCGCTCGAAGAGGTTCTTGAACGACTCGTCGATCGTGTCGGTGAAGACCAGCGTGCCGACCACGAAGCCGACGCCGATGACGACCGCGAAGCCCGTCAGGACCGACCGCAGCTTGCGCGACAGCAGGCCCTTCAGCGCCAGCTTCGTCATGATGTCACCTCGGGAATGCCTGAAACCCGCGCTCGGTCCTGCAACAGCCGCTTGCCAGGCTCCGTCACGCGACGGCCTTCATCAGGTCGAGCACGCCCTCGGCGTCCTGGCCCGCGCCGTCGTGCACCACCTCGCCGTCGCGCAGCACCACGAGCCGGTCGGCGACCGCGGCCGCCTGCGCGTCGTGGGTGACCATGATCACCGTCTGGCCGAACTCGTCGACGGCCTGGCGCAGGAGGTTGAGCACCTCCTCGGAGGCGTGCGAGTCGAGGTTGCCGGTCGGTTCGTCGGCGAACAGCACCGCGGGCCGGTGCACGAGCGCGCGCGCCACCGCGACGCGCTGCTGCTGGCCGCCGGAGAGCTCCGCCGGGCGGTGCGTGAGCCGGTCGCGCAGCCCGATCGTGTCGATCAGCTGGTCGAGCCACTTGGCGTCCGGCTGCGTGCCCGCGAGCTGCAGCGGCAGCGTGATGTTCTCCTCGGCGGTCAGCACCGGCACGAGGTTGAAGGCCTGGAAGACGAAGCCGAGCCGGTCACGGCGCAGCCGCGTGAGGGCCTTGTCGTCGAGCCCCGCGAGCTCCTGCCCGTCGATCACCACCGAGCCCGAGGTGGGCGTGTCCAGCCCGGCCAGCAGGTGCATCAGCGTCGACTTCCCGGACCCCGACGGGCCCATGATCGCCGTGAACTGCCCGGCGGGGAAGGACAACGTCACGCCGGCGAGCGCGTGCACGGCCGTCTCGCCCTCGCCGTAGGTACGGCGCAGGTCCGCCGTCGAAACGATGTTCATAGGCCAAGCATCCTCGCCGACGCCCCGGCGGCGTGTGCGGCTGGCTCGTTGACGCAGGTGGGGCTAGCCGGAGCGCAGGTACGCGAGGACGGCGAGCACGCGCCGGTGATCGACGACCGTCGGCGTGAGATCGAGCTTGGAGAAGATCGACGTCACGTGCTTCTCGACGGCGCGCTCGGTGACCACCAGCGCCTCGGCGATCGCGGCGTTCGAGCGGCCCTCGGCCATCAGCCCGAGCACTTCGCGCTCGCGCGCCGTCAGGCCCTCCAGCGGGTCCTCGCGGCGGCGGCGGCCGAGCAGCAGGGCCACGACCTCAGGGTCGAGCGCCGAGCCGCCACCGGCGACGCGGCGCACCGCGTCGGTGAAGGTGTCCACGTCCGCGACGCGGTCCTTGAGCAGGTAACCGGTCGACTCCGTCGACTCCGACAGCAGGTCGAGCGCGTAGGCCTCCTCGACGTACTGGCTGAGCACGAGCACGCCCGTGCCGGGGTGGTCGGCGCGGATCTTGCGCGCCGCGCGCAGGCCCTCGTCGGTGTGCGACGGCGGCATGCGGACGTCGATCACCGCGACGTCGGGCTTGTGCGCGCCGACCTTGCGCAGCAGGTCCTCGGCGTCGCCGGCCTGGCCCGCGACCTCGAAGCCCGAGTCCTCGAGCAGGCGCACGAGGCCCTCGCGCAGCAGCACGGAGTCCTCGGCCACGACCACTTTCAATTGCGTATCTGAGGTGCTCATACGGGGATCTCCGCTCGGAGAGTAGTGCCCGACCCGGGTGGCGAGTCGAGTGCCAGGGAACCATCAAGTGCGCCGACGCGGTCGGCGAGGCCGCGCAGACCCGAGCCGCGGCAGGGATCTGCTCCGCCCACCCCATCGTCGCGTATTTCGACCTGCGCGTGTCCGTTAACCCGACGAACGGCCACCGTGGCCGCGTTGGCGTTGGCGTACTTGGCCACGTTGGTCAGCGCCTCGGCGATCACGAAGTAGGCCGCGGCCTCGACCGGCTCGGGGAGCCGCTCGCCGGGGACCTCGACCAGCTTGACCGGCAGCGGCGAGCGCACCGCGAGCGCCTCGACGGCGGCCTGCAGGCCGCGGTCGGACAGCAGCGCCGGGTGGATGCCGCGCGCCAGCTCGCGCAGCTCCTCGAGCGCGCGGGTGAGCTCCTCCTGCGCCGCGCCGACCAACTCGACGGCCTTGTCGGGCGAGGAGGCGATCTTGTTCTGCGCGATCCGAAGGGTCAGGCTGAGCGCGACCAGCCGCTGCTGCGCCCCGTCGTGCAGGTTGCGCTCGAGCCGCCGCCGTTCGGCCAGGCCGGCCTCGAGGATGCGCGCTCGCGAGCGCCGGAGCGCGGCCTCGAGGTGCTCGCCACGCATCGCGAGCCCGGCGGCGGCGGCGACCGACGCGAGACTCTCCGGCTCCAGGCTGCGGTCGTGGACGATCGCGCCGACGCGCTTGCCCTCGAGCTCGACGACCGTCCAGCCGCTGCCCTCCGGGATCTCGGCGGCGCGGCCGTCCTTGCGCGACCCAGCCCTCGTCGACCCAGTACAGGAGCTGGAGGGTCGGATCGCCGAGCGCGTCCGCGAGCCGGCAGCGCAGGCCGTCCGTGCCCTGACCCTCGCCGAGCTGCACGAGCAGCGCGCCGACCGCATCGGCGCGCGCGACGCGGCTGCGCAGCAGGCCGGCCAGGAACGTGAACGGCACGGAGGCGAAGACGATCTGGCCGAGCAGGCTCAGGACGTCGGACGCGTCGCCCGGCCCGCCGCCGACGGTCTGCGCGCCGATCGCACCCGCCACGAGCACCATCAGCACGATCCCGGACCACAGCAGCGGCGAGAGCGTGCGGCGGCGGGCGGGGCTCGCGGCCCGCCAGCGGGCCGTCAGGACCACGATCAGCCAGGCGACGAGCGCGATCGCGATCGCCGTGCTGACGGCATCGGAGATCGTGCCGACCGTCGTGTCCGACGAGACCTGGATCGACGACGGCGGACACTCGGCGCAGTGGGCCTCGAAGCCGAACATCAGGAACGGCACGGGCCCGAGGATCGCGATCGCGTACGCCGCCGCCACCAGCCGCCGATGCCGCTTGACGGTGCCCTCGGGATAGGCCACGAGCAGGTGCACGAACGCCGCCAGATAGAGATTGGCGGCGAGCACGGCGGCGGTGAAGATCGCGGGCGTGTCGGCGGCGACGAACGCGTTCAGCAGCCACGCGAAGCCGGTCCAGGTCATCAGCGCCCCGACCCGGTTGACCGGGCGGCGCCACCACGCGTAGAGCCCGGTGCCGATCCAGGCCGCGCCGATGCCGAGCAGGACGACCACGGTCAGCCCGCGGTTGTCGATGTGATCGGAGGCGAGGATGACGCCCGCGCCGAGCAGCCCGACCACGAGGCCCGCGAGCGCCAGCATCGCCAGCGCGCGGGTCAATGACTTCAAAGGAGCAACTCCTGGACGCGTTCGCCCGAGAGCTCGGCCTTGGGGACGAAGCCGCGTGCGCCGGAGCGGGAGACGAGCGGGCCGAAGTCCGACGAGTCGCGGCTGGAGACGAGGATCACGGCCGGGGAGTCGGGGTGGCCGGTGATGCGGGCGGCGACGTCGAAGCCGTCGATGTCCGGGAGCTGGACGTCGAGCAGCACGAGCTGGGGCTTCAGCCGCGTCGCCTCCTCGACGGCGCTCATACCGTCCACCGCCTCGCCGATGACGTTGAACCCCTCCGATTCGAGCAGCACGCGAGCGCTCGCCCGAAAGGACGGGTGGTCGTCGACGATCAGGACGGTGCAGTCCACGGATTCGATTCTCGTCACCGTGCAGACCCGTTCACATACGGCTGGCCGTACATCACCATCTTGCGGGTTTCTAGCGGGTGACCGCCGCTTGGATGGTCCTGACCGCTTCAGCGGGGTCCTCGGCGCCGAACACCGCGGTCCCGGCGACGAACACCGTGGCGCCCGCCGCGGCGCAGCGGGCCGCCGTTTGCGCGTCGATCCCGCCGTCCACTTCCAGCGCCGTTTGCGGGCCGATCAGGGCCCGCAGCCGCTCGAGCTTGCTCAGCGAATGTTCGAGGAACTTCTGGCCGCCCCAGCCGGGGTTGACGGTCATGCATAGGACCATGTCGGGATCGAGCTCCGTGACCGCCTCGGCGGGGGTGCCGGGGTTGATCGCGAGGCCGGTGAGGCAGCCCGCCTCCTTGATCGCCTGCAACGTGTAGTGCAGGTTCGGCGTGGCCTCGGCGTGGATCGTGATCGAGTCCGAGCCGGCCTCGGCGAAGGCCTCGACCTGGCGCTCGGGGCGCTCGATCATCAGGTGCACGTCGATCTTGGCGCCGGCCGCGTGCACCTGGTCGGCGATCGCGGTCACCGCCAGCGGACCCATCGTGATCGGCGGCACGAAATGACCGTCCATCACGTCGACGTGGATGACCGTCGCGCCGGCGTCGAGCACGGTCTGGACGTCGGCGCCGAGGCGGCCGAAGTCGGCGGCCAGGATCGAGGGGGCGATGCCGTGCAGCATGGCTAGATCGGTGTGAGCATCGAGGACTGGCAGTGGCCGCACATATACAGGGCGGTGCTGGACATGCGCACGATCGTCGAGTGCTCGCCGCAGTTCGGGCAGACCGATCGCAGCTCGAAGCGATGCAGGCAGTTCACGCAGCGGTAGCGGCCGGGAAGGTTGGTCGGCCGCAGCCACGGCTCATGGCAGGAAGGGCAGACATCGCCGAGCGGCTCCTCGCTCATGGGCGACCACCGCCGACCGCGACGAGGGTCCCGGCCGCGGTCGCTTCGAGCATCGCTTCGCGGATGCTCATGCGCGGCGCAGTCTGGCGATGAAGAAACCGTCGGTGCGGTCTCGGTGCGGGAACGTCTGCAGATACTGCGACATGGTCGGATGCTTCCAGATGGGCAGGTCCGCGCCCAGATCGGAAGCGGCGAACTCTTCGTGAGCGGCCAGGAAGGCTGCCACGACGCACTCGTTCTCGGTGGGTGAGATCGTGCACGTCGAGTAGACGAGGGTACCGCCGGGCTTGAGGGCCATCGCTCCGGCGGTCAGGATCTCCATCTGCAGCTTTGCCAGCGCCTCGGGGCGGCCGGCCTTGCGCCAGCGCGCGTCGGGGCGGCCGGCGAGCGTGCCGAGGTCACTGCACGGCGGGTCGACGAGGACGCGGTCGAACGAGCCGGGCTGCGGCTCCCGGGCATCTTCGGTGCGGACGTCCACGATCGTCGCGCCCATGCGCTCGGCCGTCGTCTCGAGGGCTCGGGCGCGGCCCGCGTGCGCCTCGACGGCGACGACCTCGCCCTCGTTGCCCATCAGCGCGGCGAGATGCGTGGTCTTGCCGCCGGGGGCGGCGCAGAGGTCGAGCACGCGCTCGCCCGGCTTCCGGGCCGAGCGCGCGCGAGACGGCCATCGCGGCACGGCTCTGCGGCATCAGCAGGCCGCGTTCCCACTCCTTCGACGCGAACGTGTCGAAGGGGGTGTCGAGGACCAGCGCCTCGGGGAGCTCCGGTACCGCGTGCGCCGGGAGCCGCTGCGCGAGCTCCTCGGCGGTCGTGCGCAGCGTGTTGGCCCGGATCGCGGCCTCGGCGGGCTCGTTGCCGGCGGCCATCAGGGCGCAGGCCGTCTCGGCGCCGAAGGTGTCCCACCACAGCCGCGCGATCCACTCCGGGTGCGAGTGCTTGAGCGCGGCCTGTTCCGGCGTTGCCTGCGGGAGGCGCTCGATCATCGTTCTCGCCTCGCGTGCCGCTCGTCGCAGCACGGCGTTGACGAGGCCGGCGCCGCGGGGCGCGTCGGCCTTGGCCAGCTCGACCGACTCGCCGACGGCGGCATGCGCCGGGATCCGGTCGAGGAACGCGAGCTGGAAGATCCCGAGGCGCAGCGCCGCGCGCACGGGTGCGTCGAGCTCGGCCACCGGACGCCGGGCCAGATGCGCGAGCACGTGGTCGAGCGTGGCGACCCGCTGGACCGTGCCGAAGCTCAACTGGGTCGCCAGCGCGAGGTCGCGCGGGTCGAGCCGGCGGCGTTTCGCCTCGCCCTGCAGTGCCCGATCCGCCCACGCTCCGTCCTCGAACACGCGGCGGACGACTGCGTACGCGCACGCGCGAGCCGGGGCGACATTGGGGCCGCGGCCGGATGGATGGTCGGAATCGTGCATGCCAGTCTTTACGGGAGCCGGGAACTCTGATTGGCTCTGTGCCGCGGCACAGCAGGGCCTCGAAGCGAGGTCCAGCTCCCGGTCTGAACCCTCAAGTTAGGAAGTTGGCTGCTAGCGGCCGCTTTTCCTCGTGCTCGTACGTTCGTCCAAAAACCCCTCAGCACGATCAATTCGCCACAAGAGGGCTAATGGACCGCGTACAACTTGCCGACACACCCCATGGATGGGGATGCCAGACGATGCCGGAGACTGACAACACTTCCGCCATGACGGCGCGCTCGGCGCGGCCCACTGCCCTCGGAGATCTCCGATTCGCGGGCACGATCGCGACCGGGCTGGTCGCGGGCACGCTTGGCCTGGGCGCGATCGCGCTTCCGCTCGTCGGCTGGAAGAACTGGCCCGAGGGCCTGACCCAGGAGGCCACGAGCGCCCCGGTCAAGCTGGCCGCGCTTCCCTCCAAGACCCGCAACGAACTTCCCGGCCCGGGCCGTGTCGGCGGGCCGTCGCCGGGCGGCGCGACGCCGCTGACGGCGGTCGGCCTGCCGGGTGGCGGTGCCGCTGCCGCGGGTGGCGGTGGCTTCGGCGGTCTCGACCTCGGCGGCGGCTCCTTCTCCGACGGCTCCGGCGCAGGCTCGGCCTCGGGCTCCGGCGGCTCCGGCACGCCGGGCGGCGGCTCCGCCGGTCGCTCGACTTCAGCGAGCGGCGGCAACGGGTCGGTCGGCGGCACCCCCACCAGCTTCGAGAACCCGTACACCGACGGCGACAACGACACGGTCCCCGACAACTTCGAAGAGACGACGGTCGGCACCGACAACGGCGCCGCGGGCGACGCGATCAACCCGGCGAGCGGGATGTCGGTGCTCAACGAGTTCCGCGTCCGGTCGATGCCGAACAACGGCGACTCGAACGGTGACGGGCTGACCAACGGCGTCGACGACTCCGACGGCGATGGCGTCGTCAACGCGCTCGAGCAGTCCAACGGCACCGATCCGGCGAACCCGGACAGCAACGGCAACGCCGTCTCGGACGGCCTCGAAGACAACAACGCCGATGGCGTGCCCGACGCGCTGCCGCCGACGCCGCGCGCCGACCGAGCCGCCGGTCGTCGACCCGCCGGTCACGGTGGCCCCGCCGGCCGAGACGCCTCCCGCGACCGAGGAGCCGACGACCCGCCCGGTCGACGAGACCCCGGTGGTCGAGTCGCCCGCGCCGCCGGTCGAGAAGGCCCCGGCCCCCGAGCAGCCCGCCCCGGCGCCGCCGCAGACCCCGAGCCGCCGGCCGCAGCGCCGACCCCGGAGGCCCCGGCCCCGGTCGAGCCGCCGGTCGACGAGACCGCGATGCCCGAGCAGCCCGCGCCGGTCGACGAGGCTCCCCCGGCCACGCCGCCGGCCAAGCCCGACGACGTCGCGGAGCCTACGGACGCCGAGGCATCCGCCACGCCTGAGGAGCCCGCGAAGGCCGAGGAGCCCGCGAAGGCCGAAGAACCGGCGAAGGCCGAGGAGCCCGCGCCGGCGCCGGCCAAGGCTGAGGAGCCCGCTCCCGCGCCGGCCAAGGCCGAGACCGCCGCACCGGCTGCCGAGGCCCCGGCTCCCGCTCCCGAAGCTCCGGCTCCGGCCCCCGAGCCCGCCGCTCCGGCGCCCGAGCCGCCCGGCGCCCGCGCCGGCTCCGGCCCAGGAAGCCCCTGCGGACCCGGCCCCCGCGCCCGCTCAGGAACCCGCGCCGGCCGCCGAGGCCCCCGCGGATCCTGCCGCTACGCCGGCCTGGTAGCCAGCCTCACCGGGTCCGACGACGGGCCGCGCAGGGCCGAGACCCAGTTGACCCTCGACGCGGTCAGGTTTGCGCGACGTGGCTCGCGGTCTCCGCGAGCAGGTGGCGTGTCCAGACGCTGTCGACGTCCTCGTCGGCATGGGCCGCGAGCAGATCGCGGGCGACGGCGTCCGCGCGGTGGTCGCCGCGGACGGCGAGTCCGTGGACGGCCTCCAGGCGCGTGTCCTCGTCCGGGTCGTCGAGCCGCGCGGCGAGCGCGTCGCGGATCTCGGCGCCGTCTCCAGGCGCGAGCGTGCCGAGCGCGAACGTCGCCCAGTCGCGCACGGCGGCCGCTTCGTCCGCGGACAGCTCGATCAACGCCGCCAGCACATCGGCCCCCGTGCGGCCGCCGAGCGCGAACGCCACCGCCTCGCGGACGTCGGCGGCGGGGTGTGCGCGCTGGGCGAGCAGCCACTCGTTGCCGTGAGGGCCGCAAAGGTGGCCGAACGCGCACGCGATCGCCGACAGGACTTCGGGATCGTTCTCGCGTGCCGCCATCGCGCGCAGCGCGGCGTCCTGCTCGTCCGGCAACGCGGGCGCGGACGTGCCGAGCTGGCCGAGCACGTAGGCGGCGAGCGCGCGGGTCGCCGGATCGTCGTCCTCGCCGAGCGCGGTCATCGCCTCGAGCACGTCGCGGCTTCCCCGCGCGGCGAGCGCGCATACGTGCGGCTGCCACTCGTCGGCCGCGTCGGCCCACTCGCTGCGGGCGTTCGCCAGCACCTCGGCGAGGTCACGGCCGGGCAGCGCAGGATCGAGGCGGAAGTTCACGAGGGCCGGATCGGGGCGGCCGCGCAGCCAGTCGGCCGCGGCCATCGGGCGTCCGCCCGGCGGACGGATCTCGGTCAGCTCGAGCGCGCCGCCGTGGCAGTCGAGCAGCAGCCGGTCACCCTCGGTGCGGACGAGACCGCCGGCGGGCGCGCGCGTCGGGCCGGCGGGGCGCGCGGCGATCACGCCCAGGAACGTCCCGTCGGGAAGCGGCAGCCGTGAGCCGATGTGGGGACGCAGCGCGCGGATCGTCCGCTCGACCTGCTCCGGCGTCTGCGTCGGATCCAGCGCGCGCTCCCTCGCCCCGATCTTGTGCGCGTAGGTGACGCTGCGACTCGTCCTGCTCGCGCGCGCGTGGGCGCTCGTCGAGCGCCTTCACGAGCAGCTCGGCGCCGAGTTGCTCGAGGCGCGCGGCGAGCGTGCCGTAGTCGTCGTCGGGGCGGATCGGCTCGGCGCCGAGCATGTAGACCGGGCCGGAGTCCCACCCCGCGGTGACGCGCATGATCGCGACGCCGGTCTCTGAGTCGCCGGCCATGATCGCGCGCTCGATCGGCGCCGCCCCGCGCCAGCGCGGCAGCAGCGAGGGATGCACGTTGAGCATCTCGTAGTCGCTGAGCAGCGGCTCCTTGATCAGCACGCCGTAGGCGCAGGTCGTGACGACCTCGGGCCGCGCGGCCGCGATCCGTTCCAGGACCTCGGGCGCGTGCAGCTGCTCGGGTTGGATGACCTCGAGCCCGAGCTCGCGCGCCAGCAGCGCGACCGGCGGCGGCGCGAGCCGCTGGCCGCGGCCCTGCTTGGCATCGGGCCGGGTGACGACGAGCTGGGGCCGATGGTCGGACGCCGCCAGGCGCCGCAGCACGACCGCCGCGAAGTCCGACGTGCCGAGGAAGACGTTGCGCAACTTCACGCCGCGGCCGGACGCGGCTCGAGCTGTTCGCGCAGGGTTCGCATCGCCTGCTTGCGTTGGTCGCGCGAGGTGCGGTCGACGATCAGCACGCCGTCGAGGTGGTCCATCTCGTGCTGGATCACGCGCGCCTCGAGGCCGCTCGCCTCGACCAGGATCGGCTTGCCGCGCTCGTCCAGCGCTCGCACGCGCACGTGGACGGGCCGCTCGACCTCCACGCCGACGCCCGGCAGGCTCAGGCAGCCCTCCTCGGCGGCTTCCTTGTCCTTGCTCTGCCACTCCATGACCGGATTCACGAGCGCCGCGACCGCCCCCTCGAGCTCCGTCCGGTAGACGAGCACGCGGTGCATGACGCCGACCTGCGTCGCCGCGAGCCCGATCCCGTACGCGTCGTGCATGAGGCGCCCCATCCGGCGCACCTCCTCCACGAGCGCGTCGTCGAACCGGTCGATCTCCAGCGCCCGCGAGCGCAGCACGGGATCGCCGTACTTGCGCACGAGCTTGAGCGCCGCCTCGCGCCGCGCCCGCAGCTCCGGGCTCAGCCGCTCCTGCGGCTCCGCGACCTCGCCGTGCGCCTCCGTGTGGACCTCGTCCGCCATGCGCACCGCATTCTAAAGGGGCTCAAGTCGGATCGACATCGACGGAGAGGTTGACGTCGCGGAACGCGCGGTCGCGAGCGACGGCCTCGACGGCGGCGCCGGTGGCGTGGATCGCGGCGGCGCGCTCGGTGGTCTTGAGCACGAGCTGGTAGCGCTCGCGGTTGCGCAGCCGGAACAGCGGCGCCGGGCCGAGCAGCTCGGTGCCTCCGACGACGATGGCCTCGCCGATGCGGGTCGCGGCGGCGCGGGCAGGAGCGGCTTCGAGCGCGCTCGTGACGACGCGGATCAGGTCGGCGAACGGCGGGTAGCCGTGCGCGCGGCGACGCTCGAGCTCGCCCTCCAGGAACCCGTCGGCGTCGTGGCGCGCCGCGGCGACGATCGCGGGCGCATCGGGCGTGCTGGTCTGGACGAGCACGCGGCCGCCGCGCGGCCCACGGCCGGCGCGGCCGGCGAGCTGGGCGATCAGCGCGAACGTCCGCTCCTCGGCGCGGAAGTCGGGGAAGCGCAGGGTCGAGTCGGCGTCGAGCACGACGCCGAGCGTGACGTCGGGGAAGTCGTGCCCCTTGGCCACCATCTGCGTGCCGAGCAGCAGGCCGGCCGGGGCGGCGTGGAAGCGGGCGAGCAGCTCGGGCACGGCGTCCTTGTTGGCGGCGGTGTCGGCGTCGAGCCGGAAGACCGGCACGTCGAGCGCGCTCGACCAGCTCGGCCTCGACCCGCTCGGTGCCCGCGCCGTGGCGGGCCACCGAGAGGCTGCCGCACGCGTCGCAGCGCCCCGGGACGCGCTCACGATGCCCGCAGTGGTGGCACGCGAGCGCGTTCTCCGCGCGGTGCAGGACCAGCGCGACGTCGCAGTTGGGACACTCCCACGCCTTCCCGCACGTGCGGCAGGTGAGGAAGTTCGACCACCCACGCCGGTTGAGCAGCACGATCGACTTGCGCGCGGAGGCGAGCGCGCGCCGCGTCTCGGGGTGCAGCGAGTGGTGCGCGCCGCGCATGTCGAGCACGCGCACGGGCGGCAAGCCGCGAGCGTCCGCGGGCGGCGACGACGCGACCGGGCGGGCCGAGGCGATCAGCGACGGCCGGCGGCGATCCGGCGACGGCCGCACCGAGCGGCGGGCGGACGCGCCTTGCCGCCGACGCGTGCCGGCAGGCGCAGCCGGGGCATCGTGTGGACGGTCTCCGGGCGCGGGGTGGCGGAGCCGGCGAGCAGCCGGGCGCCGGACTGGTAGGCGCGGTACGCGGCGACGTGGCGGGCGTCGTAGCGAGGGTCGCCCTCGTGCTTGTAGGACGCGTCGTGCTCCTCGTCGACGACGATCAGGCCGAGCCGCTCGACCGGCGCGAAGACCGCGGAGCGGGGGCCGACGGCGATCCGCGCCTCGCCCGTGCGCAGGCGCCGCCACTCGTCGTAGCGCTCGCCTTCGGACAGCGCGGAGTGCAGCAGCGCGACGGTGTCGCCGAACCGCGCGGCGAAGCGGGCGACGGTCTGCGGCGTGAGCGCGATCTCCGGGACGAGCGCGATCACGCCCTCGCCGCGCTCGAGCGCGGCCGCCGCCGCGCGCAGGTAGACCTCGGTCTTGCCCGAGCCGGTCACGCCGTGCAGCAGCCGGGCCTCGCCGGGCGCGGCCTCGATCGCCGCCAGCGCGGCGGCCTGGGCGTCCGTCAAGGCGACGTCGCGGTCGGGCGCCGGGTTCGTGCGCGGCGCGCGGCGCGCCACACGCGACGTGATCGTCACCAGCCCGCGCTTCTCGAGCCGCCGCAGCGCCGGCAGATCGCCCCCCGCCGGCCCGGGGAGCCGGGCGAGCAGCGCGCGCTGGTTGTCGTTCAGTCGCCCCTCGGCGCCGGTCGGCGCCGCCCACAACGCCGTCTTGGCCTTGCCGGGCGGCGGCGAGACGAGGCCCAGCGCGCGCGCCGGCGTCGAGCAGTACTCCTCGGCCATCCAGAGCGCCAGGTCGACCAGATCGCGCGGAATCGAGTCGTCGCGCACCGACGTCGGAGCGACGAGCTTCTCGTCCGGCACCGCGGACGTTTCCGCCGAGCCCGACGACGACGCCGTCGAGCTTCTGATGGCCGAACGGAATCCGCACGAGCGAGCCGACCGCGACCGCATCCTCGTCGACCCGGTAGTCGAAGGGCCCGGACAGCCGGCGGGTCGTCGTCAGCGGTTCGATGCGCGCGATCGGCAAGGCTTGCAGTGACGATAGGCGCCGACTCGGCCGGTACGCTCGCCAGATGCCCGCCCGCCTCGGGAGGCTCGCCCTGCTCGCCGCTGATCCTCGAAGGTGACAACCTCACACACCTGCGCGGGCTCGAGAGCGGCTGTGTGCAGATGGTGTACGCCGATCCGCCGTTCAACACCGGGCGCACCCAGACGCGGCGCAGCCTGGCCACCGTCGGAGCGTTCGAGAACGGCGACCGGACCGGCTTCGGCGGCCGCCGCTACGCGACGAAGTTACTGTCAGAGTCCTCCTACAAGGACGCACTTCGACGACTACCTGGGCTTTCTCACCCCGCGGCTGGAGGAACTCCGGCGGATCCTGCATCCCGACCGGCACGATCTACGTCCATCTCGACTACCGCGAGGCCCATTACGTCAAGCTTCTGCTTGACGAGCTCTTCGGGCGGGAGAACTTCCTCAACGAGCTGATCTGGGCCTACGACTATGGCGCCAAGCCCAAGGGCCGCTGGCCGCAGAAGCACGACACGATCCTCGTCTATGTGAAAGACGCCCGTCAGCTACTACTTCGACTCGGAGGCGGTCGACCGCGAGCCGTACATGGCCCCGGGCCTCGTGACGCCCGAGAAGGTCGCCAAGGGCAAGCGTCCCGTGTCGGTGATGTGGCACACGATCGTCTCCCCCACCGGCCGTGAGAAGACCGGGTATCCCACACAGAAGCCCGAGGGTCTGCTGCGGCGCTTCGTGCAGGCCAGCTCCCGCGAGGGCGACCTGTGCCTGGACCCGTTCGCGGGCAGCGGCACGCTCGGTGCGGTCGCGGCCAAGCTCGGCCGCCGCTCGCTGCTGATCGACGAGAGCCCCGAGGCCGTCCGGGTCATGCGTGAGCGCCTTGGCCGCTGAGACCGTCACCGCCTTCGGCCCCGGCCGCGTCAACCTGATCGGCGAGCACACCGACTACAACGCCGGGCTCGCGATGCCGTTCGCGATCGACCGCGGCGTCACGGTCAAGGCGACGCCGGCCGACCGCTGGATCGTCGACGCGCTCGACCTCGGCGAGCGCGACGAGTTCGAGACGCCCGAGCCGGCGCCGGGCTGGCGCGCCTTCGCGCGCGGGATGATCGCCGAGCTCGGCGTCACCCACCCGCGCCACCTCGAGATCACCGGCGACCTGCCCCAGGGCAGCGGCTTGTCGTCCTCGGCGGCGCTCGAGGCCGCGCTCGGCCTTGCGCTCCTCGGCGAACCGCCCACGGATCTGCAAGGCGCTTGCCCAGCTCTGCTCGCGCGTCGAGAACGAATGGGTCGGCGCCGAGACCGGCCTGCTCGACCAGTTCGCGTCGCTGCTCTCGCGCCCCGGCCACGTGCTGCGGATCGACTTCCGCAGCCTCGACGTCGAGCCGCACCCGCTCGACCTCGGCGACTGGCAGCTCGTCACGCTCGACTCCGGCGCCACCCACTCGATCGCGGCCTCCGGCTACAACCAGCGCCGCGCCGAGTGCCGCCAAGCCTGCGAGCGCGCTGGGCATCGAGACCCTGCGCGAGGCGACCGACCTGAGCGCGCTCGACGGCGTGCTGCTCAAGCGCGCCCGGCACGTCGTGACCGAGAACGAGCGCGTCGACGCCACCGCCCAGGCGCTCGACGCCCACGACCTCGAGGCCGTCGCCGAACTGCTGGACGCCTCGCACGCCTCGCTGCGGGACGACTACGAGGCGTCCGTGCCCGAGGTCGAGGCCACCGTCAACAAGCTCAAAGCGGCCGGAGCCGCCGGCGCCCGGATGGTCGGCGGCGGCTTCGGCGGTTCGGTTCTGGCGCTGCTAGGCCCCGGCGTCGCCGCCCCGCCGGGGCGCCTTCCGCGTCGTCCCCGGCGCCCCCGCCCGACTGCTCTGAGGTCCCGATCTCCTCACCCAGCGGTCGGGTGAAGGCCCACAGCAGGAACAGCGCGCCGAAGACGAGCATCCCCAGCCCGGCGTAGAGGTTGATGTTCACGCCCGCCGCCTTCTCGATCTCCTCCTCGGAGTCGAAGATCCCGAGCACGATCAGCAGCACGCCCCAGGCGACGAAGACGCCGCCGATGATGCGGCGCAGGTCGAACAGGTTCGCTGCGCGCTCTTCACGAGTTTCGTCAGCCATCTCGCTCACCAGAAGATGATCGTCAGGATCAAGGCACCCACGAGCACGAGGGCCCCGATCAGCTTGGGCGACTGCCACCAACTGTGCGCCACCGTGAGGCTGTCATCCGTGTTGGCCATGCCGTACACCAGCCCCTGCAGCTCGGACACCGGTTTCGGCGTCGTCATGAACGTCACGATCACGGTGACGATGGCGTCGACCACGAACGCGGCGCCTGCGCCCCACATCGACTGGTCGAGGTCTGAGCCGAAGGCGATCCAGCCCGCCTTGTAGCCGATGAACAGCCCCGCGGCCGTGACCGTGCCCGCGATCAGGCCCCAGAACCCCGCGGCCGGCGTCATCCGCTTCCAGAACATGCCGATGATGAACGTCGCGAACAGCGGCGCGTTGAAGATCGAGAACAGCGCCTGCAGGTAATTCATGAGGTTCGAGTACGTGGAGGCGATCAGCGCCGTGAAGATCGACACGAAGATGCCCGCGATCGTCGCGATCCGCCCGAAGCGCACGTACCATTCGTCGGGCTGGCCCTTCTTGAGGTAGGGCTCGACGAGATCGGTGGTGACGACGGTGTTGAACGCCGACACGTTGGCGGCCACGCCGGCCATGAACGAGGCCATCAACCCCGTCAGCGCGATCCCGAGCATGCCGTTGGGCAGGTACTCGTTCATCAGCAGCGGGATCGCGTTGTTGTACTCCATGTTCGGGTCATCCGAGCCCAGGCCCGGGATCACCACCAGCGCGATCATGCCCGGCAGGATCATCACGAACGGCAGGAACAGCTTCGGGATCGCGCCGATCAGCGGCGTCCGCTCGGCGGCCGAGAGATCCTTGGCCGACAGCGCGCGCTGGACCTCGGCGAAGTTCGTCGTCCAGTAGCCGAACGCCAGCACGAAGCCGAGGCCGAAGACGATCCCGATCCAGGTCGCCCCGATCGGGTTCGTGACGTCACCCGGGTTCGTGCCCTGCAGCGCGTGCAGGCCGGCCTCGCCGATCTTGGACTCCTTGACCTTGTCCTGCAGCCCGCCCCAACCGCCGACGTCGACCAGGCCGATGGCCGTGATCGGGATCAGCGCCGCCAGGATCACGAAGAACTGCAGCACCTCGTTGTAGATCGCCGACGACAGGCCGCCGAGCGTGATGTAGGCGGCGACGATGACCGCCGCGACGACGATGCCGACGATGATCGGCCAGCCGAGCAGCAGCTTCAGCACGAGCGCGAGCGCGTACAGGTTCACGCCCGCGATCAGGACCGTGGCCACCGCGAACGTGACCGAGTTGAACACGTGCGAGGACACGTTGAAGCGCAGCAGCAGGTACTCCGGCACCGACCGGACCTTGGAGCCGTAGTAGAACGGCATCATCACCAGGCCGAGGAAGACCATGGCCGGGATCGCGCCGATCCAGTAGTAGTTGACCGTCGCGACGCCGTACTGGGCGCCGTTGGCGGCCATGCCGAGCACCTCGGTCGCGCCGAGGTTGGCGGAGATGAAGGCCAGGCCCGTGATCCAGGCCGGCAGCGAGCGCCCGGACAGGAAGTAGTCGAGGCTGGACTTGATGTACCGCTTGGCGATGAACCCGACGCCGAGGACCACGGCGAAGTACGTCGCGATGATGAAGTAGTCGACGAAGTTGGTGTCGAGACGGATCTCGTTCACGTAGGGGCCTCCTCCATGGAGGCCCCTACTACCCGATTAAGCGGACCTAAACAGCGGGGTTACGCAACTGGGTCCGGTGCGGCGAGACCCGCGGCCTCACGCAGCGCGTCGGCCTTGTCGGTCTTCTCCCACGTGAAGTCGTCGTCGTCGCGGCCGAAGTGGCCGTACGCGGCGGTCTTCTGATAGATCGGCCGGTGCAGCTTGAGGTAGTCGCGGAACGCGCCCGGGCGCAGGTCGAAGAACTCGTCCACGAGCGCGGCGATCCGGCCGCGGCCGATCTTCTCGGTGCCGAACGTCTCGACCATCACCGAGACCGGGTGCGCGACGCCGATCGCGTAGGCGACCTGGACCTCGACACGGTCGGCGAGCCCGGCGGCCACGAGGTTCTTGGCCACGTAGCGCGCGGCGTAGGCGGCCGAGCGGTCGACCTTCGACGGGTCCTTGCCGCTGAACGCGCCGCCGCCGTGGCGGGCCATGCCGCCGTAGGTGTCGACGATGATCTTGCGGCCGGTGAGGCCGGCGTCGCCGACCGGGCCGCCGATCACGAACCGCCCCGTCGGATTGACCAGGAAGTTCTTGCGCAGCTTCTCCGGCGTCGTAGAGGTCGGCGGGCAGGATCGGCGTGATCACGTGCTGCCAGAGGTCGTCCGGGATCAGCGACTCGGCGCCCTCACGGTGCTGGGTGGAGATCAGCACCTTCTCGATCTCGACCGGCTTGCCGTCGCGGTAGCGGACCGAGACCTGGGTCTTGCCGTCCGGGCGCAGATAGTCCAGCGTGCCGTCCTTGCGGACCTCGGACAGGCGCTTGGCCAGCCGGTGCGCGAGCGAGATCGGGAGCGGCATCAGCTCCTCGGTCTCGTTGGACGCGTAGCCGAACATCATCCCCTGGTCGCCCGCGCCGGCGACGTCGAGTTCATCGTCGTCGGTCTTGTCCGTGCGATGCTCGAGCGCCTCGTCGACGCCCTGGGCGATGTCCGGCGACTGCTTGTCGATCGCGTTGATGACCGCGCAGGAGTCGGCCGAGAAGCCGAGGTCCGCGTCGGTGTAGCCGATCCGCCGGATCGTCTCGCGGGCGATCTCCTGGATGTCGACGTAGGTCGACGTGGAGATCTCGCCGGACACGACCACGAGGCCGGTGTTCACGAGCGTCTCGCAGGCCACGCGGCCGGTCGGATCGTCACGCAGGACGGCGTCCAGCACGCCGTCGGAGATCTGGTCGGCGATCTTGTCCGGATGGCCCTCGGTGACGGACTCGGACGTGAACAGGTACTCGTTGTCGCTCAGCTGGGTCATGGGATCTCGAGGATCGCTCCGCGTCGATGCTTGTCCTTCGCGCGCGTGAAGATCAGGCGCGAAGCCGAAGGGTGAAAGCCTAGCGACTTTCGTGTGTTCTCCCGTTATGTTCGTTCGGCGCGTGAGCGGTTTTTCCGCTCGACGAAGTCGATGATGACCGGGACGCCCTCCAGCGCGTAGCGCTCGCGCAGCCGGTTCTCGACGAAGTACGCGTAGTCGCGGGTCACGCGCTGGCGCGAGTTGACCTGGATCGCGAAGCGCGGCGGGCTCTCGCCGATCTGGCTGATGTAGAGCAGCTTCAGGCGGTGGCCCTGTTTGGCCGGCGGCTGGCGAGTCGGCCACGACCTCGGCCAGGAACTTGTTGAGCTCGGGCGTCGGGATCCGGTGGCGGGCGCGCTCGGCGATGCTCAGCGCCTCGGTCAGCAGCCGCGCGATGTGGCGGCCGGTCTTGGCGGACGTGGTCAGGACGCGCGGGCGCAGCCGCAATTTCGCGTTCACGCGTGCGCGCTCGCGGTCGAGCTCGGCGGCGCCGACGCCGCCGCCCGGGCCGAGCGGGTCGCCCGCGCCGCCGGTCAGGTCCCACTTGTTGAGCACGAGCGCCGTCGCGCAGCCCGACTTCATCGCCAGGTCGGCGATCCGCAGATCCTGGGCCGTGACGCCGTCCTGGGCGTCGCAGACGACCAGCGCCACGTCGGCCCGCTCCGCCGCGCGCTGCGAGCGCAGCGTCGTGTAGTACTCGACCGACTCGGTGACCTTCGCCGGCGCGCCGGATGCCCGCGGTGTCGACGAGCACGAGCTTGCGGCCCTCGACCTCGATCGGGGTGTCGATCGCGTCGCGCGTCGTGCCCGCGACCTCGGAGACGATCACCCGCTCGAAGCCGAGGAAGGCGTTGACCAGCGAGGACTTGCCGACGTTCGGTCGCCCGATCACGGCGAGCCGCACGACGTCCTCCTCGGCGTCGGGGATCTCGTCGTCCTCGGGCAGCAGCTCGACGAGGCGGTCGAGCAGATCGCCGGTCCCGAGCCCCTGGGCGGCGGAGACCGCGATCGGCTCCCCCAGCCCGAGGCCGTAGAAGTCGTGGGCGAGCGAGAGGTCGTTCGGCGAGTCGATCTTGTTCGCGGCCAGCACGATCGGCAGCGAGCCGCGGCGCAGGATGTCGGCGATCTCCTCGTCGCCCGGCCGCATCCCGGCCCGGGCGTCGACCACGAACAGCGCGACCTCGGCGTCGGCCAGCGCGGCGCGCGCCTGGTCCTGGATCGAGACGGCCAGCGGGTCGGAGTCGTCGAGGTCGACGCCGCCGGTGTCGATCAGCGTGAAGGAGCGGCCGTTCCAGTCGGTCGAGAGCTCCTTGCGGTCGCGCGTGATGCCCGGGCGCTCATGGACCACCGCCTCACGGCTCTGCGTGAGCCGGTTGACGAGCGAGGACTTGCCGACATTCGGATAGCCGACGACGGCGACCTTCATGCGAGCACCGGGGGGTGAGAAATGCGGTTCGGAGCCCTACGATCCTGTATGTGGCTACCGCGGGAATTAGGCTCGAGCACGTCTCACCGGATGCGGCTCGACGAATACCACCAGCTCATCGATTCGGGCGGCTTCGACGACGACGCGCGGATCGAGCTCATCGATGGGCTGCTCGTAGACATGAGCCCGAAGTCGGGCGAGCACGAGATGGCGATCATCTGGCTGAACCAATGGCTGACCCGCGCGCTCGATCCGAAGGAGTATCGCGTCGGCGTCGGGTGGCCGCTCAGTCTCGAGCCGCTGATGTCGGAGCCGGAGCCGGACTATCGTGGTCGCCCACTTCGAGACTCCGCGCCGACCGCACCCGGTGACCGCCGATCTCGTGATCGAGGTGTCCGTCTCGTCGCTGGCATACGACCTCAAGATCAAGCGCTGCCTTTACGGCCGAGGCCGGCGTGACCGAATACTGGGTGGTCGATGTCGAGGGTCGCCGCATCGTTCGCCACCGCGAGCCCCGGCCGAGCGGCTACCGGCTCGTCGACGAGCTGCATGAGGGCATCCAGCTTTCCGCGTCCGCGCTCGAGCTGCCGCCGCTCGACACGCGCGAGCTGTTCGCCGCCGCTCACGCCTGAACCTCCTTCGCCTCGACGACCAGCGTCACGACCTGGTCGACGACCTCCTCGAGCGTCAGCCCGGTGGTGTCGACCGGCACGGCGTCGTGCGGCGGCTCGAGCGTCGAGCGGTTGGCCGAGGAATCGCGCAGGTCGCGCTCGCGCTGGCGAGCCAGGACGTCCTCAGGGCTGAGGCCGAGGTCGGCGGCGCGGCGGCGGGCGCGCTCGGCCGGGTCGGCGGTCAGGAAGACCTTGACGGCGGCGTCGGGGGCGACGACCGAGCCGATGTCACGTCCCTCGGCGACCCAGTCGCCAGAGGCCACGATCGCCTGCTGCTTGCGCACCAGCGCGGCGCGCACGGCCGGATCGGCGGCGACCTCCGAAGCCAGCGCGGAGACGCCCGCCGCACGGATCGCGGCGGTGACGTCACGCCCGTCGATCAGCACCCGCTCGCCCACCTCGATCGCGATCCGCTCCGCCACCTCGGCGGCGGGCGCGCCGGCGTCGCGCGCGGCGAGCCCGACGCAGCGGTACATCGCTCCCGTGTCCAGGTACGTGAAGCCAAGCCGTTCGGCAACCGCGCGCGCAACCGTGGACTTCCCGGCTCCCGCGGGGCCGTCGATGGCGATCACCATGGCGGAAGACCATAGCCTTAGCGGGGATGACGATCCCCGATCTGTGGCATCCCGAGACGGTCTACCTCAACACCGCCAGCTTCGGGCTGCCGCCCGATCCCGTGTGGGACGCGCTGCAGACGGCGCAGGCCGATTGGCGCGCCGGGCGCGTCAGCTGGGAGCACTGGACGGCCGTCACCGGACGCGCGCGAGCGGAGTTCGCGAAGCTCGTGCACGCCGACGCCGAACGCGTCGCGGTCGGCGCGAACGTCTCCGGCCTGGTGGCGCAGATCGCTGCCGCGCTCCACGACGGCGCGCGCGTGCTCGCGCCCGAGCCGGAGTTCGTCTCGCTGCTGTTCCCATTCCTGGCCCAGGCCGAGCGCGGGGTGACGGTCGAGGTCGTCCCGCTCGACCGGCTCGCGCAGGCGGTCGACGCCACGACCGACGTGGTCGCGGTGTCGGCCGTGCAGTCCTCGACCGGGGAGGTCGCGGCGCTCGACGACATCGCCGCCGCCGCGCGCCACCACGGCGCGCTGACGATCGTCGACGCCACCCATGCGGTCGGCTGGCTGCCGCTCGACGCGTCGCGCTTCGACGCCGTCGCCTGCGCCGCCTACAAGTGGCTGATGAGCCCGCGCGGGACCGCCTTCCTGGTCCTGACCGAGGCGCTCGAGGCGCGCATGACGCCGCACCAGGCGGGCTGGTTCGCAGCCGCCGACCCGCTGTCGGACCAGTTCGGCCCGCCGCTGCGGCTCGGTGAGGGCGCGCGGCGCTTCGACACCTCGCCCGCGTGGTTCAGCTGGGTCGGCACCGAGCCGGCCTTGAAGCTGTTGAACGAGCTCGGCGTCGAGACCGTCCACGAGCACGACCTGCGGCTGGCGAACCGGTTCCGCGACGGCCTCGGGCTGCCCGCCTCCGACTCGGCGATCGTTTCCGCCGACGTCCCCGACGCGACGGAGCGGCTCACGCGGGCGGGGATCATGGCCGCCGCCCGCGCGGGCCGCCTGCGCGCGTCGTTTCACCTCTACAACACCGAGGCCGACGTCGACGCGGCGTTGAACGCGCTGGCCTGAGGGCGCCGCGCGAAGCGGCGCCCTCCCAGCCATGCTCTAGGAGCCGATGCCCGGGCCGGTGAAGCCGACCCAGTTGATCAGGCCCATGCTCGCCGTCGGGACGCCTGTCCCCTCGGCGGCACGGAACACCAGGTACAGCCGCTTCGAGCCCGCAAAGTCGAGCGGGAACGTCTGGCTGGTGTAGGTGTTGTTGTTGGTCCCCGTCGAGTTCAGCGTGACCGTGGTCAACACATCACCGGTCGGGCGGCCGTCGCGGATCTCGACGCGCATCCGCGCGTTGCCGGCGGGGTTGGTGGCCGACCCGCCCGCGTAGCGGAACGTGATCTCCTTGGCCATGTTCTGGAGGTTGAACGTGTTGTTCAACGCGAGCCAGTCGCCCGGATCGAGCGAACTGGCCGCGGCGCCCGCCCCGCCGTCCTCGGGCGCGGCCGTGACCGCGGTCGTGATCCCCGACAGCGACTGGACGAACTCGAGCTCCTGGCGCTTGATCTGGATCAGGCGCTCGGCGCGGCCGGTCAGCGCAGGCTGGCCGTTGGCGCCGTTGTCGGTGTAGTTGGCGACGATGCCGCCGGCCAGATAGCCGCCGTGCGATGCGTCGCCAGCGTCGGTCTGCAGGAAGCCCGTGCAGCCCGTCTGATCGTCCTCGCCGTGGCCGTGCGTGTCGTGCACGAGCACGAACGTGACGGTGACGCGGCTGCAGTCGATCGTCGCCTCCTGCGGATCGGTGACCGTGACGGTGTACGGGATCCGCTGGCCCCAGTCGAAGAAGTCGCCGTCCGTGGGGACGGTGAGCGTGACGGTGGGGGCGGTGTTGCCGACGGTGATCGTGGTGCTCTGCGTGTCACTCTGACCGGTGGAGTCCGTCACCGTCAGCCTCGCGGTGAAGACGCCGTTGGTCGTGTAGACGTGTGACGGGTTGGCGTCGATCGAGTCGACCGTGCCGTTGCCGTCGAAGTCCCACGCGTAGCGGATCGAGTCACCCTCGTCCGGGTCGGCCGAGCCTTCGCTCGAGAACTGCACCGTCAGCGGCGCGACGCCGCTGGTCGGGTTGGCCGCGATGCGCGCCGACGGCGCCTCGGGGCCCTTGACGTAGGACCACTTGTACATGCCGGCGTCGGCGTTGGCGGCGAAGAAGCCGTCACCGTACGTCAGCAGGTACAGGTTGCCGTCGTCACCGAACTGGATGTCCATCGGGTTGTCGCACTCGAACGGCGCCGTGCTGGCCACCAGCGCCGCACCGCAGTTCAGCGTCTGGTTGATCTTGAAGATCTTGTCCTGGCTGTCGAAACGGATCTCGCGCAGCTGGTCCTGGCCGAACTCCCCGAAGATGAACGACCCGTCGTAGTACGGCGGGAACTTCGTCACACTCGGGTTGTCCTCCTCGTACTGGTACGGCGCCGCGCCGTGCGGGGCCACGCCACCGGTGAACAGCTCGGGGAAGAGCTGCGGGCAGGTGCCGTTGGAACCGTTGTAGGACGCCAGGCACGGCGTGCCGAGCGGACCGGTCGAGGGGTTGTTGTCGCGGAACGAGTACCAGATGTCGGGCTGGGTGACCGGCGGCGAGTAGATGCGGCCGGTGTTCCAGCGCGACAGGTTGGCCGGACCCCGGTTGGGGTTGCCGCACTCGTACGGCTTGGGGTCGGCCAGATCCAGCGGACGCGACGCGTTGAAGTTCCACTGGTAGTAGGGCAGGTTGGGCGCGTAGCAGAGCGGCCAGCCGTAGTTGGCCGGCTTGCGGATGATCTCCACCCGGCCGGTGCCCGCCGGCCCGCGGTAGTTCTCCGGCACCTGCGAGTCGGGCGAGTAGTCCGTCACGTAGGCGACGCCCTCGTCGTCGACCTGGATCCGGAACGGGTTGCGGAAGCCCATCGCGTAGATCTCGGGCCGCGCGAGCGGGTCACCGGGCGCGAACAGGTTGCCGGCCGGCGTCGTGTAGCTGCCGTCCTCGTTGACCTTGATCCGCAGCACCTTGCCGCGCAGGTCGTTGGTGTTCAGGGCCGAACGCCGCGCGTCGACGTGCGGCGCGTTGAAGAGATCGGCCTCCTGCGAGGTCGCGATCGTGACCGTCGGCGTGGCGCCGGTCAGGTTCGTCCCGTTGGCGACCAGCGCAGGCACGTTCGTGCGCGGCTGGCCGACGAACGCGACCGTCTGGTTCGCGGTCGAGACGTTGTTGTTGCCGCCGGTGACCGTGAGGTCGCCGTGCGCGACGCTCGGCAGTTCGAGCAGCGCCGCCTCGATCGTCGCCGCGTTGGCGTTCCACGCGATCGGCCCGGTCGTCTGACCGTTCCAGGTCAGCGAGAACGTGCCACCCGTGGCGTTCGTGATGCGGATGGTCTGGAACTCGTCCGTCTTGGAGTCGTTGTGGGGCGAGAAGCCGCCGGAGTTGCCGCCGCCGGCCGGGGTGTCGTCACCGGTGACCAGCCACAGGTTGCCGTCCTTGTCGAAGTCGATGTCGCCGCCGACGTGGCAGCAGGCACCGCGGTTGACCGGGACCTGCATGATCTTCTGCTCTGAGGCGAGGTCGAGGTGCGGCTGCACGTCGCCTTCCCGGTCGACGAACTTGAAGCGCGAGAGCTGGAAGTAGCCCATCCACTGGTCCTGCCAGACGCACGGGTCGGCGCCCGTCGTCGGGGCGCTGCCCGTCGGCGTCGTGACGTCGGCCTGCGTGCCGTCGCACCGGCGGATGTTCACCGTCGGCGGCGCGTAGAACAGGTAGACCCACTGGTTGGTGGCGAAGTCGTTGTCGATCGCCGGGCCGTACATGCCGTCCTCGCTGTTGCTGTAGACCGGCAGCTTGGCCAGCGTGATCTCGGAGCCGTTGGGCTCATGCAGGCGCACCTCGCCGAGGCGGGCGGTCTGGATGATGCGCCCGTCGGGCAGCTGGTCGAAGCCGATCGGCTCGTTGAGGTTCGGCGGCGCCGAGATCTTCGTCTGCTTGTAGTTGGCGAGCACGGTCGCGCCGCAGTCGCTGTAGACGGGATCGGAGAGGCCGGCGGCCCACTGGATCGCGCCCGTCAGGTGCGTCGTGAGGTCGTCGTCGGACTTGCCGTTGGCACCGACGCCGGTGTAGAAGGAACGGCCGCCCTCCCAGTCCTTGCACCACGAGATCGGGTGGTCGGCGAGCGTCCTCATCGTGCCGCCGCTGTAGGTGTTCTCGTCGACGGTGGCGAGCACGTGCGCGAGGCCGCGGACGTTGGTGGCGTAGTTGAAGAAGGTGTCGGTCCGCTCCCAGTACTCCGGCAGCGACTTGCTGGCGTCGTGGACACGGTCGGCGACCTTGATCGTGGCCTCGGCCTCGGGCGCGATCGGGTTCGTGTCCGCGGCGCGGGTGCCGATCAGGTTCTCGTAGAAGGTCCACCCCGGCTCGGCGTTGACCGCGGAGCCGACGGCGAGGAAGCCGCCGCCGTCGCGGTAGTAGGCCTCGAACGCGGCCTGCTGGGCGTCCGTCAGGACGTCGCCGGTGGTGTTGAGGAAGACGACGGCCTTGTAGTCGTCGAGACGGTCGGCGGAGAAGACCGATGCGTCGCTTGTGGCCGTGACGCCGAAGCTGTTGTCCTCACCCGCCTCGGTCAGCGCCTCCACGGCGGCGGCCGTCGACACGGCGGCGTTCTTGGTGAACGCGAGCACCTCGAAGTCCGGCGTGTTGCCCGGATCGGGCTGCGGGAGCGGATTCTCGTTCCCGCCGCCGGAGTTCCCGCCGCTGCCCTGGGGCGTCTGCGGAGCGGTGGGCGTGCCCGGCGCCGGTGTGGGCGCCTTGCGGATCGTCAGCCGGCGCGACGTGAAGCGGCAGCCGGCGGCCGTGTCGCCGACCTCGACGCACGCGCGGACGTAGTAGACACCCTCCGCCAGGCGGGAGGGCAGCGTGACCTTGACGGAGAACCGACCCGTCCGGCGGGCCTTCAGTGTCAGGCGCTTGCTGTCTTCCGACAGCTGCGGCCTCCCCGTCTTCTGCGTGCGCAGGGAGAGGCCCACGCGCAGACGAACGGTCTTGCGCGACGTGCTCGCGACTTGACCCGTGATCGTGAACGAGCTGCCCGGCGCCACGACCTGGGGTGGCGAGCTCACCGAGCGAACTTTGATCTGCGGCGTCGCCGCGGCGGCTGACATCGGGGTCAGCAACGCGAGCCCAACGGGCGCCAAGCAAGCCAAATGGCGTGCTCGAAGCATGGTCAAGCGACCTCCTAAGGATTTCCTTCGTTCCCCCGGCATGCGCGTCGTGCGCACAGCCCGGACCCGGTCGGGACTATATGCATATTCGACGGGATAAGTCGAACGGTTTCCGGCTAAAGGGTCCGGCTTCAGTTCGTACGGTGACGCTACTAATGCGCCATCAGCGACGGATGGTGACGGATCGCCGCAGAACGCTTGAGCGGTTGCCGGTCGCGTCGACGGCTCGCAGCTCGACGCTGACCCGCCCCGTACGGATGTTGCCGCCGCGGATCGTGACCGTCCGGCTGCCCGCGGCCAGGCGCACCGTGACGGCCTTGAGCGTCCGGCTGCCGCGCTTGACGGCCACCGTCACCGACGCCGCCTCCGAGAGCTTGAAGGAGACTTTGGTGCCGCGACTGACCGCGCCCGCGCGGACGGCGCCGAGCGAGGGAGCCGACGTGTCGCGCGCGAACGCCGCGGGTGTGGCCGCCGGCGGCGACGGCGCCACGGCGGCCGCTGTCGCCACGGGAGGTGCGGTCGTCGGCGTGGCCGTGGCGGTGGTGCTCGGCGTCGCGGTGGAGCTCGGCGTCGGGGGCGGGCCGGGGGATGTCGTAGGCGTCGCGGTCGGCAAGGGGCTGGCGGTCGCTGTAGCTGTCGCCGTCGCGGTCGGCGACGGGCTGGCGGTCGCTGTAGCTGTCGCCGTCGCGGTCGGCGACGGGCTGGCGGTCGCTGTAGCTGTCGGCGACGGGCTGGCCGTCGCTGTCGCCGTCGCCGTCGGCGTCGGCACGGCGCCGACGAACACCGATCCACGCATCGTCGTGGGATGGAGCTGGCAGACGAAGTCGTAGACGCCCGGCGCGGTGAACGTGTACGTCGTCGGGGGATGGTTCAACTGGTAGTTGGTGCCGAAGTTCCAGTTGCCCGATGCGGAGGTGACGTTGTGAAGAAGGCTCGGATTGTCGAACGTCCACGTGACCGAATCGCCTGGCCGGATCTGGGCCCCGGAGGGCACCCAGTTCTGGTCCGTGTCGTCAGCGTGAAGGACGACGTCGGCGGCGCGATGCGCGCCACCGGCCGTGCCCACGCTGCCCACGCCCACCATGAACAGCGCGGCGACGCCACCGGCGATGATCCCTCGACCCATCGACTCTTCCCCCCGGACCTTCTGTCTCCTTTCGTCGCAGCTTATCGCGGATCTCGATCCGAAGTTCACCCAGTCTGGAATCCGACCAGGGAGATCGACACGGCGCGGATCGACCCGGTGTCGATCGCCGCGCCGTCGGTCACCGTGAACGTCCAGTCGCCGTCGGCCGAGCCGGTCAGCAGCGGCTCGAGCGGCTGATTCGGCCGCCATGTGCCCGTGAACGGGTCATCCGCGGCGAGCACGGTCGAGAACGCCCGCGTCGCGGCGTCGTCGAACACGGCCTGGCAGATGTTTTCGCCGGTGCCGCCCGAGCGCGCGAACACCGCCGCCGTTGCGCCGGACGGCGATCGCAGCGTTCCGGTCAGGTCGCCGACGTACGTGTGGTCGATGCCGACCGTCGTCGCGCCGACAGCTTCGGTGCAGGTCGTGCCGTCCACGGAGAACGTCACCTTCGACGCGTAGCCGAACCCGGCGACCGGGATCGTCACCGAGGCGCCGAGCGTGCTCGCGTCGGGAATCGGGACCGGCGGCCCGGTGTAGGAGAAGCGCTGCGCCGTCGTCCCGGGCTGGCCGGTGGCCAGCGAGAACGTGGCGCTCGTCGGCGACAGGACGCCGGCGAACGAGACCCGCGCGTCGAGCCGGACGCGCTTGCCGAGCGGGTAGTCCTCGTCGAGCGCGAGCGTGAAGTCGCGCGAGGTGGTGGCACCCGCCGGGAGGTCGCCGTAACTGCGCGAGCGGGGCGTGACGACGGCCAGCGGATCGCCGGTCGACGCGGTCACACTGATCCCGGTGGCGGTGCCGTCGCCGACGTTCGTCACCGGCAACGTCAGCGTGGCGGTCTCACCGGGCTCGAGGTAGGCGTCGCCGTCGCCGGTCGCCGGCGTGACCGTCGGCTGCTGCGCTCGGACCAGCGGCTGCGGGGTCGCGCCCGTGTAGTCGAGCACGCGGTCGGCGCGGACGATGCCGTGGCCGGTGCGGTCATCGACGCCGGCCGGGACGAGGTCGAGCGCGGTCGCCTCGAACGCCTCGCGCAGCTCGGTCTCGGTCAAGCCCGGGTTGCCGGACAGTGCAAGTCCGGCAATGGCGGCCGCGTGCGGCGCCGAGGCCGAGGTGCCGAAGAACCGCGCGAAGGGCCCTGCGACCGACGTCACCACGCCGTCGGCTGCGGTGATCTCGGGCTTCTGGCGTACCTGCGGGCTGGGCGTGCCGTCGGGGGCGAAGAAGATCCGCCGCGGACCGTCGGCGGTGAAGCGCTCCGGCAGCTGGGAGACCGTGAAGACCTCGGGGAACGGACCGCGCGGGTTGGAAGGATCGCCGGGCTCGAGCAGCGTGCCGTACGGCAGGTTGGCAGGCGCCGCCGCGACGCTGAAGGCGTCCGCCGCAGCGCTGTGGCCGCGGCTCACGCCTGGGGTCGCCCAAGCCGGAAGGCCGTCCGCCGAGACGTCGAAGCGCCCCTGGTCGAGCGCGCTCACCCCGAAGTAGCGCGGCTCGCCGCGAAAGCGCACGACCGCGAGCCGGTAGCCGCTGGCGATCCGATCCATCCGGAAGACCTCGAAGGGGTCGTCGTCGCCGTCCTGGACGTTCTGCGAGTAGTTCAGGAGGTTGCCGCCGCCGTCGAACACATAGACGTCGTAGTCGGAGGTCGCGTCGCCGAGCGGCTCGGCCCAGAACAGCGTCACGTACGCGCCGATGCTGTACGCGCTCAACGGGTTGAAGACCTGCACGGCCGGGCCGGGATCGAAGTCGTGGGCCTCGCCGGCGATCTTGCCGACGGTCTGGCCGGAGCCGCGGAACTCGCTCTCGTAGTGGCCGGCCGTGCCGTCGAGCGTGTTGCCCCAGTTGCCGGCGGAGCTGAAGAAGAGCGCTCCGTCGGCGGTGACGGCGTTGACCGCCTGGGCGATCGGGCCGTCCTGGAACGGACTCTCGTTGAGGTAGAGGATGTCGTCGACGATCACGTCGCAGCCCGCCCGGAAACGCAGCGCGCGGATGTTGTCGGCGAATGCGGCCGGGCTCGGGTACGCGGTCGCGAAGCCGAGCTCGGCACCCGGCGCGAGGTCGTGCAGGATCTGGAGCATCGCCGTGCCCTCGTCGCCGTCGGCCGACTGATCCGGGAGGACGTCCACCGCGGGCAGCTCGCCGGCCGCCTGCGAGGCCGCCAGCGAGTCCACGCCGTCCGAGAGCGCACACAGCTTCGTCCCGACGCCGGTCACGCGGTCGCGTGCGCGGACGGTGTCGACGGCGTGGGTGCGGTCGCCCTCTGAGGTGACGGTGGCGAGTGCCGTCACGCCCTCCAGGGCCGCGTCGAGGCGTGCCGAACGCTCCGCCTTGCTCTCGCGCGGCGCCTTGTAGTGCGCGGTCAGGTAGCCGCCGGCCCGGTCGACGCGCTTGACGTCGCCCCAGGCGGCCACCGTCTTGAGCTTGCGCTCCGGCACGGCGGCGCGGATGTCGCCGCTGTGCGGCGAGGCGTAGCGGACGTTCGCGCCAAGCGCGAGCAGCCGCTCCGTGAGGTCGATGTCGGGGGATGCGGGCGCGATGTCGACCTCGACCGTCCCGGACTTCAGCCGGGTCGTCCGCAGATCGACCGCGATCCGGCTGTCGAGCTTGCGCTCCGCCGGCGTGAGCGACTGCTTGATCTTCTGCAGCGCCGCGATCTGCTCGCCCGGATCGGCGCCCCGCGCGGCTGGTGCAGCCATCGCCAGCCCCCCGATCGTGCCCACGATCGCCACTGCCAGTCGCACGCGCATGCCCCCGCCCCCTTGGTTCCGAGGGTCCTCCCGAGACCCCCGGAACGCAAAGTATCAACCCCGGATGCCGGGGACTCTGAGCACGATGAAGTCGCTGTAATCGGGCAACCCCTTTAGATTTGCGGCATGGCACTAGCGCTCATTGCCGCGTTCTGGGTGATCCTCGCCCTCGTCCTGTTGTTCGCCCCGGCGAACGTGCTCAACGCCAGCGTGGCGGCGCGTCGCTACGGCGCGATCGGCTGCCTGATCTTCGCCGGCTCGTGCGTGCTCGCGCTCTCGGTCTGATCCCTTAGGTCTTGAGCAGCGTGGCCAGGTCGGACTCGAAGGCCGGGTAGGAGACGGCCGCGGCCTCCATGCCGTCGACGGTCACGCCGTCGGCGCTGGCGAGGCCGGCGACGGCGCCGAGCATCGCCAGGCGGTGGTCGCCGTGGGCGGGGATCGTGCCGCCGCGCAGGCCGCCGGTGCCGGTGACGACGAAGCCGTCGTCGGTGGCCTCGATTGTCGCGCCGAGGCCGCGCAGGCCGTCGACGACGGTGGCGATCCGGTCGGACTCCTTGACGCGCAGCTCCCCGGCGCCGGTGACGACGGTCTCACCCTCGGCGAAGCAGCCGAGCAGCGCGACGAGCGGCAGCTCGTCGATCGCGAGCGGGACCTCGTGTGGCTCGACGGTCGTGCCCACCAGCGGGCCGGCGGCGACGTCGAGCTCGCAGACCGGCTCGTCGTGCGGGATCTCCCCCGGGCGCGGCGGCTCGAGGTCGCCGATGACGATCCCGCCCATGCGCTCGACGATCCGCACGAAGCCGGTACGGGTCCAGTTCGCGCTCATGTCGGTGATCACGATCCGCGAGCCCCGCACGAGCACGGCGGCGGCGATGTGGAACGCCGCCGACGACGGGTCGCCCGGGACGTGGATGTCGCCCAGCTCGAGCTCGTCGTGCTGGGTGAGCTCGATCCGGTCGCCGGCCCGAGAGATGCGCGCGCCGGCGCGTGCAAGCAGGCGCTCGGTGTGGTCGCGGCTCGGCTCGGGCTCGATCACGGCGGTCGTGCCGGCGGCGAGCAGGCCGGCCATCAGCACGCACGACTTGACCTGGGCGGAGGCCACGGGCAGCTCGTAGGTGACGCCGTGCAGCGGCATGCCGTGCACCGTGAACGGGGGAAAGCGGCCCTCGTGGGCGTCGATCCACGCGCCCATCTCCCTCAACGGCCGGGCCACGCGGTCGACCGGCCGGCGGCGGATCGACGCGTCGCCGTCGAACGTCCACTTGCCGCCGGGCTGCCCCGCGAGCCACCCGGGCGCGAGCCGCATCAGCGTGCCGGCGTTGCCGACGTCGAGATGCGCCTCGGCCGCTCCGCGCAGTCCCGGGCCGCGGACCGTCAGTGTTCCCGGCGTGGCGCCCTCCTCGACGAGCGCGCCCAGCGCGCGGACCGCGTTCAGCGTCGAGTACGTGTCGGCGGCCTCGAGGTAGCCCGTGACGTGGACCGGCTCGTCGCACATCGCGCCGAACAGCGCGGCGCGGTGCGACATCGACTTGTCACCGGGGGCGCGCAGGGTGCCGCGAAGCGGCCCGGAGGGCTCGAAGCGCCGGTTCACGCCGCCCCGAGAGGAGGATCATCGGGCGGCGGGACATCGCGCGGGGGCGGGACGAGCCGCAGGGGGACGATGCGCGGCAGTGCGGCCTCGGGCGCCGGCTCGCCGTCGGGCGGCGGCGGCACCGCGCGCAGGTGACGTCGCTTGGGCGGCTCGTGGCTCATGCGCGCGCGACCTCCAACCCGAGGTCGCGGACGAGCCGCTCGGCCTGCTCGGCCACGTCGCCGCCGCGGATCCAGAGCGCGACGGTCCCGTGCGAGCCGGACGAGGGATAGAGGCTCATGTCGACGATGTCGATCGTCGCACGTCCGAGCGTGAGGGCGATCTCCGCCACGATCCCTGGGCGGTTCGGGACCTGTACGCGCAGCTCGAGCACTTCGCCGCCGGCGAGGTCTGACTCGAGCAGGCGCCGGCGGTCCTCGCGCGCCGCGTCGTTCCAGGCGGCGATGCCGTCGTCGTCGCCCCCCGCGAGCTGGTCGCGGACGCCCACCAGGCGCGCCACCAGGTCGTCGATCGCCGTCACCAGCGCGTCGGCGTTGGCGCGGTAGATCCCGCCCCAGACGACCGAGTTGGCGCCCGCCACGCGCGTCACGTCGCGAAACGACGGGCCGGTCGCGGGGAGCCGCTCGCCCTCGGCCGAGAGCACGCGCGCGGCCTGCGCCACCAGCACGTTGGCCAGCACGTGTGGGAGATGCGAGACGGAGGCCATCACGACGTCGTGCGTGTCGGGCTCGATCGCCGACGGCCACGCCCCGATCCGCGTGATCAGACGGTGCAGCTGCTCGTAGGCCGTGCCGAGCGTGGCCGGCGTCGGCGTCAGGTACCAGGTCGCGTCGGCGAACAGGTCGGCGCGCGCGTGCTCGACGCCCGCGGTCTCCGCGCCCGCCAGCGGGTGGCCGCCGATGAAGCGCGGGTCCTCGACCGCCCCGACCACCGCGCGCTTGACCGAGCCGACATCGCTGATCACGCAGTCCGGCCCGGCCGCCGACAGCACCTCCCCCACCGCGGCGCCCAGCGCTTCGACCGGCGTGGCCACGAACGCGAAGTCGGCGCCGTCGACCGCCTCGGCCACCGTGCCGAACGCCTCGACGACCGCCCCGCGGGCCACCGCCGTCTCGCGTGCCGCCGCCGACGGGTCGTAGCCGCTCACGTGCGCGCCGAGGCGCTGACGGGCGGCCAGGCCGATCGAGCCACCGATCAGCCCCACGCCGACGACAGCGACCTTCACGCGGCCGCGCTCAGGACTTTGCCCGCGACCGCCGCGGCGCGCTCGACCTGGTCCAGGTAGGCGGGGAACGTGTCGCTGTAGATCTGCTGCGGCCCGTCGCAGATCGCCTCTTCGGGGTTCGGGTGCACCTCGACGATGATCCCGTCCGCTCCCGCCGCGGCCGCGGCCAGCGACAAGGGCAGGACCATGTCGCGGCGCCCGGGCGCGTGCGAGGGGTCGACGATCACCGGCAGGTGCGAGAGCTCCTTGAGCATCGGCACGGCCGTGATGTCGAGCGTGAAGCGGTAGGCGGTCTCGAACGTGCGGATGCCGCGCTCGCACAGCATCACGTTCGGATTGCCCTCCTTGAGCACGTACTCGGCCGCCATCAGCAGCTCCTCGAGCGTCGAGGACAGCCCGCGCTTGATCAGGACCGGCTTGCCGGTGCGCCCGATCTCGGCCAGCAGCGCGTAGTTCTGCATGTTGCGCGCGCCGACCTGGATGACGTCGGCGACCTCGACGATCGGCTCGACGTCGCGTGCGTCCAAGAGCTCGGTGACGATCGGCAACCCGGTCTGGGCCTTGGCCTCGGCCAGGATCCGCAGGCCTTCTTGACCGAGCCCCTGGAAGCTGTAGGGCGACGAGCGCGGCTTGTAGGCGCCGCCGCGGAGCATCGAGGCGCCGGCGTCGGCCACGACGTGGGCGGTCGAGAGCGTCTGGTCGCGGGACTCGACGGTGCACGGGCCGGCGATCAACGTGAAGTTCTCGCCGCCCACCTGTCGCCCTTCGACGTCGATCACCGTCCGTTCGCCATGAGCGAACTGCGACGAGGAGAGCTTGTAGGGCTTGAGGATCGGGACGACCTGCTGGACGCCGGCGTGGCCCTCGAGCCCGAGGCGCTGGACGTGCTCGCGGTCGCCGACGGCGCCGATCACGGTGACCTCCTCGCCGCGCGACGGATGCGCGCGGGCGCCACAGCTCTCGATGCGCTCTATGACGGAGAGGATCTCTTCCTCGGTGGCCGTCGACTTCATGACGATCATCATCTGCGTACTCCTGAAAAAGGCCTGGCTAGAAACGGTACGGCTGCGGAAGCTCCGGCGCTCGGCCCTTGGGCCTGTGATGCGGCGGCGTGCTCACGCCGGCCGAGCGCCTAGCTAAATCGCCAGGTGGAATACGCGTAGGAAGAACGGCCGAACGCCCCGCGACGGGTGGTGATACGAGCGGGGCTGAGCGGGCGTTGAGGCCATGCGCAGAGGGCGAGGTTACAGGAGCGCGCCGAGACTTTCCAGGAAGCGCTCGTTCTCGGCCTGCGTGCCGACCGTGACGCGCAGCGCGCCCTCGCGCCCGAGCGACGTCCCGGCGCGGACCAGGATCCCGCGCTCGGCCAGCCCGCGCATGACGTCGGCCTCGACGCGCTCCTCGCCGAGGTCGAACCAGACGAAGTTGGCCTGCGAGGCGGCGGGCTCGATGCCCAGCTCGCGCAGCCCGTCCTCGAGCCCCATGCGCTCGGCCAGGTTGCGCTCGACGCGCTTGGTCACCTCGTCGGTGTGGTTGAGCGCCTCGAGCGCCGCGGCCTGCGCCGCCGCGTTGCAGAAGAACGGCTGGCGCACCTGGTCGACCGCGGTCCGGAAGCGCTCCGAGCCGCACAGCCCGTAGCCGACGCGCAGCCCGCACAGCCCGTAGACCTTGCTGAAGGTCCGCAGCAGCACGAGGTTCGGGTGCTTGTCGAGCAGCGCGACCGACTCGTCGGGGTCCTGCAGGACGTTGAACTCGATGTAGGCCTCGTCGAGGATCACCGCGACGTGCTTGGGCACGCCGCGCACGAACTCCGCGATCTCCTCGATCGGCAGCGCCGTCGAGGTCGGGTTGTTCGGGTTGCAGACGATCACCAGCCGCGTGGCGGCGTTGATCTCCTCGGCCATCTTGTCGAGCTGGTGGAAGTGCCCGTCGTCGAGCGGGACCTCGATCGCGCGCGCGCCCGACGCCGCCGACAGGTGCGGGTAGACGCTGAACGACGGCCAGGCGTAGACGAGCTCGGCGCCGGGCTCGAGCAGCGCGTCGCCGGCGGCCAGCAGGATGTCGCACGAGCCGTTGCCGATCGCGATCCGCTGCGCGGGCACGCCGGTGCGCTCGGAGAGCTTGCGGCGCAGGGCGGCGTTGGTCGGATCGGGGTAGCGGTTGAGCCCGCTGAGCGACTTCGTGATCGCCTCGATCACGGCCGGCATCGGCGGATACGGCGACTCGTTGGAGGCCAGCTTGGCGATCGGCCCTTCCGACGCGTACCCGTCGGCGGCCGGATAGACGGGGATGCGGCGGAGCTTTTCGGCGAACTCGATGGCCATGGCGACTCCAGAGGCTACTGAGCGCCCGCCAGGTCCAGCCGCAGCTTGACCGCGTCGCGCAGGTACACGTGCTCGGGCTTCGTGCCGGCGGGCTTGTAGGCGTGGATCAGCACGCGGATGACGCGTGGGAGCGCGCCCGGGACCGGGATCTCGCGCGCGCACAGCAGCGGCACCGACGACAGTCCCATCTCGCGCGCGGCGACGGCGGGGAACTGGGCGTCGAGGTCCGGCGTGAGCGTGAAGATGCAGCTGACGAGGTCCTCGACGCCGAGCGTGTTGCGGGCGAGGATCTCGCGCATCAGCTCATCGGTCGCCGAGAGGATCGCCTCGGCGGTGTTCTCGGTGACCGTGTTGGCGCCTCGGAGCGCGACCAGCCGCATAGGCCGCGACATTCAACCAAGCCCGCGCAGGCGCTCGATCTCCGCCGCGCTCAGCGCGCGGTGCTCGCCGGGCTCGAGCGCGCCCAGCCGCAGCGGCCCGAACGCGACCCGCTCCAAAGCTCGCACGGGATGCCCGACGGCCTCGAGCATGCGCTTGACCTGGCGCTTGCGGCCCTCGTGGATCGTCAGCTCGAGGTGGTCGGAGCGATCCGGCGGACCTTGGCCGGGCGCGGTCAGGCCGTCCTCGAGCAGGACCCCCTCGCGCAGCGAGCGCAGCGCCGGCTCGTTGACCGGCGCGTTCGCGACCCGCGCGCGATAGGTCCGCGGGACCTCGAAGCTCGGGTGCGTGAGCCGGTGCGCGAGGTCGCCGTCGTTGGTCACCAGGATCAGCCCGGTCGTGTCGAAGTCGAGCCGCCCGACCGGGTACAGGCGCTCGCGGCTTGGAACCAGCGAGACGATCGTCGGCCGTCCCTGCGGGTCGCGCGCGGTGGAGACGACACCCGCGGGCTTGTGCACGAGGTAGACGAGCTGCGCGTGGCCCGCCACCCGGACGCGGCGGCCGTCGACCTTGACCGTGCGCGAGTCGTCGACGTCGCGCGCCGGGTCGGTGACGACCGCGTCGTCGACGGTCACGCGCCCGTCGGCGATGATCGTCTCCGACGCGCGCCGCGAGGCGACGCCGGCGTGGGCGAGGTACTTGGCGAGCCGCATCCGGCTGCCACCATACGACCCGTGGATCTCGCGTTGCTCGACTCAGAGCTCGACGGCGAGCCCGCCTTCCGGGCGCGGCAGGTCTGGCGCTGGGCGGCCAACGGCGCCGCGGGCTACGACGAGATGACCGACCTCCCGGCGAGCCTGCGCGAGCAGCTCGCGCGGACCGTCCCGTTCTCGACGCTGACGCTGGTCCGCGAGGCGCACGCCGCAGACGGCACGGTCAAGGCCCTGTTCCACACCCATGACGGCCGCGCCGTCGAGGCCGTGCTGATGCGCTACCGCGACGGGCGCCGCTCGATCTGCGTCTCCTCGCAGTCGGGCTGCCCGCTGACGTGCACGTTCTGCGCCACCGGCACGATGAAGTTCGGCCGCAACCTGACCGCGGCCGAGATCCTCGACCAGGTGCTGCACTTCCGCCGCATCGAGCCCGTCGACCACCTCGTGTTCATGGGCATGGGCGAGCCGATGATGAACCTCGACCACGTGCTGGCCGCGTCGAGGAAGCTGCCGGACGTCGGCATCACGCACCGCCGCACCGGCATCTCCACCGTCGGCTGGGTGCCCGGCATCAAGCAAGCTGACCGAGAGCGACATGCCGATCCGGCTCGCGCTCTCGCTGCACGCCCCCGAGGACGCGCTGCGCTCGCAGATCATGCCCGTCAACGACCGCTATCCGCTGGCCGAGGTGCTCGAGGCCTGCCGGGCGCACTACGAGCGCAAGCGCCGCCAGATCTTCATCGAGTACGTGATGCTGGCCGGCGTCAACGACGGCTACGCCCAGGCCGTGCAGCTCGCGCAGCTGCTCGACCCGAGCGTCTACAAGGTCAACCTGATCCCCTACAACCCGACCGACTCGCGCTACGACGGCTCGTCGCGCAACGCGATCGAGGCCTTCCAGGCCGTGCTGTCCGAGCACGGCCTGCGCGCCACCGTCCGGCTCACGCGCGGCCGCGACATCGACGCGGCGTGCGGGCAGCTCGCCGCCAAGAGTTGACGCGCGCGGTCATCGCCGACGACGAGCTGCTGCTCCGGCAAGGGCTCGAGCGCCTGCTGACGCGACGGCGGCATCGAGGTCGTGGCCAGCGCCGGCGACGCCGTCGAGTTGATCCGCAAGACGCGCGCGCACCGGCCCGACGTCGTCGTCACCGACGTGCGCATGCCGCCCGACCTGACCGACGACGGCCTGCGGGCGGCGATCGCGATCCGCCGGGCGCTGCCTCGGAACCGGCGTGCTCGTGCTCTCCCAGCACCTCGCCGAGCGCTATCCGCTCACGCTCTTCGGCAACGACGCCCGCGGCGTCGGCTACCTGCTCAAGCACCGGATCGCGGATCTCGAGGACTTCCTGGCCGCGGTCCGCAAGGTCGCCGCCGGCGGCACCGCGCTCGATCCCGAGGTGGTCGCGCGGATGCTCGGCCGCCCACGCCGCGCGAACCCGCTCGACCGGCTGACGCCGCGTGAGCGCGACGTGCTGGCGCTGATCGTCGAGGGCCTCTCCAACCGCGGCATCGCCGAGCGCATGCACGTCGGCCCGCCGGCGGTCGAGAAGCACGTCACCAGCATCTTCGAGAAGCTCGAGCTCGGCCACGACCGGTCCGACCACCGGCGCGTGCTCGCCGTGCTGACGGTGCTCGGGCCTCATAGCGGGAGCGCGGCCCGCAACGTCGTGCCGCCGCCGGCCGGGCTGTCGAGCGCGAGCGTGCCGCCGAGCGCGGCGACGCGGTCCGCGAGCCCGTGCAGCCCGCTGCCGCGCAGCGGGTCCGCTCCCCCGCGGCCATCGTCGGCGACCGTGATCACGAGCGTCGTCGCCGCGGCGCTCGACGGCCACCGTGACCGCGGTGGCCTGCGCGTGCTTGGCGACGTTGGCCAGCGCCTCGGCGACGAGGAAGTAGCCCGCGGCCTCGACGTCGGGCGGGTGGCGGGCCGTCGTCGAGCTCGAGCTCGACCGGCAGCGCGGCGTCCGCGGCCAGGTCCTCGAGCGCGGCCGCGAGGCCGTGGTCCGTGAGCACGGCCGGGTGGATCCCCGCCGCCAGATCACGCAGCTCGCGGACCGCGCGCCGCGTCTCCTCGGCCGCGGCGTCGAGCGCGGGCGACGGCGTCACGCGGCGCGCCTCCTCGATCCGCATGAGCGCTCCGCACCAGCCGCTGCTGGGCGCCGTCGTGGAGGTCGCGGCCGATCCGGCGCCGCTCGGCCGCGGCGGCGCTCGCCAGCCGCGCGCGCGAGCGCGCCGAGCTCCTCCGCGCGGGCCTGCTCGGCGGCGGCGCGCTCGCGTGCCGCCTCGGACTCCAGCCGCTCGGAGATGTCGCGGAAGACGACGACGGCGCCGGGCCCGTCGTCGGTCTGAAACGGCGCCGAGGCGTAGGCCACCGGCACCATCGAGCCGTCACGGCGGACGAACCAGTCCTGCTCGACGCGCACCGTGCGCCCGCTCGTGCGCGCCTGCAGCAGCGGGCACTCGCTCGGCCGGGAACGGCGTGCCGTCGGGTCGCGTGTGGTGGATCGTGGCGTGGCTGTCGCGGCCCAGCAGCTCGCTCGGCGCGGTCGTAGCCGAGCACGGCCAGCCCGGCCGGGTTGATCAGCCGTACTTCGCCGCGCGGGCCGACGAGGTAGATCGCATCGGCCACGCCGTCCAGCACCGCATCCAGCAGGTCATGCACGCCCTCCAACCATAAACAGGTCAGGAGGAGCGGACGACGAGCCAGATCGCGCGGGCCGGCCGCGTCGGTGGGGTTGGCCCAGGAGTGCGGGAGCAGCGTGCGGAAGTGGATCGAGTCGCCGGCCTCGAGCGTCGTAGCGCCGGCCGTCGACCGTGAACCGCATCGCGCCCGTCGGTGACGATCACGAGCTCCTCGCCCGGGTGGTTCATGGGCGTCGGCCCGCTGTCGGCATAGGGCGCCATCACGGCCTCGGCGCCGGCGATCAGGAACGGCCCGTAGCGGCCGGAGATGTTCTGCAGGTCCAGCCCGTGCTTGGAGGTGTAGACCGGCGCGCGCTCGTCGTGGCGGACGACGCTGACGTCGGGCGTCGCGGGCTCCTCGACGAAGTACGAGACGCTGCGCCCGAGCGCCGCGGCGATCTTCATCAGGCTGGCGATCGTCGGCGTCATGCCGCTCTTCTCGATCTTGTGCACCGCGCCCGGGGACATCCCGGCGCGCTGGGCGAGCTGCGCCAGCGACCAGCCGCGCTCGGCGCGCTCGGCCGCGACCTTGGCGCCGAGACCTGAGACCTTGCGCTCGATCTCCGGCAGCGAGGCCGGCGCGACGTCGGAGCGGCTGCTCACCGGCGCTCCGGCGGCCGCCACGGCTCGCCGGGCTCGCGCGGCGGCGGCGTCCAGCCCTTGGCCGTCATCCGCAAGCGAGTCCATCGCGCGCCGCTTGACGTCCACGGCACGCGACGGTAGAGCGGCACGAAGAGCAGCCGCCACAGCCGGCCGTCGGTGCCGCGGTAGGGCGCGACGGTGCCCGGGCACGCCCTTGCCCAGCCGCCGCACGGAGTCCTGCAGCAGGTAGTGCTCGGACTGCTCGCGCAGGCGGCGCTTGGCGTCCGAGAACCCACTCATGCCGGCGTCGCCTCGCGCAACGCGGCGAGCCCGTTCTGGGCGGCGATCGCGATCGGCTCGAACAGCGCGCCGATCGGCGGCGAGTAGATGTTCTCCATCCACGCCAGGTCGTCCAGCGTGGCGCCGCGCTTGGCCGCGAAGGCGAGGAAGTCCGCGCGCTCCTTGACGCCCTCGCCGCCGTGGATCTGGGCGCCGATGATCTTCAGCGTGTCCGGCTCGGCCAGCAGCTTGACGTGCGTGCGCGTGGCGCCCGGGTAGTAGCGCGCGCGGGAGACGCCGACGCCCTTGGCGACCACGTACGGCACGCCCATCGCGGTCGCGAGCGTCTCGCCGATCGAGAAGCCGCCGATCGTGTAGTCGCCGGCGACCATCCCCCACGGGATCCAGACCGGGTCGTACTCGAGGTCCTGGCCGGCGATGTCGAACGCCGCGGTGCGGCCCTGGGCGTAGGCGTGCGAGCCGGTGAGCCCGCGGATCGGCAGCATCGACAGCCCGTGCGGGACCTCGACCACGTCGCCCGCCGCCCACACGTTCGGCTTGGAGGTGCGCATCCGCTCGTCGACCATGATCGCGCCGGTCGTGCCGAGTCTTCACGCCCGGCGGCCTGCGGCCAGCTCGGCGCTCGGGATCTTGTGCAGGCAGACGATCACCGCGTCGCACTCGAGCTCGCCGTCGGAGGTCGCGACGGCGCGCACGCGGTCCGTCGCCGAGGAAGGCCTCGACGCGCGTGCCGAAGCGCAGCTTCACGCCGCGCTTGGTCAGCGACTCGTGGACGGGCTCGGCGACGTCGGGATCGAGCAGCTCCGAGAGCGCCCACGGGCCCTCGTCGACGAAGTCGACCTCCAGGCCGCGGTGCGCGAGGTTGCCGGCCATCTCGACGCCGATCGGCGTGCCGCCGTAGACGACGACGCGCTTCATGTCGTCGAGCTCCTTGTCGAACTCCATCGCCGCGCGGATGTCCTTGACGTAGTGCAGCCCGTCGAGGTTGGCGCCGGGCACGTCGGGCTTCTCCCACGTCCAGCCCGTGCAGATCGCGAGCTTGTCGAAGCCCTCGTGGGTGTTGCGCGAGGTCACCATGCCGCGGTCGAGGTCGATGTCGGTGACCGTCGTCTCCATCCGCATGTCGAGCCCGTCCTCGACGTAGCGCTCGACCGTCGAGAGGAACAGCGACTCGAACTTGTCGATCTCGCGGCCGTGCACGAACGGGATCCCGCACGGCGAGTAGGCGATGTCCGGGAACTCGGTGAAGAGCGTGACCTTGAGCTCCGGGTTCAGGCGCTTGGCGATGGTGGCGCGCGCGGTGCCCGGCCCCGCCGCCGCCGATCACGATCAGACGCTCGGTCATTGCGTCCTCCGTTCGGTACTCGATTTCGGGCGGCGCGGCAAACGTGTTCGAGACCCAGCACAGCCGCCGGGCGCGTCTCCATGTAGGGCTCCAGCGAGACGTCGGCGCGTGCGCGGACGACCATGCGGCCGTAGCGCAGCTCGCGGCCGGCGCGCTCGGCCTGCGACGTCGACCCGCAGGCCGGGCAGCTCGGCGCCCGTCGCGGCGCGCGACGTGGCCGAGCGCGAGCGCGAAGCAGCTCGCGAGCGCGCCGGCCAGCAGCTCGGTCGGCATCACGCCGTCGTCCTCGCCGCCGGAGCCCTCGGGCTCGTCGACCGCGATCGCGTGCCCGCGCGCGTCGACCGTCGCCGCGTAGCCGCCGTGGTAGGTGGCGGTGACGCATTCACCGCGCCATGCTCCCCACGCGCTCGTACGCCGCCTCGTGCGCGGCGCCGGAGGCGTCCCAGCCGAAGCCGGCGGCGACCTCGCGCCCCGCCGCGGCGCAGCCGCGCGCGCAGCTCGTGGCGTCGCGGGCCACGCGCTCGAGGCCGTGCGCCAGCGCCGCGGCGTCGCCGACGGGGTGCAGCAGCGCGCTCTCGCCGTCGGTCAGGAAGCCGCGGAAGACGTCGAGGTCGGAGGCCACGAGCGGCAGCTCGGCGGCCAGCGCCTCCAGCGCCGCGAGCCCGAAGCCCTCCTTGACCGACGGGAAGGCGAACACGTCGGCGGCGCGGAACAGCCGCTCGATCTCGTCCGGCTCGAGCGCGCCGAGCCGGCGCACGTGGCGCGTCGAGGTCGAGCTCGTGCACGCGCGCCTCGAAGCGCTCGAGCTCGTGGCGGTAGTCGAACAGCGTCGTGCCGCCGGCGATCAGCAGCACCGGGTCGCGGTACGGGAAGCGCCGCGCGCAGCCGCGCGAAGCCCTCGAGCAGGGTGAGCGAGCCCTTGCGCGGCTCGACGCCGCCGACGGTCAGCACGACCAGGCGGTCCTCGACCCCGGCGAGGCGGCGGGCGTCGGCGCGCTCGGCGGCGTCGCGCGGCGGCCGGAAGCGATGGCGTGTCGACGCCGTTGGGCACGAGCCCCGCGACCACGCCGAACTCGGCTCGCAGCCGCTCGACCCACGGCTCCGACACGCACAGCACGTGGTCGGGGCCCGATGATCGAGCGGTCCTGGCACTCGATCAGCGACGGCGAGGTGAAGTCGTCGACGTGGTGCACGGTGCGGATCACGTGGTCGATCACGCCCTCGTCGCGCAGCGCCAGCGCCGCGTTGGCCGACAGGCAGTCCTGGGCGTGCACGATGTCGTAGCGCCCGTGCGCGAGCAGCGGCCGCAGGCCCTCGGCGTAGGCCTCGAGCATCGCCTCGATGCGGACGTCGAACGGCGCGTCGGCCGGCGTGTGGCGGACGATCCGCAGCGGCAGCGGCGTCTCGCGGAAGAGCCCCTCGCCCGGCCGCGCGAGCGCCATCAGCTCGACGGCGTGCCCGCGCCGGGCGAGCGCCTCGGAGACCTCGAGCGCGTGCACGACCCCGCCGCGCGGCTTGACCGAGTAGGTGAGCATCGCGACCCTCAGGGCGCGCCAGCGCCCGGCGGCCAGCCGCGCCGCGGCGGCGTTGGTCGGCGCGACGATCACGCCCGCGTCGCGCAGCGTGCGCTCCTGCCGGCTCGCGTCCTGCGGGTCGCCGTCGGTGCCGCACACGTGGGCGATCACCGGCATGCGGTCCGCGAGCGGCCGCAGCGCGTCCGCGAGCCCGCCCGCGGGGTCGGCGTGCGAGCCGTGGCCGATCACGACGTCGAGCAGCACGCAGCCGAGGCCGTCGTCGCTCCGCCGCGTCCGCGAGCATCCCGAGCCGCACCTCGAGGTCGACCATCGGGTGCGGGCGGCCCTGCGTGTACTCCTCCTCGCCGAGGTCGAAGATCGCGTGCCCGTCGCCGTCGCCGTGGCCGGCGTTGCCGCCGATCGCGCCGAGCTCGGGCTCGAGCATCGTGACCGCCTCGTGCGCGAGCGAGCCGCCCGAGTAGAGGCCGAGCAGCCGTCCGCCGGTGCGCTTGCGCGTCGACCGCGGCCTCGAGCTCGGCCGACCGTCGGGCGCCTCGCACTCCGGCGGCCGCGAACGCGCCCGCGTCGAGCGTCGGGTGGATCTCGAACGGCGCCTCGCCGCCGTCCCAGCCGACGAACGCCGCCACGACGCGCTTGCCGCCGACGTCGACCTCGCCGAGCCGCTGCGACGACCTCGCGCGCGGGCGGCTTGGACACCAGCAGCAGCGTCTCGGTGCCGTCGTCGGCGGCGAGCATCCGCATCGCCTCGCCGAACATGATCCCGCCGACCGCGCTCGACAGGTCGCGGCCGCCGACGCCGACGATCTGCGACACGCCGACCCCGGCGCCGTCGAGCAGGCTCGCCGCCTCCTGGGCGCCGGTGCCCGCGGCGGCGACGATGCCCACCGAGCCCGAGCGCACGACGTTGGCGAACCCGAGCCCGACGTCGCCGAGCATCGCCGTGCCGCAGCCCGGGCCCATGACCAGCAGGCCCAGCTCCGCGCCGCGGCGCTTGAGCTCGACCTCGTCGGCCTCGGAGACGTGGTCGGAGAAGAGGAAGACGTGCAGGCCCGCGGTCAGCGCGCGATGCGCCTCGAGCGCGGCGTACTCGCCGGGGATCGAGATCAGCGCGACGTTGGCGTCCGTGAGCGAGCGCGTGGCCGCGCCCAGCGAGCGCGGCGGCTCGGCGACGGGCCCGTCGCTGCGCGCGGGCGGCGCCGCCAGCTCGCGCTCGGCGGCGTCGAGCGTGGACTCGTCGCCCTCGACGGCGATCACGACGTCGGTCGGGCCGGCGTCGCAGGTCACGCCGAGCGCGGCCAGCGTCTCGAGGTTCGCCGGCGTGCCCATCGCGACCTCGGCGCGCCCGTGCGCGCGCAGCTCCTTGGCGACGCGCATCAGCCGCACGCTGTCGACGTAGCGGTTGCGGACGACGCGTACCGCCCAACTCACGCGGCCACCACCGAGGCGTCGGGGACGACCCACGTGCCGTCCGTGCCCGCGACGGCGCTGACGAGCCGGTCGGCGCTCGTGATCAGCGCGCGGCCGCCGCACTCCTCGACGAAGCGCGCGGCCGACTCCATCTTCGGGCCCATGCTCCCGACCGGGAAGTCGCCGTCGTGCAGGCCGCGCGCGACGTCGTCGACGCTCAGCCGCGACAGCTCGCGCTCCCAGCGCGTGCCGAAGTCGAGCGCGACCCGCGGCACGCCGGTCAGCAGCACGAGCACGTCGGCGCCGATCTCGACCGCGAGGCGCTCGGAGCAGCGGTCCTTGTCGATCACGCCCGCGACCCCGACGACCTCGCCGTCGGCGGCCGCGACCGGGATGCCGCCGCCGCCGCAGGAGATCACGACCGAGCCGCGCTCGAGCAGCGCGACGACGTGCTCCTGCCCGAACACCTTCAGCGGATGCGGGCTGGGCACGACGCGGCGCCAGCCGCGACCGGCGTCGGGCGCGACGTCCCAGCCGAGCGCGTCGGCGCGCCGGCGCGCCTCGGCCTCGTCGTAGAACGGCCCGACGGGCTTGGTCGGGTTCGTGAAGGCGTCGTCGGCGGGGTCGACGAGCACGCGCGTGAGCAGCGCGGCGACCGGCACCGAGGCGTCGATCGCGGCGAAGGCGCTCTCCAGCAGGTAGCCGATCTGGCCCTGGGTCATCGCGATCAGCGCGTCCAGCGGCAGCGGCGCGGCCTCGTCCTCGCCGAGCGCGTTCTGCAGCAGCAGCGCGCCGACGTGCGGGCCGTTGCCGTGCGTGAGCACGACCTCGTGCCCCTGCGCGCGCAGCGCCAGCACCGCCTCGGCGATCTCGCGCACGTTCTCGAGCTGCTCGGGCCAGGTCCCCTCCTGGCCGGCCTTGATGAGGGCGTTGCCGCCGACGGCGACGACGATGCGCATGGCGCTCAGATGCTCCTCCGCAGGGGCATGCGTTTCCTATCGTATACGTGACCCCCTGGACCGGCCGTAGGGTTTTCCCGACAGTTGGTCCAACTTTTGGTTGCGCCTCGTGCACGATGCGATACGGTCGGAAATCCGTTCGATCGATCGAAGGGGAGGACACGTGGCGAAGTCCGACGTAATCCAGCGTCCGGAGAACGGCACCGAGCTGTTCGACACGTCGGAGAAGATGTTTCCCGACGTCAAGGCCGAGCCCGGCGAGAGCGCGTACACGTTCATGCACACCGTGCCCTACGAGGGCTCGGTCGGGCTGGTCAACCTGCTCACCACCACGCGCGTGCAGCGCAAGGGCTTCAAGACCCACCTGGTCCTCTACGGGCCCGGCGTGCTGATGGCCTCCGGGCTCGCGCGGCTTCCCGAAGGTCGGCGACGAGGCCTTCCCGGGCCACATGGCGATCAACAACCAGCTCAAGACGTTCATCGACGAGGGCGGCACGGTCTACGCCTGCCGCTTCGCGTCGGGCGCGCTGTACGGGTTCCCGGAGAACCTGCTGATGGAGGGCGTCAAGCCCTTCCATCCGCTCGACGTGCTCGACGCCGCGCTGACGGCCTGGCGCGACAAGGCGTTCCAGCTCAACACCTGGACCGTCTGAGCGCATGCTCGTGCTGGACCGCGATGCCGCAGTCGAATCCTGGCGGCGCGCCGAGGCGCGGATCTACCCGTCCGTGATGGTCAACGCCGAGCTCTACCAGCAGTACATCGGCGTCGTGCGCGCGGTGGCCGAGGAGCTGCGCGACGTGCGCACCGAGGACGACCTGGTCGCGGCCTGGCACGAGCGGCGCGACGTCGTGCGCGAGGTCGTCTCGCGCTCCGCGCCGCCGATGCTCGCGATCATGGACCTCGGCGCCGTGCGCGACGCCGCGTTCTGCCATCGCCATCGCGAGCTCACGCGCGAGCAGGGCAAGGCGCTGGCCGCCGAGCGGCTGGAGCGCGCGCGCGAGCGAAGGAGCCGAGTGGGTCGTCCTGTTCGAGGACGTCACGCCGCTCGGCTCCCACCGGCTCGAGATGCACGTCGCCTCCGGGCGCGCGCTGCACGCCGCCGCCGACGCTGCCGCTCGACGCGGGCCGGCCGAAGTTCACGCTCGAGGTCGTCCAGCTCGACCCGGCCGACGGCGCGTGGCGGCTCGACGTGCCGCCGGCGATGCCGGAGCAGACCTACGACACCCGCGAGGAATGGGAGGCGCGCATCGAGCACGCGCGCGGCCAGTTCGGGAGGCGCTGACGTGGCCACTCACCCCAAGAAGATCATCGACGCGCACTGCCACATCGGCGAGATCCCGCCGTGGAAGTTCTACGACCTCGAGCACCCGGTCAAGCCGACGGTCTACGACTACGCCGACACGAAGCAGTTCCTCAAGCGCCACATGGACTACTTCAAGGTCGAGCGGGCGCTGGCGATCTCCAACTACGGCGTGCCGATCCACGAGCTGTCGTTCGATCTCAACGACGTCGTGATGGACGCGGCGACGTCCAACGACCGCATCCTGGCGGCGATCTGGGTCTCGTTCCTGCCGCGCAACGCGGAGCTGACGCGCAAGGCGCTGAAGCTGGCCGGCGAGTCGCGCGTGGTGGCGCTGAAGACGACGTTCCTGCTCGGCGGCAACCCGGACCCGGGGTCGTGGGACGAGGAGACGACCGCGCTGGCGGACGAGATCTTCGACGTCTGCGAGAAGCACGACCTGATGTTCCACTTCCACACCTCGCCGGGCGGCAACTCGGACATCAACAACTTCATCCCGCTGGTCGAGAAGTACGGCAAGCGCTGCAAGATCTACCTCGTGCACTTCGGCGGCGGCGTGTCGGGCCACATCAAGCTCGTGCCGAAGTTCCTGCAGTGGGTGCGCGACGGCTACAAGGTCTACACCGACACGTCGTGGGCGGTCGGCTTCGGCGCCCGCTGGCTGCTGACCGAGATCGAGAAGCAGGGCGTCGGCGGCGACCGCGTGTTCTTCGGCTCCGACGAGCCGTGGTCGGACTTCGACAGCGAGTACTGGAAGCTCAACGGCGTCCGCGACATCTCGCAAGAGCTCAAGGAACGCGTGTTCTGGCAGAACTACGAAGAGGTCTACGGCACCCATGCTTAGCCTCGACGACCGTCAGCTGCTGGTCGAGCTGCAGTCGCTCGGGGTCCGCGTGGTCGACGAGACGCCCGGGCTCGCTGCCGGGGCGCCTCGGCGGTGCCGGACCGTCGGACGCGCTGTTCCTGTGGGTGCGCGGGCTGCCGCTGACGGTGCCCTCGCACGCGGGCTACGTGGCCGCCTCGCCGTACACCGTGCGCGTCGAGGGGCGGCGGGCGTCGCTGTACCGCGACGACGAGCTGATCGGCCCGGTGACGCTGCCGCCGCGGCCGCGGATCTACGACATGGCGACCGCGGACGGCGTGCCGTACTGGAAGATCGCGCTGCTGCACCTGGACTCGATCGCCTCCACGGTCGTGCAGAAGTGCATCTACTGGGGCACGCACGAGCAGTGCGGCTTCTGCGGGATCGAGCTGACCCGCGGCGAGCAGACGATCCCGGTCAAGACGCCGGCCCAGCTGGCCGAGGTGTGCACCGCGGCGCGCGACTACGACCACGCCGTCGACGTGACGCTGACCACGGGGTCGTTGAACCGGCGCGACCGCGGCGCGATCTACATCTCGCGCTGCGCGGCGGCGATCAAGGAGGCGTGCGGGCATGCCGATCCAGGTCCAGTTCGAGCCGCCGGACGACCTGCGGGTGCTCGACGAGGTCGCGCGGGCGGGCGTCGACGCGGTCGGCATCCACTCGGAGACGTTCGATCCGGAGGTGCTGGCGCGGGTCGCGCCGGGCAAGGCGCAGTGCGGGATCGAGGGCTACTTCCGGACCTGGGAAGCGCGCCGTCGACGTGTTCGGCCGCGGCAGCGTGACGACGTACGTGCTGCTCGGCATGGGCGAGCGCGAGGAGCTGATCATCGAGGGCTGCCGGCGAGCGATCGCGATGGGCGTCTACCCGTTCGTCGTGCCGCTGCGGCCGGTGCCGGGGACGCTGATGGCCGACGCCGAGCCGCCCGATCCCGACTACGTCGCGCGGGTCTACGGCGAGGTCGCGGCGATGCTCGCCGACGCGGGCTTCGACCATCTGGACGCGAAGGCCGGCTGCGCGCGCTGCCAGGCGTGCTCGGGCCTCTCCGCGTGGGAACGCGTGCATGCGCCGCGAGGACGGCGCCGGGCTCGATGATCTCTTCGTCGGCTCCCACCGCTGAGCTCGCGCTCGCCTCCGCGCCGGGCGAGCTCGAGGCGCACTTCGCCGTGCGCCGGCGGGTGTTCGTCGAGCTCCAGGGGCTGTTCGTGGGGACCGATCGCGACGCGTGCGACGCGGCTGCCGACACGCTGCACGCGGTCGCGGCGGTCGACGGCGAGCGTCGTCGGCGACGGTGCGGCTGTACCCGCTCGGCGACGGGCTGTGGAAGGGCGACCGGCTCGCGGTCGCTGCCCGACGCGCGCGTGCACCGGCTCGGCGGGCTGCTGGTGAAGTTCGCGGTGCGGACGGCGGGCGCGCTCGGCGGGGAGCGGATGGTCGCGCAGGTGCAGGTGCCGAACGTGCGCTTCTTCGAGCGCCTGGGCTGGGCGTGCGACGGCGAGGCGGCGCTCTACCACGGCGTCATGCACCAGCCGATGGCGATCCCGCTAGCCCCGTGAGCGGGGTGCGTGGTGAGGTCCCAGGCGACGGCCTCGCTGCCGTCCGACGCGAGCTTGAGCGGCGCGTGTGTCGTCGAAGCGCCCGCACGGCGCGCAGGCGAGGCCGCGCTCGGTGAAGGTGGCGACGGCCGCCTCGACGTGTCGGTCGGGCGCGGCCAGCAGGAAGCCGAAGCTCGGGAAGGTCAGCAGCCAGCGCTCGAGCGCGACGCCGTCCGGCCGCGGGATCTGCGTCGACGTCGAGCGTGGCGCCGACCCGGGCGCCCTCGATCATCTGCAGCAGCGAGCCGGCGATGCCGGGCATCGAGACGTCGCGGGCGGCGTGGCAGAAGCCGTTCTCGGCGACCTCGACGAGCGCTTCGCCGTCGGTCCTCAGGCGCGCGGGGTCGGCGGTCGCGGAGCGCGGTGAAGAAGTCGTTGGCGTCGCTCATGTACCGGCCGTCGATCGCGAACGCGGCCAGCAGGACGTCGCCGGGCTCGGGCCGCGGAGGCTCTGAGCGGCGCTCTCGTGAACCCGGTGGCGGAGGCCGACAGCGCGGGCGCGTGCCCGAGCGTCAGATGCCCGCCGAGGACCGGCACGCCGAGCCGGTCGGCCGCCCAGCGGAGGCCGTCCAGGACCGCTTCGGCGTGGTCCTTGCTCGGGCGAGACCAGCATGTCGACGATGCCCAGCGGCCGCGCGCCCATCGCCCGGACGTCGGAGACGTTGGTGACGACCGCGGCCGAGCCGGCGCCGTACGGGTCGGCGAGCAGGAACGGCGGCGAGATCGCCTCGCCGCAGGTGACGATGAACCCGTCCCCGTGCGGGATCAGCGCGGCGTCGTCGCCGTCGAGGCCGGCGTCCAGGCGCGTGACGAGGGCGAGGTCGCGCTTGCCGAGCAGACCCGGTGCGCGTCGTGACCAGCGCCACCAGCGCGTCCAGATCTGCCATCGCGGTCATTCAAGCAACGCGGAGGAGCGCATGACCCCTAGAGCCGACGTCCTGCACCGTGTCGAGGCCGTGAACCTGGGGCTGGCGACGTTCGCCGACGCGCTGCGCGAGCAGGGCGCGCCGGTCGTCGCAGGTCGACTGGCGCCCGCCGGCGGGCGGCGACGCGGACGATGCTCGACGTGCTGACCCGGCTGTGGGGCCGGCACGGCCGCGCGGTCGCGACGGCCAACGCGTCGGCCGTGCGAGAGATCGAGGCCTGCGCGCCGCTGGCGGTGACGGTGGCGCCGGCGGGCGCGGTCATCGCCGGGCTTCGCGACGGCGTGCTGCTGCACTCCGGGCCGCCGATCACGTGGGAGCGCGTCTGCGACCCGCAGCGGCGGGCGCTGCTGGCCGCGGTGCTGTTCGAGGGCTGGGCGGGCTCGCGACCGGAGGCGGAGGCGCTGCTGGCGCGCGGCGAGATCGCGCTCGCGCCGGGCAACGAGCATGGCCACGTCGGGCCGATGACGGGCGTCTGCTCGCCGTCGATGCCGGTGTGGGTGGTCGAGGACGGCGCGCGGCGCGCGTTCTCGACGCTGAACGAGGGTCCCGGGCGGACGCTGTGGTTCGGCGTCGGCGACGACGAGGCGGTCGAGCGGCTGCGCTTCTTCCGCGACGACCTCGGTCCGCGGCTGGCGCGGATGCTCGAGCGGCGCGGGCCGATCGACGTCTTCGGGCTCGCCGCCCAGGGGCTGAACATGGGCGACGAGCTGCACATGCGCAGCCAGGCCACCGGCAACCTGCTCATGCGCGACCTGGTCGCCGGCGATCGCCGTCGTCGGCGGCGAGGCGGCGGCGCGCTTCATCGCCGGCAACCACCACTTCTTCCTGAACCTGACGATGGCGGCGGCCAAGTGCGCGTCGCTGGCGCTGGACGACTGCGCGGGCTCGAGCGTCGTGTCGCTGATCTCGCGCAACGGCACCGACGTCGGCATCCAGCTCGCGGGGATGCCGGGCCGCTGGTTCACGGCGCCGGCGGCCCCGGTCGCGGACGCGCTGCTGCGCGACGGTCACGCGCCCGAGGACGCCGCGCGCGACATCGGCGACTCGGCCGTGATCGAGTGCATCGGCCTCGGCGGGATGGCGCTCGCGGCGGCGCCGGTCGTGGCCTCGTTCTTCGGCGGCGACGCCGCCGCGGCGGTCCGCCGCACGGAGCTGATGGCGCAGATCTGCGCGGCGCGCTCGGAGCGCTTCACGATCACGAGCCGCGACGGCGTCGGGACGCCGGTCGGCATCGACGCGCGGCTCGTCGTCGAGCTCGACGTCACGCCCCAGATCACGACGGGCGTGCTGCACGCGAGCGCGGGCAAGGGCCAGATCGGCGCGGGCGTCGCCCACCAGCCGGTCGAGCCGTTCCGCGCCGCGATCGCCGCGCTCGCGGCGGAGCTCGATGGTGACTAGCACGCTCGCGGCGGCGCAGGGCGCTGTGGGCTGGACCGGGCGCGCAGCGGACGCTGTCGGCGGGCGGGCGTGGCGAGGTCGAGTTCGCGCTGCACCCCGGCGGCTACGCGCGGCTCGGCGACGCGTGGCTGCTGATCGCGACGCCGCGCGCGCCGCGCGGGCCGCTGACGCTGCTCGTCGCAGGCCTCGACGCCGCGCCGCTCGTCGCGGGCGACGACGTCGTGGTGGAAGGCCGCGCGCGCCACCGCGCCGCCGGTCGCGGACGCGGAGGACACCGCCGCGCGCTGCCGCGCCCCCGGTCGCAGGCGGGGGCGTTCTGCGCGCAGGCGCCCTTCGGATCGAACTCGCCGCGCTGCAACTCGCGCACGTCGCCGCCCCGCCGCCACTGGGTCCAGGCTGGCGTGCGGCGCTGGCCGCCGCGCTCGACGCCGCGCCCCCCGCGCCGCGCGAGCTCGCGACCGGGTCTCACCGCGCTGCGACGGGACGACTTCGCGACCGGCGTCGCCGAGCTCGCCGGCCGCGGCGAAGGGCTGACGCCCGCGGGCGACGACGTGCTGGCCGGGTACGCGGGCTGGCGGCACGCGGAAGGCCGACCGATCGCGCTGGTCCCGCCCGCCGGGCCCGTTCCCGCCCCCGCGTGGCGGGCGAGTGGCGGGAAACACACCGTATCGGTGCTCAACCCGCCACTGAGCGGCAACGCGCCACCGCGCTCGATCTCCCTTTTCGCCGCCGAGCGCTGCTCGCCGCTCGGGCTGGCCTACCTGCGCTGTGCCGAGCGGGGCGAGCTGCCCGAGCCCGTCGATGCTGTCCTGCGGGCGATCCGCGCCGCCGATCGCGACGCCGCGCGGCGCCGGGCCGGCGCGCTGTCGCGCTGGGGGTCGAGCTCCGGCGCTGCCATGCTCTGGGGCATCGCCGCCGGAGCATGCTCGTGAACGAGATCGGCCCGAACTTCATCGCTCGGCCCTATCGCGGCGTCAGTGTCCAGGATGTCGAGTCGCTCGAGCCCGCGGCGCTGCTGCGGCACATCCGCTCGCGGCGCGTGTACCGGCGCACGGAGTTCATCGTGGCCGTCTGCGGCGAGCAGCGTGCGCTCGTCCAGCTCGAGCGCGCCGACGGCGACGAGATCCTCGTCGGCGTACGCGACGCGCGGGTGCTCGCCGCGCCCGAGGACGTCGCCTTCGTCGTCGACCCGGCGGTGGACACCGGGAACGCGAGCCAGCTCGCGCGCGTCAGCGACCCCGACGCGCTCGTGACCGTCGTCGAGGGCCGCTTCCAGCACGTGAACTTCATCTTCGCCCCCGCGCCGCTGCGCATCCGGGTGGTCGAGGTCGTCCCTCCGCACCCGCCGAAGCTGCTCGACATGGCGCGCACGGTGCTCGCGTACGACGAGGACCTGCCGCCGCTCGCGTTCGACCTCGTGCGCGATCGACCTGCGCGAGATGGCCCGCGCCCACCCGGCCGGCCACTACCTGTTCCCGTGCCGCTGTGCGGGCCTCGAGCTCGACGCGCCGGTCGACTTCCTCGACGCCGGACCGCCCGTCGCCGCCGACTGGACGCTGCTCGGCTGCGAGCGCTCGCGGCAGATCCACGCCGCGCTCTACGGGCACGAGCCGCACGCGCGGGTCGACTTCTGCCCGCTGCTGGTCGAGGGCGAGCCAGGGCCGGAGCCCGACCCTGCTCAAGTGCTGCCTGCGCGAGCGCGGGATCGAGCGGACGGGCGCGCGGATGACCGTCCCGTGGGGCGCGAGCCTCGAAGAGGTCCGGAGCGCGCTGCGATCACTGGCGGGGGTGGCGGAGTGAGCGGCATCGACCTCGCCGACTCGGTCATCTACGGCCACCTGTGGGCGACCGAGGAGACGCGCGAGCTGCTCGGCGACGCCGGCCGCACGCGCGCCTGGGTCGAGATCGTGGCCGCGCTGGCCGCCGTCCAGGGCGAGCTGGGGCTGATCCCGGCGGACGCCGCCGAGGAGCTCTCGCGGCTCGACGGCTCGGCGCTCGATCTGCAGGCCGTCGGCGAGGAGACGCGCGCGCAGCGGCCACTCGACGCTCGGGCTGATCCGCGTGCTGCGGCGCGGCCTCGGCCCGCGAGGCCGCCGAGTGGATCTACTACGGCGCCACCGTCCAGGACATCACCGACACCTGGTTCGGGCTGGTCATGCAGCGCATGCTGGCGATCGCGCGGCGCGAGCTGTGCGCGATCGAGAGCCGCGCTGCTCGCGCTGCGCTGAGCGCCACCGCGACACGCTGATGCTCGGCCGCACGCACGGGCAGCCCGGGCTGCCGATCACGTTCGGCTTCAAGGCCGCGCTGTGGGCGGCCGAGGTGCGGCGCCACCTGGAGCGGCATCGACGAGGCCGAGCCGCGGCTCGCCGTCGGCCAGCTCGCCGGCGCCGTCGGGACGCTGTCCGCCTGGGGCGAGGCCGGCCCGGAGCTGCAGCGGCGGCTGATGGCGCGGCTCGGGCTCGGCGTCCCGGAGGCCAGCTGGCTCGTGGCGCGCGACCGGATCGCCGAGTTCGTCGGGCTGCTCGCGCTGATCACGGGCACGCTGGCCAAGCTCGGCAACGAGGTCTACAACCTCCAGCGGCCCGAGCTGGGCGAGCTCTCCGAAGCGCCGACCGAGGGCGTGGTCGGCAGCATCACGATGCCGCAGAAGCGCAATCCCGGAGCGCTCCGAGCATCTGTGGACGCTCGCGCGGATCGTCCGCGCCGGCGCCGGGCCTCGCGCTCGAAGGACTGGTCGGCGAGCACGAGCGCGACGGCGCCGCCTGGAAGACCGAGTGGGCCGTCCTCCCGCAGGCGTCGGCCGCGGCGGCGACGGCGCTGGCGCTTCGCCCGCGAGCTCGTCGAGGGCCTGCGCGTGGACGAGGTGCGCATGCGCGCGAACCTCGACGCACAGCGCGGCTACGTGCTCGCCGAGCCCGCGATGCTCGCGCTGGCCGAGCGCATCGGCAAGCACCGCGCGCACGAGCTCGTCCACCGCGCCGCGCTGGCGGGCCAGGAGGCGGGCGTCACGCTCGAAGAGGCGCTGGCGGCCGACGCGGAGATCGCCGCGGCGCTGCCGCGCGACGAGCTGGCCGCGCTGCTCGCGCCCGAACGCGCCCTGGGCGCCGCCGGCGAGACCGTCGACGCGGTCATCGCGCGGGGGCGGGCGCGATGAGTGCGCCACGCGAGGCCCGCGCGGGCGCGGACTCGCTTCCCGCCGCCGGCGCGCCACCCGGCGCCTACCCGCCACCGCCCGGCGCGGACTCGCCACCCCGCGCCGACTCGACCCCGCCCGGTGCGGACTCGCCACCCGCCGGGGACTCGCTACCCCCCGCCGACTCGTCACCGCCCGGCGCGGACTCGCCACCGCCCGGGTATCTCGGCGCGGACGCGCGGGTGCGCAGCGGGCCGGCGCCGGAGCTCGTCGCGGCGGGCTACGAGCTCGAGCTCGCCGACGCGCCGCTGCTGCATCGCGGTCTCGGGCTCGCGGACCTCGCCCACGTGCTCGGCGCTGGCCGAGCGCGGCGTGATACCCGCAGCCGACGCCCGCGCGCTGCTCCGGCGCGCTGCTCGAGCTGCTCGACGACCGAGCCCGCGATCGACGACGCCCGCTACGGCGACCTCGCCAACGTGCGCGAGCGCGAGCTCGAGCGGCGGATCGGGACCGCGGCGGGCTGGCTCAACGCCGGCCGCCCGCGGCGCGAGGCAGGGCGGATCGCGTTCCGGATCGCGCTGCGCGAGCGACTGCTCGACCTGCGCGCGGCCACGCTGCGCTTCGCGACCGCCCTGATCGAGCAACGCCGGCCGCGAGCGCGACACGCCGATGCCCGACTTCACCTACCTGCAGGCCGCCCAGCCGACGACCGCCGGTCACTGGCTGCTGTCCTTCGCGCACCCGGCGCTGCGCGACGCGACCGCGGCTCGCCGCCGACTTCGCCGCGCGCCAATCTCAGCCCGGCCGGGGCGGGCGGCGTCAACGGCTCGCGCTTCCCGCTCGACCGCGACGCAGCTCGCGACGCGGCTCGGCTTCGACGCGCCGATCGAGCACACCCGCGACGCGATGTGGCAGACCGACGCCTTGACCGAGACGGTCTGGCACGCGGCGACCGCCGCCACGAACGCCAGCCGCTTCGCCGAGGACGTCGAGCTCTACGGCAGCGACGAGTTCGGCCTGCTCGCGATCGGCGACGAGCTATGCCGCGCGAGCGCGCTGATGCCGCAGAAGCGCAACCCGTACGCGCTCGTCGTGATCCGCGGCGCGCGCGGGCACGCTGCTCGGCCGCGCGACCGGCGTGCTCGCCACCCAGCGCACGCCGTCCGGGCGCACGGACAACCTGCTCTACGCCTACGGCGAGGTCTGCGGCGCGGTCGATCTCGCCACCCGCGTCGTCGACCTCGCGGCCGCCACCGCCGAGAGCCTGCGGATCGACCGCGCGGCGTGCGAGCGGGCGCTGCGCGAGAGCTCCGCGCTGGCCACCGACGTCGCCGAGGTCCTCTGCCTTCGAGCACGGCCTCGACTACCGCTCGGCGTACCGCGTCGTCGGCCGCGCCGTCGCGCATGAGGAGCTGACCGCCGACGGCCTCGAGCGAGCCGCCGCGAAGCTGCTCGGCCGACCGCTGGAGATCGCCCCCGAGCTCGTCGCCGATGCGCTCGACCCCGCGCACGCGCTCGCCACCCGCACGGTCACCGGCGGCGCCGCGCCCGCGCCGATGGACGCGATGCTGCGCGCCGCCCGGGACGAGGTCACGGCAGCGGCGGAACGGCTCGAGCAGCGCCGCGCGCGCTCGCGGCCGCCGAGGACGCGCTCGCTGCGCGCAGGCTCAGGTCGCGGTCGCGCTGAGGCAGCAGGTCGAGCGTGTCGAAGCGCAGGCCGCGGCGCAGCGTCTCCAGCGCGATCACGTCCTCGGTGCCGATGTTGCCGAGGTTCGACGTTCGGCCCGACCCGGCGCAGCAGCCACGCCTGCTGCGAGCGCTGCGGCGCCTCGAAGATCACGCGTCTCGCTGCCCGAGCGCGCGCCAGGATCGCGTCGACGAGCTCGCCGTGGACGGCTCCCGTCGGCGTCGAACAGCCCGACCGTCCCGCTCTCGCGCCCTTCGGCGATCACCATCGCGGCGCCCGCCGCCAGGTCGCTGAGCATCTCGGCGCACCAGTCGCTGGCCACGGCCTCCGCCGCTCTTGCTGCCGACCTCGGCGATCACGGTGAACTCGCGGGCGAGCTGCGAGATCAGCTCGGCCTTGCGCGAGCGCGCCAGCGGCAGCGAGCCGTTGGAGACCTCGACGTGATCGATCCCCAGCTCGTGCAGCCACTCGACGTAGCGCTCCAGCCGTCCCTGGTGGACGGCGATCTCCAGCAGCGTCCCGCCGGGGCAGACGGCGACGCCGGCGTCGCGGCAGATCGCGACCTTGTCGGCCACGGCGCCGCTGACGTACGCGGTGCCCCAGCCCGAGCTTGATCATGTCGATGTGCTCGCCCGCGGTCACCAGCAGCGACTCCAGCGAGAGCGGCGACAGCCCTCGGTCCATCACGTGCGTGATCCCCGCGCGGCGCGGCTTGAGCGTGCGGTCCGGCAGGTCGAGGAACGCCGGCATCCTGCGGCGCGGGACGTGCGGCGGCCCGACGCCGTCGAGTCGCAGCGTGCGATCGTCCATGGCGTCGATCGCCAATGCTAAACGGCGTCAGTTCGCCCGCGGTGAGACCGGTGCGCTGGTGGCCAGCACGTTGCCTGCCGCGTCGTAGGCCCGGACCGCCACGAACGCCTTGGCATCGGCATTCAGCGCGGTCTCGAAGCCGCGCTTGCCGGCCTGGGCGACCGGGGCCAGTGCCGTGGCACTGGCACCACCCAGAAGCTCCCAGCGCGCGACGTCGGTGGCGCCGTTCCAGCTCGCGTAGGCGACCATCTTCCCGTCCTCGCTGAAGGCGGCGACCTTGGGCGCCGTGTACGGCTTGGCGCTCCACGGCAGGCGGAACGCACGGTAGCTGTCATTGCCGCGCGCCAGCCGGCCGTCGAACAGCACCTCGCCGGTCGGGCTGAACTCCGTGAACCAGCGCTGTCCACCCCAGCCGACGAACTCGTTGCCGTTCGGGAGCCGCTCGACGCTGCCCTGATGGGCCGACAGCAGCTTGGCCGGGTGCTTGAACGCATGCACGAGCGTGGCCGTCTTGGCCTGCTCGTCGAGTCGCACGGTGATGGCGCGCGAGGCCTTGCGCTGCGGCGGGGCGGCCGAGTTGTCGAAGATCTTGATCGTCCCGTCGGGCTGGGTGCGGGCGCTGTGCTGGAAGTCGAAGCGCACGCCGGAGCCGAGCTTGTAGTCGGAGTTCTTGCCGCCGAGCTGCCACATGATCTCGCCCGTCGCCCGGTTGAGCTTGTAGATCGTCGACGTGTTGCGCGCGGAGATCAGGAAGTTGCCGTCGGCGGTCTCCTCGACGGAGTTCACGTGGAAGTACTCCCACTCGAAGCCGCGCTCCTCCGGGACCGGGATGAGCGACTCGTTCGGCGAGACGTTGCCGAAGCTGTGCCACTCGAACAGCACGGCCCCGGTCCGGATGTCGACCTCCTGGACGATGTTGTCCACGACGCGCGCCTGCGCGCGCCCGCCCCACGGGGTGAGGTCGCGCTCGTAGCGCTCGTAGGCCAGGACCAGCGCGGTGTTGCGCGGGGTGATCGTGAACTCGTGCAGGTCGAACGAGTAGCCGTTGCCCGTGCGCACGTCGGCGACCGGCTTGTAGCTCTGGTCGTAGATCTTGCCGACGCCGTCGCCGTCGCCGCCGTACAGCCGTCCCTCCCACCAGGTCAGCACGGGCTTGCCCTCGAAGCTCTGGACGCGGAAGTCGGCCGGGATCTTGCCCTCCATCGGCTTGAACCAGACGAGCCGGCCGGCGTCGTCGATGATCATCGGCCCGTCCTGGCCGCGGCCGGCCTTGGGCGCGAGGAAGACGAGCCCCGGCGCACGGCCCGGCTTGACCGTGGTGACCGTGACCGACGGCGGCTCGAGGTCCGGGCGCGAGCGGAAGGACTGGACCGTGCCGCGGCCGACGTTGGGCTGCTCGACCGGGCGGTTCTTGCGCCCGGTGCTGTCGCCGATCGTGAACGAGAAGTCGCCGCCCGAGGCGCCGATCACGGTGCGATCGGTCCGCACCGTCACGCGCTCACCGGCGCGGAACGCCTTGCTCGGCACAAAGCTCGCGCCCTTGCCGTCCGGATGCGGCGTGATCGTGCCGGCGTGGTTGCCGCTGCGCGAGCCCGACACGGTGACCGTTCCGAGCGCGGCCGCGTCGCCGCCGCGGAAGCTGATCGTGGTCTGCGCCGAGGCGGTCAGCGTGCCCGCGACGGGATACGCCGAAAAGGTCGCCGGCTGTGGCTGGGCCTGCGCCTGGCCGGTGGTGGCCAGGGCCGATGATCGCGCCCAGCGCGAGAGTCAGTTTCCGCACGGTGGCTGCCAACTCGCCAGCCCGGGAGAAGTTGCGCATCGTGGCCGCGAGATTCGCCGCCGCGAGGCGCTTTCCTCGCGCTTCACGCGCCGGCGGCCTCGCCGCGCGCCTCGCCGGCGCGCAGCAGCCGCTCGCGCAGCGCCGCGGCCTCCTCCGGGCTCGGGTCCCACTGGGCGACGTCGGGGAGCGCCTCGGGCGATTCGAGCCCGAACAGCTTCAGGAACAGCGGCGTGGTGCGATACAGCACGGCGCCGAACTGCGAGCGGCCGGCCTCCTCGATCAGGCCGCGGTCGGTCAGCGCCCCGGTCGCGGACTCCGACGCCACACCGCGGATGCGCGCCACCTCGGGCCGGCTCACCGGCTGCAGGTAGGCGACGATCGCCAGCGTCTCGGCCTGGGCGGGCGTGAGCGCCGGCGTGCGCGGGCGTGCCAGCAGGCGCCGCGCGGCCTCCTCGGCGTCCGGGTGCGAGGCGAGCGCGAGCCCGCCCGCGACGCGGCGCAGGACGAGGCCGCGGCCTTCGAGGTCGGCCTCGAGCTCCCTCGCGGCCTGCGTGACGGCGTCCTCGGAGGTCTGCAGCGCGTCGGCCAGCTCCTCGATCGACACCGGCTCGGGCGCGAGGAACAGCAGCGCCTCGAGCTGCGCGTCCAGCCTCACGCCGCCGCCCGCGACCGCTCGGCGGTCACCGTGATCTCCCCGAACGGCTCGGCCTGCTCCCACGCCGCTTCGCCGCGCTTATAGAGCTCGAGCAGCGCGAAGACGGTCACGCACACCGTCACGCGGTCGGCGTCCTCGACCGCCTCGTCGAACGAGAACGTCCCGCGCCGCAGCAGCTCGCGCAGGACCTTCAGCCGCTCGGCGACCGTGACCCGCGGCATCGCCATGTGCGTGAGGTCGATCGGCGCCGGGGTGCGCAGCAGCGAGCCGAGCGCAGCGCCGAGCACGGCCGGGTCATAGGCCGCCTGGGCGTGCGCCAGCGGCACGCGCCGCAGTGCCTCGGGCAGCCGCGCCTCGCGCATCAGGAAGGACTGGCCGTGGGCGTGGCGCTCGGCCATGTGCTGCCCGGCGGCGCGGAAGCGCGCGTACTGCAGCATCCGCTCGACCAGCTCCTCGGCCGCCTCGGCCGGGCCGAGCTCGTCGAGCTCCTCGACCTCCTCGCCGGGCAGCATCAGCCGCGACTTGAGCTCCAGCAGCGCCGCGATCAGCACCAGGAACTCGGTCGCGGCCTCGAGGTCGAGCTGCTCCTGCGCCTCCAGGTGATCGAGGTAGGCGACCACGACCTCCGCCAGGTCGACCTCGAGCAGGTCCAGCTCCTCGCGCAGGATCAGCGAGAGCAGCAGGTCGAAGGGGCCCGCGAAGACGTCGAGATCCAGCTCGAGCTGAGCGATCCGCACGCCGTACAGGCTAGGCGGAGGCGCGGACGGGCCCGACGCCCATCTTCTCGCGCACGTCCGCGACGACCTCGGAGGCGATCGCCTTCGCCTTCGTGGCGCCGGTCTCGAAGATGTCCTCGATCGCCGCGGTGTCCTCGCGCAGCTCGAGGTAGCGCTCGCGCACGGGCGCCAGCCAGGCCGCGACCTCCTCGCCGACCGCGGACTTGAAGTCGCCGTAGCCGGAGCCCGCGAAGTCGCGTTCGATCTGCTCCGGCGCGACGCCGCGCACGACGGCGAGGATCTCGATCAGGTTCGTGATGCCGGGCTTGTCCTCGGCGCGCACGATCTCGCGCCCCGAGTCGGTCTCCGCGCGGCGGAACTTCTTGATGATGCTCGCCGCCTCCTCGTCGACGTAGACCGTGCCGGCGGGCGTGCCGCCGGTGGTCGACATCTTCTTGTCGGGCTCACGCAGGTCGCGCACGCGGGCGCCGACCGTCGGGATGTTGCCCTCCGGGACGATCAGCGTCTCGCCGAAGCGGCGGTTGAAGTTCTCGGCGACGTCGCGCATCAACTCGATGTGCTCGCGCTGGTCCTCCCCCACCGGCACCTCGTGGGCGCGGTAGGCGAGCACGTCGGCGGCCATCAGGACCGGGTAGAACAGCAGCCCCGCCGACGCGCGCTCGCGCGCGGCGCCGGCCTTGTCGCGGAACTGGTGCATGCGGTTGAGCTGGCCGACCGAGGTCACGCTCGACAGCAGCCACGTCAGCTCCGTGTGCTGCGGGACGTCGCCCTGGCGGAAGAGCACGCAGCGCTCCGGATCGAGCCCCGCGGCAACCAGCAGCGCCGCCGTGTCGCGCGAGCGCTGCCGCAGCTCGGCCGGCTCGTAGGCGACGGTCGTCCCGTGCAGGTCGACGATGCAGTAGATCGCCGGATCGGCCCGGTCCTGGCCCTCCACGTACTGCAGGATCGCCCCGATGTAGTTGCCGAGGTGCTTGCGCCCGGTGGGCTGGATGCCGGAGAAGATGACCATCGGTTACAGCGGTTGGCGGATGACCGGGCGCTTGGCCGCGCCCGCCTCGTCGAGGCGCCGGACCGGCGTCCCGTACGGCGCGTTGCGCGCGATCTCCGGGTCCTCGGCGCCCTCGCGCAGGATGTTCGCCAGCGCCTCGGCGAAGAGCGTCGAGCGTCTCCTTGGTCTCGGTCTCGGTCGGCTCGACCAGCAGCGCCTCGTCGACCAGCAGCGGGAAGTAGACCGTCGGCGGGTGGAAGCCGTGGTCGAGCAGCCGCTTGGCCAGGTCGAGCGTGCGCAGGCCCAGCTCGCGCTTCATCGGCGCGCCGGAGAGCACGAACTCGTGCATGCACAGGCGGTCGTAGGCCGGCGGCAGGTGGTCGGTGACGCCGAGCTCGCGCAGCTTCGCCAGCAGGTAGTTGGCGTTCAGGACCGCGGTCTCGGACGCCTCCTGCAGGCCGTCGGAGCCGAGCGACAGGATGTAGGCGTAGGAGCGCACGAAGACGCCGTAGTTGCCCTGGAAGCCGCGCAGGCGGCCGATCGACTTCGGGCGGTCGTAGTCGAGGTCGAACGTGCCGTCCTCGCGCTGCACGACCTGCGGCTTGGTCAGGTAGGGCTCGATGCGGTCTGAGACCGCGATCGGTCCGGCGCCCGGCCCGCCGCCGCCGTGCGGCTGGGTGAACGTCTTGTGCAGGTTGAAGTGCACGATGTCGAAGCCCATGTCGCCCGGGCGCGTGCGGCCCATCACCGCGTTGAGGTTCGCGCCGTCGTAGTACAGCGTCGCGCCGACGCCGTGGACGATCTTGGCGATCTCCTCGATGTTGCGGTCGAACACGCCGAGCGTGTTCGGGTTGGTGAGCATCAGGCAGGCGACGTTCTCGTCGGCCTTCGCGCGCAGGTCCTCGACGTCGACGCCGCCGTGCTCGTCGGTGCCGACCTTGACGACCTCGTAGCCGCCCATCGTCACCGTCGCCGGGTTCGTGCCGTGCGCGGTGTCGGGCGTGAGGATCTTCGTCCGCTGGTCGCCGCGGTCCTCGTGGTAGGCGCGCGTGAGCAGGACGCCGGCGAGCTCGCCGTGCGAGCCGGCGCTCGGCTGCAGGCTGACGTGCGGGAGGCCGGCGACCTCCGCCAGCGCGCCCTGCAGCTCGTGCATCAGCTGCAGCGCGCCCTGCGCGCGCTTCGGGCTCTGCAGCGGGTGCAGGCGCGCAGTTGCCCGGCAGCGCCGCGACCCGCTCGTGCAGCTTCGGGTTGTGCTTCATCGTGCACGAGCCGAGCGGGTAGAAGCCGGTGTCGAGGTCGAAGTTGCGCTTGGACAGCCGGTTGTAGTGGCGGACGATCTCCGGCTCGGCGATCTCCGGCAGCTTCGGCGGCTCGCGGCGGCGGAACTTCTCGGGCAGCTCGTGCTTCGGGACGTCGAGCTCGGGCGCGACGAACGCGCGCCGGCCGGGCTTGGACTTCTCGTAGATCGTCTTCGCGCGGTCGCGCTGCATGTCGGTCTCGACGATCGCGCTGCGCCGCGGATGCTGCTCGTGGCCTTCGATGCCGGGATCGGCGTGGAGGCGGTTCTCGGCGATGGTCATGCCAGGGCCTCCTGCAGGACCTCGGCGAGGCGGTCGATGTCGGCCTTGGAGCGCTGCTCGGTGATCGCCACCAGCAGCACGTTGTCCGCGAGCGGGTGGCCCGGGTTGACGCCGCGCTCGGCGCAGAACTCGATCACGTCGTGCACGTCGGCGTCGAGCTTGAGCGCGAACTCGCGCACGACCGGCTGGTCGTGCAGGGCCTCGACGCCGTCGAGCGCGGTCAGCGTCTCGCGCGCGTAGTGCGTGCGCGCCACCAGCAGCTCGCCGAGCTCGACGATCCCCTCGCGGCCGAGCCAGCTCAGGTAGATCATCCCCGCGAGCGCGTTCAGCGCCTGCGCGGTGCAGATGTTGTGGGTGGCCTTCTCGCGGCGGATGTGCTGCTCGCGCGTCTGCAGCGTGAGCACGAAGCCGCGGCGGCCGTCGACGTCGGTCGTCTCGCCCGCGATCCGGCCCGGCATGCGGCGGATGTAGGCCTGCTGGGCGGCGAAGAAGCCGAAGCTCGGGCCGCCGAAGTCGAGCCGGTTGCCGAGCGTCTGGCCCTCGCCGACGGCGATGTCGACGTCGAAGTCCCCCGGCGGGCGCAGGACGCCGAGCGTCAGCGGGTCGCACTGCACGATCAGCAGCGCGCCGTCCTTGCGCGCGCCGACAGCGCCTCGAGGTCCTCGATCGCGCCGTAGAAGTTCGGCTGGCGCGACGAAGATCGCGGCGACGTCGTCGCCGACCTCGCTGCAGGTCGGTCAGGCCGTCGGCGAGCGGGATCGTCTCGATCGTCGTGCCCCAGCCGGCGGAGGTCGTCTCGAGCGTCTCGCGGCTGTGCGGGTGCAGGCCCTCGGAGACCAGGAACTTCGTCTTGCGCGTGTGCGTGTGCGCGAGCCAGCCGGCGGCGGCGACCGCGCTCGGGCCCTCGTAGACGCTCGCGTTGGAGACCGGCAGGCCGGTCAGCTCGGAGATCGCCGTCTGGTACTCGAACATCACCTGCAGCCCGCCCTGGCTGATCTCGGGCTGGTACGGCGTGTACGGCGTCAGGAACTCCGAGCGCTGCAGGATCGAGTCGATCAGCGCGGGGACGTAGTGGTCGTACATCCCGGCGCCGAGGAACGACAGCTCGTCCTCGGCGGAGGTGTTCTGTGGCGGCGAGATCGCGCAGGCGCGCGTAGACCTCCTGCTCGGGCTTGCCCGGCGGGAGGTCGAGGGCGCGGCCCAGCCGGACGCCCTCGGGGACGTCGGCGAACAGGTCGTCGATCGTGTCAACGCCGATCGCCTCCAGCATCTCCTGCCGGTCGGCGTCAGTGGCTGAGGTGTAGCGGCTCATAGTGAGCCGCTCAGCTTATGACAGCGACTCCTCGTAACTGGAGGCGTCCATCAGCCCGTCGACCTCGGAGGGGTCGGAGAGCTTGATCTTGACCAGCCAGCCCTCGCCGTAGGAGTCGTCGTTGATCTGCTCGGGCGAGTCCTTGAGCGCCTCGTTGACCTCGATGATCTCGCCGCTGAGCGGGGCGATCACGTCGGAGACGGCCTTGACGGACTCGACCTCGGCGTACGGCCTGGTCCTTGGTGATCGTGGCGCCGACGTCCGGCGGATCGAAGAACACGACCTCGCCGAGCTGGTCCTGGGCGTACCAGGTGATGCCGAGCGTGGCGGTGTCGCCGTCCACGCGCGCCCAGTCGTGCTCGGCGTGGTACTTGAGGTCGTCGGGGTAGCTGGCCTCGGCCACGGGTCAAGTCTCCTTGCTGTAAAGCGGTTTCGCGCGCACCTCGGCGGCGCGCGTCTTGCCGCGGACGTCGATCTCGAGCGGCGTGCCCGGCTCGGCCTTGTCGACCGGCACGTAGGCCATGCCGATGCCCTGCTCGAGGCTCGGGCGAGAGCGTGCCGGAGGTCACCTCGCCGCCGCCGAGCACCGGGTTGCCCTGGCGGGCGATGCCGGGGCCGGTCAGGACGAACGGGACGAGCTTCTCCTGCGGGCCCGCTTCGCGCGTCTTGGCGATCGCCTCGGCGCCGATGAAGCCGGTGTCCTCCTTCACGCACCAGCCGAGGCCGGCCTCGATCGGGCCGCGCGTCTCCATCAGGTCGTTGCCGTAGAGGTGGAAGCAGACCTCGAGGCGCAGCGTGTCGCGCGCGCCCAGGCCCGCGGGCTTGACGCCGGCCTCGACGCAGCGCGTCCCAGACCGCGGGCGCGTGCTCGGGGGCGATCAGCAGCTCGACGCCGTCCTCGCCCGTGTAGCCGGTGCCGCAGACGAGCACGTCCGGGCGCGCCGGCGACCGTGCGGCGTGGCGGTCCGGAAGCGCTTGGGCAGCTCGCCGTCGGTGAGGCTCGTCGACGATCCCGCGCGCGTCGGGGCCCTGGACGGCCAGCATCGCGTAGTCGTGCAGGCGGTCGTCCGAGCGTGACGTCGAAGGCCTCGGCGTGCTTGCTGAACCACGCCAGGTCCTTCTCGTGGTTGGAGGCGTTGGTGACCGTCAGGAAGCGGGTGTCGCCGAGCCGGTAGGTGAAGAGGTCGTCGAGGACGCCGCCGTCCTCCTTGGTCAGCACGGAGTACTGCGCGCCGTCGCTCGGCGATCTTCGTCACGTCGTTGGAGAGGATGCGCTGCAGGAAGGCCTCGGCGTCCGGGCCGCGTGGTCTCGATCTCGCCCATGTGCGAGACGTCGAAGATCCCGGCGCCGCTGCGGACGTTGCAGGTGCTCGTCCTTGATCCCGCGTGTACTGCACCGGCATCTCCCAGCCGGCGAAGGGCACGAGCTTCGCGCCGGCCGCGACGTGCCGGTCGTACAGCGGCGTGCGCTTGAGCGTGTCTGTACCAACGGCCATGGGGTCCGGACCCTAGCGCGAGTCAGACTGGGTGAGCTAGCGCAACTATCCTCGGCGCCGGGTGTTCGGCCGGTTCGATGCGCAAGGAAGCTGCACTGCTGGCGATGCTCGGCGCCTCGCTGGTCATCCTCCCGGCGCCGGCACGGGCCGGCACCTACGACGTCGTCGCCTGCAACACGGCCGCCGGCGACGGCGCGGGAATCAACCGCGCCTGGACGATCGAGACCTACAACCGCGCGGGCAAGGCGGCCCCCGCCACGTCGGCGTTCGCGATCCCGCCGCTGCAGAGCTGCGCCACGAACGTGGGGCTGACGCTGCGCTCGTCCGACGGCGCCGCGAGCGTCCGCGTGGACGACGGCGCCGGCTTCGTCTTCCGCGCGCCCGACGGCGCGACGGTCAAGGACGTCACGTTCTGGCGCTACACGCAGGCGCGCTTGACCAGCGCGAACGCGAGCGGGCCGTACTGGGTCAGCGTGGCCCGGGCCGGGACCTCGGCGGGAGGCTCGGTGATCCTGGGCGGGACCTCCGGCGCCGATTACTGCTCCGGCGCCACCGCGGTCTACCCGGCGTTCTGCCTGCGCGGCGCCAACGTGTTCGGCACACCCGGGTCCGGCTCCACCTATACCGGCGTCGACCAGCCGGTCGTCTCGCTCGGGATCGAGTGCGCCGCGGCCACGCCGACCGAGTCCTGCGCCACGGGCGCCGCCCCCGAGTCGCACGCCAGCATCCAGTTTCAGGGGGCGAAGGTGACGGTGTCCGACCCGACGCCGCCGGAGCTCACCGGCGCCGGCCCGCTCGAGGGCTGGCGGCGCCCCGTCGACCCGCTCCCCGCCTCCGCGACCGACGCGTCCGGGATCCGGACCGCGCGGGTGCTGGTCGACGGCGTCGAGCGCTTCTTGCACCGCTTCGACTGCGACTTCCACCGGCCCGCGCCCTGCCCGACGGCGGCGGATCGGCCGTTCGACCTGGTCGGGATCGCCGACGGCCGGCACACGCTGACGACCGTCGTCGAGGACGCCGCCGGCAACGCCGCGCGCTCGGACCGCACGATCGACCTCGACGGCACGCCGCCCGTGATCGACCGCGTGCCGGTCAGCGGGCGCCGCGTGTCCGTGCGCGTCTCGGACGCGCTGTCGGGCGTTGGCGGGCGGAACGATCGAGGTCCGCGACGGCGTGGAGAAGCCGTACACGGCTCTGAAGACGACGCTGCGGAGCGGCCGTCTGACCGCGACCGTGCCGCGCTCGCTGCGGATGTCCCGGCTCGGCATCCGCGTGTCGGTCGGCGACAAGGCCGGCAACGCGTTCTCGTCGGTCGTGACGTCGATGAGCCTCTCGACGCGCGTCGGCAAGCGCGCGCGCAAGGTCCGCAACGCCCGCGCCTCGGTCCCGTACGGCCGGCGCCGTGCACGGTCCTCGGCCGCCTGACGACCACCGAGGGCACGCCGATCGCCAACCAGCCGATCGTGATCAACGGCGCGCTCCGCCTGGCGGGCGCCACGCCGCAGGCGATCGCGACCGCCCAGACCGACACCGGCGGGCGCTTCTCGCTCGACCGTGCCCGCCGGCCCGAGCCGCGCGCTGAGCGTCTCCTACCCGGGCGCCGACGGCATCCTGCACCGCACGCGCGACGTCGCGCTGCGCGTCCCGGCCAGCTCGACGATCCAGGCTTCCCGCGGCGTCGATCCGCGGCGCCGGCGCCGTCCGCTTCTCCGGCCGCCTGCGCACACTCGGCAGCTCGCTCCCGCCGGGCGGCAAGATCGTCGACCTGCAGGCCTCCCAGCGCGGCCGCTGGTCGACCGTCGCCACCACCCGCGCGACCGGCCCGGACGCGGCCTGGAGCGCCGTCGCCCGCTTCCGCGGCACGCCGGGCCGCTTCCCGGTCCGCCTGCGCATCCGCCGCGAGGCGCTGTTCCCCTACGAACTGGGGTACTCCGGTTCCGTGGTGGTGCGCGTACGGTGAGAATCGCCGCTGCTGGCGCTCGCGCTCGCGTTGCTGCTGGCCGCGCCGGCGTCGGCGGGGACCTACGACGTGGTGACGTGCTCGCCGAGCGGGCCGGGCGGTGTCAACAACGCGTGGGTCGCGCGATCCGGTCGAGGCTTTAACCGCCTGCACGCGGCGCAGCCCGACGGTGTACGACTTTCGAGCGGGACTGCGCCAGCGGCCGGCGGTGAGCACTCACGTCCCGAGCAGCGACGAGCGTCCTACAGCGCAACTGGCGGCACTCGGATTCACGTCGCGCTTCACGGCCGTCGCCGCGATCAGCGCGATCGCTCGGCTGGTGCTCTGGCGTCAGCCCGAACGACCCAGGACACCGCCGACGGCGAGGCACTGGCGACTGCGAGGTCTCGCTCGGGGACGACTCGCCCGAGCTCGGCGGGCCGTTCGGGCCGCGATCAGTGCAAGACCGGAGGACGCGTACTTCCCGACCCGTGCCGACGGAACGCCGGGCGGCTCGGACACGGGACTTCGCGCGTCGCACCGGCGCAGACGCTCACCTGCGAGCGTGGGATGCGGTCGGGCTCGAATGCTTCGCGCTACTGCTTCGCCAGCTGCGACACCGGCGGTACGGCAACATCCGCTGGCGTTCCTCCGGCTCAAGGCCTCGGTCGTGACGATCCGCGACGACGTCGTCGCCGGCCCTGGACGCCGGCGGCCCGCTGCTCGAGTCCGGCTGGCGCCGCGCCGATTCCGACCTCGCGCTGGTCGGCAACCGACAACACCGGGCATCCGCAACGTGCGGGTCCTGCTCGACGGCCAGGAACGCAGCCGGATCGATCTCGCCTGCGACTACACGCTTCCCGCGACCGTGCTCGGACACCGGCATCGCCGCCTCGGCCTCGGCGGCGGCCCGATCGCCGACGGCCCGCACCAGCTCCAGATCGTCGCCGAGGACGCCGCGGGCAACCTGACCACGGTCACGCGCACCGTCACGATCGATGCGCACGGCCCGACGGCGACCCTGACCCGCGCCAGCGGCAAGACGATCACGGTCGCGCGTGTCCGACGGCGCCTCTGGCGTCGCGGGCGGCACCATCGAGGTCCGCAACCGTCGCGATGAGCCGTTCCGCGCGCTTCCGACCACGCTCGCGAACGGCCGGCTGACCGCGACGCTCGACCGCGGCAGCGCCTCGCGCGTCGGCATCCGCGTCACCGTCGACTGACAACGCCGGCAACGTCACCGCCGGGCAGCTGAGCGAGATGGCGCTGCGCGTCGGCGGGCGGTCGCTGCGCGGCGGTGCCGCCTCGGTCGGCTACGGCCGGTCGGCACCGCGATCACCGGGCGCTGCTGACCCGCGACGGGCAGCCGATCGCGGGCCTGCCGATCGCCGTCGAGTCCACACCGCGCACGCTCAGTGCCGCGCCGCGCGTCGTCGCCACCGTCACGACCGACGCCACGCGGCGGCTTCTCCTATCGCGCGCCGGCCGGTGTCAGTCGCACGGCTGCGCTTCGTCTTCGCCGGCGGCGCCGACCTCGCGCCGCTCACGCGCACGGCCGCAGCTGCGCGTGCGGGCCTCGAGCACGATCCACGCGTCGCGGCGGGTCCTGCGCGGCCGCGGCCGCGTGCGCTTCTCCGGCCGGCTCGGGCTGCGCGGCGCGACGATCCCGCGCTCCGGCAAGATCGTCGAGCTGCAGGCGTACGACCGCGGCCGCTGGCGCACGTTCGCCACCGCCCGCGCGCGCGGCTCGAAGGGCCGCTGGAGCTCGTCCTACACGTTCGCGGGCACGCCGGGCCGCTACCCGGTGCGGCTGCGCATCCGCCGCGAGGCCGTCTTCCCCTACGACCTCGGCTACTCGCGCTTCGTGATCGTCCGCGTCCGCTAGGCGCAGGCGCTCAGGTGATGCGCACGGTGACCGGTTGCGAACTTCCGGTCGCGTACGGATAGCTCCGCTGCGCGTGCAACGTCGCCCGGAATCGGTAGGTCGTGCCGGGCGCACTGTTCTGAAAGCGGTAGCGATAGCGGAACTGACCCTTGCGGTTTGCTCGTACCGTTGTCACCGGGATCTGCGACGTCCGAAGCTGAGACGCACGCGCCGAACGCGATCAATACCGCGGCCACTCGACCTCTCGACCCCACGTTCAATCCCTCCCTCGTCACTCTGCGACGGTATAGGCGGAGCGAGCGAGAAGTCTCCGCTGTCGTCGCGGGGTTGGCGCGTAGACGCTAGGTCAGTACGGCGACGAACGGCGCCGGCCGATGCGTGGCGACGAAGGCTTCGACGACTTCGGGTCGAACCCGCCCTGCTGCAGCTCGTCGATCGAGCCGGACACGTCGAAGGCGTCGGCGACGGCGATGATGCGGGCGCCGAGCGGGATCGTCTCCCAGGGCTCGGCCCAGCGCGCCGATCAGCGGCGCGGCGTGGGCGATCGCCGGCGCCGGAGGCGACGATCCGCTCGCCGGCCGGCGGCGACCTCCGCGTCCGGACGGCCGAGCGTGCCTGAGCATCAGGCGGCCGGCCTCGTGGAGCTCGGCGGCGAGGCGGATGGTCTCGCGCTCCCGGTGGCCGAGCGTCGAGCCCGCGGGCGGTGGCCTCGGCGAGGTCGGCGACCGTGCGGGCGTGGCGGACGAGCGCGGGGTCGCGGGCGCCGAGCACGGTCAGCAGCGACTCCTTGACCTGGCGGGCGGCGGACATGCGGCCCGCGTGCTTCTGGGCGTACATGCGCTGGTCGGCGATGCGCAGGGCCTCGGCGGGCGTCGGTGGCCTCGGTCGGGAGCGCGATCGCGCCGTAGGAGCAGCCGATCCAGAAGTCCTCGCCCTGCTCGCTCAGCGCCAGCGCGGCGCCGTCAGCAGCGCCACGCGGTCCTCGAGGCGCGGCTCGAACAGCGCGCAGAACTCGTCGCCGCCCATCCGGAAGACCGTCCCGCGCGCGCCGAGGAAGGCCGTTCGTGCCGGCCGGGCGCACGCAGGCACGTCGCCGGCGGGGTGGCCGAAGGTGTCGTTGTAGTGCTTGAAGCCGTCGAGGTCGAACAGCGCGCAGCACGACCGGCGACTCGGGCGTGGCGGTCGCCACGAGCCTCGTCGAGCGCGCGCGTCAGCGCGCGGCGGTTGCCGAGCCCGGTCAGGGCGTCCGTCAGCGCCTCGTCGCGCGAGGTCGCGCAGCATGCCGACGTTCTGGCGGAAGGTCAGCGTCAGCCGGATCATCACGAACACGAGCGCGGCCGCGGCGAGCCCGACGGCGAGCGGGTTGAGGTCGCCCAGCGAGCCGTAGACGAGCAGCTCGAGCGCCGACCGCGCCCGAGGCCAGCGGAGCGGCGATCAGGCGCAGCGTAGTCGTCGGCGCGCGCGACGCGGCGAGCGCGGCGGCGGCTGCCAGGCGGCGACCGCGATCAGCGAGCAAGCCCGCCCACCAGCCGGCGTCGAACCAGCCGCCGGCCTCGTAGGTGCCCTCGGCGACGCGCACGAGGTACATCGAGTCGGCGAACCAGAAGAGCAGGATGCCGCCCGCGAGCAGCGCCCAGGTGCGGTCCAGGCGCCAGCCCGTGCCGGCCAGCGGCGCCGACGCCGACCGCGAGCAGGAACAGATCCGTGATCGGGTACGCGAGGCTGCGTGCGCGACCGCGATCGGCGTCGCCGGACGCGTACTCGAGCGCGGTCTGGAAGACGATCGCGGCGCTCAGCGGCGGCGACGGCCAGCGCGGTGGCGATGCCGTCGACCAGCAGCGCCGGCGAGAACGCGCGCGGCTGCGCAGCAGCGCGAGCATGCCCGCGAAGGTCGAACGAGCGGGAAGGCGAGGTAGCCGACGTCGGCCGGCGACGGGATCGGCGGCGAGCTCTCGTCCCACAGCACGACCGTGTAATAGAGCTCGCCGAAGGTCCAGCCGAGCACCCCAGCGCCGATCAGCAGCCAGGCGGCGCGCTCGCGCGCGGACCGAGACGCGCGCCAGAGGCAGACGCCGGCCACGAGCAGCAGCGACGACGTCAGTGCGCGAAGCGCGAGCGTCAGCGGCGCGAAGCGACAGCCCGTCGAACCGCGACGACGCGGACCTCGTGCAGCGACCAGCCAGGCCGCGCACGCGGCGAGGACGGCGACCAGCAGCGGGTCGCGGGCGGACGAACGCGGGTTCACACCCGGGTTATCGGCGCATCGGGCCCGGACGCGCAGGTCCGGTGTCAGCGAAGGAACGGCGGGATGTCGAGATCGTCGTCGCGGATGACGAGCGAATCGCGCTGGCGCTCGTCGATCCGCGGGCCGCGATCGCGCGGCGGGCGGGCCCGCTCCTCGCGGGCGGCGCGAACGCCGCCGTGATCGAAGCCGGTGGCGATCACCGTGACGCGGATGTCGTCGCCCATCCCCTCGTCGATCACCGCGCCGAAGATGATGTTCGAGTTGGCGTCGGCGGCCGAGTGGATCAGCTCGGCGGCCTCGTTGACCTCGAACAGGCCGAGGTCGCGGCCGCCGGTGATGTTGAGCAGGATGCCGGTGGCACCCTCGACGGACTCCTCCAGCAGCGGCGAGGAGATCGCCTGCTTGGCGGCCTCGCGAGGCGCGCGACTCGCCGTTGGCGGTGCCGATGCCCATCAGCGCGCGCCCGCGTCGGCCATGATCGTGCGCACGTCGGCGAAGTCGAGGTTGATCAGGCCCGGGATCGTGATCAGGTCGGTGATCCCCTGGACGCCCTGGCGCAGGACGTTGTCGGCCTCGCGGAACGCGTCGAGGATGCTCGTGCGCCGCTCGACCATCGCCAGCAGCTTCTCGTTCGGGATCACGATCAGCGTGTCGACCATCTCGCGCAGGCGGTCGATGCCCTCCTGCGCCTGGCGGGAGCGCTGCGAGCCCTCGAACGCGAACGGCCGCGTGACCACGCCGACGGTCAGGGCGCCGATCTCGTTCTTGGCGATCTCGGCGATCACCGGCGCCGCGCCGGTGCCGGTGCCGCCGCCCTCGCCGGCGGTGACGAACACCATGTCCGCGCCCTTGAGCGCCTCCTTGATGTCGTCGCGCGACTCGGCCGCCGCGCCCTGGCCGATCTGCGGGTTGGCGCCGGCGCCGAGGCCCTTGGTGAGGTTCGCGCCGATGTGCAGCTTGAGGTCCGCGTCCGTCATCTGGAGCGCCTGCGCGTCCGTGTTGGCCGCGATGAACTCCACGCCGGAGAGTCCGGCGTCGATCATCCGGTTCACGGCATTGGTTCCACCGCCGCCGACGCCGACGACCTTGATGACTGCGAGATAACCGCTGGCTTCCATGAGAGATTCCGTCCGTGCCTCTAGTTAGGGTCGAGCGTTTTAGCACGCTCGCTGACCGGCGCGGATTACCGCAAGGTACGGGGATTTCGTTCCCATTGTCAACGGGATCGAATTCCGCAAAGATCGTTGCAGACCGGCAAAGTCTCTACCCTGGGTCGAGAGTTGGGCTATTCTCAGCCTCAGGTTGAGGGTTTGGGTTCTGCTGCTTCCGGCGTCGATCGGCGACGAGTCCTCCGGCGGCCACCCGACCGGGGATCCGGAGGTCGAGATAGGTGGCGCCCTGGGCCGAGGTCTCGGCCAGCACGCGCGCCGCCGCACGCCACTTCGCGTCGCGCCTCGTCGGACGACCGAACACCAGTTCGGGGCCGTTCTCGAGCGTCACGACAACGCCGCGTGACCCGATCTCGAGCTCGTTCGAGCGCCGCAGCAGCGGGTCGGGCGCCGCGCCGGCGATCGTCGAGCGCCCGCAGCGCGCGGCGGTCGGTGAGCTTGGGGCCGATCGCCGTCCGGCGCAGCACGAGGCTCGGCAAGGTCGCGCTCGGCGGTCGACGCCGCGCAGCAGCACGCCCGCGCCGGTGACCGGGATCCGGCGCTCGCCCTCGCCCGCGAGCGCCGCCACCGGCCGGCGCTCGACGACCTCGATCGTCATCGCGTGCGGGAAGTCGGTCCTCACGCGCAGGTCGTCGACCGACGTGAACGAGGCGATCGGCCTCGCGCAGCGCGTCCTCGCGCACGTGCAGCGTCGTCATCTCCTGCGCGGCGCTCTGGAGCGCGGCGCGCACGCGCTCGCCGTCCGAGGCGGTCACGCCGGTGACCTGGACGTCGCGGACGGCGACGAAGCTCGAGTCGCGCAGCCACATCCAGCCGCCCGCGGCCAGCGCGACGCACCGCGGCCCGAGCCCGAGGCCGTAGCGCAACGCTCGCGAGGTCAACGTCATCGCGCGGAACCTTCGACCCCGTGCCGCCCGCCCTCCTAGACCACCAGCGCGCGGCCGACCGCGTCGACGTCGCCCGCGCCCATCGTCAGCATCAGGTCGCCGCTGCAAGCTCGTTGCGCAGGAAGCGCTCGGCGGTGGCGTGCGTCGCGCGTCCAGCGACCCGCTTGCCGCCGCCGGCGTCGTAGCCGTCGCCTCGGCGACGAGCAGGCCGGTGACGCCCGGGAAGTCCTCGGCACGCTCGCGCGCCGGATACACGTCGAGCACGACCGCGAGGTCGGCGCGCGGCGAGCGCGCGCGCCGAAGGCGCGTCGCCTCGCGCTGCGTGCGCGAGTACAGGTGCGGCTGAAAGCACGCGAGCACGCGGCGCGGCGCGAGCGTGCGCGCGGCCTCGATCGTGGCCACGACCTCGGTCGGGTGATGGGCGTAGTCGTCGACGACCAGGGCGCCGGCGGCGGTCGTGCCGAGCCGCTCGAAGCGGCGGCCCGCGCCCTCGAAGGTCTGCAGAGCGCCGACGCCGCCCGGGCCACGTCCGCGCCGGCCAACCGGATCGCGGTCAGCGCGGCGGCGGCGTTGCGCGCGTTGTGCGCCCCGGGACCGCAGGACGACCGGCACGCCGTCGAAGTCGAAGCGCGAGCCGTCGGCGTCACGTCGGCGTCGAAGACCATCGGGCGCTCGCGCGAGCCGCGACGAGGTCCGGCGGCACGACCTGCGTCCCGCGCGAGCGCCAGGAACGCGCGGAACGTGTCGTCGACGTCACGCCGCGAGGCATACGTCGTGTGATGGTCGAGCTCGGCGTTGGTGACGACCGCGATCGTCGGCGACAGCTTGAGCAGGCGCGGTCGGACTCGTCGGCCTCGACCACCAGCCACTCCCCCGCCCCCCAGCCGGCGTTGGCGCCCGTGCTGCGGACCTCGCCGCCGACCAGGTAGCCGAGTCCGCCCCGGCGCCGCGCAGGGCGTGCACGAGCATGCTCGAGGTGGTCGTCTTGCCGTGGGTGCCGGAGACCGCGATCGTCGGCTTCAGGCGCGTGATCTCGCCGAGCAGGTCGGCCCGGTGCAGCTCCGGCGCGCGGCGTTCCGGATTGCTCCGGTGGGATCGCCGTCGAGTAGACGACCTCGGCGCCGTCCGGGACGTTGGCGGCGTCGTGGCCGATCGCCGGCTCGATCCCCGCCGCCCGCAGGGTCGCCCCGTACGGCGAGCCGGCGGCGCGGTCCGAGCCGGTGACCGCAGGCGCCGAGCGCATGCGCGACGACCGCGAGGCCGCTCATCCCGGCTCCGCCGATCCCGACGAAGTGCAGTTTCCTTGCTGACCACGGCCGGTCCATGCCTGTCACCCTAGGGCGCCTGGCCGACGAATCGAGGATCGACCGGGTCGCCCGCGAGGCGTTCGGCTACGAGGAGCTTCGTCCTGGCCAACGGGAGGGGATCGAGGCCGCGCTCGCGGGCCACGACGCGCTCGTCGTGATGTCGACCGGCTCGGGCAAGTCCGCGATCTACCAGATCGCCGGGCTGCTGACCCCCGGCGCGACCGTCGTCGTCTCGCCGCTGATCGCGCTGCAGCGCGACCAGGTCGAGAACCTCAACGAGGTCGACGGTGGGTGGCGCGGCGCAGCTGAACTCGACGATCCCGGCCGCCGAGCGCGCAGCACGCGCTGCCGAGCTGGCCGAGGGGACGCTCGAGTTCCTGTTCCTCGCGCCCGAGCAGCTGGCCCGCGCCGCACGTGATCGACGAGCTGTCGGTGGCGAACATCTCGCTGTTCGTCGTCGACGAGGCGCATTGCGTGTCCGAGTGGGGGCACGACTTCCGGCCCGAGTACCTGCGGCTGGGCGCGGCGATCGAGGCGCTCGGCCGTCCGCCGGTGCTCGCCCTGACGGCGACGGCCGCGCCGCCGGTGCGCGACGAGATCGTCGAGCGGCTCGGGCTGCGCTCACCCAAGGTCCTGATCCGCGGGTTCGACCGTCCGAACCTGCGCTTCTCGGTCGAGCGCTTCCACGGCGAGCAGGGCGCCGAGCGCAAGCTGCGGGCGCTCGAGGCGCGGATCGCCGAATCGCCGCCGCCCGGGATCGTCTACGTCTCGCACGCGCCGCGAGGCCGAGGAGCTGGCCGAGGCGCTGCCCGACGCCGCCGCGTACCACGCCGGGATGAAGGCGGCACGAGCGCGACGCGGTCCAGGAGCGCTTCATGGACGGCGCGCTCGACGTCGTCGTGGCCACGACCGCGTTCGGCATGGGCATCGACAAGCACGACGTGCGCTGGGTCTATCACGCCGAGGTCGCCGAGTCGCTCGACGCCTACTACCAGGAGGCGGGCCGGGCGGGCCGCGACGGCGAGCCCGCCGAGATCGTGCTGTTCTACCGCTCCGAGGACGTCGGGCTGCGGCGCTTCTTCGCCGGCGGGCACGTCGAGGTCGACGAAATGGCGCAGGTGCTCGACGCCGTCCGGCGCGCGAAGGACCCGGTCGGAGCCGACGAGCTGCAGGACGTCACGCACCTCTCGCAGACCAAGCTCGCCAGCGCCCTGGCGCGGCTCGAGGACGCGGGCGCGCTGCACGTGCGCACCGACGGCGATGTCGTCGGCGTCGACGACGCGCCGCCCGACGCCCTGCGCGACGCCGCCGAGGCCGAGGAGATGCGGCGCTCGTTCGACCGCTCGCGCGTGGACATGATGCGCGCCTACGCCGAGACCGGCGACTGCCGGCGCGCGTTCATCCTGTCCTACTTCGGCGAGCCGTTCGAGCCGCCGTGCGGGCGCTGCGACAACTGCGAGGCCGGACGCGTGCACGCGCCGCCGGCCGACGTGCCGTTCCCGGTCGGCGCGCGCGTGGCCCACGGCCAGTGGGGCGAGGGCGTCGTCCAGCGCTACGACGAGCGACTCGATGGTCGTGCTCTTCGACGATGCCGGCTACAAGACGCTCGCGCTCGAGGTCGTCCGCGAGCGCGAGATCCTTAACGGCGTCTGACCCCGCTCGGGGTCAGACGCTCGTGTGTCAGGTGATGGTGATCGGCGTGCCGATCGGTGTGAGCCTGTAGAGGCGGGCCATCGTCGGCGTTTCGGACCCGGATGCAACCGTGCGACGGGCGTCCCGGGATCAGCTGCGGCTGGTTCGTGCCGTGGATCCCGACCACACCGCCGCCCGGCCAATCGCTCAGCTTCGCGTAGGCCGCGGTGCCGAGCGCGTGGGAGCCGTACACCGGGGTGCGTTGCGAAGCGCAGCTTCTCGCGCACCCAGAAGTACCCGGCGGGCGTCGGTGTCGCGCGCTTGCCGACACCGACGCGGGTCTTGAAGATCGTCCGGCCGCGCTTCGTGAGCCGGCAGCGTCGCCGTCTTGCGGTCGACGGTGATCCGCGTGCTGACGCTGCGGATCGGGCCCAGCGCGGTCCGGCGAACCCAGCCGGTCTGGCCGTTGGGACGGGCCGGGATCGCGGACCTGCACCCAGTCACCCTGGCGCTTCAGGACCAGGTAGACCTCGGGGCGACGGTCCTCGGTCTGCATGCGCGTCGTCGCCACTCGTCCGGCGCCGGCGTCGGGCTGCGCAGTGATCGGGGCGATGTTCACCGGATGCGCCCACTGGCTCGCGCTCGCCGGAGCGGCGAACGCGAGCGTGGCGACAGCGGCGGCGCGACGACCGCGCGCAGCATCAGCCCGTGAAGCGGGGCTGGATCGCGGCCTTGGAGCAGCGCGAGAAGCGCATGGTCAGCGTCTTGGCCTTCGTGCCGTCGGTGAACGTGACCTTGGCGGTGAGCTTGTGCACGCCCGGCTTCAGGCGCTTGGTCGCGATCTTGATCGTGGCGCCGTTGGTGCTGGCGGCCTTGGCCGAGCTGACCGTGCGCCCGTCGAGGGCCCAGGTCACCGAGCGGATGTTGCTGCCCGACACCTTGGCGGTGCTCGACGGCTTGATGCAGCCCGCGAGGCCGCTGATGCGCGCCGTGCTGGGAATGTGGGTGGCGGACGCGGGAAGGACCTGGCTGACCGGAGCGGCGGCCGGGGCGACGGGGGCGGCCGGGGCCGGGGCGGCCGGCGGCGTCTCCGGGGTGGTGGGCGTGGTCGGCGTCGTCGGCGTGGTCGGCGTGGTCGGCGTCGGTCGGCGTGGTCGGCGTCGTGCGGCGTCGTCGGCTTCGTCGGCGGCTTGGGCTTCGTCCTTGTCGCAGTCGTGGTTGCCGTTGTTGTTCGGCGAGTGATGGCCACCGCCACCGCCGCCACCGCCGTGGCCGCCGCCACCCTTGGCGTGGGCCGCGGTGACCGGGGCGAAGACGAGCAGCAGAGACGCGGGCGCGATCACGCGCCAACGACGAACGGCAGAACGAGCGAGCATGGGACTCCTGAGTACGTGGCGTCGGGGAGCGGCCGCGGTGGTGACCTTGGCGGACTCGAACCTGGGATCGATCTGGCTGGTGTGGGCGATCATCGGTTCGGGCTTGCTCCGGAAGGGATGGTGTTGCAGACGGCACTCTTCCAGCGAACCGATCGATCCACCCTCACCCGGTGGGATGAACCTCCTCACCCGCCATCTGCGACGCCGACGCGCTGCGGACCGCCGACGCGCTGCCGGACCGCCGACGCACTGCCCGACGCCGACGCGCTGCCGGACGCCGACGCGCTGCCGGCACGTCGCCAGCGCGCAGCCGTCGACGCGGCATCGGCACCTCGACGCGCCGATGCCTGGGCTACCGGCCCTTCAGGTGATCGTGATCGGCGTGCCGATCGGCGTGAGCCGGTACAGGCGCGCCATTCGCGGCGTTGCGCACGCGGATGCAGCCGTGCGACGGGCGGCCCGGGATCAACTGCGGCTGGTTCGTGCCGTGGATTCCCACTACCCCGCCGCCCGGCCAATCGCTGAGATTGGCGTACGCCGCGGTGCCGAGCGCGAAGGAGCCGTACACCGGGGCGTTGGAGAACCGCAGCTTCTCACGCACCCAGTAGTGGCCGGCCGGCGTCGGCGTCGCGCGCTTGCCGATCCCGATGCGGGTCTTCAGGACCGTCCGGCCGTCCTTCGTGAGCGTGAGCGTCGTTGCTCTGCGGTCGATGATGATGCGCGTGTCGACGCTACGGATGGGGCCCAGCGCGGTGCGGCGGACCCAGCCCGTGCGGCCGTTCGGGCGCCCCGGGATGCGGATCCGCACCCAATTGCGGGTGCGCTCCAGCACCAGGTAGACCTCGGGACGCCGGTCCTCGGTCTGCATGCGCGTCGTCGCCACGCGCTTGGCGCCATTTTCGGGCTGCGCACGGATGGGGACGATGTTCACCGGATGCGCCCACTCGCTCGCGCTCGCCGGAGCGGCGAACGCGAGCGTGGCGACAGCAGCGGCGGCGACGACCGCGCGCAGCATCAACCCGTGAAGCGCGGGGCGACGGCCGCGTTCGAGCAGCGCGAGAAGCGCCCGGACAGCGTCTTGGCCTTGGTGCCATCGGTGAACGTCACCTTGGCCGTGAGCTTATGCACGCCGGGCTTCAGGCGCTTCGTCGCGACCTTGACCGTGGCGACCGCGCCGCCCTGGGCGCGCGCGGTGCCCACCTTGCGTCCGTCGACGGTGAACACGACCGAGCGGATATTGCGCCCGGTCACCTTCGCGGTGCTCGACGGCTTGACGCAGCCGGCGAGCCCGCCGAGGCGCGCCGTGCCCGGACGCTGCGTGGTGCTGGCCGGGAGGACCTGGCTGACCGGCGTGGCCGGAGCGACGGGGGCGGCGGGCGCCGGGGCGGCCGGGGGCGTCTCGGTTGTCGGGGTGGTCGGCGTCGTCGGTGTCGTGGGAGTGGTCGGCGTCGTCGGCGTCGTGGGAGTGGTCGGCGTGTTCGGCGTCGGCGTGTTCGGCGTCGGCGTCGTCGGCGTGTTCGGCGTCGGCGTGTTCGGCGTCTTCGGCGGCTTGCCGGCTTATCGCAGTCGCGGTTTCCGCCCTGCGGTTTGTTGTGACTTCCGCCACCGCCACCATTGCCACCGGCATTGGCCGCGGTAGCCGGCGCGAGGGCGAGCAGAAGCGTTGCGGGCGCGATCACGCGCCAGCGCCGAACGGCAGAACGAGCAGGCATGAGACTCCTGGGGACGAGGCGATGAGGGCCGGCCGCGTCAGATACCGCGACTGCCCCAATCTGGGGATCGGACGTATTCACTTCAACGAACTCGATTCGGCTTACTTGCGGGTATTGGCGCTGCGCACTCCGACGCTTCCCGAGATCACTGGCGGCGACCGGCACGTGATGGGACGAACCTGTCATCCGCTTTGGCAAGTCGATGCGGGAGAACGGCGGCTAGCCGAAAACGTAGACATCCCATCCCCTGGAAGTTGAGGAATCACGTGCAACTGGACGAATGTCCGGCCGCGCGCATCCGGGACAACGTCATTCGGGACGATCGAGCGAATCGCCTGCGGCGGCGGCCAGGAGCTCCTGGGCGATGTCGCGCGCGGCGTTCGGGCGGGCGAGCCCCGCCGCGGCCGCTGACATCGCCTCCCGGTGATCCAGGACCGCGTCGGTCTCGTCGCGCAGGCGCGCGGGGGTGAGCTGCGCGTCGGGCAGCACGCGCGCTGCGCCGGCTTCGGCCATCCAGCGGGCGTTCGACGTCTGGTGGTCCGCCGAGGCGTGCGGGTAGGGGATCAGCACGCTCGGCAGGCCGTACTGCGCGAGCTCGAAGATCGAGCCGCCGGCGCGTGCGACGGCGGCGTCGGCCGCGGCGAGCGCGATCCCGAACGGCACCAGGTAGTCGAGCAGCACGTAGTGCGGCCCGGGCGCTCGCAGCTCGGCGTAGTCGCGCGTGCCGGCGACGTGGACGACGCGATACGGCGCATCCTTGAACGCCTCAGGAGCGGCGAGGTTGAGCGAGCGCGCGCCGAGCGAGCCGCCGAAGACGAGCACGCAGGTCTCGCCCGCGTTGATGCCGAGCTGGGCGCGGGCGTGGCCACGGTCGGTGATCCTGGGCGGGACGGGCCGGCCGGTAACGCGGTAGCGGTCGCCGTCGCGGCCCTCGAGCGGGAATGCGAGGCAGACGCGGCGGGCCCGATTGGCGAGCGCGCGGTTCGTGACGCCCGAGGTGCGAGTCGGCCTCGGCCAGCACGAGCGGCGTCTTGGACAGCGTCGCCGCGAGCCCGACGGGTCCGGCGACGTAGCCGCCACCGCCGAGCACGGCGTCGGCCTCGCGGGCCTTGAGGATCTTGCGCGCGGCGCGCGACCGCCGCACCCGCCTTGGCGAGCGCGCGCGCGGCCTTGAGCGGGTTGCTGCGGCTGAGGCCCTCGACCTTGAGCGTGTCGAGCTCGTAGCCGGCCTGCGGCACGAGCTCGGCCTCGGCGCGCTCGCCGCCGACGAAGCTGACCTCGGCGCCCTCAGCCCGCAGCGCGTCGGCGACTGCGATCGCCGGCACGACGTGTCCCGCCGTCCCGCCGGCCGCGATCACGATCCGGCGGTGCGCTCACGTTCGCGCCTCGGCTTGGGAACGGCGCGCAGGTGCGCCGAACCGCCGCTCGCGACGTTGAGCAGCAGGCCCATCGCACCCAGCAGCACGATCAGCGAGGTGGAGCCGGAGGAGATGAACGGCAGCGGGACGCCGGTCAGCGGCGCGAGCCCGAGGACGGCGTAGACGTTGAGCAGGGCTTGGCACAGGATCAGAGAGGTCAGGCCGGCGGCGACGAGCTTGGCGTACGCGCCCTTGGCATTGCGGGCCGTCCGCAGCCCGGCGTACCCGATCATGCCGTACAGGAACAGCAGCGCGAGGATGCCCGCGAGCCCGAGCTCCTCGCCGATGACGGCCAGGATGAAGTCGGTGTGCGCCTCGGGGACGTAGAAGATCTTCTGGATCGAGGCGCCGAGGCCGTGGCCGAACAGCCCGCCGGAGCCGATCGCGATCTGGCCCTGGACGGCCTGAAAGCCGGCGCCGGCGGCATGGTCCCACGGGTCCAGGAACGACGTCAGGCGCGCGCGCCGGTAGGGCTCGAGGATCGCGAACAGCATCACCAGCGTCGCGCCGACGCGAGAAGGCGAGCCCGAGCTGGCGCATCGGCAGGCCCGCGACGACGACCATCGCCCCGACGGTCGTGCAGATCACGAGATCGGTTCCGAGGTCCGGTTGCAGCGCGATCAACAGGACGGCCGCGCCGGCGACGCCGATCACGGGACCGGCGAGCGTCCGGATCGAGCGCGCGATCTTCGGCCGGGCCGCGATCACCGACGCGATGTGCAGCACCAGCGCGAGCTTCATGATCTCGCTCGGCTGGAACTGCAGGGGACCGAAGCCCAGCCAGCGATGCGCGCCGTTGACCATCACGCCCGTCCCGGGCAGCTTGACCAGCACGAGCAGCACGAAGGCCAGAACCAGCAGCGCGGTCGTGAAACGGCGCACGAGGTCGAGGTTCAGCCGCGAGATGACGTACATCCCGAGCAGCCCGACCGACCCGTAGCCGACGTACTTGAGCAGGTACGCCGTGCCGTCCCCGTGGCCCTGGAGCATCGTGCGGGCGGACGAGGCGCTAGTAGACCATCACGGCGCCGCCCGCGAGCAGGCAGAAGGTGGCGGTGAGCAGCAGGCGATGCTCGAGCGGCTGCTGCTTCTGTCTCGCCATCGCACCGCCATTCGACACGATGGGCCGGACGCCTTCCGGCTTTCGGGCCGCCCGACATGAGGCCGCGAAGGATCGCCGCGAGGTCGGCGGAGGGCCGTGACAAGGCCGCGGAAGCGGTCTCCGCACGCTCAGCGACGCGCCGCGACGAGCCCGCGCAAGTTCTGCGCGGTTTACCGGAGCGCCGAGACGAGGCCGCGGAAGTGGTCGCCGCGCTGCTCGTAGGAGCGGTACTGGTCGTAGGACGCGCAGCCCGGTGAGAGCAGGACGACGTCGCCGGGCCGTGCCGCGGACTGCGCCGAGGCGAATGCCCGCTCCAGGTCCTGGCAGTCGATGGACCGGCACGCCGGTCGGCGCGAGCGCGTCGTGCAGCGCGGCGGCCGTCTCACCGATCAGGTAGACCGCAGCACAGCGCTGCCGCACCGGCGCGGCCAGCGGCGAGTAGTCCGAGCCCTTCCCGCGGCCGCCGGCGATCAGGTGCACGCCACCTTCGAACGAGCCGATCCCGACCTCGGCCGACGCGACGTTCGTCGCCTTCGAGTCGTTGACGTACAGGACGCCGCCGACCGTGGCGATCTCCTCGAGCCGGTGCGGGACGCCGGCGAACGTGCTCGAGACCCTCGCGCACCGCCTGCGCCTCGATCCCGCGCGCGAGGCAGACCGCCGCCGCCGCCATCGCGTTCTTGCGGTTGTGCGGGCCCCGGATACGGATCTCGGCGGCGGCCATCAGCGGCTCGCCGCGCCAGAGCAGCGTGCCGTCGCGGTGTGACAGATCGGGCTCGCGCGCCGCGCCCGCGCCCGGGTCGCGTCCGCCGCGGCTCGCCGAACGTCACGCGCGTGGCCGCCCCGCCCGCGTCGTCGAGATCGCAGCCCGGCGGGCACGACGGCGAGCGTCCCGGGCGGCTGGCGGGCGAAGATCTCGAGCTTCGCGGCTCTGTAGTTGTCAAAGGTCCCGTGGCGGTCGAGGTGGTCCTCGGCCAGGTTCAGCAGCACCGCGGCCTCCGGCGCGAACGCCTCGGTGTCCTCGAGCTGGAACGACGATGCCTCGCACACGACCGTCGCCGCACGGCTCGAGCGTCCCGGGCAGCGACGTCAGCGCGGTGCCCACGTTGCCCGCGACCGTCACCGGCCGACCCGCCGCGCGGTAAATGTGGCCGATCAGCTCGACCGTCGTCGTCTTGCCGTTCGAGCCCGTGAGCGCCAGGAACTCGTGCTCGAGCAGCCGCCAGCCCGAGCTCGAGCTCGCCGATCACGTCGATGCCCGGCCGTCGAGCGCCGTCGCGATCACCGGCGCCTCGCGCGGCACGCCCGGGCTCTTGACGATCGTCGCCACGCCGCGCAGGAGGTCGCCGCCCTCCTCGCCGTCGCGGACCGTCACGCCGGCGCCGACGAGCGCAGCTGCGCACCTCCTCGCCGAAACGGTGCGCGCGTCCGTGCCCACGACCGTCGTGGCCACGCGCGGCAAGCGCCTCGGCCGCGGCCACGCCCGAGCGGGCGAGACCGACGACGAGAAACGGACCGGCGGGCAGTGGCGGGCGAGCGATCACGGCCTCTCATTCAAGCGGCCACGTCGGACCGCGGATGCGCAAGGCGGCGCACCCGCGGGCAGCGACCGGTGGCCGGAGCGGGCCGATGACACGGCGGCCAGCGGCGCCGCGGACGGCGACCGGCGGCCGGAGCGGGCCGATGACACCGCGGCCAGCGGCGCCGCGGACGGCGACCCATGGCCGGGGCGGGCCGGCGCGCGTGGCGAGCGGGCGGGAGCGGTTCACGCCGCGGCCTCGAGCTGCGGCGGGCGGATGCGGCGTGCGGCGAGCGCGCGGCCGCCGTCGAACTCGAGCCCTTCGGCCTCGAGCCGGCGGCGGACCTCCGCGGGGTCGCCGAGCGCGGTGCCGCCGATCGTGCCGTCGGACTTCAGGACGCGGTGGGCGCCCTCCAGCCCTTCGCGGATGAAGCGCTGGTTGAGCGTGCGGGCGTGCACGTCCGAGCCGCCGGCGGCGGCCGCGACGTCGCCGTAGCTCATCCACGCGCCGGGCGGGATCGTGGCGACGATCTCGCGCATCTGGTCGAGGTCCATGTGCAGGTCTCCTTCCTCGAGGTGGTCGACTTGGCCACGGACCTCATCACGAGAACGGCGCAACGCCCCGCAAATGCGCACTTTTGTTGCAGAGAATTGGCAGTTACGTGACGGACTGCTGGTAAAGCGTGAAGCCGATCGCGCTGCAGACCGCGGCGACGATCCAGAAGCGCAGGATGATCTTCGTCTCCGACCACGCCTCGAGCTCGAAGTGGTGGTGGATCGGGGCCATCTTGAAGACGCGCTTGCGGAAGGTCTGGAAGGAGAAGACCTGGATCAGCACCGAGAGCGCCTCGATCACGAAGATCCCGCCGAGGATGATCAGCAGCACCTCGGTCTTGGTCATCACGGCCATCGCCGCGATCGCGCCGCCCAATCCCAAGGACCCCGTGTCGCCCATGAAGATCGACGCCGGGAACGAGTTGAACCACAGGAAGCCGACGCACGCGCCGACCAGGCAGCCCGCGACCAGCGACAGCCCGAGCAGGCCGGTCGTGAACGTGATCGCGATGTAGGCCAGCAGCACGATCGCCGCGCAGCCCGCGGCCAGGCCGTCGAGGCCGTCGGTCAGGTTCACCGCGGACGTCGTCCCCGCCACCACCAGGTAGATGAAGAACGGGTACAGGTAGCCGAGGTCGATCGACGCGTCGACGACGCGCAGGTTCAGCGTGTCCGGAAGGTCGGCCCCGCGCGTGGCGACGAGCCACAGTCCGATCGCGATCAGCATCGTCACGACCAGCTTCGTCCGCCCGCGCAGGCCCAGCGAACGGCGCTTGACGAGCTTCGTGTAGTCGTCGGCGAAGCCCAGCAGCGCGCACGCCACGGCGACGCCGAAGACGCCGATCGCGCGCCAGTCGCAAGTCGGTCAGCAGCAGGAACGGGACCGCGATCGCGGTGAAGATGATGATCCCGCCCATCGTCGGCGTCCCGGCCTTCGCGTGGTGGCCCTCCGGGCCCTCCTCGCGGATGTTCTGGCCGAACTCGCGCTCCCGCAGGAACGTGATGAACTTCGGCGACAGGAAGACGCAGATCAGCAGCGAGGCGGTGCCCGCGATCAGGACCTCACCCACGCGCCAACGCCTCCGCGACCGTCTCCAGGCCGATCCCGCGCGAGGCCTTCACGAGCACGACGTCGCCCGGCCGCGACCAGCGACGCGACGAGCGACGGCGGCCTCGCGCGCGTCCGGCGACCACGTGCGACTCGCCCCCGAAGGCCGGCGGGCATCTCCGCCGACAGCGGCCCGACGGCGACCAGCACGTCGACGCCGGACGCCGCCGCATAGGCGCCGATCGCGCGGTGCTCGTCCAGCTCGCCGCGACCCAGCTCGAGCATGTCTCCGAGCACGGCGACACGCCGCCCGCCTGAGGGCGCCTGCGTGGCGAGATCGTCGAGCGCGGCGCGCATGGAGAGCGGGTTGGCGTTGTAGCAGTCATTGATGACGACGACGCCCGACGGCGAGCTCCAGGCGCTCGCCGCGCAGCGCGCCGAACTGCACGTCGACGCGGCCCGGACGGCTCGACGCCGACGGCCTGGGCCGCCGCGACCGCGGCCAGCAGGTTCACGAGCTGGTGACGCGACGTGAACGGGACCTCGAGCTCGACACGCAGCTCGCGCGCGAGGATCGTCACCCGCGGCGGATCGAAGTCCTCGAGCATCACGTCGGTGCCGAAGTGCACGACGTCGAGGTCCGCACGCAGGTAGGGCGCGAGCTCCGGGACGTCGGCCGGGATCACCGCGATCGGCACGTGCGCGAGCAGCTCGGCCTTCGCCCGCGCCACGCCCTCGATCGAGCCGACGAGCTCGAGATGGACCGGGCCGATGTTCGTGATCACGCCGACGTCGGGCTCGGCGATCCGCGCCAGCTCGTCGATCTGCCCGAACCCGCGCATGCCCATCTCGAGCACGAGCACCTCGGTGCCCTGCGGGCGCGGCGAGCACCGCCAGCGGCAGCCCGATCTCGGTGTTGAAGTTGGCCGGATTGGCCGCGACGCGCCGCCAGGGAGCGATCAGCGCCGCGATCAGCTGCTTGGTCGAGGTCTTGCCGACCGAGCCGGTGACGCCGATCACCGCGGCGTCCAGCGCACGCCGCCAGGCCGTCGCGAGCCGCTGCAGCGCCAGCGAGCGGATCGTCGGCGACGAGCACCGCGCCGCCGCTCAAGACCGGCCGCGTGCTCCGGCGTGACGAGCACGCCCCAGGCGCCCGCCGCCAGCGCGTCGGCCGCGAACCGGCCGCCGTCGACGCGCTCGCCGACGAGGCCGACGAAGAGGTCGCCGGGCTCGATCGCGCGCGTGTCGATCGCCGCGCGCGTCGGGCCGCCGGGCGCGTCGACGACGAGCGACGCGCCCGCCGCCTCGGCCACCTGGGCCGCGCTCCACGAGATCACGACGGCAGCCCCGCGATCGCCTCGCGCGCCACCGCCGCGTCGTCGAACGGCTCCTTGCGGCCGTTCTCGAACTCCTGGCCCTGCTCGTGGCCCTTGCCGGCGATCACGACGACGTCGCCGGGCTGCGCCAGGCCGATCGCGCGGAAGATCGAGGCGCGCCGGTCGGCGTCGCGCTCGACGACGGCGTGCGGCGACGAAGGAATGCCGGCCACGATCTCGTCGATGATCGCCTCGGGCGCCTCCGAGCGCGGGTTGTCGGACGTGATCAGCGCGACGTCGGCCAGCCGCGCGGCGATCTCGCCCATCAGCGGCCGCTTGCCGCGATCGCGGTCCCCGCCCGCGCCGACGACCACGATCAGCCGCCCGGAGGCCAGCTCGCGCGCCGCCAGCAGCACCTGCTCCAGCGCCCCCGGCTTGTGCGCGTAGTCGACGACGACGTCGAACGGCTGGCCCGCCTCGACGGGCTGGAAGCGACCGGGCGCGGTCGACGGCGCGCGCCAGCGACGCCGGCCAGCGCGTCCGCGGGCGCCCCCAGCGCCCGCGCGGCCGCCCACGCCGCCAGCGCGTTGGAGCACGTTGAAGCGACCCGGGAGCGGCACCCGCGCCGGGAACGTCGCCGTCCGGCGTGACCGCCGTGAAGTCGCAGCCCGTGCCGTCCATGCGAGACGTCGACCGCCCGGTAGTCCGCCTCGGCCTCGATCCCGAACGTGATCGTGCCGTCGAACTCCTCGATCAGCCGGCGGCCGTACGGGTCGTCGGCGTTGGCGATCCGCAGCCGACGTCAGCGGCGACGCGAACAGCAGCCGCTTGGCCTGGAAGTAGTCCTCCATCGTCGGATGGAAGTCGAGGTGGTCCTGGTTGAGGTTGGTGAAGACCGCCGCGCGCGACGTGGATCCCGTCCGCGCGCTTGAGCTCGAGCGCGTGCGAGGAGATCTCCATCGCGCACGCGACGTCGCCCGCGTCGAGCATCTCGCGGAACGTGCGCTGGAGGTCGAAGGCCTCCGGCGTGGTGCGCACGACCGCGTGCTCGACGCCGCCGACCACGGACTTGACCGTCCCCAGCAGCCCGCACGACGAGCCCCGCGCCCTCGAGCAGCGCGCGCGTGAGGAACGCGGTCGTCGTCTTGCCGTTGGTGCCGGTGATCCCGGCCACGCGCAGCGTCGCGCGTCGGATCGCCGTAGAAGCGCGCGGCCGCGACGGCCATCGCGGCGCGGACGTCGGCGCACCACGACCTCGGGCACGCCGAGGCCCAGCGGCCGCTGCACGACGAGCGCCGCCGCGCCGCGCGCGACCGCGTCCGGCGCGAAATCGTGCCCGTCACGGGTGAAGCCGGGGACGCAGAAGAACAGGGTCCCCTCAGCGACGAGCCGGTTGTCGAAGGTCAGGCCCGTGACGACCACGTCGGGGCCGTCCCCGAGCAGCTCGCGGAGCGTCATGCGACCGGCAGTCTACGAGCGCGCCCGGCGGCGAGAATGTGAGCCATGCCCATCGTCCCCGATCCGGACCGCTCCGGGCGGCGCACGCTCGTCCGACGCCGACGGCGTCCCGCTGGCGCGCTTCTGCGCCTGCGCGAGCGCGACGGCCGCGTCGGTCGCCGACCTGCTCGAGCTCGAGGTGCCGGTCGAGCGCGCGCTGCCCGTGATCCTGGCCGAGCTGCGCGGCATGCGCGTGGCCGGGCCGGAGGCGCTGGGCCGCGCGCTGGTCGCCGCCGGCGGCATCCCCGGACGGCACGCGCACGTGTACTCGCACGACCTGCGCGAGCGGCCCGCGGTACCGGCCGGATTCGGCCTGGGCCCGGTCGATCGTCGCCGCGGCCGAGCTCGCTGCCGGCCTACCTGGCCGCCCACCCGCCGGGGCACGTCGACGCGCCTGATCGCCGGCGAGGACAGCGGCGCGTTCCTGTCCGGCTGCTGCGCGGCGGGCTCGGGCCGGTGCTCGACTGCAGCGGGCTCGCCGTCGCGCGATGGGCGGGTCGTCGGCGCGATCGTCGTCGCCGAAGTCGACGGCGCCGTTCGGCGGGCCGTGGGTGATGGAGCTCTTCCGCGCGCCCGGGGCCCGGGGCGCGGGCCGGGCGCTGCTGGCAGCGGGCGCTGGCGCTGTGCGACGGGCCCGACGCTGGGCCTGGCGGTCACGCGAGGGCAACCCGCGCCGAGCGCCTCTACGACGCGCTCGGCTTCGAGCGCGTCCTGACGGCGTTGTCAGTCGACCTCTGAGAGCGCGCGGGCGACGATCGCCGCCCCGTCCACGCCCGGCCGGCAGCGTGCCGTAGACCCGTCCTCCGCCGCCGCCCAGGCGCGCGGCGCAGAAGGCGTCGGCGACGAACGCGGGCGCGAAGCGCACGAGCAGCGACGCCTGGAACGCGACCGCCAGCTCCTCGACCGCGCGCCGGGCGGTCCACGGGTCGAGCGTCGGCGGGCAGCGCGTCGAGGTGCGCGTCGAGCGCGGCGTTCCCGCCGCGCGCCAGCGCGCACTCCGCGACGAACGCGCGCCAGGCCCGTCGGGCTCGCGCGACAGCGCGCGCAGCACGTCGAGCGCGATCACGTTGCCGGAGCCCTCCCAGATCCCGTTCAGCGGCGCGTCGCGCAGCAGCCGCGGCAGCGGCGACTCCTCGACGTAGCCGTTGCCGCCCAGGCACTCGAGCGCCTCGGCGGCGTGCGGCGTCGCGCGCTTGCAGACCCAGTACTTGGCGATCGCGGTGCCGAAGCGGCGGAAGGCCGTGTCGTCCTCGTCGTAGGCGCGCGCCAGGCGCAGGGCGGTCGCGGTCGCGGCCTCGGACTCGAGCGCCAGGTCGGCGAGCACGTTGACCATCGCCGGCTGGTCGACCAGCAGCGCGCCGAACGCGGCGCGGTGGCGCGCGTGCCAGATCGCCTCCGCGACGCCGCGGCGCATCGACGAGGCGCTCCCGATCACGCAGTCCAGCCGCGTGTGCGTGACCATCTCGATGATCGTCGCCACGCCGCGGCCCTCCTCCCCCAGCAGCCGCGCCGGCGGCGCCGCGGAACTCGACCTCCGACGACGGCAGCGAGCGCGTGCCGAGCTTGTCCTTCAGGCGCTGGAACTCCATGCCGGCGCCCGCGCTCGACGCACGAAGCACGAGAGCCCGGCGGGCGCCTGGGCGAGCACGAGGAAGATCGTCGCAGGGCGGATAGGAGCAGAACCACTTGTGGCCGTGCAGCTCGAACCAGCCGTCGCCGATCGGCTCGGCCTCGGGTGATGTTGGCGCGCACGTCCGAGCCGCCCTGCTTCTCGGTCATCGCCATCCCGGACAGCTCGCCGGCGATCAGGCGCGGCTCCCACTCGGCGGCGATCTCCGGGTCGACGCGCAGCGCCGGCACGGCGCGAGTAGGTCATCGAGATCGGGCACATGACGCCCGCGTTGGCGTGCGTCCAGACGAACTCGAGCGCCGCGCGGGCGACGTGCGCGCCCGGGCGCGGATCGGCCCACGGCAGGGCGTGGATCTGCGCGGGACAGCGCGCCGTCGAGCAGCCAGTGCCAGCTCGGGTCGAGCTCGACCTGGTCGACGCGGTGGCCGAAGCGGTCGTGGGTGATCAGCCGCGGCTCGTTGCGCTCCGCGCGCCGCGAATGCGCCTGCGCCTCGGCGGAGGCGGCGACGACGACCGGCCTCGCGGACGCGTTCGAGTGCCCAGTCCGGCACCCTCGCGCTCGAGCGCCTTCGCGCAGCGCGGCATCGCCCGCGAGCAGGTCGACGTCCTCGAACGGGACGGACTGGTTGGACACGGCGACGGCCATGCCGTCAACTCTAATTGGGCGAGATCTTCAAATACGAAGCGCGAAGTTGACGATCTCGCGCCAGGCCGGCGCGGCGACCTGGCCGCCGTAGATCTCGCCCTTGCGGCTCGTCGACCATCACCGAGACGAGCAGCTTCGGCTTGTCGGCGGGAGCGAAGCCGACGAACGACGCGACGTACTTGTCCTTCGAGTAGCCGCCGTCGATCGCCTTCTCCGACGTGCCCGTCTTGCCCGCCAGCGTGTAGCCCTTGATCTCGGCGCCGGAGGCGGTGCCGCCCGGGCCGAGCACGCCCTCGAGCATCTTGCGCACCGAGGCCGCGGTGGCCTCGGAGATCACGCGCTTGCCCGTCGGCGTCTTGGTCTTGCGGCCGCCGACCGAGGACGACGATGTGCGGCGGGCGCAGGATGCCGCCGTTGGCGATCGCCGCGTAGGCCGTGGCCATCTGCATCGGCGTCACCGCGATGCCCTGGCCGATCGGCAGGTTGCCCATCGTCGAGCCGGAGTAGTCCTTGAGCGGCAGCACGAGCCCGCGCTCCTCGCCCGGCAGGTCGACGCCGGTCGGCTTGCCGAAGCCCCACTTGTGGATCCAGGCGTCGAACGGCTTGGTGCCGACCCGGCGCGCGATCAGCACGGCGCCGATGTTCGAGGAGTCCTCGATGATCTGGCTCGTGGTCATGCGTCTCGTAGCCGTGGTCCTCGGAGTCGTGGATCTCGCGGTCGGCGATCGGCGAGCATCGGCGGCACGTCGAACTTCGTCTCCGGCGTGACCTTGCCGTCCTCGAGCGCGGCCGCGACGGTCATCGCCTTGAACGTCGAGCCGGGCTCGTAGAGTGGCGCCGATCGCGCGGTTCGTGCGCGCGTAGTCGGGCGCCTTCTCGAGCGCGTTGGCGTTCACGCGCGGCCAGTTGGCGAGCGCGAGGATCGGCGCCGGTGTTGGGGTCCATCACGATCGCGGTCGCGCCCTTGGGCTGCCACGTCGAGCCGACCTCGTTGAGCACCTCCTCCGCGCGGTCCTGGAGGTTGGCGTCGAGCGTCAGGCGGACGTCGTGGCCGGGCTCGACCGGCTTGGTGTCGCGCATCTCGATCGGGTTGCCCATCGCGTCCTTGACCAGCCGGCGCTCGCCGTCGGTGCCCGCGCAGCTGCTTGTCGAAGCAGTACTCGAGCCCGCCGAGGCCCTGCTCGTCGGTGCCCGTGCTGCCGAGCAGCTGCGAGGCCGACCAGTCGCGCGGATAGTCGCGCTTGTAGCGCGGGATGAACTCGATGCCCTCGATCTTGAGCTTGGCGGCGCGGTCGGACTTCGCGGCCGGCACCCCGCGCGCGAGGTAGACGAAGGTCGTCGCGGCTCGCGAGCTTGCGCAGCAGCTCGTCCTCGGGCACGCCGATCAGCGGTGAGAGCTGGGCGGCGACCTTCGTCGCGTCGTCGATCAGGTAGGGCGTGGCGGCGATGTCCGACGCGGGCTCGGAGACCGCGAGGTCGATGCCGTTGACGTCGGTGATCGACCCGCGCTGCGCGGGGATCTCGATGTCCGCCTCCTGCTGGGTCACGGCCGCGCGCTTGAGCGCCGGCGCCTTGACGACGCCGAGCCAGGCGGCCTTGGTCGCGCCGATCGCCGAGGGCGAGGAGGAAGACGGCGAAGAGGAGCCCGATGCGCCGCTCGACGAGCTGCACGAGCTAGCCCTGCGGCGCCGTCGCCGCGCAGGGGCGGTGGTCGACCTGGGGTGCGACCGTGCGGCGGGGTCGCCGTGGGCACGCGGGCGGTGCTCGTCGTGCCGCCGCGGTGCCGGCGCGGTCGCGGCCGCGGCGGTGCCGGTCGTCGCCGCGGTGCCGGGCGCCGTCGCGGCGCGGTGCCGGCCGCCGCGCCGGCGTCCGCCGGGCCGGCGGCTGTTGCCGCGGTGCCGTTGAGCTGCGCGGCCAGCGCCGGCGGCCGCCGAACCGGGCTCGGCGAGGATGCCGGGCACCATGCCGTCGTTGGCCATGATCGCCTTCGCGCGCTCGCTCGGCGGCTTCATGCGCTTGGCCGGCGTGGCGCGGGTCCTTATCCGGCCGCGCCGTCAGGTAGCGCGTCTCGCCCGCGGGCGGCTCGACCATGTTCAGCGACGTCGCGGCCGCCGGCGATCTTCTCGCCCGACGTGCTCTCGGCGATCGCCGCCTGCAGCGTCGCGTTCTGGCGCACGAGCGTCTCCTGCGTCTGCACCGCCCGGCTGATGCCGGTGTTCAGGCGCAGCAGCGAGACCTGCATGGCGACGATCCCGCCCAGCATCAGGCCGATCAGCAGGATGCACGCGCGGCCGCGCAGCAGGCGGTCGACGACGCGGTGGTCGGGGAGCCGGCTGAGCTTCTCGAAGGCGGAGGTCCGCCCGCGCTGCGACCGGGCACGCCGGCCAGCGCCGGCCGGCGCGACGGGCCGGAGACGCGGCGGGGATAGACGGGTGCGGTGCGGGTGCTGCGTACTGCGCGTGCGTGCTCGGGCATGTCTAGCGCTCCTCCCTGAGCTTGCGGGCGGCCCGGAGGCGAGCCGACTTCGAACGGGGGTTCGCCGCGATCTCGCCCGGCGTGGGCACGATCGAACGACGGTGCACGAGCTCGGCCTCGGGCGTGTTGCCGCACACGCACACGGGCAGGTCGGGCGGGCAGAGGCAGCCGCGCGCCTTCTCGGCGAAGAAGCGCTTGACGCGGCGATCCTCGAGCGAGTGGAAGGTCAGCGCGGCGACGCGGCCGCCGACCTTCGTGACGCCCCAGCGTCAGCGGCAGCGCCTCGTCGAGCTGCTGGTCAGCTCGCCGTTGACCGCGATCCGGATCGCCTGGAACGTGCGCTTGGCCGGGTGGCCGCCGGCGAAGCGGGCGGGCGCGGGCACCGCGGCGGTGATCGCGTCGTTGAGCTCGAACGTCGTCGTCAGCTCCTTGCGGCCGCGGCGGCGGACGATCTCGCCCGCGATCCGGTCCGCGAAGCGCTCCTCGCCGTACTCGCGCAGCGTGCGCGCGATCCGGCGGCGGTCCCACGTGTTGACGATCTCGAACGCGGTCAGCTCCTGGTCCGGGTCCATGCGCATGTCGAGCGGCGCGTCGTAGGCGTAGGCGAAGCCGCGCTCGCGGTTGTCGACCTGCATCGAGCTCATGCCCAGGTCCATGTAGACGAGGTCCGCGCGCACGTCCTCGTCGATCAGCTGCTGCGAGGCCGGTGACGAAGTCGGCGCGGATGAAGCGGGTCTGGCACGCGACCTCGGCGTCGAGCTGCGGCGAACGCGGCCTCGGCGGTCGGGTCGCGGTCGATCGCGATCAGCGTCCCGGTCGGGCCGAGGCGCTCGGCGACGAGCCGCGCGTGGCCGGCGCCGCCGAGCGTGCAGTCGACGGCGGTCTGGCCCGGCTTGCGGGTCCAGCGCCTCGATCAGCTCACCGGCGAGAACCGGGACGTGCGTCTGGGGCATGTCAAGAAGGATGGCCAAGGGACTCGGTGAGGTCAGACGCTCGCGACGTCAGGTCGGTTTCGTAGGCCTCCCAGGTCGAGCGGTCCCAGAGCTCGAGGCAGTCGCCGACGCCGGTGATCACGACCTCGCGGTCGATCCCGGCGTGCTCGAGGAACTTCGGCGTCAGCATCACGCGGCCGGCGGAATCCAGCTCGGTCTCCAAGGCGTTCCCGTACAGGATGCGCCGCAGCTCGCGACCCTGCTGCGAGAGCGGGTTGCGCACCTGCGCCAGCGCCGCGTCCGCCATCTCCGTGTAGGTCGCGCTGGGATAGAGCGAGATGCAGTTCTCCATCGCCCTCGACAGGAAGACGCCCTTGCTGAGATCCGCCCGGAACTTGGACGGGATGGTCAGCCGGTTCTTGGCGTCGAGGTTGTGTTCGAAGGTGCCGGTGAAGGCCAAGGCGCATGTCAGCTCGCGAAGCGGGAGGGAGGTCAGTCGATCCCGGGTGGCGGAGTGGGAGGAGCCCCGCCACCCGGGAACGGCTTCGCAACTGGGCAAAGTACCCCACTTCGCCCCACTCTGCAACACAGAACCCGTCATCTCGCCCCACATCGCCGTTCCAGCGACGCATCGGCGCTCTTAGAAGTGGCCGATTTGCGGGGACTTTCTGCGGTGGGACGAATTCGTGCAGATCGGCCGCTCGACCTGCAGCCCGGCTTCAACCGCGCGATCTGCACGCGGGATTGCGGCTTCGAGGCGGCCCTCGCCGCTTCTGGGGGACGAAGTGGGAGGAATTGGGCCTCAGCGTGTCGTGAGCGCCGGGATCAGCGCGGCGGCCACGAGCAGCAGCACGGCGGGCACGAGCAGGAGCGTGACCACGAGCTGGATCTTGGGCGCGGCCTTCGCCGCCTGCTCGGAGCGTTGCGCCGCGCGCAGCGACCGCGCCTCGGCGGCCTGGGCGGCGAGCGCGGCGCCGAGTGGGGCGCCGTGGCGCTCGGCTCGTCTGAGCGCGGCGACGAGCTGCGCGATCCCGGTCGCCGGGCTGCGCGCTTCGAGCTGGTCGAGCGCGCGCTCGACGGGCTCCCCCATGCGTGCGCGGTCGGCGGCGCGCTTGAGCTCCGCCGCCAGCAGCCCGGGATGGCGCCGGCCGACCTCCTCGAGCGCACGCCTCGGTGCGAGCCCGGCGGCGATCGCGACGCGCATCAGGTCCAGGACGTCCGGCAGCTCGCGCCTCCATCGCCTTCGGCGCGCGCGCGCGCGCGAGCGCGCAGGGCGTATTCGGGCGCGAGGAAGCCTGCCGCCGGCGCGGCGAGCAGGCCAGCGCGACGCCGAGCCGCCCGGGGGCGAGCGTGGCAGTGGGAGGGCGGCGAGCGCTGGCGATCAGCGCGAGGCCGGCCTGCAGCGCGACGATCTCGCTCGTCGGGCGGTCGAGTCCGGCGGCGGCGACGCGCGCGGCCAGCCCGCCGGAGGGATTGACGCCGAGCTTCGCGCCGATCCGCGTGACGAGGGCGAGCGGAGCGCGGCGCCGTCGGCGTCTGCGGCGGACGTCGATCAGGTCGGTGAGACCGGCCGCGGCGGCGACGGCGGCGAGGGTGGCGAGGAGGACGGTCACGGCGGTCTTGACGACGAGCGCACGCTCGCCGCCGATGGCCGCGTCGTGCCGGCACGCGCTCGCCGCACACCGCGCCGCGGCCCGCGCGCGCCGGTCGGCGAATAGTCGGCCGGATGGCGTGAGCATGCGGAGGGGTGCAGCAATTGACCCTCGTCTGACGCAGGTAGATTGCTGCACCCCCCGCATCGGCGGGGCGGCCAGTGCGGCGAGATCCGCGGCTCGCTCATTGGACGACGTTGCGCGTCAGGCGGCGGACGCAGAGCAGCGCGACGATCTGGAGGAGCAGCGCGAAGCGACGTGAGCCAGGCCGAGATCGGGTTCGGCCAGCAGGCCCGCGAGCAGTCCGGGCTGGGCGAGCTCGGCGAGCACCGCGGCGCCGAGCGGCAGGACGAGCACGATCCGGGCGGTGAAGCGCGCCTGCGCCGTGGCCGCGAGCGCGTCACGGTCCTGCCGCGCGGCGGCCTCGAGCGCCGAGCGCGAGGTCGCGCAGCAGCGCGGGCAGGTCGCCGCCCGCGTCGCGCTGGAGCAGGATGCCGGCGACCATCGCGTCCCAGGCCGGCGAGCCGGCGCGGCGGCGCAGCCGCTCGAGCACGCTCCTCGGTCGGCGCCCCAGCCGCAGCGCCTGCGCGGCCTTCCCGAGCTCGTGACCCGCGGCGCCGGGCACGCTGCTCGCGACGACCTCCAGCGCGCCGCGCACGGCGTGGCCGGCCGAGAGCGCGTCGGCGAACGCGCGTGCGACGACCGGCGCCGACGCGGCGAGCGCCGCCCGGAACCGTCGTCGCCGCGCGCGCACGAGTGACATCGCGATCGGCGGGCCCGGCGATGCCCGCGACCACCGCCGCGGCCGGGCCGGCGACGAACCAGCCGCGCGGCGGCGAGCACCGCCGCGGCGAGCACGCCGAGCCGCCGCCGTTCGGCGACCGTCGGCGAGATCCCCTCCCGCCCGGCGCGCACGATCGGCGCGACGGCCGACGCCAGCGGCGCGGCGACGCGCGTGCGCTCGACCGCCGCGAGCAGCTCCCACACCCCGACGACCGCGGCCGCCGCCGCCCCGAACGCGAGCGCGACCGCCATCAGCCGGCCTCGCATCGCTCGGCCAGCCCGACGGCGCGTGGTCACCGCACCGCCGCGCTCACCACGCGCGCGACAAGTGACCGCGCGCACGGACCTCACGCCGCCGCCTCCAACCGCGCCGCGAGTCCCTCTCCCAGCGCCGCCCGCCATTGCGGCGCACCGTCGCGCCACGCGTACAGCTCACGCGCCGCCGGGCCGGCGGCCACGCGGACGACCTCGGCGACCGAGACGATCCGGCGCGAGCCGTCGCCCATGCGCGCCTGGCAGACCACGAGGTCGAAGGCGTCGGCGATCTGCTCGCGGATCGCGGCGTGCGGCAGGCCGACGTCGGACATCAGCGCGAGCACCTCGATCCGCCGCAGCGCCTCGGCGCACGAGCCGGCGTGGACGGTGCAGAGCGAGCCGTCGTGACCGGTCGAGAGCGCGGTCAGCATGTCCAGCGCCTCCGGTCCTCGCACCTCGCCGACGATGATCCGGTCCGGCCGCATGCGCAGGGCGTTGCGCACGAGCCGCCGGATCGTGACCTCGCCGCGGCCCTCGAGGTTCGGCGGCCGCGCCTCGAGCCGGACCACGTGCGGCTGGCGCAGCCGCAACTCGGCGGCGTCCTCGATCGTGACCACGCGCTCGTCCTCACCCACGAACGACGACAGCGCGTTCAGCGTCGTCGTCTTGCCGGAGCCGGTGCCGCCGCAGACCAGCACGGTCGCCCGCGCGTGCACCGCGCGGCCGAGGAAGTCGAGCAGCGGTCTCGTCAGCGTGCCGTTCTCGACCAGGTCCGCCGGTGCGAAGCCGCGGCGGCGGAAGCGACGGATCGTCAACGCGGGCCCGTCCAGCGCGAGCGGCGGGAGCACGACGTTGACCCGCGAGCCGTCCGGCATTCGCGCGTCGCAGAGCGGCTCCGCCTCGTCGACGCGCCGCCCCAACGGCGCGAGGATGCGCTCGATCGCGTCGCGCAGGTCCGCCTCGCGCTCGAAGCGCACGCCGGTCGCCTCCAGCCGCCCGCCGCGCTCGATCCAGACCGGCGACGTCCCGGACACCATGATCTCGTCGACCGACGGGTCGGCGAGCAGCGGCTCGAGCGGCCCGAGCCCGAAGGCCCGCTCGGCGATCCGCGCCACCAGCTCGGCCCGCCGATCCTCGCTCAGCACGCCGGCCTCGCGATCGACCAGCGCGCGGATCCGCTCCGGGAGGTCCCCGTCCTCGGTGCCCGCGCTCGCGAGCAACCGCTCCCGCAGGTCGAGGGCGAGCGTGTCGAGCGGGTCCATGGTCTTCAGAGGCGCACCCGCGGAGAATTCGCCCCCCGCCGCGTCCGTTCGGCGGTCCGAAGCTAGGCTCGGAGCCATGATCGACCCGGCCCGCGTGGCGCGCGAGCTCTATGGATTGGACGCGGTCGCGACGCCGCTGCCGGGCGAGCGCGACCTCAACTTCCGGCTCGATGCGGGCGGCGTCCGCTACGTCCTCAAGCTGCACGAGCCGCGCGAGGACCTCGCGCTCGAGGACGCCGTGCTCGAGCACCTGCGCTCGAGCCCGCCGTGCCGCGCCTCGCCGGCGCGACGCGCACGTTCGACGGCCACACCGCGCGGCTGCTGTCGTGGCTGGACGGGCGCCCGTGGGCCGAGGCCGGCGGGGACCTGGTGAGCCTCGGGCGGACGGTCGCGCGCGTCGACCGCGCGCTGCGCGGACTTCGAGCACCCGATCATGCACCGCCCGCACCGGTGGGACCTCAAGAACGCGTTCGCCGGGCTCGATCACCTCCCCCACCAGCTCATCCACAACGACGCCAACGAGCACAACGTGCTCGTCGGCGCGGACGGCGCCGTCGCCGGGCTGATCGACTTCGGCGATGTCGTCTGGAGCGCGCGCGTGTGCGGGCTCGCGGTCGCGGGCGCGTACGCGATGCAGGGGCAGCCCGACCCGGCGCGCGCGGTGGTCCCGGTGGTGCGCGGCTACCACGAGGTCACGCCGCTGCGCGAGGACGAGCTGGCGGTGCTGTTCGAGCTGATGCTCGCGCGCCTGCGGATGAGCGTCGCGATGGCCGCCGAGCAGCACGCCGCGGCGCCGGACAACGACTACCTGCTGATCAGCCAGCGCGGCGTGACCGAGGCTGCTCGAGCGGCTGGCGGGCGAGGACGCCGACCTCGCGCACTTCCGCTTCCGCGACGCCTGCGGCTACGAGGCGTCGCCGAAGGCCCGGCGCGTGCGCCAGATCCTCGCGCGCGCGACGCCCGTGCCGGTCATGGACGGCGACTGGGCCGCCGCGCCGGTGCTCGACCTGGCCGGCGCGATGCCGCCGGTCGACGGACTGGCGATCGGCCGCTACGACGAGGAGCGCGCGATCTACACCGCGCCCGAGTTCCGGACCCCGGACGGCCGACGGCGGACGCGCCACATGGCGGTCGACCTGTTCGCGCCTGCGGGCACTCCGGTCTACGCGCCGCTGGACGGCGTCGTCGAGCGGCGTGAGAACCGCGACCGGCTGGGCGACTACGGCGGCCTGCTGGTACTCCGCCACGGCGACTTCTGGACGCTGCACGGCCATCTCGATCCGGAGTCGCTGGCCTCGGGCGAGGTGCGCGCGGGCGAGGAGATCGCGCGGCTGGGCACGCGAGGACGTCAATGGCGGGTGGGAGCCGCACCTGCACCTGCAGCTGTTCACGGACCTCGTCGCCGACCTGCCCGGCGTGGCGCTGAGCGACGAGGCCGACCTGTGGCGCAGCATCTGCCCGGACCCGAACCTGCTGCTCGGGCTCCCCGGCGGCGTCGCCGCCCGGCCCGCGCGACCCGGACATCGCGGCGCGCCGCCCGGTCGTGATGAGCCAGGCGCTCTCGCTGGCCTATCGCGAGCCGTTGCACATCGTCCGCGGCCGCGGCGCGTACCTCTACGACGCCGACGGCCGCGCGTACCTCGACCTGGTCAACAACGTCGCCCACGTCGGGCACTGCCACCCGCGCGTGGTCGAGGCCGGCGCGCGGCAGATGGCGGAGCTGAACACGAACACGCGCTACCTGCACGGATCGGTGATCGACTACGCGCGGGCGCTGGCGGCGACGCTCCCGGACCCGCTGCACGTGTGCTTCTTCGTGAACTCCGGCTCGGAGGCCAACGACCTCGCGCTGCGGCTCGCCGCGGCACACACCGGCCGCGAGGACGTGGTCGTGCTCGACCACGCCTACCACGGGCATCTGCGCTCGCAGATCGCGCTCAGCCCGTACAAGTTCAACGGCGCCGGCGGGACCGGCCGGCCGCGCAGGACCCATGTCGCGGCGCTGCCGACCGCGCCGGATGCGCTGGAGTCGCTGCACGCGCAGATCGACGCGCCGGCGGCGTTCTTCGCCGAGTCGCTGCAGGGCTGCGGGGGTCAGATCGTCTATCCGGCCGGCTACCTGACCGCAGCGTTCGAGGCGGTGCGCGCCGCGGGCGGGGTCTGCGTCGCCGACGAGGTGCAGGTCGGCTTCGGGCGCATCGGCGAGCACTTCTGGGGCTTCGAGCTCGACGGCGTGGTGCCGGACATCGTCACGCTCGGCAAGCCGATCGGCAACGGGCACCCGCTCGGCGCGGTGGTCACGACGCCCGAGATCGCCGCCTCGTTCGTGACCGGGATGGAGTACTTCAACACGTTCGGCGGCAACCCGGTGTCGGCCGAGATCGGGCTCGCGGTGCTCGACGTGATCGCCGACGAGCGGCTGCAGGCGCACGCTCTCGACGATGGGCTCGCGGCTGCTCGGCGGGCTGCGCGCGATCGGCTCGGACGCGATCGTCGACGTGCGCGGTCACGGGCTGTTCCTCGGCGTCGAGCTGGCCTCCCGCGAGCTGGCCCAGCGCGTGAAGGAGGGCCTCAAGGCGCGCGGCGTGCTGATCTCCACCGACGGCCCGAACGACGACGTCCTGAAGATCAAGCCGCCGCTCGTGCTCTCCGCCGACGACTGCGACCGGTTTCTCGAGGCGCTGGAGGACGTCCTATAGGCGCACGAGCACGTCGGCCGTGCCCGCGGTGGCCGCGACCAGCGCGGCGTTGACCTCGTCCGAGCGCATGACCCACGCGCGCGCGTACTCGGGCGTCTTACCGAACTCGATATGGCGCTGGATGAGGCGCTCGACGCGCAGCTCCTCGTCGGTCTCGACGTACCAGGTCTCGTCGAGCAGCGGGCGGATGCCGTCCCACAGGAGCAGGTAGTTGCCCTCGGTGACGACGAGCGGGACCTCACGCGGGACCGCGATCGCGCCGGCGATCGGCTCCTCGATCTCGCGCCGGAACTCGGGTGCGTAGACGACCGGCTCGTCGCCGTGCAGGCGGGTGAGCAGCGCGGCGTAGCCGGCGGCGTCGAACGTGTCGGGCGCGCCCATCCGGTCTCGCCGCCCGAGCCGCACGAGCTCGGACTGTGCGAGGTGGAACCCGTCCATCGGGACGAGCCGCGCCTGCTCGCCGAGCTCGGCCACGATGGCGCGCGCGACCGTCGACTTCCCGCCGCCGGGCGGGCCCGCGATGCCCAGGATCCGCCGCTCGCCGGGCGCAGCGAGTGCGCGTGCCCGCTCGACGAGCCTCGCGCTGTCCTCGATGACCATGCGGGCACCCTAGTGGCGACCTCGCCGGATCGCGATACGCCGCGCCGCGGCCGTCGATACGCGAGCGCAGCGCGGCGGCATGACACCGGGGTGCGGCAAGCAGCCTGCCTCTGGCGACGGTCAGCGGCCTTTGCTCGCCGCGCGGCATGTCAGAGCCCGTCCTCGACCGCGAGCTCGCCGACCGAGCGCTCGTCGCCGGGGGCGCGGGCGAGCAGGCGGACGTCCTGCGCGAAGGCCTGCGCAGCCGCGACGTAGACGGCCTGCGCGACCGTGACCCGCAGTGTCGCGCTCACGCGCGGCGGACCCTTGGCCGCCTGGGCCTCGTCGGCCGCGGCCGGGCGAGCCGCGAGCACCTCGACGTTCTCGAGCGCGAGCCGCGTCCGCCCGTTGGTGTGGTCGCGCCGCTCGGTCGTGACGAGCACGTCCACGCGCGCGCCCGCGACGACGGCCTGCGGCGAGCCGGTCGCGAGCACGTCGACCGCCCGTTGCCCGCGCTCGATCGCGGCCTCCGGCGTCTGCGGGCGCCGTTCGAGCAGCGCGGTCGTCACGGCTCCGCCGGCGACGACCGGCACCGCGAGCCGTTGCCCGGCCAGCGCGGCGGCGAACGTCGGCCCGCCGGGAGGCGCGTAGCGCGCGGGCAGCGAGCGCACGCCGAGATCGGACAGCTCGAGCGTCCGCCCGGCCGCGAAGATCCTTGCGCGCGACCACGACCTCGACCACCGGTCCGAGCGTCGCCCGAGCGCGCGCTCGCGCCGCGCCATGTGCGTCGCCGACAACGTCCCGAGGACGAGCGCGAGCCCGAGCAGCACCGCCGCGCGCCGGCGCCGCGTCATGCGCCGCCGGCGCGGGGATGTCCGCGACGCACCGGCGGTGCGGACACGCCGCCGCCGCGGTCATGCCGCCACCGGCGTGCAGCCGCTGCCGGGAGCTCGAGCACGAGCCGCGCGCCGGCCTCGGACGGCGCGAGCGATGATGCGGCCGCCGTGGTCGCTCGGCGATCGCCGCCGCGATCGCCAGCCCGTGGCCGCGGCGGCCGCGGCGAGTGCGGGCGGCGGCGGTGAGCGCGGTGACGCTCGTCGGCAGGCCGGGCCCGTCGTCGGCGATCTCGACCCGGACGTGGCCGCTGGTCGCCCGCACGCGGACCCGAACCGTCCCGCCACCGTGCTCGGCGGCGTTGCCGACGAGGTTGGCGCACGCCTGGGCGAGCCGCAGCGGATCGGCGTGGACACCCGAGCGGACCGGGACGGCGTCGCCGGGGACCGCCGACGGCAAGCCCGGGCGGCGCGCCGGCGCGCCGGCCACCGCGAGCTCGCGCGGGTCGTGGGCGACGACCAAGGGCGGCTCCACGCGCAGCGTCGCGCCGTAGCCGGCGGCGAGCGCTCGCCAGGCCGGCGCGAAGGTCTCGACGCAGCTCGACCAGGTCGACGAGCTCGCAGCGGGTTTCGGCCGCGGCCCCCGGCGGGCGCGGCCGCGAGATCGTCCAGGGCGCGGCCCGCGCGCGCCAGCTCGAGCTCGATCGCGGCCAGGCGCACCGGCTCGCCGACGAGACCGTGCAGGCCGAGCTGGACGGCGAACAACGGCCCGCGCAGCTCGTGGCAGGCGCGTGCGACGAGCACGAGCCGGTGGTGCGCGCGCAGGTAGAACGCGACGAACGTGAGCGTGACCGCCCAGCTCGAGGTCGTGAGGATCACGCTCTGCATGTCCCTAGAGGCGGCCGCGGCGAAGTTCGCCCCCACGGCCTCATTCGCCGGCCCGTCGACCAGCCGGTAGCCCACGCCCCAGACGTTGACGACGAACTGGTCGCCCTCGCGGCTGCAGCTTCTGGCGCAGCCGGCAGGCGTGCGAGTCCAGCGTGCGCGTGGAGCCGAACGACCGGAAGCCCCAGACCTCGCGCAGGAGCTCCTCCTTGGTGAACACGCGCGTCGGTGCCGAGGCGAGCGTCCGCAGCAGCGCGAACTCCTTCGCCGCCAGCGTGATCCGGCGCCCGCGGACGCGTCGCCGTCCGCGCCACCGGGTCGATCTCCAGCTCGCCGACGCGCAGCAGCCCGCGATGCAGCCGCGCGCGCGAGCGCCGCAGCACGGCCGCGATCCGCAGCCGCAGCTCGCCGTACGCGAACGGTTTGACCACGTAGTCGTCGACGCCGCGCTCGAACCCGCGCACGCGGTCGAGCTCGCCGCGCAGCCGGAGAGCACGACCAGCGGCAGCGTCGGGTCGAGCCGCGAGCCGATGCCGTCGGCCGTGCGGACGCGCCGGATCAGGTCGAGGCCCGAGCCGTCCGGGAGCCGGAGGTCGACCACCGCGAGGTCCGGCCGCCGCGACTCGAGCTCGCGCAGCGCGTCCTCGATCGTGCCGGCGACCAGCAGCTCGTAGCCGTCGGCGGTCAGGTTGTCGGCCAGGAACGTCCGGATCAGCGGGTCGTCCTCGACGATCAGGAGCGTGGCGGTGTCCTCGGTCATGCCCCTGGTACGTCGAAGGTGCCGGAGCGCCCGAGCCGCGAACGGTGTGTCGCGCGCGCTCGGAAGCCGAGAGCCGAGAAACGCGCCCCCGCGTGGCGCGCTTCGGCGCGCGGCGACCCGTCCGAGCCGGGGCAAAGTAGACTCGCGCGATGGGCCGGACCGCCCGCCGCACCGAGGCCTCCGAATGCCGCCAGTGCCTGACGTATTGCGATCGGGTGATCGCTCCCGCCACCTGCGTCGCGGCCCGCTGCTCCTCCCTGTACGCGTACGACGACGCGCGCAGCGGCATCCGTTACATGGGCTGCGCGCACTCGGTGTTCGCGACCGAGATCGACGTCACGCTGTTCGAGGAGGCCGAGCGCGGAAAGGGCTACGGCAGCCTGAAGCTGGCCCGCGAGCCGCTCACGCGCTGCGCCTTCACGATCGAGAAGGCGCACGAGAGCCCCGAGTTCCACTGCCGCAACCGGCGCTTTGCGGACTTCCCTGAAACGGGCCCCGGGGCCATACGGGCGTTCGATCTCCGACACGGCCTGGAGGCAGCGTGAAAGATCCGCTTCAAGGGCAGACCACGGGCAGGATCCGAGCATAAGATGCAGACGCCCCGGCGACCCCGGGACGCTCCTATGGATCAGATTCGCCGCGGCAATTACGACTCAGGTCAGGACTACGTGCTCGAGTACGGGGAGCTTCGCTTCACGTTCAACGAGCGCGACTTCTCCGAGCGCGTCGAGCAGGCCGCCCGCAAGCTCGGCTTCGTCGGCAAGCCGCTCGAGGAGACCGAGCTCGAGGACCTCGTCAACCTGACCGTCAACGGCGAGGTCGTCGACCCCGCCTCCGGCCTCGGCGAGCACGTCAACGACTGCTGGCCGGACCTCGTCGGCCCGGCCGACCGCTCGCTGGTGCACTGGCTGCGGCGGCTCGTCTTCCGCTCCGCCTGGCTCGACCAGCGCGTCAAGGAGGGCGAGCTCGACGTCGTGTTCGACGAGATCACGCACACGTTCGGCTACGTGCAGCCCGAACGCGACCGCGAGCCGATCGAGCTCTCGCCCGAGCCGAGCTGGCGCCGCGTCGCGTACGGGCCGCGCCGCTACTGATCGGGCTTCTTCTTCGCCGCCGGCTTGCGCTTGGCGGCGGGCTTCTTCTTGGCCGCGGCCTTCTTGCGGGCCCGCGGCTTGGCCTTCGGCTTCGCCGACCGGCTCGGGCGCGGACTCGGCGACCGGCTCGGCCGCAGGCCTCGGGCTCGGGCTCGACGACCGGCTCGGGCTCCGGCGCGGGCGGCTCGACCGCCTCGCCCGGCCGGCGGCGCGGATCGCGTCCGTCCCGGCCTCGCCGACGAGCAGCTCCGGGCCGCAGCGTGCCGGACTCGGCCAGCGCGAGCGCCGGGAAGTTGCCCGCGGCGGCCAGCGCGCGGTCGAGCGCGACGACGGTCGTCTCGCCGCCGATCGGCGCCGGGGCCGTGGCGATCACGGTCAGCGAGCCGCCGCCGGCCAGGTTGCGCCCGGCCGCCAGCGCGCGCCGCGCGGCGGCGGCCGGGCAGGTACTCGAGGCTGTCGATCAGCACGACGGCGTCGCCGCCGCGGGCGGCGACGCGGCGGCCGACCTCGACCGCCTGCTCGACGGCCTGCGCCTGCGCGTCGACCGAGGCCGCGAACGTCAGCGCGGCGCCCGGCGTCGACCGGCCAGTCGGCGATCTCCTCCGGGCGCACGCCGGTCAGCACGGCGCTGACCTCGAGGCCCGCCGCGCGCCGACGAGCGCCTCGGCGAGCCGCCGCAGCGCCTCGCTCTTGCCCGCGCGCGACGGCCCGGCGATCACGACGCGCGAGCCCTTGCCGAACGGCGTCAGCCACTCGATCGCCTTGACCGTCGGGTCCTCGGAGCCGAGCTGCGATGCGCTCGGCCGGCCACGCCACCGGCAGGTCCTCGAAGCGCGTGCCCTCGGCGACCTCCTCGGCCGGGCGGCCGTTGATGGTGTCGACGCGGATCAGCGACGGGAAGCGCTCCGAGCGGCGCGCGGCGCGCACGGGCCGGCCACGCGGTCGCCGGAGACGAGCTCGCAGCGCTTGACCTGGGCGGCGGAGATGTAGACGTCGTCGTCGGTCGTCGTCCGGCGGCGACAGCCGCAGGAAGCCGGAGCCGTTGGCGAGCAGCTCGACGGCGCCCTCGACGGCGCGCTCGTCGCGCCGCCGGCGCGGCGGCGGCCGGCTCGTCGCGGTCGACGAGCACGGCATCGCCGTCCCCGTCCTCGTCGCGCCGGCGGCCGCGGCCACCGCGGCGGCCGCGGCGGCGAGCGCTTGGGCGCGTCCTCGTCGTCGGAGGCGGGAGGCGCGGCCTCCGCGACGGCGGCGGCTCGGGCTCCGCGGCGACCTCCTCGCCGCCGACTGGCGCGCGAGGATGGCGTCGACGAGGTCGGGCTTGCGCAGGCGGCGGAAGCCGTCGACGCCGAGCTCGTTGGCGAGCAGGTGCAGGTCGGCGAGCGGGCTCTGCTCCAGGGCGGAGCGGTCCAGGACGGAGGGCATGCAGGTCTCCTCGAAGGTGAATCGGTGGGCGCCCGGCCGCGTTGGGTTCAGCGGCCGGCGATCGCGCGTCAGCCTAGCGCGAGGTGCGGGGGCACGCCGTCGGGGTAGCGCTCCGGCGTCAGCCCTTCGAGCGGCCCCAGCACGCGCTCGCCGCGCAGGACCGCGCGCACCGCGAGGAAGTCGGCGGCGCCCGCGACGTCGTGCACGCGCAGGATCGCGGCGCCCGCGTCGACGCCGAAGGCCAGCGCCGCCAGCGTGCCCGGGTCGCGCTCCGGCGGCGCGCGCCCGGTGATCGCGCCGACGAAGTCCTTGCGCGAGGCGGCGAGCAGGATCGGGCGGCCCGAACGCGCGCAGCGCAGCCAGCCGCCGCAGCACCGCGACCGTCTGCGCCGGCGTCTTGGCGAAGTCCGGCCCGGGATCGAGGATCAGCTGCTCCTCGGCGACGCCCGCCGCGCGCGCGACCTCGATGCCGCGAGCGCAGGAAGTCGACCACGGACGCCGACCACGTCCTCGTACGTCCCCGGATCGAGCAGCGTCCCCTTCGGCTCGACCGCCGTGTGCATGAGCACGAGCGCCGCCCCGGTGCGCGCGCACAGCTCGGCCAGTCGCGGGTCGCGCAGCCCCGAGACGTCGTTGACGATCGCCGCACCGGCCGCGACCGCCGCCTCCGCGACCGCGAGCTTGTAGGTGTCGACCGAGACCAGCACCTCGCGCGAGAGCGCGCCGACCAGCGCCGCCACGCGCGCGATCTCGACCGTCGGCGGAGACCGCCGGCCGGTCGCCGCGCGCCGACTCGCCGCCGACGTCGACGATGTCCGCGCCCGCCGCGATCAGCGCCCGCCCGCGCGCCAGCCGCGCCGCGACCGGCTCCTCCCCGCGCCCGTCCGAGAACGAGTCCGGCGTCGCGTTGAGGATGCCCATCAGCAGCGGCCGGCGCGCCGAGCTCGAGCCGCCGCTGACCGGCGCGCAGGATCACGACTTCTTGATCCGCAGGCTGACTTCCTTGCGCGTCACGTTGCCCGCCTTGTCGACCGCCGCGACCTTGCAGCGTGAAGCGTCCCGCGCCGGTAGCGGTGGCGCGGTCGAGCGCGATGCGCGACGTCGGCGAGCGGTCGCCGTAGTCGACCGTGATGTGATCGAGCCCGGCGCCGCCGCGGTCGGTCGCGCGTGACGCGGATCTTCAGCGCCCGCGCCCGCGACGCGCTTGCCGGAGACGCGAGACCCGCAGCGTCGGCGCCGTGGCGTCGATCCGCAGCGTCCGGACGCGGCTGCGCGAGGTCTGGCCCGGCGCGGTCGACGGCCTCGACCTGCCACGTGTGCTGGCCGGTCGTCAGCGGCGTCGCGGGCACCAGCGTGTCGTTCTGGTCGTCTGCCCGATCTGGACGCCGTCGACGTAGCACGCGGTAGGTCTGCGCGCCCCACAGCTCGAGGCCCGGGCGCCAGCGCAGCTCGGGCCGCGTCTTGCGCTTGTAGGTCTGCGAGGACTCGATGAACGGCGCGCCCGGCGGGCGGTCGAAGACCGCCACGGTCAGCGCGCGCGCGCCCGGCGTCGCCCTGGACCATCGCGACCGCGAAGTCGCCGACGCGGTCGCCGCCGATGAAGACGCCCGGGTCGGCGACCGGGCCGAGGTCCGGGCGCGAGACCGTCAACTCGCCGCCGAACGGCGCGCCCTCGGCCTTGTAGCGGGCGCGCGCGATCGACGTTGCCGTCGGGGCCCGTGACGCGCCAGGCGACCGCGATGTCGTTGCGGTCGGTGCTCGCGACCTCGGGCTTGGTCGGCGCCACGCCGTCGACGCCGTCGAGCCGCGCCGGCGGGCTGGAAGTGGTCGTGGTCGAGCCAGGAGCCGACGCACCATGCCGGCCGGCGCTGCGCGACGGCCTGGCCGCGCCCGGCGCCGCTCATGTCGACGCCGGCTCGCCGGAGGCGTTGCCGCCGTCGATGAACTCGGGCGCCTCGAACTGCGAGCCGATCAGCCGCCGCCCGAGCGTGCGCGAGACGCCGCCGATCGTCCTGCCGGAAGACGACCCAGGCGAACGAGCCGTCGTCCTCGATGTCGATGTCCGGCGAGTCGGCGGAGCCGTCGGGCAGCGTCAGGTCCTGCGGGCACGGCCGACAGGTTCAGGCCGGTGATGCGGCGGCCCAAGACGTGCGTCGAGCCGTCGGCGCGGCGCTCGCCCCAGGTCGCGACGGCGTAGCCCTCGGCCGAGACCGCGACGTGCGGCCGCAGCGCGCCCGGTGCCGGCCTCGCGGCGCCGGGTCGACGTCGAGCGGCGCCGCGACGCGTCGTCCACGTCGCGTCCTGCAGGCGCGCGGCGCGCGACGTTGCCGCCCTGCTCCCAGACGGCGTAGGCGGCGCCGTTGACGCCGAGGTCGATGTCGATGTCCTCGGCGCCCGGGCCGCCGAGCGCGACCGGCCGGCGCGAAGCCGCCGGGCGTGGCGCCGCCCGGGGAGACGGTCGCGTAGACGTTGCCGTCGGCGATCCAGGCGACCGCGAGCCGGTTGCCGTCGCCGGCCGCGACCTTGACCTCGGTCGCCGTCGCCGGGCGCGAAGTCGACGCGCTCCGGCGCGCCGCCAGACGCCGCCGAAGAGCCGCGACGACGTGCGCGTGCGGGACGCCGTCGGCCATGCCGCAGGTAGCCGACCGCGCCGGCGCCGTCGCGCGCGAGGTCGACGTTGCCGACCGGAGACGACGTCGGCGTTCGGGCCGTCGAGCGGCGACGGCCGGGAACCAGCCGGCGTGCGCGGACGCGGCCGGGACGAGCGCGAAGGCGGCGATCAGCGGGACGATGAGACGGCGTGGCAAAGCGGCTCCAGGTCGAGGGGCTCCGGCTCGGGCTCCAACCGGCCGGAGAGGCGCGTCGAAAGTTACGGCGCGGGCAGGATGCCCTCCGCGCGCGCCTCCTCGCGGAAGGCCGAAACCTCGCGCGCGCGGCGGGCCGCGTCCCAGCCGAGCTCCTCCCCCATCACGTCCGCGACGCGCTCGATCGCGCCCGCCCCGGGCGCGAGCAGCGCCGCGCGCCGCGGTCAGCCCGAGCCGCGTGCGCCGCAGCAGCACGTCGCCGACCGTGCGCGCCTGCTCGCGGCGCGCGGCGTAGGCCACCTCGGCCAGCAGGTCCGGGCGGCCGGGGACGATCGGCTCGAGCCGGCCCGAGCGCCAGCACGTCGTGGGCGAGGTGCCCGTAGCGGCCGGCGAGCTGCTCGCGCGCGCCCTCCGGCGCGGCCACCGAGGTCCGACGGCGCGACCGCCATCCCGAGCGGGATCTCGTGCGTGCGGCACTCGACGTCCGAGCCGTCGCGCTCGACGATCCGGTCGACGGTCTCCTTGGCCATCCGCCGCCAGGTCGTCAGCTTGCCGCCGGTGATCGTGACCATCCCGCGCGAGGTCTCGTACAGCTCGGCCTTGCGCGAGATGTCGACCGACTTGCGCGGATCGCCGGTCGAGATCAGCGGCCGCACGCCCGCGTAGGCGCCGGCCAGGTCGCCGGCGTCGAGCGACGGTGGCGAAGAACGCGTTGACGGCGTCGAGCAGGTAGGCGATCTCGGTCGTCGGAGGGCTGGACGTGGTCGGTGTCGGCCGTCGTGGTCGGTGTCCGTGGTGCCGATCAGCGTCTGCCCGAGCCACGGCAGCACGAAGATCGACCGCCCCTCGCCGGCGGGCACGATCGCGGCCGCGCTCATCGGCAGCGCGTCGCGCTCGACGCACCAGGTGCGTGCCGCGCGCGGGCCGGATGATCGGGACCTCGGCCTCGTCGTGCAGCTCGGCGGGCCGCAGCCGGTCGGCCCACACGCCGGTCGCGTTGACGACGTTGGTGGCCCGGACCTCGAGCTCGTCGCCGGTCTCGGTGTCGCGCACGCAGCGCGCCGCACGGCGCGCCCGCGCGTCCTCCAGCAGCCCACGTGCCTCGAGCCGGTTGGCGGCGACCGCGCCGAAGCGCTCGGCCTCGGCCAGCACGGTCAGCACCAGCCGCGACGTCGTCGGTCTGGCAGTCGTAGAACAGGTAGCCGCCGGTCGGCGCGCGGTCGGCGAGCGCGGGCAGCAGCTCGAGCACCTCGGCGCCGGAGATCACGCGGTGGCGCGCCGGGCTCCAGTCGGGCTCCTGGCGCGCGCCGGCGCGCGAGCGGCGAGCGGCGCACGCGGTCCACCGCCATCACGTCGTAGGCGTTGAGGCCGAGCCCGACGACCCGGTCCAGCCGCGCGCCGTCGAAGGCGGGGACGACGAACCGCAGCGGCCGGACCAGGTGCGGCGCGAGGTTGACGTTGATCTGGCGCTCGAGCAGCGCCTCGCGGACGAGCCCGAGGTCGAAGTTCTGCAGGTAGCGCAGGCCGCCGTGGACGAGCTTGCTCGAGCGCGAGGACGTGCCGCTCGCGAAGTCGGCCCGCTCGACCAGCGCGACGCTGTAGCCGCGCGTGGCGGCGTCGAGCGCGACGCCCGCGCCGGTGATCCCGCCGCCGATGACGAGGACGTCGAACGGCTCGCGAGGCGAGCGTGGCGACGGCGTCGGCGCGGGGGAGCACGTCCGTGCGAGGCTACCGACGTGGTCGAGGGACAGGTCAAAGCGCTGTGGCGCTTCCCCGTGCTGGGGATGGGCGGCGAGAGCCTGCGCTCGACGCAGATCGACTCGCGCGGCGTCGCCGGCGATCGCCAGCACTACGCGCGCGGGCCGAAGGGCCGCTGAGCGCCCAGGACCTGCCCGCGGCTGGCGCGCTGGCAGGCGACGTTCCCGTTCAACCCCGACGGCGCGATCGTCCCCGACCGCCCGCCGCCGTTCCCGGGCTCGTCGGCCCGGGCGAGAAGACGTGGCGCTGGCGCGATCCGCGGCTCTTCCACGCGCTCGAGCGCGACCTCGGCCGCAGGTCGACCTCGTGCGCGACCTCGAGCTCACGCGCGGCGTGATCGTCGCCACCGTCCGAGCTCGAGCGGCCCGCCGAGGCGGGCGTGAACGTGCAGCTCGAGCTCGAGCTGCCGCCCGGCGGCTGGGCCGGCCGCGAGCTCGCGTTCCGCGACGGCGTGCGGCTGCGGCTGGTCGCCTCGCGCGCCGACGGGCCGGGATCGAGGCGCGGGTGGTCGAGACCGGGCGGATTGTGGTCGGCGAGCCGGTCGCGCTCAGTTAGGCTTCGCCCGTCACCCCGCTTTCAAGGAGGACTGGACCGCCGTGCTGCGCATCGATGAGACTTCTGGGACGCTCGTGGCGCCGCAGGCTTCCGGCCTCGTGCAGGAGAGCCCGCCGGACCGCGAGGAGCTGCTCTCGCTCGTCACCGCCTCGTGGGACGCGTTCGCCGGCGAGCTCGGCCTCGAGCGGCGTCCGGCTGCTCGCGCGCGAGCCCGTCCCCTACGTCGACCTGCTCGGGCTCGACGAGACCGACAACCGCGTCGTCGTGATCCTCGTCACCGGCGACACCGTCGAGTGGCAGCTCGGCCGCGCGCTCGGCGCCGCCGCCGACGTCGCGTCCTGGGACCGCGACCGGCTGCTGAGCGTGCACACCGAGCTCGACGCCGTCGACGGCACACGAGTCGCCCGCGCTGGTGCTGGTGGCCGGCGGCTACGACCCGCGCGCGCTGGCGACGATCGACTGGCTGGCGAGCCGCCACGACGTGCCGGTCTCCGCCTACTCGGTGGCGATGGTGCGCTTCGGCGGCGAGCGCCTGCTGTCCGTGCGCCGCGAGCCGGCCGACGAGGCCGAGGGCGGCAGCGAGGTCGACTGGCTGCTCTCGGGCGCGACCCGGCGCCGCTCCGAGGAGGAGTACGTCGAGTCGACCCCGCCCCCGCGGTCTAACCGAAGATGGGGCGAGCAGGGCCACGGCGTCGTAGTCGGCGGGCGTCGCGAGGCGGATCGGCATCGAACCGGCGCTTGAGGGTAGACGTGGCGCGTGCCCCGCATCGCCCTGCACTGCTCGCACGAGCAGATCCCGCCCAGCCGCCTGCTGCCGCATCCGGCGCGCCGAGGAGGCCGGCTTCGCCGCCGGCATGTCCTCCGATCACTTCGCGCCCTGGAGTGAGCGCCAGGGCGAGTCCGGGCTTCGCGTGGTCGTTCCTCGGCGCGGCGCTGGCGCAGACCTCGCTGCCGTTCGGGATCGTCAACGCGCCGGGACAGCGCTACCACCCGGCGATCATCGCCCAGGCCGCGGCGACGCTGTGCGAGATGTTCCCGGAGCGGCTGTGGATCGCGCTCGGCACCGGCGAGGCGTCCAACGAGCACATCACGGGCGAGGGCTGGCCGCCGAAGGCCGATCCGCACCGAGCGCCTGCGCGAGTGCGTGGACGATCATGCGGGCGCTGTTCGCGCGGCGAGGAGGTCTCGCACGTCGGGCACGTCGTCGTCGACCGCGCGCGGCTGTGGACGCTGCCGCGAGACGCCGCCGCCGCTGCTGTGCGCGGCGGTGAGCGAGGCGACCGCGGCGCTGGGGCTCGCGAGTGGGCCGACGGGCTGGCGACGGTCAACGCGCCGGTCGAGCACGCTGCGAGCGGATGCTCGACGCCTTCGGCCCCGACGGGCCGCAAGGTGCTGCAGGTGCACGTGAGCTGGGCGCCGACCCAGGAGGAGGCGGTGCGCGATCGCGCACGACCAGTGGCGCACGAACGTCTTCGACCCGCCGGTCTGCTGGGACCTCGACACGCCGGAGGCCTTCGACGTCGCGGCGCAGCTCGTGCGGCCCGAGGACGTGCGCCGGCAAGGTGCTGATCTCCTCCGACCTCGCGCAGCACGTCGCGTGGCTGCAGGAGTACGCGGCGCTCGGCTTCGACGACATCGCGCATCCACCACGTCGGCCAGGACCTCGACGCCTTCATCGACGCGTTCGGCGAGCACGTCCTGCCGGAGCTGGCATGAGGATCAAGGCCACCAGCGACCTGTGGTGGAAGAACGCCGTCTTCTACTGCCTCGACGTCGAGATGTTCTACGACCACGACGGCGACGGCTGCGGCGACCTGACCGGGCTGACCGAGCGCGTCGACTACCTCGCCGGGCTCGGCATCAGCTGCCTGTGGCTGATGCCGTTCTATCCCTCGCCCAACCGCGACGACGGCTACGACATCGTCGACTTCTACGCCGTCGACCCGGCGCTCGGGCACGCTCGGCGACTTCACCGAGCTGATCCGCACCTGCCGCGACCGCGGCATCCGCGTGATCGCCGACTTCGTCATGAACCACACGTCCGACCAGCACCCGTGGTTCCAGGCCGCGCGCTCGAGCCCCGACTCGCCGTACCGCGACTTCTACGTCTGGGCGCGACGAGCGGCCCGCCGGAGAAGCCCGGCGACATCGTCTTCCCCGACCAGGAGACCTCGAACTGGGCCTATGACCGCAAGGCCGGCCAGTACTACCTGCACAAGTTCTACTCGCACCAGCCGGACCTGAACCTGGCCAACCCGGAGGTCCGCGACGAGCTCGCGCAGGTGATGGGCTTCTGGCTGCAGCAGGGGCTGTCGGGCTTCCGCGTCGACGCCGTGCCGTTCCTGATCGAGGGCGCGCTCGACGACCCGCACCAGATCCTGCGCGACCTGCGCGCCTACCTGAACCGCCGCAACGGCGAGGCGGTGCTGCTCGGCGAGGTCAACCTGCCGCCGAAGGACGTGCGCGCGTTCCTCGGCGACGAGGACGGCGACGAGCTGCACATGGCGCTCGACTTCATCGGCAACCAGGCGTTCTACCTGTCGCTCGCGCGCGGCGTCGGCGGAGCCGCTGGCGCGCGCGCTGCGCGAGTTCCCGGCGATCCCGCGAGGCCGCGTCGCTCGGGCGCTTCGTGCGCAACCACGACGAGCTGACGCTGGACAAGCTCTCGCGAGGAGGAGCGCCAGGAGGTGTTCGCGCGCTTCGGGCCCGATCCGGAGCATCCAGCTCTACGGCCGCGGGCTGCGGCGGCGGCTGCCGACGATGCTCGACGGCGACCAGCGCGCGATCCGGATGGCCTACTCGCTCGCGTTCTCGCTGCCCGGGCACGCCGGTGCTGTTCTACGGCGAGGAGATCGGGATGGCCGAGAACCTCGCGATCGAGGGCCGCTACGCCGTCCGCGCGCCGATGCAGTGGTCGCCGACGACGGCGGCTTCTCGACGGCGGCCGAGCTGCGGCGGCCGATGGTCGAGGGCGAGTACGGGCCCGCAGCGCGTCAACGTCGCCGCCCAGCGCCGCGACCCGGACTCGCTGCTGAACTGGTTCGAGCGCCTGATCCGCCGCCGCCGCGAGTGCCCGGAGCTCGGCTTCGGCACGCTCGACGGTGCTCGAGACCGGCGCCGACGTCGGTGCTCGCGCACCGCTGCGACTGGGACGGCGCGACCGATCGTCGCCGTCCACGAGCTCGGCGGCAAGCCGGTCACGGTCGACGCTGCCGGTCGACGACGGCGACGAGCTCGTCGACCTGTTCGAGACGCGCGACGCACGCGCTGCCGGCGACGCTCGACCTCGAGCCCTACGCCGCGCACTGGTTCCGCGTCCGCCGCGACGGCATGCGGCTACCGCCGTGAGCGGCCCTTGACCTTCTCGAGCTGCGCGCCGCTCGCGCTTGGTCGGCCGCGCGTTGCGGTCGACGCCCTGCGGGCGCGTCATCCGCATCTCCGCGACCCGCCGCTCGCGCTCGGTCCGGCTCTCCTCGGTCTCGCTCGTAGAGCAGCTGGCGCGTCGGCCGCGGGCAGCCGCCGCTCGGCGGTGCCGCGGATCATCGCCTCGAGCCGGATCACGCCCGCGCTGAACTCGATCCGGTCGCCCGGCCGGACGTCCTTGCTCGGCTTGGCCGGCTGGCCGTTGAGCTTCACGCGCCCGCCGCGGATCGCGTCGACCGCGAGCGCGCGCGTCTTCACCAGACGCGCGGCCCACAGCCACTTGTCGATCCGGACGGGGGCCTGCTCCATCAGGTCCGGTCGGTGGCGTCCAACCAGCGCTGCAGCGCGGCGTGGCCGACCAGCGTGACCTCGCCGTCGGCGTCGATCCAGTCGCGCACGCGCAGCTCGCGCACGAGGCCGAGCGCGTCGCTGGGCCCGGGCCCTCGCCGTGCGACGGAGAGCGCGCTCGTGCCGGGCTCGACCGTCCAGCGGCCGGAGTCCAGCGCGGCCAGCGCGCGGCCCTGGTCGTCCGTCGGCGTGTCCAGCGGGTCGGGGCCGAAGCCGCGCAGCGGGTCCTCCCACGGCGCCGGCTTGGCCGGGCGCGTCTCGGACTGGCCGGCGGACGGCGGCCCGTAGACGTTGAACGCGTCGGCCTGGGCGCGCAGCCACTCGCCCGCGCTGTCCATGAACTGCTTCGCGCGGTCGGCGTCGACGCCGTACGCGCGCGCGATGTCCTCGAACTCGCCCTGCTGGACGCGGTCGATGCCGCGCGCGACCTCGTCGGCGATCGCGCGCAGCGCCTCCTCGAAGGAGCGCGGCTTGTCTTCGTCGCTCATTCGCTCGATGATCGCACGCCAACCTGCAGGCGAGATCAAGCGGCTGGACGGATGGCGGGTTGCGTGCCGTTCCGGCGATCCGGGATGATCGGTCCGGTGAAGGGACGGATCCCCGCCGCGCTCGCTCTCGCGGCATCGCTGGTGAGCGCCGGGACGGCGCAGGCGCAGTTCACGCCCGAGGGCTCGCCGTACCCGACGGGAACGCGCCCTACAACGTCTACGCCGCCGACTTCAACGGCGACGGACGGCCGGACCTGGCGACGAGCGAAGGCGACGGGCAGACCGTCTCGCTGTTCCTGCGCCAGCGCCGGCGGCGGCTTCGCGGCGGAGGCGGGGTCGCCGTTCGCGCTCCCCGGGGCGACGAGCCAACGGCGCCGTCGGCGACTTCAACGGCGACGGACTGCCGGACCTGGCGATCGCGGACATTCTGCGGCAGCGGCGTGGTCATCGCGCTGCGCAATCCGGCGGGCGGGTTCACGCGCGAGGCGAACGTGCCGCTCGGCGGCGCACTGGGCGCGGTCGGCGCCGGCGACTTCAACCAGGACGGCCGCCTCGACCTCGCGGTCGCGGGCTACAACAGCGCCAACGTCTCGGTGCTGCTGCGCAACGCGGCCAACGACGGCTTCACGCTCGCGCCCAACGGCAACTACGCCGTCGGCGTGCAGCCGCGCCAGATCGCGATCGCCGACTTCAACGGCGACCTGCGCTCGGACATCGCGGTCGCCAACGCCGGCTCCGGCATCGGTGTCGGTGCTGTTGAACGCGGGCGGCGGAACGTTCGCGGCGAGAGCCGGCGACCACGGTCGGCGCGCAGCCGAACGGCATCGCCGCCGGCGACTTCGACGGCGACGGGCGCACGGACCTCGCCGTCTCGAACTACGCCGGCGACTCCGTCTCGATCCTGCTGCGCTCGCCCGCCGGCGGCTTCACGCCGGCCGCCGCGTCGCCGGTCGCGGTCGGCGACGGTCCCGTCGGCCTCGCCAGCGCCGACTTCGACGGCAACGGCACGCTCGACATCGCGGCCGCGGTCAACGGCGGCTCGCTCGACGTCATCGCGCGCGGCCCGGCCGGCTTCGCCCGCACCAGCAGTACGCCGGTCGCGGGCGTGCCGACGGGCGTGGCGGTGGCCGACTTCAACGGCGACGGCCGGCGCGACGTCGCCGTCACCTCGCTCGACGCGAACCTGCTCACGGTCCTGCTCAGCCCGTCCCCGCCCGCGCCAGCCGCCGCCGCCCGCGCCCAGCCGACCCCCACCCCGGCGCTGCCCGCGCCGGTCCCCAACCAGCGACGTCAACGTGCTGCCGGTCTCGGGCAAGGTGCTGGTCAAGCGGCGCGGCTCGAACCGCTATCGTCGAGCTCAAGGCAGGGCGAGCAGATCCCCGTCGGCTCGTCGGTCGACACGCGCGACGGCCGCGTCACGATCGACGCCGCGCCCGAGCCGCGGCAAGGTCGAGCGCGCCGAGTTCTTCGACGGGCTGTTCAAGCTGACCCAGACCGGCGGCCTGACGACGCTGACGCTGACCGAGCAGCTCGAGCTGCTCGCGCGGCACGGCGCGAGCGCCGCCGCCGCAGAAGAAGCCGAAGACGCGCAAGCTGTGGGGCGACGGCAAGGGCAAGTTCCGCACCAAGGGCCGCTACAGCGCGGCGACGATCCGCGGCACGCGAGTGGCTCGTGCAGGACGGCTGCGGCGACACGCGCACGCGCGTCACGCAGGGCTCGGTCAACGTCCGCGACGACGTGCGCAAGCGCACGATCATCCTGCGCCGGGCAAGACCTACACCGCCCGCGCCGGCTAGAAGGGCAGCTCGTCCGGCCGCCCGGGCTGCCACTTCGGGCAAGCGCGCGTAGGCCTCGCTCGACTCCGGCGTCTCGGTCTCGACGCCCGCGCCGTGGCGCAGCGCCGCCTCGTCGCGGGTGTACAGCGCGCTGCCGCGGTTCGCCCGCGCGCCGGCCATGAAGATCACGCACGGCCCGTCGCCGGCGCCGACGAAGATGTGCTCGGTGCCCGGCGGGCAGTGCAGGAAGTCCCACGCCCGCAGCGTCCGCTCCTCGCCCTCGACGATCGCGAGGCACTCGCCCGAGAGCACGAGGAAGTCCTCCTGGTCGTCCTCGCGGTGGTACATCCCGCTCGGCTGCCCGGGCTGCAGCACCGCGAGCGTGTAGCCGATCTGCCCGAACGCCACCGCGTCGCCCTCGAAGATGCAGGCGGCGCCCATCGCCTCGTTCGTCACCCACGCCGCGTCGCGCACGTTGACCGTGAACCAGCCCTCGGTCGCGGGCGCCAGTCCGTACTCCGTCTGCTCCAGCCGGGCTTCGTCGATCATCGCCGCACGGTAGCCGCCGCGCGCGCGCGCAGGCTGTCGTAGCGCTGAAGACGATCACCGCGATCCACACGAGCGCGAAGCCCGGCCCAGCGCGACGCCGGCATCGCCTCGCCGTAGATCCCGACGCCGATCCCGAAGTGCATGATCGGCGCGAGGTACTGGAGCAGCCCGATCGTGGTCAGCGGGATCCGGACCGCGGCGGCGCCGAAGAGCATCAGCGGCACCGCGGTCACGACGCCGCCGCTCGCCAGCAGCAGCGCGTGGCCCGGCGCCCTCGCTGCGGAACGTCCCGCTGCCGCTCGGCGCGAGCACAGAGCACGCAGGCGAGCGCGGGCGCCAGCAGGAACGCCGTCTCGACCGCGAGGCTCTGCGTCCCGCCGACGCCGACCTGCTTCTTGACCAGCCCGTAGAAGCCGAACGAGAAGGCGAGCGTCAGCGCGATCCACGGCGGCCGCCCGTAGGCGACCGTCAGCACGACCGACGGCGAGCGCCGGCGATCGCGACCGCGGCCCACTGCGCGCGCCGCAGCCGCTCCCCCAGCACGACGACCGGCGAGCGCGACGGTCACGAGCGGGTTGATGAAGTAGCCCAGCGACGTCTCGACCACGTGGCCGTTGTTGACGCCGTAGATGAACGTGCCCCAGTTGATCGTGATCAGCGCCGCGGCCAGCGCGAGCAGCCACGCCCGCCGGCGGCCGAGCCGCGCGCACCCAGCGGAAGCCCTGGGTGCAGCGCGAGCACGCGCGGCGAGCAGCACGACCGACCACACGATCCGGTGGGCGAGGATCTCGACCGGCGCCGGCCGGCTCGAGCAGCGGCCAGTAGAGCGGGAACAGGCCCCACAACAGATACGCCGCGACGCCCGCGGCGAATCCGGAGCGGAGCACCGCGACGACGCTAGCAACGGCGGCGTGCCGATGATTCGGCCCCGCCCGCGGAGCCGACGCATAGGATCGGCCGATGATCGACGAGAGCACCGGCCTGGGCGCCCTGGTCGCCCGCCACCTGCGCGAGGACAGGGTGGCCTGGCTGACCACGGTCACGCCCGGCGGATCCCCGCTGCCCGCCCCGGTCTGGTTCTGGTGGGACGGCAACGACGGCGTGATCGTCTTCAGCCTCCCGGACACGGCGCGCACCCGCAACATCGAGGTCAATCCGAAGGTCTCGCTGAACTTCGCCGGCGACGGCTCCGGCGGCGACATCGTGATCCTGTCGGGCCGCGCGACGATCGAGGCCGGCGGCTCCGCCGACCAGGTCAAGCCGTACGTGAAGAAGTACGGCTGGGGCTTCGAGCGCCTGCGCGTGACCCCGCAGCAGTTCGCGCAGCGCTACTCGGTGCCGATCCGGATCACGCTGACGAAGGTGCGCGGGCACAAGTGATCCGGCTCGCTGGTCCCGAGGACCTCGAGGCCGTCACGCGGCTGCTCGTCGGCTTCCGCGACTGGTGGGGCTCGGCGACGCCCACGGACGAGACCTTCCACGCGACGGCGGCGGAACTCCTGCGCGATCCCAACACGGAGTTCCTGCTGGCCGGCGTCGCGGGCCTCGCCCAGCTGCGCTACCGCCTGAGCGTTTGGACCGGCGTCGAGGACTGCTGGCTCGAGGACCTCTACGTCTCAGACGACGACGCGCGGCAGCGGCCTCGGCCGCGCGCTCGTCGAGGCCTGCATGGAGCGGGCCCGAGCGCGCGGCTGCCGGCGGATCGAGCTCGACGTCAACGAGTCCAACGAGCACGCGATCCGGCTCTACGTCAAGTGCGGATTCTCGGTCGAGCCCAAGCCGCCGGGCCGCACGCTGTTCCTGGGCGCGAAGCTCCTTACAGAGCGACACGCCGCCGACCCCGGCGCGCGCTGAATGCGAATGCGGTGATGGCGATCAGGTAGCCGCCGGCGGCGAGCCCGATCATGGTCCACGGCGTGTGGTTCGTGACGTCGACGGGCACCGGCGCGACCGGCGTCGGGGCGATGGCGACCGGTCGGTAGCCGAGGGCGGCGTCGCGGGCGTCAGGCGAGCGCAGGTCGATCGGCGAAGCCGCGAGCCCGGCGTCGCGGGCGTCGGGCGAGCGCAGGTCCTGGTGCAAGGGCGCGGAACGGTCGTCGATCGGCTCCGCGGAGGCCGGGCCTGCCGCGGTGAGCAGCGCGAAGGCGATCCCGCACGCGGCGGCAGTGCGATGGATGTGGGTGGTGATGAGCATGGGCTGCAGCCTGTGCCGCGCCGGTCTATTCCCGTTCCCACCACCGGTAATCCGGCTCTGTAGACCACGCGTAGACCGCCGCAGACCACGCTCTCGTTGATCACGTTCCGAGAAGGTGGTTGGGTTGGCGTACGAGATGCAGATCCAGATGCTCGGACACCTGGAGGCCCGCATCGGCGACCACCGGGTCGGGCTCGGCGGCGCACAGCAGCGCGCGGTCCTGGCGATGCTCGGGCTGGAGGCGAATTCGGTCGTCTCGGCCGACCGCCTGATCGAGGGTCTTTGGGGCGAGGTCCCGCCGCCGAGCGCGCCCAAGATGGTCCAGAACTACGTCTGGCGACTGCGCAAGGTGTTGACCGAGGGCGCGGAGATCCAGACCCACGGGCGCGGATATGAACTGCTGATCGACCGTGAGCTCGTCGACGCGCTCCGGTTCGAGCGGCTCGTGGGCGAGGCCGCTCGCAACGGCGGCGGCGACAACGCCCGCCAGGCGCTCGCGCTGTTCCGCGGCGAGCCGCTCGCCGACGTCGCCGACATGCCCTTCGCCGATGCCGAGATCCGCCGGCTGGAGGAGCTCCGGCTGACCGCGGCCGAACTGGCGATCGACGCCGACCTCGCAGCCGGCCATCACCTGGAGGTCGTCGGTGAGATCGATGCTCTGCTGGCCGAGAACCCACTGCGCGAGCACGTGCACGCCCAGCGGCTGCTCGCGCTCTACCGTTGCGGCCGCCAGGCTGATGCGCTCGCTGCGTTCCGCCAGGCGCGCGCGGTCCTCGTCGAGGAGATCGGCGTCGAGCCTGGGCCGGAGCTCCAGCGCCTGCACGCCTCGATCCTGCGCCAGGACCCCGCGCTGACCGTCGAGCCGCTCGCCACCGAGCTGCCCTCCGAGCTCGACGCCACGGCCGCGGCGCCGCTGATCGGCCGCGACGACGAGTTGCGCTGGCTGCGCGACCAGTGGCGCCGCGCCGCGAGGGGCGACGGCGGGCTCGTCGCGCTGATCGGTGCGTACGGGATGGGCAAGACGCGTGTCGCGGCCGAACTGGCAGGCGAAGCCCACGGAGCTGGAGCGGTTGTCCTCTCTGCGTCCGGCTCAGGGTCCGCCGAAGTCGCGCTGGCCGTGATCGCGCGGGCCGCCGACGCGCGCCGGCCGACGCTGCTGGTCGTCGACGACGCCGACCGCGCGCCGATCGAGATCCGGCTCGCGCTGCACAACTTCGGGCAGGCCACCGAATCCGCGCTCGCGCTCGCGACCGGCACCCGGGCCGCCGCGCTCGCGCGTCTCGAGCCGCGCGCGACACTCGTCCTCAAGTCGCTCGGGCCGGACGCGGTGGGCGCCATCGCGGCCCTGTACGCGCCGCCGGGTGGCGCGGTGCCGGTCGAGTCGCTGCTGGAGGCCAGTCGCGGCGTCCCGCGCCGGATCCACGAGGTCGCGGGCGACTGGGCGCGCGGCGAGGCGAGCCGCCGCATCGGGGCGCTGGCCGGCCGGACCGCGGCCGGCCGCAGCGAGATGGGCACCCTCGAGGCCGAGCTCACCGGCAGCGTCGCCGACCTGCAGTCGACGCTGGAGCGGATCGGTGGCCAGGCCGCCGCCAGAGCTGTGGTCTGCCCGTACAAGGGGCTCGCGAGCTTCGACCGCGACGACGCCGAGTACTTCTTCGGCCGCGAGGCACTTGTCGCCCAGCTGGTCGCACAGCTCGTCGGGGCGAGGCTGTTGGCCGTCGTCGGGCCGTCCGGGAGCGGCAAATCGTCGGTCGTCCGGGCCGGGCTGCTGCCCTCGCTGGCCGGCGGCGTGCTGCCCGGCAGCCACAACTGGGCGCAGGCCGTGATCCGCCCTGGCGAGCATCCCACGAGCGAGCTGCGGCGCGCGCTGCGCCGACTCGCCCCGAATGCGGAAGGCGTGCTGGTCGTCGACCAGTTCGAGGAGCTCTTCACCGCCTGTCAGGACGAGCGCGAGCGCGACGAGTTCATCGGGGCGCTGCTGCGCTTCCCGCGCGTCGTGCTCGCGCTGCGCGCGGACTTCTACGGCCGTTGCGCCGCCTTCGCCGACCTGTCGCGCGCGGTCGGCGCCAACCACGTGCTCGTCGGGGCGATGTCGCGCGACGAGCTGCGCAGTGCCATCGAGCGGCCGGCGCAGCGCGCGGGGCTGGTCGTCGAGCCCGATCTCGCCGACGCGCTGCTGGCCGATGTCGAAGGCGAGCCGGGCGCGCTGCCGCTGCTCTCGACGGCCCTACTCGAGCTCTGGAGCCGCCGCGAAGGCCGGCGCCTGCACGTCGCGGCCTACGCGCGCAGCGGCGGCGTCCAGGGCGCGGTCGCACGGCTGGCCGAGGAGGCCTACGTCGAACTCGACCCGGCGCAGCGGCTCGAGGCGCGCCGGCTGTTCCTGCGGCTCAGCGACGAGGACTCGAGCGGCGCGGTCGTGCGCCGCCGGATCGCGCTCGGCGACCAGGCGCCGGACGTCATCGCGCGGCTCACGGAGCGCCGGTTGCTGACGGTGAGCGACGGCACGGTCGAGGTCGCGCACGAGGCGCTGCTGCACGAGTGGCCGCGGCTGCACGGCTGGCTCGAGGAAGACTCCCAGAGCCGCCGGCTGCGACGGCGGCTCGCCGAGGCAGCGCGCGCCTGGGCCGCCGACGATCACGACCCGGGCGGCCTCTACCGTGGCGCGCCGCTGGCCGCCGCGCTCGAGTGGGCGTCCCAGCACGATGCCGAGCTCGACGCCCCCGAGCGCGCCTTCCTCGACGCCGGACGGCGTGCGAGCGGGCGCGCCGCGCGTCGCCTGCGGCTGGGCTTCGCGGCGATGGCAACGCTGCTGGTGGTCGCGGTGATCACCGGCGCCGTCGCGCTCGACCAGCGCGACCAGGCCCGCGAGCAGGCCGACGAGGCGGCAGCGCAGCGCCTCGGCGCGCAGGCGCTGGTATCGGACGAGCTCGACCGCTCGCTGCTGCTCGCGCGGCAGGGCGTCGCGCTCGAGGACTCGCCGCAGACCCGCGCGAACCTGTTCGGCGCGTTGCTCAAGAGCCCGGCCGCGATCGGCGTCCTGCCGGTCGGTGAGCGCGTGGCGGGCCTCGCACTCAGCCCCGACGGCCGCACGCTCCTGATCCGGGGCCTCAGCGGCAGGCTGACGGTCGTCGACGCCCGTACACGACGCGTCGTCGCCCGCCCGGGTACACACACCGGCGCCGTGGTTCCGGCGCCACTGCGCTTCGACGCCAGTGGCTCGCGGGTCGCGATCGGCGGCTCGCGACCGACGCTCCTTGACACCCGCACCTGGCGTCGGGTCACCCAGGTCTGGACTCCATCTGAGGCTCTGGACCTGCAGTTCACGGACGACGGGAAGACGCTGTTCGCCGCGCTGTGGTTGATGACCGGCGAGCTCGCCGCACAACGCTTCGACGCGCGCAGCGGCGAGCCGCTGCTGAGCACCCCGCGCAAGCTCGGCCGCGGGTTCCGGCGCCTGGCGTCGGTGCGCGTGACCGGTGACGGGAAGCGCGTCGTGACGGGCCTCGAGGACGGGCCGACGGTGCTGCGCGACGGACGCACATTGCGTCCGCTGCAGGAGCTCGCCCGGTCAACCCGCCACGTCGCGCTCGCCCCCGACGATCGGACCCTGCTGCTCGGAGGCCGCAGCGGTTCGGTCCGCTTCCTGGACCTGGCGACCGGCGTCACTCGAGTCGCCGAGGGACGGCACGGCGGTGCCGTCGTCGCGTCGGCCTTCACGCCGGACGGGCGGACCCTCGCCACCGCCGGCGAGGACAACCGCATCCTCGTCTGGGACGTCGCGCGCGGGACCGTGCGCGAGACGCTCGCCGGCCACACGGGCTCGATCACCGGACTGGTGCTCAGCCCGGACGCTCGCACGCTGTACAGCGGGGGCTTCGACGGCAAGGTCCTGATCTGGGATCTCGCCGGCGACCGGCGCCTCGGCCGCCCGATCGCCCTCGCGCCGTTCCGCCTCGACGACTTGGAGGAGGCCTTCGAGTTCGGGACCTACGGGAGCCGGGCGATGAGCCGCGACGGACGCAGCCTGGCGGTCGGCAACGACGACGGCACGATCACGGTCGTCGATGTGCGCACGCTGCGACGCTCGACGCTGCGCGCGTACCGCGGACGCCCGGTACGCACCCTCGCGTTCATGCCCGACGGGCGCCTGCTGGCCGGCGACCTGCTTGGCCCTCCGCTGCTGCTCGACCCGCGTTCCCGCGGGCCAGGGCGTCAAGCGCCGCGCTACGGCGTGGGCTTCAGCCCGACCTTCAGCGCGGACGGGCGGATGATGGCGGTCTCCGGCAAGGATGGCGTGAGACTCCAACGCTTGCGCGATGGGCGACCCGTCGGCCCCGCGCGCATGTACTACCCCTACCCCGCCGGCGGACCGTCGCATGTGGTGCTGAGCCCCGACGGGCGAGGCCTGTCGGCCGGCACGGGAAATGGGATCGAGATCTTCGACGTGCGTACGCGGCGGCGCCGCGTCGCGCTGCAGGAATCGACCGCGGTGGTCGGCGCGCCGGCATTCACGCCCGACGGGCGCTTGATCATCGGTGGGAGCCGGGACGGCTGGATCCGGTTCTGGTCGACCGAGACCGGAAGCCCTGTCTCGCCCAAGCTCGCTGCGCACGTGGGCGAGGTGCTCGCGCTGTCGGTGAGCCCTAACGGTCGCACCCTGGCGACCGGCGGCGATGACGGGACCGTTCGCCTGTTCGACGTCGCCACCCGCACACCGCTCGGCGTGACGCTGCCCGGGCTCTCGAACACGCTCACGGCACCGCTCTTCACGCCCGATGGCGCCTTCCTGTTCGCGGTCTCGGTCGGCGGCCGCGCCTACCGCTGGGACGTACGCCCGCCGTCATGGGCCAGGCATGCCTGCGCGGTCGCCGGCCGGTCGCTGACGCGCGCCGAATGGGCTGACGTGCTGCCCGGGCGAACGTACACTCCCGCTTGCATGCGCTGAGTGCGGGTGCCGAATGGTGTAAAACGGACCTGAGCAGTTTCAGCCTCGCGGAGGAGAGCAACGACGTTATGGCCGAGATCACGTTCCAGAACGTGTGGAAGCGCTATCCGGACGGGTTCGAGGCCGTCAAGGACATGAGCCTCGAGATCAACGACGGCGAGTTCATGATCCTCGTCGGTCCCTCCGGCTGCGGGAAGTCGACCGCGCTGCGGATGGTCGCCGGGCTGGAGGACATCACCGACGGTGATCTGGTCATCGGCGGCGAGCGCGTCAACGAGCTCGCGCCGCGCGACCGCGACATCGCGATGGTCTTCCAGAACTACGCGCTCTACCCGCACATGACCGTGCGCGAGAACATGGGCTTCGCGCTCAAGCTGGCCAAGGTCAACAAGGGCGAGATCGACAAGAAGGTCGACGAGGCGGCGGAGATCCTCGAGCTCGGCCCCACCTCGACCGCAAGCCGGCCAACCTGTCCGGCGGCCAGCGCCAGCGCGTGGCGATGGGGCGCGCGATCGTGCGCGACCCGAAGGCGTTCCTGATGGACGAGCCGCTGTCCAACCTCGACGCCAAGCTGCGCGTGCAGATGCGCACGCAGGTCGCGCGGATCCAGAACCAGCTCGGCACCACGATGCTCTACGTCACCCACGACCAGACCGAGGCGATGACGCTCGGCGATCGCGTGGCCGTGATGCGCGCCGGGATCATCCAGCAGGTCGACACGCCCAAGGTGCTCTACGAGGACCCGATCAACCTGTTCGTGGCCGGCTTCATCGGCTCGCCGGCGATGAACTTCGTCCCCGCCCGGCTGGAGGACGGCAAGGTTCGCTGCCGTTCGGCGACGCCCCGATCCCGACGGGCGTCGACGCCGACAAGCGCGACGTGATCGTCGGCATCCGGCCCGAGAACTTCGAGGACGCGCGCTTCGGCGAGGACGTCTCCGACGCGATGCGCTTCAAGGTCACGATCGACGTCGTCGAGTCGATGGGGTCCGAGCTCTACGCCTACTTCGACATCAAGGGCACCGAAGAGGTGCACTCCGAGCAGCTCGACGAGCTCGCCGCCGACGCCGGCATGGACGACGTGCCGGGCGGCGGCGGCACCCACATCGTCGCGCGCCTGGACGCGCGCAGCGGCGCCGAGCACGACCGCGAGGTCGAGCTCGTCCTCGACGCGTCGCAGATCAAGCTCTTCGACCCCGACGGCGGCCGCTCGCTGACCACCAAGGCCGCCTAGGCAGGCGGCTGCGAGGCGCGCGCGGCGCTTGGCCAGCGCGGCGCGCGCCAGGTACAGCGGGGTCGGCGGGACCCAGCCGAGCTGGAGCGCGGTGCCGAGGTCGTCGCGGTTCGCCCAGTGCTCGATCACCTGGCCGTCGGCCACCCGCAGCCAGTGCGTCTGGGTGGTCGCGAACGTCTTGCCGGTCGGCGGGAAGACCTGGCCGATGCTGGCGTCCTCCTCGTACTCGGTGAACGCGCGGACGTGGCGGCCGGACATCGTGCAGTGGATGACGACGAGATCGCCCTCGGCGAGCACCTCGTGGATCGCCCAGCGCAGCTCGGCGAACGCGTCGCGCAGCCAGAGGGCGGTGGCGTACGCGGGCTCGGGGCCGCGGCCGCGCGAGGCGGGCGGCTCGTCCTTGGCCTCGTGGTTGAGGAACTCCGGGTGGACCACCTCGCGGAAGTCCTCGATCGTGCCGTCCTCCATGATCTGGATCGAGCGGATGCACAGCGCTTTGGCGTCGTCGATGTTCATCGCTCGATGGTCTCCGCTGCGGGGCTCGTTCGCATCAGTGCCACCCTTGATTTTTGCGGCGCCGGACCCTGAGGCGATGGCCGAGCCGGTTGAGGCCGATGCCCAGCGCGAGGATCACGGCGTTGACGACCCAGTAGGACCAGTCGTCGCCCGAGTCGGCGGTGGTGGCGAAGACGACGACCGTCTGCACGGGGAAGATCACGGCCCAGACGACCAGGTAGATGAGCAGCCCTTTGCGGGCGAAGTAGCCGAGCGGGCCGGCGAGGAGGATGGCGGCGATGAGTTCCATGCGGCGCAGTCAACCGGCGCCGGCTCCGCGTGTCGTCGCCCGCGATGGCGAACTTCGCCTACCTCTACAGGGGTAGGCGGGCGTGCACCCGCCACCCTCCGGCGGGCAGCGGGCCGGCGTCGAGCCGGCCGCCGGCGTCCTCGACGCGCTCGCGCAGGCCGGCCAGTCCGAGCCCTGCACCCGTCTCGGCGAGCGTCGGGCGCGACGTGCCGCCACGGTCGCGGACCTCGATCTCGAGGCCGCCGTCGTCGTGCTCGAGGCGGACGTCGACGTCGGCGCCCGGGGCGTGCTTGAGCGTGTTGGTCAGGCTCTCCTGGACGATCCGCAGCGCCGTGTCCGGCAGCTCGGCGTCGCCCGCGGGCAGCGTGGCGGCGATCGTGAGCCCGGCCGAGCGGGCCCGGTCGAGCACGAGCTGCACGTCGTCGCGCTCGCCCTCGTGCAGGATGTCGACGAGCCGCGCCATCTCTTCCAGCGCCTGGTCGCCGGCCTCGCCGATGCTCGTGAAGCGCTCCGCCGCGCGCTCGGGCCCGTCGTGCTCGGCCATCCGGCCGGCGCCGGCCTGGACGACCATCACGGCCAGGTGGTGGGCGACGATGTCGTGCAGCTCGCGCGCGATCCGGGCCCGCTCGTGGCGGACGGCCAGCCGCGCGTACGAGTCCTGCTCGGCCTCGAGCTCGCGCGTGCGCCGGGCGAGCTCGCCGACCAGCCGCGAGCGCGAGCGCACGACGCGGCCGGCGAGCCACGGTCCGAGCGGTCGCGATCGCCTCCGGGACGAAGGACTCGCCGTTCGTGACCAGGAGCGCCGTCAGCAGCACGATCGCGCCCGCCGCGCCCGCCGCGAGGCGCGCGTAGGCGCCGCAGGCGAAGCTGAGGCCCGCCACCACGGCGATGCTCACGGGCGCGTACTCGAGCCCGAGCACCGCGAGCAGCGCCGCCGCCAACGCCAGCGGAAGCGGCCAGAGCTCACGCATGGGCAGGCAAGCGGGCGCGCAGCACGGCCCGCCCGGCATCGACGACGAACGTTCCGCCGTGCGCCGAGACGCGCTCGCGCGCGGCCTCGACGGCCGCGGCCGCGGCGCCGTTGACCTCGAGCTCGAGGCCGTCGGGGCGGTAGCGCAGGTGCACGCGGACGCGCTCGGGGTGCTTGCCGGCGAGCGCGAGCTCGACGATCCGGTACGCCGTCAGCTCGACGCCGCTGGGCAGCGCCCGGCGTTCGCCCTCGATCTCGAGGCCGTCCCCGAGCAAGGCGTCGAGCTGCGCGAGCGTCGGCTGCGGCGCGCGGTCGGCCGGCGCGTCGCTGCGCAGCACGCCGAGCAGCTCGCGCATCTCGTTCAGCGACTCGCGGCCGAGCGCGCTCGATGCGCCCGAACGCCGCACGGTCGCCGTCGCGCGCCCCCGCGGCCGCCAGCGCGACCATCTCGCGCGTGCGGTCGCGCGCGGTCAGCGTCGAGCTTGCGCGCCAGCCGCGTGCGCTCGACCGAGACCGCCAGCTCGGCCGTCCGCTCGCGCTGGCGCTCGAGCTCCTGCGAGCGCGCGGCGAGCTCCGCGCGCCACGCGGTTGCGTGAGCGCACGAGCCGGCCCGCGGCCCAGGCGCCGGCGGCGAGCGGGACGAAGAACTCGAGCGCGCCCGGGCCGATGATCGGGTCGGTGAACGACAGGAAGACCAGCGCCGCGAGCACCAGCGCCGGAGCGCTGAGGCTCGGGCTGCGCGTGCCGAGCGCGTAGAGCACGAGCAGCGCGGCCGGGACGACGGCGCCGCAGCGCGGTTGGCCGAACGTCAGGACGATGCCCGCGCTGAGCACGACCGCGCACGCCTCCGGGCGACTTCTGGCGCCAGATCACCGGCAGCGTCGCGAGCGGGATCAGCAGGCCGCCGGGCAGCGCGCCGTCGCCGATCGTCATCAGCAGCCCGAGCGCCGTCAAGGCCGCGCCGGCGGCGAGGTCGGCCTTCATGGCCGGATCCTATTCCCGCGCGCCGTCATCCCCGGGGGCGATCTTCGCGTACCTCCGGGGGTGATGCGGCGCGGCGCGCCGGGCACTACCGTCGCGCCGATGCCGGTCAACGTCCTGATCGCCGACGACCAGGCCCTGGTCCGCGCCGGCTTTCGCGCGATCCTCGAGGCGCGGCCCGGGATCACGGTCGTCGGCCGAGGCCGGCGACGGGCTCGCGGCGATCGACCTCGCGCGCCGCCGGCGCGCCGGACGTCGTGCTGATGGACATCCAGATGCCGGGCGTGGACGGGATCGAGGCCACGCGCCGGATCGTCGCCGAGGACGCGTCGGTGGCCGTGCTGATGCTCACGACCTTCGAGCTCGACGAGTACGTCTACGACGCGCTGCGGGCCGGCGCGAGCGGGTTCCTGCTCAAGGACGTGCCGCCCGAGGAGCTGATCGAGGCCGTGCGGATCGTGGCCGCCGGGGACGCGCTGATCGCCCCGGCGATCACGAAGCGGCTGATCGCGCAGTTCGCGCGCAACGCGCCGCCGCGGGTGCCGGCGCCGGCGCTCGCGCGAGCTCACGCCGCGCGAGCGCGAGGTGCTCGGGCTCGTCGCGCGCGGGCTGTCGAACGCCGAGATCGCGGACGAGCTCGTGCTCAGCGAGGCGACGGTCAAGACCCACGTCAAGCGCGTGCTGGCCAAGCTCGGCCTGCGCGACCGCGTGCAGGCGGTCGTGCTGGCCTACGAGACCGGCCTGGTCACGCCGGGCGCCGCAGAGCGCTACGCCAGCTCGCCGCGGGCTCGGACGTCGAGCTTGCGGAAGGCGTGGCGCAGATGCGTCTCGACGGTCGCCGTGGTGACGAACAGCTCCTGCGCGATCTGGCGGTTCGTGAGCCCGTTCGCGGCCAGCGTCGCGATCCGCTTCTCGCTCGGGGTCAGCGCGTCGGTGCCCTGGAGAGCGAGCCGGCGCGGCCGCGCGCCGGTGGCGAGCAGCTCGGTGCGGGCGCGCTCGGCGAGTGGCTGGGCGCCGCAGGCGTGCGCGCCGTCCATGCCCGCCCGCAGCGGCTCGCGCGCGTCGGCGCGGCGGCCGGCGCGGCGCAGGAGCGGCGCCGAGATCGACCTGGGCCCGGGCCAGCTCGAGCCGGTTCGGCGAGGCCTCGAGCTGGGCCACGGCTTCGTGCAGTGCCGCGTCGTCGCCGGTGACGAGCCCGAGCCCGCGCAGCGCGAGCCCGCGCGCGAGCGGCGTGCCCCAGCGCTCGGCCAGCTCGAGCTCCTCGCGGCCAGCGCGTCGTCGCCGGTGAGGATCGCCGCCTGCGAGCGCCACGGCGGCACGGCACGGCGGAGCCCGAGCCGCGCGTAGCGTTCGCCGACGGCGAGCGCGTCGGCCAGCGCCTCGTCCGCGCGGCCCTGGAGCGTCCGGACGCGGGCTGCGGAAGTACAGCAGGAGGTTCATCACCTGCTGCTCGGGCAGCTCGCCCGCGAGGCCGTGCGTCTCGAGCAGCTCGTCGGCGTGCGGCGAGCTCGCCCTGCTCGGCCAGCACGACCGCGAGCAGCGCCGCGCACGACTGCCGTCACCGGCGGCGGCAGCGCGACGTCGCGGCGCGAGCGCGAGCGCGGACTCGAGGTCGTCGCGCGCCTCGGCGAGCGCGCCGCGCTCGAGCCAGATCCAGCCGCGCATCGCCGAGCATCGACGCGTGGCGCTGGATGAAGCCACCGCCGCGCGCGGCCGTCGAGCGCCTCCTCGGCCGCCTCCTGCGCCTGCGTCGAGGCGCCCGGCGCGGATCAGGTTCGAGACGACGCCGGTGTCCGCGAACCGCTCGGCGTCGGCCCGCGTGCGCTGCGCGAGCTCCGCCGCGCGCGCGTGCTCGTCGGCCGTGTCGACGGGCGTGATCACCGCCGCGGCGGCGAGCACGTACCGCTCGCCGGGCGTCGTCGCCCGCCAGCGTCGCGGCGAGCGCGCGCAGCGCGCTCGGGCTCGTCGCCCCGATCGACGGGTCCATCCGCACGTGTCGCGAGCAGCGCGAAGAGGTGCAGCTCGGGTCTCGCCGAGCCGCTCGCGCCCGCGCCGCCTGTCGCCGGTGCGGCTCGCGCCGACGCGCGGCGCGGGCGATCGCCGCCGCCTCGCGCCAGCGGGCCTGCTCGCCGAGCATCGTGGCCAGCTCGAGTGCGATCTGCGGGTCGTCGGTCGCGCGCCACGCCGTCTCCAGGCGGCTCGCGGCCTCGCGCGCGCCGGCGGCGTGCTCGGCGCGGCCGAGCTCGAGCAGCACCGCCGTGCGGTCGGCCGGCGGCTCGGCGAGCGCGCGGCGCAGGTAGGCCGCGGCGAGCTCGGGCGCGCCCTGGCCGCGGGCGTCGCGAGCGGCGTCGCGCAGCGCCTCGGGCACCCACGCGTCGCCCGCCGGCGGCGCCAGCAGCAGGTGCGCGGCGATGACGCCGGGCGGGGCGCTCGCGATCGGCGAGCAGCCGCGCGGCGCCGCGCGTGCGCGCGACCGAGCTCGACCGCCGGCTGCAGCTCGGTGACCGCGGCGCGGATCAGCGGGTGGCGGAAGCGCAGCGCGCCGGCGTCCTCGAACAGGTCGGCGGCGGCCAGCTCGGCGGCCGCGCCGCCGCGCCGTCGTCGAGCTCGACGCCGGCGAGCGCGGCCGCGAGCGGAGCTCGCAGCCGTCGCCGAGCACGGCGACGGCGGCGGCGAGCGGACCCGGCGGCGTCACCGAGCGCCGCCAGCCGCCGCGCGACCCGCCGCCCGACGCGCTCGACGCCCGGCAGCCTCGACGGCGCCGGGGTCCGGCTCGTCGAGCTCGGCCAGCACCTCCTCGACCAGCAGCGCGTTGCCGCCGGTCGCGCGCAGGCACGCCTCGACGAACGCCGGCGGCGCCGTCGCCGAACCGCCGCTCCGCGAGCGCGCCGATCGCCGGCCGCGGTGAGCGGCGCAGGGGCGAGCGGCTCGCCGGCGTCGGCCGCGATCGTCTCGAGCACCGAGCGATCCTCGCCCGGCAGCGGCGGGCGCGCGGCGAGCACGAGCGCGACCGGCAACTCGCGCACCCGCCGGGCGAGATAGGCCAGGAACCGCAGGCTCGGCTCGTCCGCCCATTGCGCGTCGTCGACCGCCAGCAGCAGCGGCCGCTCCGCCGCGAGGTTGGCGACGAGCCAGTAGAGCCCGTGCAGCGCCGCGAACCGCGCATCGGCGGCCGAGGCGCCGGCGGCCGACGACGCGCCCGCCCGCTCGGCGACGGCCGGCGAAGCGCCCTCCGAGGCGCCTGCGGCCGATGACGCGCCCGCCGGCCCGGCGACGGCCGGCGCAGCGCCCGCGGTCGACGACGCGCCCGCCGGGTTGGCGGCGCCGCCGCCACCCGCGCCGGACCAGAGGCCGAGCGCCGGCGCGGCCAGCGCAGCGGCGTCCTCGAGGTGCCCCGGCGCGGCGCGCTCGAGCAGCTGCCGGACGACGCCGAAGCCGAACTCGTGCTCGAGCTCGGAGCCCGACGCCGTCAGCACCGTCATGCCGTCCGCGAGCGCGACGCGCGTGGCGCAGCAGGCGTCGTCTTGCCGATTCCCGCCGGGCCCTCGATCACGACGACGCCGCCGCGCCCGGACGCGCGGCGCCCTCGAGCAGCGCCGAGAGCCGGGCGACCTCGCGACTCGCGCTCGAGCAGGAGCGCGTCAGTCGCCGACAACGCCCCCGCCGTCGGGCAGCCTGCGGCGGGCGAAGTCGCTCGGGGAGCTGCCCGCGAACTGGTTGAAGTCGCGGATCAGGTGGGCCTGGTCGTAGTAGCCGCAGGTCGAGCGCGATCTCCGCCCAGCCCGGGCCGGTGCCCATCATGCCCGACCGCGCGGTGGAAGCGCAGGATCCGCCCGAGCAGCTTCGGGGACACGCCGACCTGCTCGCGGAAGCCCGCCACGAGATAGCGGCGGCTGCAGCCGAGCTCGGCGGCGAGCGTCTCCACGCGCACGCTCCCGCCGCTCGCCCGCAGCCGGCCGAGCGCGCGGGTGACGCTCGGCACCGGCGAGAGCGCGTCGTCGAGGCGCGCGAGGAAGAACTCGTCGAGCAGCTCGAACTTCGCCTCCCACCGCGGCGCGCACGCGACCGCCTCGTGCAGCAGCGCCCCGCGCCCGCCCGAACAGCGCTCGAGCAGCTCGACGACGCGGCCGGTCAGCTCGTGCATCGGCTCGCGCAGCAGCAGGTGCGCGCCGACCGGGCGAGAGGTCGATCTGCACGCCGCGCTGCGCGCCGCCCGTCTCGGTCACCGCGAACGTGTCGTGCATGCCCGGCGAAGAAGCCCTCACCGGCTGGTCGGACCACGACCCGTCGGTGCATGACCCGGATCGGCTCGCCGAGGTTGACGATGATCACCACGCGCTCGGAGGGCAGCTCGCGCCGGCGCGTGAAGCTGCCCGTCCGCTCGTCGTAGGCGCAGTAGTCGAGGACGTAGCCGTCCAGGCGCGGGTCGGGCGCGGCGTGGACCATCTCCCACCGGTCGCGCTCGGACTCGTGCCTGACGACGCGCGCCATCAGTCCGGCGGCTGGTGCAGGCCGAAGTGCGAGCCCTGGTCGTCCTTGCAGAACTTGAAGCGCCCGAAGCGCTTCTCGGAGTCGGTGTCGCCGCCGTCGTCGAACGGCACGATCTCGCCGCCCAGCTCGATCGACGCGCTCGAGCGCCGCGTCCATGTCCTCGACGGCGAAGAACAGGTACGGCGTCGCGCCCTTGTCGCCGGGGTGCATCCCGCCCGGGAGCCCGGGCGTCGAGATCACCCAGCCGTTGCCGGACGGCCCGGTCTCGAACTCCCAGCCGAACAGGCCCTCGTAGAACGCCCGCCCCTTCTTCGCGTCCTCGACGCCGAGCTCGAAGAAGGTGACTGCTCCGCTCATCGTCTTCATGGTCGCAAACCTACGCCCGCCGCCCACGACGGTCTTGGAGGAATGGGACTAACGGCGTCGCCGCGGTATTCCGGGTTCGGGTGGTCCGGGTGCTCGAGGTTCCAGTCGTGGGTCGAATTGCCGTACGCCGGGATGCCGCCCGCGTCGCGCAGCAGGCGCGCGAGATGCAGCAGGTTCCAGGTCATGAAGACCGTGTTGCGGGTTGTCCAGGCGTTGCGCTCGCCGGCCGCTTCGGGGTCCAGATAGGACGGGCCCGGTCCGGCCTCGCCGACCCAGTAGGCGTCGGACTGGGGCGGCATCGTCAGCCCGATGTGCTGCAGGGCGTACAGGATCTGGGCCGAGACGTGCTTGCCGCCGTCCTCGTTGCCGGTCGTGACCGCGCCGCCGACCTTGCCGTAGTACGACCACTGCCCGGCGGCGTTGACCTCGCCGCTGTACGCGTACAGGCGCTCGATGATCTTGCGCGTCATCGAGCTCTGATCGCCGAGCCAGATCGGGCCGGCGACGATCACGATGTCGGCCGGGACGACCAGCGAGCGGTAGATGGCTGGGAACTCGTCGCGCTCGTAGCCCTGGGTGGTCATGTCCGGCCAGACGCCCGCCGGGATCTCGTGGTCGGCGGTGCGGACCTCGTCCACCTGCACCCCCACGCGCTCCATCAGCCCGCGCGCGATCGCCAGCAGCCCGTCGGTCTGGCTCGGCTCGGGCGAGCGCTTGAGCGTGCCGTTGAAGATCACCGCGCGCAGGTCGTCGTAGCGGCCGGTCGCGGCGTCGGCCTGCGCATCAATGAAGGTCTGGATCGGTGCGGGAATCGCCATGGAGCCTCCAGTCCGCCGGTTCGGCGGAGCGTTACATCGAAGGTGTGAAACTCTCGCCCTTGGCGGCCTGGTGCGCACGTCCGCGCCCGATCACCGTTCGCTGTCATGGAGCCGAACCGCTCGATCGTGATCGTCCCGTCCAGGACGATCGACAAGTTCCACGAGCCCGCCGCCGAGACGCAGGCCTACGAGGAACGCCTGCTGTGTCTGCTGCTGATGCTGCGCGACCCGGAGCTGCGGGTCGTCTACGTCACCTCCTCACCGGTCGCCGAGCCGATCGTCGACTACTACCTCTCGCTGCTGGGAGTCCGCACGGCGCCCGCGAGCGGCTGACGATGATCTCGGCCGACGACGCCTCCGTCCGCCCGCTGTCGGCCAAGCTGCTCGAGCGCCCGGCGCTGCTGGACCGCATCCGCCGGACGATCCCCGACCGCGCGCGCTGCCACCTCGTCCCCTACGTCTGCACCGAGCTCGAGCAGGCCGTCGGCGACGCGCTCGGCATCCCGGTCCACGGCTCCGATCCCGCGCTCGCCTACCTCGGCACCAAGAGCGGCTCGCGTGAGCTGTTCGCCCGCGCCGGCGTCCAGCACCCGCTCGGCGTCGAGCGGATCACCGGCCGCGCCGAGGCGATCGCCGCGATCGCGCGCCTGCGCGCCGAGCGCCCCGGCCTGCAGCAGGTCGTGCTCAAGCTCGACGCCGGCGTGTCCGGCGAGGGCAACGCGCTGATCGACCTGCGCGGGGCCACGGCGGACGCGATCGGCGAGCGCTTCGACGCGATGGCAGCTCGAGGCCGACGTCCCGCTGGCGGTCTACCTCGAGCGGCTGGCTCGCACGGCGGGATCGTCGAGGAGCGGATCACCGGCGCCGAGCTGCGCAGCCCGATCGTCCAGCTCGAGCTCGGCGCCGAGGCGCGGATCGTCTCCACGCACGACCAGATCCTGACCGGCCAGCGCTACCTCGGCTGCCGCTTCCCGGCCGAGCCGGCCTACGCGCGCGCGATCACCGAGAGCGCGCGCCGCATCGGCGCTGCGCTGCTCGACGCCGGCGCGCGCGGACGTGCGGCGATCGACTACGTCGTCGCGCGCGACGACCGCGGCGGCTGGCAGGCGTACGCGATCGAGATCAACCTGCGCAACGGCGGCACGACGCACCCGCTGGCGGCGCTCGAGCTGCTCTCCGGCGGCGCCTACGACGCCGGACGCCGCGATCTTCACCACGCCGTGCGGCTCGCCGCGACACTACGTCGCCACCGGACCACTCGAGTCGCCGCGGCTGCGGGCGCTCGGCCACGGCGGCCTGCTGCGGCTCGCCGCGCTGCCGCGCCTGGCGGCCGACGGCTGCGGGGTCGTCTTCCACATGCTGAGCGCGCTGGACGAGCTCGGCCGCGTCGGGCTGACCGCGATCGGCAGCACCGCGGCGGACGCGCAGAGCCGCTTCGAGCACGCGCAGGACCTGCTGCTCGACGCCGCCGCCGAGTACGCCGTAGCCTGAGCGGCTTGCGAGCGAGGATGGATCTGCGCGCTCGCGCTGCTGCTGGCCGGCTGCGGAGGCTCGAGCGACGCCCGATCCCGCGCCCAAGCCGGCACCGGCAGCGCACGCCGCAGGCGCGCGACCGACGTCGCGTCGGTCGCGGCGCGGGCCAAGGTGCCGGTGCTCTGCTACCACCAGATCCGCGCGCCGACGAGCGCCGACAGCGCGCGGACCGCGCCTACATCGTGCGGCCGTCAGGTGTTCGCGGCGCAGATGCGACGCGCTGGAGCGCGCGGGCTACACCACGATCAGCGGCGAGGCGCTCGTCGACCACGTCGCCAAGGGCGCGCGGCTGCCGCGCAAGCCGATCCTGCTGACGTTCGACGACGGCACGGCCGGCCAGTACACGCGCGTGCTCCCGGTCCTGCGCGAGCACGGCTTCGTCGCGACCTTCTTCGTCGATGACGGTCGTGCTCGGCCAGCCGGGGTGGCTGACGCGCGGGCAGGTCCGCGCGCTCGACCGCGCCGGCATGACGATCGGCGCGCACACCTACGACCACAAGGCGGTCCCGGACTTCGCGGGCGAGGACTGGACGCACGCAGCTCGACCGAGCCGGGCCAGCGAGCTGCAACGGCTGCTCGGCCACCCGATCCGGCTGTTCGCGTACCCGTTCGGCGCCTATGCCGCCGACGGCGATCCAGCACCTGTGGAGCGCCGGCTACCGCGCCGCCTTCCAGCTCGCCGAGCCCGCTCGACCGGCGAACACCCGCTGTGGAGCCTCCGCCGGATCATCGTGCCCGAGCTCAGCGGCCGCGAGCTCCTGCGCGAGATCCGGCGGGATTTCTAGGCCGTCCGCACCGAGTAGACCGGCGGCAGGTGCGTCGCCGCTGTGAACCAGCGTCGCGCCGGCGTCGGGCGAGCCGAACACGTCGCCGGACGTCGCGCCGAAGTAGAGCTCGAGCGCCTCGCCCTCGCCGCGGCGGTCGAACGCCTCGCGCAGCACGGTCAGGTACGCGTGCTCGGCGGGCAGGCCGTCGCCGCGCGGCGTCCAGCGTCTCGCCCGCGTCGCGCGTCTCGTACACGCGCACGTGGCCCTCGGGCGTGACGCGGTCCATGTCGGCCTTGAGCGGGATCACGTACGCGCTGTCGGGGTCGGCGGGGTCGACCACGAGCGGGAAGCCGAAGTCCGACGGCAGCCCGTCGCCGATCGTCGGTCCAGCGTCTCGCCCGGCGTCGTCGGAGCGGTAGACGCCGCCGTGGAACTGGATGAACAGCCGCTCGGGGCGCTTCGGCGCGCGCTGGAGGTCGTGCACGCACAGCGTCGAGCGTCTCCTCCTGCTGCTCCTCGGGCAGGTAGCGCGCGCCGAGGCCCTGGTTGCCGTGGCGCCAGGTCTCGCCGCCGTCGTCGGTCAGCCACACGCCGACCGCGGACAGCGCGAGCGCGAGCTTGTCCGGCTCGCCCGGCCAGGGCGCGATCGAGTGCAGGCACAGCCCGCCGCCGCCCGGCTGCCAGTCCGGCCGCGTCGGGTGCTCGAACAGCGTGCGGCTCGAGCTCCCAGCTCAGCCCGCCGTCGCGGCTCTCGAACAGCACGCCGGGGTCGCCGCCGGCGTACAGCGTGCCGTCGCCTCGCCGGGCACGATCACCCAGATCCGCTCGAGCGCCTCGTCGCCGCCCTCGGGCAGCGCGACGCCCGTCGGCCTGCTCCCACTCGCCGCTCGGGATCGTCGGTGACGAAGATCTTCGGGCCGTAGAACGGGCGTGATCATCGCCGCGCCAGGATGCGGCCGTGCGCGGGTCGCGCATCGCGTACTCGACCGGCTCGCCGGCGAACGCGCGCGCCGTGACCTCGAACGCCGACGCCCGGCTCGCCCTCGAGCACGAACAGGCCCTTCTTGGTCCCGACGAGCAACTCGGTCATGCGCTTCCTCCTGAGATCGCGGGCAGCACGTCGACCCGGTCGTCGGCGGCGACCGGCCGTGTCCTCGCTCCCGTGCTCGCCGTTGACGAAGACGTTGATGTGGCGGCGGATCCGGTCGCGCTCGTCGAGGATCCAGCCGTCGCAGCGGCGGCTGCGTCGCGCCTCGAGCGCGCGCAGCAGCTCGGCGACGGTGGCGCCCGTCGACCGGGTGCTCGCGCCCCCGGCGAGCGCCTTCAGGGGTCCGCGCAGGCGGACGAGTGCCATGGAGTGCATTCTCCACAGTTGGACCCGGACGCGGCCAGCGAAACTCATCGGTCTAGAGCAGCGCCTGCAGGTCGTCGCGCAGCGCGCGCAGGCCGTCGACGTCGAGCGTCGGGTTCGCGGTCTCCTTCATCCCGCGCTGGATCTCGTCCGGGATCATCAGCGTGCCGACGCCCATCGACTCCATCACCTGCTCCATCAGCACGGCGATCTCGGCGCGCAGCTTGGTCCGTTGTCTCCTCCATGGCGCGCAATGTTCTCAGAGCGCCTGGACCTCGGAGAGGATCTCGCGCGACCGAGGCCTTGGCGTCGCCGAAGAGCATCGCGGTCTTCGGGTCGTAGAAGAGCGGGTTGTCGATGCCCGGCGAAGCCGGAGGTCATCGAGCGCTTGAGCACGATCACGCTGCCGGACTTGTCGACGTCGAGGATCGGCATGCCGTAGATCGGCGAGTCCGTGACGGTGCGCGCGGCGGGGTTGGTGACGTCGTTGGCGCCGATCACGAGCGAGACGTCGGTGCGCGCGAACTCGCCGTTGATGTCGTCCATCTCCTTGAGCTTGTCGTAGGGGACGTCGGCCTCGGCGAGCAGCACGTTCATGTGGCCGGGCATGCGGCCGGCGACCGGGTGGATCGCGTACAGCACCTCGACGCCGCGCTTCTCGAGCTCGGTGGCGAGGTCGGCGACGGCGCGCTGGGCCTGCGCGACGGCCATGCCGTAGCCGGGGACGACGACGACCAGCCGCGCGTAGGAGAGCTGGATGGCGACGTCGGCGGCGCGACGTGGAGCGCGCCGTGCCGCCGCCGCCCGGGGCGGTCAGCGCGCGCGGCGCCGCCGGTGCCGACGCCGGCGAAGAACACGTTCGCGATCGAGCGGTTCATGGCGTCGGCCATCTGCTTGGTCAGGATCGAGCCGGACGCGCCGACGAGCATGCCGGCGACGATCAGCGCCGTGTTGTCGAGCGCGATGCCCGCGGCGGCCGCGCTCAGGCCCGTGAAGGCGTTCAGCGTGCGAGATCACGACCGGCATGTCGGCGCCGCCGATCGGCATCACGGCGAGCACGCCCAGCGCGCCGGCGGACGAGCAGGATCAGCCAGAACAGCAGCTCGGAGTCGCTGCCGGCGGCGATCACCACCGCCAGCCCGACCGCGATCGCAGCAGCGCGGCGTTGACCACCTTGGGCGTCTCGGAGCCCGCCCTTCATCAGCTCCTGCAGCTTCAGGAAGGCGATGTTCGAGCCCCAGAAGGAGATCGAGCCGATGATCGCCGCGAACAGGATCGGGATCAGCGTCTCCAGCGGGATGTCGGTCTCCGAGCGGAACTCGACGACGCTGATCAGCGCCACCGCGCCGCCGCCGACGCCGTTGAACAGCGCCACCATCTGCGGCATCGCGGTCATCTTCACGCTGCGCGCGGCCGGGACGCCGACCGCGGTGCCGATCGCCACGCCGACCACGATCAGCAGCCAGTCGCCGACGCCCGGCGTGCAGCAGCGTCGCGCCGACCGCGATCGCCATGCCGACCGCCGCGACCTGGTTGCCGCGCACCGCCGTGCGCGGCCCGCGCAGCATCCGCAGCCCGATGATGAACAGCGCGAAGGCCACGATGTAGAGCAGCTGGATGACGTCGGTGCGGCTCACTGCTCGAGCTGCTTCGCCTCGCCGCGTCACTGCGGGTCGGGCTTCTTGCCCTTGAACATGCCGAGCATCCGGTCGGTGACCAGGAAGCCGCCGACGACGTTGATCGTGCCGAACGCGATCGCGATCACCAGCAGGATGTCGTTGAGCACAGCCCTCGACCTGGCCGATCAGCAACAGGCCGCCGAGCACGACGATCCCGTGGATCGCGTTGGTGCCGCTCATCAGCGGCGTGTGCAGCGTGTTCGGCACCTTCGAGATCACCTCGAAGCCGACGAACGCGGCCAGCACGAGGATCGCCAGCTCGGTCAGCAGATCCACTCAGACCACCTCCCCGTCGCGGACGACGCAGGCGCCCGCGACGACCTCGTCCTCGAAGTCGAAGCCCAGCTCGATCAGGCTGAGGATGTTGCGCGCGTACAGCGCCGAGGCGTGCTCGGCCATCTCCGACGGCAGGTTCAGCGGCGCCGACGATCTTCACGCCGTTGTCGGTCGTGTACGTCTCCCCCGGCTTGGTCAGCTCGCAGTTGCCGCCGGCCTCGGCCGCGAGGTCGACGATCACGCTGCCCGGGCTTCATCAGCTCGACCGCGCTCGCCGGGATCAGCTTCGGCGCCGGCCGGCCCGGGACGAGCGCGGTCGTGACGATCACGTCCGACTTGCCCATCTGCACGCGACAGCGCGTCGCGCTGGATCTGCTGCTCCTCGGGCGTCAACTCGCGCGCGTAGCCGCCCGCGGCCTCGGCGTCGCCGATCCCCTCGACCTCGAAGAAGCGCGCGCCCAGCGACTGGATCTGCTCCTTGACGGCGCTGCGGATGTCGAACCCGGTCACGACCGCGCCCAGCCGGCGCGCGGTCGCGATCGCCTGCAGCCCCGCCACGCCCGCGCCCAGCACGAGCACCTGCGCCGGCGGCACCGTGCCCGCCGCGGTCATGAACATCGGGAAGAAGCGCGGCAGCTCGGTCGCCGCGATCAGCACCGCCCGATAGCCGCGACACCGTCGCCTGCGACGAGAGCGCGTCCATCGACTGCGCGCGGCTGATGCGCGGGATCTTCTCCATCGCCAGCGCCGTCGCCCCGGTCTTCGCGATCGCCTCCAGCCCGTCGGGATCGCCCAAGCGGGTTCAGGAAGCCGACCAGGATCGTGCTCGCGCTGAGCTTCGCCGACCTCGGCCGTCCGACGGCGGCGCGACCTTGGCCACGACCTCGGCGCCCCACGGGTCGCCCAGCGTCGCCCCGGCCTCGGTGTAGGCCTCGTCGGTCGCGCCCGCCGTCAAGCCCGGCGCCGGGCTCGACCACGACGTCGTGCTCGGCAGCGCGCAGCCGCCGCACGACGTCGGGGATCAGGGCCACGCGTCGCTCACGCGCAGCCGTCTCTTTCGGGACGCCGATCTGCAAGACCGGCGGAACCCTACGTCACGCGCCATCGGTGCTCTGATCTCATCACAGAGACGTCGTGTCCGCGCGGATCCTTGAACGCCGGACGAACCCGCCTGGGATCTCGAACGGCGGCAGCGTCGGTCGTACGCGCCGTCGTGCGCGGCGTGGAACACCTTGACGTCGTCCGTGATGATGCTGGCTGCGGAATGGCGCGCGGGTTGGCGGCGACGGCGACGATCCCGAGCGCGTGCGGGCCGCGCTGCGCTCGCTCACTCGCCCGGCCGAACCGGTTTCCGCCCCGGCGTGAGCCACATGATGTCGAAGCGTGTGCGGTAGCGCCGGAGGGCCCGGACCAGCGCCGGGCCGAAGACCAGGCAGAAGACGATGTTGCCCGTGGCGTGGGCGAGGTCGAACGGCAGCGAGGAGCCCGCGTAGGCGATCAGCTTGGCCGTGGTGTGATCGCCGGAGTAGGTCACCCACATGTGCAGGTTCATGACCGCGCCGAAGCCGAGGCCCGGCGATCCCGCAGGCCGCGGCGAGCGGGATCCGGCCGAGGTCGCGGCCGGCGACGCGCGCGAGCGCCGGCGCCGAACAGCCCGACGCCGCCCCAGCCGACCATCTGCCACGGCGTCCACGGCCCCTGGCCGAAGAACAGGTTGCTGGCGAGCGCGGCGACGGCGCCGACCATGAAGCCGGGCGCGCCGCCGAGCGTGTAGCCGGCGATCAGCACGATGTCGGTCGTCGGCTTGACGTTCGGCGGCGCGGCGAACGCGACCCGGCCGAGCGCGGCCATCGCCGCCAGCGTCGCGACGAGCGCGATCACGCGCGTGGTCGGGTGCGTGCGCTCGTACCAGACGAAGCCGACCACGAGCACGGCGCCGAGGACGAGCATCGAGCCCGCGATCCAACTCACGGGCCACCCCGCGATGCCGGACGGTCGGGCGTCCAGGCTCGATCATGTCGCCACCGCCTGTCGCGTGATGACGTCGGCGCCCTCCTCGGGGGTCAGCGCCCCGCCGGCGCCGCCGAGCACGCGCGCGACCTGCGTGGCGAAGTACCAGCCGCCGGCGAGCACCTCGTGCGGCGTCGGCGTCGGCGACCGGCCGGCCGTCGCCGAGCAGGATCACGCGGGTCGCGAACGCGGCGGCGAACTCGGCGTCGTGGGTGGCGACGATCACGACGCCTTCGCGCTGTCTCAGGCGTTCGGCGAGCGCGTCGCGGCGGCCGGGGTCCATGCCCGCGCGTGGGCTCGTCGAGCAGCAGGAGCTCCGCGTCGGCGGCGAGCACCAGCTCGCAGCGCCGAGCGCTGGCGCTCGCCGCCGGAGACGTCGCGCGGGTGGCGGGCGGCGAGCGCGGAGCCCGGGAGGTCGGCGCCGATCGTCTCGTGCATCAGGTGGTCGCCGGGGTGCTGGGTGAGCAGCGCCGTGGTCTCGGTGCGGATGCGCCCGCGCGTCGGCTCGAGCAGCCCGGCGATCGCCTTCAGCAGCGTCGACTTGCCCGCCCCGTTGCGCCCCATCAGCGCGATCGCCTCGCCGCGGTGGGCGTGCAGCGTCACGCCCTGCAGCACCGCGGGCCCGTCGCGGAGCTCGACCCACACGTCCTCGACGGCGAGCGCGGCCGCCGTGCGCGCGCGGCGGCGCGCGAAGCGGGCCGCGAGGCGACGCGCTCGCGCCGCCGTGCGACGTCGCGCTCGCGCCGGCGATCGTCGCCGCCGGGCCGGCGCCCACCCCTCGCGCGCGAGCTCCCGCCGCGCCTCCTTCACCGTCACCGGCGCGGCCGTCGAGCCCGGCGCAGCGCGAACAGCTGCGCCGCCGGCGTCGCGCGCGTGCGGGCCAGCCACGCGCGCGGCGGCTCGTCGGCCACGATCCGGCCGTCGACCAGCTCGACGACGCGGTCGGCGGCCGGCAGGCAGCGCTCGAGCCGGTGCTCGGCGAGCACGATCGCGGTCCCCCACTCCTCGTTGAGCCGGCGCAGGACGCCGAGCAGCTCGTCGCCCGCGACCGGGTCGAGCTGCGAGGTCGGCTCGTCGAGCAGCAGCAGCCGCGGGCGGCCGGCGAGCGAGGCGGCGAGCGCGACGCGCTGCAGCTCGCCGCCGCTGAGCTCGTGCGTCGGCCGGTCGAGCAGGCCGCCGAGCCCGAGCGCGAGCGCGGCCTCCTCGACGCCGCGCGCGACCGCGGGCGCCGCCCAGCCGAGGTTCTCCAGCGGGAACGCGAGCTCGGCGCCGCACCGTCCCCATCACGACCTGCGTCTCCGGGTCCTGGAACAGCGTCCCGGCGACCGCGGCGATCCGCGCCGGCCCGTGCTCGCGCGTGTCGAGCCCGCCGGTCTCGACCGTCCCCGCGAACGTCCCGCCGTGGAAGTGCGGCACCAGCCCGGCGGCGGCGCGCAGCAGCGTCGACTTGCCCGAGCCCGACCCGCCGGCGAGCAGCACCAGCTCCCCCGGCTCGACGGTCAGCGACACCCCGTCGAGCGCCGGCCGCTCCACGCCCGGGATAGCGATACGTGACCTCGGCCACCCGCAACGGGATCATCGGCCCACCCCGCGGCGGTCGGCGAACGGCAGCAGCGCGCAGACGAAGAGCGCGGCGATCGCGACCAGCGTCGCCGCGGTCAGCGGTGCCTCGAGGCGCGGGTAGGCGTCGAACTCGCCCCAGGCGCCGGCCAGCACGCCGAGCGCGATCGCGAACAGCGCGATCGAGGAGGCGGCGAAGGCGAAGTCGTGGCGCGACCACGGCCGCGGCATCCGCGGCGGCCGGCCGCCGGCGCCGAAGCCGCGCACCTCGAGCGTGGCGGCGACGTCGGTCGCGCGGTCGAGCGCGCCGGTCGTGACCGCGTGCAGGACCGCGAGCCGCGAGGCGCCGCCGCCCGGGCAGGCAGCGCTGCGCGTCGGCGATCGCGCCGCGCGTCGCGGTCGCAGCACGCCGAACAGCCGCATCGCCAGCGCGGCGGTCACGCCCGAGCGCAGCGAGACGCGGCGCAGCCCGCGCAGCAGCTCGTCGGCGTCGACGGCCGCGGTGAGGAAGACCGCGGTGCCGAAGATGGCCAGGATCCGCAGCCCGAGCACGAGGCCGTAGACGATCGCCTCGACCGTGATGTCGACCTGCCCGGCCCACGGCAGGTTCGGGCCGCGGAAGAAGACCGTCGCGCCGTCACGCGTGACGAGCGCGTTGATCACGACGACGGCGAGCGCGAACGGGACGCCCCAGGCCGCGATCCGGCGCAGCTCGCGCCCGAGCCCGGCGGCCAGCGCGGCGAGCGCCTCGACCACGAGCACCGCGACCAGCACCGCCGGGTGCTCGCAGACGAGCGGGATCGAGCCCAGCGCCAGGCACCACAGCCCGCCCACGCCCGCCCGGGTGGCGTGCAGCGGGCTGCGGCGCGAGCGCGGCGTCACGACCGCCGCGCCTCCTCGCTCAATATGGCCACCCCGGTGATGCCTGTAACCCGCGGGCGCAGCCGCTGGCCAGGCTCGCTCATGGCGTGTCGAGCGGGAGCGGAACCCCGCGGCCGGCCTCGATCGCGAGCGCGAAATGGAAGCGCAGCCCGTCCTCGCTCAGCGTCGCCGCGGCCGCGGCGACGCCGACGTCGTCGGTGCCCGTGATCAGCCACGTCGGCGGGTACTCCTGGTAGCTCGTCGCGGCGACGAGCCCGGAGGCCGGGCCGAGCGTGCGCTCCGTCCCGCCCTCGGGGTCGATCAGCGCGATCCGGTTGCCGGCCGCGTTCGGCTTGGCGAAGACGCCGGAGACCTCCGGCCCTTCCTCGAGCTGGCGGGCGACGATGTCCTGGCGCACGTCGGACCAGCGCCCGACCAGGATCCGCAGCACCTTGCCGACCGAGGACTCGAGGTTCGAGCGCGCGACGTTGCGCACGCCGGCGTCGCTCAGCCGCGTCTCGACCTCGTCGCACGAGCGATCCTCGGGGCGCAGGCAGACGAGCTTGATCGGCAGCTTCTTGCCGGCCTGGCCCGACCGGAACGGCTCCGGGAACGAGCCGACGACGGCCGGGACGCGCATCGCGCGTCTCCCAGCCGTGGTGGTCCCACCAGACGCGGTCGCCGGGGTAGAGCTTGCGCTCGCCGGCGCCCTCGGAGGACTCGATCCCGTTGACGTAGTAGAACCAGTCGACCCGGCGGCCGTCCTCGCGGCCGCCCGAGACGCCGTCGATCTCCTGCACGAAGTTGCCGCCGAAGCGCGTCTGGACGTCGAACGTGCGCTGCAGCAGCCGCATCACCGTCTCGCCCTCGCGCGCCTGCTGGCGGCTGGTCGGCGCCATCCGCGTCTCGCCGAAGTCCTGCGAGACGGTGACGGTGACCGACCCGCCGGACTGGACGTCGGCGGGCCCGAAGCCGCAGCCCGGCGAACAGGCGGCGGCGAGGAGGACGGCGACGCGCTTCATCGGACGGTGAACACCACCCGCGTCGTCCCGCGCGCCAGCGGCGTGCGGTTGCCGGCGCCGTCGATCGCGATCGCGTCGAGCACGTAGCGGCCCTCGCCGAGCCGCGCGGGCAGCAGGTACGACCAGTCGGCGCGATCGCCGATCGCGAAGTACGGCGCCACGCCCGCACCGGGTGCCGCGGAAGCGTTCCATGCGCCCAGAGAAGTACCAGCACTTCTTGCCGAGCCGCTTGGTCAGCCGCAGCTTGACCGTCTTGATCCCGGACGCGTCGGCGAAGCGAGCCGCGCAGCTCGCGCGGGCCGCGGCGAGAGCACCTGCTTGTCGCGCAGGCCGGTCAGCGTCGCGGTCGGGGCCGCGCGGTCGGGCCCGGCGGCGGCATCGGGCGTCGCGCGGCGGGCGCGCCCGGAGCCGCGACGACGACGTCGCGCTGTCGCGGACGCGCACGCAGGCCGTCCTTGGTGGCCTGCAGGCGGACGGTGCCCGCGGCCGGGAAGGTCAGGCCGCCGCCTTGCCCGAGGCGTCCGTGACCGCGTCGATCCCGGGACCCGCGACCGGCGCTCCGGCGACCGGCGCCGCGGCGCCGATCAGCGCCGTACTTGACGACCGTGACCTCGCGTGACGCCGCCGGCCGTCGCGGTTGCCGGCGCGGTCAGCGCGAGCGGCTCGACCGGCGCGTTGGAGCAGCCCGTGCCGTCGAAGCGTGCAGCGGTCGACGAAGAACAGGACATCGTCGCCCTCTTGCGAGCTCGAGCGTGCACGCCCCGACGCGTCGCCGCGCCGGTTGTTGACGCCACGACCGACCAGTAGTCGTCGCCGGCCGGCGCCTCGCCGCGGATCGTGCTGACGAAGTGGCCGAGGCCGTCGAACCAGTCCGCGTCCCAGTCGCCCGCGGTGGCCGCGGTCGAGCGCGCCGCCCGCGCTGCGTCCCCGAGCAGTCGTGCGCCGGCCTTGCTGACCGGCGCGCGTCGTCGGTCGTGACGCGCGTCGCCTCGACGCGCGTGCGCGTCGCGCCTTCGACGCGCACGGTCGACGGTGGCCGGCGCGGCGAGCGCCGGTGCGGCGGCGAGCGCGAGGAGTCCGGCTGCCATGCCGGTGGTGATGCTGAGCTTCATGCTGTGAGCCACCCCTTTCCACGAGGGTCTGTCGGCTTGGAGGTCGGAGGAAGGTCTCCTGGCTTCCGGGCCGACCGTTCCGCGCCTTCCCAGGCCGAAGGCCCAGTGACCGGCGGCGCTCGAACGCCGCCCTGCGGTGGCTTCCCCGGTGACAGTGGCGGGTCCGCGCCGGATTCGCACCGGCTTCCCTGACCACCGACCTGGTTCGGCGAGCATGGTATTACGGAACGCAAGCCATGACCGTGAACCTGACCCGCATCTATACCCGCCTCGGCGACGGCGGCGAGACCCACCTCGGCGACATGAGCCGCGTCGCCGAAGACGCACCCGCGGATCGAGGCCTACGGCACCGTCGACGAGCTCAACGCGCAGCTCGGCGTCGCGCTCGCCGCACGGCGGCCTGCCCGAGCGTACGCGCACTGGCTCGCAGCGCATCCAGAACGACCTCTTCGACGTCGGCGCCGACATCAGCGTTCCCGAGGGCGGCGAGCGCGAGCGCCTGCGCGTGATCCCGGAGCAGACCGCAGTGGCTCGAGCACGCCTGCGACGAGGCCAACGAGCCGCTGCCGGCGCTGAAGTCGTTCGTGCTGCCGGGCGGCACGCCCGCCGCCGCCCAGCTGCACGTCTGCCGGACCGTCTGCCGCCGCGCGGAGCGCCGCACGATCGCCTGCGGCGAGGAGGTCAACGCGGAGTGCGTGCGCTACCTCAACCGGCTCAGCGACCTGCTGTTCATCCTCTCGCGTGGGGTGAATGTCGCGGCGGGCGGCGCGGAGCCGCTCTGGGAACCGGGACGCTTCCGCTGAGCACGAGCGCCCCGGCGGCGATCGCCAGCGCGCCCGCCACGAACGTCGTGTTCGCGACCGCGTAGTCGAACGCGTCCGCGGGCCGCAGCGCGACCGCCAGCAGGCCCAGCGCCGCCAGCACCGCGCCGCCCAGCGCGGCCCGGCGACGCTCGGCCGCACCTCGACGCGCAGCGCCGCGGCACCGAGGTAGGCCCAGCCCGTCGCGACCAGGAAGCCGCCGACGATGTCGCTCGGGTAGTGGCCGCCGTGCACCAGGATCGAGAAGACCGTCGCGACCACGTCAGCAGCCCGCCGCCGGCCGCGACCAGCGGCCGCCAGCGCGCCGGGCTGACGATCACGAGCGCCAGCGCGAAGCTCATGACCGCGGTCGTGTGGCCGCTCGGGTAGGCCTCCGGCCCCATGAAGTGCCAGACCGGGTACTCGCGCTGCACGGCCAGCAGCGGCTTGAGGATCTGCGTCGTGACGCCCGCGCCGAGCATCACCGTGAACGCCAGCGCGGCCGCGCGGTAGCGCTTGGCCGAGCAGCGCGGCGACGACCAGCGAGCCCGAGAGCACCGCGAACGGCGCCGGGTTGAAGAGCCGGACGAAGTCGTCCGTCGAGCCTCGTGCCCGGCAGGCCCCAGAGGCCCATGAAGCCCTCGAGCACGCGCACGTCGGCGTGCTGCAGCGCGGGCACGTGACGACCGCGAGCGTAGATGAGCGCGGCGAGCAGCGCGCAGGCGGCGGCAGCCGAGGAGCGGACGACGAATCACGGGCCCAAACGCTACTCCGGTCACCTCAAGATCTTCTGAGCCGCAGCCGGACGTCCTCCATCGGCGGCGGCGCGACCATCAGCTGCCAGCCGCGCGGCGAGAGCGCGTAGGCGCCCTCGCGCTCGCGCAGGAAGATCCGCCGCCGCGCGCCCTCGGTGGTCACCGCCAGCGGCGCCTCCGACAGCGGCCAGTCCCCGTAGGCGCCCAGGTGGGCGATCGCGCGCCGCACCATCATGTGCGTGACGCCGCGCTCGAGCAGCGCGTGGACCATCGCCGCCTCGGCGACGTCCTCGACCGAGTAGACGTGCGGGATCGCCGTCGGACTGCGACGCGCGGATGTAGCCCCAGCGCGCCCACTGGCCGATCGTGTTGCCCGTGACGCCCGCCAGCTCCCCCACCTCGCCGGCGAGGAAGGAGCCGTGAACCCTCAAGCTCGGATCTCCGGCCGACGTTAGCCGCGTCCGGATCGAGCAACTTCACCGCCGCGTCGCGATCGGTCACGCGCAGCTTGCGCAGGATCGCGGCGACGTGCGAGCGGACCGTGGCGGGCGAGACGACGAGCGTGCGGGCGATCTGCGCCGTCGTCATCTTGCGCCGCATCAGCTCGAGCACCTCCCACTCGCGCGAGGTCAGGCGCGGCTCGCCCTCGCGGCTGGGCATCAGCGCGCGCCGGCGCGGCGCGCGGTCGCGGAACTCCTCGACCAGCCGCGTGACGAGCGTGACCGGCAGCGCGGCCTCGCCCGCCATCACGTCGTGCAGCGCGCTCGGCAGCCGCTCGGTCTCGGTGTCCTTGAGCAGGTAGCCCGCGGCGCCCGCGCGCAGCGCGGCGAAGACGTGGCTGTCGTCGCGCGAGATCGTCAGCATGACCACGCGCGTCGCCGGCAGCCGCGCGGTGATCTCCCAGGCCGCGGCGAGCCCGCTGCCCGGCATGTTGACGTCGAGCAGCGCGAGGTCGGGCTGCTCGCGCAGGGCAGCGTCGACCGCCCCCGGCGCGTCCTCCGCCGTGGCGATGACGTCGAAGCCGCCGTCCTGACCGAGCGCCGTCGCGATGTCCTCGCGCGTCGGCGCGTGGTCATCGGCGACGAGGACGCGCACCTGGTCTATGGCAGCACCACCTGCACGAGAGTACCCGCGCCGCGGACGGATTCGAAGCTGAACTCGCCGCCGACCAGCTCGGCGCGCTCGCGCATCGCGATCAGGCCGTAGCCGATCACGCCGAGGCCGCTGTTGGCGCCGTCGCGGAAGCCGTAGCCGTCGTCGATGATGCGGACCGCGAGCGGCGAGCCCTCGAGCTCGACGCGCACGTGGCGCGCGCCGCCGTGGTGGGCGGCGTTGCGGACGGCCTCGGAGATGATCCGGATCAGCTCGGCGCGCACCTCGTCCGGAAGTCGGTCGCGACGCGGACGTTGACCTGCACCTCGACTCCGCACTCGGTCGCGAGGCGCGCGCCGAGGCGCTCCAGCGCGACCTCCAGCGGCTCGTGCGCGGGCGGGACGAGCGCCTCGATCGCGCGTCGCGAGTCCTCGAGCGCGCGCTCGGCGGCGTCCACGATCTCCTCGCCGTCGGGCAGCTCGGCCAGGCGGCCCGCACGGCGGCGGATGAAGGCCAGCTCCTGCGCGACGCCGTCGTGCAGCTCGCGCGCGAGCCGGCGGCGCTCGAGCTCGATCGCGGCCTGGGCGCGCTGGCGCATGCGCGCGCGGACCTCACCCAGCACGCCGGCGAACAGGACGGCCCAGGCGGCCACGCGCAGAAGGTCGCCGAGGTGGACGTTGTCGACGCCGCCGCGCGGAAAGAGCGTGTAGTCGAGCTTGGCCACGCCGGCGAGCACGACGGCGACCGCGACCCAGCGCAGCAGCGGCTCGTCGCGGCGCGCGAGGCCGACGGCGGCGACGACGAGCGTGGCGGCGGTCACGACCTGCACGATCGCGCGGCCGAGCTCCTGGTCGAAGAGCTGCCGCGCCGGCCCGGCCCCGGCCAGCAGGGCGGCGACGGCTCCGACCACCAGCGCGAGTGCGGCGGCCGCGACCAGGATCCGCCGCGGCGGCACGCGCAGCCTTCGCGACGGGGCGAAGACCGCGATCGCGAGCATCAACGTGCCCGCGAGCTTGCCGCCCATCGCGTAGCGCGCCTCGCGCGGCGACCAGACGCCGGCGACGATCATGGCGGCGACCGTCAGCGAGGTGCCGGCGAGGATCACCAGCCCCGCCGTCAGCCATAAGTGATCGGCCCGCGAGCGCAGGCCGCACTGCCGCAATAAGAGCACGACGGTCGTGACCGCCAGCAACGAACCACCAGTCTCCAGCGCCACCCGCAGCGAGGGCGCCTCGACGGACATACGCAGCCACGGGACGGCGACGACCGCCAGCGAAACCGCCGCGGCACCAGCCGCGGCGAACGACACCGTGGGAACCGCCGGCTTCCGAGCCGGTCCTTGCTCCATGTTTTCCACCCTCCGAACCTCCGAACCCGGCCGGTGTTGTATCGGACGAGCGAAACCGAGCGCAAGGGGCGGGTTTCCGGCGCGTGCGCACGGTGACGGTAAGAGCTGGTCAGCGCGCGATCCAACCTTTATTCAGTTTTTCGCGACTCCGGCCGGTTGCAGGCCGTTCTCGCCGCCGATCGCACCCACGCCGAGCGCACCTCAGTACATCCGTCCAGTTCTGGCCGGGCGCCCTAAGGCGCAGACCACGAGGTCCGTGCCTTCCTAAGGGGTCGCGCGCGCGAACGCGCGGCGTGTGCCTGATGTGAGCGAGCCGCCTCAGCCCGAGACTGAAGGCATGGTCAGAACCGGATCAGCCCTCATCGACGCAGAGCACGCCTTCACGCTCGCCCGCCGCTCGAGCCGCCGCGCCGCGCTCGTGCGCTCGCTGCGCGGCGACCGCAGCGGGCGCCAGCTCGAGGTCGTCGGCCGCGCGCGGCCGCCGCGGGCAGCCGCGCCCGGTGCGATCCGCGAGATTCCGCTGGACGCGATCAACGGCACGCTCGAGCCCAGCCGCGCAGCCCAGTTCGACGGCGAGTTCCGCCCGGTGGCCCGCTCGGCCCGGACGCGCTGGGAGCGCGTTTGGAAGGCCGAAGACCGCGGCGCGGTCCTGCCGCCGATCTCGGTCGTGCCGGTCGGCGAGCGCTACGCCGTGCTCGACGGCCATCACCGCGTATCGGTGGCCCGCGCGCGCGGCGCGCTCACGATCGACGCCGCGGTCGCCGCATGACACGCCTGACCAGCGGCTGGCGAAGGACCCACCGCGGGGGTGGTTCCTTGAGCCGCCGGCAGGCATGGCTCACGCGGATGCGGGAGGAGGACGCGCTCCCCCCGCCGGTCACCGCCGCGTCGGCTATCCGACGGCCGCGACGCTGGTGCAGATCGCGTAGACGGTGAACCCCACCGCAACGGTGCCGGAGTTGGCCACGCGCGCCGTCCACTGCGTGGTCCCGCCGTTCGGGAAGCCGTCGACGATCCAGGCGTTGGTCGGATCGTCGACCCTGACGCCGCCGCCGATGACGCGCTGGCCCGGATCGCACCCGGCCGTCGCGCCGGCCCCGGACCCTTCCGGCACGACGCCGGCGACCGTGCGGTAGCTGGCCCTGTCGAGCGCGGCGGCCGAGTCCGCGTGCGTCGCGCTGTCGGCGAGCGCGGCGGACGGGACCTTGTCGAGAAAGGACTCCTTGACGTCGTCGCCCGTGACCGAGTTGTCGAGGATCTTGGTCGTGTCGACCGCATTGCTCTTGAGCTTCGACCGCTCGACCGCGTTCTTCTTGATCTGCTTCGGCCCGACGCTGTTGGCCGGCAAGGCGGTGGCCGCGTAGGCACCGCCTCCAAGCGCGATGAACAGGGCGAGCGTCGCCGTCACGCTTGCGTAGGTGGGCCGGAGCCGATTGCGATGCACCATCAGAGACCTCCTTCGACCGGATTTCGCTCCTGGCCCGACCGTATGGAGAAGGTCCGGATCGCACATCGAGCGAAGGCTCTATCTCTGCCAATCCGACCGCCCTATTTCCGGCTCTACTGATGCATCCGTGGGTCGAGTGAGCGCGAGGGAGGAGCGCACGCCGCTTGGCGCCTAGGGTTCCGGCTTCTTCACGGCTGGAATCCTGGGAAGGCGGTAGCGACGTGCGCGGCATCAGGGTATGGGGACGGCTGCTCGGTCTGCGGCAAGCCGTCGTTGAAGGGGTTGGGATCAGCGAGGGCGGTGAGCTGGTGGTGGCCGTGCGGCCGGACTGGCGAGAACGCGATCGCTGTGGTGTGTGCCGGTGGCGGTGCCCGCGTTATGACCGTGGTCACGGCCGGAGGCGTTGGCGGTCGCTGGACGTGGGGACGACGATCGTGTTCGTGGAAGCCCACGCGCCGCGTGTTCGCTGCCCGCAGCACGGGATCGTGGTCGCCGCGGTGCCGTGGGCCCGGCACGGCGCCGGGCATACCCGGCAGTTCGATGAGCAGGTGGCGTGGCTGGCGACGCAGTGCTCGAAGACCGCGATCACGCAGTTGATGCGGATCGCGTGGCGCACGGTCGGATCGATCATCACTCGCGTCTGGGCCGACATCGACGCTGTGTTCGGTGATCGGCTGGACGGCGTGCGTCGGCTCGGGATCGATGAGATCGCCTACAAGCGCGGCTACCGCTATCTCACCGTCGTGGTCGACCATGACTCAGGGCGGCTGTTGTGGGCCGCGCCCGGCTGCGACCGGGCCACGCTAAGGGCGTTCTTTGACGAGCTCGGTCCTGAGCGCAGCGCGTCGATCACCCACGTCTCAGCCGACCAGGCCGGCTGGATCGCCGACGTCGTCGCCGAACGCTGCCCCGACGCGGTGCAGTGCGCCGATCCGTTTCACGTGATCAAGTGGGCCACCGAAGCGCTCGACGAGGTCCGCCGCCAAGCCTGGAACGACGCTCGCCGCGGCGGGCCCACGATCAGCAAAGGCCGCGGCCGGCGCGACGCCGCCGGCGATGCCCGCCGCCTCAAGCACGCCCGCTACGCGCTCTGGAAGAACCCCGAGAACCTCACCGACCACCAGCACGACAAGCTCGCCTGGATCGCGAAAACCGACCCCCGGCTGTACCGCGCCTACCTGCTCAAAGAAGGCCTGCGCTACGTGTTCGCCGTCAAGGGCCAGGCCGGCACACACGCCCTCCAGCAATGGCTGTCCTGGGCCCGCCGCTGCCGCATCCCGGCCTTCGTGCATCTCGCCAAACGCCTCACGACCGTCCGATCACGAATCCACGCCACGCTCGAGTACGGCCTCTCCAACGCCCTGATCGAATCGGTCAACACCAAGATCCGCCTGATCACCCGCGTCGCCTTCGGGTTCCGCTCCGCCACAGCCCTGATCGCGCTCGCGATGCTCAGCCTCGGCGGCCACAAACCCACCCTCCCAGGCCGACCCCACCCACAGATCGATCAATAGAGCCCTATTTCCGGGGGTGTTCCGTTTTCGTTCACCCCCTGTGAACGAGAACGAAACACCCCCGGTCGCCTACGCCTGGGTTTGTCCGGCGCTCGCGTGGGTCTGGGCCGTGGCCGGGGTGGCCGTGGCGATGACCAGGACGAGCACGACGAGGCCGGCCGCGCAGCGACGGGCGAGGGACTGGGGAGACATCGAACCTCCGGTTCCGGCGGCGTTCTGGGTGAACGCCGGTGACGGCCCGAACGATCGCGGTGGACGGGCTTGGGCCCCAGCGGCCAAAGGTGCGCATCCGCCGCCCCCGAGGGTGGGACCGGCTCCACCCCAGGTGGCGCGGCGCGCGGCTATCCCGGCCGTTGCAGCACGCCCAATTGCTGGGCGCGCCCGGCGGCCTCGACGCGCGAGTGCACGTCGAGCTTGCCGTAGATGTGGGTCATGTGCGCGCCGACGGTCTTCTGGCTGATGAACAGCCGGCCTGCGATCTCGCGGTTGGTGAGGCCGTCGGCGAGCAGCCGCAGCACCTCGAGCTCGCGCGCGGTCAGGCCGGCCCCGTCGTCCTCGGGCGGCGCCGAGTCGGGTGCAGCCACCGCCGTAAGCTCGAGCCGCGCGCGCCGGGCCAGCGCCTCCGCCGCCTCGCGCAACGGCCGCGCGCCGAGCGCGCTCGCGACGGCGTGGGCGGCGGCGAGCTCGCGCGCAGCGGCCGGGCGCCCGCCGCCCGCGAGCAGCGTCGCCTCCGCGCCGCGCCAGCGCCCGTAGGCCGCGGGATACGGCTCGCCGAGCGCCTCGAACGCGCCCACAGCCGCCGCCCAGCGGGCGGGCGCGGGCGTGCCGTCGACGCGCGAGCGCTCGGCGGCGGCGAGCGCCCGGTGCGCGAGCGCGTCGGGCGTGGCGGGCGTCGCGTTGAGCAGCGCATCGAGCCCGGTGAGCAAGGCGTCGGCGCGCGCGGGGTCGGGGTCGCGACGATGCGCCCGCACGGACTCGGCGAGCTCCGCCTCGGCGCGCAGGCCGAGCGAATACAGCGGCGGCGTGTAGAAGGGATCCTGCGCGCCCGTGAGCGCGCCGTCCACGTGCACGCGCGCCGCGCTTGGATCGCCCGTGATCAGCGCGAGCGTCGCGCGCGCGACGGCCAGCGGCGTGCGGAATTCGCTCGGCAGTCCCTCACCCGCGGCCGCGTCGAGTTCGCGCCGCGCCGTCTCGAGCTCCCCGCGGAGCGCAGCGAGCTGCCCGGCGGTCGCGCACCGCAGCGCCGCGGCTGTGCGCGAGAGGTCCATCCGCCGCGCCTCTTCGAGCCGCTCCGCCGCCTCGTCCCAGCGCCCGAGGCGGACCAGATCGTCGGCCGCATTGACGTACATGAAGTGGCCGAACGATCCGCGCAGGCCCAGCTGCGCCGCATGGCGCTCGCCGTCCATCATCGCCGACAGCGCGCCGGCGTGATCGCCGCGCACCCTCCGCAGCTCGCCCAGGTGCAAATACGCGCGCGCGGTCTCCTCGCCGTTCTCGGCGAGCTCGAGCGCGCGCCGCAGGTGCGCCTCGCCGGCGTCCGGCTCGCCGAGGAAGGCCAGCACGACGCCGAGCGTGATCCGCGGCCCCGCGCCCGCGGCCAGCGCCGACTCGCAGCGTTCGCGCGCCGCCGTCCAACGCCGCAGCCCCATCAGCGCATGCCCTTGGGCGGCGAGCAGCCGCGGCTCGCCGGGTGTCAGCACCAGCGCCTGTTCGTAGCACTCGAGCGCCGCTTCGTCGTCCCAGAAGTGGTACTCGCCGAGGCGCTCGTACAGCTGCGCCTTGCGCTCCGGCTCGTCGGTCAGCGCGATCGCTTCGCGGCAGAGCGCCACGGCGCGCTCCGGCTCACCCACGAACCGCGCCGCCTGAGCCGCGCAAGCGAGCAGCCCGACGCGGTCGAGCGAGAGCTCGACGCTCGGGTCCCAGAGCTCGAGCGCGCGCTCGAAGTGCATCCCGGCTGCCGCATACGCGCACAGATCCGCCGCTTGGAGCCCTGCGATCACCGACGCCCGAAGCGCCTCCTCCCGCAGCCCGGCGCGGTGGTAATGGTGAGCGCGCTGGGCGGCCGGCGCGCCGTCGAGCGCGGCGGCGATCGCGCGGTGAAGGTCGCTGCGCTCCGCCGGTAGCAGCCGCCCGTAGATCACTTCGCCGATCAGCCCGTGCCTGAACGCGATGCCGTCGAGATCGCGCACCAGCAGCCCGGCGTCGACCCCGGCGCGCAACGCGTCCGGGTCCACGCCAAGCCGCTCCAGCAGGCCGTACGAAGCCCGCCCGCCGGCCGCCGCCAGCACGGCCAGCGCCTCCGCGTCGAGCCGAACGACGCGCGACAGCACGGCCTCCGTCACGGTCGCCGGAACCGCGTCGCGTGCCGCGAACAATTCCTCCACGAAGAACGGGTTGCCGCCCGCGCGGGCATGCAGCTCCCCCGCCAGCTCCGTCGCGACGGGATCGCCCGCGATCGCCTCGAGCTGGCGCGCGACGTCGTCGCGGCCGAGCGGCCCGACCTCGATCGAGCGCACCGTGCTGCGGCGCGACAGCTCGGCACTCAGCCGTCGCAACGCGGCCGGCAGCTCGTCGTCGACGCGGTAGGTGGCGAGGATGGCGATCCGCTCGGTGCGGAGGTTGCGCGCGAGGAAGGCGAGCAGCGCGAGCGTCGAGTGGTCGGCCCAGTGAATGTCCTCGAGCACGACCAGCAGCGGCGTCCCCTCGGCCGCGAGCCGCCCCAGCAGGTCGAACAGCAGCTCGTAGAGCCGTCCGGAACCGCCCACGCCGGGCGTCTCGCGCGGCAGGACCGCGGCCAGCACGCCGCGGACCTCCGCCGCGAGCGCGTCCAGGTACTCCGCCGTCCACTCGGCCGGCAGGGCCCGGAGCGCCGCCACCACGGGCGCGTAGGCCAGTTCCTCACCGCCGAACTCGACGCTCTCGCCGTGCAGGACGAGGAACCCGCGGTCGCGAGCGGCCCCTTCGGCCTCCCCCACGAGCCGCGTCTTGCCGATCCCCGCCTCGCCGCACACGAGCGCGAGCGACGGCTGCCCGTCGACCGCGTCGTCCAGCGCCTCACGCAGGGCGCGCAGGGGGGCTTCGCGGCCGACGACGGCCCGGCTCGAAACGCGCGGACCCAACGCGACGATTATGTGCGGCGACGCGGGGCGGGCGCAAGCTGGGTCGGGTGTCAGGTCGCGAGCCCGCGCGCCGCGCGCGTGAGGCTGTCGAGCATCGCGAGAACCGCCGGACCGTCGTAGCCGTCGCGCGGCCGGGCGGCGCTGATCTCGCGGACCGGCGCGCCCGCAGCGAGCGCCCGCACCTCGAGCCCGGGCAGTGGATGGGCGACCGCGAGTCCCGGGATCAGCGAGACCCCGAGCCCGGCGGCGACGAGCGCCTGCACGGCGATGTAGTCGTCGGAGGCGAAGCCGACCCGTGGCGTGAAACCGGCCTCGCGACAGGCATGGCGCGCCACCCGGAACCAGGCGCTGTCCGGCGCGCCGCCGATCCATGGCTCCGTGGCCAGGTCGGCCAGATCGAGCGGCCGGCGGCGGCGGGTCAGCCGGTGCCGTGCCGGCAGCACGGCGCGATACTCGTCGGCGAAAAGGCCGGTCCGTTGGAGGTCGCGCGACGAAATCTCCGGCAGCGCCTCGTGCTCATAGATCAGGCCGAGATCGATCTCGCCGCCCTCGAGTCGCGGGAGCAGGCGCTGGAGGTGGTCGTCCACCACGGTCAACGTCACCTCCGGGTGCCGGCGGCGGAAGTGCGCGAACGCGGGCGGGGCGAGCGTGGCGAGTGCGGTCGGGAAGCTGCCGAACCGCAGGCGCCCGCGACGGCGGCCGGCGATCTCGCCGAGTTCCTGCTCGGCACTGTCGAGGCGCGCCAGGATCGCCGTCGTGTGCCGCGTCAGCGCGTGCCCGGCTTCGGTCAGCGCGACCGGACGCGAACCGCGCTCGACCACCGGCGTGCCGACCTCGCGCTCGAGCGCGGCGATGTGCTGGCTCACCGCCGACTGCGTCAGGGACAACGCCTCGGCGGCCGCCGAGAAGGAGCCGCGAGTCGCTATCTCCGACAACACGCGCAACCTGCGGACGTCGAGCATCAGTGCGACTTATAGACCTGTACATGTCGTGATTGCAAGTAATGGTGACGCCGGAGAGGCTTGGTCGCACCGCGACCCGGAGGAGTGCCACATGGCGATCGCCGACCACCCACCGCTGGACACCGCAAAGCTCGAGCAGTTCGTCATGCGCGCCGTCGAGGAGGTCGGTGGCGCCTTGAACGCCGCGCTCGTCGTGATGGGAGACCGGCTCGGCCTCTACCGTGCGCTGGCGGCTGCCGGCACCCTCACCCCCTCCGAGCTCGCCGAGCGGACCGGCACCCGCGAGCGCTACGTTCGCGAGTGGCTGAACGCCCAGGCCGCCGGCGGGTACGTCGAGCACCGCGACGGCCGGTTCAGCCTCGCGCCCGAGCAGGCGCTGGCGCTGACCGACGAGTCGAGCCCGGCCTACCTACCGGGATTCTTCGAGCTCGCGGTCGGCTCCATCCTCGACTCGCCGCGGATCACCGAGGCCGTTCGCAGCGGCGCCGGCGTCGGCTGGCACGAACACAACCAGCACGTCCATGATGGCTGCGAGCGGTTCTTCCGCCCCGGCTACAACGCGAACCTCATCGGTGCCTGGCTGCCGGCGCTCGACGGCGTCGTCGAGCGGCTCGAGCAAGGCGCCCGCGTCGCCGACGTCGGCTGCGGCCACGGCGCCTCGACGATCCTGATGGCCACGGCCTTCCCCCACTCGGAGTTCTCCGGGTCCGACTATCACGAGGGCTCGATCGCGATCGCCCGCCGGCGCGCGCACGAGGCCGGCGTCGGCGACCGCGCGCACTTCGAGGTCGCTTCGGCCGCCCGCTACGCGGGCGAGGACTACGCGCTGGTGACGATGTTCGACTGCCTGCACGACATGGGCGACCCCGTCGGCGCGGCGCGCCACGTCCTCGGCACGCTGGCGGACGACGGCGTGTGGATGATCGTCGAACCCGCGGCCGGCGACCGCGTCGAGGACAACCTCAACCCGGTCGGCCGCGCCTACTACGGTTTCTCGACCCTGCTCTGCACGCCCGCCTCCCTCTCCCAGGACGTCGGGCTGGCGCTCGGCGCGCAGGCCGGCCCGGCGAGGATCGCCGCGGTCGTGGCCGAGGCCGGCTTCACGCGCTTCCGGCGCGTGGCCGAGACGCCCTTCAACCACGTGTTCGAAGCTCGTCCGTAGGCGTTTCCGGCCGCGGCCGGCGCGTGATCGAGAGGTCGAACCGGCCAATCGGCCAACCTCGTCACGCGTCCGCGGGTCATACGGGTCATGTTCGATCGACCCGGCGGCGCTCCCGATCGCGAGCATCGTGTGCCTCCTCCGACGCCGACCGCGGCGCCGGCCCTGCCGCCGACGCCGGCACAAGTTCTCTCACTGCAGCGCACCGCCGGCAACCACGCGGTCGCCCGGCTGCTCGCGGCCCGGGCCGCCCCGGGCCGCACGCTCGCGCGCGCCGACGCGCCGTCGGCACCCGCGACGGCGCCAACGCCGCCCCCTCGCGTGTCGTACGTCTTTCTCATGGGAGACGTGAGCGACGACTTCTACGGGCAGGCGAAGGAGCACTTCGAGCAGCAGCTCCCGGGCGCCACGATGGTCCGCGACAAACGCACGCTCGCCGAGGTCATCGCCCACGTCAACACCGCCGGCAAGCCGGTCGAGACGCTCTACATCGTCTCCCACGGGTTCAGCTCAGGAGACCTGATGTTCTCGATCGACGCTGCGGACCTGGCCAAGGACACGGACCCGGTAGGCGGGAAGACGCGAACCGAGTTCGACGAGCTCAAGGCGGCCAACGCCGCGGGCACACTGCCGCCGGCCGATACGACGCTGATCGACGATCAGACGAAGATCGAGATCAAGGGCTGCAGCGTCGGGCGCAGCGAGCTGATGCTCGACGAGCTCGACGTGGCCTTGGGAGGCAAGGCGAGCGTCACCGCTCCCACCCATGCCCAGCAATTCGAATCCGGCGCCGACGGAGTCGTCGAGGAGGCCTTCGGCGACCTGTTCCTCGAGGAGCCCGGCGTCGCGGTGAAGTCCGCCGCCGAACTGGCGGCGGCGTTCCGGGCCAAATATCCGATGGTGCCCGAGGAGAAATGGCCGGCGCTGCTGTCGAAGATCAAGACGCAAGACCGATCCGCCTTGCAGTACAACCACACTCAGCAGAACCCGCCCGACAACGACCCGGCCAGCGTCCTCGCCGATCCCGCGGTTCTGAAAAAGTTCCCCGCGTCCGGCGGCTGGGTTACGACGTACACCGGCCGCACCACCGTCGGCAATCAGTATCGCTACGACGTCCGAGGCGAGCGCGTGCTCGAGGACGGCAACACGCAGTGGCAGACGTTGCCGATCCCCGTCTTGATCCCGCCCGATGAGTCGGCGCTGATCGAGCTGGCGAAGGCCCAGCACTCCCGCCCCGATGCGTACACGTGGTCGGTCAAACGAACGGTTACCGGCTCGCAGCTGATCATGGACGTAGTGGCCGAGGCGACCGAGTGGACGATCGAGGCCACAGTCGAAGATGCCTCGGGCGCCCATCACCCAACGCACGGCGACAGCACGTTCTTTCAGACCTCAACCGCCACGCCACCGGCGCCCGCGCCAAGTCCGCCGGCGCCCTGACGGTCGCGCCGCCTCAGCCCGTCACGCACCGTGTCAGAGCCGCGCCTACGCGGCGCCGGCCTCACGCTCGGCCCGTTGGCGCGCCCGGCGCTCGCGCAAGCGCTGACGGTCCTTCTCGCGCTGCGCCTCGGTCATGCCCGAGGCCTCCTGGCCGGTCAGCAGCGCGTGCGCCTTCTTGACCGCCACGATCTTCTTGCGCAGCGCCGCGACCGTCGCCTCGGCCTCGGCCAGCTCGGCCTCGGCGGCGGCCATTGACTCGGCCAGCGAGTCGATCACCGCCTGGTCGGCGTACGTGGGCGGGGGGTCCTCGGTGCTCATTTGGGTCTGCTCCTCCGGGTTTCCATCTCGCGAGCCTGCCGGGGAAGCATGTCATTGAGGTCGGCTCCTGACCTCAATCCGTGACAAGCTCACCCAATGCCAGTCATCGAAGGACTCGACTTCCTCGGCGTCCCCACCCAGGACCCCGAGCGCTCCCGTACCTTCTACCGCGACGTGCTGGGGCTGCGGCCGGACGAGCACGCCGAGTTCGAGCAGTGGGCCGGCGACACGTGCTTCGGGATCTGGGAGCCAGAGAAGCAAGGCATGCCCTTCGTCGCGCAGCAGGGCAACCCGTGGCCGCTGCGCTGCGACGACGTCGCCGCGATGCGCGCCGAGCTCGAGGCCAAGGGTGTCCAGTTCTTCGGCGACACGTTCGACACCGGCGTCTGCCACATGGCGATCTTCGCCGATCCCGATGGCAACCAGCTCATGCTCCATCGCCGGTATGCGCCGTACGAGTAGGCCTGCCGTCTGACAGCGAGCCCTCGGGGGCGTCGCTTGCAACGAGATGGCGGCGAGCATGTTCCTGCCCACTTTCGCGGTGATCTCGAGTGGGTCTCGACCGTCTTCGGACTGAGGAAGAGCCGCTCAGCGATCTGGCGGTTGGTCTGGCGGTCGACGATCCGCTGCGCGATCTCGAGCTCGCGCTTGGTGAGTGGCAGGCTCGGGGCTCGCCGGGGCGGATTGGCGGTGGATGCGCCGGCCACCCCGATAATGGAGGTCCAGATCCCATGAACCGTTACGACGTCATCGTCATCGGCGGCGGCCAGGCCGGCCTCGCCGCCGGGCACTTCCTCGCCGAGCAGGGCCGCCGCTTCGTCATCCTCGAGGCCGCCGCCACACCGGCCGCGGCATGGCGCGAGCGCTGGGACTCGCTGCGCCTGTTCACGCCCGCGCGCTACGACAGCCTCCCGGGCAAGCCCTTCCCCGGCGACCCCGGCCGCTATCCGACGCGCGACGAGGTCGTCGACTACCTCACCGCCTACGCGCAGAACCTGCCCGTCGAGTACGGCCGCCGCGTGACGAGGCTGAGCGCCCTTCCCGAGGGGTACCGCGTCGAGCTGAGCGACCGCGCGCTCGAGGCGCGGCAGGTGGTCGTCGCCACCGGCCCGTTCCAGGTTCCGCGGACGCCGCAGGTGTCAGGCGCGCTGGACGCCGGCGTACTGCAGCTGCACAGCAGCGCCTATCGCAATCCCGCGCAGATCCCCTCCGGGCCCGTGCTCGTGGTCGGCGGCGGCAATACCGGCTACCAGATCGCCGAGGAGCTCGCCGCGAGCCACGTCCATCTCTCCGTCGGCACACGGCAGACTCCGCTGCCCCAACGTGTCCTCGGAGCGGACCTGTTCCGGCTCTTGACCGCGACCGGGGCGATGCGCAAGACCGTCCACTCGCGCGTCGGGCGCCGGATGAAGGATCGCGAGATGCTGATCGGCTCGAGCCCGCGTCGCGCGCGGCGGCGCGGGATTCGCCTCCACGGCCGGACCGCCGCGGCCCACGGTCGCGAGGTTCGCTTCGCCGACGGCAGCTCGCTCGCCCCCAGCACGGTGATCTGGGCCACGGGCTTCAGGCGCGAGCACGGCTGGATCGACGTGCCGGTGTTCGACGAACGCGGAGCACCGATTCACGAGCGCGGCGCCACGCCCTCCCCCGGCCTCTACTTCCTCGGACTCCCGTGGCAGCACACCCGCGGCTCCGCGCTGCTCGGCTGGGTCACGGACGATGCCGAGCACATCGCCGGCCGCATCGCGGCGTTCAGCGCACGGGCCGTCGGCGCGCCGCTCCAGGCGGTGGCAACATGAGCGCGCTGATCGTCGTCGACGTCCAGCGGGCGTTCGACGACTCCTCGTGGGGCCGCCGGAACAACCCGGACTGCGAGCGCAACATCGCCCGGCTGATCGCGCATTGGCGTGGCCACGACCGCCCGCTGGTCTTCGTCCGCCACGACTCCGTCGAGCCCGGCTCGACGCTTGCCCCCGGCTCCCCCGGCAACGCCTTCAAGGACGTCATCACGGGCGACCCCGCACCTGCTCGTCACCAAGTCGGTCAACTCTTCCTTCCACGGCGAGCCCTCGCTGCAGGCCTGGCTCGACGGCGAAGGCATCCGGACGATCTACCTGTGTGGCATCACCACCAACCACTGCTGCGAGACGACGGCCCGGGTCGGCGGCAACCTCGGCTACGACGTGCGCTTCGTCCTCGACGCCACCCACACCTTCAACCGCCCGGACCCCTACGGCGAGCGTCGTCAGCGCCGACGAGCTCGCGCGCGTCACCGCCACCAACCTGCACGGCGAGTTCGCCACCGTGATCGACACCGCCACCGCGCTGTCGGACTGATCGAGCTGCCGCGGCTCATGGGTCGGTCACCGGCCTCCAGCCGAGTTGCTCGCGCACGCGCTTCGGAAGCGCGCTGACGACGAGGTCGTAGGAGTCCTCGATCAGATCGCGCACCAGGGCACCGGAGAGGCTGCCGTCGAGCGTGAGCGTGTTCCAGTGACGCTTGTTGAGGTGATAGCCGGGGCGGATCGCCGGATAGCTGTCGCGGAGGGCGACCGCCAATTCGGGCTCGCACTTGACGCTCACTTCGAGCGGCGTGCGATCCAGCGCGCTCAGCGCGAACATCTTGCCCGCGACCTTGAAGACCGACGTCTCGGGCCCGAACGGGAAGTCCTCGCTCGCTCCCGTCTGTTCGAGACACCATGCACGCAGCTCAGTCGCATTCACGCGCGCAATTGTCCTCCTGGACGGCGACGGCGACGCTCACGGTGCCGGGATCGCGTCGATCAGGAACAGCTGCGCCGGCTCCGCGCCCTCGTTGGTTCCGCGGTGGCGCGGCGACGCGGGCAACACGAACGCCATGCCCGGTCCCACCACGAGCGGATCGCGACCGTCCTCGAAGCGGTAGACGATCGTGCCGCTGACGACATGGCCGGCGTGCGGCGTTTCGCACCACTCCTGCCGACCACACCCCGGCGAGTACTCGACGAGCGCCCAACGGACACCGTCGACCTCGGCTTCGCGATCGAGCACCCCGGGATCATGCGCGGTCGCTTCAGCCGCCGACAGATTGATCGAGCGCGGTTCGTTCATGGTCCTCGACTACCCCGCGGCGCACCGGAGTTCTCCGCGCGAGGCCGTTGTCGCGCATCGCCTTGCGGTAGTTGATCGCGACGGCGTCGAACTTCAAGTGCATCTCGGCGGCGAGGTCGAACGGCACGCGCTCCGGCCGCTGGGACTCGACGACGAGCTGATCCTGGTTGAAGATCGTGTCCTCGAAGTCCTGCAGCACCGCGGCCGGCTGCTCAGGCGCGTAGTTGCGGCCGATCACCAGATAGCCGACGCACCGATCCTCGTCGACCGGCTGGGAGGCGAAGAAGTAGACCATCCCGGCCTTTCCGCCCCAGCCCAGCCTGAGCAGGATCGTGTACGGGAGATGCAGCTCGTAGCGGCTGCGGCGCTCGGGCCGCTCGACGACCTCGTTCTGAAAGACCGGGAAGTCGTCGGTGTTCGGCGCCTCGGGACGCACGATCTTGTAGTGGAGGACGTGGCCGTGGATGTCGACCGAGTGATCGGGGACGACCGGGCGCGCCGGATCCCCGAGCAGCCCCGGATGCACCCACGGGAAGTGCCCGAAGTCCGTGAAGTTCTCGAGCTGGCGCGAGGCATCGGAGTTCCACGCGAACGGGCCGGTCTCCACCAGCGTCCACTCGTCCGAGCCGAACTCAGGGATCTCGGGGAGCTCCCAGCGCGGCTCGTCCATCGCCACCCACATGAGGCCGTAGCGCTCCTGGCACGTGTAGGCGTCGACCCGCGCCTTGCCCGGCACCCGGGTCGGGTCCGCGAGCTGCGGGATCAGCCTGCAGACGCCGTCCGCCCCGTACTGCCAGCCGTGGTACGGGCACATCAGGCGATCGCCCACCACGCGGCCGAGCGAGAGCGCGGTGCCGCGGTGGATGCACAGGTCCCGCAGCGCATGCGGCGCGCCGCCCGAATCGCGCCAGATCGCGATGTTCTCGCCGAGCAGCCGCACCCGGCGCGGCGCGTCCGCGAACTCGCGCGCGTAGCCGACGGGATGCCAGCAGCGGCGTAGAGCCTCGAAGTCCGGGACGGCGGCCGGCGGGGTCTCGTGCATGCGACCTCTCCTCGTGATTACGGCAGGCAAGGCCCTGCACCTTAGTTTCGGTCGCGTCGGAACCCTACGCGCTCCGAGTCTGAAGCCTGTGGTGAGCGTCGACACCAACGACGCCGCGTCCGACGGGGGTATTCCTCGGTTGGGCGGCGTGGGCGCGGCCGCCTCCTGGGAGCGCCACACGCCGGAGCGTCACGCGGTTGACCGTATTCATCCGCAACCGAACTGCCTGCTTCACCGGATGTCCGGCGCAGCCTCGCGGCATACGCTCCGCGAGACCGAAGCGGTGCAGGAGGTGGTTCGAGATGAAGGTCTTGATGGGAGTCGTCCTCTTTGTCTTGGCGCTGCCTGTGCTGATCGCACTCGGCATCGCCCTCGGCCCCGTGGCCCTTGTGCTCTTGCTCTTCCTCGCCTTCGGCCTGCCGATCCTTCTGGTCGCAGGGTTGGGGCTGCGGCACAAGCGCGACCTATAGCCGCCCGGGTCGAACGGCGGCTCACGGGCCGCGGTTCGACGCCCGCTCCTGAACCTCAGGGTGCGGATACGGTGCGCAGGTGAGCACCGCGACCGGCGTCCCTCAGGGGGCGCACCCACCGGCCGGCCTGAGCGCGAAGACGCTGGGGGTCCTCGCGGTCATCGGACTGGTGGCCGCCTTCTCGCTCAGCTCGACCCTCGTCAAGCGCGCGGAGACGCCCGGCGTGCTGGTCGCGTTCTGGCGGATGCTGATGGTGAGCGTGCTGTGGAACCTCGTCCTGTGGAGCACCGGACGGCGGGTGACGCGGGACGACGTGCGACAGGTGTGGCTGCCGGGCGTCTTCTTCGGCCTCAACCTGGCCGTGTTCTTCGCGGGGGCGACGCACAACAGCGTGGCCAACGCCGCCCTGATCGGCTCGCTCGCCCCGTTCCTGATCGTGCCGGCGGGAGCCTGGCTGTTCGACGAGTACATCAACCCGCGCGCGATCGCGTTCGCGCTGATCGCGTTCGCAGGCGTGGCCGTGGTGCTGCTGAGCGCGCCGCCCGGCGGTGACGCCTCGCGGGAGGGCAACGTCTTCGGGGTGATCGCGATGCTGCTGCTCGTGGCCTACGTCACCTCGACCCGGCACTTCCGCCGGCAGATGGACGTGACCACCTTCATGGCGACGATCTGCCCGATCGCGGCGCTTGCCGTCGCGCCGATCGCCCTCGTGCACGGCGACGTGTTGGAAGTGAGCGGGACCGGCTGGACGTACACGATCATCCTCACGCTCACCAGTGGGATCACGGCGCAGGGGCTGCTGGTCTACGCGCAGAAGACGATCCAGATCGGGACGATCGGCATCGCGCAGCAGGCGCAGCCCGCACTGGCCGTGATCTGGTCGTTCCTGATCCTCGGCGAGGTGATCAACGGGCGGCAGGCCGCCGGGATCGCCATCGTCGTCGGTGGGCTCATTGCGTTCGTCGTCGCGCACCAGCGCGGCGGTCGACTCGATCCCGCTCGGTGATGAAGTGCGAGGCCGCCGCCATGCGGCGGTCGGCGAGCTCGTGGAGTGCGGCATCCCCGGTCAGCCGCCCCAGCGCGTCGAGGGCGAAGACCTCGACCGGCGCGTCGTCCTCCTCGCGCGCGGCGTCGAGCAGCAGCTGCAGGCGCGCGTGCGCTCGCGGGTCCCCCTCGGCGGCGTCCAGCGCCGCGAGCAGGCAGTCCCCGAGCCGTTCCTGCTCGCCGCCGCCGGCGCGGCGGTGGAACTCCGCCGCCCGCTCGAGCGCGGCGCGCGCCTGCGCCGTGCGGTCGAGTGAGCGCAGCACGCGCCCGAGATGGACCCGCCCGAGCGCGGCCAGCCGGACATCGCCCGTGGCCTCCGCCTTGGCGATCGCGCGCGCCAAGGTCTCCGCACCGGCCTCGTAGTCGCCGGCCTGGCACTGCGCACGGCCGAGGCTCGTGAGCTGGTAGGCCTCGGTCTGCCGGAACCCGAGGCGGCCGGAGGTCGCCGCGGCGCGGGCGATGTGGTCGACGGCGTCCTGGAAGCGATGCTCGACGCGCGCGAGCTCGCCGAGCATTGCGTCGCGCCGGACGACCAGCCACGGGTCGTCGACGGTTCGGAGCCAGTGCTCGACCTGGTCGCGGGCGTCGGCGGCACGATCGGTGTCGCCGGCCGAAATCGCTGCGCGCGCGGCGAAGAGCGCGATCGCCGCCTGATCCCACGGGCGGTCGAGCCGGTCGTAGAGCGCACGGGCGCGGGCGGTCAGCTCCAGCGCCTGCTCCCAGTCGCCGTGATGTGACACGACGTAGGCGAGGTAGTACGCGCAGCGGCCCGCGAGGTCCGGGTCGTCGGCCAGGGCGGCGGCGTCGGCGACGTGACGCCGGGCCAGCTCGAGATCGCCCGATGAGGCCTCGATCCACGCCGCCAGCAGCAGCGCGTCGGCCCGCTCGGCGGCGGGAGCGCAGTCGCCGGCGGCCTCGAGCGCGGCGAGCAGGCGCTGGGCGCCGCGGTGGTCGCCGAGAACGATCCACGCCCACCCGAAGCCGCGTGCGATGGCCAGCGCACGAGGCGGATCGTGCGCCGCGTCCCACGCCAGGGCCGCGTCGATGTTCGCCCGCTCGGCGCGCGCGAACGCCAGGTACTCGGCCTGGCGGGCGCTGCGCACGCCGGCCGTGGACTTCCTCGCCGCCGCCGCGTACCAGGCGGCGTGCGCGTCGAAGCCCGGCTGCGTCTGGTCGCCCATCTCCTCGAGCGCGAAGGCGCGGATGCTGTCGAGCAGCCGGTAGCGGTCGCCGTCGACGATGACGAGTGACCGTGCGGCGAGTCGCCCGAGGACGTCGATCGCGGCGGGTGCGGGCACGTCGAGCGCCTCGAGCACCGCCTCGACGGCCGCCAGCGGCGCGCCGCCCGCGAACGTGGCCAGCGCCCACAGCCCGCGTTTGTCGTCGGGGAACAGGAGGTCGTAGCTCCACGCGATCGTCGCCTTGAGCGCGCGGCGGCGCTCGGGCTTGCGGCTCGTCGGGTCGCTGAGGACGTTGAAGCGGTTGTCGAGGCGGCGGGCGATCTCGTCGACCGTCAGCGTCTTCGTGCGCGCCGCGGCGAGCTCGATCGCGAGCGGGAGCCCGTCGAGCGCGCGGCACAGCCCGGTCGGGTCGTCGCCGGGACGCGCCGCGCGTCGCGTGAACAGCTCGACCGCGTGGTCGAGCTCGAGCGGCGCGAGCTCATGGACGATCTCGCCGTCGACGTCGAGCGGGACCTGGGTCGTCGCGAGGATCCGCAGCGCGGGCGCCGCGTCGAGCAGGCGGACCGCAAGGGCCGCCGCCGGGTCCCGGACGTGCTCGCAGTTGTCGAGGACGAGAACCGCCGGCGCGGAGCGGAGCCGTTCGAGGAGCGCCGGCTCGCCGCCGCTCACGCTGAGCGCCGCGATCACCGCGTCCACGACCTCGTCGGGGGTCGTCGCCGCCTCGAGCCGCACGAGCCACACGGTGCCGGACAGCGTGCTCGCAGTCGCGATCGCGATGGCCGTCTTGCCGATGCCGCCGGGGCCGACGACCTCGACCAGACGGTGGCTCGCGATCAGCTGCGCGAGCTGCGCGATCTCGGCGTCGCGGCCGACGAGGTCGGGTTGCAGCGACGGCAGGTTGCCGACCGGCGGCGCGCGCAGCGCGGAGTCGTGCTGCAGGACCTTGAGCTCGAGCTCCTTCAGGCGCGGGCCGGGCTCGAGCCCGAGCTCGTCGGCGAGCGTGGTGCGCACGCGCTGGTAGGCCCCCAGCGCGTCGCTCTGACGGCCCGCGCGGTAGAGGGCCGTGATCAGCAGCTCCCACAGCGCCTCCCGATACGGCTCGGCGGTGATCGCGGTCTCGAGCTCCGCGATGACCGATTCCCCGAGCCGCAGCCGTGCGGCCAGCTGCGTCTCCAGGAGCTTGGCGCGCGCCTCCTCGAGTCCGACACGGTGCGGCGCCGCCCACTCGCCGGCCGCGGGCAGCAGGTCGCCGCGGAAGCGCTCGAGGGCCGCGGTGCTGAGCTCGCGCGCGCCGTGCTCGTCACCGGCGTCGAGGCGCCGCGCCGCGGCCGCCGCGTCGCGCAGCACGCACAGCGCGTCGACCTGGCCGGGGTCGGCGTCGAGCCGGTAGGCGCCGTCGATCGCCGCGGGATCGGCCAGCGCGCGCCGCAGCCTGGCGACCTTGGACTGGAGCGTGTTGCGCCGGGTGGCGGTGCCGCCCCAGAGGTCGTCGAGCAGCCGGTCGGCGCTGACCGCGGTCCCCGCGTCGAGCGCCAGCCGCACGAGCAGCTCCGCGGTCTTCCCGCCCGGCACCGGCACGGGCCGGCCGTCACAGGAGACCTCGACCGGCCCGAGTACGGAGAACTCCAGCACCGCGCGAGTCTACGTCGGCGCCAGCCTGCTGTCAGCGCGCTGTCAGCGGTCGTCGCGATGGTGGCCGCAATGCCGCCGACGACGCTTCTCCACCAGCTGGTCGTGGGCGACGCGGCGGCGGTCGCGGCGATCGTCGAGTCGTCGCGCGACAGCGACGACCCGGCGATCCTCGTCGTCGCGTCGCTGTTCGCGCCCGACGCCGAGCGGCTCCTGGCGCGCGCTGCGCCCTGGCCGCGACGACCCGCGATCGCCAGCTCGTGGCCATCGCCATCGCGCACCGGCGCGGCGACCGCGACCTCGTCGACGCGCTCGCCCGCGACCACCTCGTCGACCATCCGGACAGCGTCCTCGTGGCCTGGATCGCCGACGCCAACCACCACCAGACCACGTCGGACAAGGAGCGGCCATGAACCGCAAGCGCACCGCTGTCCTGCTCATCTCGCCGCCGTGCTGGCGAACGTCGCGTTCACCGCGCTCGGCTCGATCTTCAACTACCCGGACGTGCTCGACGAACCGGCGACCGACGTGCTCGCGTCCTTCCGCGAGCACGAGGGCGCGGTCAGCGCCTGGTTCACGGTGCTCGCGCTGTCGGCCGCGCTGCTCGCGCCGATCGCCGTCGGCGTCGGCCGGCTGTCGGACCGGCGCGTGATGCGGATCGCGGTCGGGGTCGGGATCGCCGCCGCGCTCGTGCAGGTCGTCGGGCTGCTGCGCTGGCCGATCCTCGTGCCGGGCTACGCGGCCTCCGGCAACCGCGACGCGTTCGAGACCGCGGGCGAGATCCTCGGCACCGCGATCGGCGAGACCGTCGGCTACCTCCTCACCGCGGTCTGGACCGTGCTCGTGGTCGTCGCGCTCGGACGCACGCTCGCCGGACGCTGGTTCGCCACGCTCGGCGTCGCGTCTGCGGCGCTGGTGCTCGTCGGCGTCCTCTCGCCGCTCGAGCTCCCGGTGGTCGACACCGCGAACTTCATCGGCTACATCCTCTGGAGCCTGTGGCTGATCGCCTTCGGGATCGTGCTCCTCGCGCGCGAGCGCCGGACCGCGGACGTCGCGGCCACGCCCGCGCTGACGTCATGACCGGCTCGCGCTGGATCGCGCTCGGCGTCCTCTGTTTGAGCCTGCTCGCGATCGTCGTCGACAACACGATCGTCAACGTCGCCCTCCCCACGCTGGTGCGGGAGCTCGACGCCGACGTGAGCGAGCTGCAGTGGGTGGTCGACGCCTACACGCTCGCGTTCGCGGGGTTGCTGCTGCTCGCCGGCGCGCTCGGGGACCGATACGGGCGCCGCCGCACGCTCCTCGCCGGCCTCGCAGTGTTCGGCGCGAGCTCGGCGGCGGCGGCGTTCGCCGGGAATGTGGAAGCCCTGATCGCCTGGCGCGCGGTGATGGGCGCGGGCGCCGCCTTCATCATGCCCGCGACCCTGTCACTGCTCGTCAGCGTGTTCCCCGACGAGCGCGAGCGCGCGACCGCGGTCGGCATCTGGGCGGCGACCGCCGGCCTCGGCGTCGCCCTTGGCCCGGTCGCCGGCGGGTTCCTGCTCGACACCTTCTCGTGGGGCTCGATCTTCCTGGTCAACGTCCCGCTCTGCGTGGTGGCGATCGTCGTCGGGCGCCGCGCGATCCCCGAGTCCCGCCACGCGGACGCGGGGCGCCTCGACTGGACCGGCGCGGCGCTGTCCGGCGCCGGATTGATCGCGCTGGTGTACGCGGTCATCGAGGCGCCGTCGGAGGGCTGGACGTCCCCGCCGGCGGTCGTCGGCGCAGTCACCGCGCTCGTGCTCCTCGGCGCCTTCGTCCGGCGGCAACGCCGGATCGCCGAGCCGCTGCTCGACCTGACGCTGTTCCGCAACCCGCGCTTCAGTGCCGCGAGCACCGCGGTCATGGTGCTCTTCTTCGCCCTCTTCGGGTTCCTGTTCCTGTCCACCCAGTACCTGCAGTTCGTGCTCGGCTTCTCGCCGTCCGAGGCGGGCATCCGGGTCCTTCCGTACGCCGGCGCGATGATCGTCTTCGCCTCGCTGTCCGGCCGGCTGGTCGCCGGGTTCGGGACCCGGCGGGTCGCGACGCTCGGCATGCTCGTGTTCGCGGCGGGTCTGGCCGTCGCCGCGACCATCGCGACGGACACCGGCTACGGGCGACTGGCCGTCGCCTTCGTGTTCATGGGCGCCGGCATGGGTCTCGCGGGCGCGCCCGCGACCGAGTCGATCATGAACGCACTGCCGGCTGCGCGGGCCAACATCGGCTCCGCGGTCAACGACACGACCCGCGAGCTCGGCGGCGCGCTCGGCGTCGCCGTCGTCGGCAGCGTGACATCGGCGCTGTACACGAACCGCCTGCCCGCCGACGTTCCCGCCGCCGCCCGCGACTCGCTGGGCGCGGCGGTCCACGTCGGCGACCTCGTCGCGGTCAGCGCGCGCGAGGCCTTCGTCCACGCGATGTCTTCGGCGTCGCTCATCGTCGCCGTCGTGGCCGCGCTCGGCGCGCTCATGACCTGGCGGCACCTCCAGGGATAGTGCCTGGTCGCACGTTCAACGCTGAACTTCACGTCGGCTATCGCATCAGCGACACTCTGCGGTTGACGACGACTGACGAGAGGGGAACACATGAGCGCCGGCCAGCTCGAGGGAGGGATCTCTCCGCCTCAGGAGGGGTCGGAATGGAACATTCTCGGGCACACCTATTGGAACCGCGCCTGGGCGGAATCGACGTTCGTGTTCGAGACCTACGATCCGCCCGGGACGTCCGTGCCGCCGCACATCCATCCCGGGCAGGACGAGTTCATCCACGTGATCGAGGGTGAGCTCGAAGTCGAGCTCGACGGCACACGTCACCCAGCCCCGGCCGGGTCGCTGGTCAAGCTGCCGCGCGGCATTCCGCACGCCTACTACAACAGCTCGCAGCGGCCGGCGCGCTGCCTGTTCTGGGTATCGCCCGCGGGCCGGCTCAAGGAGCTCTTCGACCGGCTGCACGACATGACCGACCCCGAGGAGGTCGTGCGCGTCTCGGCCGAGCACGACGTCGACTTTCTGCCGCCCCCGTGAGCCGGGACGCGGTGTGACGCAACACGGGCGCGCCGCTCGGGCGCGCCCGCGTTGTCCACCACCTGGGCCGGGTCGCTACGGCCGCGGCAGCCGCCGCAGGGTCGGCGTCAGCGGCAGCACCGGCGTCCGCTTGCGCCCGCGGGCGGGCGGCAGCGACGTCACGACGTCCGGCTCGTGCCGCGTCTTCTCCTCGTGGTTGAGCGCCGCGACCAGCTCGCGCGGCGCGAACGAGCCGAGCATCGGGTTGGTGAAGACTCGCGCGGACTCGCTCGCGCACTCCGGGCAGGCGACCGACGCCGGGGCCGTGCCGATCGGCAGCACGACCTCGAACGCCCCGTCGGCCTCGCAGCGGTACTCGTAGATCGCCATCAGTTCGCCGACCGCGGGACCTGGACTCCCTGCTTGACCTGGTGCGGCTTGCCGGGGCCCGGGGCGACGTCGAAGTCGAAGATCCGCCGCGGGATGTAGACCGTCGCGCACGAGTTCGGGATGTCGACGACGCCCGAGAAGCGGCCCTCGATCGGCGCCGAGCCCAGGATCATGTACGCCTGGATGTCGGAGTAGCCGAACTTCATGAGGTAGTCGATCGCGTGGTGGCAGGCGCGCTCGTAGGAGAGTTGCGAGTCCAGGTAGTGCTGCTTGCCGTCGAGGTCGACCGAGACGCCGGAGAACGCGATCCACTCCGAGTACTGCGGGTCACGCAGGCCCGGCATGAAGATCGCGTTCTCGTAGATCCCGTAGGTCTCCATGCCGCCCTTGATCACGTCGACGTGCAGGTCCATGAACCCGCCCATCTCGATTGCGCCGCAGAACGTGATCTCGCCGTCGCCCTGCGAGAAGTGCAGGTCGCCGAAGGAGAGCTTCGCGCCGGGCACGAAGACGGGATAGAAGACCCGCGTGCCGGCGGTGAAGTTCTTGATGTCCTGGTTGCCGCCGTTCTCGCGCGGCGGGGCGGTACGGGCCGCCTCGGCGGCGACGCGGTCGAACTCGTCGCCCTCGAGCGTGCCGAGGATCGCGCTGTCGGGCAGCGGCGGGAGTGCGAGCGGGGGCACGCGGTCCGGGTCGGTGGCGATCAGGTCCGTCTCGCGCTTGGTCCACTTCGCCAGCAGCTCCGCCGACGGCGCGGTGCCCATGAGGCCGGGGTGGTGGATGCCGACGTACGAGCACTCGGGGATGTGGCGCGAGGTCGCGACATCGCCCGTGAAGTCCCAGATCACCTTGTAGGCGTCAGGGAAGCGGTCGGTCAAGAAGCCGCCGCCGTTGGTCTTCGCGAAGACGCCGGTGTAGCCCCAGCCCATACCCGAGAACGGGCCCTCGTCCTCCTGGTCGCAGGCGTCGATCTCGAGGATGTCGACCATCAGCAGGTCGCCCGGCTCGGCACCTTCGACATGGAACGGCCCGCTCAGCACGTGCACGCCGGGCAGCGGGGCGTGGCGGACGTCCTCGGCCGAATCATCGTTCTTGATCGCACCGTCGAACCATTCGCGGCAGTCGGCGCGGAACACGTCGCCGGGCTTGATGCTCACGGGGGCGGGGATGTCGGGATGCCAGCGGTTGTGCCCGACGTGTTTCTGGTCGGTGAACTTCTTCGTGTTGTCCAGCGGGAACAGGTTCTTGGGCATGCGACGGCTCCTCTCGTTGACGACTAGGCGGGCACGGCGACGGTTGGCGTGCCCTGGCGGCTGCGCGCGCGGGCGAG